>NZ_JBQFRC010000010.1:0-528 GCF_056537205.1 Ruegeria sp. CG3 | reverse complement strand
GGCGTTTGCAGTCAGTGTTCGCACGGTGCGTAAATGGATTGGCCGCTACCTGGCTGAAGGAAGGGCCGGTCTGGAGAACCGCTCATCACGGCCAAGGTCTGCCGCTGCTGTACAGGCCAGCTGGTGGCGCAAGAAAGCTGAACAACTTCGCAAGGACTACCGTCTGACGGCACAAGAGATCGCGACCAAGCTCAATCTTGCCCGCTCGACAGTTGCGGCTTGGTTGAAGCATGCAGGTCTTGGTAAATTGAAGGCTCTTGATCCCAAGCCACTTGTGCGACGCTATCAACGCGAACGAGCGGGGGAGCTATTACATCTGGACATCAAGAAACTGGGGCGCTTTGAAGGGCACGGTCATCGCATTACAGGCAATCGCAAAGGCCGCACGCCGGGACTTGGCTGGGACTATCTGCATGTGGCCATTGATGATGCCACCCGTCTTGCCTATGTGGAAGTTCTGCCCGATGAGACCCGGCACTCGACCTCAGCTTTTCTTGTCCGCGCTCTGCGCTGGTTTCGCAGACGGGG
>NZ_JBQFRC010000009.1:0-1181 GCF_056537205.1 Ruegeria sp. CG3 | reverse complement strand
ATGGCAAAGGAAAAGTTTGAGCGTACAAAACCGCACGTCAACATTGGCACGATTGGCCACGTTGACCACGGCAAGACGACGCTGACCGCAGCAATCACCAAGTATTTCGGCGACTTCAAGGCGTATGACCAGATTGACGGTGCGCCGGAAGAGAAAGCGCGCGGCATCACCATCTCGACCGCCCACGTGGAATACGAGACCGACAACCGCCACTATGCGCATGTCGACTGCCCCGGCCACGCTGACTATGTGAAGAACATGATCACCGGTGCGGCGCAGATGGACGGCGCGATCCTAGTTGTGAACGCAGCTGACGGCCCGATGCCGCAGACCCGCGAGCACATCCTGCTGGGCCGCCAGGTTGGCATCCCGAAGATGGTCGTGTTCCTGAACAAGGTTGACCAGGTTGACGACGAAGAGCTGCTGGAACTGGTTGAGATGGAAGTTCGCGAACTGCTGTCCAGCTACGACTACCCCGGCGACGACATTCCGATCATCGCAGGTTCGGCTCTGGCCGCGATGGAAGGCAACAACCCGGAAATCGGCGAGAACAAGATCCGCGAACTGATGGCGGCCGTTGACGAGTACATCGACACCCCTGAGCGCGCTGTTGACCAGCCGTTCCTGATGCCGATCGAAGACGTGTTCTCGATCTCGGGCCGCGGTACCGTTGTGACCGGTCGTGTCGAGCGTGGTGTGATCAACGTTGGCGACGAGATCGAGATCGTCGGCATCCGCGACACGCAGAAGACCACCTGCACCGGTGTCGAGATGTTCCGCAAGCTGCTGGACCGCGGTGAAGCCGGCGACAACATCGGCGCCCTGCTGCGTGGTGTTGACCGTGACGGCGTCGAGCGTGGCCAGGTTCTGTGTAAGCCGGGCTCGGTGACTCCGCACACCAAGTTCGAAGCCGAAGCCTACATCCTGACCAAGGAAGAAGGCGGCCGTCACACTCCGTTCTTCGCGAACTACCGTCCGCAGTTCTACTTCCGTACGACTGACGTGACCGGCACCGTGACCCTGGCCGAAGGCACCGAAATGGTCATGCCCGGCGACAACGTGTCGTTCGGCGTCGAGCTGATCGCCCCGATCGCCATGGAAAACGGTCTGCGCTTCGCCATCCGCGAAGGCGGCCGCACCGTCGGCGCAGGCGTCGTGTCCAAAATCATCGAGTAAGGCGC
>NZ_JBQFRC010000008.1:2500-6025 GCF_056537205.1 Ruegeria sp. CG3 | reverse complement strand
TTTGGTTGCGGGAGCAGGATTTGAACCTGCGACCTTCAGGTTATGAGCCTGACGAGCTACCGGGCTGCTCCATCCCGCGACACTTTGGGTTGGTCTGTTGCCTATTTGGCTGTTTGAGACCTGGTCGTGTTTTTTGATCGTTTTAGAGAGGGGGGATTTTTCTAGGTTTGGCGGTGACCTACTCTCCCGGGGCTTGAGCCCAAGTACCATTGGCGCTGCAGTGCTTAACTTCCGGGTTCGGGATGGGACCGGGTGTTTCACTTGCGCTATGACCACCAAACCGAGGAAAATCCCCGTCGCTCTTTTTGCGTTGCAAAAAGGCGACGCGCGGGAGGCGGCGTATTCGCTTGCGAATGCGCGTTCCCGCACGGTTGTTGTGTCACCCCTTGCGGGGTTTCACATCAATCAACGTTGTCCAACTCAAGGTCAGTGTATGCTTTTGGTCTTGTTTGATCGCCTACCGCTTCGCTACTTGAGGCGGTGAGCTTTGTCTTTCTGTTACTGGATCAAATCAAGCCTATCGGGCGATTAGTACCGGTCAACTGAACGCATTGCTGCGCTTACATCTCCGGCCTATTGACGTGGTGGTCTTCCACGGCCCTCAGGGAGACCTTGTTTTGAGGGGGGCTTCCCGCTTAGATGCCTTCAGCGGTTATCCTGTCCGATCATAGCTACCCTGCACTGCCGTTGGCACGACAACAGGTCCACCAGTGGATCGTTCACCCCGGTCCTCTCGTACTAGGGGCAACTCCTCTCAAGTCTCCTACACCCACGGCAGATAGGGACCGAACTGTCTCACGACGTTCTAAACCCAGCTCACGTACCTCTTTAAACGGCGAACAGCCGTACCCTTGGGACCTGCTCCAGCCCCAGGATGAGATGAGCCGACATCGAGGTGCCAAACACTGCCGTCGATATGGACTCTTGGGCAGTATCAGCCTGTTATCCCCGGCGTACCTTTTATCCGTTGAGCGATGGCCCTTCCACTCGGGACCACCGGATCACTATGGCCGTCTTTCGACTCTGCTCGACTTGTCAGTCTCGCAGTCAGGCTGGCTTCTGCCATTGCACTCAACGAGCGATTTCCGACCGCTCTGAGCCAACCTTCGCGCGCCTCCGTTACGCTTTAGGAGGCGACCGCCCCAGTCAAACTACCCGCCACGCAGGGTCCCGGATCCGGATAACGGACCGCGGTTAGACATCAAGAATGCAAAGGGTGGTATCTCAAGGGAGGCTCCACAGGAACTGGCGTCCCTGCTTCGAAGCCTACCACCTATCCTGCACATTGCAGTCCTGATGCCAGTGCGAAGCTGTAGTAAAGGTGCACGGGGTCTTTCCGTCTAACCGCGGGAAGCCTGCATCTTGACAGGCAATTCAATTTCGCTGAGTCGATGTTGGAGACAGCGGGGAAGTCGTTACGCCATTCGTGCAGGTCGGAACTTACCCGACAAGGAATTTCGCTACCTTAGGACCGTTATAGTTACGGCCGCCGTTTACCTGGGCTTCAATTCAAGGCTCTCACCTCTCCTTTTAACCTTCAGGCACCGGGCAGGCGTCAGACCCTATACGTCGTCTTGCGACTTCGCAGAGCCCTGTGTTTTTAATAAACAGTCGCCACCCCCTGGTTTGTGCCCCCAGCCCCTAGTTGCCTAGGAACCGGGCCTCCTTCTCGCGAACTTACGGAGGTATTTTGCCGAGTTCCTTCAACATCGTTCTCTCAAGCGCCTTGGTATGCTCTACCAGTCCACCTGTGTCGGTTTAGGGTACGGTCTGATGGAGGGCTATTTCCAGGAACCACTCAGCAGCCCAATCAATCCGATAAGATTGAACTACACCTGTGATCCGTCACATCCTCCTGGCCCAGGAATATTAACCTGGTTCCCATCGCCTACGCCTTTCGGCCTCGGCTTAGGGGCCGGCTTACCCTGCTCAGATTAGCTTTAAGCAGGAACCCTTGGACTTTCGGCGAGAGTGTCTCTCACACTCTTTGTCGCTACTCATGTCATCATTCTCACTAGTGATCTCTCCACCGGATCCCTCACAGGCCGGCTTCATCGAAAGATCCTCGCCTCCAATATCCCCGAAGGGATCAAGGAGGCATGGATCTATGTCACACTACGCTCTGCTACCATGCCTTACGGCATCCTAAGCTTCGGCTCATGGCTTGAGCCCCGTTACATCTTCGCCGCAGGACAACTTGTTTAGACCAGTGAGCTGTTACGCTATCTTTAAAGGATGGCTGCTTCTAAGCCAACCTCCTGGTTGTTTTGGTCGTCCCACCTGCTTTCCCACTTAGCCATGAATTGGGGGCCTTAGCTGTAGGTCAGGGTTGTTTCCCTCTCCACTACGGACGTTAGCATCCGCAGTGTGTCTGCCATCTAGTACTCCCGGGTATTCGGAGTTTGGTTAGGATCAGTAAGCCTGTGGGGCCCCATTACCCATCCAGTGCTCTACCCCCCGGGGTATTCGGATGACGCTCTACCTAAATAGATTTCGCAGAGAACCAGCTATCTCCGAGTTTGATTGGCCTTTCACCCCTAGGCACAGCTCATCCCGATCCTTTTCAACGGATGTGGGTTCGGTCCTCCAGTGCGTGTTACCGCACCTTCAACCTGGCCATGCCTAGATCACTCGGTTTCGGGTCTGATCCCACGAACTCATACGCCCTATTAAGACTCGCTTTCGCTACGCCTACACCTAACGGCTTAAGCTTGCTCGTGAGACCAAGTCGATGACCCATTATACAAAAGGTACGCCGTCAGCTCGCTAGGAGCCTCCGACTGATTGTAGGCGTTCGGTTTCAGGTACTGTTTCACTCCCCTCGTCGGGGTGCTTTTCACCTTTCCCTCACGGTACTGGTTCGCTATCGGTCAGCAAGGAGTACTTAGCCTTCGAAGGTGGTCCTCCGATCTTCAGACAGAATTTCACGTGTTCCGCCCTACTTAATACGTCCGTCAAAGCTTCGAATACGGGGCTGTCACCCGCTATGGCCATGCTTCCCAACATGTTCTTCTCACTTATCCGGCTCGGCTGGTCCCCGTTCGCTCGCCGCTACTAGGGGAGTATCAATTGATTTCCTTTCCTCCGGGTACTTAGATGTTTCAGTTCCCCGGGTTTGCCCTTAAAACCCTATGTATTCAGGTCTTAAGTACCTGTTTAAACCCCATATTGAGTATCAAAGATAACAATATGAAGCTTTCAGGTGGGTTGCCCCATTCAGAGATCCATGGATCAAAGCTTATTCTCAGCTCCCCATGGCTTATCGCAGAGTATCACGTCTTTCATCGCCTCTTGCTGCCAAGGCATTCACCAAACGCCCTTCTCGCGCTTGATTTGATCCAGAAAGAGAAAGACTTGATATTGGCACTACCGCCTATTCGGCTACTTGAGTGCGTTTGACCGCACACAACCAAAGCTGCGCTAGTAATCAAATCAATCACGACCGCCCAGCTGGTAACTAAAGGCGATCTTTCTTCTGAACCAAAAGCATACTTTCCCGCCTTCCATCCTGGAACCCGCGCTGCC
>NZ_JBQFRC010000007.1:0-55288 GCF_056537205.1 Ruegeria sp. CG3 | reverse complement strand
CCGGTCTCTCCCAGGCGTCTCAACCGTCTTTCCAGTCCGTCAGGCCGTCCTTCCGACCAACCAACACCGCCTCAGCAGCGCCGGTGAAGGGGTATTTACGGATTAGGTCCGGGACCTGCAACCCCCATTTTGAAAAAACTTCGCAATTCTCGGCGGAATCTTTCCTGTGTTAATAAAAACAATAGGTTAGATTAATAATTCCCACGATTTCTCCCATTTTTGCGGTATGCGTTGGCCGTTTTGCAGGGTCCCTCTACGCGGTGTGGGTGGAATCGTGGCCGCGCGTCTTGGCAAGACCAGGACTCGGGTACGACAAACGCCGCCACGGTTTCCCGTGGCGGCGCTGATCATGGGAGCTGTTCCGCCCTCAAGTCAGGTCGAAGCGGTCCGCGTTCATCACCTTGGTCCACGCCGATACGAAGTCACCGACAAATTTGGCGTCGGCATCTTTCTGGCCGTAAACCTCGGCCAGAGCCCGGAGTTGTGAATTGGAACCGAATACCAGGTCAACGCGGGTTCCGGTCCACTTCACCTCACCCGAAGCCCGATCCCGGCCTTCATACACTCCTTTGGCGTCTGCCGCCGGCTTCCATTCGGTGCGCATGTCCAGCAGATTGACAAAGAAGTCATTGCTCAGAACCCCGACCCGGTCTGTCAGGACGCCATGCGCCGTGCCACCGAAATTCGCACCCAGAACGCGCATACCGCCGACCAGGACGGTCATCTCGGGTGCCGACAGGGTCAACAGTTGCGCCTTGTCCACCAGCAACTCTTCAGGAGACACGCTGTACTCCTTGCGCTGGTAATTCCGGAACCCATCCGCGATTGGTTCAAGCGGGGCGAAGGACTCGGCATCGGTCTGGTCCTGTGTGGCATCCGTACGGCCGGGCACAAAGGGAACATCGATGTCATGCCCGGCAGCCTTGGCGGCTTTTTCGATCGCCGCAACGCCGCCCAGCACGATTACATCCGCAAGTGAGACCTTCTTGTTGCCGGACTGCGCGGCATTGAACTCGGCTTGCACCGCCGCCAGAGCATCCAGCGCCTTGGACAGTTTCTCGGGCTCGTTGACGTCCCAATCTTTCTGGGGCGCTAGCCGGATGCGGGCACCGTTGGCGCCACCGCGCTTGTCCGAGCCGCGGAAGGTCGAAGCTGAGGCCCATGCCGTCGCGACCAATTCCGACACCGACAGGCCACAATCCAGCAGCCGGGCTTTCAGGTCGGCCACGTCCGCGGCGTCGATCAGATCATGGTCCACCGCCGGCACGTTGTCCTGCCAGATGAGCTCTTCTGCCGGCGCCTCGGGACCGATGTAGCGCGCCTTTGGCCCCATATCGCGATGGGTCAGCTTGAACCAAGCGCGCGCGAAGGCGTCGGCGAACTCGTCGGGGTTTTCGTGGAACCGCTTCGAGATCGGCCCATAGATCGGATCCATGCGCATCGCCATGTCGGCGGTGGTCATCATCGTCTTGACCTTTTTCGACGGATCATGCGCAGCTGGTGCCATGTCCTCTTCCTTGACGCCGACCGGCTCCCAGATCCACGCTCCGGCGGGGCTTTTGGTCAGGTTCCAGTCATAACCGAACAGAAGGTCGAAATAGCCGTTGTCCCACTTGATCGGGTTCGCGGTCCAGGCGCCCTCGATTCCGCTGGTCGTGGTATCGTCACCCTTGCCTGTGCCGTATTTGTTGATCCAGCCAAAGCCCATCTCTTCGATCGGCGCGGCCTCGGGTTCGGGGCCGACCAGCGCCGGGTCCCCGGCACCATGCGCCTTGCCGAATGTGTGGCCACCGGCAACCAGCGCGACGGTCTCTTCATCGTTCATTGCCATCCGGGCAAAGGTGTCTCGGATGTCGCGGCCCGAGGCCAGCACGTCCGGCTCCCCGTCCGGGCCTTCGGGGTTCACGTAGATCAGGCCCATCTGCACGGCGGCCAGCGGATCTTCCAGATCGCGCTCACCCGAGTAGCGGCTGTGCGGGTTTTCGGTCGGGGCCAACCATTCTGTCTCGGCACCCCAATAGATGTCTTCCTCGGGCGCCCAGATGTCCTCCCGGCCGCCGGCAAAGCCGAAGGTCTTGCCGCCCATCGATTCAATGGCGCAGTTGCCGGCCAGGATCATCAGGTCGGCCCACGAAATCTGGTTGCCGTATTTTTGCTTGATCGGCCACAGCAGACGACGGGCCTTGTCGAGGTTGCCGTTGTCCGGCCAGCTGTTGAGCGGCGCGAACCGCTGGTTCCCGGTCGAGGCGCCGCCCCGCCCGTCAGCCGTCCGGTAGGTACCGGCGCTGTGCCAGGCCATGCGGATGAACAGACCGCCATAATGGCCGTAATCCGCCGGCCACCAATCCTGCGAGTCCGTCATCAGGTCATACAAGTCCTGTTTCAACGCGTCATAGTCGATCTTCTTGAACGCGTCGGCATAGTTGAACTCGGCCCCCAGCGGATTGCCGGCCGGCTGGTGCTGGTGCAGGATCGCCAGGTTCAGCTGGTTGGGCCACCAGTCCCGGTTCGATCGGGTTCCGGCGCCGTGCATGATGGGGCATTTGCCCGTGTTGGGGTTGTCGCTTCCGTCCATCTTAATCTCCGATCCTGGCTGGTGTCTGTCTGTTTGCGAGGCAACCGTGCGTATGGCACGTCAAAAAGGGGCGGACCGCAGTCCGCTGGAATACCCCGAGTCATAGCAAATCCCTGTCATGAGAAAAAATTTTGTTTTCGGATCGATTTGATAGGTATTGATTATGGCTCTGCCGTGATCTTTCAAACCGATCCCCATCCACATGACGCGGCGTTTCCCGCCGCCCCGATTGCGTTTTGCCGCCGGTGCTTCAAACTGCGGGCCGTGACGCGCGACACCGCGCGGGCCACAGGGGAGGATCGCCATGCAATTCGACTACGTCATCGTCGGCGGAGGGTCCGCGGGATGTGTGCTGGCCAACCGTCTGAGCGCCAATCCGGGCACGCGGGTCTGCCTGCTTGAGGCGGGCGGGGGCGGGAACGGCATTCTGGTGCGGATGCCTGCCGCTGTGGTCGCCATGCTGCCGGGACGACCCAAGATCAACAACTGGGCCTTTGAAACGGTGCCGCAACCGGGGTTGAACGGGCGCACGGGCTATCAGCCGCGCGGCCGCGCCTTGGGCGGGTCCAGCGCGATCAACGCAATGCTCTATGTGCGCGGACAGCGGCAGGATTATGACGGCTGGGCCGATCTGGGCTGCGAGGGCTGGGACTGGGACAGCGTTCTGCCCTATTTCAAACGGTCCGAGAACAACGAGCGCGGCGTGGATGACCTGCATGGCGCCGACGGCCCGCTTCAGGTGTCCGATCAGAAAGAAGAACGCCCGATCACGCGCGCCTTCGTCGAGGCCGCCGCCCAGTTGCAACACAAGGTGACCGACGATTTCAATCGCGGCGACAACGAAGGCGCGGGGCTGTACCAGGTCACCCAGTTCCACGACCCCGCCAAAAACGGCGAGCGGTGCTCGGCCGCCGCGGCCTATCTGTTTCCAGTCATGGACCGGCCCAACCTGACGGTCATCACCGGGGCACAGGCGCGCGAGATCACCTTTGACGGCCACCGCGCAACCGGCGTGATCTATCGCCAGGGCGGCAAGGGCGCCGACCTTACTGTCACCGCCGCGCGCGAGGTTCTGGTCTGCTCGGGCGCGCTGAAATCGCCGCAACTGCTGCAGCTGTCGGGCATCGGCGACCCCGAGGACCTGACCCCGCATGGCATCACCGTCCGCCACGCGCTGCCGGGCGTGGGCAAGAACCTGCAGGATCACCTAGATTTCATCCTGGCCTACAAGACGAAGGACACCGACAATTTCGGCATCGGCGCCGCCGGTACGGTGGGGCTGATCAAACACCTTATGCGCTGGCGCAAGACCGGCGTGTCGATGGCGGCCACCCCCTTTGCGGAAGGGGCGGCCTTTCTGAAGACCGCTCCGGATCTGGACCGCCCCGACATCCAGCTGCATTTCACCATCGCGCTGGTGGATGACCACGCGCGCAAGCTGCATCTGGGCTATGGGTTCAGCTGCCATATCTGCAAACTGCGCCCCGAAAGCCGCGGCACCGTTTCGCTGCACAACGCCGACCCCTTTGCCGCCCCGGCGATCGACCCGGCCTTTCTGTCCGACCCGCGCGATCTGGACACGATGATCAAGGGCGCGCGGATGACGCGCGAAATCCTCGAGGCACCGGCCCTCGCCAAATACCGCCACAAGGAAATGTTCGGCACCGACACCGCCCGGACCGACCCGGATTGGGAAGGCCATATCCGCGCGCGGGCCGATACGATCTATCACCCCGTGGGCACCTGCAAGATGGGGGTGGACGATTTGGCAGTGGTCGATCCGCAGCTGCGCGTGCGTGGGCTGCAGGGGCTGCGGGTGGTCGATGCCTCGGTCATGCCGACGCTGGTCTCGGGCAACACCAACGCCCCCACGATCATGATCGCGGAAAAGGCCGCCGACATGATCCTGGCGGATGTGGTCTGATCAGTCGCCGTTCAACGTCTGATCCGCGTGCAGCGCCTCAAGGCCCACGCGGTAGTTGGGATATTTCAACGTCACGCCCAGATCGGTCTTGATCCGGTCGTTCCGAACGCGCTTATTCTCGTTGTAGAAACTGCGGGCCATCGGCGTCAGGTCGGCCGTGTCGAAATCCACCGCAGGCGGCAGCGGCAGGCCCTGAAGTTGCGCGGCATAGCCGATCACGTCCTGTGGCGGCACCGGTTCGTCATCGCATACATTGTAGATCGCGCCCGGATCAGGACGTCGCATCGACGCCTCGAGCACCTGCGCAATGTCTTCGACATGAATACGAGAAAACACCTGCCCCGGCTTGATGATCCGCCGCAGACCGCCTTTTTTCAGCTTGGAAAACGGCCCCCGGCCCGGCCCGTAGATGCCCGCAAGGCGAAAAATGTGCAGCGGCAGGCCGGGGATCGCGGCCCAGTCCTGCTCGGCCCGCAACCGCCAGCGCCCGCGCTCGGCCGTGGGTGTCGCCGGCGTGGTTTCATCGACCCAGTCCCCCTGGTGGTCGCCATAGACGGCGGTGGTCGACAGGTACCCGACCCAGTCGAACTGACCGGCGCGCGCGGCAATCTCATCCCGCAGGGCGGCCAGAACCGGATCTCCCTTGGCCGTGGGCGCGGTCGAGATCAGCAGATGCGTGACCCCGTCCAGGTCGGGGGCCTCGCCCGGCCAGACCAGCGGTTCGGCCCCGGCGGCGCGGATGGCGTCCTTCTCGGCGGCATCGCGGGTGGTTCCGACGATGCGCCAACCCTTGGGGGCCAGCCGGCGCGACAGGGCGCGGGCGGTATAGCCGTGCCCGAATGAAAAAAGCGTTCCAGTCATGGCCCCTTGATGATCGCGCCGCGGGCGGGATGCAAGCGCCGGATGGCCGCACTTGATTCGAATCCCCGCCTGCGCCTTCATGGTGTCATGAGTGATGACAAACCCAGCCTGCACGCGGCCTATGCGCTGAAAACTCCGGCAGACAACAAACGGCTCTATGCCGAATGGGCCGGAGATTACGATCGCGGATTCGCCGCGCGCGAGGATTACCAACTGCACATCCACACCGCCCGCGCCTTTGTCGGCGCCGGAGGGCAGGGCCCGGTGCTGGATGTGGGCGCGGGAACCGGCCTGTGCGGCGCGGTTCTGGCCGATCTGGGCGTGGGGCCGATCGACGCCACCGACATCAGTGCCGAGATGCTGGACAAGGCGATGCGCAAGGACATCTACCGCGACGCGATCGAGGCTGACCTGAACGAAGGCATCCCGGTTCCGCGCGAAAGCTATTCGGGCATCGTGTCGTCGGGCACCTTCACCCACGGCCATCTGGGCCCCGAGGTTTTCCCCGCCCTGCTGCGGGTGGCCCGGCCAGGGGCGCAATTCGCCCTGTCGATCAACGCCAAACACTTCGAGGCGCTGGGATTCGCAACCGCCTTCGACAATCTGCAGGCCGAGGGCCGGATCGAACATCTGACCCTGACCCCGGTTCGCATCTACGGCGATCTGGCCGCCGGCCCCAACAAGGACGACACCGCGCTGATCGCCCTGTTCGAGAAATCCTGATCCGCCTCAGCGGCCCTTCCAGACCGGGTCACGCTTCTCGGCGAAGGCGCGAGCCCCTTCCAGATTGTCCTCGGAGCCATAGAGAACATCGACCGTGCGCAGCTGGCGTTTGGTGATGCGGTTCATGATGTTCTGGAACTTGGAATCTTCGGCCTCGCGCAAGATCTCCTTGATCGCGGCGTAGACCAGCGGCGGGCCGCTTGCCAGCAGGCGCGCCAGGTCCCATGCCCGGTCCATCAGCCGGTCGGCCGGGACGATCTCGTTCACCAGCCCCCAGCGGTGCGCCTCTTCGGCGTCGAACCAACGGCCGGTCAGCAGTAGTTCCATCGCGATGTGATAGGGGATGCGCTTGGGTAGCTTGACGCTGGCCGCATCCGCCACTGTGCCCGAACGGATTTCCGGCAGGGCAAAGGTGGCGTGATCGGCGGCCAGGATCATGTCGGCGCTCAGGGCCAGCTCCAGCCCGCCGCCGCAGGCGATGCCGTTCACGGCGGCAATCACCGGCTTGTTCATGTCGCGCAACTCCTGCAAGCCGCCGAAACCGCCGACCCCATAATCGCCGTCCACCGCATCGCCCTCGGCCGCGGCCTTCAGGTCCCAGCCGGGGCAAAAGAATTTTTCGCCACCCCCCGTCAGGATCGCCACGCGCAGGTCGGGATCGTCGCGAAAGTCGCGGAACACTTCGCCCATGACACGGCTGGTCGCCAAATCGATGGCATTCGCCTTGGGCCGGTCCAACGTGACCTGAAGGATTGCACCATCGCGGTGGGTTTTGATCGGGTTCATGGTCATGCCTTTCGGATCAGGGCATCAACGGCGACCACACTGTCGGCCGCGCAGATGAGAGGGTTGATTTCAACTTCGTCCACGACCGCCGCGTTGGCAATGACGTAGTTCTGCACCGCCATGGCCACCCGCACGACCGCATCGATATCCACGCCGGGCTTGCCCCGATATCCGCTCAACACGGGCGCACAGGCCAGCTTGCCCAGCGCGTCGCGGACCGCAGACGGCGTGGACGGGATCAGGATCGAGGTAGAGTCGCGCAGGAGCTCGGTCAGAACCCCGCCCGCCCCAAGGGTCAGCACATAGCCATGCGCCGGGTCGCGGGTGACGCCGATCAATAGCTCGACAATCCCGGCCGGGGCCATTTCCTCGATCAGAACCTCATCGGTGCCGATTGATCTCGCGACCTCGGGCAGATCTTGTGCAGAAACGCCCAGCTGCACCGCGCCATGTTCGGATTTGTGCGCCAGGCCAACGCCTTTCACCACAAAGGGTCCGCTCAGACCGTCCACCGCCTTTCCCGCCCGATCCGCCCGCGCGACGACCGAGCGGGGAATCGGCACGCCGCAAGCGGCCAGTTCGGCCTTGGCCTGGGCCTCGGTCAGAGCGGTTGTGGCCGCATTGGCGGCGGGCAGCAGAACAGGCTCCTGCGGTTGGGGATGCGGGCGGGCCGCAGCGCGTGTCGCCGCCAGCGCCTCACGCAGCCCGGCAAAGGGCACGACACCGCCCGCCATCAACCGCTCGGCTACGTCCTCGGGCATCAGTTCCGGCAAGGTCGCGGCCACGGCAAAGGGACGACCGGTTTCGCTTGCGCAGGTCAACGCCGCACGGGTGGCGCAGTCCCAATCGGCGGCATCGGTGTGAGGGTAGTCAACGATCGAGATCGTCATCGCCACATGCGGCCCCGTCATCGCCGACCACGCCCGTGCCATCGCGTCAGCGTCGCGCCAGACATAGGTGTGGTAGTCCAGCGGATTGGCCAGCGCCACCATCGGCCCCAGCGCCGCGCGCAGGCCCGAGACCTGATCCGCGGTCAGCGGCGGAAAGTGCAGGCCGGATCCTTCGGCCATGTCGGCGGCCAAGCTGGCCTCGCCACCGGAACAGCTGATCGTCGCCACTCCGGTCCCGTCCAGCGGCCCGGTGACATGCAACAGCTTCAGTGTTTCCAGAAACTCGGGCACGTCCCCCAGCCGCGCGATTCCCAGCCGGTCCAGAAACGCCTGCGCCCCGGCATCGTCCCCCGCCAGCGATGCCGTGTGCGAAATGGTCGCTGCCTGCGCGTGTTCCGACCGCCCCACCTTGAGCGCCACGATCGGCACGCCACAGTCATGCGCCTTGGCGGCCAGCGCCTCCCACTTGCGCAGGTCGCCAAAGCCTTCGACATGCACGCCGATGGCGGTGATCCGGTCATCCTCCAGCAGCGCCATGGCGATTTCGGCCTGATGGGTCTGCGCTTGATTCCCGCAGGTTAGCATAAAGGCCAGCGGCAGCGCCCGGCGCTGCATGGTCATGTTGATGGCGATGTTCGAGCTTTGCGTCAGTATCGCGACGCCCCGGTCCACCGGGCGCATCCCGTGCTGGTCGGGCCAGATCGCCACCCGGTCCAACCCGTTGACGAAGCCGTAACAGTTGGGACCGAGGATCGGCATGTCCCCCGCCGCAGCGACCAGTTGCGCCTGCAGATCGGCCCCATCTGCGTCCTCGGCCTGCGCCTCGGTAAAGCCCGAGGCGAAGCACACCGCCCCGCCCGCGCCGATGCGGGACAGAACCTCGACCGCCTCGATGGTGGCGCGGCGATTGATGCCGACAAAGGCCGCGTCGGGCGCTTGGGGCAGGTCTTCGATCGTGGCAAAGACGCGCTCGCCCGCCACCTCGTCGGCCTTGGGATGCACCGGCCAGACCGGGCCGGTGAAGCCCAGTTTCCGCACCTGCCGGATGACCTCGGCGCACCATGCGCCTCCGCCAATCACCGCCAGCGAGCGGAACCCCAGCATCCGCCTCAGCGCGGCGAGCTTTCCCGGCGCGAGCGCACCCGCCGCGCCGCTGAGGCCCGGCGTCATGTTCACGCCCCCAACGCGCGCAGCAGGTCGCGGCTGATGATGTGGCGCTGGATCTCGCTGGTGCCGTCCCAGATTCGCTCGACCCGGGCATCGCGCCAGAAGCGTTCCAGCGGATAGTCATCCATCAGACCCATTCCGCCATGCACCTGGATCGCCGCATCGGTCACCCGCGCCAGCATTTCCGAGGCATAGAGCTTGGCCGAGGCGATCTCGCGATTGGCGGGCAGGCCCTTGTCCAGCCGGTCGGCGGCGGCCAGGGTCAGCAGGTCGGCGGCGTCGATCTCGGTGATCATGTCGGCGATCTGAAAGCTGACGCCCTGAAACTTGCCGATCTTCTGGCCAAACTGTTCGCGGGTGGCGGCATAGTCCAGCGCATAGTCGAAGGCCCGGCGGGCGCGGCCCACGCACATGGCCGCCACGGTGATTCGAGTGGCATACAGCCAGGTGTTCATCACCTCGAACCCGCCATCGACCTCGCCCAGCACCTGCGCGTCGGGCAGGCGGCAGTCGTCGAAATCCAGCACCATGTTCTTGTAACCGCGATGACTGACCGATTTGTAGCCGTCGCGGATGGTGAAGCCCGGCGTGCCGCGATCGACCAGAAAGGCGGTGATGCGCTTCTTGGGGCCTTTCGGCGTCTGATCCTCGCCCGTGGCGATGAAGACGATGATGAAATCGGCATGTTCCGCGCCCGAGATGAAATGCTTGGTGCCATTCACCACCCAGTCGCCGCCGTCACGCACGGCCGAGCATTTCATGCCCCGCACGTCCGAACCCGCGCCCGGTTCGGTCATCGCCAACGCATCCATTTTCTCGCCGCGCACGGCAGGCATCAGATAGCGTTCGACCTGATCACCCTGACAGGCCATCAGGATGTTCTGCGGCCGCCCGAAGAAATGGTTCAACGCCATCGACCCGCGCCCCAACTCGCGTTCGACCAGCGCGAATTCCAGATGGTTCAGCCCCGCGCAGCCGACGCTTTCGGGAAAGTTGCAGGCGTAGAAGCCGAGTTCGATCGTCTTGCGCTTGATCTCGTCGGCGATCTCTTTCGGTACATCGCCGGAGCGTTCGACCAGCTCTTCGTGGGGATAGATCTCATTCTCCACAAAGCTGCGGACAGTCGAGACGATCATCTCCTGCTCGTCGGTCAGGCCATATTGCATCGCGGGTCTCCGGTTTCTGGGCGTGCGATAATCCTGACGCGGCTTGAGGTCGCAATAATGCAGAACTAGACTTCAATCATGCAGAGATGGACCAAATCACCCGCCGCACCGCAGCGATTCGGGGTACTTCTGTTCGACGGGTTCTCGAACCATTGTCTGGCCAATGCGGTCGAGCCGCTGCGCGCGGCCAACACGCTGTCGGGGCAGCGACTGTATGACTGGCAATTCCTGTCACTGGATCCAAGGCCGGTCACGTCGTCCTCAGGGTTGCAGGTGGCACCCCATGCGGCGCTTACGGATGCGGATGGGGATATGCTGCTGGTGATGCCCTCCTACGGGTTTCAAGCACATGGTGGTTGGCGCACCCAGGCGGGGTTGCGTGCGGCGACGCGGCGCTTTCGCACCCTCGCCGGGCTGGACACCGGCAGTTGGTTGCTGGCCCAGGCCGGATTGCTGAACGGCCACCGCGCCACGATCCATTGGGAGGAACTGACCGCGTTCACCGAGCGATTCCCCGAAGTCGAGACCTGCCGCGAGCGCTATGTCATCGACGGTGACCGCATCACCTGCTCGGGCGCCATGGCCGCCTTTGATCTGGTGATGCACCTGATCGGGCAGGATCACGGTCAGGCGCTGGCACTGGAAGTCGCGCAGCTGTTCATGACGCGCGACTCCGCCCGGTCACATTCCGGCGGCGCAGGCTCGGCCAGTTCGCATGTCAACAAGGCGCTGGCACTGATGCAGGAAAATCTCGAGACCCCTCTGCCGATCCCCGAGATCGCCCGGCGCGTGGGACGGTCGCAAAAAGCACTGGAATCCCGGATGCGGGCGGACTTGGGGGCCGGGCCGGCTAAGGTCTATCGTCGGATGCGTCTGAACCTTGCGCGCAAGCTGGCCGCGGAAACCGGCCTGAGTATCGCCGAAATCGCTCTGCGCGCGGGATATGAGGACCCCAGCGCGCTGACCCGCGCCTTTCGGGCCGAGTTTGGACTCAGTCCACGAGCCCTGCGCAGCCGGTCCCGCTAGGTATACATCTGTTTCTTGTAGGCCCGCGTCCGCGTCGTCGCCTCGGCCGACCCGTCGTGGTAGGTGCCGAACCACTTGTCGAACGGGATCTCGGACGTGCCGTAGTTGCACTCGAAATACCGGTGGTGCAGCTGGTGAAAGAAATCGCCTGCCCGCGCGGCATCCGTGTCCCCTGCTTTCAGCTTTTCGAACCCCGAATGGGACAGGACCGGGCTGATCTGCTGGAAATAGACATGAAACAGCAGATGCAACGGGTTTGAGGGCACGATCAGGTGGATGAAATAGGTCGTGAAATACAGCAGATTCTCGTACCAGTGGTTCGAGATGCCCGACCACGGCCCAACATTGACGTTGCGGTGATGAACGGCGTGCACATGCTTGTACAGTTTCGGGTGATGCTCCAGCCGGTGCACCCAATAGAAATGCAGACCCGACCACATCGGAATGAACAGCATCCAGACCACGCACCAGACCGGCGCGCTGGCCCAAGTGACCGTTGGCGCATACCCGTTGGCCATCGCCCAGTAGATACCCCATTGATAGACGGTCGCCACCGTCATGGCGCTGCCCAGGGTCCACCAGATGTTGTCCCAGACCTGATTGCGGAAGGTGAAGGTTCCGTTGTCGCGGGTCAGGTCGCGGCGATCGAACTTTTTGTACATACCCTGCCCCTTGCGCATGTAGAGCCACCAGTGCAGCCCACCCGCAACAAGGATCTGAGGCACCATGTTCAGCAGCCAGACGCGGAACATCCAGCCGGGCGCAAAGCTTTGCATCGCCTCGAGCGGCGGCAGGAACAGCACATAAGCAATCACGGCCAGCCCCATGCACAGGGTCAGCGCTGTGATCGGCAGCCACGCCCCGGAATACCATTTCAAAACGGCGATCGGGCGCGGTGGCCAACTGAACAAAGGGTTCAACGCAACAGGGTCAGACGGCCGATAGTGCCAGCGGGCGGCTTCGGGATCATGCGGGGCATCGGTCATGATAAAACCCTCTAGGTGGCGTAGTCCGAGCCTTCCGCATCCAGAACGGCCTTTATTTCGCGCAGATGCGCCTCGGCCTGCCCCGGGTAGTCATCCAGCTCCTGCGCGGTCTTTTCGGCGATCTCGTCCGAAAGCACCCGCAACGGCCGGCCCGTCTGAAGGGCGCGTACATAGGTCTCGGCGGCGCGCTCGAAATAATAGAGTCTGTTAAAGGCATCCGCTGCATTGTTGCCAATCACCAGCACCCCGTGGTTGCCCATGATCATGACCTTCTTTTTCGGGTCCTGCAGCATTCCAGCGCAACGCTCACCCTCGCTTTCAAAGGCCAAACCGCCGAATTCGTCATCAATGACATAGCGGTTGAAAAAGGTTGCGGTGTTCTGGTCGATCGGCGGCAGGTTGCTGTCGGCCAAGGAGGCCAGGACAGTGGCAAAAATCGAATGCACATGCATCACGCAACGCGCATGCGGGCATCTCCGGTGAATCGATCCATGCAGACCCCATGCGGTCGGGTCCGGTGCTCCGGGCTTGTTCATCGTGTCGGGATCGTTGGCATCCAGCAGCAGAAGGTCCGAGGCGCGGATGCGCGCGAAATGCATCTGGTTCGGGTTCATCAGGAACTGCGTGCCATCCTCGTTCACGGCAAGGCTGAAATGGTTGGCCACCCCTTCATGCATGTTCAACCGCTCGATCCAGCGGAAAGCGGCGGCCATGTCCACGCGCTCCTGCCAGTGGTCGATATTCGGTTTCAGACTGGTAACGCTCATCCGGGGGGCTCCATTCGGCTTGGACAGGTGGCTGGTGAAAACCGTGCCGGGCCGGGGCGCAATTGACCAACGAAAAAATTGGCGCTTTGGCATTAGCTGAACTTATGATTGGATTATGAAACCCCGGACTCCCCTTCCCCCGCTTGGCTGGCTGCGCACCTTCGAGGCCGCCGCCCGCCACCTGTCGTTCACCGGCGCGGCGCGCGATCTGAACATGACGCAAAGCGCCGTCAGCCAGCAGATCAAATCGCTCGAGGGCTATCTGGGCCAGCCCCTGTTTCACCGGCGCCCCCGCGCATTGGAACTGACCGAGGCCGGAATCACCTATCTGCCCGTGGTACGCGAGGCGTTCCGGACGTTGGTGCGTGGCACCCAGGCCGTGACCGGGCAGCAGGAAAACACCGTTCAGGTGCAGTGCAACATCACCTTTTCGGTGAACTGGCTGGCCCGGCGCCTGCCCGCCTTCCGCGCGCTGCACCCCGATGTCCACCTGAACATCTTCACCGAGTTGTGGGAGCCGCGCGAGATGGCCGAAGGCGCGGCGGTCGAGATCCGCTATTCCCTGCGCCCGGCCGACACGGTCCGCACCGAGCTTTTGCGCAGCGATCACTACTACCCCGTCTGCGCCCCAGACTATCCGGTGACGCTGGAAACCCTTCAACAACAGCCGTTGTACGATTGTTCGAATCTGCTGTCGAACTGGGCCAGCTGGGCCGAAGATCAGGGTCTAAACTGGGGCAATCCGCCGATTGCCTATGCCACGACCTATATGGTCGGCCTGTCCGTTGCGATGGCCGGCGGCGGGCTGTGTCTGGCCCATGACACGATCGCAAAACGCCTGCTGGACGAAGGCCGTCTGATCGCGCCGTTCGAGCATCGCGCGCCGATGCCCGAAGCCTATTACCTGCTGCTGTCGCCCCAGGCCGAGGAGACCCCGGGTGCCGTGGCCTTTGCCGAGTGGATCAGGGCGGAAATCGCGGCCGAGCAACACCGCGCCTGACTTTCAGCCGTCTTTGGGGCAGCTGGCAACCCAGGCATAGCCGTTCTCGCACAAAATATAGGTCTCGCGCAGGCCATGGGGCTTGTCGGTCGGCTCCTGCAGCACGACCGCGCCTGCGGACCTGGCGCGCTCCGCCGCCTCGTCCGGGTCGGTGTCGTACAGGTGAATCTCGATCCCGCCACCGCGTGGGGGCGTTTCGGGAACCAGCCCCAGCAGCGGGTTGGAATGATAGGTGCCGTCCGAATGCAGCTGAAACACCTGATCGCCATAGGTGACGATGGCAAAATCCGTCGTCACCTGATGGGATTTCAGGCCAAAAACAGTCTCCAAAAAAGCGCATTCCGCCCGCACGTCGCGCACCAGCAGGTTCAGCCCGATCCCGCGCAGGCTGCGGCCGAAACTGTCCGCATCTATGGTTTCGTAATCCATGTCGCTACCAGACCCCGCATCGCAGCGCGGATCAAGCATTTGCTGCCCCGCGCCCGGTCGGATGACGGTTTCATGAAGGTGGCACGGCAGGGGTTGCACCTTCCGATGCATTCGGGAAAGTTGTGCCATGGAATACGCACCCTTCCCCTCTTGGCCCGACGTCGCCCCCCGCCTGATCGCCGTTGCCGCTGGCCGCGAAGCCGCCGACATGGTCATTCGCGGCGGGATCTGGATCAACGTGCACAGCCGCGAGGCGCTGCCCGATCACTCCATCGCCATCGCCGCCGGACGCGTGGCCTATGTCGGCCCCGACGCCAGCCACTGCATCGGGCCCGACACACAGATCATCGAGGCCAAGGGCCGCTACATGATCCCCGGCCTGTGCGACGCGCATATGCACATCGAATCCGGCATGCTGACCCCGGCCGAGTTCGCCCGCGCGGTGATCCCGCATGGCACCACGTCGATGTTCACCGACCCGCATGAAATCGCCAATGTCCTGGGGTTGGACGGCGTGCGGATGATGCATGACGAGGCGCTGATGCAGCCGGTCAACATCTTCACCCAGATGCCGTCCTGCGCGCCCTCGGCGCCCGGGCTGGAAACCACGGGCTACGAGATCACCGCCGAAGACGTGGCCGAGGCGATGACCTGGCCCGGCATCATCGGGCTGGGCGAGATGATGAACTTTCCCGGTGTGATCAACTCCGATCCCAAGATGCTGGCCGAAATCGCCGCCACCCAGCGCGCGGGAAAGACGGTGGGCGGACACTATGCATCCCCTTATTTAGGGCCTGATTTTGCAGCCTATGTCGCCGGCGGCCCGGCGGATGACCACGAAGGCACCTGCGAAGCCGACGCCATTGCCCGCGTGCGGCAGGGGATGCGGTCGATGATGCGGCTGGGCTCGGCCTGGTATGACGTGGAAAGCCAAATCACCGCCGTCACCGAAAAGGGGCTGGACCCGCGCAACTTCATCCTGTGCACCGATGACTGCCACTCGGGCACGTTGGTGAACGAGGGCCACATGAACCGCGTCGTGCGCCATGCCATCGCCTGTGGCTGCGACCCGTTGATCGCGTTGCAGATGGCCACGATCAACACCGCCACCCATTTCGGGCTGGAACGCGAGATCGGCTCGATCACGCCGGGCCGCCGGGCGGACGTGATCCTCAGCTCGGACCTGACCGACTTGCCGATCGAGATGGTCATCGCGCGCGGGCAGGTGGTGGCCGAGAACGGCGCGATCACGGTGGATTGCCCGCATTTCGACTGGCCTGACCGGGCACGCAACACGGTGCATCTGGGCCATGCCCTGACCGCTGCCGATTTCGAGATCACCGCGCCCGAAGGCGCAAACCGCGTGCGTGCCAATGTGATCGGCGTGGTCGAGAACCAAGCCCCCACCCAGGCGCTGAAGGCCGAGCTGCCGATCATCGGCGGGCTGGTCGAGGGCGAAGGCGATGTCTGCCAGATCGCGCTGGTCGAGCGGCACCGGGCCACGGGAGGCGTGACCAACGCCTTCGTGTCTGGCTTTGGCTATCAGGGCCGGATGGCCATGGCCTCGACCGTGGCGCATGACAGCCACCACATGATCGTGGTCGGCACCGACCGCGATCAGATGGCGCTGGCCGCCAATCGCCTGGCCGAAGTAGGCGGCGGCATCACCATCTTCCGTGATGGCGAAGAACTGGCGCTGGTCGAACTGCCCATCGCCGGCCTGATGTCCGACAGCCCGGCCTCCGACGTCGCGGCCAAGGCGCAGAAGATGGTCGAGGCGATGCAGGCCTGCGGCTGTCAGTTGAACAACGCCTACATGCAGCACTCGCTGCTGGCCCTTGTCGTCATCCCCGAACTGCGGATATCCGATCTGGGACTGGTGGATGTCCGCACATTCGAAAAAATTGACCTTCTGGAACCCCTCGCATGACAAAAATAACAACGCCCGACCCACGGGACCCCGAGATTTTCACCGATGCCGCCGCGGCCGTTGCCCGGCTGGAAGAGCTGTACAACGAGGCCACCGCCTTTCTGTGCGACAGCTTTGCCGAGGCCATGGAAAGCGGCACGCCCAAGGTCCGTTACAGAGCCTATTACCCGGAAATTCGTATCCGTACGGCGTCTTACGCGCATGTGGACAGCCGCCTGAGCTTTGGTCACGTGTCCGAGCCCGGGGTACATGCTACTACCGTGACCCGGCCGGATCTGTTCCGGTCCTACCTCACGCAGCAGATCGCGCTGCTGATCAAGAACCATAACCAGCCGGTGACCATCGGCCCCTCGACCACGCCGATGCCGGTGCATTTCGCCGTGGCCGGCAACCCCGATCTGGTGGTCCCTCATCAGGGTGCTGCAGGGTTCACCCTGCGCGACGTGTTCGACGTGCCCGATCTGACCACCACCAATGACGACATTGTCAACGGTGTGCACGAACCGCAGGATGGCGTCGGCCCACTGGCCTTGTTCACCGCCCAGCGCATCGACTATTCTCTGGCCCGGCTGGCCCACTATACCGCCACCGACCCGGACCATTTCCAGAACCACGTTCTGTTCACCAACTACCAGTTCTACGTCTCGGAATTCGAGAACTATGCGCGCGCGCAACTGGCCGACCCCGACAGCGGCTATACCAGTTTCGTCTCGACCGGGAATGTCGAAATCACCGACCCCGACGCGCCGCTGCAACAGCCGCTGAAACTGCCGCAGATGCCGACCTATCACCTGAAACGCGCCGACGGGTCGGGGATCACGCTGGTCAATATCGGCGTCGGGCCATCCAACGCCAAAACCGCCACCGATCACATCGCGGTGCTGCGCCCACATGCCTGGCTGATGGTCGGCCACTGCGCGGGGCTGCGCAACACGCAGGCTCTGGGGGACTTCGTGCTGGCCCATGCCTATCTGCGCGAAGACAAGGTGCTGGACGACGATCTGCCCGTCTGGGTGCCGATCCCGCCGCTGGCCGAAGTTCAGGTTGCGCTGGAACGCGCCGTGGCCGAAGTGACCGAGCTGGAAGGCTATGAGCTGAAGCGGATTATGCGCACCGGCACGGTGGCCTCGGTCGACAACCGCAACTGGGAACTGCGCGACCAATCCGGCCCGGTGCAGCGCCTCAGCCAGTCGCGCGCCATCGCGTTGGATATGGAAAGCGCCACGATCGCCGCAAACGGCTATCGCTTCCGCGTGCCCTACGGCACTTTGCTGTGCGTGTCCGACAAGCCCCTGCATGGAGAATTGAAGTTGCCCGGCATGGCGTCCGAGTTCTATACAACCCAGGTCAGCCGCCATCTGGCGATCGGAATCCGCGCGATGGAACACCTGCGAGGCATGCCGCTGGAACGTTTGCACAGCCGGAAATTGCGCTCGTTCGACGAAACGGCCTTCCTCTGACGCAAAAAAGCAACGAAATCCCCATATTTTTTGGGGTTTCGGTGCTACTATTCGTTGTGTTCGCCCACAATATCCCGTTACAGTTACGCGGTGAGGCCCAATAGATCGGGCACGTTAAGGAGACCAAGAAATGGCAAAGCCTATGACGAAGACTCAGCTGGTTGCTGCTCTCGCTGAGGAAATGGGAACCGACAAGAAATCCGCGAACGCGGCGCTGGAGGCGATCACTGGCCTGATCACCCGCGAAGTTTCGGCCGGTGGCGCCGTGACCCTGCCGGGCGTCGGCAAGATCTACTGCCGCGAGCGCCCCGAGCGTCAGGTTCGCAACCCGGCCACTGGTGAGACCTTCACCAAAGAAGCCGACAAGGTTGTGAAGATGACCATCGCCAAGGCCCTGAAGGACAGCGTCAACAGCTGATCCGCGCCTTAGGGAAAACGATCAAGGGCCGCGAAATCGCGGCCCTTTTTCTTTGGTATTTGTTTACCGGGCCCGTTCGACCAGACCCGGTGTTGTCGTGTGCCGAGGTCAGTGAACAGTCTCGACCTTGTGGAAATCCAGATCCCGATCTTCGGGCATCGAGTCGATGCTCATCACCTCTTTGCGCTTGGCGATCAGGATATAGATCACGCAGGCGAGGTAGAGGCCAACCACAACGGCGCCGATCCACTGAATCTGCAGCCACTGGCTCTGGAACAGAAGCGTCAGCACAAACAGAAGCACCACGTTTCCGGCAACATAGGCCGTCTTGCCGAAGCGTTCGACCGTCATGTTCAGGTTGTCGGTATAGAGCCTGATGAGCGAGTCCAGTGAGTTGATCACGAAGGTCACGCCGACGATCACCATCGCGATGTTGGTGATGCCTGCCGTGCTGATGCCGTTCAGGTGATAGTAGTAAAGCACGCTGAACCAGATCGCCAAGGGGATCGACGGAAAGATCAGCAGCGCCGCCAGCAATTGCCAAGTGGTCAGCCCTCCGACAAAGCGCGAGGTGAACTGACCGATCATGATCGACCAGGCAAACCACCAGAACAGGTAGAAGGCGTGATAGTCGGTCAGAGGCAGTACGAACTTGTGGATATTGGCGAAATACGCCCCGATATTGCTGCTGGTTTCCACGAAACCCGCAAGGCCCATACCGGCCGCGGCCCACATGCCAAGGATCAGTGCCAGGAACAGAAACGTCGAGCCGACAGAAAGAATCCGCACGTATTTCAGGTCAGTCGAGGAATAGGCCGCGGCCAGAATGACGACAAACACGATGATGTAAAACGTGGTCACTACGGACTCGCCATCACCAACTTCGGGCAGGTATCCGGGCAGGTAGATCAGGAACAGGCTGGCGGTGAAAGCGCAGGTCCCGATGATCACCACATTGTTGATCAGCTTGACCACCGGGATTTCAAAGAACTGCACTCGGGGTTCGATGACGCAGAAATAGAAGGCCGTCAGGAAATAGAAGGCCCAGATCAGAAAACCCCAGAACCCGAACTCAATCGCCAGCGGGTTTGCGAAGGCATAGGCTGGATCTTCGGCATAGCCGCCGAATTCGGTCAGCGGGAACATGATCAGCCCGACATCCAGGCCGGATGTGAACAGGATCGCGATGAAAGTGAACAGATGAACAGGTGTTACGCCCACGCACCGCAGGTTCCACCATTTCACGACGAAGAACGCTACCAGCCCAAGAGCAAGCAGGACCCCGAATGACAGGATGTATTCCAGTAGCACCGACAAACCTCCCTTTAGATGTCAGATCACCGAGCGGATATCTTTAATTGGCTAGTCAATCAATAAAACCGACATCTAGGGAAAACTTGCGTGCACCATGTGTCTTTTTTGACGCTCGGGCGCTTGTGGCCTGCGGGAAAATCGGAAACAGTCGCCGCACGTTCAAACAGGAGCGGTCATGGATCTGCGCGCCATCGCCATGGGGCTGGCCTTTGCCTTCATCTGGTCGTCGGCCTTCACGTCGGCGCGGATCATCGTCGCGGATGCCTCGCCGCTGTTTTCACTGGCGGTTCGCTTCCTGATTTCCGGCATCCTGGGTGTCGCAATCGCCCGGGCCATGGGCCAGAGCTGGCGCCTGACGCGGTCGCAATGGTACGCGACCATCCTGTTCGGAATCTGCCAGAATGCCCTGTATTTGGGTCTGAATTTCTATGCAATGCAAACGGTCGAGGCCTCGGTCGCGGCGATCATCGCCTCGACCATGCCGCTCTTGGTGGCGCTGGCCGGTTGGCTGCTGTTCGGGGAACGGTTACGCCCGCTGGGTGTTCTGGGTCTGCTGGCCGGGTTCGCCGGCGTGGCCTTGATCATGAGCAGCCGGATCAGCGCCGGGATCGACCTGTTTGGAGTTGCTCTCTGCGGGTTGGGCGCGCTGGCGCTGACCTTCGCCACGCTGGCCGTGCGCGGCGCGACCTCGGGCGGGAATTTCATGATGGTCGTCGGTTTGCAGATGTTCGTCGGGTCGGCGGTTCTGTTCGTCGCCGCCCCGTTGTTCGAGACGATCTATGTCCGTCCAACCTGGCCGCTGGCGTTGGCCTTCACCTACACGACCCTGTTCCCCGGCCTGCTGGCCACTCTGATCTGGTTCCTGCTGCTCAACCGGATCGGGCCGATCCGCGCGGCGACCTTCCATTTCCTCAACCCGGTGTTCGGGGTCACGATCGCCGCGATTCTGCTGGGTGAGCGGTTGGGCGCAATGGATGCCGTCGGCGTTGCGGTCACCACGCTGGGCATTCTGGCCGTGCAGTTGTCACGCCAGCCGGTTCAGCGCAGCAGGGCCTCGACCTGACGGCGCAGCTTGCGGGAATCCGGCCGGGTCGTCGATCCGAAGGTCGCCACGACCTCGCCTTCGGGGCTCAGCAGGATCTTGTTGAAATTCCAGTTGGGCACAAACCCGGATTCGGCCGCGACCGCCTTGTAGAACGGGTGGGCCTGAGGGCCGGTCACGGGGGTGATGTCGGTCATGGGCAGGGTCAGGTCATAGTTCAACTCGCAGAACTCCTTTACCTCGCTGGCGGTTTCCAGTTCCTGGTTGAAGGAATCCGACGGGACCGCCAGAACCACCAAACCCTTGGGTCCATAAGTGTCCTGCAGCTTTTGCAGCCCGGAATACTGCCCGGTAAACCCGCATTGCGAGGCCGTGTTGACCACCAGAACCGGCTGGCCGCGCCAGTCCGACAGCGACAGCGTGCCGCCATCGATTGAAGGGAACTCTCCGGACACCGGTGCGCCTTGCACCGTTCGACCGATCAACAGCAAGGCAGACAACAGCAACATTCTGAACATGGCGTGACCTCCTCTTTGATACTGATACGCGCGAAGCACGGCGGCAGATCACCCGCACGATCGCGCGAGCCGGGTGAAACAGGGCTTTGCTTTTGTCGCGGCGCGCCCCAATTATCTGACCAAAGACCACAACGCCGGAGGACCAATGCCCAAATATACCAAAGATCCATCGGTTGTCGCGGCCCTGTCGCCCGAGGAGTTCCACGTCACCCAACGCAACGGGACCGAACGCCCCGGCACCGGCAAATACCTGCACAACACCGAACCCGGCATCTACGTGGATATCGTATCAGGCGAGCCGCTGTTCGCCTCGACCCACAAATACGAATCGGGCTGCGGCTGGCCCAGTTTCACCAAGCCCATCGCGCATGACCACGTTACCGAGCTTGAGGACCGCTCGCTGGGCATGATCCGGACCGAGGTCCGCTCGAAACACGGCGACAGCCACCTGGGCCATGTGTTTCCCGATGGTCCGCTGGATCAGGGTGGGCTACGCTATTGCATCAACTCCGCCGCGCTGCGGTTCATCCATCGTGACGACATGGAGGCCGAGGGCTATGGCGAATACCTCGATCAAGTGGAGGACCCGAAATGACCGAACAACGCGCCGTTCTGGCCGGAGGCTGCTTCTGGGGCATGCAGGACCTGATCCGCAAGCTGCCCGGCGTTCTGCGCACCCGCGTCGGATATACCGGCGGCGACGTGCCCAACGCGACCTATCGCAACCACGGCACCCATGCCGAAGGGATCGAGATCTGGTTCGACCCCGCGCAGATCACCTATCGCGATCTGCTCGAGTTCTTCTTCCAGATCCACGACCCGACCACCGTGAACCGTCAGGGCAATGACATCGGAATGAGCTATCGCTCGGCCATCTATTACTGCGACGAGACCCAGAAACAGATCGCGCTGGACACGATCGCCGATGTGGATGCCAGCGGGCTGTGGCCCGGCAAGGTCGTGACCGAGGTCGAACCCGTCGGCGATTTCTGGGAGGCCGAGCCCGAGCATCAGGACTACCTTCAGCGTATCCCCAACGGCTATACCTGCCACTTCCCGCGCCCGGACTGGGTTCTGCCCAAACGCAGCAGCGCTGCCGAATAACATTCAGCCGACGGCCACCCGCGGGCGGCCGCTGGCTTCGACGGTCAGCATCGCCTCGACGAAGACATCCTTGCCTTCGATCCGGGCGGTGCGGATGTCGCGGTTGACGATCACGCGGATATCCTCGGCCCCGGCCTCGCGCACGGCGCTTTCGGTCTCGCGCCGCAGTTCGGCCTCCAGCAGGGCCAGCGCGGGTTCGGGTTCGGGGAAATCCTGCGGCCCGTCGTTCAGATGCACGCGGTACCGGCCTTCGGACGGGGCGGTCACCGTGCCCGCCCGGCGCATGGTCAGCCGCCCCACGACGGCCCCGATCGCGTTGGCCACCCCGGCATGGTCGGGCAGCACCATGGTACAGCGCAGCCGCTCACCGACCGCCGGGTAATAGCTTGGCGCCGAGGCCCCCAGCCCGACCACATCCACGTTCAGCTTCGTGTCCAGCGCCAGCAAACCGCGATGCCCGCGCAAGCCCCGCCGCGTCAGAACATGGCGCGCCAGATCCTCGGGCGGCAGGCCGAACGCCTCGGCTTCTTCTGCAAAAGCGGTCTCTAACAAGGTCAAAACGGTCTGTTCGGTCAACTGATCCACGATCATCCCGGCCAGTTCATCGGCCGAGCCGGCCAGCCGGTCGCCCGACCCCACACGTCGGCGCGCAATCAACTCCAGCGCCTTGCGCGCGGCATCGGCATCCCAATCGGACAGGCGCCCAAGAACGTGGCTGGCATCCGACGGCGTCACCCCCGAAACCTGAACGATCCCGCGATCCACCAGCCGGGTCAGAGCACCGTTTTCCATCCGCGTGCGCAACAGGGCGCTCAGGGGCAGAACCTTGTCCCCCAGCCGCTCCAGCAGCCCCGCCTCGCGCGGTCCCAGACCCTCGGCGTGGATGCCGGACACACGGCGCGCGAAACGGGTGTCGTGCTCGCCCACCGTGGTCGCGCGCAACTGCTCGTCCAGCGCGGCATGGACCACCTCGGCCGCCTCAGCCGCGATCAGCGACACCGGCAGCACCCGGCGCGGACCCAGGAAAACGCCGCCGCGCAGGCCCTCGGTCACCACATGCACCTGGCTGTCACCGCCCAGACCATGGGTGCGCATCGCCACCGCCTCGACCATGGTGCGGAACCCGCCGACCCGGGCGCCCGCCGGGTCGATCGCCGGTTTTCCATCGCGGATCAGCGCCACATCAGTCGTCGTCCCTCCGATATCCGAAACCAGCGCATCCTGTACTCCGGTCAGCCAGCGCGCCCCCACGATCGAGGCCGCCGGACCGCTGAGAATCGTTTCGATTGGCCTCTCCCGCGCCTGCTCTGCGCTCATCAAGGCGCCATCCCCACGCACCACCATCATCGGCGCGTCGATGCCCAGCTCGAGCAACACATCCTGCGCCCGGCCGATCAGACGGTCGATCATTCCGATCAGACGTGCATTCAGCACCGCCGTCACCGCACGTTTCGGCCCGTTCAGCTTGGCCGACAACTGATGCGAGCAGGTCACCGGCGCGCCGGTCTTTGCGGCGATGATCCGCGCAACCTCAAGCTCGTGCGCGGGGTTGCGCGTGGCAAACTGGGCTGCGACCGCGAACCCGGAAATCCCGGACTGCTGGTCCAGAAATTCGGTCAACGCCCCTGTATCCAACGGCGCGGCCTCGGCCCCGGCATGGCTGTGCCCGCCCGCGATCACCAGCGCCGGGTCACCCTTCAGCGCATCGCGCAGCCCATGCCTGTCCAGATCGCCGTCCCGAAATCCGACATAGATCAGCGCAACGCGCCCGCCCTGCCCCTCGACCAGCGCGTTCGTGGCCAGCGTCGTCGACAGCGACGCCATCGAGACCTGGCCGGGTGCGACCTGCGCCTGGTCCAGCACCGCCCGGATCGCCCGCCCGACGCCGATCGCCAGATCTTCGCGCGTGGTCAGGGACTTGGCCGAGGCGATCACCTCTTCCTCGTCCCGGATCAGCACCGCATCGGTATAGGTTCCACCGGTATCCACGCCCAAAGCCAACGCCATCGGGGTCTCCATCCTGTTCGCAGTCACGGGTGTAGCGGTTTGAACCGACGCGTCCAGCCTGTTTGCGGCATTCACGACAGTTGTTCGACCGCCCAGCGCGCCGCGTCCGCCACCGTCGGATCGGGATCCTCGGTCAGCGCCTGTGCGACCGGAATCAACTCCGCCGACCCGGAATTGCCGATGGCATAAAGAACGTTGCGCACGAACCGGTCGCGCCCGATCCGCTTGATCGGTGAGCCCGAGAACCTGGCCCGGAACGCCGCATCGTCCAACCCGGCCAGTTCCGCCAGCGGCGGCGCCATCAGGTCTTGGCGCGCGGCATAGCGGATGTCGCTGGCCGCCACCGCGAACTTGTTCCACGGGCAGGCGGCCAGACAATCATCACAACCATAGATGCGGTTGCCCAGCTTGCCGCGCAACTCCTGATCCACCGGCCCCTTGTGCTCGATGGTCAGATAGGAAATGCAACGCCGCGCATCCAGCTGATAGGGCGCCGGGAAGGCATCCGTAGGGCAGGCATCCAGACAGGCCCGGCACGACCCGCAATAATCCACTTCCGGAGGATCCGCTGGCAGGTTCAGAGTAGTGAAAACAGACCCTAAAAAGGCCCAATTGCCCCAATCCCGGCTGACCAGATTGGTATGTTTGCCCTGCCACCCCAACCCGGCCGCATGGCCCAGTGCTTTCTCGGGCACCGGCGCGGTATCGACGAACACCTTCACCTCGCCCCCGGCCTCGGCAATCAGCCACCGGGCCAGCCGCTTCAGCCGCTTCTTGACCAGATCGTGGTAATCCCTGTTCTGCGCATAGACCGAGATCGCCCCGCGATCGGGTCGCCCCAGAACCTCGGTCGGATCATGATCCGGCGTGTAACTCTCGGCCAGCATGATGACCGAGCGCGCCTCGGGCCACAGCTGCGCCGGATCGCCCCGCCAATGGGCCCGCTCGGCCATCCAACCCATCTGCCCGTGATAATCCGCCGCCAGAAAGGCGGCCAACCGCGCAGGCACCTCGGGCACGTCCCAGGGTCGGCAGATCCGGCACGACACGAACCCCTCGGCCCGGGCCTGCGCCACCAACCTGTCCTTCAATGCCGTCGCGCTGTTCATCTGGCCCAAAATATCCTCTGGGGTGAATTGGCCCAACGGGCCAAGAGGGGGCAGACAGCCCCCTGCCCCAACCTATCAGAAATCCAGGTCGGCGTAATGGGCGGGCGGGCGGAAGCCCGGCACCTGATCCGCCAGGATCGACCGGAAGGCCGGGCGCGACTTGATCTTGGCGTACCAGTCCTTGACCACCTGGCTGCGATTCCAGTCCACGTCCGAAATATAGTCCAGCGCCGACAGATGCGCGGCAGCCGCGAAATCGGCCAATGTCATCTGATCTCCGGCCAGCCAGCGCCGCTGATCCAGCAGCCAGGCCATGTAATCCAGGTGGAATTTGATCGCCCGCGCGCCTTCCTTGACGTTCTTGCTGTCGGGATAGCCCTGACCGGTCACTTTCTTGTTCACTCGCTCGTACAGCAGCTTGGATGTCACCTCGTGGTGGAATTTGTCATCAAACCAACTGACCAGTCGGCGCACCTCAAACCGGGCTTCCGGAGTTTTCGGCATCAATGCGGGTTCCGGCCGCGTCTCTTCGATGTATTCGCAGATCGCTGCGCTTTCTGACATCACCCGGCCATCCAGCCGCAGAACCGGGACCTTGGCCGCAGGGTTTCTGCGCAAGAAGTCCGGGGATTTTTCCCAGTACTTTTCCTCGACCAATTCGACTTCGATCTTCTTTTCCGCCAGTGACAGGCGGACTTTTCGACAAAAGGGGGACAGGGGAACGTGAAACAAACGCGCCATGTGGATCCATTCGAACCAATTGAGTACCGCTCAGCAATAGCCGCTGACGGGCAGAAGTTTCAATCCTCGAAGCAATCTGCGCGACCATCTGCGCGGATGGTGGCCGCTCCATCGCGGATCGCGGCGGCTCGTCTGCGGGTGTAAACCGACGGGTCCGTGACCGAACGATTTCGCGGTGACGGAAGGATTGCCGCCAGCCGCGCCGCCTGCACCGGGCTGAGTTGGGCGGAACTGACTCCAAAATTCTTGCGGGCGGCCGCCTCGATCCCGAACAGGCCCTCACCGGTCTCCGCCACGTTCAAATACACCTCGAGAATGCGCTTCTTGCTCCAGAAGATTTCGACGACCGGGGTCATGGAGGTCTCAAGCGCCTTACGCACCCAACTGCGCCCCTGCCACAGAAAGACATTCTTGACCACCTGCTGAGAAATGGTCGACGCCCCGCGGTTGCCACCATCTTCAAGCGCATCGCGGATCGCGTTCACGTCAAAGCCCCAATGCAGGCAGAAATTCGCATCCTCGGCCGCAACGACCGACCGGGCCATGACCGGAGACATATCCTCGATCGCGACCCATTCCCGGTCCACCTTGCCCAGGCGGCGCCACTCGGACCAGATCGTATGGGTGATCGGCGGGTTGACCACGGTGTAGAGCAAAACAAGCGCCACGAACGCCGCGGCCAGAGCACCGATGACACGCAGTACCCACCGCCGAATCCGAACGATGAGCGTTTCCGTTTTCCGAGACCGGGTTGCCTTTTTGGACTTACCGCGGGATTTGCGCGCTGCTTTCTTCGCCATGTTCCTGCTATACGCCGCAGCACCGGTATTTGGAACGGAATTATGACGCGATCAGCCGCCCTTCGCGCGGGCGCACCACCGGACGGGCGGTTTTCGGACCACCATCTTCCACCGCTGCCAACTGCGGGAACAGTCGCAACAGCTCGGCCTGTGTTTCCCGGTCAGACTGCGTGACGGCGTGGCCGGGATAGTAGCTTTCGCTTTTGGCGCCGTTGGCGATGACGATCTCGTGTTGGTCGAACAACAGGTGGAAATACTCGATCTCTCCACCTTCGACCCGCGTCACCGTCGTGCCGTTGACCAGGGAATGTGCGGGAACCAAAACCTCGGGGTGGCCGTAGAAATAAGCCGCGCGCCAATCGTCGATCAGCATCCGGTGCTGGGGCGAGAACAGAGTGTCACGGTCCAGTCCCAAAACCCCTTCGGCAAAGCGGATCGGTGCGGCGTTGCCCTCGGCCGCGACGGTGGTTCTGCCGACCCAGATGAGAGCCTGCGCGCCATTGTCGACCGTCGTGACCAGGTCACCGGGCTGCAGATCCTCGACGCGGCGCAATCCATCGGGTGTCTTTATCATCGTTCCGGCGGTAAAACACGGCGGCCCAAGCTCGCCCGGAACCACCAGAGGGCCTTGGGTATTGACGAAAGTCGTCGAGACAAGCGTTCCCTCTTGCAGCACCTGACCGTCCGTCGGGGTGAATACCCGACTGCCATCAGCCAGATAGAAGGTGATTCCCGTGTAGGTGACGTTCCCCACACCGGACACGTTGATCGTCACCGTATCGCCCGGCCAGGATCGGGTGACATCGATGCCGTTGACCGAGTCATTGTCGGAACTGTCGATATCACCATCGTCGTTCTGGTCGACCAGATTGTACTTCTCAACCGTCAGAAGGGTCCCCGTTGCCGGCGGGCTGGCCGGATCCATGGCAAAGAACTGGTCAAGATAGGTCGTGGGCATGCGACGACTCCCTGGCGAAATTGGCGGTAAGCGGAAGCATTGGCGAAATTTCCAAACTTTCCGTGTACAGGCCTAGCGACACGCAATGGTTTTTCAAGAAATCCGGAATCGGGAGGGCACAAAACGAAAACCCCGCGTGTCTTTTCAAACACGCAGGGCAGGTTTCATAGGCGGTCTTACTCGGCCGGAACCGCCGCTGCCTCGTGGCTCAGCGGGTAGCAGAGTTTGTTCAACATTTCCTTCGGGCAGACCTGCAGGAAGTTCGACAGCTCGACATCCCAGTGCTGCAAAATGTCGGCGGCCTTGCGGCTGCCGGTCTCCGCGGCGTGACGCTCGATCAGCGACTTCAGTTGGGTCTCCCAATGCTCGACCGTTACGGGGCAGGTCACCAGGGTTTCCATGTTCATCAGCAGCTGCGCCTTGCCTTCGGGGTCGTACAGATAGGCCATGCCACCCGTCATCCCCGCGCCAAAGTTCGCACCGATGTCACCCAGAATCACCGCAACACCGCCGGTCATGTACTCACATCCGTTCGAGCCGCAGCCCTCGACCACCACGGTGGCACCCGAGTTGCGCACGGCAAAGCGTTCCCCAGCACGGCCAGCCGCGAACAGGTACCCGTCGGTCGCGCCGTACAGGACCGTGTTGCCGATGATCGTATTCCGGTCGGCCTGCAACGGGCTGACCTGCGGAGGGCGCACGACGATGGTGCCGCCCGAAAGGCCCTTGCCCACATAGTCGTTGGCGTCACCCGACACTTCCAGTTTGAGCCCCGGCGCAGCGAAGGCGCCCAACGACTGACCGGCCGAGCCTTGCAGTTTCACATGCAGATGGTCCGGCTGGAACGTGTTGCGCATGCCAAAGTTCTGCACGATGTGGCTGGACACGCGGGTGCCGACCGTCCGGTGCGTGTTCTGCACAGCATAAGACAGCTGCATCTTCTCGCCATCCTTCAGGAACCGCGCCGCGTCGCGCACGATTTCAGAGTCCAGCGTATCGGGCACCGCGTTGCGCGGCTTGTCACGGTCATAGACGATGTTTTGCGCGCCATCGACGGTGATCAGCAGCGGATTCAGGTCCAGATCGTCCAGATGCGCCGAACCGCGGCTGACCTGCGCCAGCAGATCGGCCCGGCCGATGATTTCGTCGACCGACCGTGCGCCGAGGCTGGCCAGGATCTCGCGCACTTCTTGTGCGTAGAAGGTGATCAGGTTCACCACCTTGTCGGCATTGCCGGTGAACTTGGCGCGCAGGCTCTCGTCCTGCGTACAAACGCCCACCGGGCAGGTGTTCGACTGGCACTGGCGCACCATGATGCAGCCCATCGCGATCAGGGCGGCGGTGCCGATGCCGTATTCCTCGGCCCCCATCATCGCGGCCATGACGATATCGCGCCCGGTGCGCAACCCGCCATCGGTGCGCAGGGTCACCCGGTCGCGCAGGTTGTTCATCGCCAGAACCTGATGCGCCTCGGTCAGGCCCATTTCCCACGGCAGGCCGGCATATTTGATGCTGGTCGCGGGCGATGCCCCGGTGCCGCCATTGTGGCCCGAGATCAGGATGATGTCGGCCTTTGCCTTGGCCACCCCGGCGGCGATCGTGCCCACGCCCGAGGACGCCACCAGTTTCACCGTCACCTTGGCGCGCGGGTTGATCTGCTTGAGGTCATAGATCAGCTGCGCCAGATCCTCGATCGAGTAGATGTCGTGGTGCGGCGGCGGCGAGATCAGCGTCACGCCCTTGGTCGAGTGACGCAGGCGCGCGATCAGATCGGTGACCTTCATGCCGGGCAGCTGGCCGCCCTCGCCGGGCTTGGCACCTTGGGCCACCTTGATTTCCAGCTCTTCGCACTGGTTGAGGTATTCGGCGGTCACACCGAACCGGCCCGAGGCCACCTGCTTGATCTTGGCTGAGGGGTTGTCGCCATTCGGCTCGGGCACGAAGTGTGCGGGATCTTCCCCACCTTCACCCGAGTCGGATTTCGCGCCGATCCGGTTCATCGCCACGTTCAGCGTCTTGTGCGCCTCGGGGCTGAGCGCGCCCAGCGACATGCCCGGCGTGACGAACCGCTTGCGGATCGAGGTGATCGACTCGACCTCCTCGATCGGGATCGGCTTGCCCAGCGGTTTGAAATCCATCAGATCGCGCAGATGGATCGGCGGGTTGGCCTGCATCTTGGCCGAGTACTGCTTCCACAGCTCGTACGAGGCGCGGTTGCAGGCCATCTGCATCATGTGCATCGAGGTCGCTTCCCACGCATGGGTCTCACCCGATTTGCGGGCCTTGTAGAAGCCACCGATAGGCAGAACATCCAGGCCACTCTCCCAGCCTTTGGCGTGGATTCCTTCGGCCTTGGACTGAATGCCGGTGACGCCGATGCCCGAGATCCGGCTGGTCATGCCGGGGAAGTATTCGGCCACCATGGCGCGGCTCAGGCCCACGGCCTCGAAATTCAGACCGCCGCGATAGGACGAGATCACCGAAATGCCCATCTTGGCCATGATCTTCAGCAGGCCCTGGTCGATCGCCTCGCGATAGCGCGCGACGTTTTCAGTCAGGCTGCCTTCCAGCAACCCGCGTTCGATCCGGTCGGCCAACGAATCCTCGGCCAGATAGGCGTTCACCACGGTCGCGCCACAGCCGATCAGCACCGCAAAATAATGCGGGTCGATGCATTCCGCCGAGCGCACGTTGAGCGAGCAGAAGGTCCGCAGGCCCTGACGGATCAAGTGCGAATGCACCGCGCTGGTGGCCAGGATCATCGGCATCGCCACTTTGCCGGGGCCGGAATACTGGTCGGTCAGCACCAGGTGACCCGCGCCCGAACGCACGGCCTCCTCCGCCTCGGCGCGGATGCGGGCCAACGCGGCGCTCAGCGCGCCGGTGCCGGGTTCGAAGGTGCAGTCGATCTCGGCCAGCGGCGCATCGAAATTCGCCACCAGTTCTTCCCACTGGGCGTTGCCGACAAAGGGGCTTTCCAGCACCACGATCTCGGTCTGGCTGCTGTCTTCATCCAGCACGTTCTTGAGGTTGCCGAACCGCGTCTTCAGCGACATCACGCGGTATTCGCGCAGGCTGTCGATCGGCGGGTTGGTCACCTGGCTGAAGTTCTGGCGGAAGAAATGGCTGAGCGGCCGGTACTGTTTGGACAGAACCGCCGAGGGCGTGTCGTCGCCCATCGAGGCGATCGCCTCTTTGCCATCCTCGGCCATCGGTGCGAGGATCTGCTCCAGTTCCTCGACCGTGTAGCCCGCCGCGATCTGGCGCTTGCGCAGTTCCTCACCGGTGAACAGCGGCTTTTCGGCGACCTTCGCCAGCTTTTCGTCCAGATCGTTGATCTTGCTGACCCATTCGCCGAACGGCAGGGCCGCGGCCAGCTTGTCCTTGATCTGCTTGTCGCGGTACAGCTTGCCCTTCTTCATGTCGACGGCCAGCATCTGGCCCGGACCCAGCGCGCCTTTTTCCTTAACGCTGGCCTCGTTGATCGGGACCATACCCGCCTCGGACCCGGCGATCACCAGACCGTCGCCGGTGACGACATAGCGCATCGGGCGCAGGCCGTTGCGATCCAGCCCGGCGCAGACCCAGCGGCCATCGGTCATGGCCAGCGCGGCGGGGCCGTCCCACGGCTCCATCACCGAGTTGCAGTAGGAATACATGTCGCGCCAGGACTGCGGCAGTTCCACCGCCTGTTTCGACCAGCTTTCCGGCACCAGCATCGTCTTGGCCATCGGGGCCGAGCGGCCCGCGCGCACCAGAACCTCGAACACCGAATCCAGCGCCGCCGAATCCGACGATCCGCCCGCAATGATCGGCTTGATGTCTTCGGCATAGTCGCCAAAGGTCGCCGAGGCCATGCGGATCTCGTGGCTTTTCATCCAGTTGATGTTGCCCTTCAGCGTGTTGATCTCGCCATTGTGGGCCAGCATGCGGAACGGCTGCGCCAGCCACCATTGCGGGAAGGTGTTGGTGGAATAGCGCTGGTGATAGATCGCAAAGGCGGATTCGAAACGCTCGTCCATCAGGTCGGGGTAGAACACAGCGACCTGCTCGGCCAGCATCATGCCCTTGTAGATGATCGACCGGCAGCTGAGCGAGGCCAGGTACAGACCCGAAATCCCCGCGGCGGCAGCGGCTTTCTCGATCCGGCGGCGGATGACGTACAGCTCGCGCTCGAACGTGTCCTCGTCAACGCCCTTGGAATTCGAGATCAGGATCTGCTCGATCTCGGGCCGGGTCGCGTTGGCCTTTTCGCCCAGGCAGGTGACATCCACCGGCACATGGCGCCAGCCATAGATGTAGTAACCCATCCGCAGAACTTCGGTTTCCACGATGGTCCGGCAGCGCTCCTGCGCGCCGAAATCGGTGCGCGGCAGGAACACCTGCCCCACGGCGATCAGCTCGTCCATCTTGGGCTCGTGCCCGGTGCGGCGGATCTGGTCATAGAAAAAGGGGGCCGGGATCTGCACATGGATGCCCGCGCCGTCGCCGGTCTTGCCGTCGGCATCCACCGCGCCGCGGTGCCAGATCGCCTTGAGCGCATTGATCCCGGCCTCGACCACCTTGCGGCTTTTCTTGCCGTCAACCGAAACCACCAGGCCGACCCCGCACGAGGAATGCTCTTCCTGCTCGGAATACAGGCCATTTTCGGCCATCCACTTGCGCTTGGCTTCCTCGGCCCGGACCCAATCGGCATCATATTTCGTCATTGGCTGTCTCCTTCTTCCGACGGGGCGTACATGGCCATGACCTCGGCTTCGGTCATCTGGCGGCGTTCACCTGCGAACGCGTAACCCTCGGGCTTCTTGTCGATGTAGAGTTCAAGTTTGAGCGTGTTGCCGGCCGCGTTGTCGAACAGGCCGGCCGCGATCTGTGTCTGGCCGTGCATCTCGCCCGGCAGGGTGATCCGGTACCACAGGGCCGAGCCGCACTCTTCGCAGAAGGCGCGTTCGGCCCAATCGGACGAGGTGAAGGTCTTGACCGGCCCCAGCGCCGCATAGCCCGGCTGCGCCGGAAAGGTGACCAGCGCGCTGCTGGTCCAGCGGCGGCACATGTCGCAATGGCAGGCGCCCAGCGCGTCGCGTGCGGGGGTCGCGGTCACGGTGACCGCACCGCACATGCATTGGCCTTGCAATTCGGGCATCCTGTCCCTCCTGTCGCTGGGCTGTAGGTTATTCTGCGGCAAGCGCAGCCTTGCCGTTGAACCGGTCGATGATGGCTTGCGCGCAGTCGCGGCCGTCGCGGATCGCCCAGACCACCAGCGAGGCGCCGCGCACGATGTCACCGATGGCATAGACGCCGTCCATCTCGGTCTCGCCGGTTTCGAACGCGGCCTTGATGGTGCCCCAGCGGGTCACCGGCAGGTCGGGCTGGCCGAACAGGGTGGGCAGGTCCTCGGGCTCGAAGCCCAGCGCCTTGATGACCAGATCGGCTTCTTCGACGTAATCCGCGCCTTCGATCACTTCGGGGGCCTGGCGGCCGGTGGCGTCGGGTTGGCCCAGGCGCATCTTCTGCACCATCACGCCGGTGACCCGCTCGTCGCCAACAAACCCCTTGGGCGCGCTGAGCCATTCGAAGATCACGCCCTCTTCTTCGGCGTTCTGGGTTTCGCGCTGCGAGCCAGGCATGTTCGCCCGGTCGCGGCGATACAGGCATTTGACCGAGGTCGCGCCCTGGCGGATCGAGGTTCGGACGCAATCCATCGCCGTATCACCGCCACCGATCACGACCACCTTCTTGCCCTTGGCGTTCAGGCGGCCATCGTCAAACTCGGGAACCTCGTCACCAAAGCTTTTGCGGTTCGAGGCAGTCAGGAAATCGATCGCCTTTTCGATACCGGGCAGGCCACTGCCGGGCATGGACAGATCCCGCGACTTGTAGACACCCGTCGCAATGATCACGGCGTCATGTTTTGCATGGATTTCGGCGAACTTGGCAGCGTCGACGTCACAGTTCAGTTCAAAAGTGACGCCGCCCTCGGCCAGAAGGTCGTTGCGGCGTTGAACCACGTCCTTTTCCAGCTTGAAGCCCGGAATGCCGTACATCAGCAGGCCGCCCGCGCGGTCATAGCGGTCATAGACCGTGACCTGGATCCCGGCCCGGCGCAGCATGTCCGCCGCCGCCAGACCACCGGGTCCGCCCCCGATGATGCCGACGCTTTCGGGGCGTTCGGCGGTTGGAGCGACAGGTTTGACCCAGCCTTCCTCCCACGCGGTGTCGGTGATGTATTTCTCGACCGCACCGATGGTGACAGTGCCATGGCCCGATTGCTCGATCACGCAGTTGCCTTCGCACAGTCGGTCCTGCGGGCATATACGTCCGCAGATCTCGGGGAAGGTATTGGTGGCCTGGCTGGTCTGATAGGCTTCTTCAAGCCGTCCGGTGGCGGTCAGGCGCAGCCAGTCCGGGATGTTGTTGTGCAGCGGGCAGTGCGACTGACAATACGGCACACCGCATTGGCTGCAACGGCTGGCCTGCTCGGCGGCTTTTTCGGCGGCGTATTCGGCATAGATTTCATGAAAGTCCGCTCTGCGATCGGTTGCGGCGCGCTTTTCAGGCATGTCACGATCGATCTGCACAAATTTCAGCATCGGTTGCTTGGCCACGGTCAGACTCCATGAATTGGCTTGGTCGGATTTCTTTATGCGAAGCCAATTCGGATGAAAAGTCAATTGTACTGACCTAAATTGGAAAAAATCAGAAAGATCGACCTCTTTCGGCGACTTTCTGTTCATTTTTAGGACCACTTCGGACCTAAATCCTGGCTTTCTTTTTGCTGGTCGCGCTTATACGCCTTGAATGCAAAGAACGCAGGCGCAAACACGGGCGGGCAGATGAGTCTTTTTCAGCTGATTCTGGTGGCGATCATCCAGGGGATCACCGAGTTTCTGCCGATTTCGTCATCAGGCCACCTGATCCTGCTGCCCAGCCTCACCGGAATGGAAGACCAGGGCCTGGCCATCGACGTCGCGGTTCATGTGGGTACATTGGGCGCGGTGGTTCTGTATTTCTGGAGCGACGTGAAACTGGCCCTAGCGGGCCTGCCACGTGCTTTGCGCGGGCGCATCGACACCCCACAGTCCCGACTGGCCCTTGCCTTGATCGTGGCCACCATCCCGACCGTTATCGTCGGTGCCATCCTGCACCTGACCGGCCTCAGCAGTGCGATGCGGTCCGTGGCGGTGATCGGGTGGGCGATGCTGGTTTTTGGATTGCTGCTGTATTGGATGGACCAGAAGGGCCCCCAGACCAAAGAGGCCGCCGATTGGGGGCTGCGGGACGCGGTTGTTCTGGGTCTGTGGCAGGTCCTGGCGCTGATTCCCGGCACCTCGCGGTCGGGGATCTGCATCACTGGCGCGCGGCACTTGGGGTATACCCGCGAGGACGGCGCGCGCATCGCGATGCTGATGTCGATCCCTACAATCATCGCCTCGGGCGCGCTGCTGTCGCTGGACGTGATCGGGCAGGCCAACGCTCAGCTGGCCAAGGACAGCGCTATTGCAGCCGTGTTCGCCTTTGTTTCGGCCCTGTTGGCGCTGAGCCTGATGATGCGTCTGCTGCGTAGCGTCAGCTTCACGCCATATGTGATCTATCGCGTGATCTTGGGTACGATCCTGCTGATTGTCGCTTACAGCTGATCAGATGCGCAGGTTCCGGGCCGAGTTCTGGATGTCGTCATACTGACCCGACGGGCGGAATTTCCACAGGTATTCCGGCAGAACCGATTCCAGCGAAGCAGGCTCGATCCCCAGATCGGCGAAACCCTTCGCTCCTTCGGACACCACATTGTCACGGCGCAGGTTCTTCAACTGGTCGCGGGTCAGAATGTTGTTCGGAAACAGCTGGAAGCTGATGAATTTCAGCATGTCCAGAACCCCGGCCATGATCCGCCCAACCCAGAACGGCAGACCGATGATGATGCGGCGGCGGTGGATCACCCCGAGCATCTGCTGCATCAGCTCGCGGAAGGTCTTGGCCTCGGGCCCACCCAATTCGTAGACGCCCGGTGCGGCCTGACCCAGCACGCCTTTGACCGCGGCCTGCGCCACATCATCCACAAACACCGGCTGGAACCGGGTGTCGGCGCCAAAGATCGGAAGGAAGGGCGAGATACGGGTCATGCCGGCGAAACGGTTGAAGAACTGATCTTCGGTCCCGAAGATCACCGAGGGTCGCAGGATCACGGTATCGGGCATGTGGGTCAGCACAGCAGCCTCACCTGCGGCCTTGGTGCGGGCGTATTCGCTGTCGGAATTCGCGTCAGCACCGATGGCCGAAATGTGGACCATGCGGGAAATGCCTTGCTCGGCCGCCAGACGGGCGATGCGGCCCGCGCCTTCGGCTTGCACGGCGCCAAATCCATTCTTGCCCAATTCGTTCAGAACGCCCACACAGTTGACGACCGCATCGGCACCATGCATCGCACTGGCCACCGAGGCATCATCGCGGATATTGCACAGAATTGGCTCGACCTGGCCCACGACGCCATAGGTCTTGACGAAGATCGCCTCGTTCGGACGGCGGACCGCCACCCGTACACGCCACCCTTCGTTCGCCATGCGTCGCGCGATGTAGCGGCCGACGAATCCCGATCCACCGTAAATCGTGACCAGTTTGGACATGGTTGGGCTCCTGCTGTGTAGGTCTTGTTCCGATCTACCGCTCCAAAGCCCGGCAAACAAGGCGCAATAACGCCGCGCATCAGGCAAAAAACACTGCCGGAACCGGCGGGATCGCGCTGCGGGAAGGTGGCTCAAAAAAAACTTTCGAAATTCCGTTCGAATCCTGTTGACGCCCTCGGCGAGTAGGCTTAAACGCCCCTCCACGACACCTGCCCAGGTGGCGGAATTGGTAGACGCGCTAGCTTCAGGTGCTAGTGTCCGTATGGACGTGGAGGTTCGAGTCCTCTCCTGGGCACCATATCCCCGAACAGATATGACGACCGCGCAAACCACCCTCGAACGGGTGGTCGGCTCTCATTCCGTCTTCTGCAATTCCTCCATCTCGCGGCGACGGATCTTTGCCTGAGACCGCACCCGCTTGATGAATTGCTGGGGAAGGTCCGGTCCGCGCAGCGCCGCGTAGGCCTTGCTGGTCGGGTCGCCGATCAGCTCGGCGTATTTGACCCATGTGCAGAAGGCGAAGACATCGCGCAGGCTCACATGCTCACGGGTGTTGCTGTCCCGGGCCTGTGCCGGAAGCTTGATCGACCTGAAATAGGCCTTTTCGATAGCGGGCCATTGCGGATCGGGAACGAACTCGGGCGCGTCATCGGTTTCCGGAAATTTGAATGCCGGATACTTCTGCCCGTATTCCGAACATCCGTGCGAGATCTTGCTGCTGATTCCTTCAATCCCCTGCTTGGCCTGAAGATCGCGGAACGCCTGCAGGCAGGCGCGCACGTCATCAACGGTGTCGCAATAGATATAGCCCTTGTACGGAAATTTGATCCCGTCGCGCAGCTCGATCATGCATTTGCGGGCGTTGTCATTGGGTAGATCCAGCTTAAGCAGCAGGGCATAGGTCTGGAACATCGCACGCAGGTCATGCGGCAAAATCTGCACTTTGTAGCAGTCATTGCACAGCGCCGGGATGGCGCCGGTCTCTTTGAAGAAGTCCAGAAAAACACTGCAATAGGCGTTCTGCCCGCGTACCTTGAGGACGCGCCCGGAAAAGACCTGCCCGATCGGCACCGCTTGCGAAACTCCGCGGCTTCGCAATGCAGCCAACCATGCGCGGTACTGTTTGACCATGTGCTCGGGCTCAAAAAGATCCGCCTGCCAATCGGCGCCCAGAGAGGTAACGATGTCCGCTTGTGCCGCAGAAAAACGCCCAGCCGAACCCGGAGCCTTGGGCGCATGTTCCAGCCGTGTGACCAGCTGACGAATCGACTTGAGGTCACCGGGCTTCATCGCCAGCCAATTCTCAAGTTCGGCAATTTTCGAGGTGGGGGGCACCACTGTCTCCTGCTGCATCAGCACCAAACACTATGCAGGTGCATACCCCCCTCACGCAATTCGTCAACCGGAACGGCGCCGGGCGCCTGCCTCAGGCAGCGGTTTGCGCGGCAACGACCTCGCCGAACCGGGTGAAGAACTTGCCCGAGAGCTTCTTGGCCGTCCCGGCGATCAGACGACTGCCCAACTGGGCGATCTTGCCCCCGACATCAACCTTGGCGGTATAGGTCAGAACGGTCTCGTCACCATCCTCGGTCAGCGTTACGTCCGCACCACCCTTGGCAAAGCCTGCGGCTCCGCCCTTGCCCTCGCCCACCAGCGAAAACCCGTCGGGGGCGTTGGTCTGGTCCAGTGTCACCTCGCCAGCGAACCGCGCTTTCACCGGACCGATTTTCAGCACCACCTTGGCCTCAAGCTCGTTGGGGGCGGTCTGGGTCAGCTCTTCGCAGCCGGGGATGCACTCACGCAGAACCTCGGGATCGTTCAGCGCGCGATAAACCGCGTCCCGGGGGGCCGCAATGCGAATTTCGTCAGTCAGTTCCATTGGGTATTCCTCTGCTCAGCAACATCTGGGAAAGACGCGCAGCGCCTGTTCCGCGGCATCCTCGGGGGTTTGGGCGGGTCGGGGCGGCCATAGCCGCGCCACCCAGCTACGCAAGTTTTTCATCATGAGTTGTCTCCTCGGCAGTGTCCGCATTTCGCCAGCGCACGATCTCGGCCAGGATCGACAAGGCGATTTCGTGCGGATCAATGGCCCCGATATCCAAGCCGGCAGGCGACTTCAGGCGCGCAACCTTCTCGGTGTCCATACCCTGCAATACCAACCTGTCCGTCAGAACCTTCGCCTTGCGCTGGCTGGCCACCATCGACACCCGCCTTGCCGGCGTACCGAGCGCCGAGGCCAACGCTGCCCTGTCGTTCCGGCCTTGCGAGGCGACGACGACAAAATCGCGGGGCTCAACCCCCAACGCATCCACGTCGTCTGGGTCGAAACATGATTGCGCAGCCGCGTCGCTGGTCTCAAACGAAACGAATACGCGCAACCCGGCCAATGCCGCATGGTCCGCCAGCGCATGGGCAATCGGGGTGTCGCCAAAGATCACCAGGCGGGGCGCGTGTTGATAGGGTTCGACCAGCAGATCGACCGTACCGCCGGATGGGCAACCACTCTTGAAGGTCTGAACGCCATCCGGATCGGTCATTGCCACCACCTTGTCCGAGGGTTTCACGCGGATCATCCGCGACGCACCGCTGGCCAGCGCTTCCTGTGCCGAGGCGCGCACCGCCCGCTGGACACAGGCTCCACCCAGATGGCCAAGGATCCTCCCGTCCCGGGTGATCGCCGCCTTGGCGCCCGCCTTGGCCGAGGTCGCATCTGCCGTCCGCACCACCGTTGCGACGCAGAACGCTTCGCCGCTGCTGCGCAACTGGTCAATCGTGTCGAAAATGTCGAAACCAGGCATGGTCGGTTCCTCTCACAACTTTTGAAACTCGGGCTCCAACGCGGCCAGCGCGTCGAGCGTATTTGCCGGAAGGTGCGCATCCAGATGGGGCAAGGCGGCCTGCATGGCGGCGGCGACGGGCTGATAGTTCTCCCAACCTTTCAGAGGGTTCAGCCAGACGATCCGGCGCGCCTTGCGCCGGATCCTCGCCAAAGCCGCACCCAGCGCCTGCGGGTCAGAGCTGCAATAGCCATCCGAAAGGATCAGCACGATGGTGCGCCCATTCAGCGCTCGCGCGCCGTATCCGTCCAGAAATCCTTCGAGACTGCCGGAGATGTCCGTGCCGCCGCCAAAACCTTCGGCCATCAGCGACAACCGGCCAGCGGCGCGCAGTGTGTCGTGGTCCCGCAACGCATCGGTGACCCGCATCAACCGCGTGTGAAACAGATAGGCATCCGCATCCGTTCCGCTGGCCACAAGGCCCTTGAGAAAGGCCAGAAATACACGCGAATAGACGGTCATGGACCCGCTGACATCACACAGCGCGACGATCCGCATCGGGCGTGGTGGTCGGGCACGGCGAAACAGCTCCAAAGGCTCGCCCCCGCGCGCAAGGCTCGCCCGCTGGATGCGACGCATGTCCAGCGCCGGACCCCGCCGCGCCTGTTTGCGCCTGCGCGAACGTCGATCCCGGATCGCCCGCGCCAGGGCGAGGGCCGCGGCTTCGGCCCGGCGCAGGGATTGCTCGTCCATCAACTCGCGCAGATCCCGGCGCGACAGGTTGTCGGTCCGGGTTGCGATCAGCTTCCCGTCCATTCCTTCGGCCTGTCCATCCCCGGAACCCGGAGTGCTGGCATCCTGCGCATCGGGGGAAGCGTCAGCGGAGTCTCCGCGATCTTCGGTCTGCCAGATCATCGGATTGGCCGACTGGACCCTGACATGGGTGTTCTGTGCGACACCGCTCCGCTGCTTGCCCGCGTTGAACCAATAGGCATTGAACAAATCGTCAAAGCGCCGGCAATCCTCGGCATCCCCGGACATCAGGGCACACAAGGCATCCCGCGCCTGCCCGACATCGGTGGCCTCGACCGAGGCCAGTGCGGCCAGCGCATCTCCGGTCTCACGCGGTCCGACCCGCAAACCGTTCCCGCGCAGATGCGCCACGAATCCCGCCATCCGGTCAGCCAATCCGTTCGCCCGCGCTGGAAACCGTGTCACCTGCATCACGCGACCTTTCCGATCAGGCGATCCATCACCTCGGGTGGAACGGCATCGTAATCCGCAGCGGTCTTCAGCAGACAAACCAGTGTGGCCTGTACGGCCTCGGGTGATTGGGACAGATCGTTGACGCCAAGACCCGACAGGGCCGCGGCCCAATCCAGCATCTCGGCAATGCCGGGTGTCTTTTCCAGATCTTCCTTGCGCAGGTTCTGAACCACTCCGATGATCTGGCGCGCCAACAGCCCTTCGACTTCGGGCATCCGTGCCCGCAGGATGGCCATTTCGGTCTCGCCAGACGGATAGTTCAAAAAGCTGTACAGACACCGCCGCCGCAGCGCATCCGAAAGATCGCGCGTGCCGTTTGCAGTTAGAATGACGACGGGTCGCGTTTTGGCAGAAATCGTGCCCAGTTCCGGGATCGTGATCTGAAAGTCCGACAGGATTTCAAGTAGATAGGCTTCAAATTCTTCATCGGCCCGGTCAATCTCATCGATCAGCAAAACGGGCGGATCATCGGCGCTGATCGCCTCCAACAACGGCCGCTTCAGCAGATAGTCATCGGAAAACAGCTGGGCCTCGCTGGTTCCGCCACGCGCCTCGGAGGCTCGGATGGCCAGCAGCTGCCGCTGGTAGTTCCACTCATAGATCGCGTGGCTGGCGTCCAGCCCTTCGTAACACTGCAAGCGGATCAAACGGGCGTCGCGCCACGCCGCCAGCGCCTTGGCCACTTCGGTCTTGCCGACACCGGCCGGCCCCTCCAGCAGCAGCGGTCGTCCCAGGGTCTGGGCCAAATGCAACGCCATCGCCAACCGGTCGTCGGCAACATAGCCCTGCTGGGCCAAACCGTTCTGAACGTCACTCAGTGTCACACCAGGGTCCAATCTTCGTTTGACCAAAATATCCCGAGGGGGTCGGAGAGGGTCAGCACCCCCTCCGTTCGGTCGGACCGGGCCCAGCCGGTCCGAAACCGATTACCCGTGCATCCCCAAGCCGTTGGCGATCTTCCAGATCCGCCAATGGTCATGCGGCATGTGGCTCTGAACCAGGCCAAACGGCCGGAACGCATCGTGCACCGCATTCGAGAACGCCGGCACGCCACCCACATTCGGGCTTTCGCCGACACCCTTCGCGCCGATCGGATGATGCGGCGAGGGGGTCACCGTGTGATCGGTCGTATAGTTGGGCGTTTCCCACGCGGTTGGCAGGAAGAAGTCCATCAGCGTGCCGGTCTTGACGTTGCCCATCTCATCATAGGAAATCTCTTGACCCATCGCGATGGCCAGCGCCTCGGTCACACCGCCATGAACCTGACCTTCGATGATCATCGGGTTGATCCGGGTTCCGCAATCGTCCAGCGCATAGAACTGCCGGACTTCCCATTCGCCGGTATCGACATCAATCTCCATGACACAGACATAGGCGCCGAACGGATAGGTCATGTTGGGCGGGTCATAGTAGCTGACGGCCTCCAGACCCGGCTCCAACCCCGGGATGGCCTGGTTGTAGGCGGCAAAGGCGATCTCTTTCATCGTCTTGAACCGCTCGGGCGCGCCTTTGACCGCGAACCGGTCCACGTCCCATTCGACATCGTCGTCGTGAACCTCAAGCAGGTAGGCCGCGATCATCTGCGCCTTGGCGCGGATCTTGCGTGCAGCCATGGCCGTTGCAGCCCCCGCAACCGGCGTGGACCGAGAACCATAGGTGCCCAAGCCATAGGGCGCGGTGTCGGTGTCTCCTTCCTCCAGCGTGATGTCGTCGGCTGGAAGACCGATCTCGCTGGCGATGATCTGGGCAAAGGTCGTGGCGTGACCCTGGCCCTGTGAGATCGTCCCCAGCCGCGCGATGGCTGACCCGGTCGGGTGGATGCGGATTTCGCAGCTGTCGAACATCCCCAAGCCCAGAATATCGCAGTTCTTCACAGGCCCTGCCCCGACGATCTCGGTAAAATGCGTCAGACCAATCCCCAGAAGCTTCCGCGTCTTGCCGGCCTTGAAGTCCTCGACCCGCTGTGCCTGTTCGGCACGCAGATCCTCGTATCCAACCGCGGCCAGCGCCTTGTCCCAGGCGGTGTGGTAATCGCCCGAGTCATATTCCCATCCCAGCGCGGACTGATAGGGGAACTGGTCGGCCTTGATGAAATTGATCCGGCGCAGCTCGGCCGCGTCCATGTTCAACTTGATGGCCAGAACCTCGATCATCCGCTCGATGAAATAGGCGGCCTCGGTCACGCGGAAGGAACAGCGATAGGCCACACCCCCCGGAGCCTTGTTGGTGTAGACGCCGTCCACGGCCAGATAGGCGGTCGGGATGTCGTAGGACCCGGTGCAGATGTTCATGAACCCGGCCGGGAACTTGGTCGGGTCGGCGCAGGCGTCGAATCCACCGTGGTCCGCGGTTGTATGACACCACAGGCCCGTGATCTTGCCGTCTTTGGTGGCGGCGATCTTGCCCTGCATCCAGTAATCGCGGGCAAAGGCGGTGGACATCAGGTTTTCCATCCGGTTCTCGACCCATTTCACCGGCTGACCGGTGACGATCGAGGCCACGACCGAACAGACATAGCCTGCATATGCGCCCACCTTGTTGCCAAAGCCGCCACCGATATCGGGGCTGATCACCCGGATATTGTGCTCGGCCAGGCCCGAAATCAGGGACACGACGGTGCGGATCGCATGCGGGGCCTGGAAGGTGCCGTACAGCGTCAGCTTGCCGGTCACCTTGTCCATGCTGGCCACGCAGCCGCAGGTCTCAAGCGGACAGGGGTGGGTGCGGTGGTAGTAGACCATTTCCTCGGCCACCACATCGGCTTCGGCCAAGACGGCTTCGGTCGCGTCCTTGTCGCCCTGTTCCCAGGTGAAGATGTGGTTGTGATGCTTGCGCGGCCCGTGGGGGCCTTCTGTCTGACCCTCGAGATCCTCACGCAGCACCACGTCAGATTTCAGCGCCTCGAACGGGTCGGTAATAACCGGCAATTCCTCGTATTCGACTTCCACCAGTTCGACGGCATCCGCGGCAACATAGCGGTCTTCAGCAACCACATAGGCCACCTCCTGGCCCTGGAACAGCACCTTGCCGTCGGCCAGCACCATCTGCTTGTCGCCAGCAAGCGTGGGCATCCAGTGCAGACCCAGCGGCGCCAAGTCCTCGGCCGTCAGAACGGCCACGACACCTGGCACGGCCAGAGCGGCCTCTTTGTTGACGCTGACAACCCGGGCATGGGCATAGGGTGAACGGACAAAGGCGCCGAACAACATTCCGTCCAGCTTGATGTCATCGACGTAGTTGCCCTTGCCTTGGGTAAAGCGCACGTCCTCGACGCGTTTGCGCGAGCTGCCCATCCCCTTGAGGTTGGCGGCGCGTTCTTCGGGGGTCATGGTCTGGTCGTTCATTCCGCGGCCTCCTTCTGCGCGTTCAGCATGTCAGCCGAGGCTGAGATCGCCTTGACGATGTTCTGGTACCCGGTGCAGCGGCAGAGATTGCCGGCCATGCCAAAGCGGATTTCTTCTTCGGTCGGGTTGGGGTTTTCCTGCAGCAGGCGATGCGCACGGGTGATCATGCCCGGCGTGCAGAAACCGCACTGAAGCCCGTGATGCTCGCGGAACATTTCCTGCAACACGCCAAGGCTGCCATCGTCATTGGTCAGCCCTTCAACGGTGGTGATATCGGCCCCGTTCACCTGCGCCACGAAGGTCGTGCAAGATTTGACGGATTTGCCATCGATATCCACGGTGCAGGCTCCGCAATGGCTGGTTTCGCAACCGATATGCGGGCCGGTGATTTTCAGATCTTCCCGCAGGAAGTGGATCAGCAACGTGCGCGGCTCGGCCAGGCCCTCAACCTGCTTGCCGTTCACGGTGAGTTTGACATGCATCTTCGACATCTGTGTTCCTCCCCTCAGCCCGCGCGGTTCTGCGCACGGTCGATGGCGCGGCGCAGCATCACGGCGGCCACGTGTTTCTTGAATTCGACGGGGCCGCGGTTGTCGGCCACCGGGTCGATCGCCGCGAGCATCGCGGCCACGCAGCCGTCGACATCGCCCGAGGCCAGTGCAGCGCTGGCCGCGTCAGACCAGACGGGCGTGTCGGACAGATTGGTCATCGCCACCGATGCCTGACCGTTGCCAACCATCACTGCGGCAGCCGCGGTTGCGTAATCGCCGATCTTGCGTTTCTGCTTTTCATAGGCCTGCCCGACACCGGGGCCGGGAACAGGGATGGAAATCCGTGTCAGGATCTCCTCGTCCTCGCGGGCGGTAAAATAGGCCGCCTCGTAGAAATCGCGGGCCGGGACGCTGCGGGTGCCGTCAGGGCCGGACAGTTCGAACGACGCGTTCAGGCACTGCATCAGACCCGGCATGTCATTGCCCGGATCCCCGTTGGCCACGTTCCCGCCGACCGTACCCATGTATCGCACCTGCGGATCCGCGATCTGCAGCGCCGCTTCGCGGATCAGCGGGATCGCGTCGGCCAGACCGTCGTGGGTGATCAATTCGTGCTGCGTGACCATCGCGCCCAGGGTCACGGTATCGGACCCGACTTCGATGCCTTTGAGTTCCTCGATGGCCTGCAGGTCGACCAAATGGCCCATCTCGGCCATGCGCAGTTTCATCATCGGGATCAGACTGTGCCCGCCTGCGATCACGCGCGCCTCGTCCCCGTGTTCCTGCAGAATGCCGATGGCCGAGGCGACGTCGCCTGGCCGGTGATACTCGAAACCGGCTGGTATCATGTTTTCCTCCCTTGGCCCGTTCACGTCGGGGCCTTGGGATCAAGCAAAGTCCTGAGGGCGTGCGCAGGCTATCGCGCAGGAACGGGGGGCGCGGGTTGTTTCACGAAATGCGAATGGGCTGCACGAGTTGCGATCAGAGGCCCAGCGCCTCGCGGATGTCCGTCAGGCGGGATCGGCTGACCGGCACCTTGCTGAGCGCATCGACCTGGTCGAAATAACAGGTGCCGTTGTCCTTGTGCCGCTCAAACCGGGAAACGTGTCTGGGGTTCACAAGGTAACTTCGGTGGGCCCGCAAAAAGCCGTCTGGTTTCAGGCGGGTTTCGGCCTCGGTGATCGACCAAGGGCAGAACAGTTTCTCGGCGCCCATGTACAGAACGGTGTAGTGCCCCTCGGCCCGAATGGCGGCGACGCGCGCTGGTTCGGTGAAAAAGGTCTGGCCCTCGCGCTCGAACGGGACGCCGGCGCGCAGAGCCGGTTCCGGCTGCGGCGCTTCGACCGCCGGCTCGGGCCCGATAAAGGTGATCCCGGTCAGCAGAAATGCCCCGCAAATCAGGAACACCGCAACGGTCACCCCCATCGCAAGAACCTGATTGTTCAAAGCCGGGCCCGCGCCACCTGCATTGTCACTGGCGGTAAAATCGGTCAGGCCCGTGGCGACGAAGTGCATGGTGAACACGGCCAGGCCAAAACACACCGTGCCCAGCAGGATATTGCGCTGGGTGCGATTATCGTAGGCAACCCAGATCGCCAGCACTGACAGCACCACCGAAGCCACGGTCGCGATCGCAACGTCTGATGCGGTGTAGACGGGGCGGCACAGCTCCATCCCGGCCATGCCGATATAGTGCATCACCACGATACCAAGACCCACGATCACACCCGCGCCGACAATCGTGCCCGGGCTACGCGCGCGGAAGTGCAACAGCAGCAACGCCAGCCCGACCATCAGAATGGCGACCAGGGCCGAGATCAGGGTGATCAACGCGTCATAATAAAAAAGGATCGGCAGTTGCAGGCCCAGCATGGCCACGAAATGCATCGACCAGATGCCCCCGCCCAAAATGACTGCGGCCAAGGCGACAACGAACTTCCGCCTCTGGTCATCCAGCTTTGAGGCGCCATGCGTCAGATACAGGCCCGTGAACCCGGCCATGAGTGCGACGGCCAACGAGGCCGCCACGAGCCAAGCGTTATGCGAGTAATCCAGCATTTCGGTTTGCACGCCCTCCCCGACGCGAGAGTGACGTTAGCAAAGCGAGGTGTCTGGGACAATCGGCAGGCGGACCCTGCGGATCACGGGCCGGCAAAAGATCCGCCGCCCGCCCATTTCGGCGGGCGGCGGGCAGGCAGATCAATCGCTGATCGCGCCTTCTTCGTCACGACGCTGGTGCATCTTGGCCTTGACCCGGGCGCCCACGATCAGGGGCAGGACAAAGCCGATGATCGCGATTGTCCACAACCCGATGGACAGCGGGCTGTCGATCAGCGTCCACCAGTTGCCATTGTCGATGGTCACGGCGCGACGCAGGTTGTTCTCCATCGCGTTGCCCAGCAGGGTACCCAGAATGATCGGCACCAGCGGCACGTCCAGCTTGCGCAGGACCCAGCCCATCACGCCGAACCCGATCATCACCAGCAGGTCAAAGCTGGACCCGGAAATGCCGTAGATGCCGACAAAGCTGACCATGGCCACGATCGGCATCAGGATGCGCGACGGGATCATCAGCACGCGGGTGAACAGGCCCACCATGGGGATGTTCATGGCCAGCAGCATGAAGTTGGCGATGAACAGCGCCGCGATCAGGCCCCAAACCACATCCGGGTTCTGGGTGAACAGCAGCGGCCCGGGCGTGATGTTCAGCGCCAGCAGCACCGCCAGCAGCACCGCCGTGGTACCCGACCCCGGAACGCCCAGCGCCAGCATCGGTACCAATGCGCCTCCGGCGGCGGCGTTGTTGCCAGCCTCGGGCGCGGCCACGCCGCGCGGATCACCGGTGCCAAAGGTGTTTTTCTTGTCCACCAGCCGCTTTTCCATCGAGTACGAAATGAACGACCCCAGTGATGCCCCGGCCCCGGGAAGAACCCCGGCGATGAAGCCCAGGAACGAGGTGCGCAGCATCGTCGGCGTGCAGCTCTTGATCATCGACATCGGAGGGTAGAGCTTGCCGATTTTCAGCTTGCTGCCCTCGGCGTCAGACCCGCCATGCCGGTGTTCGAGGAAAATGAACACCTCGGACAGAGCGAACAGGCCGACGATGGCCACCAGGAAATCGATCCCGTCGTACAGATGCACTTCGCCATAGGTGAAGCGCGGCACGCCCGTTTGGGTATCAACGCCGATGGTCGCCAGCCCAAGCCCCAGCGCGGCGGCAAAAGCCGATTTGGCCTGGTTGGTCGACGACACACCGCCCAGCGTCATGAACGCCAGCGCAAAAAGGGCAAAATATTCGGCCGGGCCGAACAGCAATGCCACTTTGACCAGCTGAGGCGCCAGCAGGATCAGGCCCCAGGTCGCCAGGAACGCGCCGACGAACGAGGCGATACCGGACAGCGAAAGAGCTTCACCCGCCAGGCCTTTTTTGGCCATGGGATGCCCATCCAGACAGGTCATCATCGCAGGCTCGTCACCGGGGATGTTCAGCAGGATCGACGAGATCCGCCCCCCGTACATCGCCCCGTAATAGACACTGGTCAGCAGGATCAGCGACGGCGTCGCGCCCAGCCCCAGCGTGAAGGCCAGTGGGATTAGGATGGCCACGCCGTTCGACGGGCCAAGGCCCGGCAGCGCGCCCATGACCGTGCCCAGAAAGCAGCCCAACAGGGCCAGCATCAGGTTCTGCCAAGTCAGCGCGATGGCGAACCCATCGGCCAAGGATGCAAAAGTTTCCATGATCGCCCCCTAGAAACCCAGCGGCCCTTTGGCCAACGACAGGCCCAGAACCAGGTGGAAAATGACGTAGATGCCAACCGAGGTTCCCACGCCAACCAGAACGCTTTCGATCGGACCGGACCCCAATCGCCAGGCCAGGTAGGCCGCGGCAAAGGCCGTGGCGATGACGAAGCCCAGCTCGGGCAGCAATTCGGCATACAGGATCATGACCACCACCGCGGCGGCGATCTCGACCAGACGGCCAAGGGCCGGCCATTCCGGCTCGGCGTCCGGGCGCAGGGCGATCACCGCGCTGGACACGCCCAGAATGGCGGCGATGATCAAAGGAAAGGCCTTGGGCCCAACGGCATCGGACAGAAAGCTTTCTTCGATCGCCAGCGCGGATATCGCGAAACCAATGGCAAGAAGAAGTCCGACAACCCCGAAGATGCGGTCACTCATCGGTGTCTCCTGTTGTTCGGGTAGAAAAAGTGCGGGCGCCACGCTGTCGCGGCACCCGCCTGCACGTGAGTGGTGCGGTTACTTGATGATCCCGATCTCTTTCGAGATGGTCTGGATCTGACCGACGGACTCGGCAACGAAGTTCTGGAAGTCCTCGCCCTGCAGGTCCAGCGGAGCCAGGCCGTTGGCGGCCATCACTTCTTTCCACTCGTCCGACGCATACAGGTCACCGATTTTTGCGACCCAGTCGTTGTAGGCCTCGTCCGACATGCCGCCCGGAGCGTAGAAACCGCGCCAGTTGGCGCCGATGGCATCCACACCCTGTTCCTTGGCGGTCGGGAAGTCAGCGAATTCACCGGGCAGACGCTCGGGCGCCAGAACCGCGATCACTTTGATGTCGCCGGAATCCACGAAACCCTTGGCTTCGGAAATGTCACCGGTAAAGGCCTGGACCGAGCCGGCCAGCAGCTGGGTCACCGCCTCGCCACCGCCGTCAAAGGCGATGTACTTGACCGAGCGGACATCGTCGATGCCATAGGCGTTGGCCGCGATCAGCACCTTCAGGTGGTCCCAGCCGCCCACGGCCGAACCGCCAGCAACCGAAACCGAAGCCGGGTCGGCTTTGATCTGGTCCAGCAGCTCGGGCAGGGTGTTGACGGGGCTATCGGCAGCCACGGCGATCACGCCATAATCGGCGCCGATCGCGGCCAGCCAGCGGACTTGATCCATGGTGTTGCCCGGATAGGCGCCCTGGGCCAGACGGGTTGCAGTTGCGGCACTTGCGGCGACAATCAGGTTGTTGTCGTCATTGCGCTTGTTCACCACCTCGGCAAAGGCCACGCCACCGCCGCCACCGGCCAGGTTCACGACCTGCATGGTCTGGTCGATCAGGCCCAGATCCTGCAGCGACTTGCCCACCTGACGGCAGGTAAAGTCCCAACCACCACCGGGGTTTGCCGGTGCAATACATTCCTGAGCGCTGGCGGCAAAGCCGGTCAGGGCGAATACGGCAGCGGCTACGACGCCGCCGGTTCCAAACAGTTTCATTTGGTTCTCCTCCTAGTGTCTTCTTGGCCTGCTGTTACGCAGACGAAACCGGTCCCTGCAGGGAGTCGGGCGCGCAGCCCTTCCTTGCAGGTTGATTTTCTTTAACGAATAATGCTGTCACGAACCTGTCATGTTGCGACGGGCGTTCGGGGGGACAATGCGCGTATTGATGATCGAGGATGCCGAGGATCTGGCCGAGGGCGTCGTGGCCCATCTGGGCCGGTCCGGTGTCGTTTGCGATCTGGCGACCTCGGTCGAGGCCGCGCGCGATTTCCGCGCGGTCCAGGGCTATGACGCGATCCTGCTGGACATCAACCTGCCCGACGGGTCGGGCCTGGGCTTTCTGGACGAAATCCGTGGCGGGGGTGACCGCATTCCGGTCTTGATGCTGACCGCACTGACTGCGGTCGAGGACCGGGTCGCCGCGCTGGACAAAGGGGCTGACGACTACTTGGGCAAACCCTTCGACCAGCGCGAGCTCGAGGCGCGGCTGCGCGCGCTGGTGCGCCGAGATGCCGACCGTAAAAGCGAACAGATCACGCTGGGCCCGCTGGTCTATGCCCCCAAAGACCGCAGCGCCACGCTGGGCGGCAAACGCCTGAACCTGACCGCACGCGAGGCCGCCGTGCTGGACGCCCTGATCCGGCACGAGGGGCAGTTCCTGTCCAAGGCGCGGCTGTACGACTCGCTTTACGGGTTCGAGGATGCCGATGTGGGCGTGAACGCGATCGAGCTGTATATCGCCCGGCTGCGCAAGAAATTCTCGGGCAGCGGTGTGACCATCACAACCCAGCGCGGGGTCGGGTACCGGATCGGCCTGCATGGTTAGGCCGCCCCTGCCCCACAGCCTGACCGCCCGGGTGCTGAGCGCGGTGATGCTGATCCTTGTTCTGGGCGGCGTGCTGGTCGGCCTGTCGATCTGGGCCAACGGCCGGTTGGCGGCCCGTCAGGCCTATGACCGGCTGCTGCTGGGCGCGGCCAGCGACATCGCCGAATCCGTGCGCATCCAGGACGGCCAGCCCATCGTCGACCTGCCGGTTTCGGCCTTTGAGCTGCTGGCCCAGGCCCCGGATGACCGGATCTATTACGCGGTGCGCGGGCCCGACGGGCGCTTCATCACCGGGCTGGACCCGGACACGGTGATCGCGCCCCCGCAGCCCGTCAGCCAGTCGGCCCAATATTTCGCGGCAGACCTGAACGGGGAACCGGCCCGGTTCGTCCGACTGCCCCGCCTGTTCGCCGAGCGCGACTTCTCGGGCGAAGTTGAAATCGTTGTCGGGCAGACCTTGCTGGCACGACGCGCGATGACCGCCGGGCTGATGCTGGATGCCCTGCTGCCGATGGCGGCTGCCGGCGCGTTGCTGCTGATCATGTCCTGGTTCGTCACCCGTTCGGCGCTGCGCCCGCTCGAGGCGATGTCGGACGACCTGATCCGCCGCGACCCCTATGACCTGACGCCCGTGGCCAGCGACGGTCTGCCGCGCGAATTGCAGGTCATGATCGCAGCGATGAACCGGTTCATGGGGCGACTGGACCGGCAGGTTCTGTCGATGCGCAACCTGATCGCCGACACCGCCCATCAGTTGCGCACCCCGGTCGCGGCGATCCGGGTCCAGGCCGAAATCGCGCAGGCGGATCCGGATGCCCCAGCTCGCCACCGCGCGCTGGACCGGCTGCTGAATCGCACGCGGTCGCTCGGGACACTTCTGGATCAGCTGTTGTCGCGCGCGATGGTCATCCACCGCATCGACAGCGCCCCGCGCCTGCTGGTCGATCTGCGCGAAGTGGCGCTCGAGGCGCTGGAGCAGAGCGACCACGAGGTGATCGCCCCCGGCGTCGAGGTGCATCTGAAAATCGGGGAAAACCCGGTCTGGGTGCGGGGCGATGCGTTTTCGCTGGGCGAGGCCACCAAGAACCTGCTGGGCAACGCGCTGCGCCACGGCAAGGCCCCGGTCAGCATCGGCGCCAGCCTGGAGGGTGGCCGCGCCGTTCTGTGGGTGCGCGACAGCGGCCCGGGGCCGGAAACGTCGGTCTCTGCCCGGCTGGGCGACCGGTTCAACCGCAACGCAGGCTCGGGCGAGGACAGCAGCGGGCTGGGGCTGTCGATCGTCAAATCCACCGCCGAAGCCTTTGACGGCACCGTCGAGATGACCCGCACCGATGACGGGTTTCGCGTATCGCTGAACTTTCCGGCCGCCACCGAAGGACCAGGCGCATGATACGGTTTCTGATCCCGCTGGCCCTGTGTCTGCTGATGCCCGCTTCCCGCACTGCTGCGCAGGAAGCAGTTACCGAATTTGGCACCGGGCCCACCCCCCTGCTTGTGCGCTCGACCACGGATATCGGCATTATCCGCCCGGTGATGGAACAGTTCGCGGCGCAGAACCCAGACCTGACCATCACCTATGAACAATGGGGCTCGAACGCGCTGTTCCAGCACAGCAAGACGGCCTGCAAGACCGGCCACAGCCCGGCCGATGCGGTGTTTTCCTCGGCCGTTCAGCAGATGGTCTGGTTGGTCAATGCCGCCTGCGCCCACCGCTACAGCTCGGCCCAGACGCAGGCGCTGCCCCCGGCCCGGCGCTGGCGGGACGAGCTGTGGGGGATCACCACCGAACCCGCCGTCATCGTCTACAACAAGGACCGTCTGGACGACCTTGAAGTGCCGCGCAGCCGCTTTGCCCTGCTGGACGCGATGCGCACCCGCCCCGACCTGCTGCGCGGCCGGGTGGCGACCTATGACATCGCGGCCTCGGGGCTGGGGTATCTGTTTGCCTATGGCGACAGTCTCGAGGCGACCACCTTCGGGTCACTGATCGAAGGTTTCGCGCGCATAGATGCAATCGCCACCTGTTGTTCCGCCGAGATCATTCGCGACGTTGCCGAGGGCCGGTTCCTGATCGCCTACAACGTGCTTGGCTCATATGTCGCGAATGCCCAGGACCCCGCGGTTGGGGTGATCCTGCCCGAGGACTACACTCTCGTCCTGTCCCGCGCCTTTCTGATCCCAAAGAATGCAGGAAACAGTGTCGCCGCAGCCCGTTTGCTGGATTTCCTGCTCTCTGCACAGGCGCAGGACTTGCTCGCAACCTCTGGGCTTGTGTCCCGGATGGACTCGGCCGAGACCGGGCTGACGCCCAGCGCACGACGGTTCATCCCCTTGTCGCCCGCCCTTCTGGTGGCCAGCGACCCGAACCGCCGGGCAGAGTTGTTCAAACTGTGGAACGACGCCTTTGACGTCGAAACCGCCCGCTAGGCCGGTTTCGGTCCGGCGTCTTCGGTCTCAGGCTCTTCGGGGGCCTGATCGGCCATGCTGGCATCGACAATCTCAGGCTCGGGGATATCTTCGATCTCGGCGTCCTCGGCCATATCCGAGCGGTCTTCCAACGCCCCCACGATCAGAGGAAGCATGTGAACACCCGTCGCCGTGGCGATCTCGGGGGTTTTGGGCGTCTGCCAGCTGAGCGTGTCAAAGCTGTGACAGTTGGGGCAGACCGGCGCCCATTCAGCCTGGATGTCATGGCAGTTGTCGCAGACCCATTGCGGCCCGCGCGGCGCATTCAACGCTTTGGCCAGCCAGCCCTGTACCACCGCGTCCGAGGCCCCTTCGCCGCGCTCGATGGCGGCCATCAGGGTATAGGCTCGGGCATCGGCACCTTTCTCGACCACATCGCCAAGCGCCCGGCGGGCCTCGGGAAAGTCTTCGGCGACGATGTTCAGCTCGGCCAGGATCAGGCGGGTTTCCAAATGTTCGGGATGGATGCGCGTCAATGCCGTAAAGCGCTTGACCCGCTCCTCCGCGGTTTCGTCGGGTACGATCTCGGCAAAGGCATGGGCCAGATCCGGATGCGGCTGCGCCTCCCATGCCTTTTTGAGAATCTTTGTCGCGGCGCGCGGCTTGCCCTTGGCGATGTAGGCCCGTGCGGCCATGGCGGCCGCCGGCACCAGGTCGGGTGAGAGGCGGTTCGCCTCGATCGCGCGCTCCTGCTGTTCGACACTGGCGGTTTCATCCAGAATTCCCTTGGCCTCGGATAGGGCCAGAACAGCGTCGCGTCGCTTGAACACATCACGCGGCAGCGCGCCGGACTTCAACTTGGCGGTCAGGGTCGACCGTGCGCCGGCCCAGTCCTGCGCCTTGGTCTGCAGTTTCAGAAGCACATCCTGCGTTTCCTGATGCCGCGGCTTCAGCGCCAGTGCTTTTTCGGCGAGTTTGCGCGCGGTTTCATCATCGCCCTCGGCCAACTTCTGTTTCATGATTCCGCGCACGCCGACGAAACGTGTGGCCTGATCCGTCACCAGTTTCTTGTAAGTTTCCGAGGCCTTCTTGGTGTCACCGACCATTTCGGCCGCCTGGGCCACCAGCAGGTTCGTCAGTTCCGGCTTGTTCAACAGCCGTTCTGCCTTGTGCGCCATCGTCATCGCCGTCCGCCCCTCGCCCGAGGCCAGCGCCATCAATCCGTCAGCCAGCGCCTGATAGCCCCGTTTCTCGCGGCTGCGGTCGAAATAGCGCGAAAGGGCAGTTTCATCACCGTTGAGGAATTTCAGGGTCGCAATCAGCAGGCTGAGCAGCTTGAAGAACAGCCAAACCGCCAGAACCAGCAGGCCCAGAGCGATCACCGATTGCAGCGGGCTGAGCGTGACCTCGGTTCCCATCGCGGTGATCTGGATGCCACCGCTCGTTTCCATCAGAACGCCTGCCCCCATGGCCAGAAGCCCGACGATCGCGACAAAAACCAGGATCTTCAACAATGACCAGAGCATGGCAGGCCCCTCAGTTCGAGTTCACGCTTGTCACAAGCGCATTGGCGGCTTCGACCGCGGATTGGCGGGTTTTGGCAGCCGCGATCCATTCGGCCATGGCTGGCTGCGCCGCTTCCGGTAGCGCGTCCAGCTCGGTCAAGGCCGTGCTGATGTCACCTTTGCCCAACGCGGCCTCCGCTCGTGACAGGATGGCGTCGGGATCATTGCCATCTTTTGGCGAGACGGACCGGGCACCGGTCTGTCGCTGAAGAAAGGCGACAAGGCCCGTTCCCTTGTCGGCTTCGCGCGCATCGGCCAGCGCAGTTCGGGCGGCAGGCGCAAAACTCTCGCGCAGATCCGTCAGTGTTGGCACACCTTCGCCAGCCGGAGCGGACAGGGCTTCTGGCACCTGCACGCCGCCGGTCTGCAACCGGGCCACCAGATCGGCATAGGGTGCGCCGGCATCCAATTGACCCTGAATCTTGGACAGCGCGGCCAGGTTCTCTGCCGCCTGTGCCCGGGCTTGGGCCTGCGCGTCCAGGGTTTGCGCTTCGGCGACCATCTTTTCGACTTCGGCACGCTGGGCGGCCAGCGACTCCTGCAGCTTCTTCAGCTCGGCCTCGACGGCCGCAACGGTTTCGGGCGAGGCGGCGTCGGTCAACGGACGTGCCTCAAGCTGTGCGACGCGTTGCGCCAAGGGGTCGAGCTTGCCGGACAGATCGTCGACATTGGATTTGAGCGCGCCAAGATCGCTTTCGATCGGCGTCAGCTTGGCACTCAGCGCCGCGATTTCAGCCGACGGGTCGGGAACTTCAGACAATTGCTTGCTCAGGTCAGCCAGTTGCTGAGCCTGGTCGGTCACCTTGGTCTCAAGCGCTGCAATCGCCTCGGACGGATCGGACCCTGCCGGCCAAAGCAGATCGCTGCGTCCGGCGGCGAACCCCAACGCCGCTGCGATGACGCCACCAATTAGCGCCGGCATGAACCCCCTTCGCTTGGCCTCAGGTTGCTGATCGGTTGCCGTAGCCCGATCGGCTTCGGCTTCGGCTTCGGCTTCGGCTTCGGCTTCGGCTTCGGCTTCGGCTTCGGCTTCGGCTTCGGCTTCGGCTTCGGCTTCGGCTT
>NZ_JBQFRC010000006.1:0-93014 GCF_056537205.1 Ruegeria sp. CG3 | reverse complement strand
CCGGTCTCTCCCAGGCGTCTCAACCGTCTTTCCAGTCCGTCAGGCCGTCCTTCCGACCAACCAACACCGCCTCAGCAGCGCCGGTGAAGGGCGTTCTAAGGATAACTACAAATCACCGCAAGCAGAAAATGACAGGAATAGGAAAAAAATCGCGAAAACAAAAACTATTGTTTATTTTCAATATATTGTTGCCGTCATACCTCCCCAGAACTCAGTTTTTGCCTAGGCCTCGCAGTGAGAAATCACTCACTGTCTGACTTGCCCACATGGTTACCCACAGCCCAGCCCCCGAGTCATGCGGAATCGGCGTGCCGGGACGCCGTATTGAATGCCGGTTTGGGCAGCCGCAGCAGCAACAGGGCAAGAATCACGAACAGGTAGATCAGAGGCTCGATCTGAAAGCCCTTCACCAGCATGACGTAATGCAGCCCCGCAAGAATGGCTGCCGGGTAGACCAGCTTGTGCAGGCGCCTCCAAGCTGCCCCCAGCCACCGGACCGAGGCATTGTTCGACGTGATCCCAAGCGGCAGCATCAGAACGAATGCCACCATGCCGACCGTGATGTAGGGTCGCTTTATGATGTCTGCCCAAATTTGACCTGGGTCTTGCACGTCCAGAACCAGCCAAACCAAAAGGTGGCACGCCACATAGGATAGGGTCAAAACGCCAATGGCCCGCCTGAACTTCATGAGGTTCAAGCCGGTGAGCCGCCTCAGCGGCGTGACCGCCAAACCCAGGATCATCAACTGAAGCGCCAGTTCTCCATATTCATGTTCCAAAGCCTCGATCGGTTCGACCCCAAGGCCACCGGTCATGCCTTGGTAGAACAACCAAGGCACCGGAACCAATCCGGCGATGTAGACCGCCCAGACAGGAACGCGGCGCAGTATCTGGTTCAGCTTGTGCATGGCCTCAGTAGTATTCCCTGAGATCCATACCGTCATAAAGCCCTGCGACCTCTTCTTCGTAACCGTTGAACATCAGTGTCGGTTGTCGCTTGGCAAACAACCCGCCGCCGATTCGGCGTTCCGAGGCCTGGGACCACCGCGGATGATCCACGGTCGGGTTCACGTTGCTGTAGAACCCGTATTCACGCGGGTTGGCCATGTTCCAGCTGGTTGGCGGCTCGTCCTCGGTCAGAGTGATGCGTACGATCGATTTGATCGACTTGAAGCCATATTTCCACGGAACCACCAAGCGCAGCGGGGCGCCGTTCTGGTTGGGGATCGGGCGGCCATAGATACCCGTCGCCATGATCGTCAACGGATGCATGGCTTCATCCAGCCGTAGACCTTCGCGATACGGCCAGTCCAGAACCGGATATGCAACGCCCGGCATCTCGTCGGGGCGCAGCGCGGTTTCGAAGGCCACGTATTTCGCCCCTTCCTGCACACCGGCCATGTTCAGCAGATCGGCCAGCTCGAAACCGCTCCAGGGTACGACCATCGACCAGGCCTCGACACAGCGGAAACGGTAGATGCGTTCTTCGATCGTCATTTCGGACATGATGCCCTGGAAATCATACTCTCCCGGGCGGTCAACCAACCCGTCGATTGTGACGCTCCATGGTTCGGTCTTGAGGGTATGGGCGTATTTCGCAGGGTCGTCCTTGCGGGTCCCGAACTCATAGTAGTTGTTGTAGGACGTGATCTCTTCCCACGTGTTCTGCTCCAGCGCATCTTCCGCACCTGCACGGCCCGCGATCATCGCCAGCCCCGATCCGGCGAGTCCCGCCATGATCTGTCGGCGGTTCAGGAACGCCGCCCGCGGTGTCGTATCGGCATGTGTCAGGGTGTTGATCCAGCGGTGCGCCATTCCGTTCTCCGTTCATTTACAAAAATCAGCCTTGAATTAGCCCCGTTTTAGCACCGGACCAACGCAACTTGCGTCACGATTGAGAGACGGGACTGTAACGAAGCCTGCGTTGCATTCCCGTCGCGCACAGACAAACTCCCGTTTGGAACGGCATCAACGGGATGGAAGCTGCACACCCGATAAGATATCGCCGAAACAACCAGAGACTGTGTGAAGGCCGCCCCGTGTTACTGACCAAAACCATTCCTTTGTCCCTTTCGATCCTGTGGCGCTTTGCGGTGACGTTCCCGATCCTGCTCATTGGCCTTTTTCTATACGGCGCGTTGGGTGGCGTGATCGGGTTCGTCATCGGGTTGATCCTGCCCGGAACACTGTTCATCGCAACCTTCCTGATCAGCGCCTCATCCGGCGTGATCCCGATCATGGTCGGCGCCCGGTTCGGGTTCCAGTCGAAGCTGATCCGACCCGGTGTGGGCTATCGCAAGCTGATCGTTCCCGCCATTGCCTATGGCGCGGCGGAGTCTCTTGCGATCGGCCTGATCCTTGCGCCAGTGGTCGGGTTGGCCTTTGTTCAGGTCGCGCCGAATCTGGTTGATCTGACCAAGACCCCCGAAACACCGGCCCTGGACTGGCTGACCTCGGCCGGCGCGTCGGTTTCGGTGGCGGGCCTCGTCGTCACGGTTGCGGTATTCACGGTAGCCTCGGCTGCGCGGGCCAGTCTGCTGGTTCCCCTGGCTGCGGCAGCCTTGGGCAGCGATCCTGACGACCGACCCTATACGCCCTTCCGCAATCTGGGTGCCTCCTTCTGGCCGCTCTTTGCTTTGGTAGCCATCAGCTATGTGTCGATGATGGTGCTTTACGTCCTCGCCTTTCTGGCCGTAGCATTCGTGGCGGGGCTACCGGCGTTGGCAACGTCCGTCACCGAAATCGAAGGCCTGTTCCGAGGCGGCGCCATCGAAAACCCGATCTGGCCTGCCGTGGCCTTGTTTCTCAGCTTTATCCTGGTCGGGCTTTGGGGGCTGAGCCTGCAATCCGCTGGCGCGGTATTGGCCTATCTGAAACTGCAGGGCGGGCGCCCCAGCCGCCATATGGTGGATCCGGCCCAGCGCATGGCTCCGCCGGCACCGCCGCCATCGCCCGAGTCCGGTCCGCGCCTGAGTGCCGACGACTTGCGAGCATTGCGCAAAAGCCGTCAGAACCACGACTGATTGGTGCGCATGAAAAAGGCCCGCCATTTCTGGCGGGCCTTTCCTGTTTCAGCCAAGCCGCAGGTTAGTGGACCACGGCCTCGTCCGGGCGCGGGCGGTCGCTGGTGCCCAACCGGTCGCCGATGATCAGACCATCGGGTCCGGCAGTTACCGGCACGGTGTCGCCATCCCGGATGTCGCCGGCCAGCAGGGCTTCGGCCAGCGGGTTCTGCAGGGCACGCTGGATTACGCGCTTGAGCGGACGCGCCCCGAAGACCGGGTCGTAGCCTTCGTTGGCCAGCCACTCCTTGGCGGCATCGTCCAGCACAAGATCGATCTTGCGCCCGGCAAGCCGCTTCCGCAGGCGGGACAGCTGGATGTCGACGATTGCATCCATGTCCGACCGCTGAAGCCGGTCGAAGATGATGGTCTCATCCAGACGGTTCAGGAACTCGGGCCGGAAATGCGCCCGGACCGCGTCCATCACGTCGCGCTTGGCCTGCGCCGTATCGGCCCCTTCGGGCAACTGGCTGAGCGCCTGCGACCCAAGGTTCGAGGTCAGCACGATCAGCGTCTGCTTGAAGTCGACCGTGCGGCCCTGACCGTCGGTCAGCACACCGTCATCCAACACCTGCAACAGCACGTTGAACACGTCCGGATGCGCCTTCTCGACCTCGTCGAACAGAACCACCTGGTACGGCCGGCGACGGACGGCTTCGGTCAGAACGCCACCTTCCTCATAGCCGACATAGCCCGGCGGGGCACCGATCAGGCGGGCGACGGCGTGTTTCTCCATGAACTCTGACATGTCGATCCGCACCATCGCGTGTTCGTCGTCGAACAGGTATTCGGCGACGGCCTTGGTCAGCTCGGTCTTGCCCACACCGGTCGGGCCGAGGAACAGGAACGAGCCCAGCGGGCGGTTTTCGTCGTTCAGACCGGCCCGGGCCCGACGCACGGCATTGGCCACGGCGCGCACGGCCTCGTCCTGGCCGACCACGCGGGCATGCAGCGCTTCTTCCATGCGCAGCAGCTTTTCGCGCTTGCCTTCCAGCATCTTCGAGGTCGGGATACCCGTCCAGCGTTCGACCACGGCTGCGATCTGTTCGGGACGCACCGTTTCCTTGGCCATGACCGCGTTGCTTTCCTGGCTTTCGGCCTCGGCCAGCTTGCGCTCCAGCTCGGGGATCACGCCATAGGACAGCTCACCGGCCTTGGCCAGATTGCCTTCGCGCTTGGCGATCTCCAGCTCGGCACGCGCCTTGTCCAGCTGTTCCTTCAGCTCGCGGGCGCTGGCCAGCTTGTCCCGCTCGGCCTGCCACTGGGCGGTCATCTCAGCGGATTTCTCCTTGAGCTCGGCCAGTTCCTTCTGCAGCGCTTCAAGCCGATCTTTCGAAGCCGCGTCATCTTCGAGCTTCAGCGCCTCTTCCTCGATCTGGAGTTGCAGGATCTGGCGATCCAGCTGGTCCAGCTCTTCGGGCTTGCTGTCCACTTCCATGCGCAGACGCGAGGCGGCCTCGTCCACGAGGTCGATCGCCTTGTCGGGCAGGAAGCGGTCGGTGATGTAGCGGTGCGACAAGGTCGCGGCCGACACAAGCGCCGAATCCGAGATGCGCACACCATGGTGCAGCTCGTATTTTTCCTTGATGCCGCGCAGGATGCTGATCGTGTCCTCGACCGTGGGTTCCTGCACGTAGACGGGCTGGAATCGGCGGGCAAGGGCCGCGTCTTTCTCGACGTATTTGCGGTATTCGTCCAGCGTGGTGGCGCCGATGCAGTGCAACTCGCCCCGCGCAAGCGCGGGCTTGATCAGGTTGGCCGCATCCATCGCACCGTCGGATTTGCCGGCACCCACCAGCGTGTGCATCTCGTCGATGAACAGGATGATCTCGCCGGCGGCCGCGGTGACCTCGTTCAGAACGGCTTTGAGACGTTCCTCGAACTCGCCACGGTATTTCGCACCGGCGATCAGGGCACCCATGTCCAGCGCCAGCAGCTTTTTGTCCTTCAGCGATTCCGGAACGTCGCCGTTCACGATGCGCAGAGCCAGACCTTCGGCGATGGCGGTCTTACCCACACCGGGCTCACCGATCAGAACCGGGTTGTTCTTGGTCCGGCGTGACAGAACCTGCATGGCGCGGCGGATTTCCTCGTCGCGGCCGATGATCGGGTCGATCTTGCCCTCGCGGGCGGCCTCGGTCAGGTCGCGGGCATATTTCTTCAGCGCGTCATAGCCTTCTTCGGCATTGGCGCTGTCGGCGGTGCGGCCCTTGCGGATGTCATTGATCGCCTCGTTCAGCTTCTGGGCGGACACGGCACCGGCTTCCAGGGCCTCCTTGGCCTTGGATTTGACGATGCACAGCGCCATCAGCACGCGCTCGACCGGCACGAAACTGTCGCCGGCCTTCTTGGCGATCTTCTCGGCTTCGTCCAGAACCTTGGCGGTCTGGCCGTCCAGATAGACCTGGCCCGCGTCGCCGCTGACCTTCGGGATCTTGGCCAGGGCAACATCCAGCGCCTCGACCACGCGCTCGGGCGCGCCGCCCGCACGTTTGATCAGATTGCTGGCCAGCCCCTGGTCATCATCCATCAGTGCTTTCAGAATATGTTCGGGAGCCAATCTCTGGTGTCCCTCGCGCAGCGCAATGGTCTGCGCCGCCTGCACGAAACCTCGTGCACGCTCGGTGAACTTGTTCAAGTCCATGGCATTCTCCTTTTCCAAGCGCCCGGTGGATTTGCGCCTGCTTGGCAGCACGCAATGGTCCGGGCCTCATGGATCAATTTGGGAAATGTTCCCGCTGCTTCAAGAGGGTAGCGGGTGAAAAAAACGCTCAGCCCCGGGGAATCGTATAGACGGTATAGCCGCCGGTTTCGGCCACCTGCTGAGCATTCTGCATTTCGCCCAGCGACTGCGCGGCGGCGCTGCCGGTGGGGCACGAGACAAGGTCGGCCGTGTGGTCCAGGAAATTGACGGTAAAGGCGGTTTCGCCGGTCAACTGGCACCAGTCATCCTCGGACCGATAGCCGCCGACCAGGTACAAATCGTCGTTGGTGGGCGGCGGGGCAGCGCCCGTCTCGGGTTGTGGAGGGGCCTCCTCACAAGCGGCGAGCGCGGCCACGGCGGCCAGCGGAAATAGGTGCTTCATGGTCTGTCCCTTTGGTGCAATTTTTGGTCCTGAATGGCGGCACCATAGCACAGTTGGGCCAAAGCGGGGAAACCAGGGCCTCCCCTGCCAGCCGTGGGGGTCAATCGCCCTCGATTTCCCGGATCAGCTTTTTTGCAACGTCGTCGCCCTGCTCGGCCGCAAGACGGTAATATTTCAACGCGCCTTCGATCTCGCCCGCCTCGTGCAGCAAACGGCCAAACTTGCGCTGCGAGGCCATATGGCCAAGCTCGGCCGCCCTGCCCCAGAGCACAAAAGCCGCCTGCGTGTCCTGGGGCACGCCGTCCCGCCCGTGATAGGTCAGCGACCCCAGATTATGCAGCGCCACGACGTCATCCTCTTCGGCGGCCTGGAAATAATACTCCAGCGCCTTTTCGATATCCTTGGGATATCCGTTCTGGCCGGTTTCGTAGATCAAGCCCAGATGCACCGCGGCATCGACGTTTCCGTGATCGGCGGCCCGCTCCAGATAGTCGACCGCGCGGTCCATATCCTGTGTGACATGCGTACCGTCGCGATGGAAAATGCCCAGGCGGACCATAGAAGGATCATACCCAAAGAACGCAGCCCGTTCATAATACTCGAGCGCCTTGTCGATATCGGGCGCGACACCATCGCCGTGTTCATAGCCGTATGCCACGTTGTGCATCCCCATGGACAGGCCGGCATCGGCAGCCGCCATGTACCACCCGAACGCCGTTTCATCGTTTTCGGGAACGATCTCACCCTCGTTATAGAGCGAAGCGAGCGTGTTCATCGCCAGCCCGCTGCCTTCCATTGCTGCCAGCTCCGAAAATTCGAGCGCCATTTCCAGCTTGCCGCCTTTCATCAGCGCCCGGCCGAACGCGGCGACGACCTCGGCATCGACATTCTGGTCTTTCAGCAGCAGATCGGCACAGATCGCCATCGCATTCTCGGCGTCCATGTCCGCCCATTCCACCCCGTCGAAATAAGGCGACTGGCCCGGAGCGGCAGCGGCCATCAGGCACTGATATTCTCCATCCGAATAGTCGGGCTCGTATGGCGGATCGTCGGGGTCTGGTTCCGGCCGGGGTCGCAGGTCGGTCACAAGCAGGCGTCGTGTCTCTTCTTTGGGGGCGCTGACCTCCTCCGGTTCAGGTGAGCCTCCATTGAATTCGGCCAGTTGCTCGCGTGCAAGCTGCGAGTAAATCGGGCACTCCGCATAGACCTCGGCAAAGCTTTGGATGGCTGCTGCCGACCCGCTGTCCTTGACGTCCGCCCAGACCAGTCGGGCCTCTCCGCAATCGGTTTCGCCGGCCCAGACAGCGCCCGCCCCGGCTAAAACAGCTGCCGAAGCCATCACACCCAACCGTATCATCCTGTACTTCCCTGCGTCTTTTCTTGTCTGATTGCGCCGCACGCTCTACAGAAGCGCCGATCCCGTCAAGCCTGAAAGGTCGAAACAATGCCCAAAGCCCTGCCCCAAACCGCAGATGACCGCCTGATCGTCGCCCTCGACGTACCCAACGCACTGGAAGGGCTGAAAATGGCCGCGACGCTGGGCGACGCGGTATCGTTCTACAAGATCGGTCTGGGCATGCTGACCGGTGGCGGGTTGGCCTTGGCAAACGAGCTGAAGCAGGAGCACGGCAAGCGCATCTTTCTGGACATGAAGCTGTTCGACATCGGCAACACGGTCGAGAATGCCGTGCGGGGGCTGGCGCAGTTCGATCTGGATTTCCTCACCGTGCATGGCGACCCCCACGTGGTGCGTGCCGCCAAGGAAGGCGCGGCAGGCAAGGATCTGAAGATCCTGGCGGTGACCATCCTGACCTCGCTGAACCGTGACGATCTGGATGCAGGTTTGATGAAGTCCGGCGACATGCAGGACATGGTTCTGGAACGCGCGGCCCGCGCATTCGAGGCCGGCGCCGACGGTGTGATCGCCAGCCCGCAAGAGGCGGCCCTGATCCGCGCCTTGCCCCAGGCCGAAGGCCGACTGATCGTCACCCCCGGCGTGCGGCCGTCCGGATCGGACCTTGGCGATCAGAAACGCGTCGCGACACCCACCGCCGCAATCAGTGACGGGGCCGATCACATCGTGGTCGGGCGGCCGATTTATCAAGCCGTCGACCCCAAAGCTGCAGCCGACGCCGTTCTGGCCGAGTTGCGTTCGGTGTAACCTTTCGAGGGCAAGTCGCGTCAAATCACCATTCCAGAAGCACGATTTGGCCCGCAAGCGGTTGACCTTGCGTCACTTTTGGCCGCGGCCGCGCCAAATTGCCTCTGTGCCCCAAAACACACATGAAAAACACGAGTTTTGGGACCTGCTTCGTAGGCCTATCGAAATCGACATTTTTGGGCGATTCTGATCAAGAGACACTCCCCAACGGGCCGCGTCTTCCTGAGGCCCGTTACCTCCCCCCGCGAAACTGCGGGGGGTCTTCTTGTCGGCCCCACCTTTTCGTTCAATCGCTTTGCGCTGCAGCGTGCGGTGTTGTACTTTTGGCACCTCGGCCAGACCGCTCATTCACGGTGCCCGTGGAAAGGAAATGATGCCCGCTCTCTGTCGCGATTGCCTTGCCAGTCTTCACGACGAACGGCGCTGCCCCTCCTGCGGCAGCCCGCGGGTGTTGCGGCATCCAGAGCTGTTCGATCTGACCATCGCCCATATGGATTGCGACGCGTTCTATGCCTCGGTCGAAAAGCGCGACAACCCCGAACTGGCGGATAAGCCGGTGATCATCGGCGGGGGACGGCGTGGCGTGGTGTCAACGGCCTGCTATGTGGCGCGTATTCGCGGCGTGCGCTCGGCCATGCCAATGTTTCAAGCACTGAAACTATGCCCCGATGCAGTGGTGATCAAACCGCGCATGTCCGTCTACGTCGAGGTCTCACGGCAGATCCGCGCGATGATGGACGAACTGACACCGGATATCGAACCCCTGTCACTGGACGAGGCGTTCATGGACCTGTCAGGCACCCAGCGACTGCATGGCGCGCCGCCCGCGGTGATGCTGGCACGGCTGGTCAAACGCATGAAAGACGAGCTGGGCCTGACAGGCTCGATCGGGCTTTCGCACAACAAGTTTCTGGCCAAGGTGGCGTCCGACCTGGACAAACCGCGCGGGTTTTCCGTGATCGGCAAGGCGGAAACCGCCGAGTTTCTGAACGACAAGCCGGTGCGGTTGATCTGGGGCATCGGACCGGCTGCGCAGGAGTCACTGGAACGGGCCGGCATTCGCATATTCTCGGACTTGCTGCGATGGGATCAAGAGGCCCTCACGGCGCGCTTCGGCTCGATGGGCTATCGGCTGTGGCACCTGGCCAGAGGGCAGGACAAGCGGCGCGTTTCAGCCCACGAGCCGATGAAGTCGATCAGCAATGAAACAACGTTTTTCGAGGACACCGCCAACCCCGACATTCTGGACGGCCACCTTTGGCGCATGGCCGAAAAGGTGGCCGACCGTGCGAAGGCCAAGGGGCTGGCCGGGCGGGTCGTGACGCTGAAGCTCAAGAAGGCCAACCACAAACTCCTGACCCGCCGAGTCTCGTTGCGGGATGCGACACAGATGGCCGACCGCATCTACCGCACCGCCCGCGGGCTGTTCGATCAGGTCGGCGATCAAGGCCCCTATCGTCTGCTGGGCTGCGGATTGTCAGATCTGTGCGCCGAAGATCAGGCCGACATTTCCGGCGACCTGCTGGACCCCGGGGCCACGCAACGCTCGAAAGCAGAGCGTGCGACCGACGAGATCCGGCGAAAATATGGAACTGATGCAATCGTGAAGGGCCGAGCGCTGCGGTAGCTCTTCCTATTCGGCGGCCAACCGTGCCGGCTGAGAACCAATTCGGGCGATATCCGCGATGACTTCTTCCAGAATATCCCTGAACGCCAGGAAATTGGCGTTGGGCTCGATCGTGTTCTCATTCATGTAGAGCGCCCGGTCGATCTCGATCTGAATCGCATGCTGATGACGGGCGGGACGCCCGTAGGTCTGGGTCACGTACGCCCCTGCAAAGGGCGTGTTGCGGGCCACGGTCAGACCGGCGGACGAAAAGGCCGCTTCGATCTGATCAACAATGACGCCCGATGCCGAGGCACCAAATCGATCCCCCAGCACGATCTCGGGACGGCGCCCCTTGGGGTTCCCGGCCATGGCAACAGCCTCGTGCGGCATCGAATGGCAGTCGATCAGGATGGCCTGTCCAAACATGTCGATCGATTCGGCCAAAAGAGACTTCAGGCGGGCGTGATAGGGGCGCCAATAGGTGTCGATGCGCAGGCGCGCTTCGTCCATCGTAAGCTTGCCGCTGTAGATTGCGCGACCGTTGGAGACGACACGGGGGATCACGCCCAACCCCGACACCACGCGCGGGTTGTGCCCTTGACGGCGCGCGCCCAGAATCAACGCGGGATCCAGTTCCTCGGCGCTGCGGTTGAGGTCAAGGAACGCGCGCGGCATCTGCGCCGCAATCAACGGTGCGCCATGGATCGAGGCGGAAGCGAACAGTTGATCGACAAAGGCATCTTCGGAAGAGCGAATCACATTGCGGTTCAGAACCGAACGATCCAGAAAGCCCGGCACATAGTTCCGGCCGCTATGTGGCGAAGAAAAAACAACGCACGACGTGCGTTCTGCGGGCATTTCCAAAGCGTATGCGGCGCTGTGCATGGCCTCTCCTTCTTTGCCGATAACATAGACCGGAAAATTGTTGGACCAAACCCCTTGAACCCCTTCGCGACTCCTTTTATAGACCCCTCCACCGGCGCGGAGATCCGCGCCCCGTTTCGTTATGGGGCAGGATACGCAAAGGGAAAGTGGGCGGTTAGCTCAGCGGTAGAGCACTTCGTTGACATCGAAGGGGTCACAAGTTCGATCCTTGTACCGCCCACCATCGTTTCACTGTTTCGGGTCTGACCCGGGGCACCCGCTAACCCAGGCGCTGGCCACGTCCTTGATGAAGGCGCCGCAGAATTGGAGAGAGACCATGAAGGTCAAGAACTCGCTCCGCTCGCTCAAGAACCGGCACCGCGACTGCCGGGTTGTGCGTCGCAAAGGCCGCGTCTATGTGATCAACAAGACGCAGCGCAAGTTCAAAGCTCGTCAGGGCTGAGAACGGCAAATCGCTGTTTCAAAGAACCGCGCCTCCGGGCGCGGTTTTTTTGTGTTCAATTGGCCCTGCGGCCCCGTCTGCAAACCCTCCGCACCAGCCATGTTATGCAACAGACCGCGATCGCGTAGGGGACTGAAACGAACAGGGCGAACCCCGCCTTTATCGGCCAGCCGACGCCCAACCGTTCGGGGGAAAAGACCATGCGCTCGGCCCGGTCCCGCAAATGTGGCGCAACATCGCGCATCCTGTCATCGGTCGTGAAGCCGTCAAGATCCACGCCCATTGCAAGCAGTTCAAGATCAAGCGCGTAGTCGCGCCACCACGAAAGCAGGATGGTCAGGCCGACGACGGCCACGAAACTCCAAGTGAACCCGTTCGGAAAATCCGGAAACCTGACGCAAAGCCAGACCGGCCCCGCGACCAGCAAAAGAAGCAACAGCAGCGTCACGGCTTCCAGCAACATTTCGACCATTTCAACAGCCCCTTCCGCATCTGCGCCGAACCGGACCGACGGCGGCGTGACCCCGCCAGATTGCCCCGACTTGGTTAACAAATTGTTGGTTAACAAATTGCCCCCCCACGAGCGCCGCGACACTTTAGACCAAGTAATTTTGTCGGATTTTCTTGCATCCCGCCCGAAATCGTTTAATTGAGCAAATCAGTCGGGAAATACCCCGCTCATGAGATTCGACAACCGGGACATCCACAGATGAAAACCACGAGCTTTATCGCCGCCGCACTGTCGGCCTTGATCGCCGGATCGGCCGCCGCTGAAGGCGAGCTGAACCTGTACTCCTCGCGCCACTACGACACCGACGAGCGTCTCTACACCGATTTCGAAGAAGCCACTGGCATCAAGATCAACCGCATCGAAGGCAAGGCCGACGAGCTGATCGCGCGGATGGAAGCCGAAGGCGCGAACTCGCCCGCCGACATCCTGCTGACCGTTGACACCTCGCGCCTGGCACGGGCCAAGAACGCGGGCCTGCTGCAGGCGGTCGACAGCGAAGTTCTGGAAGAGCGCATCCCCGCCAACCTGCAGGACGAAGACAACCAGTGGTTCGGCTTTTCGCAGCGCGCTCGCATCATCTTCTACGACAAGAATGACGTGACCAACCCGCCGGCCACCTACTTGGATCTGGCCGACCCTGAATACAAAGGGCTGGTTTGCATCCGGTCGTCCAGCAACACCTACAACCAGACCCTGCTGGCCTCGATCATCACCCATCATGGCGCCGAAAAGGCCAAAGAATGGGCCGAGGGCGTCGTGGCCAACATGGCGCGTGAACCTCAGGGCGGCGACACCGATCAGCTGCGTGGAATCGTCTCCGGTGAATGCGAAATCGCCGTGTCGAACTCGTACTACTTTGCACGTGCTCTGCGCAAAGACGTCAAGGGCCTGTCGGACAGCGTCGACATGATCGGAATTCAATTCCCCGCGCAGGATGCCGAAGGCGCACACATGAACCTGTCGGGTGCGGGCGTCGCGGCCCATGCCCCGAACAAGGACAATGCGGTCAAGTTCCTCGAATACCTCGCCAGCGATCAGGCACAAGTCTACTTCTCGAACGGCAACGATGAATTCCCCGCCGTCCCAGGTGTTGAGCTGGCCGAGAACGTGGCCGCTCTGGGTGAATTCAAGGCCGATGAAGTGAACCTGTCTGAAGTCGCCAAGAACATCCCCGAGGCCCAGAAGATCTTCAACGAGGTTGGCTGGAAGTAAGCCGCCATCATATCGAGCAGTTGAAGGGGCGCAGCACAGGCGCCCCTTTTTATTTTATTTTTTTCCGCTATTTTCTCATTATAGAAACTGATTCTCGGATATGAGAAATGCTAGACAACCTGTCCAGCCGCCTCGCGCGCCATCTGAGCGACCTGCGCCGCAGCCGGGGCTGGTCGCTTGAACAACTCGCGCAGGCCAGCGGTGTAAGTCGGGCCACCCTGTCGCGCATGGAGAAGGCCGAGGTCAGCCCGACGGCCGAGAATCTTGGCCGATTGTGCGCAGCCTACGGCCTGCCGATGTCGCGCCTGTTGATGATGGTCGAGGACAGCTTTGACCCCAAGGTTCCTTACGAACGGCAGATCGAATGGCGCGACCCCGAAACCGGGTTCACGCGCCGGTCGGTGTCGCCCCCCTCGGCGGGGCTGACGGGCGAGGTTCTGGAGTGTCACCTCCCACCCGGCACAACGATCACCTATGACGCACCGCCACGTCCCGGGCAGGAACATCACTTGATCGTGCTGGATGGCGCGCTGACCCTGACCGTTGATGGAACGTCCCATGCGCTGAACGGGGGTGATTGCCTGCGTTATCATCTGTCAGGCGCGACCCGTTTTGAAACCGATGCGTCCCGCGGCGCCCGCTACATTCTGGTGCTGATATGATTACACGCCTGACCGAAACGACTTTTGACCAAGCGGTGGAGGATCTGGCGGATGTCCTGCATGGCTGCGTGCATACCGGCGCCAGCATAGGGTTCGTTCTGCCGTTTTCCCGTGACGCCGCGCGCGCCTATTGGCAGGAGCGCGTGCGCCCGGCGCTGTCAGCCGGAGAACTGGATCTTTTCGTGGCCTATGGCGACGGACGCATCCAAGGGACGGTTCAGCTCATTCCGGCTGCGATGCCCAACCAGCCGCACCGCGCCGATGTGGCCAAGCTGCTGGTGCATCCCGACGCACGGCGGCGCGGGCTGGGCCGCGCCTTGATGGGTGCCCTGCAAGAGCGCGCCGCCGAACTTGGCCGAACCCTGTTGGTGCTGGACACGCGCAGCACCGACCCGTCGCGCATCCTGTACCAAAGCCTGGGCTTTGAAACTGCCGGAGAGATTCCCGGCTATTGCCGCAACCCGTTCGAGCCCGTGTTCGAACCCACCACCTACATGTACAAGGCGTTCGGCTAACGCAGCACCAGGTCGGCCGCGCCCGAGTTCTGCACCACGCGTCGGGCGTTGGGAATGTCATTGGCGAAGGCTCGGCGCTCGGCTTCGTCGCGCGGCAGGCCCAGCCCGATCCAACGGTCCAGCAGGCGCGCCTCGAGTTTCGGCAGGGGCACGTCCAGAAACACGGTCAGCGCCCACAGGTCGTGAAGATCGTTCCATCCCGGTTCGTCCAGCAGGAGATAGTTCCCTTCGACGATCACCACCTGCTGGTCGCGGGTCACGAACGAACAGGCTGCGATGGACTTGTCGAGCACGCGGTCGAATTCGGGCACGGCGACCTCGTCTTCGGCCTGAAGGCGGCGCAACAAGGCGTGAAAGCCCGGCAGGTCGAATGTCTCGGGCGCACCCTTGCGCGGTAGCAGATCGCGTGCCGTCAGGATCTGGTTGTCATAGTGGAAACCATCCATCGACAGCAGCCCGGTCGGAGTGCCGCGCCCCTGCAGCGCCTGTTGGGCAAGAGCGGCCACGGTGGATTTCCCCGCACCCGGCGGCCCGGCCACGGCAACAAGCTGGCGCGCTTCGCCGCTCGCCAGCCCGGCTGCGGCATCGGCGATCCGCTCGGCCAGCGCCTGTGGCGATGACCCTTCGGCCGTCATGCCGCGCGATCCTGTTCCGGGGGCTCTTTGGCACCCGTCATGAAGGCCACGGCATCGGACATGGTGTAGTCCTTGGGGTCGATCACGCAGAGCCGCTTGCCTAGCCGATGCACATGGATGCGGTCGGCCACTTCGAACACATGGGGCATGTTGTGGCTTATCAGAATGATCGGAATGCCACGCGATTTCACGTCTTGGATCAGTTCCAGAACCCGCCGGCTTTCCTTGACGCCAAGCGCCGCGGTGGGTTCGTCAAGGATGATGACTTTGGACCCGAACGCCGCCGCCCGGGCCACGGCCACACCCTGACGTTGTCCACCCGACAGGGTCTCGACCGCTTGGTTGATGTTCTGGATCGTCATCAGCCCCAGTTCGTTCAGCTTGTCGCGGGCGAACTTCTCCATAGCCGGACGGTCGAGCATCCGGAACACCGAACCCAACGGTCCCTTGCGCCGGATCTCGCGCCCCATGAACATGTTGTCGGTGATCGACAAGGCGGGCGACATGGCCAGCGTCTGATAGACCGTTTCGATCCCGGCTTCACGCGCGTCGATGGGCGAGTGGAAATCGACCTTGCGCCCTTCCAGCCAGATCTCGCCCTCATCCGGGGCGACGGCACCGGAGACCGCCTTGATCAAGGTCGATTTGCCCGCCCCGTTGTCGCCGATCACGGCCAGGATTTCGCCCGGCATCAGATCGAAATCGCAATGATCCAGCGCCGTGACCTTGCCATAGCGTTTGACCAGATTGCGCCCTTTGAGGATGGGTTCCATCACGCTGCTACCTTTCTGATCCACTGGTCCACGGCCACGGCGGCGATGATCAGCATGCCGATAAGAAGGAAAGTCCACTGCGCATCCGCGCCCAACAACCGCAGGCCGAGGGTGAACACGCCGACGATCAGCGCCCCGAACAACGAGCCGAGGATCGACCCGCGCCCCCCGAACAAGGAAATGCCTCCGATCACGACGGCGGTGATGCTTTCGATGTTGGCCAACTGCCCCGAGGTGGGCGAGACCGAGCCGATGCGCCCGATCAGCGCCCAGCCGGCAAAGGCGCAGATCAGCCCCGACAGCATGTAGACCGACATCAGCGTGCGATGCACATTCACGCCCGACAGCTCGGCCGCCTCGGGGTCGTCGCCCACGGCATAGACATGGCGCCCCCACGCGGTATGCCGCAGCGCATAGGCCAGCACCAGGATCAGCACCAACATGAAGATCACCCCGACCGTGAACACCGCCCCGCCGACATTGAACTTGGCGCCGAACAGCTGAAGGATCGGGGCGTTGGCCTCGATTTCCTGCGACCGGATGGTTTCATTCTGTGAATACAGGAAGTTGGCGGCCAGTACGATCTGCCACATGCCCAGCGTCACGATGAAGGGTGGCAGCTTGACCCGGCTGACCAGGAACCCGTTCACCGCGCCGATGGCGGTCCCGATGGCCAGACCGCACAGGATCGCCACCGTGGGCGGCAGACCATAGCGGAAGGTGAACTGGCCCATCACCACCGAGGACATGACCATGATCGCGCCCACGCTCAGGTCGATCCCGGCGGTCAGGATCACAAGGCTCTGCGCGGCGGCCACGATGCCGACGATTTGCACCTGCTGCAGGATCAGGGTCAGTGCGAAAGGCGAAAAGAACTTGGCCCCCAGCAAGGCGCCGAAAATCAGGATCGCCGCGACCAGAACGATCAGCGGCACCAGCGACGGGTTCACATGCAGAAAGTGTTGGACCGTCCCCATGAAGCCGCGGTGGTGATCCTCGAATTCGGCAACCTGTTCCGGGCTGCCTTTGGCTGCGGCTTCGAAATCGTCGGACTGTCTCGATGTGTCGGACATCAGTGAGGTTCCCCCATGCGTCAAGCTCCCGTCTTGGGGCGACTCTAGCAAAATTTCGGGTGAGGTCGTGGTTCAATTCAGGGGCCGCGTGCTGCGGCCCCTGATGGGATCAGATCAGCCCCAGCAGAGGTCCATGCCCTCTTTGACCGAAATCGACTCAACGCCATCGGCCGGCTTATCCGTCACCAGCGCAACACCGGTGTCATAGAAGTCCTTGCCGGGCGTGTTCTCGGGCTTCACGCCCTCGTCGGCCCATTTCTTGACCGCTTCGACGCCAAGCGACGCCATCAGCAGCGGGTATTGCTGCGAGGTCGCACCGATCACACCGTCGGCCACGTTCTGCACGCCGGGGCAGCCGCCGTCGACAGATACGATCAGCACGTCGTTTTCGCGGCCAATGGCCTTGAGCGCCTCATACGCACCCGCGGCGGCCGGTTCGTTTATCGTATAGACCACGTTGACCATCGGGTCCTTGGCCAGAAGGTTCTCCATGGCTTTGCGGCCACCCTCTTCGTTCCCGGCGGTGACGTCATGGCCCACGATGCGCGGGTCGGTTTCGTCGCCCCATTTGTTCGGGTCGCCCAGGTCAATGCCGAAGCCCTGCAGGAAGCCCTGATCGCGCAGAACCCCGACCGAGGGCTGGCTGACTGCGAGATCCAACATCGCGATCTTCGCATTCTGGGCTTCGTCTCCCAGCGTGGCTGCGGCCCATTTGCCAATCAGTTCGCCCGCCAGAAAGTTGTCGGTTGCGAAAGTCGCGTCCGCCGAGTCGATCGGTTCGAGCGGTGTATCCAGCGCGATGACCAACACACCCGCGTCGCGCGCCTGCTGGACGGCTGGAACGATCGACGAGGTATCGGATGCGGTCAACAGGATACCCTTGGCGCCGTCCAGAATGCAGGTCTCGATCGCCTGCACCTGTGTCTCATGGTCGCCGTCGATCTTGCCGGCAAACGCCTTGAGCGTCATGCCCAGCTCTTCGGCCTTGGCGGTGGCCCCCTCTTTCATCTTCACGAAGAAGGGGTTGGTGTCGGTTTTGGTGATCAGGCAGACCGTGTCCTGCGCGGCGGCAGCGCCTGCCATGGCTGTAAAGGCCAGCGCGGTCGCGCCAGCAAATGCTGAAATCTTCAAGGCTTTTCCTCCCAATATCTCCGATACCCGACGGGCATCTAAGGAATCCGAACGGATTTCTTCCGGCTCCCATGCGTCAAACCATCCGGTGATTCTCGAGTTCTGTCAATAAATAAATCACTCTTATTTATTATTGACACTGGGTAGGCGCATCCACATTCTTGACTGAAGGAGGAGCGGCCCGTGCCCGACGAACAATCAGCGCAAAGCAATCCGCCCGAGCGCGTTTCGACCGTGCGCGGGACGAACCAAAGTGGCATGCGCGCCCACAACGAACGACTGGTGCTGTCACTGGTCCGCCGGCACCAGGCGCTCGCCAAATCGGAGCTGGCCCGCATGACCGGATTGTCGGCGCAGACTGTCTCGGTGATCATGCGCCAACTGGAAAGCGATGGGTTGCTGCTGAGGGGCGAGCCACAACGTGGCAGGGTTGGGCAACCCTCCGTGCCAATGCGCCTGAATCCGGATGGGGCCTATTTTCTGGGGCTGAAGGTCGGCCGCCGCAGCACCGAGCTGGTATTGACCGATTTCCTGGGCAAAGTACGGGATCGCGCGCGCGAGACCTATGACTATCCCACCCCCGGTGCGACATTGGATTTCGCCACGGGCACATTGGACCGGATGATAAACCAGATGGCGGCAGCATCGCGTGACCGGGTTGCCGGGTTGGGCATTGCGATGCCCTTCTATCTCTGGGATTGGGCGCAGACCCTGAATGTCCCACAAGAAAAGATGGATCCATGGCGCTCGGCCGATCTGCAAGCCAGTCTTTCCCAAGCGCGAGACATCCCCGTCTATTTGCAGAATGATGCCACCGCGGCTTGCGGGGCAGAGTTGGTGTTCGGGCCATCCGAAAGGCCGCGGAACTTTCTGTATTTCTACATGGGGTACTTCATTGGCGGGGGAGTCGTCCTGAACGGCGTCATTTTTTCCGGGCGCGGGAATGCAGGCGCCTTGGGTCCGTTGCCGGTTCCCGTCGGCTCGGGCGAAGTCAAACCCCTGATCGATGTCGCCAGCCTGTGCGTGCTTGAGCAGAAGCTTGTCGCCGCAGGGCTGGATCCCTTCCACATGTGGGAGACCCCGGACCATTGGGACATGCCGGACACGCTTCTCGAAGCATGGATGGACGAGGCCGCGAAAGGTCTGGCCTATGCGATCCTGTCTTCCTGCAGCCTGATCGACTTTGAAACGGTGAAAATCGACGGCTGGATGCCCGAGAGCGTTACCGCGCGCTTGATCGAACGTGTTGAGACGCATCTCTCCCAGCTCAACTTCACCGGGCTCGAGCAACCCTCGGTTCTGGCCGGGTCGGTGGGTCCGGATGCCCGCGCCCTGGGGGCAGCCAGCTTGCCTCTGTCGGACAGATACCTTGTCGAAACCTGAGCGACAGCTGCGGACCTCCAATAGCATTGGCGAGGTTTCGCCTGACGAACGATCACAAAGCCCCCGCCAACCCTTCCCCGTACAGCTGGTCTAAGATATTACAGGCACGGCGCCAGCACTGCTTGGCGGGCTGCAGGTACCACGTGTTCAGAATGAGGTTCTATCATTGAAACTGCGTCACCTTTTACCCGCCCTTATCGCATGGTCAGCCCTCCCCCTTGCGGCTGATGCGCAATCATCTGACGCCGATGGCGCAGGGTTGTCACTGGAACTCAACGCGGCGCAGGATGTGGGGCAGGCCTGTCGGCTGTCATTTCTGATCACCAACGAAACCGGACAGGCGATCGACAAAGCCGTTTTCGAAACCGTGATCTTCGACACGCAGGGTTCGGTGATCAAACTGTCATTGTTCGATTTTCGGGATTTGCCGCAGGACCGCCCGCGTGTGCGCCAGTTCGACCTGCCCGACAGACCATGCGCAACGGTCGGGCGCGTTCTGATAAACGGAGCCAGTTCCTGCGTAACAGACGGTTCCGAGAGTGATCTTTGCAATTCGGCCCTGTCGGTGACCAGCCGCTTGGAAATGGAGCTTTTGGGATGAACATCTTCAACGCGCTTGGCCAGATCCTTGCATTGGGCGGGCCAGTAGTGGCGATCCTTCTTGTGATGTCGATCCTGACCGTGGCGGTATCGATCTACAAGCTCTGGCAGTTTGCGGCCTGTGGCGTCGGCCGCCATATGGTGCTGTCCCAGGCATTGGCAGCCTGGGATGCCGGAGACCACGACACTGCGCGCGAGCGTCTGGCCGCCAGCAGCAGCTACCTTGCCCCGATCGTGGGTGCGGCAATGAACGCCCCGGATACGGCGGGGCTGGACGAACGGCTGGACGCCGAAGCCGGATTGGCGTTGGCCGGGCTCGAGCGCGGTTTCCGGCTTTTGGATACGGTCGCGCAGTTGGCCCCCTTGCTGGGGTTGTTCGGCACGGTTCTGGGCATGATCGAAGCGTTCCAAAGCCTGCAGACGGCCGGGGCCGGTGTAGATCCGTCGCTGCTGGCTGGTGGGATCTGGGTTGCGCTGGTGACGACAGCGGTGGGTCTGGCGGTTGCGATGCCCACATCCATGGTCTTGTCCTGGTTCGAGAGCCGTACCGCGCACGAGCGGGTGTTCGCAGATAAGGCCTTGCGCACGATTCTCGTGCCGACCCAGGCGCTGCCTACAGCAACGACCAGCACCGCGTTTGTCACCGCGCCGGGACATGCGTAACGCGGCCCCATTTGTCCGGCGCGCCATGTCGATGACACCGCTCATCGACGTGATTTTTCTGCTTTTGCTGTTCTTTATGCTAACGTCGACCTTTTCGACATTCGGAGAGATTCAACTCAGCAGCGCAGCCGCGGGCCCATCAGAGCCCAGCGCCCCGTCGGATCGCGCTTTTGTGCAATTGGGGGCGAACCGCGTGGTGCTGAACGGAGCACCGCTCTCGCTGGATGAATTGGCACAGGCACTGCAGCCCGGGCAGGTGCTGGTCAGTCTTGACGGCGACGTCACCGCCCAACGGCTTGTTGACTTTCTGGCGAAATTGCGCGGCCTTGACGGTCTGTCGGTAACGGTTCTGGAGTGACGCCATGATCCGCCACGACCGCCCAAGCCGCAAGCGCGACTCGACCATTCCGTTGATCAACGTGGTCTTTCTGATGCTGATCTTCTTTTTGATCGCCGGAACCGTTGCTCAACCGTTGGACCCGGACTTGGAACTGGTCAACACATCCGATCTGGACGGCCGCGAACCGCCCGATGCACTGGTTCTTCACGCGGACGGGACGCTCAGCTTTCGCGGAACACCGACGGATCCGCAGACCTACATGACCGGCCGGGGGGAAGAACCCGTGCGGATCGTGCCTGACCGGAACGTTTCCGGGGCACGCCTGATCGAAGTCACCAGCGCCTTGCGCCGTCTCGGCGCCACCGCAGTCTTTGCGGTGACCGAACGGGCGCTCGAATGATCCGGGAATCTCTGTTTGTCGCGGCGCTGGCTGTTGTGCTTTCGGTGCTGTTCCACCTTTTCCTGCTGCTGCCAGCCGCGCGGGACCCTGCGGAACCTGCGACGGCCGGACCGCAACCGGACACGGTTGCATTGGGCAACGCGTTCGAGGATCTGGCGGAAACCGCGACCCCGCCCGAGCCGCCAACCCCCGCAAAAGAGCCCGAGCCCGATGTCGAACAGCCGACAGAGCCGGACCGGGCCGAAATACCCGTCAGCGAAACACTGGTCGCCTCGTCGGACCCGCAAAAGGTCAACTCGCCTGATATCGGACAAACCAACCCGGTGCAGCCTGATCAGCCCGTTCCGGAAATCGTTGAGCCGGCGGACTCGGCCGAAGGTGATCGGCAGGCCGCCGATGAGGTCGACGAAACACCCCCCGTCCAAGCCGAAACGCAGTCCGCAGCGGCGCCCGAAGCACCGGTCGAACCCATAGAGGCCCCGGTTTCGGAACCAGAGCAACTGGCTGCCCTGCCTGCCCCCTCACCGGTTCCGGAGCCTTCAGTGCCGGCAGAGGAGCAGCAACCGGTCGAAAGCGACACCGAAGACGGCGTCTCGGATCTGGCGGTTGCAACATCGATCCGCCCGCGCCTTCCGGACCGGCCCCCTGCTCCGGCCCCTGTACCCGACCAAAGGGCCAGTCGGCTGGACAGTTTTGACAACCTGCGATTTCCCAACAAGCAGATCGACTCACCGCTGACGACCTATCGCCGACAGGGGGTCGATTCCTTCAGCCGAGGAGGCAACTCCAATCAGTCCGGCGGTCGAGGCCCGGGAAACTCGAATGTAACCAATTACGCCGGGCAGGTTCTTGTCCACCTCAACAGAACTCCCCCGGTCTATGTCTCGGTTCGCGGCTTTGCCAAAGTTTTCTTTGAAATCAACCCGGACGGAACACTGGCCTGGGTCGATATTATCGACAGTTCTGGCTCGACCGAGGTCGACAGGGCCGCCAAGGAACAGGTCCGCCGCGCATCGCCCTTCCCGAAACCTCCGGGCGGGGTCAGCCGGAAGCTGTCGTTCTACTTTCAGAACGGCTAATCGGGCCTTTGCTGCGCTGGCCCGAAGCAACTGGACGCAATCAGTCAGTCCAATGATCTTTCCCACGGAGGCTTCACGCCGATCTCGGTGATCAGAAAATCCATGAAGACCCGCACCTTTGGCGACAATACGTTCGACCTGGGATAGATCAGCCAAAGCACGTTGTCTTCCGCCGCCTCATATTCGGGAAGGACATGACGCAACTTGCCCGAGGCAAGCTCCTCCTGAACGCTCCACAGTGAGTTCATCGAGATCCCCGCCCCTGCCACGGTGGCCAGCTTCTGGCTGAGACCGTCATCCATGATCAATGGACATTTCGTGGCTCCGGGGTCGAAACTTGCGACAGCTCCCCGGGCAGTTTTCAGCGCCCGGGCCCGGGTGTGGCGAAATGCAATCAGCCGATGATGCGCCAGATCATCCGGCGTCTTGGGCTCTCCGTGGGCCGACAGGTAATCTGGTGCCGAGCAGAGGATGCGTTTGTCATCCGCCAGCTTGCGCCCCTTGAGGCTGGTATCGATCAGCGGTGCGTTCCGCAAAGCAAGATCATAGCTGCCTTCGATCAGATCAAACTGAGCATCCGACAGACGCAGGTCCAGGGTCACACCAGGATGCTGTTCCTGGAACTTTGCAAGGATCGGAGCAATGTAGAGCTGTGCAAACGTGCTGGGCGCAGTAAACCGCAGTGTGCCGGTGGCTTGGGCCGACCCCTGCCCCAAAGCGGCCAAGGCCGCATTCTCCTGCGCCAGAATCTCGCGCGCATAAGGTAGAAACTCAGCGCCCTCCAGAGACAACGATACTTTCCGGGTCGAGCGGTGAAGCAACTCGACACCCAGATGATGCTCCAGCTTGGCAAGTCGGGCGCTGGAGACTGCGGGCACCAAACCCAGTTCGCGCCCGGCGGCCGATATGTTCAGCTTGTCCGCTGCAAGCACGAAAAGACGAAGCGCTTGTGTGTCCATTAGCTTATTATACGAAAAATCCGAAAACTGAAACCTGATATTCTATGTTTCATCGGATTCTGCAAGTGATATTTCTGGCTCCACGGAAGACAAACCAAATGGAGCCACCAATGTCCGTTCGCCCGAACGTTCAGTCACAGATCCTCGAAGCCTTCAATTTCCGGCACGCGACAAAGGTCTTTGATCCCGACCGCAAGATCAGCAACGCCGATTTCGAAACCATTCTTGAAGCTGGCCGCCTGTCGCCCACCTCTTTCGGGCACGAGCCATTCAAGATTCTTGTCATCCAATCGCCCAACAAACGCGAGCTTTTGCGCGAGTTTTCCTGGGGCGCCAATGGCATGATGAACGGCAGCTCCGGCCAATTGGGGACAGCCAGCCATTTTGGCATCATTCTGGCCAGCACTGCGGCAACCATGACCGCTGGGTCTGATTATCTGCAGGACCACTATCGCAAGGTCAAACAACTGCCCGAGGACGTCATCGAATTGTTCAACGGTGCTTATGGCAAGTTCCAGTCAACCGACCATCGCATCACCACTGAACGCGAGATCACCGACTGGGCCGGCAAACAGGCCTATATCGTTCTGGCCAACATGATGACGACCGCTGCTTTGATGGGTATCGATTCCTGCCCCATCGAAGGGTTTGACATGGAACTCACCACCCAGACTCTGGCCGAGCATTTCGGGGTGGATACCTCGAAATGGAAGCCCGCGGTGATGTTTGCCTTCGGGTATCGCGCCAGCGATCCGCAATTCCCCAAGACCCGCCGCCCGATGGCCGAAACCGTGAACTGGTTCTGAGCCAACGTCGATAAAGCCAGGGGCTGCGTCATCCGCAAATCAGTGAGGGTTCAGATGCAACGAACCGGTATCGTAAACTATCACGTTCACAAACCTGAACGGCAGGCGTTCCAACTGGACGCCGGCGGCATTGTCGGCAACCTGATTTCGCCTGAACTGTTACCGACACAGGTGAGCCTGACGGATATGCGGACATCCGGGCGGCCCCTGCGCTTTGACCCCGATGGCGTCGAGTTTCTGAATGCGCCCAGTGCGATCCGCGATTTCTCCCGGGATCAGTGGAAACGGCCCTACGAACACGAACTGGCTCAACTGCTGACCGCAAAGATCGGCGTTCGCGAGGTCGTGATCTTTGACCATACCTTGCGCGTGGACGACCCAAAGGCGACGCGCAAGCCGGCGCGCAATGTCCACAGCGATTACAGCGCGGACGGCGCTCGGCAACGGCTGGAGGATTTGCTTGGCGCCGAGCGGGCGGCCGAGTGGAGCAAAGGGCACTATGCCTTTGTCAATCTCTGGCGGCCTGTCGATCACCCGATCAACAGCGCGCCGCTGGGGTTCGTCCGTACTTCGTCCGTCGACCCCAAAGACTGGATCCTGCTTGACCTGATCTATCCTGACCGCAAAGGGCAGATCATGGGGCTTGTCGGGAATGCGAGCCATGACTGGGTCTATCTGTCGCGAATGAGCCCGGATGAAATCGCTATTTTCAACATCTACGACAATCGGGGGTTGCCTTCCGTCGCGCACAGCGCGCTCGATATGGTCGAGGACCCGACCGTCAACACCATCCGGAAGAGCATCGAGACCCGCACTTTGGTGCGGTACTGAGCAAGGAACCATCATGCTGGACAAAAACCAAAACCTGTCCTTTGCCCCGATCAACAAGGCCTACGGTCAGGTATTTCGGCCGGATCAGCTGACGCTCGGGCTGGTATTGCCGCTTGAGGCCTACCCGGTGGGATCCGAGCCGACGATGAAGGGCCACATGAAGGCCGCGCAATTGGCCGAGTCTCTGGGCCTTGCCGCGCTTTGGCTGCGCGACGTGCCATTCAATGTTCCAAGTTTCGGGGACCCTGGCCAGATCTTTGACCCGTTCGTCTATCTGGGTGCACTGGCGACCGCGACGGATCGCATTGCCCTGGGGACCGCCAGCATCGTTTTGCCCCTGCGCCATCCGGCCCATGTGGCAAAGGCAGCCGCGTCGGCGGATGTATTGTCCGATGGCCGTCTGCTGTTGGGTTTGGCCTCTGGCGATCGACCGGAAGAGTATCCTGCAATGCGTCAGTCCTTCGCCGATCGAGGTGAACGGTTCCGCGACAGCGTCGACTATATCCGTGCAACGGCAACACCCTACCCAAAGCATGAAAGCCTGCAGGGACACCTGCCCGGCGACATTGACCTTCTGCCAAAACCCTCGGGATCGCGCCTGCCGCTGTTGATCACGGGCGGCAGTCGACAATCCCCGGATTGGGTGGCTGAAAACGGCGATGGATGGATGACCTATCCGCGCGATGCGGCCTCACAGGGGCGCGCGGTGGCCGATTACCGGAACCGTCTGAAAACACTGGGGCAACCGGACAAACCGGTGATGCAGTCGCTCTATGTCGACTTGCTGGAAGACCCAAATGCCCCCGCACGTCCCATACATCTGGGATTCCAGTCGGGTTCGAATTTCCTGCGCCGCTACTTGGCTGAAATACGTGAGATCGGGATGAATCACGTCGCCCTGAATCTGCGTTTCAACCAGGCCGCCATCGAACCGACACTCAAACGCCTGGCGGATACGATCTTGCCGGAATTTTCATAAGGAACGGATCGCATGACCAAAACCATTCTGATCACTGGCGCAACCGATGGTATCGGACTCCTCACCGCCAAGAAACTGGCGGCTGACGGTCACCGTATTCTGTTGCACGGACGGAACACTGCAAAGCTGGAAGCAGCCGCCCAGAAGGTTGGAGGGCAGCCGGAAACCTACAGCGCCGATCTGTCCGACCTATCAGCAGTGAGGTCTTTGGCGGAGGCCATCCGCTCCAATCACGACCGGCTGGATGTGCTGATCAACAACGCCGGCGTCCTGAAGGCTCCGCAGACCACTCTCGAAAACGGTCTCGATATCCGCTTCGTCGTGAACACGTTCGCGCCCTATCTGCTGACCGAACTTCTTCTTCCGATCATTCCCAAGACTGGCCGCGTCGTGAACCTGTCCTCGGCCGCCCAGGCCCCTGTGGATGTGGATGCTTTGACCGGCAAAACGCGATTGGCCGATATGGGCGCATATGCGCAAAGCAAGTTGGCAATCACGATATGGACGCGCGAACAGGCCCGCGCCCTGCCCGATGGACCGGCGTTGATCGCGGTCAATCCGGGTTCGTTGCTGGCGTCCAAAATGGTCAAGGACGGTTTCGGAGTCGCCGGCAACGACCTCAACATCGGCGCCGACATCCTGATCGACGCCGCACTTAGCGATCGGTTCGCGCAGGCGTCGGGCGCCTATTTCGACAATGACGGCGGTACCTTTGCAGACCCGCACCCCGCGGCGCTGAAGTCCGAACACGCAGCCGACGTCATGAAGGCCATTCAAGACACTATCCGCCACTGCGGCTGAGCCGGGCGCACTCCCGCGCCCTGCAAATCCATGCAAACCCTCGCATCTTTGATGGCGAGAACAGGAGAGGACTGTCCAATGAAATACGAAAATTTCCAGACCTTCGACGTCGCGGTCGAGAATGCAATTGCCACCGTGACGTTCAACTTCGGAGCGGTCAATGTTCAGGGCCAGGAGATGCTGGCCGACCTCAACAGCCTTGCGATGCGGCTGGAGCGGGACCGGGAAACCAAAGTGGTGATCTTCCAGTCGGCGAACCCCGAAATCTGGGTCTGTCATTACGATACCGAGTTGCTCAAGGATCTTTCGACCGAAGCCGTCTCGCGTGAAGACGCCCAGTTGCTGGACCTGCAGTCCGTGTGCGAACGGCTGAGCAAGGTCCCGCAGGCAACAATCGCAAAGCTTGAAGGCTTCGCCCGTGGCGGCGGACACGAACTCGCACTCGCGCTGGATATGCGTTTTGCAGCACGTGGACGGTTCAAGTTCATGCAGATGGAAGTTGGCATGGGTATCCTGCCCTGCGGCGGCGGAGCTTCTCGCATGGCGCGCCAAACCGGACTTGGCCGGGCATTGGAAATCATCCTGAGTGCGCAGGACTACGATGCCGACGATGCCGAGCGCATGGGCACCATCAACAAGGCGCTGGATTCCGACGAGATCGGTCCCTATGTCGATGCTCTGGCCAGGCGCATTGCCCAGTTCCCCGCCGAATCCATCAACGCGTGCAAGCAGATGGTCTACGAATCCATCGACAAACCTATTTCCGAGGCGTTGAGAGCCGAGGCCTATTGGCTGTACCAGGCGACTAGCAAGACGCCGGCGGTCAAGCGCTTTCGAATTGCCGATGAACAAGGGCTCGAGCATGATATCGAGAACCAGCGAAACTGGAACGAACTGGTCATGAAGGTGCAAGAAATCACCAACTGACGACTGCGCTTGATCCGCTGAAGTCGGTTTCAGCGGATCATATCCCGCAGCCGGTTTGGGCGTTCCGACGGCAAGGGGGCGGAGGCACGCAGGTCGCCATACTGCGGTTGTCAAAGAACTCATACGCCCACGTTCCGAAGCCGGCGATAGGCCAAAGGATAGACGGCAGCAGCACCGACGGCCGGGTTGATCAACGGTGCGCGGCGCTTTTCGCTCGCCAACGCACGGGATCGAATGTGCCGGAACGACCGACAGGCTTACTGAACACACACCCCAAAAAAACGTTCAGCAGGCCGTTCTTTGCTCCAAAAGCAGAAGAAGTGCTCCAAAAACCGAATTGGCGTGGCTCCGAGACTCGACGCAACTCGTCTTGATCAACCACGCCTTGAAGCGCCGAGAAAAGTTTCGGCCGGCTCGTAAATCAAAGCCATCAAAGTCGATTGGGTCTCTTGGATCACTTGCGCGTTTCCGCCCGAAATCCTGAAAACCGCAAGTGCCCCGACAAAACCGCCAATTTTGTGATAGGTTACTCGGTATTAACAAAAAATTTTGGGAGGACGAAAATGAAATACAAAACAAGATCAACAATAATGGCGGCCATATTTGCTGCAGCTGCCACAGCCGTTTCCGCACAAGATGATCCCCCCATGAACTTCCTGATTATTTGGGGAGATGACATTGGATTTTGGAACATCAGTGCCTACAACCATGGCATGATGGGGTATCAGACACCCAACATCGACCGCATAGCCAAAGAAGGCGCGTTGTTTACTGATTGGTACGGAGAGCAGTCCTGCACCGCAGGACGAGCGGCGTTTATCACAGGACAATCTCCCATCCGCACGGGCCTGACCAAGGTCGGCCTACCCGGCGCGCCCGAGGGCATGCCCGTCGAAGACCCAACCATCGCCGGGCTGCTCAAAAACCACGGTTACATGACCGGCCAGTTCGGCAAAAACCATTTGGGTGACCGTGACGAGCACCTACCCACAAACCATGGTTTCGATGAATTTTTCGGAAACCTTTACCATCTCAACGCAGAAGAAGAGCCCGAAAACCCTGACTACCCCAAGGATGAAGCCTTCAGGAAAAACTTCGGCCCGCGCGGGGTGATCAAGTCGACAGCTGATGGCTCGATCGAGGATACCGGACCGCTTACGAAAAAGCGCATGGAAACCGTTGACGAAGAAGTCACGGCCAGCGCGCTGGATTTCATGGATAGAGCCGTCGAACAGGACAAACCTTTCTTCCTTTGGTGGAACTCCACCCGGATGCACATTTTCACGCATCTGAAGGAAGAGTCCGAGGGAGTTACGGGACTTGGAGTTTATCCCGACGGCATGGTCGAGCATGATGGGCATGTCGGTGTACTGCTTGATAAACTTGATGAGCTCGGAATCGCCGACAACACCGTCGTGATGTATTCAACCGACAACGGAGCGGAGACGTTCACGTGGCCAGATGGCGGTACGACACCCTTCCGCGGTGAGAAAAACACGCAGTGGGAAGGTGGCTATCGCGTCCCGACGGTCATCAAGTGGCCGGGCGTCATCGAGCCGGGATCGAAGGTCAATGGCGTAGTATCGCATACGGATATGTTACCTACCATTCTGGCTGCGGTCGGTGAGCCAGACATCAAAGAAAAGTTGCTCGATGGTGGCGTTGAAGCGATCGGTCGCCAATACAAGGCCCATCTTGACGGCTACAATCTTCTGCCGTCGCTCTCAGGTGAAACGGATGAGTGGCCGCGCAGCGAGTTCATCTATTGGACCGATGATGGCAGCGTCGCCGCCTTGCGATACGAACAGTACAAGGTGACATTCCTGAAGCAGAATGCGCACGGGCTTGATGTATGGCTCTCACCGTTTGAAGTCCTGCGCGCACCGATGCTGGCAAACCTCCGCAGCGATCCGTTCGAGCGAGCCGAGGAAGAGAACGCTATGGGATACCAGCGTTGGTTCCTCGAGCATATGTTCGCGATAGCTCCGGCCTCCGCCTTCGTTGGGCAATGGCTGCAAAGCTTCGAGGAGTTTCCGCCAAGGCAAAAACCCGGCAGCTTCAACCTCGACAACGTCATGGAGGAACTCACGAGCCGTGCCGGGAACCAATAGCACCAACGGGACGCCGTGAGCTGTGTTCGCCAGCCTGAATTCGCAGACAACTGTTTGTCGAATTCAGGCTGGTAAATCATGCCCTTGGACTGAAGACCAGCGCAGTCCAAGGGAAGGGATGAACGGCGGCTTGGTTCCGTTTTGCGGGTATTGAGCGCTGCTTGCTGGACAGAACCCTGAGAGGTCTTTGGAAAAACGTGTAGGCGCTGCTCCGCTCTCATTCTGTTGCCGGCCTGACTCAACAAAGCAGCAACTGGCTTTTTAGGCTTTCTGCCATGAGAACCAGTCGCCTTTCACTTTCATTCCACTTTTCCTGAACCAATTCGCGCGGAGGAGTTTTCAGACGTGAAAAACCGAAAGCTCTACCTTGGCCCCCTGACCGACAATAGACGCTGGGATATGGTTCGCATCCGCCCCGACGATGTGTTCGTGGTAACACCTCCGAAATGCGGCACGACCTGGATGCAAACCATCGTATCGCTGTTGTTTTCTGGTGATCCCGAAGTTGAAACGGAGTTGTCCGTGAAGATGCCTTGGGTAGACATCCGAATCCGAGAAATGCCTGAAGTCGCAGAACGGCTCGAAGCCATGCAGCATCGACGCAGCATGAAAAGCCACACACCGATGGATGGGTTACCTCTGGATGATCAAGCACAGTACATCTGTGTTTTTCGTCATCCCCTCGATGCGCATTTCTCGTTTCGCAAACACGTCAGAAACATTCCAATGACCTGGTTTGACACCTGGTATCCCGAGAACGATGAAGAACGAATCACATTCAGTCGTTTTCTGGACGGCGGGGCGGAGGGGTTCGATACCGATGCGATGCCACTGGCCCATATCATTCGGCACTATAAAGCCGCTGCGGCGCTTTCCGACCGGCCGAACGTATCGCTTTTTCACTACGCAGACATGACCCGGGACTTGAGGGGAACGTTCTTCAGGCTGGCTGACATCCTGGGCACGGCCCATTCAGAGGCAGTCATGGATCAATTGGTTCAAGCTGCGACCTTCGACAATATGAAGGACAAAGCAGAACGCTATGCTCCCTCAGGTGGCAAAGGGTTCTTCAAGTCCGATGCCGAGTTTTTCCACAGCGGAACGAGCGGCAAATGGTACGGGAAACTGACGGCGGAAGAACTGGCAAGCTACGACGCGATGATGGATGCACACCTTGATCCCGAAGACCGAGACTGGTTGGAATATGGCTCTCGGGGGAGCTTCGCTGCGTAGATATCGCTACCCCGGGCGAACCAGCGAATAACCAAAAACCGAAGACCTTTTTCTCGATTGAATATGGAACAGAGGTTTCCCGAGGTCACCAATCTAAGGGGGGCGGCATTCAGGCAAGCATTTCCCCGGGTTGGCCGACACTTAGGGTTCCGCCTTTGGTCACCTCGACATAGACTCCCATATCCATGTGCCCCATCAACTTCCTAATAAGATAGGGTATTTTCAAGTCACGCTCGGCCGTATCCGGGTTCACTTCAGTGGCCGCACACCTTTTCGTACGCGATAGTATCTTCAACTCAACATCGCCAAATCTCAGAACTGATCCAACCGCCTCCAACTCGGAAAACGAAGGTAAGCCGTCCATCTCGATATTCGCGCGGAACCGCGCTGGCTGGATCTCTGCGTTCAGTTTTTCACCCAACTCTCTCACCGACGCGCGATTAAGAACGGATATCGCGTTCATCATTTTTGGTGAGACGACGGACACATCCGTAAACCGGTGAGGAGCAGACGTGACGAATACCGGCAGTTCGGGATCTTTCAAGCCGATCTCTGAGGACAGGAAACTTGCCGCATTCATCCGGTCTTCTGGTGCTCGCATATTGAAGCTTTGTGTTTTGCCGTTCGCTTTGATCTCAAGATCTTGGGTCTCAATATCAAAGCTTGTCTCAACGCCTGCCAGCGCAGCCTCATTCAACAGAACGACAAAGCGATCTTTCGGCAGTGGCTGCGGGTTCTGTGGGTCGAATCCGGAGTTGTAGCGCGCAAATCCGAACAGGCGATCACCCGGGATCCCCTCCCCTGCCCGCAGCGTCACGGTTTGCATCGGCTCGGCACTCAAGCCTTTGATTGGGTACCGGTTCAATCTGACGATAGAGAGCGCGTTCATACGTCTGCCCCTGACCATACGAGTCACGCACGATCCAGAGTGGCCCGTGCGGTTTGACGCTATCGCGAATCCTCAAAGGTATCGACCGAATAATCCGCCAGAGCTTCACCAGCGGGTGCAGAAAATCGGTTGGCCGCATTATGGCCGTGATCGTGAGCTGGACCAATCTTGGCGGGTGCGGCCCTTAAATGCCTCACTGCTGAAAATACATGCACACCGATAAAATGGAAAAAATTACATTACATCAGTGGCTTAAAGGAGCACTAATCATCAACCGCCGTCCGTTTGAGGTACGAACCTCAAAAATATCTAGACTTGATGTGCGTACCTCAAATAGCCTTGGGGGTATGCCGCGATTCGCACATCCTCGATTGACGGCGAAAAAAGGGAGGAATGGATGACTTACACAAAACTGGCCTCGGCCAGCGCACTAGTCCTTGCCGCTACTACTCTTTCCACCAAGGCGAATGCTGAAGATCTGACGCTTTGTTGGGCTGCATGGGACCCGGCCAACGCGCTTGTTGAGCTTTCAAAGGAATTCGAAGCCGAATCCGGTCACACGATGAACTTCGAGTTTGTTCCCTGGCCGAATTTTGCGGACCGGATGCTGAACGAGCTGAACTCCGGGGGCAAGCTCTGCGACTTGTTGATTGGCGACAGCCAGTGGATCGGCGGGGGCGCTGAGAATGGCCACTATGTCAAACTGAACGACTTCTTCGATGCTGAAGGCATCAGCATGGACGATTTCGCGCCGGCCACCGTCTATGCGTACTCGACCTGGCCCAAGGGCACGCCAAACTACTATGCGCTGCCAGCGATGGGCGATGCGAATGGCTGGTTCTACCGCAAGGACTGGTTCGAAAACCCCGACATCCAAGCCGCCTACAAAGAGGCGACGGGTCAGGATCTTCGCGAGCCTCAATCGCAAAAAGAACTTCTGCAGATCGCGCAGTTCTTCCAAGGTCGTGAGATCGACGGCAAGACTGTCTATGGCGCAGCCATCTTTACCGAGCGCGGCTCGGAAGGGATCACCATGGGTGTGACCGGAGCGCTGTATCCTTGGGGCTTCAAATACGAAAACACGCCGGGTTCCTATGACATGGAAGGCGCCGTGAACTCGCCCGAAGCGGTCGAAGCTCTGGAATTCTACAAGGAATTCTACGAAACGGCGACGCCTCCGGGATATACCAACTCTTACATGGGTGAGAGTCTGGACGCCTTTAAGTCCGGTCAGGTCGCCATGGCGATGAACTGGTTTGCGTTCTTCCCGGGTCTCTACGCCGATCCCAATACCGGCGGTGACAAGATCGACTTCTTCGTGAACCCACCACAAAATCAGGCAGGTTCGACACTGGGCGGACAAGGTATCTCGGTTGTCAGCTACTCTGACAAACAGGACGCCGCACTTGAGTACATCAAGTGGTTTGCACAACCGGACGTTCAAGCCAAATGGTGGGAGCTCGGCGGCTACTCGGCCCATAACTCCGTACTGGAAGATCCGGGTTTCGTTGACAGCCAGCCGTTTGCCGGTGACTTCCTGGAAGCGATGGCCGGGGTGCAGGATTTCTGGCAGGAGCCTGCTTATGCGGAACTGCTGCTGGCGATGCAGAAGCGCATCCACGACTACGTGGTTGCGGACCAGGGCACCGCTCAAGAAGCGCTTGATCTTTTGATCCAAGACTGGACCGAAGTCTTCGAAGACGAAGGCAAGCTGTAGTCCGGACACAGGCAGGAGCGGGTGCAATCCCGCTCCACCTTCACCCGTGAGTCCTAAACCAACAAGAGCTGGCAAAGAGATGTCTGACAGGACCGTAGATCGCGTTGCGCAGGCAACGCCCGAGCGAGTTGCGCGAAAAATCCGAGGATTATCCGACCGCGCGATCGCCTGGATATTCATCTCCCCAACGATTTTTCTATTGCTGGCGATCAACATCTTTCCGTTGATCTGGACCATCCAACTGAGCTTTACCAACTACAAGGCCAACCGGATCGGGCGCGAAGTCAAAGACGTCGGGCTCAGGAATTACGAACGTATCCTGACTGATTCAGACACCTGGCTGAACATGCAGGCGACGGCGCATTTCCTGTTCTGGACGATCTTTTTCCAAGTCCTGATCGGATTCACGCTGGCGTGGCTGATCAACAAGAAATTCAAGGGCAACGATCTTTGGACCACGATCATCGTGCTGCCGATGATGCTGTCCCCGGCCGTCGTCGGGAACTTCTGGAAATTCCTGTATCAGCCACAAATCGGCCTGTTCAACTACATCGTGTCATGGTTCACGGGCAAGGATCCCTCAAGCTTTGAAATGCTGGGGTCGGTCACTTTGGCCCCTTGGGCGATCGTGATCGTTGACACCTGGATGTGGACCCCCTTCGTGATGCTGATCTGTCTGGCAGGCCTGCGCAGCATTCCCGACTACATCTACGAGGCGGCTGAGATCGACAGGGCCAGCAAGCTGCGGCAGTTCTTTACGATTACCATTCCGATGGTGCTGCCGTTCCTGATGCTCGCGGTGCTGTTTCGAGGGATCGAGAACTTCAAGATGTTCGACCTGGTTGTTCAGCTGACCGGCGGTGGACCGGGATCTGTAACGGAACTCACCTCAATCAATCTCAAGCGAGAGGCGTTTGAGAAGTGGCGGACGGGCTACGCCTCGGCCTATGCGATCATCTTGTTCGTCACCGTGTTCGGCCTTGCGTCGATCTACGTCAAAGCCCTGAACAAGGTGAAACAGCGATGAGCAGTTTTTCGGTCACTGAACCTTCGAACCGGTCCAAATGGATCGCAGGCTTCCTGGTCATCACTTATGCGCTGATCACGATGATCCCGCTGGTGTGGATCTTGCTGACCGGTTTCAAATCGCCTGCCGACGCGATCAGCTATCCGCCCAAGGTGGTCTTTGACCCAACGCTCGAAGGCTACGTAAACCTTTTCACCACACGCACCAGGCAGACGCAGGAGTTTCTGGAAGCCAACCCGCCGCAGAACTGGGCCGATGAGATCGTACGCCAATACGACATGGTGATCGTTGGGCCCTCCAAGTTCGGCGAGCGCTTCATGAATTCGGTCATCATCGGATTTGGCTCCACGTTCTTGAGTATCTTCCTCGGCACGTTGGCTGCCTATGCGTTCAGCAGGTTCAAGGTCCCGCTCAAAGACGACCTTTTGTTCTTCATCCTGAGCACAAGGATGATGCCTCCGGTCGCTGTCGCCATCCCGATCTTCCTGATGTTCAGAAACCTTGGTCTCAGCGACACGCATCTGGGAATGATCCTGCTCTATACGGGGGTAAATATCTCCCTGGCGGTCTGGTTGCTGAAAGGATTCATCGACGAAATCCCCAGAGAGTACGAAGAAGCCGCCCTTATCGATGGGTACACGAGGTTTCAGGCCTTCTACAAAGTGGTGCTGCCGCAAGCCGCTACCGGAATTGCGTCAACTGCGATCTTCTGCCTGATCTTCGCCTGGAATGAGTACGCGTTCGCCGTGCTGCTGACATCTGCGAATGCACAGACCGCACCACCGTTCATCCCGACCATCATCGGTATCGGCGGCCTGGACTGGCCTGCCGTTGCGGCCGGCGCGACGATCTTCCTGATCCCGGTCATGATTTTCACCATCCTGATGCGCAAACACTTGCTGCGCGGGATAACATTCGGAGCCGTACGCAAATGAGCGAGTTTCTTTCCGGATTGATGCGGCTCCGCCGCGGCCCATGGGAGATGGTCGCAACCATCCTCATCGCACTGGGTGTCTTCATGCTGATGCAGCCCTTTGTCCTTTGGGCCTTCACTTATTCCTTCATCGTCACGCTGATCGGAACGGTCATGTTCATCATCGTCAGCCATTTCCCGGAGTAGAAATGGCCCAGATCGTAGTCAAAAACGTAAAGAAGATGTTCGGCGATTTCACGGCTGTCCGCGAAAGTTCGTTCACGATTGAAGACGGCGAGTTTTTCATGCTGCTGGGCCCCTCCGGTTGCGGGAAAACGACGACGCTGCGGATGATCGCGGGATTGGAGCTTCCAACGTCGGGCGAAATCTATCTGGACGGCGAAGAGATCAGCCAGCGGCCGCCATCAGAGCGGGACATTGCCTTCGTGTTCCAGATGTTCGCGCTGTATCCCCACATGAACGTGCGCAAGAACATCAGCTATCCGCTTATTTCGCAGGGCATGCCGCGTGCTGCTGTCAAAGCCAAAGTCGAGGAAGTCGCCGGAATTCTGGGGATAAACGACATCCTCGACAGCCCGGTGGGTGGGCTTTCAGGTGGCGACAGGCAACGCGTGGCGCTGGGTCGCGCAATTGTTCGCGAACCCAAGGCGTTCATGATGGACGAACCTCTTGGCGCTTTGGATGCCGAGTTTCGTGAGCACATGGCCGAAGAACTACGCGCACTTCATGATCGCATGGGCGCAACCACTGTTTACGTCACACATGACCAACTGGAAGCCATGCAAATGGGCGACAAAATCGTTGTGATGAACAACGCTGTAATTGAACAATTCGGCACGCCTCAGGAAATCTACGACAAACCGGCCACAATGTTCGTTGCGGACTTTATCGGATCGCCTTCGATGAACTTCCTGCCGTTTCAGGGAAAGGTCGCGCCTGGCTCGGAAATGGTTCGACTGAATGGCCATGACGAAGCCGTGCCCAAACTGATGGAAGGTGCGGAAGGTGACTTGGTTTTCGGCGTTCGACCCGAGCATGTTTTTCTGTCGGATGCCAGCGCCTACCGAGCCAAGGTCCTGGCCGCAGAATATCTGGGAACCACCCAGATCGTGACGCTGCAAAGCCCGAACGGAGAGCTGAAAGCCCGCATTGATGCTCGTGAAACCGTCAATCCCGGCGAGACGGTCGGATTGGAATTCCGCTCATCCGCAGTGACCCTTTTCGAAAAATCTACCGGACGCGCGTTGAGGTCCGCACTGAACGACGAGGTACTGAGCAATGGCTGAAGTCGTTCTGGAAAACATTTCGAAGTCATTCGGCGACATCAAAGCGGTGGATGATATCTCAATGACGATCCCCAACGGCGCCTTTGTGGTTTTGTTGGGCCCAACGGGCGCGGGAAAAACAACAACGCTCAGACTGATATCCGGGCTTGAGAAACTGGATTCAGGCACAGTTCGCATTGCCGGACGCGATGTAGGGATGGATACACCCGCCCAGCGCGATGTGGCGATGGTCTTCCAGCAGTACTCGCTGTACCCGCATATGACAGTGCGTGAAAACCTGTCTTTCCCTCTGCGGTCGCCGATCCTGAAAACACCAGAGGATGAGATCGCGAGGAAGGTCAAAGAAGTCTCGGAGATCCTGCAGATCCCGCACAAGCTGGACAACAAAGCCACCGAATTGTCCGGCGGAGAAATGCAGCGAGTGTCGATCGGACGGGCGCTGGTGCGCGACCCCCAAATATTTCTGATGGACGAACCGCTCAGCTCTTTGGACGCCAAGCTTCGGGCAGATTTGCGGGTCGAACTGAAAAGAATTCAGGCCGACCTGGGATCAACCTTGCTTTATGTGACCCATGATCAGGTGGAAGCCATGACAATGGCCACGCATATCGGCGTTTTGGAGAACGGAAGGCTGGTTCAATACGGCACCCCTCGCGAAATCTACGAAAATCCCGGCAGCGTTTACGTGGCCAGCAGGTTGGGTCTGCCACGGATAAACATCCTGCCGTCCGAGTTGTTCGGAGGCGACCACAAAGGTCCGCAGATTGGACTTCGCCCGGAAAACATCATTGAAGGTGAAGGCAGCGAGGCGCGCGTGATACGCGCCGAGCACCTGGGCGATCAAACACGACTGCACCTGGACCTAAACGGTCACCCGGTCGTAACGTTGATAGATGTCCACCAGGACTATCCATCTGGAAAAATTATTAAAATCCGCCCCCACAACCCATTGTATTTTGACGCGTCCGGCGCGCGGGTGAATTAAGGAGCAAAGCATGGCCCAGTTCCTCAACACAAAAGAAACTCTGGTAACAGATGCCATAGACGGTCTTCTGGCCTCCTCAGGAGGGAGGCTTACCCGGCTGGACGGCTACCCGCATATCAAAGTTGTCTACAGGTCGGATTGGGACAAGTCGAAGGTGGCGTTGGTGTCCGGTGGAGGGTCAGGTCACGAACCCGCCCATGCAGGCTTTGTTGGCGCCGGTATGCTGACGGCCGCAGTCTGCGGCGAAGTGTTTGCATCCCCGTCGGTCGAGGCGGTTCTGGCGGGCATTCTTGCAGTCACGGGTGAGGCAGGGTGCTTGCTGATCGTCAAGAACTATACCGGTGACCGGCTGAACTTTGGGCTGGCCGCTGAACGCGCCCGTGCATTGGGTCGCAAGGTTGAGATGGTGGTCGTCGACGACGACATCGCCCTGCCCGACCTGCCGCAACCACGTGGCGTGGCAGGCACGTTGTTCGTGCACAAAATCGCCGGAGCGCTTGCGGAAAGCGGTGCTGACCTGGACACCGTTGCCAAAGCAGCCAGTAGCACCATCGAAAAGGTTGTCAGCATCGGAATGAGCCTGGACACCTGTACCGTTCCGGGATCTCCGAAAGAAGACAGGATCGCACCCGGCAAGGCGGAACTTGGCTTGGGCATCCATGGCGAGCCGGGTGTGCAGCAAGTCGAATTCTCAAATGCCGTATCGGCCATGTCCACAGTGGTGGAGAAACTGAGGCAACGGCTTGGGGCCGGGGAATGTGTGGCGTTGGTCAACAACCTCGGTTCCACGACTCCGCTGGAAATGGCTGTCCTAACGCACGCCTTGTCCGAAACCGGTATTGCCCACCATATCATCGGTCCGGCCCCCATGATGACATCGCTAGATATGCACGGGTTTTCTGTTTCCATTCTACCCGTGGATCAGGCCGATTTGTCAGCTCTTGAAGCACCTGTTGATCTGGCCGCGTGGCCCGGGGTCAATTCCATCGACCCGATCAAAGTGGCACCATTGCCTGACGGCCTGACGCCGATCGATCCAATTCCTTCGAACAATCCCACCACAAGGGAAACGATCTCGCGCTTGTCTGAACTCCTCATCAACGCTGAGAAGAATCTGAACGAACTGGACGCGAAATCCGGTGATGGCGACACAGGAAGCACATTGGCGACGGCCGCAAGAGCGCTGCAAGGCAGCCTTGACCGCATGCCGCTCGCTGATTTGACTCAGCTGTTCCCGGCGTTGGGCAATGAATTGAGCCAAACCATGGGTGGCTCCTCCGGTGTGATACTAGCAATTTTCTTCAATGCAGCTGGTGACGCATGTGCCAATGGGGCAACCGTAGCCAAATCCCTGGAAGAAGGCCTGAAACGCGTCAGCCAAGTTGGAGGCGCCAAGGTCGGCGACAGAACTATGATTGACGCCTTGGCACCCGCGCTTGCCGCTCTCCCATCGGGGTTGACCCATGCCGCACATGCCGCCCGCGAAGGAGCGAACAATACGGCCAAAATTCGCCGTGCGAAGGCGGGCCGAGCAGCTTATGTTCCCGAAGAAAACCTAGTTGGACATAACGATCCTGGCGCTGAGGCCGTTGCCTTGTTGTTCGAGGGCTTGGCGCGGGAGCTTGAGGGCTGAGGAACACGTGGCAGACCAAAAACAAAAACTAGAATTGGTGAAGAAGCCAACCGTCAATGACATCGCGCGGGTTGCGGGTGTCAGCCTGGCGACTGTGGACCGGGTCTTGAACAGGCGCCCCGGCGTGCGCGCAGTAACCGTTCAGAAAGTACAAAAGGCAATTGATGAACTGGGGTATGTGCGCGACACCGCCGCGGCCAACCTCGCACGAAACCGGGTTTACAATTTCCTTTTTGTTTTGCCGGACACCGACAATGAATTTGTGGAAGCGATCAGCAACCAGATCGCAGAGCAATCCCGTGACCAGTTTATCGAGCGGACACGCATTACGATCAAAAGGGTCGCTCCGTTTGAACCGCAGGATATCGTCAACATTCTGGATGCTGTCGATAGTTTGGATGTTGATGGAGTTGCCGTTTTCGGACCCGAAACGCCTTCTGTTCGCGATGCCGTGAGACGGCTCAAGGACAAAGGGGTTCCGGTGGTTGCCTTGGTGTCTGACCTGCCGAGTTCCGAGCGAGACCACTTTGTAGGAATTGACAACGTTTCCGCAGGACGAACCGCCGGTCAATTGATGGGGCGTTTCGTGCATCGGGAAGGCAAGGTCCTGGTTCTGACTGGCTCTCGTTTGGCACGTGACCACCTAGAGCGTCGCCAGGGCTTTGATCTTGTTGTGGCCGAGGAGTTTCCGCATCTCGAGGTCGTGGCGTCTGTTGAGGGCCGGGATGACCCGGATCTGATTTACAAGATGATGCCCGAGATCTTCGAAACCTACCCGGATCTGGTCGGAATATACTCGTCAGCAGCGGGCAATGCCGGCCTTATTCAATTCCTTTCGGAAAACAAGCTCAGCAAGGATTTGATGATTATAGCGCATGAGTTGACTCCGCTTAGTCGAGAGGCTCTGAAGCTTGGCACGTTTGACGCCCTGATCTCGCAAGACACCGGGCACATTGTTCGTTCAGCCGTCCGCCTTCTGCGTGCGACTTCGGACAAAGTCCCATTCAACAAAGCGCAGGAACGTATCCGTATCGACATCTATCTGAGGGAAAATTTACCGCCATAGCGGCTTAGGTTTTGGGGAGGAAACTTATGAAAACGATCAAAGGTCCAGCATTGTTTCTTGCACAATTCGCAGGGGACGAAGCACCGTTCAATTCGTGGGACGCGATTACAAAATGGGCGGCTGACTGTGGATACAAGGGCGTCCAGGTTCCTAGTTGGGATGGCCGGTTGTTCGACCTTGAACAGGCCGCGTCCAGCACCGGTTACTGCGATGACTTCAAAGGCAAAGCCAGGGAAAATGGCGTCGAAGTCACTGAGCTGTCAACGCACCTTCAGGGTCAGCTTGTGGCCGTTCACCCGGCCTATGACAGCGCCTTTGATGGCTTTGCCGCCGAGAGCGTCAGAGGAAACCCGAAAGCCCGGCAAGAATGGGCCGTAGACCAGGTCAAAAAAGCATTGTCCGCTTCGAAGAACTTGGGCATTTCGGCCCATGCGACATTCTCGGGCGCGTTGGCATGGCCCTACGTCTATCCCTGGCCGCAGCGCCCTGCCGGCTTGATTGAAACGGCATTTGATGAACTCGCCCGCCGCTGGGTGCCGATCCTTGACCACGCCGAGGAATGCGGCGTCGATGTCTGCTACGAAATTCACCCCGGAGAGGACCTCCACGACGGCGTGACCTACGAGATGTTCCTCGAACGGACAGGCAATCACCCACGGGCCTGCATGTTGTACGACCCGTCGCACTACGTGCTGCAATGCCTCGACTATCTGGACAATATCGACATCTACAAGGATCGGATCCGGATGTTCCATGTCAAAGATGCCGAGTTCAACCCGACCGGGCGGCAAGGGGTTTATTCAGGATACCAAAGCTGGGTCGATCGTGCCGGCCGGTTCCGGTCGCTTGGTGATGGCCAGGTGGATTTCGGGGCGGTCTTCTCAAAAATGGCGGCGAACGACTTTGATGGCTGGGCTGTGGTCGAATGGGAATGCTGCCTCAAACACCCCGAGGATGGAGCGCGTGAGGGCGCTCAGTTTGTGTCGGATCACATTATCCGTGTGACCGAGAAAGCCTTTGATGATTTCGCGGACGGTGGTGCTGACGAAGCCGCCAATCGCAAAATGCTGGGGATCGAATAATGGTTACAGGACGCAGTGAAGAAGCCTCGGGACGCATTCGGCTTGGCATGGTCGGCGGCGGAAATGACGCCTTCATAGGCGGCGTTCATCGCATAGCAGCGCGATTGGACGAAAGGTTCGAGCTGGTTGCCGGCGCTTTGTCTTCGACGCCTGAAAAATCCATTGAAAGCGGCCGGGCATTGGGTCTCGAACGGGTCTATGAAGACTTCAAACAAATGGCGATCCGGGAAGCCCGGCTCAAATCCGGGATCGAGGCGGTCTCAATCGTCACGCCAAATCACGTCCACTATACCGCCGCGCGTGAATTCCTGAAACGCGGGATTCACGTCATTTGTGACAAGCCACTCACCTCGACCCTTGCCGATGCAAAAAAACTGGTCGAAGCGGCGGAAAGCGCGAATGCCCTGTTCATATTGACCCACAATTACACGGGCTACCCGATGGTTCGGCAGGCGCGTGAAATGGTTGCCAACGGCGATATTGGCAAAATCCGCGTCGTCCAGGTTGAATACCCGCAGGACTGGCTGACCGAGCAGCAGGATTTCAAACAGGCGGAGTGGCGAACCGATCCCGAACGCTCGGGCGCGGGCGGATCAACCGGTGACATCGGAACCCATGCCTACAACCTCGCTTGTTTTGTGACCGGGCTGAGGGCGGAAAGCCTTGCGGCGGATCTGCAAGCCTTCGTCCCGGGGCGCCAAGTCGATGACAACGCCCACGTATTGCTTCGCTTCGAGGGCGGTGCGCGGGGTATGCTGTGGTCCTCTCAGGTGGCTCCTGGCAACGAAAACGCACTTCGGTTACGGGTCTACGGCGAAAAAGGTGGGCTGGAGTGGGCTCAGGAAGACCCGAACTATCTCTGGTTTGCGCCCTACAACGAGCCAAAGCGTCTGATCACCCGCAATGGCGCTGGAGCTGGTGACGCTGCCAATCGCTTGAGCAGAGTTCCTCCGGGCCATCCCGAGGGATATCTTGAAGGGTTCGCCAATATATATGGAGAGGCTGCTGAGGCGATCCAGGCTTTCCGAAATGGGAGTTCACCTGAGGCGTCCGTTGTTTACCCAACCGTGCATGACGGGCTAGACGGTGTTAAATTTGTAGCCGCTTGTGTGCAAAGCTCGTCCAGAAACGCGGCTTGGGTCAAGTTGGAGTAAGTCTGGCTGTGGGCATAGGGTAGGCACCGGATACTGAGCCAGACAACCCTTCCCTGCCACTCGGCTCGGCCGACCACCAGTTCGCCGCAGTATTGAAACTCTGTGGCCGCCAAAACCACAGCCCGCCGGCGAAGCAATCCTTCGCCGCATCGTCCACCAATGGCCGCTCTACGGACGAAGCCGCCAACGCGGCCGGCAAGTACAAATGGCCCGAACCGGCCCACAAAGGAACCATCGGCAAGAGCGTCAATCCAGCACAGCAGCTCAAAGATATCAGCGACCGCTTTTCAGAAAGATCGCCGCAACGGAAGGCGATCACGGCAAAACTGGATGGGTACGAATTGCCTCCAACCATCACGTATCCGCTGCCGGATTTTGAGGTCTCGGTTTGCGCCTCCAGGCCAAGCAACCGAGCGCGCAAGCCCCCTCGATTTGACGACCCTGTATTTTTTCTGATAGACAGCGCGCCCTTTCCCAAAAATAGGAGGACCTGCAGATGTGGGTAGCATTCTCGACACCCGAGGGTTCGGGCTTTTTCTCAGCCGTTGCCAAGGATGAGGACGGCAACACCAGCGGGCCGCACATGGGATCCCGCATCTGCCTGCGGTTTCGCCGCGCACAGGACGCCGAATTGCTGCGCGACTATGGCATGGACGGTCAGGTGATCGAAACACCGGGCGGCGACTACCGTTACCGGGCATTCATACCGCGCAACCACCTCGTGACCGTGCTGATGAACTTGGGCAACCACATGTCTTACCCCAATTTCAAGGCCAGCATCCCAAAAGATGATGTGGCGTTCGAACGCGCCTGCCACGAGGTTTGGGCGGCATTCGGCGAACTACAGGAAGGCGGACCATATGGAATGGGGTGAACCACCCCATTAAACCCAGCGCGGTTGCCTCGAAGTTGTCTTGAGACAAAACACCTCAGTTTCACCACACGGGCCAAACTGCCATACACTGTTTTTCCGGAGTTACCAGTGGCGGACCGAGGAGGATTCGAACCCCCGACCCCTTGATTCGTAGTCAAGTACTCTATCCAGCTGAGCTATCGGTCCGCGTTGGTGAGGCGGTATTTAGACCCGGCGTTCGGGACGTGCAACCCGATTCTTCAAAAATAATTCAAAAACCCATCTCCCCCCGTGGGAGCCTTATTTCAAAGACCGTGCCCTCGGGGCCGGTGCTGGTCAGCACCAACTCTCCCCCGTGGCCGCGCACCAGTTCCTGCGAAATCGCCAGACCCAGGCCCGAGCCACCTTTGCGCACACCACCCTGAAACGGCGTGAACAGATTCTCCTGCGCTCGTGGCGGCAAACCGGGGCCGGTATCTCGAACCTCGATGACCCATGCGTCCTGATCTTCGCAGGCCGAAATCGTGATTTTTCCTGGTTGGCCGGATGTCATCAGTGCTTGGCGTGCGTTGCGCACAAGGTTCATGATGACCCGGAACATCTGTTCCGGATCGGCCCGAACGACCAAGTCTTCGGGAACGTCGTTGGCGATTTCGATACAGCCGCCGTCTACGGCCAGAGCCTCGCTGGACGCTACGTCGGCAGCGATATCGCGCAACCGCACCTTGGTCAGGGTGGGCGCGGGCTCTTCGGCCCGCCCGAAGGCCAGCGTACTTTCGCACAGGGACACCGCCCGGGTGATCGAGTTGACCAGCTTGGGCGCCATCCGTCGGACCAGCGGGTCGTCGCTGGCTTCGATCCGGTCAGTGAACAGCTGGGCCGAGGTCAGGATGTTGCGCAGATCGTGGCTGACCTTGGCCACCGCGCCACCCAGCTGAGCCAGCCTCTCGCGCTGTTTCAGGGCCTGCGTCAGGTCGGTCTGCAGCATCTGCAGGGCTTCTTCAGCCTCGCGCAGTTCGGTCACCTTGGATTGGGGCGAGATGATGCCGCGCGCATCCTCGGGTGCACGGGCGTAACGCTGCATGTAGCCCACCACGCTTTTGATCGGGCGCACCAGAACCACCCGCACCGCGAGGAACAGGAAAAACGCCGTGATGATCGAGATGACAAAGGACAGGCCGAGGATGCGCAAGCCATAGTCGATCATCGCCATACGCAGGGGCGCGCTGTCCATGGTGACTTCGATAAGCAGACCCGCATCCCGCACAGGCTGCCCGATGACGCGAATGACCTGGTTCTCGGGCGTGAAGAAACGGATCATCGCGTCCCGAATGAGAACCCAGGGCCCGGCGCCTCGCAGATCATAGGTCTTGGCGACCTGGTCTGGGATAGGGGAAGACAGCATCAGCTGGCGCACCTCGTCCCGGCGCAGCACCACGTTGTAGACCCCGGCATTGGCCAAAAGCTCGGCCTCCAGCTCGTCGGCCAGCATGTCGTCTGCCAGCAGCGCGAGCGAGGCGATCTGGGCGCGTTCCAGCCGGTTCAGAAGAAAATCCTCTCGGAAGCGCGCGATCGACGGCACGAAGATCAGTACCTCGGCCAACATCACGAAGACCGTCGTCAAGATCAGGAAACGACCCGACAGCGAGTTCAAGTGGCGCTCCTTTCCCGATCAGGGGATCCAGCGCTGGACCAGCCTGACCACTCGTTCAACCATCTGATTCTCAAACAGTCTTGGCGAGAAATAGGCGCCCGCCACCCGTTTGTTAAGCTCTCCGATCGTGGGATAGGGCGACACCATCGCCGCGATCTGGCTCATCTTCAGGTTATTGGCCAGCGCCAGAGACCACAAGTTGATCAGTTCGCCCGCCTGATGACCCACGATTGTGGCCCCCACCGGGCGCCCCTTGACGACCATGACCTTGATGAACCCGGTCGTTTTGCGCTCGGCCACGGCGCGATCGTTATGGGCGTAGTCGAACCGGGCGATCTCGACCCTGTCGCCGTGGCGGTCGCGCGCCTGCGCCTCGGTCAGGCCGACCTGGGCCAGTTCGGGGTCGGTATAGGTCGCCCAGGGGATGTGCACCGTCCTGGCCTTGGACGGCAGCCCGAACAGGGCCGAACGGATGATGACCCCGGCGTGATACCCCGCCACATGGGTGAACTGCAGCCCGCCCGCGACGTCGCCGATCGCATAGACCTTTCGGTTGGTGGTGCGCAGGCTGTCATCCACCTTGATGCCCGTGCGCGTCTGGTCGATGCCGGCAGCCTGCAGGTTCAGTCGGTCGATGTTGGCCTTGCGTCCCACCGCCAGCAGCAGGTGTGAGCCCGCATGGACCGCGCCGTCCTCGGTGACGACCTCGACCGCCCCGGCCTTCCCGCGCACCCGGGCCACCATTGCATGTTCCAGAATTTCGACCCCTTCGGCGCGCAAAGCCTCCAATACCACTGCGGCCGCCTCGGGGTCATCCTTGCCCAGCGCCCGCGCGCCTTCGATCACCGTCACCTTGCAGCCCAGCCGGACATGGGCCTGCGCCATTTCCATGCCGATGGGTCCCCCGCCGATGATCAGCAGGTGGTCGGGCTTGTCGCGCAGGTCGAAGATGGTCTCGTTGGTCTCAAACGGCACGCCATCCAGCCCCGGGATCGGCGGCACCAGCGGGGACGAGCCCGTGGCCAGCACCACGCGACGGGCGGTGATGACGAAATCGCCGGCCTGAACCTGCCTGGGCGACAGAAAGGTCCCCCAGTCGCGAATGACGCGCACGCCGAAACCTTCGAACCGTTCCTGGCTGTCCATGGGCTCAATCTGCGCGATCACGTCCCGCACATGATCCTTGGCGGCGGCATAGTCCACCTGCGGCGCGAGGTCGGCAACGCCGAACGGCGCGGCATGGCTCTGCGCATGGGCCAGCTTGGCGCTGGCCAGCAGGGCCTTGGACGGGACGCAGCCATAGTTCAGGCAGTCGCCACCCATCTTATGCCCTTCCAGCAGGAGCACGTCGGCGCCCATCTGGCTGGCCCCGGCAGCCACCGACAGGCCGCCCGACCCGGCCCCGATTACCAGGATGTCGGTCTTGAGCTCTTGCATGGATCAAAGGCCCCTTCGGCCGCGAATGAGTTTGAGGAGAATAGGCAAAGCCGCCAGCGCACACAGCCCCAGGATCGGGCCGATCATGAAAGGCTCGGTCAGCAGCGACAGGTCCGGCGTCTCGCCCCGGTCGAACACGCCACCCAGACCGTCGCCGATCCAGGTATAGACGATGCCGCCCGGAATGATGCCCAGCGCCGTGGTCAGCAGAAAGTTCCGGAACTTTACCCCCACCAGCGCCGGCACCAGATTGGCGACAAAGAACGGCACCATCGGCACCAGCCGCATTAGGAACAGCACCGGGATCTCGTTCTCGCGCAACCCGTCCTTGATTCGCTTGACGGTGCCTTCCGAAGCCTCCAGCCGCGCCGTCAACGTCTCACCCAACCCCCAACGGGCCGCCAGAAAGATCGCCGAGGCCCCGACGGTTGCGGCAAATACGTTGAACACGGTGCCCGCGAACAGCCCGAACAGGAACCCGCCCGTCATCGAGGCCACGGCCGCACCGGGCAAAGAAAAGGTGACGATCAGGACGTAAACCAGGATGAAAACGCCCGCCAACGACCAGTAATTGGCATCGCGCCAGGCCAACAGCGCCTCGCGATTGTCGCGTAGGGTTTCAAAGGTCAGGTAGTCGCCCAGCGCAAAAAAGCCGACGACGGCAACCGTCAGGATCACGATCAGGGGAATATGTCGTGCCAGCCCGCTGCGCGACACCTGGGTGGTTTCGGTCATTTCGTCGTCCGGGTTCGAATGCTTCATCTGCCCCACAAGATGCGCACTTGACCCTCTGTGCAACAGGGTCCTCACGCCGGGTTGAACACGCACCGGTTCAATGTGAGAAATCCGCCATCCTCGGGCTGATTCTGAAACTTTTGCCCGGTCGCCCGACAGAATTGTTGCAAAAGGCACGAAAACCCATGCGATGGGGTTTGACTTGCCCGCCGGTTCCCAGTAGAGGACGGGCTTCGAACACCACGGGCAGGCGAATCCGCGCCGCACCCGACCGCCAAAGATTGGAGACGGAGCGATGAAACGCACCTATCAGCCTTCGAACCTGGTTCGCAAACGCCGCCACGGTTTCCGCGCGCGCATGGCCACCAAGGCCGGCCGCAAGATCCTGAACGCTCGCCGTGCCCGCGGCCGCAAGTCGCTGAGCGCATAAACCGCGCGACCTTTCAGGTTTTGAACATGACGCCGCCGGAGGCCCCTGTGGATGGCACTGACCACCCCGGGGATATGCCCCCGGCGGCGTCCGTTTGCGCGCCTGCCCTGTCGGTGCTGCGCAAGCGCAGCGATTTCCTCAGGGCCGCACGGGCGCGCAGACAGGGCACGCCTTCCATGATGGTGCAGGCCCGCAAGCGCGCCCCGGATGAGGCCGAGGGCATTCGTGTCGGATTCACCTGCTCAAAAAAGGTCGGCAATGCCGTGGCCCGCAACCGGGCCAAGCGCCGCCTGCGCGAGGCGGCCCGCGCCGTTCTGCCGGACCACGGCCGGGACGGGTGGGACTACGTCCTGATCGGACGGGCCGAGGTGACCGCCGCCCGCCCTTTTGACGCCCTGCTGGACGATCTGCGCCAGGCCCTGCGCAAGATCCACAGCCCGCGCAAATGACCCTGCTTGCCCATATCCTCGCGCTGCCCGTCCGGGCTTACCGGCTGATCTTCAGCCCCTGGGTGGGGTTCAACTGCCGCTATCAGCCGACCTGCTCGGCCTATGCGCTGGAAGCGCTGGAAAAGCACGGCCCGATCAAGGGCGCATGGCTGGCCGCGCGCCGCATCGGGCGCTGCCATCCCTGGGGCGGCGACGGCTATGACCCGGTGCCCGACGACACCCCCGACGCGCCCTGATCTGACACCCCGTCACGCTTGACCCAAGGGGGGTGCGCCGCTGAACATCGGTTTCAGCAACAACTCTCCGAGGCGCCCATGTCCAGATCCAACGCCCGCCAGTCTCTGCCCACGCATGAGGTGACGAACCAACCGCCAGAGCGCAACGACGTTGACCTGTGGACCTCGGACCCGGTTCTGAGGGACTGCGCCACGCGCGCCGGGGCGCGGGCGGCCCCGCTGGCCGCCTACGGGGCCGCTCTGGGCCGAGCCGAAACGCGCGACGCCGGGCGCGACTCCAACCTGCACCCGCCCGAACTCTGCCTGTTCGACCGGGGCGGCCGCCGCCTGGACGAGGTGCGGTTCCACCCGGCCTATCATCACATGATGGATCTGAGCCAATCGGCAGGTTATGCCGCGCTTGCCTGGGACGGAGCACCGGGCGGTCACGCGACACATGCCGCGATGGTCTATCTGGCCAGCCAGGTCGAGCCGGGCCATTGCTGCCCGCTGACCATGACCTATGCCGCCGTGCCGGCGCTGGCCGCCAACCCCGAACTGGCCGAAATCTGGCGCCCGAAACTGACCGCCGACACTTATGACCCAGCCCCCCGCCCGATCAGAGAAAAACGCTCGGCGACCTTGGGCATGGCGATGACCGAAAAACAGGGCGGCTCGGACGTGCGCGCCAATACCACCACGGCCACCCGCGACGGCGATGCCTGGCGGCTGCGCGGCCACAAATGGTTCTGCTCGGCCCCGATGTCCGACGGGTTCCTCACGCTGGCGCAGGCGCCGGGCGGCCTGACCTGTTTTCTGCTGCCCCGATGGCTGGAAGGCGAGCGCAACGCCATCCATCTGATGCGCCTCAAGGACAAGCTGGGCAACCGCGCCAATGCCTCGTCCGAGGTCGAGTTCCATGACGCGCTGGCCTATCAGCTGGGGGATGAGGGGGCCGGCGTGCGCACGATCATCGAGATGGTGCATCACACCCGGCTCGACACCGCGATGGCACCCGCCGGCCTGATGCGCGCGGCCCTGTCCGAAGCGCATCACTGGGTCAGCCACCGCAGCGCCTTTCAGCGCCGCCTGATCGACCAGCCGCTGATGCGCGCCGTTCTGGCCGATCTGGTGCTGGACTGGGAAGGCGCGCTGACCCTGGGCCTGCGCGTGGCCCGCGCCTTTGACGGAAACACTGCCGAAGACCGCGCCTTCGCCCGGATCGGGGTCGCGCTGGCCAAGTTCCTGTCGAACAAGCGCTGCCCGGTCGTTGCGGTCGAGGCGATGGAGGTGCTGGGCGGTATGGGCTATGTCGAGGACACGCCAATGCCGATGATCTATCGCGAAGCGCCCCTGAACGGTATCTGGGAGGGGTCGGGCAACGTGATCTGCCTGGACATCCTGCGCAGCCTTGCGCGCGACCCGCTGGCCGCGCAGACCTTGCAGGCCGAACTGGACGCCGCAACCGGAGCCGACCGCCGCTATGACGCCGCCCTGAAGGCGCATCGCGACCGCTGGCCGACCCTGCCCCCCGAGGCCGAGGCGCGCTGGTTCGCCGAGACCACCGCGCATCTGCTGACCGCCGCACTGCTGTTGCGCCACGCGCCCGGTGCGGTGGCCGATGGATACATTGCCTCGCGGGTTCTGGGCGAAAGCGGGCGCATACCCGGATCAGTCTCGGGGCTGGACACTGACGCCCTGCTGGGCCGGCTGTCCGGCTAGGCGGGCCTTGCCCGGTCGGCGCATCTGCGGTAGGGGCTGCGCATGTTCGACGAAGCCGACGATATCCATCCGCTGTTTGCCGGTGCGCCCTCGACCACCGAGTTCAAGAAACTGCGCAAACGCATCGTGCGCCAGACGCGCGAGGCGATCGAGCAATACGGCATGGTCGACCCGTCGGCCCACGACAAGGACGGCAAGCCGCCGCGCTGGCTGGTCTGCCTGTCGGGCGGCAAGGACAGCTATACCCTGCTGGCCGTTCTGTACGAGTTGAAATGGCGCGGCCTGCTGCCCGTGGACCTGCTGGCCTGCAATCTGGATCAGGGGCAGCCGGGCTTTCCGGCCACCGTGCTGCCCGAGTTTCTGGAACGGATGGGCGTGCCGCACCGGATCGAGTATCAGGACACCTATTCCATCGTGGTCGACAAGGTTCCGCAGGGCCGCACCTATTGCGCGCTGTGCTCCCGCCTGCGCCGCGGCAACCTTTACCGGATTGCGCGCGAGGAAGGGTGCTCGGCCGTGGTTCTGGGGCATCACCGCGATGACATCCTGGAAACCTTCTTCATGAACCTGTTCCACGGCGGCCGTCTGGCGACTATGCCTCCGAAACTGGTGAACGAAGAAGGCGACCTGTTCGTCTATCGCCCGCTGGCTCATGTGGCCGAGGCCGATTGCGAGAAATTCGCCAAGGCGATGAACTATCCGATCATCCCCTGCGACCTGTGCGGCAGCCAGGACGGCCTGCAACGCCAGCAGGTCAAACAGATTCTGGACCAGTGGGAAAAGAACAGCCCCGGCCGCCGGCAGGTGATGTTCCGTGCGCTGACCAATGCCCGGCCCTCGCACCTTCTGGATTCGAAGCTGTTCGATTTTGCCGGCCTGATGCTGGACCCCGGCAAAAACGGCGAAAATTCGGAAGAAATTCCGCTTCTGCGTTAACGTCTGACTCAGATTGATTTCCTAGCCTCCGATTGGACTCAGTTCGCTCAATTGGAAGGCCGGAATCGATGCTGAAAAGGTTCTCACTCCAGAGTCTCCAGAATGCTCTGCTGACCGTTCTGGCAATGCCACAGGTTTTGGCATTCGTACCTGCATTGTGCCTGGCTGCTTTCTGGCTGGGCGGCGACACGGCGTTGGTCGTTGTCGCTCTTGGACTGCCTCTGTTGTTTTCGGCTGCCCAACGGCTTCAACCAGGTGCCGGTATTGGTTCGGCGACGCACACGCGGCCCAAGGGGCTGTTACCACGTGATGTTTTTTACGCCGAGATGGAGTATCTGCACAGCACATCGCGGGCAACCGGTGAGGATTCAGCCTGCATCGTTGTGTCACTTGATGATTTCGACGATGTCGAAGACCTGCACGGAACCGCGGCAGCCGACTATGTGGCGGGGCGGTTCTGCGACCGCATCCTGGCGGTGATCCGAAGCGAGGATATTGCAACGCGCCTGTCGAGAAACACGTTCCTGATCGGGTTGCGCCCCTCAAGGCATCTGGACTTGGAAAGCTGCATCCAAACCTCGGGCCGCATACAAAGCACGGTGGAGGAACCGATCGCTTTGGACAATGCCAGCCTCTATCTGTCCTGCTCTGCTGGATTTTGCCTGCACTCTGCCGTTGCCGATGAAGCGCCGGACAGCTGGATCGAGGCCGCTCGGGCCGCGCTGGCCGAAGCACAGCGGAACGGGCCTTCCACGATCCGCGCCTACTCCGAGGCCACGCGACGCAGATCAGTCGTCCATATCAATTTCCGCAAGGAGTTGGAGACCGCTCTGGAAACTGGTCAGATCCGCCCATGGTTTCAGCCACAGGTTTCAACGGACACCGGCGACATCACCGGGTTTGAGGCCCTTGCTCGATGGGAACACCCTTCCAAGGGAGTTGTCGGGCCGCAGGTGTTTCTGCCTTTTGCCGAACAGGCCAAGCTGATGGACAAGTTGGGCGAGACGATCCGCCACCACGCCTTTCGCGCGATGCGTGACTGGGACTGCGCTGGCGCCGTCATTCCTCGGATCGGCATCAACTTTTCGTCGGACGAATTGCGGGACCCCTCACTTGTTGACCGGGTGCGATGGGAGTTGGACCAGTTCGACCTTTCGCCGGACCGGCTGGCCGTGGAAATCCTTGAAACCGTTTTTTCGCGCCGCCCCGATGATGTCATCACCCGCAACGTGACCCAGTTGTCCAAGCTCACCTGTTGCATCGATCTGGACGATTTCGGCACTGGTCACGCATCATTTTCGTCGATCAAACGCTTTGATGTCTCCCGCATCAAGATCGACCGGTCTTTCGTGTCCAATGCGGACCGGGATCCGTCCCAGCAGCAAATGGTCAGCGCCATTCTGATGATGGCCGAGAGGTTGAACCTTGAAACCCTGGCCGAGGGGGTGGAAACCCCCGGCGAGCACGCGCTGATGGCGCAATTGGGGTGTCACCATGTGCAAGGCTTTGGGATCGGCAAGCCGATGCCGGTCGAGCATACGCTCGACTGGATAAAGGACCGCCGCGCTAAACTGGAAGGCGCACCGCGGATTGGCCGCGAAATGGGCCGGAAATCCTGATTTCGGGGACTGGATTGCCCTACACTCACGATTTCCGGGGCGATTCCGCTTGACCTTTTGGGCTGCACTCTGTTGAACCCTGCGGTGTCTTTCACTGCTCAAGGTGGCTGTCCCAGATGGACGATCAGAACAAGAATCTCATCCTTGCAACCGCGCTTAGTTTCCTTGTGATACTGGTCTGGTTTGTGCTGTTCCCTCCGCCGGAACCGACCACAACACCTGAGCAGGCCGGGATCAGCGCCTCGGAGAGGGAAGAGATTCAGACGCCCAGCGCCGGAAGCACGACTGTCGGCGAGGCAACCGCCACCGCAGAGGAAACCCTGCCGGAAGCCACTGCGCCGCGGATCCAAATCGACACGCCGCGTCTGTCGGGCAGCCTGTCGCTTTCGGGTGGACGGATCGACGAACTGTATCTGAAAGACTACAAGGTCTCGATCGACGAAGGCGCTCCGATCGTCGAACTGCTGTCGCCCGTTGGGTCCAACTCGGCCTATTACGCCCTCTACGGGTGGGCGCCCGGTGCCGGTTTGGCTGGCTCGGACGTGCCGGGCCCGAATACCATCTGGACGCTGGAACAGGGCGAGACCCTGTCGGTAGACAGCCCAGTAACCCTGAAATGGGAGAATGGCGCGGGCCTGACATTCCGCCGCACGATCGGTGTGGATGCGGATTACATGTTCACCGTGACCCAATCCGTCGAAAACGGTACCGGAGCCGAGGTCGGAATGGCCCCATACGGCATTCTGGCCCGCCACGGCATCGGCGAGGATGGCGATCTGCCGGGGTTGAAGAACTTCTTCATCCTGCATGAAGGTGTGATCGGCATGGCCGACGGGACCCTCTCCGAGGTTGATTATGGCGATGTCCGCGATTTCGACATCGACCCCAACGAACGGGCGCAGGCCGAGGTCTATCAGGTCAAGGAAAACGGCTGGATCGGCTTTACCGACCACTATTGGATGACCACGCTGATCCCCGATCCGGGGTCGGCTTTCAAGGCGGCCGCAAAATATGACGCGCGTCGCAAGATCTACCAGGCCGAAACGGTGTTGCCGACGATGACGGTTGCCCCCGGCGAATCCGCCGAGGTTACCACCCGACTGTTTGCCGGGGCCAAGGAATGGGAGACCATCCGCGAATATCAGGCCCAGGGCGTTCAGAAGTTTATCGACAGCATTGACTGGGGTTGGTTCTTCTTCCTGACCAAGCCGATTTTCTGGCTGCTGCACAACATCAACGCCCTGATCGGCAACATGGGTTGGTCGATCATCGGGCTGACCCTGATCATCAAGGCAATCCTGTTCCCGCTGGCGTTCAAATCCTACGTCTCGATGGCGAAGATGAAGGAATTGCAGCCACAGATGGAAGCCCTGAAAGAAGCTGCCGGCGACGACCGTCAGAAGATGCAGCAGGGCATGATGGAGCTGTACAAAAAGGAAAAGGTCAACCCGGCCGCCGGCTGTCTACCGATCCTGCTGCAGATCCCGATCTTCTTTTCTCTCTACAAGGTGATCTTCGTCACCATCGAACTTCGGCAAGCCCCCTGGTTCGGTCCTTTCCGGGACCTGAGTGCGCCGGATCCGACCTCGATCATCAACTTCTTCGGCTGGCTGCCGTGGGCCGGACCTGAGCCGGGCACGCTGATGGCGACGATTTTCATCGGCATCCTACCGCTGCTGCTGGGGATCTCGATGTGGCTGCAGCAAAAGCTGAACCCGGCGCCCACCGACGCGACCCAGGCCATGATCTTTGCCTGGATGCCATGGGTATTCATGTTCATGCTGGGCAGCTTTGCCAGCGGGCTGGTCGTTTACTGGATCGCAAACAACACCATCACGTTCACCCAGCAATACCTGATCATGCGCAGCCAGGGCTATACGCCGGATGTGTTTGGCAACATCAAGTCGGGGTTCAAGAAAACCCCCAAGACGGACAAGAAATGACCGGGCAAGTCACGCAGATCTGGCGCCATCCGATCAAAAGCCATGGCAGAGAATCCCTGCAGGAAGTCACCGTTATCCCCGGGCAGACCATGCCCGGTGATCGCGTTTGGGCGGTGGCGCATGAGATGTCCAAGGCCGACGGATCCGAGTGGGCGCCCTGCGCCAATTTCAGCCGCGGCTCGAAGGCGCCCCAGCTGATGGCGATATCGGCCGTTCTGGACGGGGATCGCGTGACCCTCAGCCACCCGGATCGGCCCGAACTGATCTTTCGCCCGGACACAGAACAAGACCTGTTTCTGGAGTGGGTCCGCCCGCTGATGCCCACCGACCGCGCCGCATCTGCACGGATCGTCCGGGTTCCCGGCCGTGGTATGACCGACAGTGACTATCCCTCGGTCAGCCTGTGCAACATAGCCTCGCACCGGGCGGTCGAGCAGCGTCTGGGCCGCGAACTGTCGATTTGCCGCTGGCGTGGCAACATCTGGTTCGATGGCCTTCCTCTTTGGGAAGAATTCGATTGGCTGGATAAGGATGTGCAGATCGGCGAGGCCGTATTTCACGTGCGCGAACGGATTACGCGCTGCATGGCAACGACTGCGAACCCCGACACCGGAGTGCGGGACGCGGATACGCTAGGCGCTCTGCGCAGCTGGGACCATCAGGATTTCGGAGTATACGCCGAAGTCATTCGCCAAGGCACGATCCGCCCCGGAGACAAGGTGCAGGTTCTATGACAGCTCTGCCATTTCCCTTGGCGGCCGATCCCGACGAGCAGGCAAAAGAGGCCGGCCGCAAGCTGTTTGCCGGACCGTCCGAGTTCGTCAAGGGCGTGGTGGCGATGAACGGCCTGCCCGCCCCCGACCGGCTTGAGGTCTGTTTCGCCGGCCGGTCGAACGTGGGTAAATCCAGCCTGATCAACGCTCTGACCGGCACCAAGGGGTTGGCCCGCGCCTCGAACACGCCGGGCCGCACGCAAGAGATCAACTTCTTCACCCAGGGCCCCGACCTGTATCTGGTTGACCTGCCCGGCTATGGCTATGCCAATGCGCCGGTCAAGGTGGTCGAGAAATGGCAACGCCTGCTGAAACAGTATCTGAGCGGGCGGCAGACCCTGCGCCGGGCCTTCGTGCTGATCGACTCCCGGCACGGCGTGAAGCCCGTGGATGACGAGATCATGAAGCTGCTGGACACCAGCGCCGTGACCTTTCAATGCGTGATGACCAAAGCCGACAAGGTCAAGGCCAAGGACCGCGAAAAGGTTCTGGAACAGGTGCGGGGCGCCCTGTCCAAGCACCCCGCCGCTTATCCCGAGATCGTGCTGACCTCGTCCGAGAAGGGCGACGGCATCCCGACGCTGCGTTCGATCATCGCCAATTTGGAATGATGCTGCGGATGCGCGTCATTTCGGTGCTGACACTGGTTGCCGTGATGGTAGCCGGTGCAATCCCGATGGGCTGGATGCCCACGCGCAGCTCGGACGAGGCGATCCTGATGGTGATCTGCACCGGCGACGGCCCGGTCGAGCGCTGGATCAACCCGGGCGAGGACGCCCCGAACCACAAGGAAACCGACGAACGCAGCGCCTGCCCCTATGGCGGGATTGTTCTTGCAGGCCAATTGCCCGAAGTGGGAACGGTGTTGCCGGCCGACTGGCCGATTTCTGCGCGTTGGGCGCATGTGGATTTCACCCATCGCAGCGCCGGATTCCACGCCCTGTATGATGCCCGGGGTCCGCCCCACCTCTCCTGAGTCTGTGAACAAAACCTGAAACCTCGGCCACCCGGCCGGGGATGTTCCGAATTTCTGGAGACTGAAATGGCACAAGACAGCCAAACCGGGGTCGCGCAGGCGGCCCGGCGCGAGCATGCGCAAAAATTCTACATAGCCGCTTGGCGGTGGCACTTCTATGCGGGGCTTTTTGTTGTCCCCTTCCTGATCATCCTGGCGGTGACCGGCCTGATGATGATGTTCATTACCCAATCCGATGGCCGCGACGGAGAAAAGATCGCGGTCGAGATCACGGGCCAAGCGATGCCCGCATCCGAACTGGCCGATCTGGTGCAGGCCCGCGTTCCGGGCCGCGTGGTCGAATGGATCGGCCCCAAAGCGCCGGATCTGGCAACCGTTTTCCGCGTCAAAGCCGAAACCGGCCAGCGCATGGTGGCGATCGACCAGTATTCCGGCGAGGTGATCCAGGTCTGGGACCGTCGCGCGGGGTGGTACGATCTGGCGGACAACATCCACTCGACCCTGCTGATGGGCGATACCGGCGACCGGATTCTGGAAATCGCGGCCGGGATGGCGCTGCTGCTGGTTTTCACCGGCCTTTACATGTGGTGGCCGCGCGGAAAGGTTGTGGCGGCCTTGGTGCCCGACCTGCGGGCGCGGGGTCGGGCCCTGTGGAAATCTCTGCACGCGGTCACCGGGTTCTGGATGTCGCTGTTGCTGGTCGGGTTCCTGATCTCGGGCATGTCCTGGACCGGGATCTGGGGCGGCAAGTTCGTGCAGGCCTGGAGCAGCTTTCCGGCCGAGAAATGGGACAACGTCCCACTGTCGGACGATCTGCATGCCAGCATGAACCACGGCAGCCAGAACGACGTGCCCTGGGCGCTGGAACAGACGCCGATGCCGGCCTCGGGTTCGGAGGCAGGCGTTGTCTGGGTCCCGACGGGTGTTCCGGTCAATATCGATGCGATGGTTGCGCTGGGTGGGTCCCTGGGCATGCAGAACCGGTTCCGCGTTGCCTATCCCAACGGTGACACGGGCGTGTGGACCCTGAACCGCGACAGCATGAGCGGTGATTCGACCGACACCACCGAGGACCGCACCGTCCATGTCGACCAGTACACCGGCAAGATCCTGGCCGACGTGCGGTTTCAGGACTACTCGCTGATGGGCAAGGCAATGGCGGTGGGCATTCCGCTGCATATGGGTCTGGCGGGTCTGTGGAACTTTGTCCTGAACGTGGTGTTCTGCCTGTCGGTGATCTTTGTCTGCGTGTCCGGCGTGGTCATGTGGATCAAGCGACGGCCCTCCGGCACCGGCCGTCTGGCGGCGCCGCCGATGCCGGCCGAGATGCCCCTTTGGAAGGGCGCGGTGCTGATCGGGCTGTTCACGGCCATGGCCTTTCCGTTGGTCGGATTGACGCTGCTTGCGGTGCTGGCCGTCGACCTGCTGATTGTCAGCAAAATCCCCGCGGTTCGGCGCACATTCAACTGACCGGTTCGGGCGGTGCCGCCGCGGCACTGTCCGGTTGCGTGGCGCGGCAGCGTCCCCCTTTTGGCGCGCCACGCAACAAAACCTGAGGCCTGCCCGTTCCGGGCTTGGCAGGTCCGGCCAAAGGCCCTAACAGGGAAGGCCAGAGGGACGACAGCCATGAAGAAACAGGACATGAACCGGGATTGGATAGCCACCGCCGCCACGCTCAACAGCGCCCTGCCCTATCTGCAGCGTTATGACGGGGCAATCGTCGTGATCAAACTGGGCGGGCACGCCATGGGCAGCGACGAAGCCATGGAGAGCTTTGCCCGAGACGTGGTGCTGATGCGTCAGGTCGGCGTGAACCCGGTTGTCGTGCATGGCGGCGGGCCGATGATCAACGCGATGCTGGACAAACTGGACATCCAGTCGGACTTCGTGAACGGCAAGCGCGTCACCGATGCCGCCACGGTCGAAGTGGTCGAGATGGTCCTGTCCGGCGTGGTGAACAAGCGCATCGTGCAGGCCATCAATGCTCAGGGCGGAACGGCCGTTGGCCTGTCGGGCAAGGATGCCAACCTGATGACCTGTGACCAGACCGACGCGTCGCTGGGCTATGTCGGCACGCCCGCCGAAATGAATCCCAAGATCCTGCATGATCTGTTCTCGCATGACGTGATCCCGGTGATCGCCCCGCTGGGGGCCGGTCGAAACGGCGAGACATTCAACGTGAACGGCGACACCGCCGCCGGCGCAATTGCCTCGGCGTTGAAGGCCGATCGCCTGCTGCTGCTGACGGACGTGTCCGGCGTCAAGAACGCCGCCGGAGAGGTCGTGACCGAGTTGAAGGCGGGCCAGATCCGCGAGATGACCCGCGAGGGCACTATCGCAGGCGGCATGATCCCCAAGACCGAAACCGCGCTGGACGCGCTGCACAGCGGCGTGCGCGCCGTGGTCATTCTGGACGGCCGTGCCCCCAATGCCGTGCTGCTGGAACTGTTCACCGAACATGGTGCGGGGTCTCTGATCCGCCCCGACTGAAGCGAGCAAGCCCACCCTTGCAGTTCACACTCACATGCTTAAATTTGAATACATGGAGCGTGAACTCATCATCCGCTTGGGCATCTTTTTGACGCTGTTTCTGACCTTCGCGTTGGCCGAAAGGCTTGCCCCGCGCCGCCCACTACGCGTGCCTCGATCGCGCCGCTGGCTGACCAACCTATCGGTCACCCTTTTGAACACACTGACACTGCGGGCGATGGCGATCGGGTTCCCTTTGCTGGCGGTCGGGGCGGCCTTGGATGCCGGCCGGTTGGGCGTCGGAGTTTTCAACACTCTGGACTGGCCCAAATGGGTCGAGGTCACCCTTTGTGTCCTGGTGCTGGATTTCGCCATCTGGGCGCAACATCTGATCACCCACAAGGTGCCGATCCTGTGGCGTCTTCACCGTGTGCACCATGCCGACCGGTATATGGATGTCACCACGGCCGTTCGCTTTCACCCAGTCGAAATCGCCTTGTCGATGGGTTTGAAGATCGGTCTCGTCTACCTGCTGGGGCCCAGCGCGCTCGCGGTCATCCTGTTCGAAGTCCTGCTGAACGGCACGGCTTTGTTCAACCATTCGAACATCCGCCTGCCCGCCGCCGTGGATGCCGCCATGCGCCGAATACTGGTCACGCCGGACATGCACCGGGTCCACCATTCGGTGCTGCGCAGGGAACATGACAGCAATTATGGCTTTGCATTATCCATCTGGGATCGTTTGATGGGAACATATGTGGCGCAGCCCGAGGCCGGCCACGATGACATGACGGTGGGGCTGAAATGGCAGGACGATCGACCGACGAAGCTGGGGTGGAGCCTCGCTCTGCCGTTTCGGCGCAAGTGACCTATGATCAAGTGGTGTCCACATCCGAGGCCGCGGGCCTGATCGTCATGGGCGCACAACACCCGCGGGTGAGTGGCGCCAAACAGTTGGATACTGGCACGCTTATTCTGCTCGGGGCAGGCAGCAGCTTTTGGCCGGTCCTCACCGCTTCGGCCGAGTGGTTGGACGGCAAGCCGGATCCGGTCGACCGTTGGTCGCTCCGAGTGGTCGGCACCCTTGCGGAAAACCTGGGCGCCCAAGCGTGGTATCCATTCGGCGGCCCCCCGTATGCGCCATTCATAGATTGGGCGTTGAAATCGGGACGTACGTTTCAAAGCCCGGTGGGCGCGCTGGTGCACGACACGGTGGGAATGATGATTTCATTGCGTGGAGCCCTGCATTTTGATCACGAGTTCGACATTCCTGTCGCAGACAACCCGTCACCATGTATCAATTGCCCTGCGCCCTGCGCATCGGCCTGCCCGGTCGGAGCCTTGAATGCCAAGTCGTTCTATGACGTCGACGCCTGCCACGGCTACCTGCGAACTCCGCCCGGTCAGGCCTGCATGACACAGGGATGCGCAGCCCGGCTGGCCTGTCCGCTCAGCGCGGGGGCCGGACGTCGGGCCGGGCAATCCGCCCATCACATGAGAGCCTTTCACCCGGAATGACCCGCACGCTTATCCTGACCCGCCACGCAAAATCCAGTTGGGACCATCCCGGCCTGCCCGATCATGACCGACCACTGAACAAGCGCGGGCGAGCTTCGGCCTCCGCCATCGGCGATTGGCTGCGACGCAAGGGTTATAGGCCCGACGAGGTCCTCAGTTCTTCATCCGAACGCACGCGCGAGACCTGGCTTCGGATGAGGCTGAGCGCGCGCAACATCCGGTTCCTCCCCGAACTCTATCATGCCGCTCCCGAGCAGATGCGGCAGGCGCTGTCTAGCGCGACGGGCCAAACGGTCCTGCTGCTGGGCCACAATCCGGGGGTCGCGGAGTTTGCGGAACGTATTGCTCAGTCTGCACCGGAGCACCCGCGGTTCCTCGACTATCCGACCTGTGCGACCACGGTTCTTCAATTTGATATGGCGGACTGGTCCGGAATCGGTTGGTACGACGGCCAGGTGATCGAATTCGTCACGCCGCGCGCGTTGCTGGAATGAAAAAAGGGCGGGATCACCCCGCCCTTTCCAACGTCGTTTTCGACCCGCCTCAGTGACCCAGAATCTGGCTGAGGAACAGCTTGGTCCGTTCGCTTTGCGGGTTGTTGAAGAACTCTTCCGGCTCGTTCTGTTCAACGATCTGACCGGCATCCATGAAGATCACCCGGTTCGCCACCTGGCGGGCAAAGCCCATCTCGTGCGTTACGCAGAGCATGGTCATGCCTTCCTCGGCCAGCTCGATCATCGTGTCGAGCACCTCTTTGATCATCTCGGGGTCCAGAGCGGAGGTCGGTTCGTCGAACAGCATGATGCGCGGACGCATGCACAGGCTGCGGGCAATGGCCACACGCTGCTGCTGACCACCCGACAATTGGCCGGGATACTTGTTGGCCTGCTCGGGGATCTTGACCTTTTCGAGAAAGTGCATCGCTGTTTCTTCGGCCTCTTTCTTGGGCGTTTTGCGCACCCAGATCGGGGCCAGTGTGCAGTTCTCCAGAATGGTCAGATGCGGGAAGAGGTTGAAGTGCTGGAACACCATGCCAACCTCGGACCGGATCTTGTCGATGTTCTTCAGATCGTTCGACAACTCGGTTCCATCCACCACGATCTTGCCCTGCTGGTGTTCTTCCAGCGCGTTCAGGCAGCGGATCAGAGTGGATTTGCCCGACCCCGACGGTCCCGCGATCACGATCCGCTCGCCCTGATTGACGGTCAGATTGATGTCGCGCAGCACGTGGAAGGACCCGTACCACTTGTTCATGTTGGTGATTTCGATGGCGACCTCGTCGCTCACCTGCATTTTAGAGCGGTCAATTTCGCGGTCGATTGCAAGTTCAGACATGTGTTGAACTCCTTAGTGATGATCCGTGGCAAGGCGACGCTCGAGCCACTGGGAATATTGAGAGATGCCGTAACAGACGACGAAGAACAGAAGCGCGGCAAAGCCCAGAAGCTCCCAATAGACGCCGTTCCATTCGGTCGACGCCAGGATGGGACCCCGGATCATGCCCACCAGATCGAACATCGAGATGACCGAAACCAGCGTGGTATCTTTGAACAGGCCAACGGCCACGTTTACGATACCAGGGATTGAGATCTTCAAGGCCTGTGGCAGGATGATCAGACGCATCGCCTGCGGGTAGTCCAGACCCAAACTGTCTGCTGCCTCATACTGACCGCGCGGAAGCGCAGCCAGACCGCCGCGGATCACCTCGGCGATATAGGCGGCAGAGAACATGGTGATCATGATCACAACGCGCAGAAACAGGTCGACCGTGCTGTCAGGCGGGAAGAAATAGGCCAGCATCACCGAAGCCACGAACAGCAGCGTGATCAAAGGCACGCCACGGATGAATTCGATGAAGATGACGCAAACCCACTTGATCAGCGGCATATCGGACTGACGACCCAGAGCCAGTGCAATACCCAGAGGCAAGGACAGTGAAACACAGGTCACGCCCAGCATCAGGTTCAGCATAAAACCACCCAGGTCACGGCTGGGCACCGCAGTCAGCAGCGCACCTTCGTTGGCGTCTTCGGGAATGAGTGCCCCGCCGACATTCCACACGACCAGCGCCACGACAATGGCCCCAAAGAACCCGGCTGCAAAGCTGTTGCGGCCAAATTTCTGGAATACCACGCCTGCCGCGACACAGCCCAGCAGGGCCACGATGGGCACCATGATGGTTCCACCCCAAATCAGCCAGAAAGCGATGAACGGGTAGAGCGCCGTGAACAGCAGCAACTTTCGAGGCAGGTCGAAGAACAGAACAGGTGCCACAGCCACCAGCATCAGCACAAACGCCAAGTTCGGGCGCCAATACGCTTCTACCGGATATTTGAACCCGTAGATCAGTTGATGCCAGCGTTCGGTGAGAACTGCGAAACAGGCCCCGGTCTTGCCGTCCAGAATCTCGCGGCATTGCGCCAGCGAGTCCGCATTCCAAACTCCGTTCAAAATCCACGGCAAGGTGTTCTTGAGAAGCACATAGATCAGCAGAATCGACAGAAGGGTAAGGATCGTGTTTGTGACACCCGAGAAAAGGTTCTCGCGCAGCCATTTGACGATACCCGTCTGGTTTGCCGGCGGAGGCGACGGAGGAATGGTGCCGTCGGCCACAAATGCGATCGGATTTGTTGTTTGATCAGCCATGGCTCAGCGCTCCTTCAACTTGACGGATGCGTTGTAGATGTTCATCGCCATTGAAATCAGCAGCGAGGCTGTCAGATAGAACAGCATCAGCAGCAAGACGCACTCGATCGCCCGACCGGTTTGGTTCAGCGTGATGCCACCCAGCGTTGCGGTGATATCCGCATAGCCGACTGCAATCGCAAGCGACGAGTTCTTGGTGATGTTCAGATATTGCGAGATCAACGGCGGGATGATGACCCGCAGCGCCTGAGGCAGGATCACAAGATTCATGATCCGACCGGGACGCAGGCCCAGCGCGGCCGCAGCCTCGGTCTGACCTTTTGAAATCGCCTGAATACCCGCACGTACGTTTTCTGCGATGAAGGCGCCGGTATAGATCGACAAAGCGAACCACAATGCGATCAGCGGACCGCCGACCTTGATACCACCGCTGAAGTTGAAACCTTTCAGAGCGGGGACATCCCAGGTCAGGCCCATCAAAATCATCAGCAGTGCAAAAGGCACGAGCCAAACTGCAAGTTTCACAAGGCCAGTCTTTGGACGCTCGCCCGTCTGTTCCTGTTTGAGCGTGGCGCGTTTCTCAATTTCACGAGACGCAAACCAGGAAGCGACCAAAACCGCGATGACCAGCAGCCAATTCAGAAAGGTCGAACCGAAGAGCCCATTCGCAAACTCGGGGCGCGGGACATAGACGCCGCGGTTGGTAAAGGCGAACAGATCAAACAGCATGCTGGATGTTGGGTTATCGCCCCGGAACTCCCTCGGTCCCGGCAGAACGGCTGTCATGATCGTGAAGATGATGATGATCCAGATCAGAACCGGAATATTCCGGAAGATTTCCACGTAGACCGCCATCAGCTTGGATACGAGCCAGTTGTTTGACAGGCGTAAAACACCTGCGATCACGCCAAACACCGTCGCAGTGATACAAGCCAGGAATGCAACCAAAAGCGTGTTGAGAATGCCGACGACAGCCGCACGCCCATGCGAGGACTGGCTGTCATATTCGATCAAACGTTGGTTGATGTCATACCCGGACGGATCGCCCAGGAAAGAATAAGAAATGTTGAGCCCTGCGGCCCTAAGGTTCTGGATCAGGTTGTTACCAAGATACCAGATGCTGAGCGCAATAACGATTGCCGCGATCACCTGAAATGTAAGAGAGCGATAGCGTGTATCGTTTATGAGCATCGACAACCGAAAGTCAGCCTTCGGTGGGTCAGTCATAGTCGACATATTTTGGGATCCCCGTGCTTTTCGGACGCTTCCTTCCCGGCAGGGTTTTCCCCGCTCCCGAGCAGCCCGTAGCATTCTGTTTTGCAAAAAAGGGCGCAGGTTGCCCTGCGCCCTTTTCCGTGGATTTTAGCGGAACGGCGGCGAGTACAGCAGGCCACCATCGGTCCACTGTGCGTTCAGACCGCGTGCCAGACCGATCGGGGTTTCCTCACCGATGTTCTTGGCAAACACTTCACCGTAGTTACCACCCGCCTTGACGGCGCGCATGGCCCACTGTGCGTCCAGACCCAGCATCTCGCCCAGGGTGCCTTCGCTACCCAGCAGACGGTTGATTTCCGGGTTCTCGGTACCTGCAGCCATCTCGTCGATGTTGGCCGAGGTGATGCCCAGCTCTTCGGCCGAGATCAGCGCGTTCAGGGTCCAGCGAACGATGTCGCCCCACTCGTTGTCGCCGTGACGGACCAGCGGGCCCAGCGGCTCTTTCGAGATGATTTCGGGCAGCAGAACGTGATCACCGGGGTTTTCGAACGTGGCGCGGGTTGCGGCCAGGCCCGAGGCGTCGGTGGTGTAAACGTCACAGGCACCTGCCAGGTACTGCTGCTGCGCTTCGGCGTTGGTCTCGATCGGAACCGGCTCGTAGCTGATGTTGTTCGAGCGGAAGAAGTCCGCCAGGTTCAGCTCGGTGGTGGTGCCGGTCTGGATGCAGACGGTTGCGCCATCCAGTTCCTTGGCCGAGCTCACGCCCAGTGCCTTGGGAACCATGAAGCCCTGACCGTCGTAGTAGTTCACACCCACGAATTCGAACTTCAGGTCGACGTCGCGGCTGAAGGTCCAGGTGGTGTTTCGGGCCAGCATGTCAACTTCGCCCGAAGCCAGAGCGGTGAAGCGGGTTTTGCCGGTGGTGGGAACGAATTCAACAGCGTTCGCGTCACCCAGAACGGCGGCGGCTACTGCGCGGCATACAGCAACGTCAAAGCCCTGCCATTCGCCATTCGCGTCAGGTGCAGCAAAGCCAACCAGACCGGTGGTCACACCGCAGTTCAGCTTGCCGCGCGCTTTGACGTCGTCCATGGTTCCTGCCGCGGCCGCGCCGGCAGCAAGACCGGCAATCGTCGCCGCGCCCAAGATTACGGATTTTTTCATTTTTACCTCTTCCTGATTTCCCGCCCCATCCCGGGACGGATCTTGTCCGACACACAAAGGTAGCCGGATAGGTTACCCCAAAGGTGTCTCCCCTTTAGTGCGCCCGAGTTTGGGCGCATTCATAAACAAACGTCAAGGGTCGGATCAGTGAAAACGATATGTTCCCGGCAAGGCAGCCGCCCAAGCCTCTCAAATCAGGACCAGAAAGGCTCAAACCGATAGATCGTAGAAGGTTTTCGCATGCAAAAAGGCAATCTTCTTGAGTTCGGCGGCTTGGACCGCCTCGTCGTCGTCCCCCCATTGCTCGGCCTGCCAGGATTCATCCAGCCGAGAAATGCGCCATATCTCGTCCGGTTTGCGCCAGTTTTGGGCAGCGGCAAAACCCAGAATCAACGAACCCGACAGGCTCACAAGGTCGTGAAACGCCGCCAGACGGAACGCGTCCAAGTCGTGAACCTGCCGACGCAGCCTGTCCAGTGCCTCGGGGGCTTGAGGCTGATGCCGTACGCCTTCAACTGGGATCAGTCTGGCGCCCAGCGTTTCCGCAGCCCAGTCCAGCGCGGGATCCCATTCGTGGCGCTGACGTTCGATCAGGGCTTCGGGGTGCGTTGCGCGATAGCACAGCAGGTCCGAATCGCCATAGTCCGACAACATGTCGGCAACTTCCGCGTGCTGATGCTGCACCTTGTCGATTGCCGCGTTGGCCGAACGGGTGAAGGGCATCGTCGCCGGATCGATTTCCTTTTCCTGCGCGTCCCATTCGCGGGCCACCGCCTCGGCCATGGCCCGGGTGGGCAGGACCAGAGCAGCCTTGGCCGGTGTCCGCACGCGGCGGCCGTCCAATTCGATGGTATAGCCGCCATCGGTCGCGACCACGGCACTGCCTGTCCAAAAGCGTTTCGGTTTCCACTCACTCATGTCGTTATCCCCAGACTGCGGTCAGGACGCCGGGCAGCTGCTCGAACCGGTCGATCACCGCGGACGCCGCACTCAGCTGCGACCGATCATGATAGCCCCAGCCCACGCCGATCCCCGCAACCCCGGCGGCCCGCGCCATTTCCATGTCAAAGCTGGTGTCGCCGATCATCACCGCATCACCGGCCGAAACCCCTGTTTCAAAAAGCGCCGTTTCGATCATCGAGGGATGCGGCTTGGATGGATGATGGTCCGCCACCTGACGGGTGACGAAGACAGAATCCAACCCGTGCGCCTCGAGCAAGGCATCCAACCCCCGCTGCGATTTACCCGTCGCCACGCCCAGAAGGATCTCGGGCACGGCCTGCAACGATCCGATAATCTCGCGCGCGCCGGGATAGAGCGGTGAACTTGCCGCCCCCATCTCAAGCCGATGAGCGTGATACGCTTCTTTGTAACCCTCGACCAACCGGCGTTGAGTTGCCTGCGACTGATCCGGCGCGAGGCGTGCGATTGCAATCGGCAAGGACAGCCCCACGATCGACAGTATCACCGCGCGATCCGGCACCGGAAGGGACAGAGCCTGGAAACTGGCGGTCATGGCCGACACGATGCTGGCCTGGCTGTCCACCAGCGTCCCGTCGACATCGAACAGAACCAGGCGCAGAGGCGCGGTCATTGCAACTCCTCAAACGGGTCCTCGGTGGCCAGATCCTCGGTCCAGCCCAAGGTGTCCCAGCTGTCCTTCATGTGCGGTGGCAGCGGAGCGTTGATCGTGATCTGCTTGCCGGTCATCGGATGCTTGAAGGACGCGGTTCGGGCGTGCAGATGCAGCTTTTTGCTGATGACCCCGCCCAATTGCGCGCCCCAGCCATCGCCCAGGTTTTCCTGACCCGAGCCGCCATATTTCCCATCGCCGATAATCGGGTGCCCGATGGCCGCCATGTGCGCGCGCAGCTGGTGCGTGCGGCCGGTGACGGGCTCCATCGCGACCCAAGATGCACGCCCCGCCACCCGATACAGCGTGGCATAAAGTGTATGGGCCCGTTTGGCACCCGGTGTGCTGTCGATCTCGTTCAGGTGGACGGCGATCATCTTTTCGCCCTCCCCCTGCTTGCCATGACCGGGGGCCTTGACCAGCCCGGTCTTGATCTCGCCCAGATACGGGGTCGGCACGCCTGCCACCAGCGCCCAATAGATCTTGCGCGTGTTGCGATGCCGGAAGGCCGCGGTCAGCCCCTTGGCCGCTTCGCGCGTACGCGCCATCAGCAGCACGCCCGAGGTGTCCTTGTCGAGCCGGTGCACCAGCCGCGGGTTCTCGTCATAGCCAAAGCGCAGCGCCTCGGCGAGGCCGTCCACATGCCGGGCCTGACCGCTGCCGCCCTGAACGGGCAGGCCATGGGGTTTGTTCAGCGCCAACACGTGGTCGTCGCGATAGATCACGCAGGACTGGATCATTTTCGCATCGGCATCGGTCACGTGCGGGCGGGCCGGGGCCGGTTTGTGATCCGGGTCCGGCAGGGGCGGCACGCGCACCACCTGCCCTGCCTGCAACCGCGTCGAGCCCTTGACCCGGCCGCCGTCCACGCGCAGTTCGCCCTTGCGGCACATCTTTTCGATCCGGCCTTGGCTGACATGCGGGAACAGGCGCCGCAACCAGCGGTCCAACCGCTGGTCGCCGTCGCCCGGCTCGACCGTGATCATCTGTACGCCGCTCATGCCAATACCCCTTGCGACCGGATGCTGCGCGCCCGGAAAATCGCCCGTGTCAGTGCCTCAGAAAACATCCGCGTCTGTCGCGCGCCGCAAGGCAAGAGTCAAGCAGGCTGACGGGTTCGGGGGCCAAGGCCGCTCAGATATCAGTGAAATCCCCGTGCCGCCCGGCCCCATCGCGGAACCGAGCCGCGCCGGATGTGCCCTCGCGGCGGATGGCGTCCAGCCCGTTGGCCCATTCGACCTTCAACGCCTCGTGCATCGGCATCCCCCGGGTTTCGATGATCGAGCGGCGGTCGGCGCGGACGGCCTCCTGCGGGAACCGGGCAATCTCTTGCGCCATCGCTTCAGCCGCCATTCGGGTTTCACCCTGCGGCACGATTTTCTCGGCAAGTCCGATCCGTTCGCACTCGTCAGCCTTGACCTTGCGCCCTGTCAGCGCGATCTCGAGCGCCTTGCCCTGCCCGACCAGCCGCGGCAGCCGCACCGAACCGCCATCCATCAGCGTGATCCCCCAGCGGCGGCAATAGACGCCCATATAGGCGTCCTCGGCCATCACCCGGATGTCGCACCACAGGGCCAGTTCCATGCCGCCGGCCACTGCGGCACCCTCGATCGCGCCGATGACCGGCTTTGACAATTCCAGCCGCGATGGACCCATCGGCCCCAGCAGCGACGGCGCCGCCCCGATCGGAAAGGCATGCTTGTCGAAATACGGCTCGCGCAGGTCCGGGTCAGACAGCGTGGCCGCCATCTTGAGATCCCAGCCCGCGCAGAAATTGCCGCCCTTGCCCCAGAACACGGCGGCTTTGGCCGTGCTGTCCTCGAAGGCGATGAAGGCCTCGGCCAAGGCTGCGGCGTGTTCGGCATCCACGGCGTTTCTGGCCTGGGGCCGGTCGTGGATGATGGTCCACACGTCATCTGTCTTGTCGATGGAAACGGTCATCTGCGCTCCTCCCTGGCGGCATGTAACCCTAGGGAAACCCGGCCGCGCCCTGGGTGTCGCGCAAAACGCGACGGCACGGCCTGATCTGACCTTGCGTCACGACCCGTTGCGTTGACTGCGCAGTTTCGAAAAGTAGTCCAGACGCTTTTTCAACTCGCGCTCGAACCCGCGTTCGACCGGCTGGTACAGGACCGGGCGTTTCATGGTCTCGGGAAAGTAGTTCTGCCCCGAGAACCCGTCCTGGGCATCGTGGTCGTAGGCATAGCCCGCGCCATAGCCCTGATCCTTCATCAACCCGGTCGGCGCGTTCAGGATGTGTTTGGGCGGCGGCTCGCTGCCCGACTGTTTGGCCAGGCGCATCGCCGCCTTGTAGCCCACATAGGCTCCGTTGGATTTGGGCGCCAGCGCCAGATACACGACCGCCTGCGCCAGCGCCAACTCACCCTCGGGCGACCCGAGCCGCTCGTACACCTCCCAAGCATGCAGGCAGATCGACTGGGCCTGCGGATCGGCCAGACCGATATCCTCGACCGCCATCCGGGTGATGCGGCGGGCCAGGTACCGCGGATCCTCGCCCCCGGTCAGCATCCGGGCGAACCAGTACAGCGCCGCATCCGGATCGGACCCGCGCACCGATTTGTGCAGCGCCGAAATCAGATTGTAGTGCTCGTCCCCCGACTTGTCGTATTTCGCGGCGCGGCGCATCAGGCGCTTGGCCAGCGCGTCGGGGTCCAGCGGCGCGTCAACCGACCAGGCCGCGATCTGTTCGATCAGGTTCAAAAGCGCCCGGCCGTCTCCATCCGCCATCTCCTGCAGCGCGTCCCGCGCCGCGGGCGTCAGGGGCAGCGCCTTGCCCAGCTCTTTTTCGGCACGCTGTGTCAGGCGTTCCAGATCGGCCAGATCCAGCCGTTCCAGCACCAGCACCTGCGCGCGGCTGAGCACGGCAGCGTTCAACTCGAACGAAGGGTTTTCGGTGGTCGCGCCCACCAGAAGGATCGTCCCGTCCTCCATATGCGGCAGGAACCCGTCTTGCTGGGCCTTGTTGAAGCGATGGATCTCGTCCACGAACAACAGCGTCCCCTTGCCGTTCCGCCGCCGCAACTTGGCGGCCTCGAACACCTTCTTGAGGTCAGGAACACCGGTGAAGATCGCGCTGATCTGTTCGAAATGCAGGTCGGTTTCCTTGGCCAGCAGTCGCGCGATGGTGGTTTTGCCCACCCCCGGTGGCCCCCAGAAGATCAGGCTGGACAGGCTGCCCGACGCCAGCATCACCCCCAGCGGCGCCTCGGGGCCCAGAACCTGTTGCTGCCCGATCACCTCGGACAGCGCCTGGGGCCGCAGGCGGTCGGCCAGCGGGCGGTTCGGGGCCGGTTCCGAGGCCTGGCCTTCGGTGTCGAACAGGTCACTCATGCGGTCACAGCCTGAACCGCAACGACACAGGCTTGCCGCCGCGCACCAAGTCGATCTGCACCCGCCGACCCGGATCGCGCAGCGCCCGAACGATGTCGCGGGGACGTTCAGCCTGTCGCCCGTTCACGGCATTGATGACATCGCCGGGCCGCAGACCGGCCCGCGCGCCGTAGGGGCCGGGGTCGACCACGACTACACCGGTCTGCGACAGCAGCAGACCCATCTTGGCAATCATTGCCGGGTTGATGCGCGCAACCGTCATTCCCGGAAGAACCGTGCGATCGTCCAGAGTGGTTTCCTCGGCCGGAGGCGTCTCGGGCGCGGGGACCAGATCGACGGCGACCTCAGCGCGCTCGCTGCCGCGGAGCCGGGTCAGAACGGATGTCCCACCAACACCCGCCACAGACATGCGGAACTTCATCTCAGCCGGAGAATTCACCTCCTCGCCATCCACGTGGGTCACAATATCGCCAACCCGCAACCCGGCCTCGGCCAACGGGCTGAGCGGATGGAGGTCCGAGATCACAACGCCCTGCGGCAGCGAAAGCCCAAGGGATTCGGCGATGTCTGCGCTCATGGTCTGTCCGGCCATACCCGCCCAAGGGCTGACGAAACCTTCGTTTCCTTCCTGGGCCTGCCGCAGAAACTCTGCGACCAGATTGGCCGGAATGGCGAAGCCAATACCATTGGACCCACCCGACCGCGTCAGGATCGAGGTGTTGATGCCGATCAGGTCACCATTCACGTCGATCAGGGCGCCACCGGAATTGCCCGGGTTGATGGGCGCGTCTGTCTGGATGAAATAGCCCCGTGCATTGCCGGTGGCGGTGCCAGACCGCGCCAACCCCGAGATGATGCCAGACGACACGGTCTGCCCGACGCCGAACGGATTGCCGATGGCCAGAGCCAGTTCCCCCACCTCGACATGGTCAGAATCCCGCAGACGCAGGAACGGCAGTCCCTGCGCGTCCTGCAGGCGCAGGATGGCGATGTCGCTTTCCTCGTCGCCCAGAACGACCTCGGCCTGGAACTCGCGACGATCCGTGGTCACGACCCGGATCTCGGTCGCGGTCCCGACAACGTGATAGTTCGAGACGACATAGCCGTCCTCGGTCAGGATGACGCCCGACCCCAGCGAGTTTTGCACCCGCGGCCGCGGTGTACCGAACCCACCGCCGAAAAAGTCGCGAAAGAACGGATCCGTGAAAATCGGACTGCTGCGCCCAGGCCGGACGATCTTGGCATAAATGTTCACCACCGCCGGGGCCGCCTTTTTGACCACCGGGGCAAAACCCATGGAAATCTCGACCTGTGACTGAGGAACCCGTGTCTCGGCACCGGCATGGGTGGCCAGTGTCATCAGGCATACGGCCAGGATCGTGCGTATCATGACAGCTCCGTTCATCATCCGCCGAAGATATGCGGAGGTCGGCACGCGAATGCAATAGAGCACGCGAAACCTTGCCGCTGCCATGTCCGCCGCAAGCGTGGCGATCCATAAGAAAAAGCCCCTGACCGGGATATCCGGACAGGGGCCATGAAACGGCAATGCAGCCGGTTCTTATTCTTCGTCAACGTCCACTTCTTCAGCGGCGACGCGGGCCTTGTCGGCTGCGCCTTTGGCGTCGATGTCACGATCAACGAATTCGATGATCGCCATCGGAGCCATGTCGCCATAGCGGAAGCCAGCTTTCAGGATACGGACATAGCCGCCCTGACGGTCCTTGTAGCGCGGGCCCAGAACCTCGAACAGCTTGGCGACGTCCTTGTCTTCCTTCAGCTGAGCTGCGGCCTGACGGCGGGCGTGCAGGTCGCCGCGCTTGCCCAGGGTGATCAGTTTTTCAACGATCGGGCGCAGTTCTTTTGCCTTGGGCAGGGTCGTCTTGATCTGTTCGTGCTCGATCAGCGAGCCGGCCATGTTCGAGAACAGGGCCTTGCGGTGCTCATGAGTACGGTTCAGGCGGCGGTAACCACGTGCGTGACGCATTTTTCAATTCCTTCTTTCGCGTTTTGCTTTGTCTGGCCGGCGATGCGTGTCACCGGCTCTCCTTGGGGCGGAAATGCCCATACGGTCCCCGGCAGCCCGGGCAATGGCGAAGACGCGTTTAGAACGCGTCTTCGAATTTCTTGGCCAGATCTTCGATGTTGTCGGGCGGCCAATCCTCGACATCCATGCCGAGGTGCAGACCCATGCCGGACAACACTTCCTTGATCTCGTTCAGCGACTTGCGGCCGAAGTTCGGGGTGCGCAGCATCTCGGCTTCGGTCTTCTGGATCAGGTCGCCGATGTAGACGATGTTGTCGTTCTTCAGGCAGTTTGCCGAGCGGACCGACAGTTCCAGCTCGTCCACTTTCTTCAGCAGCAGCGGGTTGAACTCCAGACCATCGTCCTCGTCCTGGCGACCGGCCGATTCCGGCTCGTCGAAGTTGACGAAGATCGACAGCTGATCCTGCAGGATGCGGGCGGCGAAGGCCAGCGCGTCCTCGGGCGTGATCGAGCCGTCGGTTTCGATCTTCATGGTCAGCTTGTCATAGTCCAGAACCTGGCCTTCACGGGTCGGCTGAACGTCATAGGCGACTTTCTTGACCGGCGAGTAGATCGCGTCGATCGGGATCAGGCCGATGGGTGCATCTTCGGGCTTGTTCTTCTCGGCCGAGACATAGCCTTTGCCGGTGTTGACGGTCAGTTCCATGAACAGCTCGGCGCCATCGTCCAGGTGGCAGATGACGTGATCACGGTTCAGAACCTCGATGCCGGCGCTTTCGCTGATATCACCGGCGGTGACAACTGCGGGGCCTTTGGCATTGATCGACAGGCGCTTGGGCCCTTCGACTTCCATGCGCAGAGCGACCTGCTTGAGGTTCAGGATGATGTCGGTGACGTCTTCACGAACGCCTGCGACCGAGCTGAACTCGTGCAGTACGTTGTCGATCTGGACGCTGGTGATGGCGGCGCCTTGCAGCGAGCTCATCAGAACACGGCGCAGCGCGTTGCCCAGGGTCAGACCAAAGCCACGCTCAAGCGGCTCCGCAACCAGGGTTGCCTGCCGCGCGGGATCGTTGCCCGGCTTGCCTTCCAGTTGGGTCGGCTTGATCAATTCTGCCCAATTCTTGTGGATCATGTAATCCCTCCATTCCTGTCTGCGCCCCATGACCAATCAGGTGCAGACGCCCGAGGTTTCAAAACGGCGAACCGGGGCCGTGTAAAAACACGGCCCCAGCCTGGTAATTCGATCGGTTAGACGCGGCGGCGCTTCGGCGGGCGGCAGCCATTGTGGGCGATCGGGGTCACATCGCGGATCGACGTGATGTTGAAGCCCACGGCAGCCAGCGCACGCAGAGCCGATTCACGACCCGAACCGGGGCCCTGAACTTCGACTTCCAGCGTCTTGACGCCATGTTCCTGCGCTTTCTTGCCTGCATCTTCTGCAGCCATCTGAGCGGCGTAGGGGGTCGATTTCCGCGATCCCTTGAAGCCCATGGTACCGGCCGACGACCACGAAATGGCGTTGCCCTGCACGTCCGAGATCAGGATCTTGGTGTTGTTGAAGGTCGAATTCACATGGGCGACGCCCGATGCGATGTTCTTACGCTCTTTGCGCTTAACGCGTGTCTTGTCACGTGCCATCAGTCAGACCCTCCCTTATTTCTTCTTACCAGCAATGGCCTTTGCGGGGCCTTTGCGGGTACGAGCGTTGGTGTGGGTACGCTGACCGCGAACCGGCAGGTTGCGGCGGTGACGCAGACCGCGATAGCAGCCCAGATCCATCAGACGCTTGATGTTCATCTGAACTTCGCGACGCAGGTCACCTTCGACGGTGAAGTTGGCGTCGATGTATTCGCGGATGGCCAGAACTTCGGCATCCGACAGTTCATTGACGCGACGGGTCGTGTCGATGCCAACGGCTTCGCAGATCGCTTTGGCCGAGGTGTTGCCGATACCGGTGATATATGTGAGGGCGATTGGTACCCGCTTTGCAGTCGGGATGTTTACGCCGGCAATACGTGCCACGTGTCACTTTCCTTTCGTTGCGGTTCCGTAGTTCCAGAACCTTTTTTCACAACGCCTAACCGTGGCAGTGTGGCCAGAGGGTTCAGCATTATTCGAGGTGGTCTATACAAGCGGAACGAATCCCGCGTGCGCGATTGATTCCCCAAAGGGATGGGGGTCGATATGGGCTTTTGGGCTTGGCGTCAAGCCCTTTGCAAGCTTAACCCAATATGGCTGCGATCGAGGCCCGGACTTCCTTGATGTCCGCCAGCCCGTTCACCGGTCGAAGATCACCCTTGGCATAGTAATAGCCAATCAACGGCGAGGTCTTCTTGTAATACTCCATAAGCCGGGTGCGCAGGCTTTCCTCGTTGTCGTCGGCACGACGGACGAAATCGTTTTCCTTGCCGCAATTGGTACATTTACCATCGGCCGGGATCGGTTTGGTCTTGTCATTGTAGACCTCGCCGCAACCGCCACAGGTCGACCGGGCAGTGATCCGATCAACCAAGGCCTCGTCATCCACGCGCATTTCGATCACGGTGTGCAGCGACTGGCCCAGCTTGGTCAGAAGGGCCGACAAGGCGTCAGCCTGGGCCAGGGTGCGCGGGAAGCCGTCGAAGATGAAGCCAGCGCCCTTTTCGGTGGTCAGTTTCTCTTCGATCAGGCCAATCACGATCTCGTCGGTGACAAGCTTGCCCGCGTCCATGATCGCGGCCACCTTCTTGCCCATCTCGGTTCCCGAGCTGCGGGCCTCGCGCAGCATGTCACCGGTGCTGAGCTGGATCATGCCCCGCGTTTCAACCAAGTGACGTGCCTGCGTACCCTTGCCTGCCCCCGGGGGGCCCAGAAGAATGATATTCATCGACGAGCGGGTCCCTTCCTGCCGCGTTTCTTGCCTTTACCGCGCAACTGGGACTTTTCGATCAGCCCTTCGTATTGATGCGCCAACAGGTGGCTCTGAACCTGTTGGATCGTGTCCATGGTCACAGAGACGATGATCAGAACCGAGGTGCCGCCGAAATAGAACGGAATGGCGAACTGGCCGCGCAGAATTTCAGGCAGCAGGCAGACCGCCGCAAGATAGGCCGAACCCAGCACCAGCACGCGGTTGACGACGTATTCCAGATATTCGGCGGTCTTTTTGCCAGGGCGAATGCCGGGCACAAAGCCGTTCTGCTTTTTCAGGTTGTCCGCCACGTCATCCGGTTTGAACGATACGTTGAACGTGTAGAAGTAGGCAAAGAACACGATCATCGACGCAAAGAACAGCAGATAAAGCGGCTGTCCCGGTCCGAAATTGGCCAGCAGCCACGACATGATCGGTCCGTTTGCAGCGCCCGACGAAAAGGTCGAGATCGTGACCGGCAGCAGCAGCAGCGAGCTGGCGAAGATCGCCGGAATCACGCCGGCCGGGTTGACCTTGACCGGCAGGTGGCTCGAACCGCCTTCATAGACTTTCATGCCGACATTGCGGCGCGGGTACTGGATGTGGATCTTGCGCAGCGCGCGTTCCATGAACACCACGAAGGTGATAACGGCGATCACCATCACGATCACGCCGACGATCACGGCCGGGCTGATCGCGCCCGAACGGCCCGAGGCAAGGAACTGGGCCAGCGCGGCCGGAACCTCGGCGATGATGCCGACGAAAATGATCAGCGAGATGCCGTTGCCGATGCCGCGCGCGGTGATCTGTTCACCCAGCCACATCAGGAACATGGTGCCACCGACCAGAGTGATCATCGTGGACAGGCGGAAATACAGACCCGGATCGGTAGCCAAATCGCCCGATTCCAGCGAAACCGCCAAGCCATAGGCCTGAACGGTGGCCAGCGCGACGGTTCCGAAACGGGTGTACTGGTTGATCTTCTTGCGGCCCTGCTCGCCCTCTTTCTTGAGCTGTTCGAGCGCGGGCACCATCGAGGTCAGCAGCTGTACGATGATCGATGCCGAGATATAGGGCATGATGCCGAGGGCAAAGATACCCATCCGCCCAAGCGCCCCGCCGGTGAACATCGAAACCATCCCACCGATGCCCTGCCCCGCTTGTTCCATGAACTCGCGCAGCGCCTGACCGTCGATCCCCGGCACCGGAATGAAGGTGCCCAGACGATAGACGATCAGCAAACCCAGCGTGAACAGGATGCGGTTGCGCAGATCGGTGGCCTTGCCCAGAGCAGCCCAGCTTGTGTTGGCTGCCATTTGTTCTGCTGCTGATACCATAAATCGGTCTCTCTTATGAAAACGCCGCCCGGAACCGTTTTCCGGCTCGGGCGGCGTCTTGGAAAACTCTGAGGTCTATGTAAGCGGGTCGGCGCCCGCTCACAAGCGCTTACTCTGCCGCAGCGGCTTTTGTGACCTTCAGTGAACCGCCCGCTTTTTCCACGGCTTCGATCGCCGCTTTCGAGGCGCCGGTCACTTCCAGGTTCAGCTTGGCGCTGATTTCGCCTTTGGCCAGAACGCGGATACCGTCCAGCTTGCGGCGCACCAGACCCGAGGCGACCAATGCGTCCTCGGTGATGGCCGATTTAACGTCCAGTTTGCCGGCGTCGACGAATTTCTGGATCAGGCCCAGGTTGATGACGGCAAATTCCTTGCGGTTCGGCTTGTTGAAGCCGCGCTTGGGCAGGCGCTGATACAGCGGCATCTGGCCGCCTTCGTAGCCGTTGATGGCCACACCCGAACGAGATTTCTGGCCTTTGATACCGCGGCCACCCATTTTACCCTTGCCAGAGCCGGGACCACGGCCAACGCGGGTGCGTTTCTTGACGGCGCCGGGATTGTCGCGCAATTCGTGCAGTTTCATGTCGCTTCTCCTAAGCCGGATATGACCCCGAAGCGTGATGGGCCAAACACGGCATTTCTTGGTTTTGATTCTCGTGGCAAACACGCCACCGGAGCGCAGTACAGCCTCGCGCCCCGAGTTGCAAGTTTTGATTGCCCGGCAGCAGCGGCTCAGTCGTCGCGGCTAGCAATGGGCGCGTCTTGGGGCACAATTCCATGTTTGGCCACAAGTCGCCCGACCAGGCTGTCAGGATGTGGTATTCCACCATGGTTCTTGCGCATGATCGCCCGCATCCGGCGCCCGTACAAATGGATCGAGACGGTATCCTCGTGAAAAAACCGGTCAAGACTTTCGTTCGGCCGGGCAAGGGCCCGGCGCCGCGAAAAGTTGATCGGGTATGGTGCTCCCGTCTTGACGGCTTGCCTTCATTGGAGTGACCCAATTCCCGGCGCCGCGCAACGTCGCAGTTGTGGTAACAACTATTTTCCTGCCCGTGTGGGGCCCGTAAACAAAAAAGAGGCGCCACTTGGGCGCCTCTGCTTCATATGTTGTCGTCCCGTATCTTACGAGCAGTAGGCGTGCTCGCGGGCGATGTCGGCGATGTCGCACCGGCGGATGCCGATGTCGTTCAACTCGCGGTCGCTCAGACGCTGCAACTCGGTATACGTGCGGGTGTATTCGCTGGCCCGGGCGCGGTTTTCTTTCACGCGCTCGATCAGGTTTGCGATACGGGCGGTCAGGTTGAAGCCGCCATGTGTCAGGGTCGCTGTGTGTGCCATTATCTCATTTCCTTTCGAATGTCGGGGCGTATTCCCCGATGTCACTTACTTGGTTCCTGTCTTGGACAGGGTTGAGATAGGGAGTTCAGTTATCGCTAACAACGATGGTTTTGGACTGGCCGCTATGCATTTTTGGCATAGCGGCGCAAATCAGGAGTGACCGCTACCGGCCGCAAGCCGGGACAGGTTGTCCAAAGCAGCAGACCAGCCACCTTTGTAGTCCTGAAATAGTTCTGGCCCGGCCAGGCTTGTGATCTGCAACGTGACGCGCAGCGTACTGCCTTGGCCATTCGGCATGATTTCGTGTCCGCACAGCGAGACCGAGACCAACTCTCCCTGAATGACCAGTGTTTCGGTCAATGAAAGAAACTCCGGCGAGACCACGTGGAACAGGCTGGTCGTATTGAACTCTGGCGCCTCTTTCGGTCCACACCGCGTTTCCTCACGGCCTCCGGGTCGACAGTCAAAAACATCAATCAGAACTACGCTTTCATCGTCTGGTGCGGCCCATTTCTGGCGTAACTCGCGGTCGGTCAACACCTGAAACAGCCGGTCGGGAGCGCAGGAAATCTCGCGTTCCAGGATCAAAGTTTCGTAATCAGCCATCATCGGATTCCTTTTCAATTTGCTCGGCAAGTGCAGACAGGCGATCCAGCCGGCCTTCCCAGAGGTGACGTTGTTGTTTCAACCAACCTTCCGCCTCGGCGATCGGGGCGGCTTCGATATGCAACATGCGAACCCGACCGATCTTCTCCGAACGGATCATTCCAGCGGATTCCAGTTTGCCGAGATGCTTCAGAAACGAAGGAAGAGCCATGTCGTGCGCTTCGTGCAGCTCTGACACGGCCGCTGGGCCAGTGATCAGCCGTTCGATCACGGCACGCCGGGTCGGATCGGCCAGCGCAGAAAAAAATGTATCGAGTTTGTTAGCCATTAGGCTAAGTATTTCAACGCACCGCCCGCGTCAAGAAAAAGTTAGCCGTTTGGCTATGTTTTTAATTTAAAGGTCAGGACAGAGGGCAAAAAAGGTGTCTACCTGTGAGTTCCTGGCCAGGCCTTGGCCAAGTTCAACGCAAAAGGCGGTCTTCCGACATTCCGCGCAGGCGACGGCCAAAAATGAAAACGCCCCCGATCAAATCGGAGGCGTTCATTAGGCTTTCGAAGTTGGCGCTCAGCCGCGCTCTTCGATGATCTCAACCAGATGCGGGATCTTGTTGACCATGCCGCGGATCGACGGAGTGTCTTCCAATTCGCGGGTCTTGTGCATCTTGTTCAGGCCCAGACCGATCAGGGTTGCGCGCTGTTCGGCGGGGCGACGGATCGGGGAACCGATCTGCTTGACGACGATGGTTTTTGCCATTGCTCGCTCTCCTTACGCTTCGGCTTCAGCCGGTGCTTCATCCCGCTTGGGCAGGATATCGGCGACCTTCTTGCCACGACGCGCGGCAACCGAACGCGGGCTCTGTTCTTTCTTCAGGCCGTCGATGGTGGCGCGGATCATGTTGTACGGGTTCTGCGAGCCCAGCGACTTGGACACAACGTCCTTCACGCCCAGCATTTCGAACACAGCACGCATCGGACCACCGGCGATGATACCGGTACCTTCCGGCGCGGTGCGCATGACCACTTTACCGGCGCCGTGACGGCCCTCGATGTCGTGGTGCAGGGTCCGGCCTTCGCGCAGCTGCACGCGGATCATCTGACGCTTGGCTTGCTCGGTCGCCTTGCGGATGGCTTCAGGTACTTCTTTCGCTTTACCTTTGCCAAAGCCCACGCGGCCTTTCTGATCGCCAACAACCACCAGAGCGGCGAAGCCAAAGCGCTTACCACCTTTTACGGTTTTCGACACGCGGTTGATTGCGACCAGACGATCGGCAAATTCCGGTGCTTCTTCACGGTCGCGGCCACGGCCTCGACGGTTTTCACGTTCTGCCATTTGGCATCCCTTTTCTCATGTGGCGCTTGGCGCCGTTTTCTTCAATCCAAGTGAGCCTCGACCGAAGTCGAGGCCCCCGGATCATCGGGGCGGATCGAAACCCGCCCACAGGTCTTAGATTTTCAGGCCGCCTTCACGCGCGGCGTCGGCAACTGCCTTCACCTTGCCGTGGAACAGGAAGCCGCCACGATCGAAATAAGCCTCTTCGACGCCGGCCTTCTTGGCCCGCTCGGCGATGGCTGCGCCCACTTTGGTGGCCGCTTCGACGTTGTTCTTGCCAACAACACCCAGATCCTTTTCCAGGGTCGAGGCCGAGGCCAGGGTCACGCCACGTACGTCGTCGATCAGCTGAACGGAGATGTTCTTGTTCGAACGGTGTACGGACAGACGCGGACGACCCGCGTTGACCTTGCGAAGTTTGTTCCGAACGCGCAGGCGGCGCTTCAGAAACAGGGTTCTTTTGCTGTTTGCCATTGTGTTCGTCCTTACTTCTTCTTGCCTTCCTTGCGGAAGATGAACTCGCCCTTGTAGCGGATGCCCTTGCCTTTGTACGGCTCGGGACGGCGCCACTCGCGGATTTTCGCCGCGGTTTCGCCCACCAGCTGCTGGTCGATGCCTTCCACAACGATCTCGGTCTGCTTCGGCGCGGTGATGGTGACACCTTCCGGAGCAACGAAATCAACATCGTGGCTGTAGCCCAGGTTCAGCTTCAGGGTGTTGCCCTGCATCTGAGCGCGGTAACCCACACCCTGGATTTCCAGTTCCTTCTTGAAGCCTTCGGTCACACCGGTCACCAGGTTAGCGACCATGGTGCGGCTCATGCCCCACTGCTGACGCGCACGCTTGGACGAACCACGCGGGTCGATTTTGACCACGTTGTCTTCGACTGTCAGAGTGACGTCATCGGTTGCGGTGAAGCTGCGGGTGCCTTTCGGACCTTTGACTTCGATGGTCTGACCCGACACAGAGGCGGTAACGCCGCTGGGCAGCTCGACCGGTTTCTTACCAATACGAGACATTGCAGACCTCCTTAGAAGACGGTGCAGAGCACTTCGCCGCCAACGTTGTTGGAGCGAGCGTTTGCGTCCGACATCACACCTTTCGGAGTGCTGACAATCGACACGCCCAGGCCCTGACGAACCTGCGGGATGTCATTGACGCCCATGTATACGCGACGGCCGGGCTTCGAGACCCGCTTCAGTTCGCGAATGACAGGGGTGCCTTCGTAGTATTTCAGGCTGATTTCCAGAGCCGGATGACCGTTTTCGCCGGTCGTCTTTTCATAGCCGCGGATATAGCCTTCGTCCGCCAGCACGTCCAGAACCCAGGCGCGCAGTTTCGACGCCGGAGTGATAACGGTGGACTTGCCGCGCATTTGCGCGTTGCGGATACGGGTGAGCATATCGCCGATAGGATCGTTCATATCTGTCTCTCCCTTACCAGCTCGATTTCACCATGCCGGGGATCTGACCAGCAGAACCCAGCTCGCGCAGCGCGATACGGCTGACCTTCAGCTTACGGTAGTAAGCGTGAGGACGACCGGTCAGCTGACAACGGTTGTGCAGACGAGTAGCCGAGCTGTTGCGCGGCAGTTTCGCCAGTTTCAGACGCGCTTTGAAACGCTCTTCCATCGGCTTGCTCTCGTCATTCGCGATCTCTTTCAGAGCCGCACGCTTTTCGGCATACTGTGCCACCAGGCGTGCGCGCTTCTTCTCGCGTTCGATCATTGCTTTTTTAGCCATGTCTCAATCCTCCCGGCGCTTACGCGTTGAACGGCATGTTGAAAGCTTTCAACAGTGCCTTTGCTTCAGCGTCGGTTTTCGCTGTGGTGGCAATTACGATGTCCATGCCCCAGACCTCATCGACCTTGTCGAAGTCGATTTCCGGGAACACGATGTGCTCTTTCATGCCCATGGCAAAGTTGCCACGGCCATCGAAGGACGGTTTCACACCGCGGAAGTCACGTACGCGAGGCATCGCGATGGTGATCAGACGGTCCAGGAATTCGTACATCCGGTCTCCGCGCAGGGTCACCTTGGCGCCCAGCGGCATGTCTTCACGGACGCGGAAACCCGCGATCGACTTCTTCGCCTTGGTCGAAACGGCCTTCTGACCAGCAATCGCCGTCAGATCTTCGACCGCGGCTTTCGCCTTCTTCGAGTCCTTCACCGCCTCGGCACCACAGCCGATGTTCAGAACGATCTTCTCCAGCTTGGGGATCTGCATATCGTTCTTGTAGCCGAACTCTTCTTTCAGAGCGGCACGGATGGTTTCAGCGTACTGAGCTTTCAGACGCGGGGTGTAGTTTGCAGCATCAAGCATCGATCACGTCCCCCGTGGTCTTGGCGTAACGAACCTTCTTGTCACCTTCCATGCGGAAGCCGACGCGGGTTGCCTTGCCGTTCTTGTCCAGCAGGGCCAGGTTCGACAGGTCGATCGGCAGAGCCTTGGGCAGGCGGCCACCTTGCGACGTTTGCGACTGGCGGGTGTGGCGGATGGCGATGTTCACGCCATCAACGACAGCTTTGCCGGCTTTGGGGTCGACCGAGGTGATAGTCCCCTCTTTGCCCTTGTCCTTGCCGGCCAGCACGACGACCTTGTCGCCTTTGCGGAGTTTAGCAGCCATGATTACAGCACCTCCGGAGCCAGCGAGATGATCTTCATGAAGTTCTTCGCGCGCAGTTCACGAACAACGGGGCCGAAGATACGGGTACCGACGGGCTCGTTGTTGTTGTTCAGGATGACGGCGGCGTTGCGATCGAAGCGGATCGCGGTGCCGTCTTCGCGACGGACTTCTTTGGCGGTGCGCACGACGACGGCCTTGCGGACGTCACCTTTCTTCACGCGGCCGCGCGGGATGGCTTCCTTCACCGAGACGACAATGATGTCGCCGACGGAGGCGTATTTACGCTTGGAACCACCCAGGACCTTGATGCACTGAACTCGGCGGGCGCCGGAGTTGTCAGCGACATCCAGATTGGTCTGCATCTGGATCATGTGGTTTCTCCCGACCTGTGGGGGCTGGTCTTATTAAATCCCCCAGGGTTTCGACAAATGGAAAGGCCTGGGGGCTTACGCCTCCAGAACCTCCCAACGTTTCGTCTTCGATTTCGGCGCGCATTCGATGATGCGTACGGTGTCGCCGACCTTGAAGGCGTTCTTTTCGTCATGAGCCCGGTATTTCTTGGACTTACGAACGGTTTTCTGCAGCAGGGGGTGCTTGAAACGGCGCTCGACCAGAACGGTGATGGTCTGTTCGTTGGCGTCGCTGGTCACGGTGCCTTGCAGGATACGCTTGGGCATCTGATTACTCCTCGGATGCCGCGGCAGCGGCCTTTTCGTTCAGGATGGTTTTGACGCGGGCAGCATTGCGGCGGGCCGCTTTGATACCAGCAGTGTTTTCCAGCTGACCGGTGGCCTGTTGAAAGCGCAGGTTGAAGCTTTCTTTCTTCAGGTTGGCCAGTTCCTCGCGGAGCTGGTCCGGGGTCTTTTCACGCAGTTCTTGGGCGTTCATCGCCTTTTCCTTTGCTCAAAACACCAGAAGGCCCCGTACACGGGTCACCTTGGACCTGGTGGATGAATGATAGACATGCGAATCGCCCGACAACGCCGGGAGACCGCAGGATGCCGCCGTATAAGGGTTTGATGGGTGGGTGGCAAGGGAAAGTTTTGCAGCCAGAACCGGGCAACCAACGGGTCACGTCAGAACCTGACCACTTGCGCGTTGTCTTCTGTGGAAACGGGTTTGGCCGAAACTCAAAAGACACGTGAAACCCTTGAAGTATCTTCAGCCCGCTGACTTAGGAACGGTGGAAAAAATGGAACTGGTTGTCCTAATTGGGTTTGCGGCACTTCTAGTTGTTTTAATATCAAGAAAGCCACGCTTTGTCGCCCGTCATAGAGGCCGTCAAAAGCCTCCGCAAGCCTCCACACGGAAACGCGCAATCCCGCGACAACAGCCGAGTGTTGTTCCCTCCAACCGCGTTCTGACGGGGCGCGCTTATGTGATCGATGGCGACACAATCATTGTCCGTGGAACAAAGATCCGTCTAGCCGGCATTGATGCGCCCGAGCTGGACATGCCATGGGGCCTAAAGGCAAAGTGGACGATGGTCGAAATCTGCAAAGGTCAGGAGATTACCGTCAAGCTGAACGGCGAAACATCCTACGACCGGTTAGTTGGAATTGGATACCTACCCAATGGGCAGGACATCGGCGCGGAGCTGGTCAAAAGGGGGCTTGCGCTGGACCTGCCTTTATTTTCACAGGGAAGGTATAGGCATCTCGAACCGACCGGCGCCAGAGAACGGCTGCGGAATGGGGCTTTCGGTCACGCATCGATTTCGGTTCGCAGGACGACGACAGTCGTCGCCTATGGGCGCAGATCAAACCGGCACAATGCGGGCAGTTGAATACGACCCAAGGAGTTCACTCCCACTTATAGTTAAAACTCACCGAAATCCGTTCTTCTTCGGCCATGTTCATCGGCACCTCGTGGCGCAGCCAGCTTTCCCACAGCAGAACGTCGCCGACCTTCGGCTTCATATAAATGAAGGGCTGCAATTCGCGTCGGGCGCCCTTGCGGCGCACTGGCGCGGCCATCATGCGGCCTGAGCGGGGGTCCTCCAGCTTCAGCGCGCTGGCGCCTTCCGGCATTGACACATATGTCGTTCCAGAAATCACACTGTGCGGATGGATGTGGCTGGCATGCATTCCACCCTCGGGCAGGATGTTGATCCAAAGATCCTCCAGCTTCAATTCCCGGTCATCGAGATCAAACTCAAGGTCTTTTGCGAATGCAGCCACGTGCTGATCCAAAGTCTTCACCAAGTCCTGAAAGATCGGAAACCGCCAGGGCAGATCAGTCAACGAGGCATAGCTGGTGTAACCCGGATAGCCGTTCTTTTCGCACCACTCCTGCCCGGCCTCGTCATCCTCAGCGATGACAAGGCACGAGTTCTCCAGCTCCTCCGGATCGATCCTTGGTTCGAACTCAGACAGAGCGGCGCGGTAGAGACGGGTAACGAAGAGTGATTCAATCTGTGCCATGGGCGTCCATTACCCCATTCGACACCCAGGCGCGATAGAGGAACTTTCTTCGAATTTGGAAAACCCCTGCTGCTGTCACAAGTCAATATAGGGCAACGGGTCGCTGTGATGCGCGATCAGCTTCCACGCTCCACCTTCAAGGCGATAGACATTCGTGCCGCGCATCCGGATACCGGCCCCATCGCCCTGCCCCGATGCCTCGGCGACATGATGCACAGTGGCAAGCGTATCCCCAACCACAACATGCCGGTTCAGCACTTTGATCGACCCGCCCAGATGCGCCCGACCCTGCGCGATCCAATCCTGATCCGTGACTTTCCACCCAACGTGGAACAGATCGGGTGACGGCCCCATATAGATGACATCGTCCGCATGCGACCACAGCGCCTCCATCGGTACAACGTCACCCTCGAACATAGCGTTCAGTGCGGCAAAGAAGCCGTCGTCAATCTTTTCTATCTCTGACGTCGAAACCATTTGAGGCCCCCTGTTCTAGGCTTTTTCAAAATATCAAAAGCTGAAGCGGAGCCTAACCCAAACCATCCGAAAAACAAAAAACCCCGCCGGTTCGGCGGGGTTTTCTGAAGTCTTGGCAAGACCGGTTTACCAGTCCTCGCGGACCACCACGCGGGTCTTGATCGGCAGCTTCATCGCAGCCAGGCGCAGAGCCTCGCGCGCGATTTCATCGTTGACGCCGTCGATCTCGAACATCACGCGACCGGGCTTCACTTTGGCTGCCCAATAGTCGACCGAGCCTTTACCTTTACCCATACGGACTTCGGTAGGCTTCGAGGTCACGGGGGTATCCGGGAAGATCCGGATCCAGACGCGACCTTGACGTTTCATGTGACGGGTCATGGCACGACGCGCAGCTTCGATCTGGCGTGCAGTGACGCGCTCGGGCTGCAGGGCCTTCAGACCGTAGGTGCCAAAGTTCAGATCAGAGCCGCCCTTGGCTTCGCCCTTGATCCGGCCTTTGTGCATCTTGCGGAATTTTGTACGCTTTGGTTGAAGCATATCTTTCCCTCCTTAGCGACGACCGCCACCAGCACCACGAGGTGCAGGGCCGTCCTGGAGTTCCTGTGCTTTACGGTCACGTGCCTGCGGATCGTGCTCCATGATCTCACCTTTGAAGATCCAGACCTTGATCCCGATGATCCCGTAGGGGGTCATCGCTTCGGCATGTGCGTAATCGATGTCGGCACGCAGGGTGTGCAGAGGCACGCGGCCTTCGCGGTACCACTCGGTCCGTGCGATTTCGGCGCCGCCCAGACGACCAGCGACGTTCACCCGGATACCCAGGGCGCCCATGCGCATGGCATTCTGAACCGACCGCTTCATCGCGCGGCGGAACGAAACGCGGCGCTCCAGCTGCTGAGCGATCGACTCGGCAACCAACTGCGCGTCGAGTTCCGGCTTGCGCACTTCGACGATGTTCAGGTGCAGTTCGCTGTCGGTCATCTGCGCGATTTTCTTGCGCAGAACTTCGATGTCCGCGCCTTTCTTGCCGATGATGACACCGGGACGCGCGGTGTGGATCGTGACGCGGCACTTCTTGTGCGGGCGTTCGATGATCACACGGGCGATGCCGGCTTGCTTGCACTCTTTCTTGATGAACTCACGGATCTTGAGGTCTTCCAGCAGAAGATCACCGTAGTCCTTGGTATCTGCGTACCAACGGCTGTCCCAGGTGCGGTTGACCTGAAGGCGCATGCCGATCGGATTGACTTTATGTCCCATTAGGCTTGCTCCTCAACTTGACGCACCTTGATGGTGATCTCCGAGAACGGCTTCATGATCTTGCCGAAACGGCCACGGGCACGCGGACGACCGCGCTTCATGACCAGGTTCTTGCCAACCCATGCTTCGGCGACGATCAGCTCGTCCACGTCCAGGTTGTGGTTGTTTTCGGCGTTCGCGATTGCGGACTGCAGGCACTTTTTGACGTCCTGCGCGACACGCTTGTTCGAGAAAGTCAGGTCGGTCAGAGCCTTCTCGACTTTCTTGCCGCGGATCATTTGCGCAACCAGGTTCAGTTTCTGCGGGCTGGTGCGAAGCATACGGGTTTTTGCCATTGCTTCGTTTTCAGCCACGCGGCGGGGGTTCTTTTCCTTGCCCATGACTTACTTCCGCTTCGCTTTTTTGTCTGCGGCATGGCCATAATAGGTCCGGGTCGGCGAGTACTCACCGAACTTCTGACCGATCATGTCTTCCGAGACGTTTACCGGGATATGCTTCTGGCCGTTGTACACACCAAAGGTCAGACCCACGAACTGGGGCAGAATGGTGGAACGACGCGACCAGATCTTGATGACTTCGTTGCGGCCCGACTCGCGCGCAGCTTCGGCTTTTTTCAGCACGTAAGCGTCGACGAAAGGACCCTTCCAAACAGAGCGAGACATGTCTTAACGCCCTTTCTTCTTGGCGTGCCGCGAGCGGATGATCAGCTTCTGGGACGCTTTGTTCTTGTTGCGGGTACGCTTACCCTTGGTGTCCTTACCCCAAGGCGTAACCGGCGTACGGCCACCCGAGGTCCGGCCTTCACCACCACCGTGGGGGTGATCGATCGGGTTCATGGCAACACCACGGACCGACGGACGCACGCCTTTGTGGCGCATACGACCGGCTTTGCCGAGGTTCTGGTTGCTGTTGTCGGGGTTCGACACGGCACCGACGGTGGCCATGCATTCCTGGCGCACCATACGCAGCTCGCCCGAGCTCAGACGGATCTGGGCATAGCCGCCATCACGGCCGACGAACTGGGCGTAGGTGCCCGCGGCACGCGCGATCTGACCGCCCTTGCCGGGCTTCATCTCGATGTTGTGCACGATGGTACCGATCGGCATACCCGAGAACGGCATCGCGTTGCCGGGCTTGATGTCGGCCTTGGCCGAAGCGATGACCTTGTCGCCAACCGCCAGACGCTGCGGCGCCAGGATATAGGCCTGCTCGCCGTCGTCATATTTGATCAGTGCGATGAATGCGGTCCGGTTCGGGTCGTATTCGATCCGCTCGACGGTTGCCGCCACATCCAGTTTGTTCCGTTTGAAGTCAACGATCCGGTAGAGACGCTTTGCGCCACCGCCACGGCGGCGTGAAGTGATCCGTCCGGTGTTGTTCCGGCCGCCCGATTTGGTCAAACCCTCAGTGAGAGACTTGACCGGACGTCCTTTCCAAAGCTCCGAACGGTCGATCAGCACCAGCCCGCGCTGGCCCGGCGTCGTCGGTTTGTACGACTTGAGTGCCATGCTTTCTGTCTTCCGTTTAGCAAGCGCGAGGATCTATCCCCGCTATGTGAGAGGCCCCCGTAGGTGCCCAGGTTATAGGGCCCCGAAGGTCCCCGGTTGCAAATATCAGAGGCCCCGGAACGAATCCGAGGCCGCAAGATTGGGTGCGTTTAGCAGGGTTGGGGGTGGGTGTCTAGAGGGGACACTCAATCAGACAACGTGTTCGACCATATTAAAATTAGTTAGCGGATCGGACTAGGTGAACGTAGAAAGAATCCGACGCATTTCCTGCATGATCCACTCCGGAGACGATCTGGAGCGCACGAATTCCATCCGATCTAAGGCCTCCTTCCATGTCAAGGTTCCAAGCAGGCTGTCAGCCTTGTCAAAAGCCTCGATAATTTCGGCCTCGTCCAAAGACTCAAGAAGGAACGGATAGTCTTCGCCCAGATAATGTACTGCGTCATCCGTGTCCCGCGATGTTATTACTACAGCGCCCAATGCTGCGGCAGTGAAGCCTTTTGTGAATGGCTTGGCTATTTGCCATGTTCGCCGTCGTCGAGCCGGTGGTCTGACGCAATAGTGCATGTTGAAGTCGCACAAAGCGTCAAATGTATCGCCGATTGTGCTGTCGCGCGCGTAGTCTAAGACGCGAACCCGCTTTTTCACCTCTCCAGGGAGATACACATTGGCTGAGTGTCCAAGATACCCCGCGCTCACTTTATCCAACCGGCGGCACCTCCTGCCCAGCAGTCGAGGATCCGTGTGATGGGTCAAGTGCATGACTTGCCCACCGCTGGCCTCACCCCCGCACTTGTCAAGCATGCGCTGCAGCATCTGGCACCCCACCCTAGATGCCCCAATATGCACATCCGCAAACTTGGAGAAGCTTCCAGAAATATCCGCATCTACATAGTCTATGCAAACGGCTCGGGCATTTCGGCTGAGTTTATGCATTCCTTCTTCGCCAAACATGCTGGCAGTGCCTTTCAGCAGGATAACTATGCAGTCATTTAACGCCTTGCATGTCTCCCGGATCGCTGCGTCGTTGCGCAGCGGGCGCTGTGAAACTACGGAAAACTCAAATGCGTCCCCTAAGTGTTGCCGGCACATTTCGCTCAACTGGTCGCAACGCATGATTTTTGACCCGGCACCGGTCTGCCCTTTGCGATGCAAGAAAACTACTTTTGTTTTCCGGGTTATGTCCATGCCTGCCAATTTTCTCTGACACCAAAGTGCCTCTTCACACACCCGAGTCGTTTACGACGTAAAACTCTGTCAGTTTGACGCACAATGCTCGAATGCACGAAAACCAGGATTTTTTCAAACCGGAAGATACATGTGCATACACAAAAAAGCCCCCGCCTTTCGGCGGAGGCCTTTATCTTCTTCCAAAGACGGGCCCGATCAGAGACCGGTGGTCACGTCGATGGTGTTGCCCTCTTCCAGGGTCACATAGGCCTTTTTGACGTCTTTCCGCTTGCCCAGCTGGCCGCGGAACCGCTTGACCTTGCCTTTGGTCACGGTGGTGTTCACCGCCTTGACCTTCACACCAAACAGCGCCTCAACGGCCTCTTTGATCTGCGGCTTGTTGCTGTCGATCGCCACTTCAAAGACAACCGCGCCGTTTTCGGACGCCATGGTCGTTTTCTCGGTGATGATCGGCTTGCGTATCACGTCGTAGTGTTCTGCCTTCGCGCTCATTTCAGTCGAGCCTCCAGTGCTTCGACACCCGCCTTGGTGAGCACCAGGGTGTCACGCTTGAGGATGTCATAGACGTTTGCGCCCATCGACGGCAGGATATCCAGACCTTCGATGTTGCGGGCTGCGCGGGCGAACCCTTCGTTCACGGTGGCGCCGTCGATGACCAGAGCGCGCTTCCAGCCCAGGTTTGCAACCTGCTTGGCCAGTGCGGCGGTCTTGCCTTCGGCTTCGGCGCTTTCGATCACGACCAGCTCACCGGCTTTGGCCTTGGCCGACAGTGCGTGGCGCAGGCCCAGCTTGCGGAACTTCTTCGGCAGGTCGTGGCCGTGCGAACGCGGGGTCGGACCCTTGTAGATGCCACCTTTGCGGAAGATCGGCGCGTTGCGGTCACCGTGACGTGCGCCACCGGTGCCCTTCTGGCGATAGATCTTCTTGGTCGAGTAGCTGGTTTCCGAGCGGGTCTTCACCTTGTGGGTGCCGGCCTGCGCGTTGTTGCGCTGCCAACGGACCACACGGTGCAGGATGTCCGCGCGCGGCTCCAGACCGAACAGGTCCGCATCCAGCTCGATGTTGCCGGCCTTCTTGCCGTCCAGTTTGATTACATCAAGTTTCATGCTTCACCACCTTCCGCGGGTGCTTCTTCCGCAGGTGCTTCGGTTGCAGCCGATTTCACAGCAGCCGGGAAAGGCAGGCCTTCCGGTGCTTTCTTCTTGACGGCGTCCTTGACGGTAACCCAGCCCGACTTCGGTCCGGGAACGGCGCCTTTGATGAAGACCAGACCACGGTCGGCGTCGGTTTTGACAACCTCGAGGTTCTGGGTGGTAACACGGGCAGCACCCATGTGACCGGCCATCTTCTTGCCTTTGAACACCTTGCCCGGGTCCTGACACTGACCGGTCGAACCGTGCGAACGGTGGCTGATCGAAACACCGTGCGAGGCGCGCAGACCACCGAAGTTGTGGCGCTTCATTGCACCGGCAAAGCCTTTACCGATCGAGGTGCCCGAAACGTCAACTTTCTGACCAGCCAGGAAGTGATCTGCCGAGATCTCGGCGCCCACTTCGATCAGCGCGTCTTCCGACACGCGGAACTCGGCCAGCTTGCGCTTGGGCTCGACCTTGGCGGCGGCGAAGTGGCCGCGCATGGCCTTCGAGGTGCGTTTTGCCTTGGCGGCACCGGCGCCCAGCTGAACGGCGGTGTAGCCGTCTTTGTCAGCGGTACGCTGTGCAACAACCTGCAGGTTGTCCAGGTGAAGAACGGTTACAGGGATCTGCTTGCCGTCTTCCATGAACAGGCGGGTCATGCCGACTTTTTTTGCGATAATACCAGAGCGCATCATCAATACCCTCCGATCTTACGACTGCAGCTTGATCTCGACGTCCACACCAGCGGCCAGGTCGAGCTTCATCAGCGCGTCCACGGTCTGGGGGGTCGGATCTACGATGTCCAAGAGACGCTTGTGCGTACGGATCTCGAACTGATCGCGGGATTTCTTGTCAACGTGAGGGCCACGGAGAACCGTGAACTTCTCGATCTTGTTCGGCAGCGGGATCGGGCCGCGCACATTCGCGCCGGTCCGCTTTGCAGTGTTGACGATCTCTTGCGTGCTGGCATCCAGGACGCGATAGTCAAATGCCTTCAGCCGAATACGGATGTTTTGGCTTTGCATATTAACAGCCTTTTTTCAGGCGTTGGAGTTGAGAGGAGGACGGGCGCTCATCGCCAACCCTCATCGAACCCAAAAGGCGGGAATCACCCCGCCTTCACGTTCTCACCGAGAACTCGCGCGGTTTAGTGGGGTTGGCGCTGTTTGGCAAGGGGGAAATGCCACCAAGCCCCAAATGCGGATTGTCCAACAAGTTATAGGCCGCCGCGCTGAATCTTGAAGACCCTACCCGGCTTCAGGATCGTTTTGGGATTGCCCCAATTCCGCCAGCTCTGTCCACACCGCATCCGGGATAGACCAGTCGGCCCATTCGAAGGTCTGGTCCACGTGCTGCGGCCATGTCGCGCCGCAAAGTGTCGAAGCTATATCTGCGTTTTTGACCGAGAATTGCAACGCAAGCGCCCCCAACGGGACATCGTAGCGGGAACAGATACTCTCAACCGCACGAACCGGACCCAGAACCGCTTCGGTCGCCGGCTGATAGACGTAGAAATGATGCGCGGAACTTCCCTTGGCCAATATTCCTCCGGAATAGGGCGCTGCATTCAGAACGGTCACTCCCTTGGAACGCGCGAGTTCAATCAGCGGAGCGGCATTCACATTGACGACTGTATGCCTGTTGTGCGTCAGAAGGACGTCGAACTCACGATCGCGTAGCATAGGCATCAGGACGTCAATTCGACCACCGGCAAGCCCCACAGCTTTGGCCAGGCCTTCTTCCTTCATCCGAAACAGCTCATCAAGCGCGCCGCCCGTGCCGGTCACTTCGGAAAGATCTGCGGCGTATTCAGGGTCATGAAGGTGAAGAATATCCACCTGGTCGACGCCAAGGGCTTCAAGGCTTGCTTCAAGCGACCTTCGCGCTTGTGTCGCATCAAACCTGTTACTCTCCATGTCCCGGTCCAGTTTCGTGGACAGAACCCGACCCTCGGGCCACCCGCCCAGCTCGCGAATGACTTGCCCGATACGTTCTTCGCTTCGGCCCAACGCATACCCGCGCGCTGTATCAATGAAGCTATCCGGACGCTGGAGAATTGTCCTGATGGTATCCAGTGCACGGCTTTCGTCTACTTCGTATCCATATATCTGTGGAATGCTTCCCAGCCCTGTTGAACCGAACCCTATTTGCGGCAACCTGACCCCAGTCCGGCCGATCTCAAAATGCTTGGTCATCCCACCATCCTCCCCTACAGGACATTTCTGACTGCAATTGTGTCGAGGGGCGCCGCTCAACGCAAGCTTGGCGTATTCGCGTGCAACACCAGGATGTGCGCAACCAATGTTTTGTGGACATAACGAAAAAGGCCGCCCCGGTTTGGGACGGCCTTCTTTTGTATCTCACCGAGTTGCTTTCGGCTGGCTTCGCTTTGGAAAACCACCTGCCGCAACCGGGCGCGACAAGCGCGCCTTACTCGATGATTTTGGACACGACGCCTGCGCCGACGGTGCGGCCGCCTTCGCGGATGGCGAAGCGCAGACCGTTTTCCATGGCGA
>NZ_JBQFRC010000005.1:0-119297 GCF_056537205.1 Ruegeria sp. CG3 | reverse complement strand
CTGCGGTCAGCGTCGTCTTGCCGTGGTCAACGTGGCCAATCGTGCCAATGTTGACGTGCGGTTTTGTACGCTCAAACTTTTCCTTTGCCATTCCTCAGGCGCCCTTTTGCGATTTGGGGGACCCTTGGTCCCGTGGTTACATCTGCGCGCGCGAGATATTTGGTTCAAAGCGGAAAATCAAGCACATCCTGAGGGAAATCCTCAAAACTATGCCGGGTTTTGTACCGCCTGTCCGGATTCAATCGGTTGGATCAGGCCGGGGCGCAGGTCGAACCAACCATTGTCCTTGTGCTCTTCAGCCAGCCATTCCTCGACGCGGTCCGCCACTTTCAGTGCCAAACCGCTCATCTGCTCTTCCTTGGTGCGTTCGTTGCCCGAGCCCTTCAGAGCGCTGCCACCGGTGGTATCTTCGAGGACCTGAAACTGCTTGCCCTTGGCCAGAAACTCTTTCTTGCCGACATCATAGACGTTGACCAGAACGATCGCTGTGCTTTTGGGGTTGTAGATCACCGGAATACCAGGAGGCGCCAGCATATAGCCTTCGAGGCTGATCCCGATGTCATACTCCTGCGAGCCCTGATAGCGACCAAGGCGGATATCGACGGCCTTCTGGATCGCTTCGGTCCATTCCTGGGGCGTCGCGTCACGAGACACCGGCCCCTGGACGGCCTTGTCGGCAAACGCATAGTTCACACGCAGCTTGAATTCACCCAGATCTTCCGGTTCTTCGTAGAGTTGCGTCTGCGTGCAGGCGCCCACCAGGGCCAGTCCGGTAATCAGGGTCAGAATGCGCAGCATTGTCTCGTCTCGATAGGCCTGTTTTTCTTTGATCTAGCGCACCGATGCAGCATGTGCCAAGCCGTATCGGCAGATTTCCACCGTGGTCGGCGCACGATCACGAGAACTTGTAATCGCGCGGGAACCCATAGGGCGGTTTTTTTCCGACGCTTGCGCGCTTTGCCAGCCATTGAGACATATCTGCCTCATGCCGCGTCTTGTCGCCGCCCATTGACCATTTCAAACCGTCCTCCCAGTTGAACGTCGTCAGGTCGGACAGGCCGCCATCCAGCTCCAGCGTGCCCTGGCGCCCGCGCGCCATGTTGTATTTCTGGAGACGCACGCCCTTGCCCCGCGTCATCTCGGGCAGTTCGGAGACCGGGAACACCAGAAACTTGCCGTTCTGTGATACCACAGCGACGTGATCGCCCTCGATCGGCTTGCAGATCACCGCGCGCTCGTCATCCTTGACGTTCAGCACCTGTTTGCCGTTGCGGGTCTGGGCCAGCACCTCGTCCTCGGGCACCATGAACCCGTTGCCCGCATCCGAAGCAACCAGCAATTTGCGCCCCGGCTTGTGGATCAGGATATCGACGATCTGCGCCTCGTTGGGCAGATCGACCATCAGGCGCAGCGGCTCACCCATTCCCCGGCCACCGGGAAGGTTCGCGGCGCTGACCGTGTAGACCCGCCCGTTCGATGCGAAGACCAGCAGCCGGTCGGTGGTTTCCGCATGGAAGATGAACCGCGGCCCGTCGCCGTCCTTGAACTTCAGCTCGCGGTTCAGGTCGATATGGCCGGTCATGGCGCGGATCCAGCCCATCTGCGAGCAGACGACCGTGATCGGCTCTTTGTCGATCATCGCCTCTAGCGGTACGTCCTCGACCTCGCCTGCTTCGGCAAAGCGGGTGCGACGCGCGCCGCCCTCATAATCCTTGCCGAAGGTCTTCTTGGTCTCTTTCAGCTGCTCGGCGATCTTGGCCCATTGCAGACCCACATCCGCCAGCAGATCCTCGAGTTCTGCGCGCTCTTCCATCAGCGCGTCACGCTCACGGACCAGTTCCATCTCTTCGAGCCGACGCAGGCTGCGCAGGCGCATGTTCAGGATCGCGTCGACCTGAACTTCGGACAATTCGCCCTCGCCCGGCTTGGGCGAGACATAGTCGGCCTCGCTGGTGGCGCGGACATGGTCGATGCCCCAATTCTCGCGCATCAGCGCGGCCTTGGGATCGTCGTCATAGCGGATGATATCAATCACGCGGTCGAGATTCAGGAAGGCAACGATAAAGCCCTCCAACACCTCCAACCGGTGGTCGATCTTGGCCATGCGGTGACGAGAGCGGCGCAGCAGCACCTCTTGCCGGTGATCGAGGAAGGCGCGCAGCACCTCTTTCATCGAGCAGACCTTGGGCGTCACCCCGTCGATCAGCACGTTCATGTTCAGGCTGAACCGCACCTCGAGATCCGAGTTACGATACAGCATGTTCATCAACACCTCGGGGTCCACGTTCTTGGAGCGCGGTTCGAGGATGAGGCGGATGTCGTCGGCGGATTCGTCGCGCACATCGCCCAGGATCGGGATCTTTTTGGTCTGGATCAGCTCGGCGATCTTTTCGATCAGCTTGGATTTCTGAACCTGATACGGGATCTCGGTGACCACGATCTGCCACTGGCCGCGGCCCAGATCCTCGACCTCGTATTTGCAACGCAGCCGGAACGATCCGCGCCCGGTGCGATAGGCCTGCGCGATATTCTCGGCCGGTTCGACGATGACGCCGCCCGTTGGGAAATCGGGCCCCGGCACATAGTTCAGCAGCGTGTCGTCACGCGCGTCGGGCGTCTTGATCAGATGCAGACAGGCGTCGCACAGCTCGGCGATGTTGTGGGGCGGGATGTTCGTCGCCATGCCCACGGCAATGCCTGAGGCGCCATTGGCCAGAAGGTTCGGGAACTGTGCCGGCAAGACGACCGGTTCGGTCAGCGTGCCGTCATAGTTGTCGCGGAAATCGACGGCGTCCTCGTTCAGCCCCTCCAGCAACGCCTCGGCAACGATGGTCATCCGGGCCTCGGTGTAGCGCGAGGCCGCCGGGTTGTCGCCGTCGATATTGCCGAAATTCCCCTGCCCGTCGACCAGCGGGTAGCGGACGTTGAAATCCTGCGCCAGACGCGCCATCGCGTCATAGATCGCGGCGTCCCCGTGCGGGTGATAGTTACCCATCACGTCACCCGAGATCTTGGCCGACTTGCGGAACCCGCCCGAGGAGCTGAGTCGCAGCTCGCGCATAGCGTAGAGGATTCGCCGGTGAACCGGCTTCAGCCCGTCGCGCGCATCCGGCAGCGCGCGGTGCATGATGGTGGAGAGAGCATAGGTTAGATAACGCTCGCCAATTGCCCGGCGCAGCGGTTCGGCCACCTCACCCCCGACGTCGGGGGCCTCCATGTTGGGGTCGTCGATCGTGTCGTTCATAGATGATGTGATACGACGCCCGGCGCGCGTGGTAAAGCAACCAAGGCATATTTTGCTGGGGACAAGTCGGGGTTTTTGCAACAGGGGGAGCCAACCCGGCGATTTCCCCCGATTTTCGACTCGGGACCCGAACTATGGTAGGATCCCAACAATTGAATGCTGCCTTTTTCTTGTTGTTATGATTACCGGGGGATGCGCCATGACGCGCCTTATGCTTGTTACTTTTGCCATGCTCGGCTGGTTCTTCTACGTCATGAGCGGTGGATCCGAATTCGAACCGCGCGGAACCCGCGCCGAGGCACCACCCGTCGTTGCGGCAGGTGAGAAACCCGAGCCCAGGCCACTGGTCCCCTCCCCGGCAACCGAGCTTGTGACGAAAGTGGCCCTGCGCCCCGCCAAGCCGTCCGAACCTAAGCCGGAACCGATCCCCGCCGCCGATGCCGTCGATACCGAGGCGTTGCTAGCGCAGATCGCGGCCGGTCTGAATTCTGATCTGTCCAGTTTCGACAATACCGGCGGCACCTTTTCGCTGGCGTCGCTGGATGAAAACGCGGCCGTCCAGGTTTTGGACACCGACGCCGAACCGGAAACGGCAGCCGCCCCTGCACCCGCAGAGCCGCCGAAAGACATCCGCATCGTGTCCGGCACCCGCGTGAACATGCGCGACGGCCCCGGCACGATCTATCCGATCATCGGCAAAGCGCGGATGGGTCAGCAGGTCGAAGTTCTGAGCGAGTCCGGAACCGGCTGGCTGCGCCTGCGCGTGTTGCCCGAGCAACAGGTTGGCTGGATTTCCTCCTCGTTGATCCGAAAAAGCACAAATTGACGTGATGCCGTCATTGCCGGAGGCCGATCCTCGCAATAGTTTTTGCCGAGGACGACTTTGGGGCAGACATGCAGAAATCCATCCTCATCACCGGATGCTCATCCGGCATTGGTCTGGACGCGGCACACGGGATGCGTGCACGCGGATGGCGCGTGTTTGCCGCCTGCAGACATCAGCGCGATTGCGACAGGCTGAGGGCTCAGGGCTTTGACAGCCCAAGAATCGACTATACCGATGCCGAAACGATCACTTCGGGATTGGCCAGTGTTCTCGAAGCAACGGGCGGCACATTGGAAGCGCTGTTCAACAACGGCGCCCATGGCCTGCCCGGTGCGATCGAAGATGTGCCCACCGACGGGTTGCGCCATATCTTCGAGACCAATGTTTTTGGCTGGCACGAACTGACCCGCCAGGTGATACCCGTCATGCGTGCACAGGGCCATGGCCGCATCGTGCAGAACTCGTCGGTACTGGGTCTGGTCGCCTTTCCCTGGCGCGGTGCTTACGTCGCCACGAAATACGCAATCGAAGGCCTGACCGATACGATGAGGCTGGAGCTGCGCGGCACCGGCATCAAAGTGGTGCTGATTGAACCCGGTCCCATCACCTCTAAGCTGCGCGAAAAAGCCATACCGATTTTTGAACGGTTCATAGACTGGGAAAACTCGGCCCTACGCGACAAGTATGAGGGGTCGCTGCTCAAACGTCTGTACGAAGACTCGGGCCCCGACCGGTTCGAGCTGCCGGCGTCTGCGGTAACCGACAAACTTGCCCGCGCGCTCGAGGCAAAGTCGCCCAAGGCTCGATACTACGTGACCACACCGACCTATATCGCGGGTTATCTGCGCCGCATTCTGCCAACGGGCACGATAGACCGCATCCTTTCGGGTATCTGAGACGAAATTACCCGTTCGCTTTCGCGGGCCGCCCCGCTAGATGGTGCGGAAAGGATACAACAAATGCGGACGGTGAGTTCATGGACCTTCTAATGGGCGTACTTCTTTTGGCCATGGCGGCGGTCGTCGTTGTTCTGGCCATCGGCATATCCAATTTCGGCAAGGGCGGTATGGCGGCTGCCAAGAAAAGCAACAAGATGATGCGGCTGCGCATCCTGTTTCAATTCATTGCCGTGGTACTGATCGTGCTCTACGTCTATTTGCGTGGACAGGGAGTGCAGTAGATGGTCGTTCTGAACAAGATTTACACCCGCACCGGTGACGATGGCAAAACCGCGCTGGGCAATGGCGAACGGGTTGCGAAATACTCGGGCCGCGTGGCGGCCTATGGCACGGTGGACGAGTTGAACGCATTTGTCGGCGTGGCGCGCACCGAGGCTGAGGGCGAGGTCGATGCGGCGCTGGCCCGCATCCAGAACGATCTGTTCGACCTGGGCGCTGACCTGTGCCGCCCCGACATGGAAAAGGATGCCGAGGCCGACTACCCGCCCCTGCGGATCGCCCCGGCCCAGATCGATCGTCTGGAATCGGAAATCGACGCGATGAACGCGGATCTCGAGCCGTTGCGCAGCTTCATCCTGCCGGGCGGATCAAAGCTGGCGGCGCATCTGCATGTCTGCCGCACGGTCTCGCGGCGCGCCGAGCGCCTGTCTGTCGAACTGACCAACATGGAACCGGTGAACGCGGCCGCGGTAAAATACCTCAACCGCCTCAGCGACTGGTTCTTCGTGGCAGCCCGCTGCGCCAACAATGGCGGCCGCGATGACGTCTTGTGGGTTCCGGGCGCGAACCGCTGAAACCCGAGCTTCTTGAATGCGTTTTTGCACCATCCGGCGCGGCAAAACCGCCCATCGGCCGGGTAACAATATTTCGTTCCTTCACGTCAAAAAGCGTGAAACGCGACGTCCCCACGACATGACGTGACGATTTTGCCCTGTCCCGACGCCCCGCAAGGCGCTATCTAGGCCGACGAGAGCATTGGTGGAGTCGCATTGCGGCTTGCCGTTTTTGTAAGGAGCGTACGCAAAAATGAAGGTACTTGTGCCTGTCAAGCGCGTGATCGACTACAACGTGAAAGTTCGCGTCAAAGCGGACGGCAGCGGTGTTGATCTCGCCAATGTCAAAATGTCGATGAACCCGTTCGACGAGATTGCAGTCGAAGAGGCGATCCGCCTGAAAGAAGCCGGCAAGGCCGACGAGGTCGTGGCCGTTTCGATCGGCGTCAAGCAGGCGCAGGAAACGCTGCGCACCGCGCTGGCAATGGGTGCTGACCGCGCCATCCTGGTCGTCGCGGCGGATGACGTCCACCAGGACATCGAGCCGCTGGCCGTCGCCAAGATCCTGGCCAAGGTGGTCGAGGAAGAACAGCCCGGACTGGTTCTGTGCGGCAAGCAGGCGATCGACAACGACATGAACGCCACCGGCCAGATGCTGTCGGCGCTGCTGGGCTGGAGCCAGGGCACCTTCGCGTCCGAACTGGACATCGAAGGCGACACCGCCAAGGTCACCCGTGAAGTTGACGGCGGTTTGCAGACCATCAGCGTCAAGATGCCGGCCATCATCACCGTCGACCTGCGCCTGAACGAGCCGCGCTATGCGTCGCTGCCCAACATCATGAAGGCCAAGAAAAAGCCGCTGGACGAAAAAACCGCCGCCGATTACGGCGTCGACGTCACTCCGCGGCTCGAAGTCGTCAAGACCGAAGAGCCGCCGGCACGCGCCGCTGGCATCATCGTGGGCTCGGTCGACGAGCTGGTCGGAAAACTCAAAGAAGCGGGGGCTGTGTAATGGCTGTACTTCTGCTTGCCGAAGTCAACAATGGCGAACTGGCGATGGACGCGACCGCCAAGGCGGTCACCGCTGCCAAGCAGCTGGGTGACGTGACCGTTCTGGCCGCGGGCGGCTCGGCCGCCGCTGCCGGCGAAGCCGCCGCCAAGATCGACGGCGTCTCCAAGGTCCTGGTTGCCGAAGACCCGTCGCTGGGCCACCGTCTGGCCGAATCGACCGCCGCGCTGATCGTCAGCCTGGCCGACGGCTATGAGCATATCGTGGCACCCGCCACCACCGACGCCAAGAACGTGATGCCGCGCGTGGCCGCGCTGCTGGACGTGATGGTGATCTCGGACGCTTCTGGCGCGGTGGATGGCTCGACCTTCGAGCGCCCGATCTACGCGGGCAACGCGATCCAGACCGTCAAGTCGAACGATCCCAAGAAGGTCATCACCTTCCGCACGGCCAGCTTTGATGCAGCCGGCGAAGGCGGATCGGCCCCGATCGAGACCGTATCGGTCGGTGAAAACCCCGGCCTGTCGGAATGGGTCGAGGACAAGGTCGCCGAAAGCGACCGCCCCGAACTGACCTCGGCCGGCGTCGTTGTCTCGGGCGGCCGTGGTGTTGGCTCGGAAGAAGACTTCAAACTGATCGAAGCCCTGGCCGACAAGCTGGGCGCGGCGGTTGGTGCCAGCCGTGCGGCCGTCGACTCGGGCTATGCCCCGAACGACTGGCAGGTGGGTCAGACCGGCAAGGTCGTTGCACCCGATCTGTACATCGCGGTTGGTATTTCGGGTGCGATCCAGCACCTGGCCGGCATGAAGGATTCGAAGATCATCGTCGCGATCAACAAAGACGAAGAAGCTCCGATCTTCCAGGTCGCGGACTACGGCCTGGTCGCCGACCTGTTCCAGGCTGTGCCGGAACTGACCGAAAAGCTGGGCTGATACGTCCAGACTTCGGAACGATCAAGGCCCGCCAATCGGCGGGCCTTTTTCATTCGAGGTCTCGGATCGCAGGCAGCAAACGTTCAGCAATGGCCCGGTGCGTGGCCGGTCCGATCATATATTCCGCCATCGGTTGCTGCATCGTGCCGAACAGCATGTCCTCGAGATCATCCGAAGCACCTGAAGGGCGCACCGTCATCTTCACGGTTGCCACCCCTCCATCCGACACCCCATCAATCATGGCCTGTGTAATTGGCACCGGATCAGATACCCCCCGCGCATCCAGCCCGACTGCCGGGCTGTGATCCCAGTCCAGCCACAGCAGCAGAACCCGGCTGGTGACGTTGTCCAACAGGGTGTGAAGAGCCTCTGCCCAAGCCCGCCGCAACTCGGCGGCCACCACTTCGAACCGTGCGTCCGAAAATGCCGACAACCTGGACATAAGGTGCCGCACAAAATGAACGTCCGCGAAGTCAACTTCGGGGTACAAGGCGGAAAGGTCCGATGTTGCCTGGAGCACCCGATCATTACGTCGGGGATGAACACGGTAGAACCGGTTGGACTGATTCAGCGCCGAGGGCAGTTGCAGCACGCAAACCTCGGCGCCATTCATCAGGCTCAGAATTTCCGGATCCCGCGCCAATCCCTCGGCACCCGTGAACAGACTGCCCAGATTCAGACACTGCATTTCCAGCCGCTGCTCCAACACGGTGGGAAACGGAGAATCGACGAACCGACCGAATGTCTCGGTGCCGCCGACGCAGGCCACATATGGTTCCTGCAACGCACGCTTTGGCCCGCGAAACCACAGTTTTGACGCCCTGTACCGGCAGACGGATTCCTCGACACCGGTCGCGCACGACTCATGATAACTCATGTCAACCACCCATTTTCTTCACCCAATTCCCATTCTGCGGCCTTAGGTGTTTAGAAAACTCTAATGTGCGCATTTGAAGCGAATTGGACCGGTCCCAACCCCTTGCCGCCCAACCCGGACTGCCGATAATGTCCCCCTGAACCTTGATGCGGAAGGCAGTTCAATATGGACGTGAAATCAGTCGGAGTAATCGGCGCGGGCCAGATGGGCAACGGAATTGCCCATGTGATGGCGTTGGCAGGGTATGACGTTCTGCTGAACGACATCAGCCAGGATGCGCTGGATGCTGCCATTGAAACGATCAAGGGCAACCTGGCTCGTCAGGTGTCACGCGGCAAGATCGGTGACGACGAGATGCAGGCCGCACTGCAGCGGATCAAGACCACGCTGAACCTTCCCGAGATCGGCCAGACGGACCTCGTGATCGAAGCCGCGACCGAACGTGAGGCCATCAAGCAGGCGATTTTCGAGGATCTGCAGCCGCATTTGCAGGCCCACACGATCCTGACGTCGAACACTTCGTCCATTTCGATCACACGGCTTGCCAGCCGGACGGATCGGCCGGAGCGTTTCATGGGGTTCCACTTCATGAACCCGGTGCCTGTCATGCAATTGGTCGAGTTGATTCGCGGTATCGCCACCGACGAAGAAACCTTCGCCACCTGCAAGGCCGTGGTGGATCGGTTGGGCAAAACCGCCGCCAGCGCCGAGGATTTTCCGGCTTTCATCGTGAATCGCATCCTGATGCCGATGATCAACGAGGCCGTCTATACTCTGTACGAAGGGGTCGGCAGCGTTCAGTCGATCGACCAGTCCATGAAGCTGGGCGCCAATCACCCCATGGGTCCGCTGGAACTGGCCGATTTTATCGGGCTGGACACCTGCCTGGCCATCATGAACGTCCTCCATGATGGGTTGGCGGATACAAAGTACCGCCCCTGCCCGTTGCTGACGAAATACGTCGAGGCCGGCTGGCTGGGCCGCAAGACCGATCGCGGGTTTTACGACTACCGTGGCGAGGCTCCGGTCCCGACGCGCTAAGCCGTCAAGAGACCGCCCCGCTCGCTTGCGATGTTTTCGCGCAAATGAACGGTGGATCAGGCTTGTGGTGACTGCCCCAAGCCCAGCGTGTGTTTTCTGAGCCGGGTCATGAATCCGCGTGGGTCGCGTTCGAGCAGTTTCATGTCCTCGTCCGAAATCGGCTCTCCGATCACGGGGCCGACCGGTTTGTTGCAGGACCGCACGATCTCGTGCAACAGAAGTCCCTGACGCAAAATTGCCGATAGTTTGTTGGCAATCTGGTACCAGCGCGAATTGCTGCCAGGGAAGTAGATGGGCAGAACCTTTGCACCGGATCGCCGGATCATCTTGGCAGTGAATACGTTCCATTCGCGTTCCTGAGCGGGGCCGAACCACGTGTCGGACGACATCACCACGCCGGATGGGAACAGCGCGACGACACCACCGTTCTTGAGGTGCTCCATCGCTTTGCCCCGCATCTCAAGCATCTTGCTCTGGGCTTCGGGATCATGTGGAAACGGGACCGGGATCATGAACGAGGTCGCGGCCTCGTCCAGCCCGGTCAGAACCGAGCGGGTCAGGATGCGATAGTCCTGGCGCACCCGTCCGATCAACTCGGCCAGGATCATGCCGTCCACCATCCCATGCGGGTGATTGGCCACCACCACAACGGGCCCCTCTTTCGGAATGCGCGCAATCTGGTGTTCGGGCGTGGTCAGGTCGATTCCCATGATACCCAGGGCACCACCCCAGAATTTCTGGCCGCGATACTTTTCATTCTGCTTTTCAAACTTGTTGACCATGCGCAGAATGGTCAGCTTGCCTGTGCACCATTCGATCGCCTTGATGGCCGTCGAGGTCCAGGCGTCGTCAAACGAATTTGCGTAGGTCAGCGTGCGGCGGTCGTAGATTTCGCCCGCTTCCGCGGTCTCGGCCACCACCGTGTTGGTCTTGGTATCGTGCGTGGTTTCCGCCAATTCCTGGTCTTCCCGTTCTTGTTTCGTGGCAGTGCCCTGCGTCAGAAACCTTCGCCGAACTTGTCGTTCACCAATGCTTCCAACGCGTCTGCCAGCGCCTCAGCATCCGGCCCGGACGTTTCGACGTCAATAGTCGTTCCACGCGAAGCCGCCAACATCAAAAGGCCCATGATGCTGTCACCCGACGCGGACATGCCGTCTTTGGACACTTCGGCGCGGGCGTCAAACCCTTCGACTACCTCGACCAATTTGGCTGAAGCGCGCGCGTGCAAGCCCTTTTCGTTGATGATTTTCAAGCTTTTGGTGGCCATATTCAATCGATCCGATGTCAGTCCAATGTCACATTTTGCGCATTGATGTACTTTCGTCCAGCCTCCATAGCCCTACGGACGGCGTCCCCGACCGGAAGTTGGCGGCTTTTGGCCAGTTTGATCAGCATCGGAAGGTTGGCGCCGTAAAGAATTCTACGGTCCTGCGGCGCACAGGCGCGCAGGCTGAGATTCGAGGGGCTGCCCCCGAACAGATCGGTCACGACAACAACACCGTCGCCGACATCCACAGCATCCGCGGCCCGACAGATTTCGGCCTGCTTTTCTTCGCGATCATGATCAGCGTCGATCGACACTGCCACAAGGCCGGGTTGCTTGCCCACGACGTGTTGCATGGCCGCCAAGTATTCCTGGGCCAATCCGCCATGCGCCACGATTACAATTCCGATCAATCCGGCCTCACATTCAACGATCGACGTTCCATCTCGCGGTGTCTAATTGCCACCGGCTGCCCCTGCTCTGCAAGGGCTTTTGCGACCGCTTCGGCCATCGCGACCGAGCGGTGTTGACCCCCGGTACAGCCGAAGGCGACCGACAGGTGTGTTTTGCCCTCGGCCTTGAAGGCGGGCAACAGAGACAGCAACAGCTCCACCACCCGTTCAAAAAAGGCGACATAGTTCGTGTCAGCCTGAACATAGGACGCAACGTTCGGATTTCGACCATCAGCCTCGCGCAGCTCCGGACGCCAATAGGGGTTGGCCAGAAATCGGCAGTCGAACACCATGTCCAGGCCCAGCGGCAGCCCCCGTTTGTAGGAGAAGGACTCGATAGAAACGGCCAGATGCCGGCCTCCTTCGGGGGCGAACCAGCGTTCGACCTCGGATCGCAGCTGGTGCACGTTGAGCACGCTGGTGTCGATCAGGGTGTCGGCGATCTCGCGGATCGGCTCCAACAATTCCTTTTCCTGGCGGATGCCGGTTTCGGGGCTGGCATCGGTTGCAACCGGATGACGGCGCCGGGTTTCCGAAAACCGGCGCAACAGCACGTCGTCGCTGCAATCCAGATAGAGCGTGGACAGGTCCACCTGGCTCATCCGGCCCAGTTTGGCGACCAATTCGATAAAGCCGATGGTCGAGAAATCACGATTGCGGGCATCGATCCCCAGCGCCATCGGCCGGGATGGATCCGCGCCCTCCATCAGGCGCAGCAACAGGCCCATCGGCAAGTTGTCGATGGCCTCATAGCCCAGATCCTCGAGCACATGAATCGCCGTCGACCGGCCCGCGCCCGACGGACCTGTCACGAGAACGATGCGCGTTTGTACTGTCATGTGCTTGGCCATTGCGGATCGACGCGCCCCATTTTCATCAGTTGAACAAGTGCTGATGCCAAGTTGGGGACGCCGGCGGCATGAAGCAAGGGAACAGGATTTCCCAGCACAAGAACCTGTCGCGGTTCCGGCAGTCGTTGGGATTCCACCTGATCCAGATCCACGATCCAATCCAACGAAACGGGACCGCAGGCCGTGGCGCGCAGCAGCCCGACGCCGCGGGCTTCGACCAATCCACGGATCTGAGGAACCGCATCCGCCAGTACCCGGTCGCCCGACAGGGTCAAATTCACACGATCATCGGCGACGAGGTCCGCTCCGAAGCCCATCATCTGCAATGCAAGTGCCGATTTTCCGACCCCGGACGGCCCCGAAATCAGGGCGCCGCGGCCTGCAACGGCAACGCAGGTGGCGTGCACGCAGACCGGATCATCGCTGGGCTTTTCCGGAAGGCGCAAAGCCCACATCGCTTAGAGGGGAAGACCCACGACAAACCGCGCACCTTGCGGGTCCGACGTGATGTCCGCCTCGGTCGGACGGATGTTCTCGGCCCAGATGACGCCGCCGTGTGCCTCGACAATCTGTTTCGAGATCGCAAGTCCAAGGCCCGAGTTGTTGCCGAAATGCTCGGCAGGGCGCTGCGAGTAGAAGCGCTTGAAAACCTTGGTCAGGGCCTGATCCGGAATACCGGGGCCGGTGTCTTCGACAACAACGAGAACCCGATTTTCGCGTTGGCGCACCCAAACGCGGATCGCGTCGCTTTCCTCGCAAAAGGAAATGGCATTTGTAATCAGGTTCACGAAAACCTGCGCCAGACGAGCCTCGAGCCCGTTTATGACGATGGGCTTGGACGGCAAATCCGTGATGTAGTCGATCCCCTTCGATCGGGCGTCTTCGCCCAGGTACTGACTGATATTGCCGATCAGCTTCAGAAGATCGAAGGGCTGCTCCTGCTCTTTGACCAGTTCAGCATCGAGGCGGGACGCATTCGAGATGTCGCTGACAAGGCGGTCCAATCGGCGGACATCGTGCTCGATGACGCCCAACAATTTCTCGCGCTGATCGTCGCGCTTGACCATTCGCAGCGTACCGACGGCCGATTGCAGGCTGGCCAAGGGGTTTTTGATTTCATGCGCGACGTCAGCCGCGAACTGTTCGTTGGCGTCTATCCGGTTGTAGAGCGCCGTCACCATTCCCCGCAGCGCACGGCTAAGCCGACCAATCTCGTCCGGGCGAGCACTCAGGTCGGGGATGCGGATACGGCCGGGATTGACCCCGGTACCACGGTCCTTGCCCATTTCGGCCGCAGCGGCCAGATCCGCCAGCGGGTTCGCGATGGTCGAGGCCAGCACAAGGCTGAGACCCACCGAGACCAGCAGGGCAACGACAAACATCTGCAGAATGCGCTCCTGCTCTTTCCGAGCCAGTGCGTCGATTTCTCCGGCGGGACCGGCCATTGCGACTGCCCCCACAGGGGCGCCATCCAGAACGATTGGCGACGCCGCCACAATCACGGTGTCTCCGGCCGCGTCAGACACGGCGTGAACCTGCATGTGGCCGTCCAGCGCGTTTGGTATGATGTCCTGAACCCGCTGTGCCAGCGTCGGCGCCTCGGTTTCAGATCCGGTGGTGAAAACCGAATACAGACCATTCCAGACGGCGGTCAGGGCATCAGAGATCAACGTGCTGCCGGTCGGAACATCCGCTTCGGCCTGAATCAGGCCTGGCAATTCCGAAACGGTCGAGGAACCGCGAGTCCAGCCGATCAACGTGCCGGTGCTGTCATAGACGAAGACTTCGCCGCCCTCGGGGATGCTCAGCCCGGCAAGTGTCGCCTTGACGTTCAGGTCAGAAGCGTCCCGCGATCCGGCAACCTGGCGCAGCTGGGCCTCGAAGACGTTGCTGACCAGTTGCGCATCGCCGATCAGGTTCCGCGCCGTTTGCTGGACCCTCTCTTTTCGGGTGTCATCCAGATACAGCAGCCCTGCGACCAGGATCACCAAAGCAATCAGGTTGAACGTGATGATCTTGCGCGCCAGCGGCGAGTTGCGCAGCGTGAACAGAGTACGCCGCGATCGCCGCGCGCGCAGCTCGGCCGACTCGGGGTCTTGCGGGATGACCCAATCATCGCCCAGAACGACGTCACCGTCGCGCAACTCGCTGGATTGCTCGGTGTCACGCACGAAACAAATTCACCTTTGCAGAAAGCCGGCCCGGCTTATTCCTCGTTGTAACGGTACCCGATACCGTACAGCGTTTCGATAGCCGAAAACTCGGGATCAGCCGCACGCATCTTCTTGCGCAGACGCTTGATGTGGCTGTCGATGGTCCGGTCGTCGACATAGACCTGATCGTCATATGCGACATCCATCAGCTGATCGCGGCTTTTGACGAAGCCGGGGCGTTGCGCCAAGGCCTGCAGCAGCAGGAATTCCGTGACCGTCAGCGAAACATCGGTCCCCTTCCAGCTGACCGCGTGACGCAGGGGGTCCATGCGCAGATCGCCGCGCTCCATCACCTTTGCGTCCCCGGTGGTTGCCGCCGACGCATCCCCGTCGGTCGCTTCCTGACGGCGCAGCAGTGCACGGATGCGCTCGACCAGAAGGCGTTGAGAGAATGGCTTTTTCACGTAGTCATCCGCGCCCATCCGCAGGCCCAGAACCTCGTCGATCTCATCGTCTTTGGACGTGAGGAAAATCACCGGCATCTGGGTTTTCTGCCGCAGCCGCTGCAGCAAATCCATGCCGTCCATGCGGGGCATCTTGATGTCCAGAACCGCCATGTCCGGCAGTTTCTTGTTGAACGCATCAAGGGCTGCCTGCCCGTCATTGTAGGTTTCGACCTCGAACCCTTCGGCCTCGAGCGTCATGGATACGGACGTCAGAATGTTCCGATCGTCATCCACCAGTGCAATCTTAGACATAGGGCTGCCCCTTTACCTGCTCACTCACGATGTATTTTTGCTTTTTGTAGGGCATTCTTGGCTTTTTTAAGGCCGCGAATCAATCCGGATGTACGAATCGCGCCACATTGTTCACGATCCTGCGACAAAAAGGTCGTCCTGCGCTTCCGAAAGTGCCCGGGTTTTCCGACCGGAAAATCTTGGTTGCGCTAAACCCGGCCTTGGTTGCGCTAACTGTGCCAAACCGTCCTGTTCATGCCCTAAACGGCCGTGATATGAGGCCCTTATCCGCCGGACTAACCGGCACTACGCCTCATGAGCGCAGACGGCCCCAACCGCCGCAGCGCCGCCACAGGAGAAGACACGAATGACATTTGGACGGGTAAACCCGCAGTTCCGCCTCGAAGATCAAGGCATCGAGGGGCTGGGCAATGTCTATTACAACTTGATGGAGCCGGCGCTGATTCAGAAGGCGCTCAAGCGGAATGAAGGCACGCTGGGCAATGGCGGAGCGTTTCTGGTGTCCACCGGCAAGTTCACGGGCCGGTCACCCAAGGACAAGCACGTCGTCCGGACCGAAAGCGTGGCGGACAGCATCTGGTGGGAAAACAACGCGGAAATGAGCCCCGATGGCTTTGACGCGCTGTACGCCGACATGCTGGCCCATATGAAAGGCAAGGACTACTTCGTTCAGGATCTGGTTGGCGGCGCTGATCCTGCCTATGCGATCAATGTGCGCATGGTTACGGAACTGGCCTGGCACAACCTGTTCATCCGGCACCTGCTGCGTCGCCCGGACCGCGAGGACCTGGACGAATTCATCGCAGATTACACCATCATCAACTGCCCCAGTTTCCAGGCGGACCCGAAAAAGCACGATTGCCGAAGCGAAACGGTGATCGCGCTGAACTTTGACCGCAAACTGATTCTCATCGGCGGCACCGAATACGCGGGCGAGAACAAGAAGTCCGTGTTTACGCTTCTGAACTACCTGCTGCCGGAAAAAGGCGTGATGCCGATGCATTGCTCGGCCAACCATGCGGTGGGCAACCCCGTCGACACCGCCGTTTTCTTCGGCCTGTCCGGCACCGGAAAGACCACGCTTTCGGCTGATCCGGCACGTGTTCTGATCGGCGACGACGAGCACGGCTGGTCGGATCGCGGGACCTTCAACTTCGAAGGCGGATGCTATGCCAAGACCATCAATCTGAGCGCCGAAGCGGAACCCGAGATCTACGCGACCACGTCGAAGTTCGGCACGGTGATCGAGAACATGGTCTTCGATCCCGAGACCCTGAAACTGGATTTCAACGATGACAGCCTGACCGCGAACATGCGGTGCGCCTACCCGCTGGAATACATTTCGAACGCCTCCAAGACGGCGCTGGGCGGGCACCCGAAAAACATCATCATGCTGACCTGTGATGCCTTCGGCGTGCTGCCGCCAATCGCGCGGCTGACCCCGGCGCAGGCGATGTACCACTTCCTGTCGGGCTTCACCTCGAAGGTTGCCGGAACCGAGCGCGGCGTGACCGAGCCGCAGCCCACCTTCTCGACCTGCTTCGGCGCCCCGTTCATGCCGCGCCGCCCCGAGGAATACGGCAAGCTGCTGCGCGACAAGATCGCCCAGCACGGCGCAACCTGCTGGCTGGTCAATACCGGCTGGACCGGCGGCGCATACGGCGTTGGCAGCCGGATGCCGATCAAGGCCACGCGTGCCCTGCTGACTGCGGCTCTGGACGGCTCGTTGGCCGATGCCGAGTATCGCAAGGACGCCAATTTCGGCTTCGACGTTCCGGTGACGGTCCCCGGCGTGCCCGAAGTTCTGTTGGATCCGCGCCGTACCTGGGACGATCAGGCCGCTTTCGACAAACAGGCGGAAAAGCTGGTGCACATGTTTGCCGAGAACTTTGAACAGTATTTGCCGTTCATCGACGAAGACATCAAAGCCGTCGCAATCGGCTGAACCGACATGCAGGGGCGCGGTTGCGTGCCCCTGCGCGCACAATAACGGGTCCTTGCAGTTATTTGTTCTTCCTGCAGTTGTAATGTGACATTGGCATGAACAAATTCGTTGCCCGCCTAAAAATCATGCAGTAAATCCAGAACCCATTACAAGGAAATAGCCCGGCGCAAAATGCACCGGGCCGAGACTGAAAAAACCTTTGGGCAGCTCGCGCGCGGACACTCACACTCGCAAGATGAGCAGCCTAATCAAGGCGGTAGTGTATTATCAAGGGGATGAGTGTCAACATGAGATATGCCGTGTGATAGGCGACTATCATGGGTCATTTGACCAAGCGGATATCAACTGGTGGCACTGGTAAAATCAGGAATGGAAATGACCGAGATCTCGAAACTGGCGGAACTGCGCAAGTTGATGCAGAGCATGGAACGCACGTTGGGGCTCGAAGAGCTTTCTCCGGTAGAGCGTGACATTTATTACGCGGCCGAAGAATTGTCGAAAGACACGCGCGAAGTCCGGACCTATGGCCTGATCGAGCACACTTTGGTGCAAAGCGTTTCGCGCCCGACCTTCTTCCGCGCCCTCAAGTCGCTGGTACAGAAGGGCTACTTGTCCCAAAGCGGGAACGCCAACCGGGGACGGTATGTCGTCAACGCCCCGCGTTGACCGCCGAGCAATCCTGAAAGAAGCATGACGTGATGCGATCGTGGGCCTCTGACACGTTTTATGCTTCGTTGGCCTATATCGGCGCATCGTTTCTGACATTTTGGGTTTTGATGCCCATGCAGAACGTGTTCTTTCCAGAGTACCCCAGCCGCGCCAGCCTGTTGTTTCTTCCGCACGGCGTGCGGGTCCTTGCGGCGTGGCTCTTGGGGTGGCGTGCGATACTGGCCATGCTGCCCGGTGTCTTTCTGGTTTTCGCGACACTCGGTGGCTCGGACGTTTTTCTGACAAGCCGCCTGCTGGCCATCTTGATTGCGGTCACGACGGCGCCGGCCGTATTCTATTTGTTGAAATGGCTGGGGTGGGATCTGTTTCCCGCCGCTGATCGCGCGCCCTGCTGGGCCTGCATCATGGGGGTCGGGGTCATCACGTCAATCCTGGTGTCCGGCCTGACCAACTTGGCGTTTGGCAGCGCGACGGCCGAGTATTTTGCCTTTTTGATCGGCGATCTGTCGGGACTGCTGTTCCTGATGTTCGGACTGTTTTTTGCCTTCCGCTATTTTGAGCACAAGGGTTGAGCGTTCAACCGAACACCCCCCTGCGCAGCAAGTTCGCACCTGCGATCATAAGAACCAACAAAGTCGCTTTGCGGAACGTGGCCTGATCAATCCGATCATGCATCCGCAATCCCAGCCACATGCCGGCCAAAGCCGGAAGGGTCAGCGCAGCCGAGAACGGCACGGTTTCAGCCCGCAACACGCCTGATCCAATATGCGCCACGACCAGAGCCAAAGCTCCCAAGCCATAGATCACACCCTGAATGCGCAATTGTTCAGATTTGGGGGTATTCAGCGCAGTCAGATAGGCAACGGTCGGAGGTCCCCAAACGCCTGATATGCCGCCAATGAACCCGGTAACCGCACCGACTGCGGCCTCGATCTTCGGTGATTGTTCAGACAGGCTCAGTTTCACGCCAAGCAGTTGGATCGTGGCAAAGAACGTGACGGGAATTCCGATCATCAGAAGGAAAGCCTGAGATGGAACCAGGCTGATCAGCTGAGCGCTCCCCAGCAGAAAGACCAGCCCGACGGAAAGAAAGACCCGGAACTGCCGGATCGAAGACATCGCTGCCGCGCGTCCTTCTCTCAAGGCCTGGATCCCGTTCGTCACAACCGTTGGCAGGATCAGCCCGGCCAGCGCAAGCTGAGGCGGCAGCATCATGCTGAGCCCCGAAATCAGGACCATCGGCATTGCGAAACCGACAATGCCTTTCACGGCTCCGGCCAGAAAGGCGACCGCGAACGCAAGGTAGAGTTCGGGCAGGGACATCAAAGAAAACAGATCCATTGCCCCTACATATCACCGCAGATTTTCTCTGCACCGCAAAATTCGTTACGTAATTTTTGGACCTTTTCGACGCATTCTGTGAATTTTTGTTGCGCTGCAGTTGCAGCATGATATGACCAGACAACCCAGCAAAGGACGTGATTCATGGCCCATGACGGACAAGATATGACGAACATGACTTCTCAGCCGGTTCTGCCTGATCTTCTGACCCTGACGGGGGCCGCGCTGCCGGCGGTTCAGTCCGTCTTTGACCGGGCGCGCGATGCGGTGCGCGAGATGGTCTCAGCCGAGGGTCGCGTCTCGGGCGCTTTGGTCGAGGCGAACCAGACCGCCGCGCATGGGCTGGCCTGGCTGGCGACCTACAACCAGTCGCTGCAGCAGATGCAGAAATGGGCCGAGGCGCTGGACGCACAAGGCAAGTTCGGCGAGATGGAGCAGCTGCTGCACCAGATCGCCTTTGGCGAATACCTGCACCAGGTCGCCGGCGGCATTCCGATGAACCAGGGCGAGGTCGTGCGCCTGCAGGATCTGGGGCTGGGCTGGGATGCGCTGTCGGGCTTCCAATGCGCCGAGGTGCAGACTCTGATGGCACAGGCCAACAGCCAAGCCGCGCGCAGCCGTCTGGTTCAGCTGATGCAAGACCAGTCTGGGGCCACGATGTTCGGCGCCTCGGGCCTGGACGAAGAGCTTGAGATGATCCGCGAGCAGTTCCGCCGCTATGCGCTGGATCGGGTCGAGCCAAACGCCCATGAATGGCACCTCAAGGACGAGCTGATCCCGATGGAAATCATCGAGGAACTGGCCGAGATGGGGGTCTTTGGCCTGACCATCCCCGAGGAATATGGCGGGTTCGGCCTGTCCAAGGCGTCGATGTGCGTCGTCTCCGAAGAACTGTCGCGCGGGTATATCGGCGTCGGCAGCCTTGGCACCCGGTCCGAGATCGCGGCCGAGTTGATCATCGCGGGCGGCACCGACGACCAAAAGGCCCAATGGCTGCCCAAGATCGCCAGCGCCGAGATCTTGCCGACGGCCGTATTCACCGAACCCAACACCGGGTCGGATCTGGGCAGCCTGCGCACCCGCGCGGTCAAGGACGAAAACGGCGACTACAAGATCACCGGCAACAAGACCTGGATCACCCATGCCGCGCGCACCCATGTGATGACGCTGCTGGCGCGCACCGATCCCGAAACCACCGACCATCGCGGATTGTCGATGTTCCTGGCCGAAAAGACGCCCGGCACCGACGACGACCCCTTCCCGACCCCCGGCATGACCGGCGGCGAGATCGAGGTGCTGGGCTATCGCGGCATGAAGGAATACGAGCTGGCCTTCGACGGCTTCCACGTCAAGGGCGAGAACCTGCTGGGCGGCGAAGAAGGCAAGGGCTTCAAGCAGCTCATGGAAACCTTCGAATCCGCGCGTATCCAGACCGCCGCCCGCGCCATTGGCGTGGCCCAAAGCGCGCTGGACATCGCCATGCAATACGCACAGGAGCGCAAGCAGTTCGGCAAGGCCCTGATCAACTTCCCGCGCGTGTCCGGCAAGCTGGCGATGATGGCGGTCGAGATCATGATCGCGCGCCAACTGACCTATTTCAGCGCCTGGGAGAAGGACAACGGCCACCGCTGCGACCTCGAGGCCGGGATGGCCAAGCTGCTGGGCGCGCGTGTTGCCTGGGCGGCGGCCGACAACGGGTTGCAGATCCACGGCGGCAACGGCTTTGCACTGGAATACAAGATCAGCCGGGTGCTGTGTGACGCCCGCATCCTGAACATCTTTGAAGGCGCCGCCGAGATCCAGGCGCAAGTCATCGCGCGGCGTCTGCTGGCCTGAGCGCCCGCCCGTCGCGGTTTCCCCAACTTGACCCGGCCCAGCGCCGGGTCTTTTCTTTTTTACAAATCAAACAGGTTCTCGGGCCCCGATCTTCCGGATTGTACATCCCTGATCTCGACCGTACGCTCCGGCGGAGAACAAAATATGCCTTGGGTTCCGGCACCGGTTTCGGCTAAGTAGCCTGCGAACCGCATCATGCTGCGCCGCCGCAATGCAGATGCCCGAACAAGCCTTGCGGAGAAACCATGGCGCGCCTTCTGATCCTTGTTCTTGGCCTCTTGTTTGCAGGATGCAGCACGCCGTCCGGCACGACCTCGGGCGATGTTGCCGGTCTGACCCGCGCCATTCAGAACCTCGGCCCCGATGTCGATCCGCAGGAAGCCGCCCGTGCGGCGCAGATCGCCCATGACTATGCGCTGCAGCTGAGGGCCGAATACCGGGTCACCGATCCGGCGATCATCCACAACGCCAAGGTCATCAACGGTTTTCGCGAGCGCGGGTTGTGCAATGACTGGGCCGAGGACATCCTGAAGCGGCTGCGGCAAGAGAACTTCCGCACGCTGGACCTGCACTGGATCACCTCGCCGCCGACCCCGTTCCGGATCATCCACCACTCGGCCGCGATCAGCGCCAAGGGCGAGGGGCCCTATGACGCGATCGTTCTGGACGGCTGGCGCAACGGGGGTGACCTGTTCTGGGCCCCGGTGCGCGAGGACACACGCTACAACTGGCGCCCCCGGATGGAGGTGCGCGCCGAACTGCTGGCGCAATGACGCCAAGTCGGGATAGAAAGCCCTCATGCTGCGCCTGAGCCTGATCCTGCCCGCCCTTGCCCTGCTGCAATGTGACCGCGACGAAAGCGTCGCCGCCTATGGCGCAGCCGACCGCACCTGGGTGCTGCAGGAGGTGAACGGCCAGCCCTATGACGCCAGCGCCCTGCTGCGCTTTCCCGAAGACGGCAAGATTGCCGGAAACGCGCCCTGCAACAGCTACTCGGGCACATTGAACGCGCCCTATCCGTGGTTCGAAATCACCGACCTGACCGCCACCCGTGCCGCCTGCGCCGGGCTTGAGGCCGAAGGATTCTATTTCGCCGCGCTGCTGGCGATGACGCAGTCCGAGGTGTCGGGCGACGTGCTGATCCTGCGCAACGAAGACGGGCACGAGATGGTGTTCAAAGCCGCCGAGTGAATTGATCGACAAAGCGGGCGCGGGCTTCGGGCAGCGGCGTGTGACCCAGCGATGGCGCCACGCGATGCGCCAGAAAATAGCCGGTCGTGCGCAGCCCGGCGGCGATCTCGTCATCCGGGGCGGCCCCCTGCCCGCGCAGCACCGACGGCAAAGGCAGCAGCCGGTCGGCCCAATCCCCGGCGCCTTCGGCGCTGACCGCCCGGCCGGTCTTGGGCGAGACATAGGCCAGCCCCTCGGTCGTGCCGGTCACGGCGCAGCGGGTCAGGTCCAGCCCAAAGCCCAGTTCTTCAAGCAGGGCCAGTTCCCAGCGCAGGTAAGCCAGCGGCCAGATCTCGTCCTGGCCCAGCAGATCCATCAGCTGTTCCGTCTGTCGATAGATGCCGGGGTGCGGTTCGCGTTCGGGCAAGCAGAAGGACAGCAGCGCGACGACCGCGTTCAGCCCCGACAGGGCCAGCCGCCCCGAAAACGCCGCCGCCGCGCGCGAGCGCAACGGCTCGACCTGGAAGGTGCCGATATGTTCCTGCAACCGCGCCCGCCACAGCACGTCCAACTGCGCGCCGGGTTGCAGAATGGGAGCGATCTTGCGGCTGGCCCCCCCGCGAACCACGCCCGCATGGCGGCCATGGGTTTCGGTGAACACCTCGATGATGGCCGCGGTTTCGCCGTGGCGGCGGGCGGTCAGAAGAATGCCATGGTCGCGCCAGTCCATGCGGGGCCCTTGGGTTGCCTTGAGATCGCGTCGGACCGCGACGGTACGGCGCGGCGCGGAAAGAAGCAAATTCAATCGGAAGACGCCGGCTGACGTGCCGGAATTGTGGACTTGGACCCAGGGCGGCATTACCCAGAACAGGCAGCCACGAGACCAGACATGACCGACGCGACCTTTCCTAGCATTTCCCCCGCCTTCCGCCGCGCCGACATGACGGTGCATGCAGTGGGCCTGGCGTTGATCTTGATTGCGGGCGGCTTGCTGGTGGCTAAGGCGGCAACCCATCTGCAAGCCGCGCTGGTCGCCGCCGTCGTGGTTTACGTCCTGTGTGCGCTGGCGTCGAACCTGGCGTCCTGGGCCTATCACTTTCTGCCGCTGCACGAGCAGCGAACACTGCTGCGGCGCATCGACCACGCCGCGATCTATCCCAGCATTACGGGCACCTTCACGCCATTCTTCGTTCTGGCTGGCACGCCCTGGACCCTGGGTCTGCTGGTGGTGTGCTGGGCGCTGACGGCGGTGGCGGTCTGGAACAAGATCACCAACGAGACGGTGAAATCTCGCTGGTCGACGGCATCCTACCTGGGGTTGGGCGCGCTGGGGCTGCTGGCCCTGCCCGACCTGCGGGGCGTACCAGTGGCGACGTTGTGGTGCATTCTGGCCGGGTCCGGCTGCTATGTGGTCGGCACAGCCTTCTATGCCCGCAAGACGCTGCCCTACCGCTACGCGATCTGGCATGTTTGGGTGAACATGGGCGGGATCGCCATGTTCGCGGGCGTCTGGCTGGCGCTGTCGCCTTTGTGGTAAGGCAGCCCTAGTCCAGCCCCTCTTCGTTCAACAGATGCCGGCCTTGCCGGTCTTCGACCTCGATCACCCAGAGGTCGGGGTCAAAGCTGCGCTGACGGGCGATGGCCTCGTCCACCTCGGCCTCGGGACCTTTGGCCAGCTCGATCCATTTGCGCGCGCCGCTGAGCAGGTCGAAGCTGCGCTGAAAGGCGGTGGCATTGCCGTCAAGCGTGTTGAGCTTGACCAGAACCGCGCCGGCTGTGTCGTCGCCATGCGCCACGACAAAGGCGGGGATCTCGTGCAGGCGCAGCCGGGCCAGATAGGCGTGGACCCAGAACTCGGCCGTCAGACGGGTCATGCGTTGCCGTCTTTGAAATCCAGCCCCATTTCCGAGTAGCGCTCGGCCTCTTCCAGCCAGTTGGGCCGGACCTTCACCTGCAGGAACAGGTGGACCTTGCGATCAAGGAATTCCTCCAACTCGGCCCGGGCGGCCTGGCTGACGGCCTTGATCGTCTCGCCGCGCTTGCCCAGCACGATGCCCTTGTGGCCGTCGCGCATGACATAGATGATCTGGTCGATCTTGGCCGAACCATCCTTGCGCTCTTCCCAGTTCTCGGTCTCGACTGTCAGCTGATAGGGCAGCTCCTGATGCAGGCGCAGGGTCAGCTTTTCGCGCGTGATCTCGGCCGCGATCATGCGCAGCGGCAGATCGGCGATCTGGTCTTCGGGATAAAGCCAGGGGCCTTCGGGCAGATGCTGTGCCAGCCAGACACGCAGGTCGTCGACGCCGTGGCCTTTCTCGGCCGAGATCATGAAGGTTTCGGCAAAGGGAAAACGGTCGTTCAAGTCTCGGGTCAGTGACAGCAGCGCGGGCGCCTCGACCCGGTCGATCTTGTTGATCGCCAGCGCCACCTTGCGGCCCTGCGCGATCTCGGACAGGCCATCCAGGATGCGCTCGACGCCTTCGGTGATACCGCGATGTGCTTCGACCATCAGCACGATGATGTCGGCATCGGCCGCGCCGCCCCAGGCCGCCGCGACCATCGCGCGGTCAAGCCGGCGGCGGGGTTTGAACAGGCCCGGCGTATCGACGAAGACCAGTTGCGCATCACCCTCCATCGCGACGCCGCGGATACGGGCACGCGTTGTCTGCACCTTGTGCGTCACGATCGAGACCTTGGCCCCGACCATGCGGTTCAGAAGGGTGGATTTGCCTGCGTTGGGCTCTCCGATCAGGGCGATGAATCCGGCGCGTGTCGTCATTGTATGGTGATCCTGTTTTCAGGTGCGCATCCCTATCGCAGAAAGGCACAGCGGGCCAGAGGCATTTGTCGCATTGCAGGACCGGTACGGGAGTGGCAGGACAGGCGCACAGGCCAAGCCGATCCCAGCCAGGCCGCGACCCGCATCTTGAGGATCAGGCATGAAACGACGGGAGTTTCTTTTATCGGGCGGCGCCGCAATAGGGGCCGCGGGCTTGGGTGGACTTGCATTCGCTTCCAATAGCACTGATCAGGACCTGGTGGTTCAAAGCGCCAGCTACATGTTTCGGGACCAGCCTACGCAAGGAATGGTCAGCCTGAGCCCCGACGCTCCTCCGCCCATCCTTTTTGGACGTCAGGGTGAAGCGATAAGACTGACGGTCAAAAACACTCTGTCCGATTATACCTCGATGCACTGGCACGGGATGCGCATCCGCAATGATATGGATGGCGTGCCTTATTTGACCCAGATGCCGCTGGGACAGAACGAAAGCTTCACCTACGAGTTCACACCCCCAGACGCCGGAACCTACTGGTATCACCCGCATTGCATGACGATGGAGCAGATGGCGCACGGCCTTACCGGAGTGATGGTCATCGCCGAGCCTGAAGACGTCGGGTTCGACAGCGAGCAAGTGATCAACCTGCGGGACTTTCGCCTGGACGAGGCGGGGGCATTTCTGCCCGCCTACACCCAGCGGGGCGCGGCCAGAGCCGGAACTTTCGGCAATGTGCAGACCGCGAACTGGCACCAGCACCCAATCTATGACCACTCCGCCGGCAGCCTCGTGCGGCTGCGACTTCTCAATTCGGATACGACCCGGATCTACAAGTTGCACCTGACGGGCGGAAACGCGCAGATCATCGCGTGGGACGGTCACCCGGTCACCGTCGAACTGCCGATGCCGAGTGCAGATGATCCCTTGCTGGTGGGCCCCGGTCAGCGTGTAGACTTTGCCGTTGCGATGCCGGACGGCGAAGGGGCACAGGTCGACCTTGTGGCCAAACTGCCTGGTCAGCCCTTGAGGACGATGGCCAGCCTGCGATCGGTCGGGCTATCCGCGCACCGGGACCTGAGAGAACTGAAGCCTTTGCCGAAGAACCCGGTCGCCCTGCCCGATCTCGGCAACGCTCAGGTGCACGAATTCGTCTTCGGCTGGACGCCAGAAGGTGAACTGCCGGACAATGGGTTCTGCGGGTCTCTTGGATACAATTTCTGGTCGATCAACCGGGTTCCCTGGCCCGGAGATGCTGCCGCAGACGTCGGGCCACTGGCGACGCTGGAACTGGGCAAAAGCTACGTCTTGAGGCTGCGCAATGAATCTCCGAACCTGCATCCGATCCATCTGCACGGGCTGGTCTTTGTTCCGTTGCGATCAAACCTGCGAGAATTGCCGCCGCTGGTGACGGACACCATGCTGCTGTTGAAAGACGAGGTCGTCGAAATCGGGCTGGTCGCAGACAATCCGGGCGACTGGGCCTTTCACTGCCATGTGATCGAACACCAGAAGACCGGGCTGACCGGGTTCTTGCGGGTCGTTTGAGCGGCAAGGTCTAGCCGTTGCAGACGTGGTTCGTGATAGGTGGACAGCCCTCGCGGACATTCCCGGACAGATCAAGAGCAGGTAACACCGCGATCGAAGAGATCAGCTTGTCACACGATCCAGCAGAGCCTGCGCGGCCGCCTGTTCCGCCTGACGTTTGGAGCCGGCCGTTGCTTGGGCCTCGGAACCGTCCTGCAAGCGGGCCGCGATGGTGAAAACAGGGGCGTGATCCGGGCCGCTGCGCGAAATCTCGACATAAGCGGGCGGTTTCTGCCCGCGCGCCTGCGCCCATTCCTGAAGCGATGTCTTGGCATCGCGCGCATCCGCTTCGACCGTGTGGATCCGGTCGCCCCACAGCGACAGGATCACTTTCTGCGCGGCCTCAAAACCGGCATCGCGATAGACCGCAGCGATAACTGCCTCCATGGCGTCGCCCAAAAGCGCCTGCTTGCGGCGCCCGCCCGACAGCATCTCTGACCGGCCCAGCTTCAGAACCGCGCCGATATCGATCTGGCGGGCAACGTCGGCACAGGTTTCCTTGCGCACCAGCGCGTTGAATCGGGGGGCCAGTTGGCCTTCGGTGGCCTTCTGATCGGCCTCGAGCAAAGCGGTGGCCATCACAAGCCCCAGCACACGGTCACCCAGAAACTCGAGCCGCTGGTTGTCCGGACGCGTCGAAGACGAGACCGAACCATGGGTCAGTGCCCGAACCAGTAGTTCAGGGTTGGAAAACCTGTGTCCAAGGCGTTTTTCGAACGCCTTCATGTCGGTCGAAAGCTTCAATTGACCGCCTTGAAGAACCGGTCACCGCGCCAGGTCCAGAAAAACAGCATCGAACGCCCGGCGGACGAGAACATGATGCGGTCGGCTCGACCGATCAGGTTTTCATAAGGAACGTAGCCGACGCCGCCTGCGACCTGCGGCACGCGGCTGTCACTGGAATTGTCACGGTTGTCGCCCATGAAGAAGTAGTGCCCTTCCGGCACAGTGTAGACACCCGTGTTGTCAGTGCTCTGATTGCCGATATTCAGGATTTCATGCGACACGCCGCCCGGCAGAGTTTCGATCATCCGGGTCTTCTCACAGGTGCCGCCCACGCCGACCGGGCCATTTTCACAGCGGGGCCGAAGACGTTGAGGCCCTTGCGGCTCGGCGATTTCGGTAAAAGTGCCATCCGGGGTCTGCTTGGCTTCGGTGCCGTTGATGTAGACCACGCCATCCTTGATCTGAATCTTGTCTCCGGGGAGGCCGATCAGGCGCTTGATGTAGTCGCGCCCCGAAACCGGATGGCGGAATACGATGACGTCGCCCCGCTCGGGCTCGCCGCCCAGCAGTCGGGTATTGTCGCCCCCCATCCAGCCGCAGATGTCTTCGGCATCAACATCGAGGCCGACGCTGGGGATGATCAGGCTGGGACAGGACGCGTAGGAATAGCCGTAGGCCATCTTGTTGACGAACAGGAAATCACCGATCAGCAGCGTGGGTTTCATCGACCCCGACGGAATCCAGAACGGCTGAAAGAACAGAGTGCGGAAAACGCCCGCGATCAGCAGGGCATAGACGATGGTCTTGATCGTCTCCCAGATGGCGTTTCCGGATTTGGCTTGCTCGGCCATACTGCTCTCCAGTCCTTGCTCGGCTCGGGGGGTTACATGCGGCGCGGTCGCGGGGGTGTCAAGGCCGCTGCGTCGGGATCACCAAGCGGGCGCGCTTCGATCACCACGAAGGCCTGCGCCCACGGATGATCGTCGGTCAAGGTGACGTGGATGATCGCCTCGTGTCCTTCGGGCGTCATTTCCTTCAACCGTTCCGCGGCCCAGCCGGTCACATGCATGACGGGCTGACCGGTGCGCAGATTGGTGACAGCCATGTCCTTCCAAGCGATGCCCATGCGCAGCCCCGTGCCCAGCGCCTTGGAGCACGCCTCTTTCGCGGCCCAGCGCTTGGCGTAGGTTCCGGCCGTATCCCGCCGGCGCTCGGCCTTGCGCTGCTCGGTCTCGGTGAAGACACGGTTGCGGAACCGGTCACCGAACCGATCGAGCGTGCCCTGAATGCGCTCGATATTCGCAAGATCCGTACCGATGCCGAGTATCATGAGTTCGACTCTTTCTTTGCCCGTTCAAGAGCCTTGAACGCCGACCGGGCGCCCACCCACAGGAATAGCCGCGAAATGAGAAACGCCACGACAAAGGTGATCGTGAAACCGATCACCAAAAAGTTCACCGGGATACCGGCCAATCCCTCGGACATGCCCGGAACGACAAGAAAGAACAGCCCAGCCATGACAAGGTTGGTCAACATGCCGACGATGCCCATCCATAGTGCGGCGCTCCACATGTCGCCGCTGCCCGGCATGGTCTTGTGCGTCTGAACCTGTCGGTGTCCTTCGAATGTCGCAGCGGCCAAAAAGGGGATGAACGGCAGGAAACTGCTGGACAAGTCGATTCCGAACACCGCCGAAACGCCAAACAAAACAGCCGGGACCGCGGTCGAGGTGATCACGAAGACGACAAGAAACCTTGGAATGTTCAAGCGCATCGGGAGATCCAGAAGAAGGAGGCTTCAAGGCAGCGGATCATTGGCGCGCCTCATCCATCAGGCGGCGCATTTCCTGAATGGCTGGGGTGAGACCCCGGAAGATGGACTCGCCGATCAGGAAATGGCCAATGTTCAACTCGCGCACTTCGGGGAAGGCGGCAACGGGCTGGACCGTTTCATAGGACAGGCCATGGCCGGCATGCACTTCGAGGCCCAGCGAATGGGCAAAGGCCGACATCTTGCGCAGCGCCTCCAGTTCGCGTTCCGCGTCGTCCACCCGACCCTCGGCATGGGCGTCGCAATAGGCACCAGTGTGCAGCTCGATCACTTCGGCGCCGATGCGGTGGGCGGCCTCAATCTGCTTGGGGTCTGCGGCGATGAAGATCGACACCCGGCAACCGACGTCACGAAGCGGCGCGATGAAATGCGCCAGACGGTTTTCCTCGCGCGCGACTTCCAGGCCACCTTCGGTGGTACGTTCCTCGCGCTTTTCGGGGACGATGCAGACCGCGTGCGGCTTGTGGCGCAGAGCGATCTTCTGCATCTCATCCGTAGCCGCCATTTCAAAGTTCAGCGGAACCGACAGAACTTCCATCAGCCCGTCGATATCGGCATCCGAGATATGCCGCCGGTCTTCGCGCAGGTGCGCGGTGATCCCGTCGGCCCCGGCCTCTTCGGCAAGCTTTGCGGCGCGAAGCGGGTCGGGATAGGCGCCGCCACGGGCGTTGCGCACGGTGGCGACATGGTCGATATTCACGCCCAGGCGCAGAGGGGTGTCAGACATCCTTCGAATCCTTTTTGTTCGCGTCGCCCGAGCCTATCGGGTTTGGTCGGGGAACGGCAGAGCTTGCTTCGGCCAAGCGTTTGATTTCTTCGAACTTCGCCTTGATCTTTGCGCGGCGGCGCATCTGATAGGTTCGGATCACCGGCAGGCTGATATAGGTACAGATCACGCCGGCCACGATGCCGGGAATGATGCCGCCGATCATGTAGGGAAAGAACACGTCGTCATAAAATTGCGACAGCCCGTGCCAGTCAGCGACCCGATCGGAAAACATCGCCAGGAAGTTATCCTTGAGGTCCCCCATCGCACTGGCAAATTTGCCCATCAGCCCCTTGGTGTCGCCCTCTTCGTATTCGGTGCCCAGCAGGAAATGCCCAGTTTGCAGGCAGACCACGCCGATCGGAACGTAGGTCAGCGGGTTGCCGAAGAACGTGCCGCTCAACGCGGCAAGGATGTTGCCGTTCAGCAGCCGGGCCAAGACCGCGGCAACCAGAAAATGAAGGCCGTAGAAAGGGGTGAAGGACGCGAACACCCCGGCCCCTACCCCACGGGCAATGCGCTCGGGCGAGTCTGGCAAACGGCGGACGCGGTGTTTGACATAGTGGAAGGCGCGGGTCCAACCGCCGCGAGGATAGACCAACTCGGACAGGACCTGGAGTACCGAGCGGCGATCACGGCGCTTGAAAACCACTCCTGATCACCCCTTCTCAGCCAGCTGCGACCGCAGCGCTTGTCATGTCCCGATACCGTTCGACCGCAGCCACGTCACTTTCCGCCTCGAGCATCAGCATCAGCGAATGCAGCTGTTCAAGATCCCGCACCTCGATACTGATCAGCAGACGATAGAAATCTGGCTTCCGGTCCACGAATTCCAAGTTCGAGATATTGGCCTTTTTCTCGCCGATCAATGTGCAAATACGTCCCAGCACGCCGGCGTCGTTGCCGATGGTCAGCTCCAACGTGGCGCCATAAGCGGCCGGATGCGTGCCGGTATGCCAGTGAAGGTTCACCCACCGTTGCGGCTGATCCTCGAATTCGGCAAGGCGATCGCAATCGATGGAATGCACCACCACTCCCTTGCCCCGAGACGTGATGCCCACGATGCGTTCGCCCGGCAAAGGCTGGCAGCACGGCGCGCGTTCAAACCCCTGCCCCGGCTCAAGCCCGATCACGGCGCGACGCAAGGGGATTGCTTCGCCCTCGTCGCGGGTCAGGTCGGGATAGACCACGGCCACCACATCGTGGGCGGTCAGTTCGGCACTGCCGACGCGTGCCAGCAACTCATCGCTGTTCTTGATGCGCAGGTGTTTGGCGGCGGTTTCCAATGCCTTGTCGGTCGCCTTGCGGCCGACATGCTCGAACCCCGCGCGGACCAGTTCGCGTCCCAGTTTGATGAACCGTTCACGATCAACCTCGCGCAGCGCGCGCCGGATGGCGGTGCGGGCCTTGCCGGTCACGGCAATCTCAAGCCAGGTCACCTGCGGAGTCTGGCCGTCAGCCGTGATGATGTCGACCGATTGGCCATTCTTGAGCCGCGTCCACAGCGGCACGCGAATACCGTCCACCTTGGCCCCGACACAGGCATGGCCGATGCGCGTGTGAATGGCGTAAGCAAAATCGATCGGGGTCGCCCCACGAGGCAATTTCACCACGTCGCCTTTGGGGGTGAAGCAGAAGACCTGGTCCGAATACATCTCGAGCTTCACCGCCTCGAGGAAATCTTCGTGGTCTTCCTCGGTGTCGAACTGCTCGGTCAGGTTGGCGATCCACTTGGCCGGATCGACCGCAAAGGGGTTTTCCGTCCGCACACCGTCACGATAGGACCAGTGCGCGGCCACACCTGTCTCGGCGACGTCATGCATCTGACGGGTACGGATCTGCACCTCGACCCGCTTGCCGTCACGACCCGAGACCGTCGTGTGGATCGACCGGTAGCCGTTCGATTTCGGCTGACTGATATAGTCCTTGAACCGTCCCGGCACAGCGCGCCAGCGCTGGTGGATGGCCCCAAGGGTGCGATAGCAGTCTTCTTCGGTCTGGGTAATGATGCGGAAGCCATAGATGTCGGACAGGCGCGAGAACCCCTGATCCTTCTCCTGCATCTTGCGCCAGATTGAGTAGGGTTTCTTGGCGCGACCGAACACCTCGGCCTCGATCCCCGCTTTCTCAAGCTCGTGCCGCATGTCGCCGGTGATCCGGTGAATCACGTCGCCGGTTTCGCGCTGCAGCGTGATGAAGCGGCGGATGATCGACTGGCGGCCTTCGGGATTGAGGACGCGGAACGCCAGGTCCTCAAGCTCTTCGCGCATCCACTGCATGCCCATCCGGCCGGCCAGCGGCGCGTAGATGTCCATCGTTTCGCGCGCTTTCTGCACCTGCTTTTCAGGACGCATCGCCTTGATCGTACGCATATTGTGCAGGCGGTCGGCCAGCTTGACCAGGATCACCCGCAGGTCCTTGGACATGGCCATGAACAGTTTGCGGAAGTTCTCGGCCTGCTTGGTTTCGCGACTGGAAAGCTGCAGGTTGGTCAGCTTGGTGACACCGTCGACCAGCATCGCCACCTCATCCCCGAACAGCTCGGCGATCTTGGAATAGCTTGCCTTGGTGTCCTCGATCGTGTCGTGCAGCAGCGCGGTGATGATCGTAGCATCGTCCAAGCGCTGCTCGGTCAGAATGGCGGCAACTGCGACAGGATGCGAAAAATAGGGCTCGCCCGAATGCCGGAACTGCCCTTCATGCATCTGCATTCCGAACTCATAGGCCCGGGCGATGCGATCGGCATTTGTCTTGGGGTTGTAGTTGCGGACCAGCGCAATCAGGTCTTCAACAGAAATCATCCGGTCCGCACCTTCGCTTGCAGGGCTTACCCCTGCCCCTGGGCCTCCATCAGGGCACGCAGGAGTTTCTCTTCGGACATGTCGTCATCTGCCGGCTTGTCCGACTCTGCACCCATCAACAGCGCCATCTGATCTTCTTCGGGCTCGTCGACCTCGATCTGGGTCTGATTGGCCTCGATCAGACGTTCACGCAGCTCGTCCGCCGTCTGGGTTTCTTCGGCAATCTCGCGCAGAGCCACGACGGGGTTCTTGTCGTTGTCGCGGTCAACGGTGATCGATCCGCCAGTGGAAATCTCGCGCGCACGATGGGCGGCAAGCATCACCAGTTCGAACCGGTTCGGTACCTTGTCTACGCAGTCTTCGACCGTCACGCGGGCCATGAGGCGCTCTCCACAAATGAATCCGTGTCAGGAAGGGGTTTATCTAAGCGCGATTCTCTGCCTTGACAAGCGGGAAATGCCCAGCATTGGCGGCTCAGAGGGGGGTTACGGCGGTAACCTCGTCCGCAGGCAGCTGTCCGATCATTTCCCGGACGGTCAAATCCAGCACCGGATGGCGCCAATCGGGCGCGACGTCAGCCATTGGAACCAGCACGAATGCCCGGTCCTGCAGGCGCGGGTGCGGCACTATCAGTTGTTCGGGCGCGGATCGCACCTGCTGGTCCATCGGCAAATCCAACCAGCGGCGGTATCCGTCCAGGTCCGGCAGAACGCGGTCGTCCCAGCAGACAAGATCAAGATCAAGTGTGCGCATACCCCAACGCTGAACCCTGGCGCGGCCGAACTCGGCCTCGACCTCGTGCAGCAGGTCCAGAACACCGCGCGGATCCAGTTCCGTCTCGATCACAGCGGCTGCGTTCACGTAGTCCGGGCCGGCGCCCGCAGGGAAGCAGGGGGTCGAAAAAAGCCGGCTTTTGGCCCGAATCACCAGCCCCTTGGCCTCCATGACCTCGAGAGCCTGCGCGAGTGTCACCTTGGGCCCGTTTCCTCTCAAGGTGAGATTTGCCCCCAACGCCACGACCACTTTTGACATGGATTTGACCACTTTTATCCCCGTATTCCGTTCAGAGAATACTTGCGATACAGGTCAAATAGCCTATTTTAAAGGCATCAATGCGCGAATTTATTTTTTTCACTCACAGACACCTCCGCGCGTTGAGCGATACCGGAAGGACAAATTAATGTTTTACAAGGACGAACGGCTTGCGCTGTTCATCGACGGCTCGAATCTGTACGCCGCCGCAAAAGCACTGGGGTTTGACATCGATTACAAGTTGCTTCGCCAGGAATTCATGCGTCGAGGCAAGCTTCTCAGAGCCTTCTACTACACAGCGCTGCTAGAAAACGACGAATACTCACCGATCCGTCCGCTTGTCGATTGGCTGCATTACAATGGCTTCACCATGGTGACCAAGCCGGCCAAGGAATACACCGACAGCATGGGGCGCCGTAAGGTCAAGGGGAACATGGACATCGAACTGACTGTCGATGCCATGGAGCTTGCGCCGCGCGTGGATCATATCGTGCTGTTTTCGGGCGATGGGGATTTCCGCCCGCTGATTGCCAGCCTGCAACGTCAGGGCGTGCGCGTTTCGGTGGTTTCGACCATCCGTAGCCAGCCGCCGATGATTTCGGACGAGCTGCGTCGTCAGGCCGACAATTTCATCGAGCTTGACGATCTGCGCGACGTGATCGGACGCCCTCCGCGGGACGTGTCCGATGAACCGCGTACGGTAGCCGTCGCAGGAAAATAAGAACTCCGCCATCCACCACTCACACATGTGGAGAAATCGCGCGGTCAGGACTTCGTGTCCTGGCCGCGCTTCTTTAATCAAGAACCCGTGCTCAAACGGTTATTGGCTAACAGGACTTCATGTCAGCATGATGACAAGGCTGTCCTGACTGGACCAACAGGTGGAAAAGCCTTACCTGTCCCTTTCAAGGAGACAGACGCATGACCAAGCCCCCCCTGACCCTGTATCTGGCCGCCCCGCGCGGGTTCTGCGCCGGCGTGGACCGCGCGATCAAGATCGTGGAAATGGCCCTGCAGAAATGGGGCGCCCCGGTCTATGTCCGGCACGAGATCGTGCACAACAAGTTTGTCGTGGACGGGCTGCGCGCCAAGGGTGCCGTCTTTGTCGAAGAGCTGGACGAATGCCCCGATGACCGGCCGGTAATCTTTTCCGCCCACGGCGTACCCAAATCGGTGCCCGCCGCAGCAGCCGCGCGCGAGATGATCTACGTCGACGCCACCTGTCCGCTGGTCTCCAAGGTCCATATCGAGGCCCAGCGCCACGCCGAGGCCGGGTTGCAGATGATCATGATCGGCCACAAGGGCCACCCCGAAACCGTCGGCACCATGGGCCAGCTGCCCGAGGGCGAGGTTCTGCTGGTGGAAACGGTTGACGATGTGGCCGGGGTGCAGGTCCGCGACCCCAAAAAACTTGCCTTCGTCACCCAGACCACCCTGTCGGTGGACGACACGCGCGACATCGTGGCCGCCCTGCAGGACCGGTTCCCGGCCATCGTCGGCCCACACAAGGAAGACATCTGCTATGCCACCACCAACCGGCAGGAGGCGGTGAAGACCGTCGCACCCAGGTCGGATGCGCTGCTGGTGGTAGGTGCGCCCAACTCATCGAATTCGCGCCGCCTGGTCGAGGTGGCGTCCAAGGCGGGCTGCACCTATGCCCAGCTGGTGCAGCGGGCCACAGACATCGACTGGCGCGCGCTCGAGGGGATTTCCAGCATCGCCATCACCGCCGGTGCCTCGGCCCCCGAAGTTCTGGTAAACGAGGTGATCGACGCCTTCCGCGACCGCTATGACGTGACCGTCGAAACCGTCGAAACCGCCACCGAGAATGTCGAGTTCAAGGTGCCCCGCATTCTGCGCGTGCCCGCATGAGCGGCATCCCCCGCGCACCATTGGTTCTGGGCCTGGCCGGTCTGATCCCCTTCGTCTGGGGCGCGCTGACCTACCTGAGCGGAGACCTGAACGACTGGGGCAGCCGCGCGCTGGGTCCCCGGTTCGTGGGGCCCTATGTGCAGCTGTTCTATGGCGCTGTGATCCTCAGCTTCATGTCCGGCGTTCTTTGGGGTTTTGCCACGAAGACCTCGGGCAGCCGGGCGGCGCTGTGCTATGGGTTGTCGGTACTGCCGGCGCTGTGGGCGTTCTTCACCACCGGCGGCGGGCCGGTCGACGCGGGCACCAACCTGATGATCGGCTTTGCCGGGCTGCTGGTGCTGGACGCGCTGTTCTGGTCCTGGGGCCTGACCCCGCGCTGGTGGATGAAACTGCGGCTGCTGCTGAGCTCCGTAGTGCTGACTTGCCTGGCCGTTGGAGTAGTCCTGTGAGCGACAAACGAACCATCGACGCCTACACAACCCGTGTGGACGACTATCTGAAAGTGCCGCTGCCGCCCGAACAGATCGAGGCTCGCGCAGCATTTGCGCAGGCGGTCGGCGACGGGCTGGTGCTGGATCTGGGGTCGGGTCCGGGTTCGGACAGCGGTTTCTTTCTGCGCCAGGGGCTGCGGGTTCGGGCGCTGGACGCCACACCTGCCTTTGTCGAACACGCCCGCGCAAATGGCGTGGACGCGCATTTGGGCACGTTCGACGACGTGACCGAAACGGCCGAATACGATGGGGTCTATGCCAGCTTTTCCCTGCTGCACGCCCCGCGCGCCGAATTCCCGCGACACCTGGCCGCCATCCACCGGGCCCTGAAGCCGGGCGGCGTGTTCTTTCTGGGCCTCAAACTGGGCACCGGAGAGCATCGCGACGAACTGGACCGCTACTACACCTATTTCACGCGCCCCGAGATCGAGACCGCGTTGGTCGAGGCCGGGTTCGTCATTCACCGTGTCACCACCGGTATGGGAAAGGGGCTGTCCGGATCTTATGACGGTTTCATTCTGGTGCTGGCCCATGCCTGATCTGTTTGCCTATACCGATGGTGCCTGTTCGGGCAATCCCGGCCCGGGGGGCTGGGGCGTGCTGCTACGAGCGATGGATGGAGAAACCGTCCTGAAAGAGCGCGAGTTGAACGGCGGTGAGGCCGAGACCACCAACAACCGGATGGAGCTGCTGGCCGCGATCAGCGCGCTCGAAACATTGGAGCGGCCCTCGAAGATCACAATCGTGACCGACAGCGCCTATGTGAAAAACGGGGTGACGGGCTGGATTCACGGGTGGAAGCGCAACGGCTGGAAGACCGCCAGCAAGAAGCCCGTCAAGAACGTGGACCTGTGGCAGCGGCTGGACGAAGCCCAACAGCGCCATGACGTGACCTGGGAATGGGTCAAGGGCCATGCCGGCCACCCCGAAAACGAACGCGCCGATGAGTTGGCACGCGCAGGCATGGCCCCTTTCAAGCCGAAAAAGGCCCGCACATGAGCGGTCTGGCCCTGCTGGACTATGCCTCGGTTCTGGTCTTTGCGCTGACCGGGGCGCTGGTCGCCAGCCGGGCGCAGTTGGACCTTGTGGGATTTGCCTTCATCGCCTGTCTGACGGCGGTGGGCGGCGGTACGGTGCGTGATCTGCTGCTGGATCGGCACCCCGTATTCTGGGTGGGCCAACCTGACTATATCCTGATCGCGGTGGCAGCAGCGGTGGTCGTGTTCTTCACCGCGCATCTGGTCGAAAGCCGCTACAACTGGTTGGTCTGGCTGGACAGTTTCGCGCTGTCGATCGCCGTGGCCGCGGGAACGGGCGCGGCGCTGGCGCTGGGTCAGTCGGGCGTGATCGTGGTGTTGATGGGTGTGACCACCGGTTGCCTGGGCGGGCTGATGCGCGACGTGGTCTGCAACGAGGTGCCGCTGGTGCTGAAACAGGGCGAGCTCTATGTCTCATGCGCCTTCACCGGGGCGCTTGTGGCCGTGTTGGCCACCCGTCTGGGGCTGGAGACGCTGCTGGCGCTGGGCCTGTGCGCACTCTCCTGCTGGGCATTGCGGGCCGGATCGCTGCTGTTCGGCTGGCAGTTGCCGGTCTACAAGGCACGCCCGCCGCGGAGCTAGAGGCCGCGCCAGACCTCTTCCTCGGTCAGGTTCAGAGACGTGAAATCTTCGGCCCGCAATGATCTGTCAGCCTCCCACTCCATGAAGAATTCATCCAGTTGCGGCGGAGCGATCATCGTGCCCGAAAGCATCGAATGCACTTGTCCCCGATGGTGAATCTGGTGCTGCAGCAAGTGCAGGATCGTGCGGTCGTACCGCTCGACTTGCACTACGTCCCCACGTGGAATCCTGACGCGTGCAGTTTCATCCAAAACCTTCTCATCGCGGCAAACATCCACGAAACGTTGGTCGATGGCGCGTTGGTGCGCCGAAAGCTCGGGCAAGTCGGGATAGGGAGTTTCCGGGTCGAAGGCGTCCAATCCCATTGGCCGGCCTTCCAGAGCGGTGACGTAGAAAAGATCAACCGTATAAATGTGATTGAGAGTCTCGATGATGGACGGGAAGAAACCAGTACGGTGCTTCGCCAGTTCTTCGGGGGGCAATTGCGCGCAAGCCTCCAGAATTCGGTGGTTGGCCCATGCGTTGTTATAAGCTTGTGGGAAAAAATAGTTTTTCATTGCCGATGCCTAGTTGATTGCCAAAGCACTGTCTAGCGTGGCCTACGGCCTGCCGCATCAACGCCGGAAATAGGTCTTCCAGATCCAGATCAGCAGCAGCGCGCCCAGCACCGCGCCGACGAATCCGGGCATCCAGCCCATGACCGTCAGCAAGGCGCGCATGATCAGCCCGCCCACCACGGCCCCGGCGATACCGATCAGCAGGGTGGTGGGGATGTCCGCCTCGATCCGCATCAGGCGGGTGGCCAGAAATCCGGCCGCGGCGCCGATGACGATCAAGGCAAGGACGGGCATCTCATTTCCTCCAGTGCGTGGGCACGATGATCAAGGCCCCCACCGACGAGATCACCGCATCCAGCCCAGGCGGTCCAAAGCTGATGCCGAACATGATGCGGATGAAATAGAACAGGAACGCCCCGCCCACGCAGATGATGATGGATTGCAGATACCCGTTGTGGGTAAATCCCGTCACCTCGGACAGATAGCCGACGATGCCGGCAATCACGACGGTACCCATCATCACCATGAACATCAGGACGTCTCCGAGCCGAGGCGGGTTCCGGCCGGGATCGGCCAGCCCCGCAGGAAGGTTTCCCTATCCTGCGCCGCCTTGCCCGCCCGTTGCAAGCGCAGCAGTTCGACTGCGCCGGTGCCGCAGGCCACGCGCAGCGCGTCGTCCAGCACCTCGCCCGGCATGCCCTGCCCGTCCGACAGGCGCGAGGCGAGCAGCTTGACGCGCTCGCCCTCAATCTGAGTCCAGGCGCCGGGAAAGGGCGACAGGCCGCGGATCTGGCGATCGACTTCGACAGCTGGGCGCGACCAGTCCACGCGGGCCTCGGCCTTGTCGATTTTTGCGGCATAGGTCACGCCGACCTCGGGCTGCGGTTCGGGAGTCAGCTCGGGCAGGCGGTCCAGAGCCTGCACGATCAGATCGGCGCCCATCGCCGACAGGCGGTCATGCAGCTGGGCGGTGGTTTCCTCGGGTCCGATCGGGGTGGCCTGACGCAGCAGGACGGGGCCGGTGTCCAGGCCGGCCTCCATCTGCATGATACAGACGCCGGTCTCGGCATCGCCCGCCATGATCGCCCGGTGGATCGGCGCGGCCCCGCGCCAGCGCGGTAGCAGGCTGGCGTGGATGTTCAGGCAGCCATGCCGGGGTGCGTCCAGAATCGGCTGCGGCAGGATCAGCCCATAGGCCACGACCACGGCCACATCGGCCTTCAGCGCAGCAAAGGCGGCCTGTTCCTCGGGCGATTTCAGCGAGGTGGGATGGCGCACCGGCAGGCCCAGCGCCTCGGCGCGGGCATGCACCGGCGTGGGCCGGTCCTTCTTGCCGCGACCGGCCGGGCGCGGGGGCTGGCAATAGACGGCGGCGATCTCGTGCCCGGCCTGCACCAGCGCATCCAGCACCGGCACCGAAAACTCGGGCGTTCCCATGAAGATGACGCGCATGCCGCCCTACCCCGCCTTTTTCGCCTTGCGCAGCAGCATGTCGCGTTTGACCTTGCTGAGACGGTCAAAATACATCCGGCCGTTCAGATGGTCGATCTGGTGCTGCACGCTGGTGGCTTCGATGCCGACGAAATCGCGCCGGTCGATCTCGCCTTTTTCATTGAGGAACCGGACCGTCACCGCACGCGGACGTTTGATCTTGGCCGACACGCCCGGCAGGTTCGGGCTGGCCTCGTCATGCTCGCGCAGTTCGATCGAGCTGTGCAGGATTTCGGGGTTGGCCAGGCGCACCGCGCGGCCACGCTCGGCCGAGCCGTCCACGACCGCCAGCCGCAGCGTCACGCCGATCTGGGGCGCCGCCAGGCCGACGCCGGGCATCGCCTCCATCGTGTCGATCATGTCGTCCCAGATGGCGCGGATCTCGTCGGTAATTTCAGTCACCGGTTCGGCCTTGGTACGCAGGCGCTTGTCGGGCCATGGCAGGCAGGGACGGACGGTCATGCGCGGGCCAGCTCACGCTTGAGCTTGACCATCTTGCGCGTGATCATCTGCCGTTTCAGCGGCTTGAGATAGTCGATGAACAGCTTGCCGTTCAGGTGGTCGATCTCGTGCTGCACGCAGGTGGCCCAGAGCCCGTCGAAGGTTTCGCGCTGCGCCTTGCCGTTCTTGTCCATCCAGGCAACCTCGACCTCGGCCGGGCGGGTGACCTCGGCGAACTGATCGGGGATCGACAGGCAGCCTTCCTCGTAGACACTGGTTTCGTCCGAGGCCGAGATGATCTCGGGGTTGAACATCACCAGCGGGCGGGGGGTGGCGCCTTCCTCTTTGACGCAATCCAGAACGATCAGCCGTTCCAGCACGCCGATCTGGGGCGCGGCCAGCCCGATGCCCGGCGCATCATACATGGTTTCCAGCATGTCGTCGGCCAGCGCGCGCAGCTCGTCCGACAGGTCGTCCACGGGCGCACAGACCTTTTTCAGGCGGGGATCGGGATGGATCAGGATGTTGCGTTTCATGGGGCTGATTTAGGTCATCGCGCGCGTGGCCGCAACGCCCCCCTTGCGCCGGGCGAATTTCCCGATAGCTTTCAGGCCAACGAATGGAGCAGACATGACTTTCAACGACCTCATCGACCGCCGGGGCACCTTCAGCTCGAAATGGGACAAGATGGAGCAGCTGTTCGGCGTCTCGCCCGAGGACGGGCTGGCCATGTGGACCGCCGATTCCGACTATGCCACCGCGCCCTGCGTGATCGAGGCGGTGCGCCGCGCGGCCGATCACGGGGTGTTCGGCTATTCCTGGCAGCACCCGGCCTATCTGCAGGCGGTGCGGTGGTGGATGCAGAACCGTCACGACTGGGCGATCGACACCGATTGGATCCTGACCTCGCAAGGTCTGGGCAACGCCATCGCGCTGAGCCTCGACGTCTGGACCGAGCCGGGGGACGGGGTTGTGATCTTCACGCCGGTCTATCACGAGTTTGCACACAAGGTGAACAAAACCGGCCGCCGGGTAGTGGAATGCCCCCTGGTGCGGGCCGGCGACACCTATGAGATCGACTTGGATGACGCACAGTCGCGGCTGGACGGGTCCGAACGGATGTTAATCTGGTGTTCGCCGCAGAACCCGTCGGGGCGGGTCTGGACACCGGACGAGCTGCGCGCTGTGGCGGCCTTTGCTGAACGCAACGGGCTGATCCTGATCTCGGACGAGATCCATCACGATCTGGTCTATCCCGGGCACAAATTCGTGCCGATGGACGTGGCCGCGCCGGATGCGCGGCCCTGGACGGTGACGCTGACAGCGGCGTCCAAGACCTTCAATATCGCAGGCCAGCGCACCGGCAATATGATCATTCCCGACGACACGCTGCGGGCGCAGATGCGTCACCGGCTGAACACGTTGGACTATGACCCCAGCGCACTTGGCGTGGCGATGATCACCGCGGCCTACACGCCCGAGGGTGCGCAATGGGTGGATGCCCAGATCGACCACCTGCGGGGCAACCGCGCGATATTCGATGCAGCGATCTCCGAAATCCCCGGTCTGTGGTCGATGCCCTTGCAGGCAACCTACCTGGCCTGGGTCGATTTCTCGGGCACCGGCATGGATCACGCCGAATTCGTGCGCCGTCTGCGCGATGATGCCCGGATCGCAACGTCATCCGGCCCGGGCTTTGGAACGGGAGGCGAGACCTTCGAACGGTTCAATCTCGCCACTCAGCGGGCGCGGGTCGAGGACGCGTGCGCCCGTTTGAAACTAGCTTTTTCTGACCTTCAATAAGGTCGCGCGGACGGTCTGCCCTAGTCGTCTTTGCCGAGAAGGGCGATTGGGGCATCCGGCGCGCGATAGAAATCCAGTGGCGCCTTGTCCGCCGCTACGGTGCTGCGCTTGAACTCATATCGCATCTGGCCGCCGTCTTCCTCGTCAGCGACGATCAGGCATTGATACAGGTGGTTGGCGCCATCAAAAATATCGACCAGTCCACGCAGACGCGGTGTTGTCTCGGCCTCGACGGCGAAACCATCCTTCCACAATTTGAGGATTCTGTAGGTATTGTCGCCCATTTCCACCCGCAGGCGGCTGGACTTCTTGAGCGATGCGATTCGGGCCGCATCCAATTCGGCGCTAATTTCCTTGGAAACATAAGTACTCATCAAAATTCCCCCCAAGCTATGCTATCTATTGTGGGGGTATTTTCGTAAAAATCCAGTGAAGCCCGACCGTTGACGCGGACCTGTGGGCGATTTGTTGCACAGACATCCCGGGCGGCACTGTGCGACTGCGCAGAGATGCTGCGCGCCGTCGGCGATGTGAACTGCGGCGCTGTCGCACTAAGCTTTGTCCGGACACGGAAACGGAGGATCCAAGATGGGCCTGTTGGTCGACGGCACCTGGCACGACACCTGGTACGACACGAAATCCACCGGCGGAGCGTTCAAACGTTCGGCTGCCCAGTTTCGAAACTGGATAACGGCCGATGGCAGTGCAGGTCCCTCGGGCAAGGACGGTTTCAAGGCTGAGGCCGGGCGATATCACTTGTATGTCAGCCTCGCCTGTCCATGGGCGCACCGGACGTTGATCTTCCGCCAGCTCAAGGAACTTCAGGACCTTATTACCGTATCGGTGGTCCATCCGGACATGCTGAACCGCGGATGGACTTTCCAGACCGACGATCACGGCGCCACCGGCGATGCTTTGTATGGGCTGGACTATGCCTATCAGGTCTATACACGCGCCGACCCGAACTACTCGGGCCGGGTGACGGTGCCGATCCTGTGGGACAAGGTGCAAGGGACCATCGTGTCGAATGAAAGCTCGGAAATCATCCGCATGTTCAATTCGGCCTTCGACCAAATCACCGGCAACACCGACGACTACTGGCCTTCCGAGATGCGCGACGAGATCGAAGAGGTCAATGCGAGGGTCTATTCAAACGTGAACAACGGCGTCTACAAATCCGGCTTTGCCACCTCGCAGGAGGCCTATGACGCGGCCGTGCACCCCCTGTTCGACACGCTGGACTGGCTGGAAGACCGGCTGTCCAAGAACCGATACCTGATGGGGGATCGCCTGACCGAGGCCGACTGGCGCCTGTTCACGACCCTAATCCGGTTCGATCCGGTCTATCACCTGCATTTCAAGTGCAACCGCAGGCGGCTGATCGACTATCCCAACCTGTGGGCTTACACGCGCGAACTGTATCAATGGCCGGGCGTGGCGGGCACGGTGAACCTGCACCATATCGTGCGGCACTATCACTACAGTCACGACAGCATCAATCCGCACCGGATCATCCCGATCAACCCTGTCCTGGACTATTGGCAGCCCCACGGACGCGATCAGCGACCCGCGGCGTAGTGCTCGACCATCGCCGCCAGATCCTCGGGCGGCGTTCCGCTCTGGACATAGGCGCAGGCGTTGGGGCTATGGGCAAAGATCGACCCGTCGGAAAAGAACGTGGTGTTGGTGACGAAGATCACCCGGGCATCCGGGCGGCGGTAGCTGGCGAAATCCGCGACCGCCAACGCGCTGCCTGAATCCAGAACCAGGTCCAGGATTATGATGTCGAAGGGCGTGCCATAAAGTGCAAGGATCGCTGCTTCCTGGCTTTCGACCAGAGAAACCTCAGCCCCCTGCCGTTCCAGGTGCCGCTGCCAGACCCGACCCAGGTCGGGGTTACTCTCAACAATCAGAACATTCATTTGCAACAACCTCGGCACTTGATAAGGTGAGTGGTGCCGACCCCCATAAGCTGTGATCACGTTATTTCGTTAACAAAGGGTTAACAGTCGCTCCAGCGCTCCTCTATGAACCGGATTTGCTTGTAAAAACGGCGTAAATCCGCTTGAAGCGGGGTAATTTCGGCGTTTTGGACGATTCCGGCATGACTGACCGCACTGACGACTTGAACCCACGCGGCAAGCGTGACCACGGCGGTGGGCTGGACGACGCCATTGCCCGTCATGGCGGCGCGCGAACGGAATGGATCGACCTGTCGACCGGGATCAACCCACACCCTTATCCTGTAGCGGGCCTTACACTTGAGGACTGGACCGCCCTGCCCGACCACAGTTCCTTTGCCCGGCTGAGTGATGCGGCCCGACGCTTCTGGGGTGTGCCGGACTGCGCGGCAATCCTGCCCGCACCGGGGGCCTCGGCCCTGATCACGCGGATCCCGGCGCTGGCCCCCGTTGGTGCGGTCCAGATCACCACGCCCACCTACAACGAACATGCCGCCGCCTTTGCCGCGCAGGGCTGGACGGTACAGCCCGGCGGCCCGGCGCAGGCGCGGGTGATCGTGCATCCCAACAATCCAGACGGCCGGATCTGGCAGGCTAAGGACGCCGACGCGCCGCTGACAGTGATCGACGAAAGCTTTTGCGACGTGACGCCCGAGGCATCTCTGATCCGCCTGTCCGAGCTCCCCGGCGTGATCGTCCTGAAAAGCTTTGGCAAGTTCTGGGGCCTTGCGGGGCTGCGGCTGGGCTTTGCCATCGGGCATCCCGACCTGATCGCGAGGCTGAACGATCTGACCGGCCCCTGGGCCGTGTCCGGCCCGGCTCTGCGCATCGGCGCGCAGGCCCTGAATGACACGACCTGGGCCGAAACCACGCGCGCGCGGTTGGCCCGTGATACGGAACGGCTGGATACGCTGATGACCGGCAAGGGCGCGCATTTGGTCGGCGGCACCACGCTGTTCCGCCTGTACGAAGTGGACGATGCCGCCGCCTGGCAGGACCGGCTGGCACAGGCCCATATCTGGAGCCGCATCTTCCCCTATTCCGATCGGTTCCTGCGGCTGGGCCTGCCGCCCGAGCATGGCTGGTCACGACTCGAGGCGGCGCTGTGAGCACCGCCCTTACGCTGGCCCTGGCGATGCTGCTGGACGCCGCATTGGGCGAGCCCGACTGGCTGTGGTCGCGCCTGCGGCACCCGGCGGTTCTGATGGGCAACGCCATCGGCTGGCTGGACCGCCGCCTGAATCACGGCACGCATCGCCGCGCGAAGGGCATTTTCGTCGCGCTTCTGCTGGTCCTGGGCGGCTGGGTGGTCGGTGCGGCGCTGGCGTGGCTTGGCTGGGCGGTCGAGGTCGTGGTCTGCGCGATCCTGTTGGCACAGAACTCTCTGGTGGCGCATGTCCGCGCCGTGGGCGTCGCGCTGCGGCAATCCCTGCCCGAGGGGCGCGCGGCGGTGGCAATGATCGTGTCGCGCGACACCTCGCAGATGACCGAGGCACAGGTGGCGCGCTCGGCCATCGAGAGCGCCGCCGAGAACCTAAGCGACGGGGTGATCGCCCCGGCCTTCTGGTTCCTGCTGGGCGGCTTGCCGGGGCTGCTGGTCTACAAGGCGGTGAACACCGCCGACAGCATGATCGGCTACCGCAACGACACGTACCGAGACTTCGGCTGGGCCGCCGCCCGGCTGGACGATCTGCTGAACCTGGTCCCGGCCCGGCTGACTTGCCTGATGATCGTGGCCCTGTCGGGACAGAGGCGCCAATGGCGGGCCATCGTGGCGGACGCGCAGCACCACATTTCGCCCAATGCCGGCTGGCCCGAAGCCGCCATGGCCCGCGCGCTGGACGTGGCACTGGCCGGGCCCCGCAGCTATGACGGGCAGTTGCGCGATCTGGCCTGGGTCAATGGTGAAGCCCGGCGCACGATCGGCGCAACGGAGGTTTTCCGCGCATGCGGAATGCTTTGGCAGGTTTGGGGGCTTGCGTTGGCGGGGCTGACGGTGTGGGTTGGTCTGAACACGGTTTTCTGAGGATGGTTTTCGTCATGCGCTTTGTCTCGGGCCTTGTGGCCGCTTGCCTGTTCGCTGCCCCGGCCCTTGCCCAATGCGGCGGCGGCTTCAACGCCTTCGTTCGCGGACTGAAGGCCGAAGCGGCACAGCAGGGGTTCGATACGGCCACGGTCGATGCGTTCTTCAACGGTGCGCAACAGGACCCCAAGGTGCTGAAGGCCGACCGTGCGCAGGGCGTCTTCCAAAAACCGTTTATCGAATTCTCGCGACGCCTGATCTCGCAGGACCGAATCAGGCGCGGCCAGGCGATGGCGCAGCAATACGATGCCGTGTTCGACCGGATCGAGGCAGAATACGGTGTGTCGCGCGGGGTCCTGCTGGCCTTCTGGGCGTTCGAGACGGATTACGGCGCGTTCCAGGGCGATTTCAACACCCGCAATGCGTTGGTGACGCTGGCCCATGATTGCCGCCGCCCCGAGCTGTTCCGGCCGCAGATCTATGCCGCGATCGAGCTGTTCCGAAACGGCGATTTCGACCCGAACCGCACCACGGGCGCATGGGCGGGCGAGATCGGCATGGTGCAGATGCTGCCCCGCGACATTCTGGAAAACGGCGTGGACGGTGATGGCGACGGGCATGTGCGGCTGAAAACCTCGGCCCCCGATGCGCTGATGTCGGGTGGCAAGATGCTGTCTCATCTGGGCTGGCAGCCGGGTCAGCCCTGGCTGCAGGAGGTCACCGTGCTCGCACAGATGGACTGGTCGCTGAGCGGGCCGGGCAAACCGCGCCCGGTGTCAGACTGGCAGGCGATGGGCGTGCAGGCGCGCAGCGGGTCATTGGCCAACCTGCCAGCCTCGCTGATCCTGCCGCAGGGGCGCAAGGGGCCGGCCTTTCTGGCCTATCCGAATTTCGATGTCTATTTCGAGTGGAACCAAAGCTTTGTCTATGTCCTGACCGCGGCCTATTTCGGAACGCGCCTCGAGGGCGCGCAGGTTTATGCTGCGGGCAACCCCGATCCGGGCCTGACCGGCGCCCAGATGAAACAGCTGCAGGCGAAACTGCAGGCGCGCGGGCATGACGTGGGCAAGATCGACGGCATCTTGGGGGCCGGAACGCGCGCTGCAGTACAGGCTGAACAGGCCCGGCTGGGCCTGCCCGCAGATGCCTGGCCGACAGTTGATTTGCTAAACCGACTTTAGACGCTCAATCCGTTGGGTCGTGGAATACCAGCGTGAATCCTTCCTCAGGCGTGGGTTCCGCGTAATGCTTGGAAAACCGTCGGAACTGTTCTTCGGTCGCGGCAAAGGCGTGGTCGCCCGCTGCGTTTCGTGCTTGCAGCCGGGCCAGACAAACGGCGTCGGGCGTAGTCAGCACATGCATCTGATGCGCTGTATCGGTCTGATCCAGAATTTCGCGCATCCAGGCGCGGGTTTCGACCGTGTTGGCCGGGAAATCCAGAACAACCGACATGCCCGCTTCAAGCAGAGTCGTGACATGCGGACCCATCGCCGCGCGCAGACGCGTGGAACAGCGCAGATAGTCGGCACCTGTCACCATCTGATCGGCAAAAAGCGGCTTCAGCCAGGCGTCCTCGGAAATCAGAACTGTGCCGGGCTGCCTCGCGAGCTGGGCGGCAAGCGTCGATTTTCCAGCGGCGATCTTGCCGCAAAGCATGTGCAGGGTCGGAGCGGGTCGGGTCATCGGTTGATTCCTGGTTTGGCACGGCGGGTGAAGGAGTGGCCCCGTTCACTCGGGTCGCACCGGGTAACGTTCACCTTTTTCGGTGATCAGGATCAACCGACCATTGTTCCGCACGTACAGATCGCAGCGGTCGAACCCGTTGCGGTACTGCACACAGATGCTGCCATCAGCGGTGATCGAGTAGGTTCCGAAGGCCGTTCCGCCGCCATTGACCGCCGAATAGGTGTAGGAATAGGCCCCACCGGCCGAGTATTTCGACTGCCCGTCGTCATAGAAGGTCAGCGTTCGCCCAGCCAAAGCGTCCAGTTCAGCGGGGCTCAGGGGGATATCACCGGGGCGGGTGGCCCATTCGGCAGCCAAGAGAGGCGAGGCGGCGCAGGCCGCGGCGATCAGCAACAGGTGTTTCATGCAGCCAGCCTAGCCCGGCCCGGCCCGATCGCAGAATAACGTTGCGGTGAGCGGTCAGGCGACCATCTGCTCGGCCTTCTTCAGATCGACGGAGACCAGCTGGCTGACGCCCTGTTCCTGCATGGTCACGCCGAACAGACGGTCCATCCGCGCCATGGTCACCGCGTGGTGGGTGATGATCAGGAACCGCGTGTCGGTCTGGCGGCACATCTCGTCCAGCAGATCGCAGAACCGGGTCACGTTGGCATCGTCCAGCGGCGCATCAACCTCGTCCAGCACGCAGATCGGCGCGGGGTTGGCCAGGAACACGCCGAAGATCAGCGCGGTGGCGGTCAGGGTCTGCTCCCCGCCCGACAACAGGCTGAGGGTCGACAGCTTCTTGCCCGGCGGCTGGCACATGATCTCGAGCCCCGCATCCAGCGGGTCGTCGCTCTCGACCATCACCAGGTTGGCCTCGCCACCGCCGAACAGATGCTTGAACAGCATGGCAAAGTTCGCGTTGACCTGTTCGAATGCAGTCAGCAGGCGCTCGCGGCCCTCACGGTTGAGGCTGGCGATGCCGCTGCGCAGCGCCTTGATCGCCTCTTCCAGATCGGATTTCTCGCTGTTGAGCGTGTCGAACTCCTCCTGAACCTCCTTGGCGTCTTCCTCGGCCCGCAGGTTCACCGCACCCATCGCGTCGCGCTGGCGCTTGTGGCGGTTCACCTCAGCTTCCAGGGCATCGGCGGCGGGCATGTCGTCAGGGTTCACGTCCAGCTGGTTCAACAACTGGTTCGGGGTCAGTTGCTGATCCTCGGCGATGCGCTCGGCAGCGGCGGCGACACTTTCCTTGGCCGCCTCGAACCGCGCCTCAGCCGCGGCGCGGGCTTCGCGCGCCTCCGAGGCCTTGCGCTCGGCCTCGCGCTCGGCAAGCACGGCCTCGCGTTGCAGCGCTTCGGCCTGGGCCAGCTTGTCGGCGGCTTCGGCGCGGCGGGCCTCGGCGGCCTCGATCATCTCGTTCAGCTCTTCGCGTGCCTCGGCGATCTCGGCGGGCGCGGCCATCGCTTCGGTCAGCTCTTCCTCGGAACTGGCTTTGCGCTCGGCCAATTCGGCGATGCGCTTCTCGGCTGTTTCCAGACGGTGTTTCCAGCCGCTCAGGTCCTTGGCCACCTCCTGTGCGCGGCGGGTGCGGGCCTCGCCCTCGCGGCGCAGCTCGTCATGGGTCGAACGGTGCGTCAGCATGGTGATCCGCGCGGCCTCGACCGTCTGCTTGATGTCCTCGACCCGGGCACGGGCGGTGTCCAGATCGCCCAGCTCGGCCAGCGCGGCCTCGGCCTCGCGCAGCTGGGCGCGGGCCGCCATCGCATCCTGCTTGTGGCGGTCGACCGCAAGCGTCAGGTTCTCCAGCTTGCCCTGCGCCAGGTTGCGGTCGGCCTCGGCCCGGCTGAGCGCGCGGGCCGCTTCGGCCATGCGCTGATCGGCGGCGCGGCGGGCCTCGCGGGCGCGACGGTCGGCCTCTGTCACCTCGGCCAGTTGCCGCGACAGGGCCTCGTGCGCGGCGCGGGCGCCGTCGGCCTGTGCTTCGACCTGCGCCAGTTGCTGTTTCAGCGCCTCAAGCTTGTTGAGCTGCTCGAGCCGCAGCGCCGCGGCGCTGGGGGCATCCTCGGCCCAGGCGCGGAACCCGTCCCAGCGCCACAGATCGCCCGAGCGCGACACCAACCGTTGGCCGGGTTTCAGCAAGGGTTGCAGCCGCGCGCCCTGATCGGCGTCAATCAGGCCGATCTGCGCGATACGGCGGCTGAGACGGTCCGGACCCGAGACGTGTAGCGCAAGCGGCTCGGCCCCGTCCGGCAACGGCTGATCGGCATCATAGCCCGGCACCTGCACCCAACCCGACGGCCCATCGCCTTCGACCAGCGGGGCGCGGAGGTCATCCGCCAACGCGGCACCCAACGCCTTTTCAAAGCCCGGCTCGACCCGCAGCAGGTCCAGCACCTGCCCGCCCTCGGCGGTGTCGCGCTCGACCAGCTTGGCCAGCGCGGTGGTCTCGGCCCGAATCGCGCCCAACTCGCCCTCGGCCTCGGAGCGTTGGGCGCGGGCCTCGGCCTCGCGCGCCTGCGTTTCACCGCGCAGCTCGTCGGCGGCGGCCAGCGCTTCTTCGGCGGCTTCGGCGGCCTCGCGCGCCTCTTCCTCGGCGGCTTGCGCGGCCTCGAACGCTTCGTCGGCGCGGGTCAGCGCGGCGCGGGCCTCGGCAACGGCCGCGCGTGCTTTTTCCTCTTCGGCCTCGGAGCGTGCCAGCGTCTTGCGGCTGTCCTCGACCAGACGCTGCGCCGATTGGTGACGCGCGACCAGACGAGCGGTGTCCTCGGTCTCCTGCGCCAGCAGATCCTCACGCTCCTGCAGAACCGCGGCGGCCTCTCGGGCAATTTCGGCGGCTTCGGCCAGCTTGTCGTCATGGCCCTCGGCGGCCTTGGCCAGTTCGCGGGCCTCCCATTCCAGCCGTTCGATCATCTCGCCGGCGTCGCGGTTCAAACCGGTTTCCCGCTCGATGTCGCGGCCCAGCTGCTGGATGCGGGCGGTCAGGGTTTCGATGGTCTGGCGCGCGCGGTTTTCCTGATCGGACAGCTGATCGCGCTGCACCTGCTGGCGCTGCAGCACGGCGGCGGCAATGGCCTCCTCCTCGCGCAGCGGCGGCAGGGTCTCTTCGATCTCGGCGCGTTTCGCGCTGGCGGCGCGGGCCTCGGCCTCGGCGCGCGCGGCTTCGGTGGTGCGGTCGCGCAGACGCTCTTCGGCCTGCTGGCGGGCCATGTCGGCCTCTTTCCAGCGGCGATACAGCAACATGCCTTCGGCCTGGCGCAATTGCTCGCCGATCTCACGATACCGCGCGGCCTGACGGGCTTGGCGCGCCAGCTGCGCCAACTGTGTGCCCAACTGCTCCAGCACGTCATCGACGCGGGTCAGGTTGGCTTCGGTGCCCTTGAGCTTCAGTTCGGCCTCGTGCCGCCGCTGGTACAGGCCCGAGATACCGGCGGCCTCTTCCAGAATGCGGCGGCGGGCGCGGGGTTTGGCGTTGATCAGCTCGGCGATCCGGTTCTGCCCCACCAGAGCGGGTGAATGCGCGCCGGTCGAGGCATCGGCGAACAGCATCTGCACGTCGCGGGCGCGCACGTCCTTGCCGTTGGCCTTGTAGGCGCTGCCCACGTCGCGGGTGATGCGGCGCACGATCTCGATCTGATCGCTGTCATTGAACCCGGCCGGGGCCAGACGTTCCGAGTTGTCCATGGTCAGGACGACCTCGGCGAAGTTGCGCGCCGGACGGGTGGCGGCACCGGCAAAGATCACGTCCTCCATCGCACCGCCGCGCATCGATTTGGGGCGGTTCTCGCCCATCACCCAACGCAGCGCCTCAAGCAGGTTGGACTTGCCGCAGCCGTTGGGCCCCACCACACCGGTCAACCCATCCGCGATGATCAGATCGGTCGGATCGACGAAGCTTTTGAAGCCGGTGAGTTTGAGTTTGGTAAAGCGCAAAGGCCGATTTCCATGATTCCCGTTCCCTGAAAGTCTGGACAAGGGAATGCCCGCGAGTCAACGAAGTTGCGCAGGATATGGGATATTGAGCCGAGTTATCCACAATATCTTGCTGATTTGGGCGGAATTGCGCAGAGTCAATAAGGCGAACACTCGAACACCTGGTATCCGGTGTCCGACCCGCTGTCATAGGTTCCGAAGTCAATGCATTCATAGTTGGTCGGCGTGACCGCAGCCAACAACAGCCGGTCCGACGCCCTGCGGTCGCAGGCGAGGATGCCCACGGTCACCGCCGCGTCGCCCAACACATCGGCGACCGGACAGCCCGAGACCTGGGCCATGGCCAATGCGGCCCGATCCCGGATCGGCCCCAGCCGCGGGGCATATTGGCTGTTGACGCGGACCGCCTCGGCCAGGTCACCGCGCAGGCGCACGTCGAACACGCTGCCGTTCACGGCCACGCGGGTTGCGGGCAGGTCGCGGAAATGGGTCGTACCGGCCGAGCAGCCGGCCAGCACCAGCAAGGCGAAGAACCGGATCATGCCGCAGTTTTGCGGCAAAATGGTTAACGAAAACTTTCCCGCGCTCAGCCGCCCAGGACCGCGCCCAACCGGGCAATACCCTCGGCAATCGTAGCCTCGTCCGAGTTGGAGAAACTCAGCCGGATCGTGTTGGCGCCGCTGCCATCGGGGTGAAAGGCCTGTCCGGGCACAAAGGCGACCTTGACCGTCTCAAGCGCGCGGGCCAGCAGTTGCGCGCCATCCGAGCCGGGCGGCAGGGTCAGCCAGATGAACATGCCCCCCTCGGGCCGGGTCCATTGCACGCCTTCGGGCATGTGCCGTTCCAGCGCCGCCAGCATCGCGTCGCGGCGCGCACGGTAGGTTGCGCGCACTTTCGGGATGTGGCTGTCGAAACAGGTTTGGGCCACTTGGTGCACGGCCATCTGGTTGATGGTGGCCGAATGCAGGTCGGCGGCCTGTTTCATCAGCACAAGCTGCGCGATGACGGGCTGCGCCGCCACGACCCAACCCACCCGCAACCCGGGCGACAGGGTCTTGGAAAAACTGCCACAATAGATCGTCCGGCAGGCTTGCAGATCGCCCTTCCGCGCCAGTTCCAGCGCAAGGATCGGCGGTATCGCCTGCCCGTCATAGCGCAGGGCCTGATAGGCGCCGTCCTCGATCAGGGCGCAGTCCAACTCTTCGGCCAGATCCAGAAGGGCCTCGCGCCCCTGCCGATCGACGGTCTCGCCGGTCGGGTTGGCAAAGTCGGGCGAAAGATATGCGTATTTGACCGCCCCCGGCCCCGCCGCGGCTCGGTATTGCGCAGCACCCGCGTTGCCGCCTGCGCGCAACCGGTCAAAGCGTGGCTCATAGGCGTTGAACGCCGCCAAAGCCCCCAGATAGGTCGGCCATCCGACCAGCGCCGTGTCGCCGGGAGACAGAAACAGCTTGCCCAGATAGTCCAGCGCCTGTTGCGAGCCCGAGGTGATCAGAACGTCGTCGGGGCCGCAGTCGATGCCGATCCGGCGCATGTGGCCGGCGATCCATTCCCGCAGCGGCATATACCCTTCGGACACGGAATACTGCAGCGCCTGCGCGCCGCTGCCAGCCCCAAGCGCCTGTTGGAATGCCTGGGCAAAGGCCTCGGCCGGAAACAGCGCCGGGTCGGGGATACCGCCGGCAAAGGAAATGATGCCGGGTTGATCCAGCAGTTTCAGCAATTCGCGGATTTCGGATGCCTTCATTCGCGCGGCGCGCGTTGCAAATAACTGGTGCATGGGCCGAGCCTCCTCCGCTGGGTCGGACTGACGCTATGACCTCTGCGCTTAAAGTCAATAATGCTGACCTAGTGTTTCAGCCAATGTGATCGCGGCCCGTTCTTGCACGGGCCGGGCATGTGTGGTCATATGATTTGACCAATTTTCAGCGATGATCCGATGCCCTTTCAGAAAGTCCAGACCGAGAAACTGTCCCTGGCTGTCGTCAAACAGATCGAGTTGCTGATCCTGCGCGGGATCCTGCGCCCCGGTGAGCGCCTGCCGTCCGAGCGCGAGTTGGCCGACCGGCTTGGCGTGTCGCGCCCGTCGCTGCGCGAGGCGATCTCGCAACTGCAGGAGCAAGGCCTTCTGACCGCCAAGGCCGGGTCAGGCATCTATGTGGCCGAGGTTCTGGGCTCGGCCTTTTCGCCGGCGCTGATCCGTCTGTTCAGCAGCCATGACGAGGCTGTGTTCGATTACCTGTCGTTCCGGCGCGACATGGAAGGGCTGGCGGCCGAACGCGCCGCGCGGCTGGGCTCGGACAGCGACCTGAAGGTGATCCAGGCGATCTTCGACAAGATGGAGGCCGCCCATGCCCGCAACGCGGCCGATGACGAGGCCCATCTGGACGCGCAGTTCCACATGGCCATCATCGAGGCCAGCCACAACGTGGTGATGCTGCACATGATGCGGTCGATGTTCGATCTGTTGCGGCAGGGCGTGTTCTACAACCGCCAGATCATGTTCCACCAACGCACCACGCGCGACGCGATCCTGAACCAGCACAGGGCAATCAACGCAGCCCTTCAGGCCCGCGACCCCGAAGCCGCCCGGCAGGCGGTGGAACAGCACCTTAGCTTTGTCGAACGCTGCATGGAAGACCAGCAGAAGGCCCGGCGCAACGAACTGATCGCGCGGCAGCGGCTGGAACATGAAACCGCCGAACGTTAGGCGCCAGTTGTCAGACCCGACGCAACCTTCGTATTAGCAAAACCTGTTAGATGGGGCGGACCTGTTCGACATTCGGTTCGGACAGACAAACTGCGAAGAAAGGAAGATACTCTGTGACGCTTTGAAGAGCTTTGATACTGCTGGTTTTAAGGATCAGATTCAGATCTAGAGAAATATTAGCTAGGACCGAACGGATCGTGCGTTCGAGATACTCACGCTATTGAAGTTGGGAAACTCGGCCCTGACCCCGGACACCATGTCACGTATTGCTCTGGATTTTGCGAGGCAACCCGTAACATGCCTTGAGAAGATGGCTGACTGTACAATAAAATGAGGCGAGGGCAGAAAACAGAGCCCTCGCCTTACTTGTAAAGACTTAGATTTAGCGTTGATGCCGTCTGACGGACGGCTGCCGGCAGCAGCGCGCCGAACAGCTCAGTGCAGCTTGTCACCGACCTCGGAGATCGCCGAGTCAATCAGCTTGTTGGCTTGCGCCGCAGTCATCTGCTTGGCCAGCACGGACTTGGCCGCCGCAACGGCCGCAGTAACAGCCTGGTCGCGCACCTCCTTCACCGCCGAGGCCTCGGCCGATGCGATTTGATCCTGTGCGGCAGCCAGACGACGCGCGATGGATTTCTCCAGATCCGCCTTTGCCTGTTCGGCAGCCAGAACCGAATCTTCCTTCGCCGCGGCCACGATGGCTTCGGCCTGAGTCTGCACTTCGCGCTGCTTGCGCTCGTATGAGGCCAGCAGGCTGCGCGCTTCTTCATGCAGGGCACGGGCCTCGTCCAGCTCGGCCTTGATGCCTTCGGCGCGGTTGTCCAGCGCCCCGCCGATCATCGACGGAACTTTGAAATAGAACAAAACCGCGATGAAGACGATGAAGCCCAGCGTCACGACGAAGTCGGTGTTCGCCAGCGAGAAGAACGGACCGCTTGCGGCCAGCGCCGGGCTGGCGAAACCTGCGGTCAGGATAAGAGCAAGTGTATTCCGCATGTCACTTATCCTTTCATCTGTGCGCTGACGGCACTGCTGATGGCTTTGGCATCCGCCTCGCCGCCCAGCGCAGTCACCAGTTCGGCCGCCGTATCGTTGGCAACCTGTTGAATGCTTTCCAGCGCTCCGGCACGGATTTCGGCAATTGCCTTCTCCGATTCTGCCGCCTTGGCCGCGATTTCCGCATCTGCCTTGGCAATCGCATCATCCAGGTCCGCCTGGATTTCGGCGCGCGCTTCGGCTGCGATCCGCTGAGCCTCGGCACGGGCATCGGCCAGCGCCTTGTTGTAGGCCTCTTCAGCCTCGACCGCCTTGGCCTTCAGGTCTTCGGCCGCAGCCAGGTCATTTGTAATGGTCCCCTGACGCTCGGCCAGGATCGCCGAGATGCGCGGCAGGGCCACGCGGGACAGGACCAGAAAGATGACGACCAGCGTAATGACCAGCCAGAAGATCTGGTTGGGGAACCAATCGAAGCAGAGCTGCGGCATCCCGATGGCCGAGCCATGGGAATCGACGCATTTGCCGACTGCTTCTGCAGCTATGGGTTCTGTCGCCATGATGTCCTCCGTCGGAACGTTGTCTTTACAACAGGTGGGCCGCTATGGCTTGGGCCCACCTGCGCGTAAGGATCAGGTTCCGCAGATTATACGGCGAACATCAGCAGCAGCGAGACCAGGAATGCGAAGATCCCCAGGGCTTCTGCGAATGCGATACCGATGAACAGGGTTGCGGTCTGCGAAGCAGCCGCCGAAGGGTTGCGCAGAGCGCCGGCCAGGAAGTTGCCGGCCACGTTGCCCACCCCGATTGCGGCCGCGCCGGAACCGATTGCTGCCAGGCCTGCGCCGATGTGTGCGAGATCGCCTTCCATGATGTATCTCCTTACGAATTGGAAGTTTCGATTTTGGGTTATCGTTCCTGTGCTCAGGGTCGCCCCTGATCAGTGATGCGGATGCAGAGCGTCCTTCAGATAAACACAGGTCAGAATGGTGAATACGTAGGCCTGGATGAAGGCCACCAGGACCTCGAGGCCGTACATTGCGGTGATCGCCAGAACCGATACGGGCGAGATCACGGCGACCGCGGCGAAGCCGGCGAAAACCTTTATCACGGCGTGGCCGGCCATGACGTTACCCGCAAGACGAATGGAGTGGCTGACCGGGCGCACGAAGTACGAGATCAGCTCGATGATCGCCAGGATCGGGCGCAGCGCCAGCGGAGCGCTGGACACCCAGAACAGGCTCAGAAAGCCGGCGCCGTTCTTGACAAAGCCTAGAACGGTCACGGTCAGGAACACGGCCAGCGCCAGCGGAATTGTGACTGCGAAATGCGACGTGGTGGTGAACGAGGTCGGGATCAGGCCGAGGAAGTTCGCGGTGACGATGAACATGAACAGGGTCATGACATACGGGAAGTACTTGACGCCTTCCTTGCCACAGATGTCTTCCAGCATCTTGTAGATGAAGCCGTAGGCCAGCTCGGCGATCGATTGCATGCGGGTCGGGACGATGGCGCGCTTCGAGGTGCTCAGCACCAGCAGGCCGATGATGGCCAGAACCGCGAAGAACAGCCACAGGGTCACGTTGGTGGGCGTGTACCAAGCCATCTCACCGCCGAAAAGCGGCTTGACGATGAACTGGTCCATCGGATGGAAAACCAGGCTGCTGCCTTCTGCTGCGGTGGTCTCGGTCGCCACGTTCAGTCCCTCTCGTCCTTCTCGGCCTGTGTCGAGGCCGCCTGTTTCTCTTGAGCTTCTTGCGCGCTGCGGAGCATGACCTTCACGCCCGCGACAAGGCCCAGCAATGTGAACAGCACCAGGAAGATCGGGATCGTCCCGAACAGGCTGTCCAGCCCGTACCCGATGCCAAATCCGATCCCAAGACCGGAAACCATCTCGATGACCATCCGCCAGGCCAGCTCGCCCCCGGATATGTCAGCGTCCGCACGAGGTTTCGGCGCTTTGGCCTTTTTTGCCGCGTCGATCTTGGCCTCAAGCTGCGTCAGGCGCTGCTTTGGGTCGTCATCGGTCACGGGCGTTTCCCTCGCACAGTCTTGGCGCAGTTGCTAAGCGGCCTCGCGCGCAGAGTCAACGCTGTTGATGGCTCCAATTGACGCAGCTTAAGTCTTTGTTTTCAAATGAATTTTATGGACACGCTCTGACTGACGATCGGGCCGCGAACAAACCATGCCGCTGGAAACATCGGATTCCGCATATTCAACCAAATGGTTGACCAAACTTTCCCGCTGTGGTTCAGCGGGATCATGTCCGATGACCTCGATACCGTCTTTGCGGCCCTGGCCGACCCCACGCGGCGCGCGATACTGGCGATGCTGCTCGAGGATGACATGGCCGTCACCGACGTGGCCGAGCCGTTCGAGATGTCGCTGGCGGCGATCTCGAAACACCTGACGATCCTGACCCGGGCCGGGCTGATCAGCCAGGAAAAGCGCGGCCGGGTGAAATGGTGCAAGCTGGAACCCGACGCGTTGCGCGCGGCCTCGGTCTGGATGCAAGGGTTCGGGCAGTTCGAACCCGTGAATCTGGACGCGTTCGAGCGGTTCCTGGAAAACCAGCTTTCCGCGGGGGACGAGGTCTAGCGCACTACGAAGACCGACATGCTGGCATGTTTGGCCAGATATCCGGCATGGCTGGACAGTATAAAGTCGGTAATCCGCGGCGCATGGGTGCCCACCACGATCAGGTCGGCACCGATCTCTTCAGCGGTGCGGGCCAGGTCACCATCCACTTCGACCGCCACATCCACCGAATGAATGTTGCGGAAATCAACTTGCGCTCCACTGGCTTGGGACAACTCGTCCGCCAGATCGGACAGATGGTCCTTGATCGCGGATTCGGTTTGCGTGGGGTCGCCGGGCTGATTGCTTGTCACGCTGACGATGGTTATCCGCGCCCCCTGCCACCGGGCGACCTGCGCCGCAACCTCGGCCGCCTTGCGCACTTCGGGTGGCAGATGCAGATCGACGGGAAACATTATGTGTTTGAACATCAGTCCCTCCTTTCACGCCGACAGCTTAGCGGGTTTGACACAACCGGCCCTTGATGTGGCTCAACCCAAGAGGATCAGCCTTGCTGGCTGTACTCGACCCCTGTGACCACGCCGCTGGGATCGGCGCGGCACAGCCACGGGGCCTGAGCGCCGGCCGCTGCGACCTGTGTGACGGTTCCCGCCGGTTCGGCAGTTGTCGACAGAGCCTGGACATCCGCGGGGCTCCGGTTTGCCTCAGCAGCCACCAATGCCTCGCAGCTGGCTTGAAGGGTTGAATTGTCGGCGGTGTCCTGCGTACATCCAAAAACCAACATTAGCGTGGCCGAGGCAATCAATCTGTGCATGTTCCGGTCCTTTCGGAGTTTGCCTCACCCTGCCACGAACGGGCGCTTTGGCAAAGGTCAGTCCGGCGCGGTTTGTTGCCGAGCCATCCCCAGGTCATCCCCTTTCAGCAGCAGCACGAGGGCAAGGATCGTCAGCCCTATTCCCACCAGGACCAACGGGCCCGGCGCCGGCTGGCCCAGCGCGATCTGCCAGATGATCACCCAGCTGGGCGTCAGGTAGGTATAGGCCATGACCTTGGCCGATGGCAGCAGCAGCGTAGCGTACTGCAACAGAACGAAGGTGGCCGCGCTGGCGCAGATGGCGACGTAGAACAGGCCGATCCAGACGATCGCCGGCAGGTTGGCCCAGTCGGTCGCGCGGATGTCGGACCAGCCGAACACCGTCAGCACAGCGCACCCGGCCACCAGCGTGCCGAAGGTGAACACGACCGGCGGCTCGCCCCGGTTCAGCTTTCGCACCATGGGCGTATAGATCGCATGGGCCACACAGCCCCAGAAATAGATGATCTCGCCCCGCCCGATCTCAAAGGCGCGAAAGGCCAGCCAATCGGCGCGGAACACCACCCACAGCGCGCCAACCGCGCCCACGCTCAGCGCGAGGGCCATGTGCGGGGTGGTGATCTGGCGCAGCAACACCCACCCCGCCACCGCCGACAGGATCGGCGTCAAGGTGAACACCGCCGCCGCGCTGACCGGCGGCGCGGTTTTCAGCCCGTAGAACATCAGCACGAAATAGGCCGAGAACAGCCCGCCCAGCACCAGATAGCGCCACGGCGCGCGCGCCGCGCTGCGCGGCAAACCGGTCGTCATCAGCGCCGCGATGCCGATCACCACGCCGGCAATCGCAAACCGCGCGGCGTTCAACGCCGCCGGCGCGATCTCGTTGGCAATCATCGAACCCAGCGAGAAACTGCCCGCCACCAGCGCCGAGAACACCAGCATGGCCAGATGGCCACGCGCCTGCGAGCTCATGGCAGCCAGTCCTTGGCCTGCTCCTTGAGGAACTTAAGAAAGGTCTGCACCTTGTTGGTGCGGTGCAGATCCACATGGGTCACCAGCCACAGGTTGCCGGCCCATTCCGGCAGCGGGTCCATCACCTCCTGCAACTGCGGATGGCGGGCGGCCTCCCACCGGGCCATGAAGCCGATCCCCGCCCCGGCCAGTACCGCCTCGGCCACGGTGAAGTTGTTGGAACAGCGGAAGGTGATCGCATCGGCCGGGACATTGGCGCGCAGCCAACGTGAAAAAGGCGCGCGGCTGTTTTCATCATCCGCCCCGACGAAGGCGTGGTTGGGGAAATCCTCGACGCCCGCGGGCAGGCCGCGCCGCGCGATGTAGTCCTGACTGGCATAAAGCCCCACCTCTTGCGTCATGAAGGGCTGCACCACGTTGTCCGGCTGGTCGGGGGCCGCACCGGCGCGGATCGCCACATGCGCCTCGCCATATTCCAGGCGGAACAGGCGGTCGCCGGTCAGATAGCGCACGATCAGGTCGGGATGGTCCTGCTGGAACGCGGTCAGCGTAGGCACCACCAGCGGCGCCAGCGAGGCCAGCGAGGTCACCACCAACTCGCCCGAGACATCGTCTCCACGCCCCTTCAGCCGCCCGACCAGTTGGTTGAACTGATCCTCGGTGGCCTGAGCCACGCGCAGCAGATCCTCGCCCGCCTCGGTCGGGGTGTAGCCGCGCGCGTGGCGCTGGAACAGCTTGACCTTCAGCCGGGCCTCGATCGCGTCGATATGGCGGATCACCGTGGCATGGTGCACCCCCAGAACCTCGGCCGCGCCGCTGACCGTGCCCATGCGCGCAACCTGATAGGCGGTGCGGACCTCGTCCCAATTGTCCATGAGAAAACCAATTCTGTGCAATTTCCAACAATGTATGTTGATTTATCCCAGTTTCGTTCGCTCACGCAATATTCATATTGGGTTCAGACGCAAAATCCGAACCCTGAGAAGGAGCCTCTCCATGACAAAGACCATCCTGCATATCGACGCCTCGGCCCGCCGCACCGGCTCGGCCACCCGCGACCTGTCGGCCCGCATCGTCCAACACCTGGGCGCCAGCCGCATCATCCGCCGCGACCTGGCCACACCCCTGCCCCTGCTGACCGAGGACTGGATCACCGCCAACTTCACCCTCGCCGATCAACGCGACGCCACCCAGCGCGACCTGCTGGCCCTGTCGGACGAGTTGGTCAAGGAACTGCAGCAGGCCGACACGGTGGTGATCGGGTTGCCGATCTACAATTTCTCGGTCCCGGCCGCCTTCAAGGCCTGGATCGACCTGGTCGCCCGTGCGGGCCTGACGTTCTCTTATACCGAGAATGGCCCCAAGGGCCTGCTGGAGGGCAAGCGCGCCATCCTCGCCATCGCTTCGGGCGGTACCGCAGTGGGGTCCGAGATCGACTTTGCAACCGGATACGCCCGCCATGTTCTGGGCTTCATCGGCATCCATGACGTGGATGTGGTGGCCGCCGACCGCATGGCGCTGGACCCGGAAGCAACTCTGAGCAACGCCCAGAAAGCCGTGGCCGAACTGGCCGCCTGATCCGGCCACTGGCCATCCCCGGTCAAACCGTCCAATCTGTCCCCGAGCGGGATCGGCAGATTGGACGGTTGTCATGAAGAAGATCGGAATTCTGGGCGGGGTCGGCTGGGCGTCGACAATAGACTATTACCGCGCCATCGCCGAGGGCGCCGGGCGCCATTTTGCAGAACGCGGGCATGGATCACCCCTGCCTGTTCCTCCGATGACCATCGAGTCCGTCACCCAGGCCAAAACCCGCGCGCTGCGCGGAACCGCCGGCGACGAAGCAAGCTGGTCCGCGTTCGATGCCGTTTTCCGCGATGCACTGCTGACGCTTGAGCAGGCGGGATGTGATTTCGGCATCATCGCCTCGAACACACCTCACGCCCGTTTGCATGCGATCCGGCAGGGCGTGACCATCCCGATCCTGAGTATCTTTGATGCAACCGCCGTGGCAACCAAAACGACAGGCGCCAAAAGCGCGCTGGTGCTGGGAACCTCGGTCACGATGCAAGCGCGCCACTATGCGGAACGGCTGGCGGCTGAAGACATCACAGCCAATGACCGACTTCCCGAGGACCAGATCGCGGAAATGCAGGCCATGATCGACACCGAGTTCTACGGCGGTGCCTCGGCCAATGCCCGCGGCCGTCTGCTGGCATTCTGCAATCGGCACGCCGCCCCCGGAACCGCGATCCTGCTGGCCTGCACGGAATTGCCGCTGGCCTTTCCCCAACATCTTGATGACCCGGTTTTTGAGGCCGACGGGCACCTGTTCGTCAATCCCTCGGCCGCCCATGTCGCCGCCGCGTTGAAAGAGGCGCTGAGCGAATGATCACGGCAGCCAGGTGACCTCGCACCCGATCCGCTCGAAGAAGGCCATCAGGTCTTCGCGCGCCATGGCCACCGTCCGGTCGTTGACCAATGGATGCATATAGATCACGTCCGCGCGCTGCGCCGCGTGGTCCATGAAGAACCGTACACCGTTGCCAACGCCGTTTATCATGGCCAGCGGGCTGACCGCGCCGGGACGGATGCCAAGGTTCTGCATCAGCCGATCCGCCGACCCGAAGGACAGGTTGCCTACACCCAGTTCGGCGCCCAGCGCCTTGAGGTCGATCTCGCGGCTCTGTTCCAGCGTCACCAGGTAGTTCCGCTTTTTCTTGTCGCGCAGATACAGGTTCTTGAGCCGCAACGCGTTTTCGCCCGGCACCATGAACTGATCTTCGACCGCCTTCGACTCTTCGACCGTCCGCAGCGGGACGTGGCTGTGCAGACGATAGGGCAGCCCCCAATCGTCCAACTGCGCCAGCAAGGCGTCCGAACTGAGCGGCAATGAGTCCTGAAAGGCGGATGAGGCGTCCATGGTCTTCTCCCGAATATCGCGCCAGTGATGGCCGACGGGGCCGCACGATGCAACCCGGCGGGCGCGGATGGTTGACTCAGGCAGCCAATGGGCCTAAACGCCAACGCAACATCCGGAAGCGTCTGTTCTTCCGGTCCCTTGAGTCGTTCAGGGATCGCCCCCCACCAGCGAGTTTCGCCCGTGGGGGCGTTTGTGCATTGACCCGTCCGCCCCTATCTATGGGGCGCCAACCGACAACCGGCGAAGGAGGCCGAAGGCATGTTTGAAAATCTATCCGAACGCCTCTCTGGCGTCTTTGACCGGCTGACCAAACAGGGCGCCCTGTCCGAAGAAGACGTCAAAACCGCCCTGCGCGAAGTACGCGTGGCGCTGCTCGAGGCCGACGTCTCGCTGCCAGTGGCGCGTGCGTTCGTAAAAAAGGTTCAGGAACAGGCGACCGGCCAGGCGGTGACCAAGTCAATCACGCCGGGCCAGCAGGTCGTCAAGATCGTGCACGACGCGCTGGTCGATACCCTGCGCGGCGAGGACGACCCGGGCAAGCTGAAGATCGACAACCCGCCCGCGCCGATCCTGATGGTCGGCCTGCAGGGCTCGGGTAAGACGACGACCACCGGCAAGCTCGCCAAGCGCCTGAAAGAAAAAGAGGGCAAGAAGGTCCTGATGGCCTCGCTGGACGTCTACCGCCCGGCGGCGATGGACCAGCTGGCGGTGCTGGGCTCCCAGATCGGGGTGGACACCCTGCCGATCGTGCCGGGCCAGAAACCGGTGGACATCGCCAAGCGCGCCAAACAGCAGGCCACGCTGGGCGGCTATGACGTCTACATGCTCGACACAGCGGGCCGTCTGCACATCGACGAGGTCCTGATGGACGAGGTCGAGCAGGTCCGCAACGTGGTCGACCCGCGCGAGACCCTGCTGGTGGTCGACGGCCTGACCGGTCAGGTCGCCGTCGAGGTGGCCGAGGAGTTCGACGCCAAGGTCGGCATCTCGGGCGTGGTCCTGACTCGGATGGACGGCGACGGGCGCGGCGGTGCGGCCCTGTCGATGCGCGCGGTCACCGGCAAGCCCATCCGCTTCGTGGGTCTGGGCGAGAAGATGGATGCGCTGGAAACCTTCGAGCCCGACCGCATCGCGGGCCGAATCCTGGGTATGGGCGACATCGTGGCCCTGGTCGAAAAGGCCCAAGAGACCATGGAGCTCGAGCAGACCGAGCGCATGATGAAGCGCATGATGAAGGGTCAGTTCAACATGAACGACCTGAAGATGCAGCTGGAGCAGATGATCCAGATGGGCGGCATGCAGGGCATGATGGGCATGATGCCGGGCATGGGCAAGATGGCCAAGCAGATGGATCAGGCCGGGCTGGACGACCGGATCCTGCGCCAGCAGATCGCCATGATCCAGTCGATGACCAAGAAAGAACGCGCCAACCCCGCGTTGCTGCAGGCCAGCCGCAAGAAACGCATCGCGGCCGGGTCGGGCATGGAAGTCAGCGACATCAACAAGCTGCTCAAGATGCACCGGCAGATGTCGGACATGATGAAGAAGATGGGCAAGATGGGCAAAGGCAAGATGCTGAAACAGGCCATGAAAGGCATGTTCGGCAAAGGCGGCCCCTCGCCCGAAGAAATGGCCGCGGGCATGGACCCCAAGGCGCTGGAAGCCGCGGCCAAGGCAATGGGCGGCAAGATGCCCGGCGGCATGCCCGGCATGGGCGGCGGCATGGCCCTGCCCCCCGGCCTGAGCGGATTCGGAAAGAAAAAGTAAGTGACTGCGCCCGTCGCATATCCCTGGGAGGCTCCGGCCACCGGCCCCGCCGCCGCGCTGTCGGCGCGGCTGGCTGCGGAATTGCCGCGGCTGGAGACCGCGCGGCTGGTGCTGCGCGCGCCGCGGATCGGGGATTTCGACACCTATGCCGACATCCTGATGTCGGACCGCGCCGTACACATGGACGGCCCGTTTGACCGGCAGGCGGCCTGGCTGGATTTTTCGCAATACGTCGCGGGCTGGCTGCTGCGCGGGGCGGGAATGTGGGCCATCGAGGACCGCGCGGGCGGTCAGGTTCTGGGTTTCGTGTCGATTGGCATGGAATTCGGCGACCGCGAACACGAGCTGGGCTATCTGCTGACCGAAACGGCCGAGGGGCGTGGCATCGCAACCGAGGCAGCCGAAGCCGCTCGTGACTTTGCACTGGGGCCGCAGGCGCTGCCGTCACTGGTCAGCTATGTGGACCCCGACAACGCAGCCTCGGCCCGCGTGGCCGAGCGCCTGGGCGCCCAGCGCGACCTGCAGGCCGAGGCCGGGTTCGACGAGTCGGTCCTGGTCTTTCGCCACCTGCCCGGCGACGGCGATGGCGGGATGGAGGCCTACGCATGACGACCTTCGCCATCCCGACCCGTGAGACCGAGCGCCTGATCCTTCGGGCACCGCATCCGGACGACCTGCCGGCCATGACGGCCTTCTACGCGACCGAGCGCAGCCACATGGTGGGCGGCCCCAGGGATGCGGCGGGCTGCTGGAACGGACTGGCGAACCGGCTTGGCCACTGGGCGCTGCGCGGCTACGGCCTGTGGCACCTGACCGAAAAGGCCAGCGGTGCTTTCGTGGGCTGGACCGGCATGATCTATGTGCCGGGCTGGGACGAACCCGAGCTGGGCTGGGCCCTGATGGAACAGGCCGAGGGCAAGGGCCTGGGCTTCGAGGCCGCGCAGGCCGCCCGCGACCATGCGGCGCGCCATCAGGGGCTGAACGGCGTCATCAGCTACATCGCCCACGCCAATGACCGTTCGCGCGCTCTGGCCCAGCGTCTCGGTGCCACTTACGAGCGCGAGGGCGAAGTGCTGGGCAAGTCCGCACAGATCTGGCGGCACCCGAAACTCGACTCGTCAACGACCGATCTGAACACCGAAAGGACCGGCCAATGAACAATCCTGTGACGCGGGCCGCGGCCTTGCTGAAAGACCACCGCGAAAGCATCGACCGGCTGGATGCGATTCTGGTCTATACGCTGGCCGAGCGGTTCAAGCACACGCAGGCCGTTGGCAAGCTCAAGGCCGAACACGACCTTCCCCCGTCCGATCCCTCGCGCGAGGCCGCGCAGATCGCACGGCTTGAAGACCTGGCGAAAGAGGCGGATCTGGACCCCGATTTTGCCAAGGCTTTCCTGAATTTCATCATTCAGGAAGTCATCCGACACCACAAGAAACACCAGAAGTGAACCCGAGGTTCAACAAACACCAGAAATAGCCGGAGCAATCCGGCCAACGCCATCCAAAGGAGATACCACAATGGCAATGAAAATTCGTCTGGCCCGTGGCGGCTCGAAAAAGCGCCCCTTCTACCGCATCGTTGCAGCTGACAGCCGCATGCCTCGCGATGGCCGTTTCATCGAGAAGCTGGGCACCTACAACCCGCTGCTGCCGAAGGACAGCGAAGAGCGCGTAAAAATGAACATGGAGCGCATCCAGTACTGGCTGGACCAGGGCGCGCAGCCGACCGACCGGATCGCCCGCATGCTGGAAGCCGCCGGCGCCAAGGAGAAAGCCGAGCGTAACAACCCTCAGAAGGGCACCCCGGGCAAGAAAGCCCAGGAGCGCGCCGAAGAGAAAGCCGCCAAGGCTGCTGAAGCCGCAGAGGCTGCTGCCGCTCCGGCCGAAGAAGAAGCTGCTGCTGCAGAAGAGTAAACAGGCGGGCGCGTGCAGGATCAGGCTTTCACCGAAGATTTCCGCACGCAGTTCGATCTGTTGATGCGGCTCCGGCGCGATGTGCGCCGGTTCCGCACCGACGCGGTGGACGAGGCAGTGCTGACGCACTGCCTCGACGCGTTTCAGCTGGCCCCTTCGGTGGGGCTGAGCGAACCGTGGCGCGTGATCCGCGTCGAAAGCCCTGAGGCCCGGACCGCGGCGCTGGAGAACTTCAAGGCGGCCAATGACGCCGCGCTGGCGGGCTACTCCGGTGACCGGGCGCAGTTGTACAGCCAGCTGAAACTGTCGGGCATGCAAGAGGCGCCGGTTCAGCTGGCGGTTTTTTGCGATGACGCCACCGACAAGGGCCGGGGGCTGGGCGCAGGAACCATGCCCGAAATGCGCCGCTATTCGGTGGTCTCGGCCGTCACTTTGTTCTGGCTGGCGCTGCGCGCGCATGGCCTGGGGCTGGGCTGGGTCTCGATCCTCGATCCCGACCGGCTGGCCCGCGACCTGTCGGTGCCCGAGGGCTGGCGGCTGATCGGCTATTTCTGCGTGGGCTGGCCCGAGGAAAGCTCGGACACGCCCGAACTGGAAACCCATGGCTGGGAGTGCCGCCGCGGCAGCCTCCCGGTGGAAACGCGGTAGGGTGGCATGTTTGGATTGATACGCCTTCCCATCCTGCTGCTGATCGCCTTTATTGTGGGCGTGTTCTTTGAACGCAGCAATCAACGCGAAGCCTGTGACGAAATCGGTGTCTGGGAAAGTGGAATATGCGTGACTACGGAAATGCCCAATGACTGATCTGATCTGTGTCGGCAGCATCGCCGGGTCCTTCGGCGTACGCGGCGAGGTCCGCCTGAAAAGCTATTGCGCGGTCCCCGAGGATATCGAGAATTATTCCCCTCTGACTGACGAGAGTGGTGCCCAGCGCTATCCGCTGATCATCACACGCGCGATCAAGAACGGATTTGCCGCGCGTCTGGGCGGGGTCGAAACCAAGGAACAGGCGGACGCCCTGAAGGGGCTGCGCCTTTTTGCCCGGCGCGAGCAGTTGCCATCGCTGCCGGATGACGAATTCTATCACGCCGACCTTTTGGGGCTTGAGGTTTATGACACCGGCGGCACCCTGCTGGGGCGGGTCAAATCGGTGCAGAACCACGGCGCCGACGACCTGTTGGAACTGCACGGGCCGGGGCTGAAATCCACTGTATTCCTGCCATTCACCAAAGCGGCCGTACCCACGGTTGACCTTGAAGCCGGGCGTATCGTTGCCGACCCTCCCGAGGGCCTGCTGTGACGCGGCGCATCCTGCTGCATCTGGGCCTTCACAAAACCGGCACGACCGCTGCGCAATCCTTTCTGTTCGAGAACCGGGCGCTGATCTGGCCACGCCACGCATTGGTTCTGCCCTATGTCACCCGCAAATCCGGGTTATCCGAAGCCGCCACGCGCCATTCGCTGTATGGGACATTCGGTACGCTGTCCGAATTCGGCAATCGCTGGCGCGAACTTCTGGCGACGCTGGATTTCGGGGAAAAGCGCGGGCTGATCCTGAGTGAGGAGAACTTCTCGGGGCTTCGCCCCAGCCGCAATCTGGTTGTGGGATACGCCGAAGCCCCTGATCTGGCCGCCTGCGTGGTCGATACACTGCGCAACCGGCTGGTCGGGTCGGAACTGGACATCACCGTCTATCTCTCGCTGCGACAGCGCGGCAGTTGGATCCGCAGCCTCTGGGCCCATGACCTTCAGCGCACGCGGCTGGTGCAGGATTTCGACACGTTCCGCGAGAGGCTCGAAGAGCTCCCTTCGCTGCAGCAGACTGCGGACGCCGTTCGTGATCGGCTGCCCTCGGTTCGAGTGCAGACCGAATGGCTGGAAGACCTGCGTGAGCGTAGCTTTGGCCCCGGCACACCTTTTGCCGAATTCCTGGACCTGCCGCCCGAGAAGGCCACCCTGCTGGTCAAGCCCACTCGGTCAAACCCGGCATTGCCGCAAGAAGCGCTTTCGGAAATGCTCGAGTTGAACCGATCGGGGCTGGACGAGGCGGCGCTGGTCCGACAGAAAGCCCGCATCGTCGAACGCGCCCAAAACAGCCTGACCACGAACACATGACGGACAAACCTGCAAAGTCATATGGCCGCAAGGCTATTCGCCCCACGCTGAAACCGCGTGAGCTGCTGACGCCCACGCCGGACCTGCATGGCGTGTGGAAGGCCAAGGTGATCACGCTGTTCCCATCTGCCTTTCCCGGCGTCTTGGGCGAAAGCCTGACCGGCAAGGCGCTGCAAGAGGGTCTGTGGCAACTGGAAACGGTCGATCTGCGGCAGTTCGGTGTCGGCAAGCATCGCAATGTCGACGATACGCCCGCGGGCGGCGGTGCCGGCATGGTGTTGCGGCCGGATGTACTGGGGGCCGCCATTGATCACACTATGGATGGGGTACAGGGCAACTGGCCGCTGATCTACCTCAGCCCACGCGGGCGCCGGATGGATCAGCGCATGATGCAGAATTTGGCCCGTTGCGATGGCATGACCCTGTTGTGTGGCCGCTTTGAAGGCGTTGATGAACGGGTTTTGGAGCACTACGGCATCCAGGAAGTCTCGCTGGGCGATTTCGTCATGACCGGAGGCGAGATTGCCGCGCAGGCGCTGATCGACGCCACCGTGCGACTGCTGCCGGGGGTTCTGGGCAATCAGGCCTCGACCGAGGAAGAGAGCTTTTCGTCCGGCTTGCTGGAACACCCGCAATACACTCGGCCAGCCGAGTGGAACGGGCGCGAAATCCCCCCGATCCTGATGTCTGGACATCATGGGCGCATCGCCGAATGGCGTCACCAGATGGCGGAAGAGATTACCCGCACGCGCCGCCCGGACCTGTGGGATGCCTACCTGAAGGCGCGCAGGGAAGCCGACGACTAGGGTGCGCCCGCCTTCCAACGCGCCCAAATATCAGGTGAGCCGTTGAAGGCGTTGATGTCCACTCGCCCCTGCACTCCGGGCACCAAACCGGTACCCGTATACTGCCAGAACCGCCAGACTGCCTTGGGATAGACATTGCGCGGATGCCCCGCGACCGAGCGCAGCCAGAACTCGGTCTTTGGTAGCCGTCCGATACCTGTGTCCTCGTAGAAATCGACCGTGGTGTAGACGATCGGCCGGCGACCGTAGTGTCGCTCCAATATGTCGAGGAACCTTTCCGCCTCGGCCCGCACCGTCTTGCCATCGGGGCGCAGGGTGCAGGTTTTGGAATGAGGGGTCCATTCCATGTCCAGCACATGCGGCAGGTCGGCCCCTCGGGGAACGTTGCGAATGAACCAGCGGGCCTGCTCGGCCGCGGGGCGGCAGAAGTAGTAATAGTGATATGCACCCCACGGAACCCCAGCCGCCCGGGCGCCCTGACTGTGATCCTGGAACATCGGATCGGCCACGTCGCCCCCTTCGGTCGCCTTAATGAACACGAAACTGACCCCCGAGGCCTTGGCCTGACGCCAGTCGATCGGTCCCTGCCAGCGCGAGACGTCGAGCCCATGCACGGGATAGTGCTCGGGCCGCCGCCGCTCCCAGTCATGCGGGTCGGCATCCGCAAAGGCGGGGTACAGAACCGAAGGCCCGGAAAGTCCCGCAACCACCGGTTGGTCTACGATTTGGGGCGCCGGCGCACGACGCCCGCAAGACATCAGTGCCAGCGCAAGAACCACGCAGAAAATCGCTTTGCTCATCCTGTTGCTCTGCCTCTAAACCTGCTCTTGAATTATGATCCAGAATGCCCGATCCCCGGCACAAGGCAACGCCGCGGTACAGGTGACGGCGGATTCCCACCAAATCCACCGCGATTTGGCCTGAAAACCGGCGATTTGGGCTTGATATGCACGTCCGACTTCCCTAAACGGGCGCAATCCGGTGCCGCCTCTGGGGCGACTCCGGTGTTTTGGGTTGATCGCAGGAACGCACCTGCCCTTCTTCGGATCAGGGAAGCTGTGGAATAACCCGGACCAAAAGGAACATTCGACCTGACCTCTGGCGGGCTGCAGATCGCGGGACCCGGAGAAGACCAAGAGCTCTCAGATCGTGCCCAACTTCGTGGACCAACCACGAGCAGATAGGAGTAACTGCGATGGACCTGATCGCACAGCTTGAGGCGGAACAGATTGCCGCCCTGGGGAAAGACATCCCCGATTTCAAAGCCGGTGACACCATCCGTGTCGGCTTTAAAGTGACCGAAGGGTCGCGTACCCGTGTGCAGAACTACGAAGGCGTCTGCATTGCGCGCAAAGGTGGCAGCGGCATCGCCGGTTCGTTCACCGTTCGCAAGATTTCGTTTGGCGAAGGCGTTGAGCGTGTGTTCCCGCTGCATTCGACCAACATCGACAGCATCACCGTTGTCCGTCGTGGCCGCGTCCGTCGCGCCAAACTGTACTATCTGCGTACCCGTCGCGGTAAATCCGCCCGTATCGCAGAAGTCACCAACTACAAGCCCAAGGCTGGCGCCGAGGCGTAAGGAGCGGAAAGATGAAAAAAGACATCCATCCCGACTACCACATGATCGACGTCAAACTGACCGACGGCACCGTGATCCAGATGAAATCGACCTGGGGCGCCGAAGGCGATCAGCTGGCCCTGGAAATCGACCCCTCCTCGCACCCCGCGTGGACCGGTGGCTCGTCGCGCCTGATGGACGCCGGCGGTCGCGTGTCGAAGTTCAAGAAGAAATACGAAGGCCTGGGTTTCTGAACCAGCGCCTTTGCGGAATTTCCAAGGCCGTCCCCGAGGGGGCGGCCTTTTTCGTTGGCCGCTTCTATTGCGCGTCCGGCACGTCGAGGTCAAAGACGATGATCCCGTCAGCACCATTCTGACAAAGATCACACAGCTGACCGCCCAACCGGCGGTGTGTCGGGTGTTCGGCGTAAGCCTGCACGGCGGGTCGATCCACAAAGCGGATCACGAACCCATCGCGATAGTCCTGCGACTTTCCTTCGAAATCGAGATTGGGGCCGCTTTCAAAGGCCAAGGCCCCGTCCAGATCAGCGCATAGCTCGGCCAGGCCGGTCAGAACGGCGCGACGCGCGTCCTGCGGTGCATCTGATCGGAATGTGAAGAACACGCAGTGCAATATCATGATGTCGGTTCCTGGTTGGGCAAAGTTAGATCCAGTAGGCCAAGGCGAGCGGCAGCACGAGGATCGTCGTCAGGGTTGAGACCATGATGTACCCGGCCACTTCCGGACCATATTCCGGAACATGCTGGTCGATGAACAGGTATGTCGCAACCGAAGACGGCATCAGGCAGCACAGGATCAACGCTCCGCGTTCGACCCCGGTAAAGCCGAACAGCCAGATAAGCGTGGTGGCGATCCCGGCTGCCAGAACGAGATGCAGACCTGTCAGAACGACTGCCCGGCCAAGGCTGCCCGTCCGAAGCGTGGCCAGCGTGTGACCAAGTGTCAGCAACATCAGCGGGATCGACAGCCCGCCCAGGATGTCAAAGGATTTGGCGATCGGTTGCGGCAGGGCAGAACCCGTAGCCATCAGCGTCAGCGCGATGACAACCGCATAGATGATCGGAGACGTTGCAAGCTTGCGGGCCGAGAACTCTCCAGCCGGGATCCACATGCCGACCGTGAAAATGCTCACTAACACCACGACGACAAAAGCCATCGTATAGGCCATGCCCGCATCGCCCAGTGCCAGCAGAGTGACTGGCAATCCGATATTGCCCACATTGCCATGCATCAGCGGGGTCAGAAACGCCCGCACCGGCCAGCGCAACAGTCGCAACGCCAGAAACCCGAGCACGCCGAATGCCACAATGGCGAGGGCAGCAGCCGCCATCATGTCCAGAAACGTGGCAATCTGGATCTTGGTGGCGGACAGATGAGAGATGATCAGTGTCGGATATCCCACCTTCGAGACAATCCCGCCGATCACCTTGTTGTCGAACGGTGCGCGCGCGACCGCCAGCCCGTACCCCACACCGGCACAGATCAGCACCGGCAGAACGATGTTCAATACGTTCAGGAATACGTGCTCCAAGCCGGGTCCTTGCGTCCAAGTCAGTTTGCAGACTGTGGCGACGGACGCCCCGTTTGGCAACAACCAAGCGTCAAGCTGCGGGTATCGCGAAAAAATCCAATTTAGACACTGATATTGTACCGCAGACCCTACAGGACCGCTTTTCTTCGCGGATCACACAACATATAGTGGGTTCAAACAACGTGTAGGCAAACACGGCGCGACTTGGGAATACAGGTATGGCACATATCATCGTTGTGGGGAACGAAAAGGGCGGCGCAGGCAAGTCGACGGTTTCCATGCATGTTGCAACCGCGCTTGCGCGTTTGGGCAACAAGGTCAGCACCCTGGATCTGGACCTGCGGCAGCGCAGCCTGGGCCGCTATTTCGAGAACCGCCGCAATTTCCTTTCCACGGAAAAGCTGGAGCTGCCCAGCCCGCGCCACCATGACCTGCCCGAGATCGACGCAAGCAAGCTCAAACCCGGCGAGAACATCTATGACCACCGTCTGTCGGCCGCCGTGGCCGAGTTGGAAAGCGACAGCGATTTCATCCTGATCGACTGCCCCGGCTCGCACACAAGGCTGAGCCAGGTGGCTCATTCGCTGGCCGACACGCTGATCACGCCGCTGAACGACAGTTTCATCGATTTCGACCTGCTGGCCCGGATCGACTCGAAGGGCGAAAAGATCCTCGGGCCCTCGGTCTATTCCGAGATGGTCTGGAACGCGCGGCAATTGCGGGCTCAGGCCGGGCTGAAACCGATCGATTGGGTGGTGGTGCGCAACCGCGTGGGCACCCAGCGCATGGTCAACAAGGAAAAGATGCAGCGCGCCATCGAGATGCTGTCGCAGCGCATCGGCTTCCGCGTCGCCTCGGGCTTTTCCGAGCGTGTGATCTTTCGCGAACTGTTCCCGCGCGGGCTGACGCTGCTGGACCTCAAGGATATCGGGGTGAAACAGCTCAATATTTCGAACATCGCTGCCCGTCAGGAATTGCGCGACATGATGCGTGAACTGAACCTGCCCGGGGTCGAGATCGACTTCTAGGCCGTCGGCGCGTAGATCGTGAACAGCTCTTTGGGTTCGGGCACGCCGCGCAGCATATAGCGCCCGACCGAGATCAGGTCCTGTTCGCAGGGCTGAGCGGCACGGGCCACGTCATCCGAGATCAAGATACGCCGGTCCAGCGAGCGGTGCATGCCTGCGATACGCGCGGCCTGGTTCACCGCCGGTCCGATCACGGTGAAATCCAGCCGGCTTTCAGCACCGATATTGCCATAAAGGATCTCGCCCGAATGCAAGGCAAGTGTGAAATTGGCGACCGGCAGGCCGGCGGCGGCCCGTTCCGCGTTGAGCTCGGCCATACGCGTCTGCAGAACACCAACGGCGGCCAGCGCGGCGCGGGCGTCCTCGTCGATCTCGCCCACGTCGAACATGGCCATCAGCCCGTCGCCCATGAATTTCAGGATATTGCCGCCACAATCCTGAACGACCTCGACCGCCACGGCCAGATAGTCGTTCAGCATGGCGATGATGTCCGACCCGGGAAGGCGTTCGGCCAGGCCGGTAAAGCCCTCGAGGTCGAAGTTCCAGATCACGGCGTCGATCTGCTGCAACGATCCGCGCCGGATTTCCCCCGACAGCACGCGCCGACCCGCATCCCGCCCCAGATAGACGCGCAGCAGATCCTGCGCCATTTTCCGGTTCGAGGCCGATTTCAAGGCCAGCCCCAGATGCGGCAGAGCATATCGGATCAGATCCAGGTGAATGTCGTCGAACCCCTCGGCATGGTCCGTCGTCCACGACATCAGCACCCCCTCGGGCATCTGGTCCAGGGCGATCCGGTTTTCGGGCTCGACCTTCTGCAGAACCAGACCGGATGCAAAGTAGTCTGTGGCACCTTTCTGGTGCAGTTCGTTCAAAAACGGAAATCGGCTGGGTTCGTTCTGGTCTTTCAACCTTTCACGCAGTTCCTTCGCACCGGACTGCAGCATCTCGTAGAGCGGGCTGGAAACCCACTGATCAGGCAATTCCTCGCGGTGCTCGTAATTCTCGACGCTGCCCCCTTCGTCCCGGTACCAGTTGAAACCGGTGCCGCCGTAAGTGGGGTGATAGGCGCTCTGGGCGGCGTGAAACCGCATCAGGGGAACGCCCGCATCCACAAGCCGCAGGCAATAACCTTCGAGTATTTCCGACTGTTCGGCCCCCTCCAGCCCCCGGTCCAGCAACCATCCAATCAGATCATCGGCGCGGGCTTTGGGGTCGGTGGATGACATCTTGGGGCTCCGTCTGGTCTGATCCCCACTTGGGGGCTGCGGGGCCAGATTACCAGAGGTCAGTCCATCCCGGCCAGCCGCCGCAGCATCATCCGCAACAACGCCGCCTCGCCCGTGGTGAACATGCCCGCCAGCCGGGCGTCATAGTCGCGGGCGATGTCGCGCAATTCTCGGTACACCGTCAGACCGGCGGGGGTCAGGGTCAGCCGCTCCATCCGGCGGTCGTTTTCGTCGCGTGTGCGCCGCAGGTATCGGCGCTGTTCCAGCTTGTGCACCGCGCGGCTGATCTTGGTCTTGTGCATCTTGGCACGTTCCCCGATCTGCTTGGCGGTCATCTCTCCGTAATTGCCAAGGTGGAACAACACGCGCCATTCGGTGCGCAGCATCCCATAGCGGTTCTTGTAAACCTTCTGGAAATCCAACGAGCTTTCCTCGGCCGCCTGGTTGAGCAGGAAGGGCAGGAAATTTCGCAGGTCGAAGTCATCTTTTTCGGCGGAATCTGGCTGTGTCATGGTTGTTAGTTACAAAATCAACTATTATCCGACAAGCAGCAAACGGAGGAACCCCGATGAATCGTCCGACTGACCCGCACGCTCTGACCCAAGCCAGCACGCCCGTTGGCACCCATGCAGGCTATATGCCCGGCTTTGGCAATGACTTTGAAACCGAGGCGCTGCCCGGCGCGCTGCCGCAGGGCATGAATAGCCCGCAGAAATGCAACTATGGCCTTTATGGCGAACAGCTCAGCGGTACCGCCTTCACTGCCAACCCGCCCGAGCGCACCTGGTGCTATCGCATCCGGCCGTCGGTCAAGCATTCGCACCGCTATGAAAAGACCGACCTGCCCTATTGGAAAAGCGCCCCGAATGTCGATCCGGACGTGATCAGCCTGGGCCAGTACCGCTGGGACGCGGTGCCCCATTCCGACCAGCCGCTGACCTGGCTGACCGGCATGCGCACCATGACCACCGCCGGGGACGTGAACACCCAGGTCGGCATGGCCAGCCACATCTATCTGGTTACCGAATCGATGGTCGACGACTATTTCTTCTCGGCCGATTCCGAGCTGCTGGTGGTGCCGCAGGAAGGCCGGCTGCGTTTTGCGACCGAGCTGGGCATCATCGATCTGGAACCCAAGGAAATCGCCATCGTCCCGCGCGGGCTGGTCTACCGCGTCGAGGTGCTGGAAGGCCCCTGCCGCGGTTTCGTCTGCGAGAATTACGGCCAGAAATTCGAGCTGCCGGGCCGCGGCCCGATCGGCGCCAACTGCATGGCCAACCCGCGCGACTTCAAGGCGCCGGTGGCCGCGTTCGAGGATCGCGAGGTGCCCTCGACCGTGACGATCAAGTGGTGCGGCCAGTTCCACACCACCAAGATCGGTCACAGCCCGCTGGACGTGGTGGCCTGGCACGGCAACTACGCGCCCTACAAATACGACCTGCGCACCTATTGCCCGGTCGGGGCCATTCTGTTCGACCACCCCGATCCGTCGATCTTTACCGTGCTGACCGCGCCTTCGGGCGTTCCGGGCACGGCCAATATCGACTTCGTCCTGTTCCGCGAACGCTGGATGGTGATGGAGGACACGTTCCGCCCGCCGTGGTACCACAAGAACATCATGTCCGAGCTGATGGGCAATATCTACGGCCAGTATGACGCCAAGCCGCAGGGCTTCGTGCCGGGCGGCATGAGCCTGCACAATATGATGATCCCGCATGGCCCTGACAAGGAAGCCTTTGAAAAGGCGTCCAACGCCAATCTGGGGCCGGACAAGCTGGACAACACCATGTCCTTCATGTTCGAGACCCGCTTCCCGCAGCACCTGACCGCCTTTGCCGCGAACGAGGCGCCGCTGCAGGATGACTACATCGATTGCTGGACGGATCTGGAGAAGAAATTCGACGGCACGCCCGGCAAGAAATGACACCGGTGGCTCCACGGCCACCGCACCGCACAAGGAAACGCAATGCCTTTGATGAAATCCTGGGTGGCCTCGGCCAATGACGCGAACCACCCGTTTCCGCTGAACAACCTGCCCTATGGCGTCTTTTCGACCGAAGGCACCGAGCCGCGCTGCGGCGTGGCCATCGGGGACATGATCCTCGACGTGTCCACTGCCGAGGCCGAAGGGCTGATCACGCTGGGCGACGAGTCGCTGTTCGACCTGCCCTTCTGGAACCCGTTGATGGAACAGGGACCGGCCGTCTGGGCCGCCCTGCGCGAGCGGCTGACCGCCCTGCTGGCGAAAGGGTCGAAAGAACAGGACAAGGTCGAACCGCTGCTGGTTCCGCAGGCCGAGGCCCAGCTGCACATGCCCTTTGCCGTCAGCGAATACACCGATTTCTACGCGGGCAAGCACCATGCCACCAATGTGGGCACCATGTTCCGCGGCCCGGAAAATGCGCTGCCGCCCAACTGGCTGCACATCCCCATCGGCTACAACGGACGGGCCTCGTCGGTGGTGGTTTCGGGCACCGATATCCGCCGCCCGTGGGGGCAGTTGAAATCGCCCGACCATGACCGACCCGCCTTCCTGCCCAGCCGCCGCTTCGACATCGAGCTGGAGATGGGGGCCATCGTCGGCACCCCGTCCGACGGCCCGATCACCGTGCAGGAGGCCGACGACCACATCTTTGGCTATGTCCTGTTGAACGACTGGTCGGCGCGCGACATCCAAGCGTGGGAATACCAGCCGCTGGGCCCGTTCCAAGCCAAGGCCACCGCCACCTCGATTTCGCCCTGGATCGTGACCAAGGCCGCGCTGGACCCGTTCCGCTGCGACACGCCCCCGCGTGAGGTCGAGTTGCTGGACCACCTCAAGGACTGCGGCCCGATGCTCTATGACATCGAGCTCGAGGTGACGATGGCACCCGAGGGCAAACCGGCGTCCACCATCGCCCGCACCAACTACAAGGAAATGTATTATTCCTCGGCGCAGCAACTGGCGCATCACACCACCTCGGGCTGCCCGATGAACGTGGGCGACCTGCTGGGTTCGGGCACGATCTCGGGTCCGACGAAAGCCAGCCGCGGCTCGCTGCTGGAACTCAGCTGGGGCGGCAAGGAACCGATCACGCTGGACACCGGCGAAACCCGCAGCTTCATCGAAGACGGCGACACGCTGACCCTGAAGGGCGCGGCCCGGGGCGACGGCTACACGATCGGTTTCGGCGACTGCATCGGCACGGTGCTGCCCGCCCTTGAAGACCCACACGCACGATAAGGAGCGCCAAATGGCCAAGGCATTCGCGTCCCAGGGGGACATGACCGAAAAGAAGATCTCGTTCACCGAGGTGGGCGAAGGGCTCTATGCCTTCACCGCCGAGGGCGACCCGAACTCGGGCGTGATCATCGGCGATGACAGCGTGATGGTGGTCGAGGCACAGGCCACGCCGCGCCTGGCGCAAAAGGTGATCGACTGCATCCGGTCGGTGACCGACAAGCCGATCACCCATGTGGCGCTGACCCATTACCACGCGGTCCGCGTGCTGGGCGCCAGCGCCTTCGGTGCGCAGCAGATCATCATGTCGGACATGGCCCGCGCCATGGTCGTCGAACGCGGGAAAGAGGACTGGGACAGCGAGTTCCAGCGCTTTCCGCGCCTGTTCGAAGGGCACGAGAGCATCCCCGGCTTGACCTGGCCCACCACTACTTTCAGCGACACGATGACGGTCTATCTGGGCAACCGCCGGGTCGATCTGATGCATCTGGGGCGGGCGCATACGGCCGGCGACATCGTCATCCACGTGCCCGACCAGAACGTGATGTTCACCGGCGACATCGTCGAATATCACTCGGCCTGCTATTGCGGCGACGGGCATTTCAGCGACTGGGGCGACACGCTGGATCAGATCCAATGGTTTGACGTGGACGCCATCGCGCCGGGGCGCGGCGATGCGCTTGTCGGCAAGGAAATGGTGAACGCCGCCATCGAGAACACCCGCGATTTCGTCGAAAGCACCTATCGCCCGGCGGCCAAGGTGGCGGCGCGCGGCGGCAGCTTGAAAGAGGCCTGGGACGCAGTGCGTGCGGAATGCGATCCGAAATTCTCGGACTACGCCATCTACGAACACTGCCTGCCCTTCAACGTGGCCCGCGCCTATGACGAGGCGCGCGGCATCGACACCCCGCGCATCTGGACCGCCCAGCGCGATCTGGAGATGTGGGAAGCCCTGCAGGGCTGAGAAATGGCCCGGCGACTTGATCCAGATCGTGTTGCCGGCCTGAAAACGATGCGACCATGGAGGAGAGCCATCGGCGCCCCGCGCCGGTGGGCAGGGAATGTGCGCCCGGCGCACAGAACTTGGGGAGAGAGCCCATGAACAAGATTTTTGAACAGCCGCTCTATGCCTATGCCCGCAGCCCCGATCAGGATGCCCCCGCCCCGGTGCGGCATCAGGTGATCGTGATCGGCGCGGGGCCGGTCGGTTTGGCCGCCGCCATCGACCTGGCCCAGCAGGGCGCCGAGGTGGTGGTGCTGGACGACAACGACAAGGTCAGTTTCGGCAGCCGCGCCATCTGTTTCGCCCAGCGCACGCTGGAAATCGCCGACCGGCTGGGATGTGCCCGGCCGATGGTGGACAAGGGTGTGCTGTGGAACACCGGCAAGGTGTTTTTTGACGACCGCAAGGTCTATGAATTCAACCTTCAGCCCGATGAGGGCTATGCCCATCCGGCCTTCATCAACCTTCAGCAATACTACTTTGAGCAGTTCATGGTCGAACGGATCCGCGCGTTGCAGGCCCAGGGCGCACCGATCGAAATCCGTGGCAGCAACAAGGTCGAGGCGATCGGCACCCATGACGACCACGTCAAGCTCGAGGTGGAAACGCCCGAGGGGTCGTACACCGTCGAGGCCGACTGGCTGATCGCCTGTGACGGGGCCAATTCGCCCACCCGTCGGATGCTGGGGCTGGATTTCGTGGGCCGCGTGTTCGAGGACAACTTCCTGATCGCCGACGTGATCATGGAGGCCGATTTCCCGTCCGAGCGCTGGTTCTGGTTCGACCCGCCCTTCAACCGCGGCCAGTCCGCCCTGCTGCACAAACAGCCCGACAACGTCTGGCGCATCGACCTGCAACTGGGCTGGGACATCGACAAGGAACGGGAAAAGCGCCCCGAAAACGTGATCCCGCGCCTCAAGGCGATGCTGGGCGAGGATGTCCAGTTCGAGCTGGAATGGGTCAGCATCTATACCTTCCAGTGCCGCCGGATGGAGAAATTCCGCCACGGCCGCGTCCTGTTTGCCGGCGACAGCGCCCATCAGGTCAGCCCCTTCGGCGCGCGCGGGGCCAATTCGGGCCTGCAGGACACCGACAACCTGTGTTGGAAGCTGAAGATGGTCCTGGACGGTACCGCGCCCGACAGCCTGCTGGACAGCTATGACGTCGAGCGCATCCATGGTGCGGACGAGAACATCCTGAACTCGACCCGCTCGACCGATTTCATCACGCCGAAATCGGAAATGTCACGCATCCTGCGTGACGCAGTTCTGGACCTGAGTGAGCACTACGAGTTCGCCCGCCCGCTGGTGAACTCGGGTCGGCTGAGCGTGCCCTGCACCTATGGCGGATCGCCGCTGAATTCGGCGGATGCGCTGGGCGGCCCGGCCGAAACGCGCCCCGGTTCGCCCTGCCCCGATGCGCCGCTGGGGGATGAATTCCTGTTGCCCAAGCTGGCAGGCAAGTTCACCCTGCTGACCATCGACGCCGAAGCCCCGGAAACGATCGAGGAAGAGGGCGTGACGGTCGAGCGACTGGCGCTGTCGGTCAAGGATGACCGCACGCTGGCGCTGAAGCGGCGGTATCTGGGCGACGCGGAAGGTGCGGTCTATCTGATCCGGCCCGACCAGCATGTGGCGGCGCGGCGCGACAGCTATGAAGACAACGCGTTCCGGCATGCGATCCGCCGGGCCATCGGCAAGGAGTAGGCACAATGGATGAACTGATCCTCACCCCGAATATCGACGGCGCGGATGATTTCTATGCCGATCTGCTGGCCGCGCACGACGGTCTGGACAAGGCCGAAAGCGACGCGCTGAATGCTCGGCTGGTGCTGGTGCTGGCCAACCACATCGGCGACCGGACCATCCTTAATCAGGCGATCGACGCGGCCAAAGCCCGATGAGCGACGTCGTCCTGTATGACTATTGGCGATCCTCGGCCAGCTACCGGGTGCGCATCGCGCTGAACCTGGCCGGGATAAGCTATCGCGCGCAAACCGTCGATCTGGTCAAGGGCGAGCAGACCGCGCCCGCGCATCTGGCGCGCAACCCGCAGGGCTTTGTGCCCGTGCTCGAGATCGACGGCGTGCAATTGACCCAGTCGCTGGCCATTCTGGACTATCTCGACCGGACGCGGGGTCTGAACCTGCTGCCGGAAGAGCCGGTTGCGCGGGCCAGGGCGCAGGCGCTGGCCCATGCCATCGCGGTGGATCTGCACCCGGTCTGCAACCTGAAGGTCGCCCGCCACGCCACGCAGTTGAGCGGCGGAAAGGGCGACATGCCCGGCGACTGGATGCGCCATTTCATCCGCCCCGGTCTGCTGGCCTTCGAGGCAATGCTGGAAGGGTTCGAGCAAGCCCCGTATTGCACGGGATCGGCGCCCGGTTTGGCCGATCTGTGCCTGATCCCGCAGATGTACAACGCCCGGCGCTGGCAGGTCGATCTGTCGGACATGCCGCGCATTCTGGCGGTCGAGGCGGCCTGCGCCGACCACCCTGCCTTTGCAGCGGCCCACCCGGACGCCCACGCGCCGGGCTGAGCCGCGCACAGGGTCTGTGTGCCGATGCGGCTGTGCACCGGCGCCGATCGGGCCTAGCCTTGTGCCGGAAATCACCGCACGAGGCCCCCGATGCCACAGATCACCGGCTATCACGCCCATGTCTATTTCGACGCCGAAACGCAGGAGACCGCCCGCCGTGTCTGCGAAGAGGCTGCACGCCTGTTCCCCGTCGAGATGGGCCACATGCACAGCCGCAATGTCGGCCCCCACCCGCGCTGGAGTTGCCAGTTGAGTTTTGCCGCAGATGCCTTCGACAAGGTGATTCCATGGCTGATGCTCAACCGGCAGGGGCTGACCGTGTTCACCCATCCTGAAACCGGCCAGCACCTGCCCGACCACCGCGACCGGGCGATCTGGATGGGCGAGATGCTGGACTTGGACCTGTCGATCTTTGACCGGCTGGGCGCCTAGCCCAATGCCCGCGCCTGTTCCCTGAGCTTGAATTTCTGGATCTTGCCCGTCGATGTCTTGGGCAGCGGCCCGAACACCACCGTCTTGGGCGCCTTGAAGTGAGCCATGTGGTCGCGGCAGAACGCGATCAGATCGGACTTGGTCGCTTCGGCGCCCGGCTTCAGCTCGACAAAGGCGCAGGGCGTCTCGCCCCATTTCTCGTCCGGTTTGGCGACCACGGCGGCCTCCATCACGGCGGGGTGCTTGTAGAGGATATCCTCGACCTCGACCGACGAGATGTTCTCGCCCCCCGAGATGATGATGTCCTTTGACCGATCCTTCAGCGCGACATAGCCGTCGGGATGCATCACCCCCAGATCGCCCGAGGCGAACCAGCCGCCGCGGAACGCTTTCTGCGTGGCCTCGGGGTTCTTGAGATACCCTTTCATCACGATGTTGCCCTGCATGAAGATCTCGCCCATGGTCTCGCCATCGGCCGGCACCGGCTCGAGCGTTTCGGGATCAGCCACCATCAGCCCCGACAGGGCAACGTATTTCACCCCCTGCCGCACTTTGAGCGCGGCGCGCTCCTCGGCGGGCTTGTCGTTCCAATCCTCCTTCCAGGCGCACACGACCGACGGCCCGTAGGTCTCGGTCAGGCCATAGACATGGGTGACCTCGATCCCCATCCCCTCCATCGCGGCGATCACCGCGGCAGGCGGCGGGGCGCCTGCGGTCATCACCTTGATTTCATGGCCGAAATCCTTGAGGTGATCGGGTGCGTTGGCCAGCATGTTCAGAACGATGGGCGCGCCGCAGAAATGGGTCACGCGCTCGTCGCGGAAGGCGCGGTAGATTGGCTCGTCCCGCACCGCACGCAGGCATACGGACGTGCCCGCGTTCGCGGCCATGGTCCACGGAAAACACCAGCCATTGCAGTGGAACATCGGCAGCGTCCACAGATAGACCGAATGTTGCGGCATGCCCCAGGTCAGGATGTTCGAGGTGGCGTTCAGCGCCGCGCCACGGTGGTGATAGACGACACCCTTGGGGTTGCCCGTGGTGCCCGAGGTATAGTTCAGCGTGATCGCGTCCCATTCATCGGCAGGCAGAGACCAAGAAAATTCCGGGTCGCCCTCGGCCAGCAGGTCGTCATAGGTCAGCGCGCCCAGCTTCTCGCCACCGTCGAAACTCGGGTCCTCGATGTCGATCACCAGAATGTCGTGATCCACCTGCTCCAGCGCCTGATTCACCACGCCCGAGAATTCGGGATCGACCAGCAGCACCTTGGATTCGGCGTGGTTCAGGATGAAGGCGATGATCGGGGCATCGAGCCTTGTGTTGATGGTGTTCAACACCGCGCCGGCCATGGGTACGCCGAAATGCGCCTCGTACATTTCGGGGATGTTGGCGGCAATGATCGACACCGTATCGCCCTTGCCCACCCCACGCGCAGCCAACGCGCTGGCCAACCGGCGGCAGCGCGCATAGGTCTGCGCCCAGCTATAGCGTCGGTCGCCATAGACCACGGCCGGATAGTCCGGGTAAACGGCCGCCGTCCGCTCGATATAACTAAGCGGGGACAGGGCCGTGAAATTGGCCGGGCCTTTGTCCAGATCGCGCTGATAAATGCTGTGGGTCGCCATCCGCCTCTCCTCCCCAATTCGTCGGATTTTTCGTATTGAGCACAAAGGTTGCCGCAAAACAAACCCGTAAAAATACGCGAGGCGAATATACTGGAGCTACGCGATCGGGTAATCTGGCCCTACTGCGTACCGGGCTTTCGGGCTGATCTGCGGTATCTGGTTCATCCGCGCCCGCCGGGCATTGTGATTCCCGCGCGTCGCGTCTTACTGAAAGGACATGTCATGGACGGCACGTTCAACGAAAACGATCTTTCCCGCGTGGTCGAGGCCGACCGCGCCCATATCTGGCACCATCTGATCCAGCACAAGCCGTTCGAGACGAACGATCCGCGCATCATCGTCGAAGGCAAGGGAATGCGCGTCTGGGATCAGAAAGGCAAGGAACACCTGGATGCCGTCTCGGGCGGCGTCTGGACGGTGAACGTGGGCTATGGCCGCGAATCCATCTGCAAGGCGGTCTACGACCAGCTGATGAAGCTGTGCTATTTTGCGAACTCGGCGGGCTCGATCCCCGGGGCGCTTTTCGCCGAAAAGCTGATCGAGAAGATGCCAGGCATGAGCCGGGTCTACTACACCAACTCGGGGAGCGAGGCGAACGAGAAGGCGTTCAAGATGGTCCGCCAGATCGCCCACAAGAAGTACGGCGGCAAGAAGACCAAGATCCTGTATCGCGACCGCGATTATCACGGCTCGACCCTGGCGGCGATGTCGGCGGGCGGTCAGGATGAGCGCAACGCGCAATACGGCCCCTTTGCGCCGGATTTCGTGCGCGTTCCGCACTCCATGGAATACCGCAAGCACGAACTGGACGGCGCACCCGAAGAGAACTTTGGCGAATGGGCCGCCGATCAGATCGAAGCGGTGATCCTGCGCGAAGGTCCCGACACCGTAGGCGCGCTGTGCCTTGAGCCGGTGACCGCCGGCGGCGGCGTGATCGAAGCGCCTGAAGGCTACTGGCAGCGCGTGCAGGAGATCTGCAAAAAGTACGACATCCTGCTACATATCGACGAGGTCGTCTGCGGCGTTGGCCGCACGGGTACCTGGTTCGGGTACCAGCAATACGGCGTGAAACCCGATTTCGTGACCATGGCCAAAGGCGTGGCCTCGGGGTATGCCGCGATTGCCTGCATGGTGACCACCGAGGAAGTCTTTGACATGTTCAAAGACGATGCCGCGGACCCGATGAACTATTTCCGCGACATCTCGACCTTTGGCGGCTGCACCGCCGGGCCGGCGGCGGCGATCGAGAACATGCGCATCATCGAAGACGAGAACCTGCTGGGCAATTGCGCAGCGATGGGGGATCGCATGATGGGCAACCTGCAGGCACTGATGGACAAGCACAAGGTCATCGGCGACGTGCGCGGCAAGGGCCTGTTCCTGGGTGCCGAACTGGTCGCGGATCGGGCGTCCAAAGAACCGGTGGATGAAAAGCTGGCCCAAGCGGTCGTGGCCGATTGCATGGCGCAAGGGGTAATCATCGGTGTCACCAACCGCTCGGTCCCCGGCCGCAACAACACGCTATGCTTCTCTCCGGCTTTGATCGCCACGGCGGACGACATCGACCAAATCACCGATGCGGTTGATGGCGCACTGGGGCGTGTGTTCGGGTAAACCCAGCGCGGGATAAAAGACCAAGTGAAGCCGGCGTTCTTCGCGCCGGTTTCTTTTTTTAGCTCCATTTGCTCAGGCAATAGCCTTTGTTTGAGTCAATCAGCGCATCCAGACCAAAGTCTAGGATTTGCGCCCGCTGATGACAAAATGAGTTAGCGAAAAGAAAAACCGGCCCCTCGCGGCCAAGGATCTCTGCTCATCCGCCCATTCCTTGGCTTCCTGATCCGGAACGAGCTTGTTGGACTCGGCAAACCTTTTCATCAGGGTGATCATCATATTGGCCAGCCCATCTGGCCGGAGTTCGTTATCGCAAATCGTGATCGGCGTGATGCTTTCCACAGTGAAACCCGCGTCTCTCAATATCGGTGGCAGTCGTGCGGGCACGTCTCTCCCGACAAAGTGCTCGTCCCAGGCTTTTATCATCTGATCCATTCTTGCCGGATCATCACTGTACCAAACCAGACTGTCGAAATGGATGTCGCCCACGACAAGCAGACCAGCCGTCCTGAGACAGCGATGGGCCTCCGCCACCGCGGCGGCAATGTCGTCTAAATACTCGTAAACCTGAACCGATACCGCCTTGTCGAGTGACGCATCCTCGACCGGAAGTTGGCCTGCCTCACCCTCCATGATCTGGACCCAGTCATATTCATGGCAGCGGTTTTTGGCGGAACTCCGCATCGCCTCACTTGGATCGATCCCCAAAACACGCCCGGTCGGACCAACCGCCCGCGCGAGCTCTGCTGTCAAAAGACCGTTGCCGCATCCAACGTCCGCAATGGTATCACCCGGGGCTGGTCGCAACGCGTCAAAAGACCCTCGCCGCCGCCGGGTGACATCGGCACCTTGATACACGCTATCGAGTAGACGCGTTGTTGCTGCATCAAATTCAAGCATGGCACTCGCAAAACCAATGTTGGTCAATTCAGCACGTGCAAGCCTAGCGGTTTTTGGTCTAATTGTCTGCCTGCGCAAAAAAGCAGGCACTCAGGCATCAAAAAAAGCCGCCCCTTGTAGCGCGGCCTTTCTTTCACTGTTTACTGAATGAGGAGGCCAGAGGGGCAAGTACCCTAGAAACCACCCCACCAAGCAGCTCCAGTTCGTGCAACCTGCGTTTTTGTGCGTCAGTTCGCCCTTTTGATTTCGACTTCATCAAATTCGAAACGGCCAGTTCCAAAGGCTGCCAGGCCTATCCCCGCACGAGCGCCCTGGCCGGGGTTCGTGGACGTTCGCTTTGAGAACAGCGTTTGAACGACCTTGGTCCCGTTGGCAAAGAAAACCACATGCGCCCCACGGACCTGGAAGGTCAGCTTGTTCGGGGCGCCGACACGTATCGCGTCATGTCTGTCCGCGTGTACCAGCCGCAATTGGCGACCGTCCTTTTGCAGTACGTGATAGCGCCCTTTGTCGTCCACAGTGAACGCCACATACTTCCCGGACTTTCCGCTGCCAACCAGAATGCCCACACCGCTTTTGCCGCTGAACTCTCCGTCCACCACGGCAGAGATTACCATGTCCTGCGTGCTCTCCAACGAATCCGAGCCGGGAAACTTCACCCACGCCACATCGTTGAACTGAAGGCTACGCGCATCCTGTCTGTTCTCCATGACGAATTTTTTATCGGCCACATAAACAGCCCAGGGCGGCTTGGCCGATTGAAAGTCGATCTGCCCACCCAGCATGAGCGTCGTGTCGTCGCCATCAAAGGTTTCAACCAAAACGTCAGGAAGGTCAGGTTCGGTGATCGTGTCCTGTGATCTTGCCACTGTCGGGTGGCAAATCGCCACTGCCGTCAAGACAAGAAGGGCTTGTGTAAGTCTTTGGCAAATAGGCATTTCAGTATTCCGCATTCAATTCATAAGTGAAACTCAGTAGATGATTACATCAAATGCGTGTAGTGACCATGACGGAATCCCATACTTGGTTTATGCGAAATCCAATCTGGTCGATCCAAAGAAAAAAGCCGCCCCGAACGGGACGGCCTTTCTTTCACTGTCTCTCGAAAGAGGATCAGGCGGTCAGAGCGGCCTGTGCCTTGGCGACGATCGCGCCGAACGCTTCCGGTTCGTGCACGGCCAGATCGGCCAGGACTTTGCGGTCCACTTCGATACCGGCCAGGTTCAGGCCGTTGATGAAGCGGGAATAGGTCAGAGCTTCGTCATGCGAACGAACAGCGGCGTTGATGCGCTGGATCCACAGGGCGCGGAAGTTGCGCTTGCGGTTCTTGCGGTCGCGGGTTGCGTACTGGTTGGCCTTGTCGACGGCCTGACGGGCAACCTTGAAGGTGTTCTTGCGGCGGCCATAGTAACCTTTGGCGGCCTTGATGACCTTCTTGTGACGGGCGTGAGTTACGGTTCCACCTTTAACGCGGGACATATCGGTATCTCCTCTTAGCGGTCGTAGGGCATGTAGCCCTTGACGATCTTGGCGTCGGGGGCGGACAGGGTGGTGGTGCCACGGGCGTCGCGGATGAACTTCTTGGTCCGCTTGATCATGCCGTGCCGCTTGCCGGCCTGAGCCGACATGACCTTACCGGTCGCGGTCACCTTGAAGCGCTTCTTGGCGCTCGATTTGGTCTTCATCTTGGGCATTTCCGTCTCCTTTCAGGGTTCGGTCCGAAACGCGACTCGGCATGCCACATCGGCCGGTCGCGCGATCAGATGCGCCGTTTACGCAAGTTCGGTCATGCTGGCAAGGGGTTTTTGACCCGTTCGGGTGCTTTTTGCACCGGGGTCGGGAACCGGGGCAGCAGGGCCGCCCCGGTTGGTGTCATCAGTCGGCGAACTTGCGGATTTCGCCGCTTTTCAGTCGCGCGCTGTACGAGGCCAGCTCCTGACGCACCACTTTCATCAGGAAGTAGAGCGCAAAGACGTTGACCACGGCCATGGCAAAGATCGCCGCGTCCGAGAAGTCGATGACCGGGCCCAGGTTGGCCGCAGCCCCGATCACCACGAAGATGCAGAAGATCAGCTTGAACGCCAGCTCCTTGGTGTGGCCCTCGCCGAACAGATAGGTCCAGGCCTTCAGGCCATAGTAGGACCAGCTGATCATGGTCGAGAAGGCGAACAGGATCACCGCGATGGCCAGGATGTAGGGGAACCAGCTGAAGGCGCTGCCGAAGGCGGCCGAAGTCAGGCTGACGCCCGAGTTGCCATCCACGGTTGCGATCGCCGTGCCGGCTTCGTTCAGCACGTACAGGCCGGTTGCCGGGTCGATCACCAGCTGCTGGGTGATGATGATCACCAGCGCGGTCATGGTGCAGATCACCACGGTGTCGATGAACGGCTCGAGCAGTGAAACAAAGCCTTCGGTGATCGGCTCTTTGGTACGGACAGCCGAATGTGCAATGGCCGCCGAGCCAACGCCTGCCTCGTTCGAGAATGCGGCGCGCTTGAAGCCCTGGATCAGAGCACCGACCATGCCGCCGGCGACACCCAGACCGGTGAAGGCACCAGCGAAGATCTGACCGAAGGCCCAGCCGATCATGTCGGCGTTCATGATGATGATGACCAGCGCAGCGGCGACATACAGGATGCCCATGAACGGCACGACCTTCTCGGTCACGCGGGCGATCGACTTCAGGCCGCCCACGATGACCATGAACACCACGGCCGCGAAGACCAGGCCGGTGATCCAACCGGGATAGTCACCGACGATACCCGCGATCTGCTGGTGCGCCTGGTTGGCCTGGAACATGTTGCCCCCGCCCAGCGCGCCAAGGATACAGAAGATCGAGAACAGGACCGCCAGGATCTTGCCGCCGGGCAGACCCAGCTCGGCAAAGCCCTTGGACATGTAGTACATCGGGCCGCCCGAAACGGTGCCGTCTTCGTACTCGTTGCGGTACTTCACACCCAGCGTACATTCGGTGAATTTCGACGCCATGCCCAGAAGGCCGGCGAGGATCATCCAGAAGGTCGCACCGGGTCCGCCGATGCCAACTGCCACCGCGACGCCCGCGATGTTGCCCAGGCCGACCGTACCGGACAGGGCCGTTGCCAGCGCTTGGAAGTGACTGACCTCGCCCGCATCGTTGGGGTCGGAATAGTCACCTTTGACCAGGCTGATCGCATGGCTGAAGAACCGCATCTGCACAAAGGCGAAGTACAGCGTGAACACCGTTGCGGCCACGACCAGCCACATCACGATCCAGGGAAAGCTCGTCCCCGGAAAAGGTGCGAAGATGAAGCTGACGAAGGGGCCCGTCAGATTCGCGAAAGTCTGGTTGATCTTTTCATCCAGACCGGGGGCCTCCTGCGCAAATGCGGGGTTGGCCAGCAGGGCCGCGGCCGCACCGGACAGGCCCAGGGTTTTGATCGATTTCATGTCTGCTCCTCCCGTCAGTTCACGACTGTGACCGGAACGTCGGCGTGCATGACCAAATTCTGGGTCGAACTGCCGAAGATTCGCTTTTTGATGCCGTCAGCCGAGGATCGCCCCACGACGATCTGCGATCCGCCGTTTTCGACCGTGATCGCGTTCAGCGTTTCGGCCACATCGCCATGGCGGACAATACCGCGGGCGCTGAAGCCTGCGGCCTTCAGGGCCTCGACGGCGGGTTCCACCACGCGACTGGTGGCAAGCGCGATCTCCTCCTCGCGCCGCTTGTGCCGCAAGGCGTTTTCCTCGGGAGTTTGGAAAGTATAGGGCGACCATTCGATGACATAGGCAACCAGCAGTTCACACGATCCAATCCGACTTGCCAGATCCTTGGCAAAGCCGACCGCGCGATCCCCGGTCTCTGTCCCGTCCAGTCCTATGACAATTTTCGTTGTCATCTCGTTCCTCCGTTTTTGTTGATTTGGCCGGGGCCCGTGCCCCCGGCAGGGCAGCCGGAACCTGGAACTCGTTTTACAAGACTGCCCTTCGGTCAAGTATCAGGAAAAATCACTAGGAATAGGAGATTTTTTCGGTCTATTTTCAGGAAAATATGCCGCCAGACCTCAAAAACGCAGGGAAATTGCCTGATGGACAGGGATTTGGATAAGATCGATCAACGGATATTGGCCGAGCTTGAGGCCAATGGACGCCTGCCAATAGTCGAACTGGCGGCCCGAGTAAACCTGACCAACACGCCGTGTTCCGAGCGGGTGAAACGGCTGGAAAAGAGCGGGTACATCACCGGCTACAGCGCGGTGATCGACAAAGAGAGGCTGGGGCTGGGGCACTTGACGGTGGTGCAGGTTTCGCTGACGGCCACAGCCGAACACTCGCTGGACCGTTTCAACGAGGCCGTGCGACGGGTACCTGAAATCGAAACCTGCCTGATGGTCGCCGGATCATTCGACTACATGCTGACCGTTCGGACACGCGACATCGCGCATTTCCGAACGGTTTTGGGCGACAAGATCAACAAGCTTCCGGGGATACACCAGACAAGCTCTTTCACGGTGATGGAGACCGTCAAAGAACCTGTCGGCGCCAAAGCAAGACCCGGCGGACCGGGTGGCTGATCCTATTCGGGATCCGTCGAGTAGATCAGACGCTCGTCGCAGGGGGCGACGCGCAGGATGTTGGTCGAGCCTGGCACGTTGAACGGAACACCGGCGGTCACCACGATCTGATCCGAGGCGCCGGCAAACCCGCTGGCACGCGCTGCGCGCGCCGCATTGACCACGGCGCTTTTGAACCGCTCGAGCTCGGGCGTCATCACGCAGTGACAGCCCCAGCTGAGGCACAGACGCCGCGCGGTGCCCCGCAGCGACGTCATGGCGATGATCGGGACACCGGGACGCTCGCGGGCGGTGAGCAGTGCGGTGGTGCCGCTTTGGGTAAAGCAGCAGATCGCCTTGATGTCGGTCTTTTCGGCAATTTCACGGGCTGCGGCCACGATACCGTCGGCAACGGTCGTTCCCTTGGTCTGGCGCGAGGCGTCGATGATCTGTTTGTAGGTTGGGTCGGCTTCGACCTCGATCGCGACCTTGTTCATGGTCTGAACGGCCTCGATCGGATACGAGCCCGCGGCCGACTCGGCGCTCAGCATGATGGCGTCGGTTCCCTCATAGATGGCGGTGGCGACGTCCGACACTTCGGCGCGAGTGGGCATCGGGCTTTCGATCATGCTTTCCAGCATCTGGGTGGCAACGATCACCGGCTTGGCGGCGGCGCGGCACTTGCGGACCAGTCGCTTTTGAATCGGAGGCACGGCCGAGACCGGGAGTTCGACCCCCAGATCGCCACGGGCGACCATGATGCCGTCCGATGCGTCGAGAATTTCGTCGAACGCCTCGACCGCGGCGGGTTTTTCGATCTTGGACAGGATGGCGGCGCGGCCGTCGGCCAGGGCGCGCGCTTCGTACACGTCCTTGGCCCGCTGCACGAAGCTCAGCGCAAGCCAGTCGACACCCAGCTGGCAAACGAACTCCAGATCGTCCCGGTCCTTTTCGGACAGGGCTGCCAGCGGCAGCACCACGTCCGGCACGTTCACACCCTTGCGGTTCGAGATGGTTCCGCCGATTTCAACTTTGCAATCCGCGAAATCGGGGCCGCATTTCTCAACCACAAGCCGGATCTTGCCGTCGTTGACCAGCAGATGCGCCCCCGCTTCCAACGCCTGAAAAATCTCGGGATGCGGCAGGCAGACCCGGCTGACATCGCCCGGAGTTTCATCCAGATCCAGACGGAACGCGGCACCTTCGACCAACTCTTCTGCATCATTCGCAAACACACCGACCCGCAGTTTCGGGCCCTGAAGGTCAGCCAGAATGGCGATCGGGCTGTCGAGGTCCTTTTCGATCTGACGAATGATCCGGTGGCGTTCACGGATTTCGTCGTGGCTGCCATGGCTCATGTTCAGGCGGAAAACATCGGCGCCGGCCTCGTGCAGAGCACGGATCATATCATAGTCGTTGGACGCCGGGCCCAGCGTCGCCACGATTTTCACATTTCTCAGGCGTCGCATCGATCTTGCTCTCCTTGATGGTCGAATGTTACCGCAAACAATGGTCGGTTTGCTTATTGCGCAATTCCCTTTCCGAGGCAACTGTCCTACACCTGCGGCAAACTAGATGACAGGCTCATGACATACACTCCGTTTTACGTGCACGGGGCGGATCGCCCGTCCCGCTGGCTGATCACGTGCGACCATGCCACCAACACCGTCCCGCCGCAGATCAACGGCGGCGATCTGGGCCTCCCGCGTGAGGACATGGAGCGCCACATCGCCTATGACGTAGGCGCCTACGAGGTGTCGAAACATCTGGGCGAGATCCTGAACGCGCCGGTGATCGCGGCCAATTTCTCGCGGCTGGTGATCGACCCTAACCGGGGCGAGGACGACCCGACGCTGTTGATGAAACTGTATGACGGGTCGATCATTCCAGCCAACCGTCACGCCGACGCCGCCGAACGCGAACGGCGCCTGAACCTGTGCTATCGCCCCTATCACGAGGCGCTGGCCAAGACGGCCGCGCTGCCCCACGCTGTTATCGTTTCGATGCATTCCTTCACGCGCCAGTTGCGGGGCCGCCCGCCGCGCCCCTGGCATGTCGGTATCTTGCACACCGCAGACGAGCGGTTCTCGGCCCCGCTGATCGACCGGCTGCGGGCCGAGGAGGATCTGTGCGTCGGCGTCAACGAACCTTATACCGGCGTACTGCCCGGGGATGCGATCGACCGGCACGCCACCGCTTTTGGCCGTCCCAACGCACTGATCGAGCTGCGCAACGACCTGATCGCCGATCATTCCGGGCAACGCGCCTGGGCCGAGCGGCTGGCGCCGATCCTGCAGGACGCGCTGGCCGCAAGCGGGCTGTAACGCTGGAAAATCCGCGACCAAACGACGCCTGTCCTCTTGCGCGGCGCGCGGGCGGCCCCCATTTTTCGGGGTGAAAGGAGGCCGTCATGACACCTGAAACCCTGACAGCCTTTTTCGGCTGGATGACCGTTTTGAACTTTGCGGTCCTGCTGCTGTCGACCCTGATGGTGGTGGCCCTGCAGGACCGCATCGCTGCCATTCACGGCCGCATGTTCCAGATGGAAAAGGCCGAGGTCAGAAAGGCCTATTTCAAGTATCTTGCGAACTACAAGATACTGACCCTGATCTTCTGCCTGATGCCCTGGATTGCCCTCAAGCTGGTCTGAACCGGCGCGCGTTGTGCAATGGCCTCGGGCTTGCTAGGTCTGGATCAAATCCCTTCAAACCGGAGCCCGACCATGGACCCCCAGACCGAGATCGAACTTCAGGCCGCCGCTTTCCGCCGTCTGCAGAAACACCTGATGCAGGACCGCACCGACGTTCAGAACATTGACATGATGAACTTGGCCGGGTTCTGCCGAAACTGCCTGGCACGGTGGTATCAAGAGGCGGCCAATGAAAAAGGCATCGAAATGGGCAAGGGCGAAGCCCGCGAAATTTTCTATGGCATGACCATGGATGAGTGGAAATCCACATACCAGACCGCGGCCAGCCCCGAAAAACAGGCCGCCTTCAAGGTCGCGTTCGAAGAGAACGTGGGCAAAAAAGACTGACACCATAACGAAAGGGCCCGCCAGATCGGCGGGCCTTTGAATTCAGATCGCTGCCTTCAGGCTTTCGTCCAGATAGATCTCGCGCAGGCGCGTGGCGATCGGGCCCGGCGTGCCGTCGCCCAGCGCTACGCCGTCGATCTCGACCACCGGCATCACGAAAGCGCTGGCCGAGGTGGTGAAGGCCTCGTCGGCCTCTTTTGCTTCGTCGATCGTGAACAGGCGCTCCTCGACTTCCATCTGCGCCTCGGTCGCCATGCGCAGCACCGCCTTGCGGGTGATCCCGTGCAGAATGTCGTTTGACAGCGGGCGGGTAACGATCTTGCCGTTCTTGACGATATAGGCGTTGTTGCTGGTGCCCTCGGTCACGTACCCGTCTTCGATCATCCAGGCATCATCGCACCCTGCGGCCTTGGCCATCATCTTGCCCATGGACGGGTACAACAGTTGCACCGTCTTGATGTCGCGGCGGCCCCAGCGGATATCCTCGATCGAGATGATCTTGGCCCCTTTCTTCGCCGCCGGGTTGTCAGCCAGCCCGGGCTTGTTCTGGGTAAACAGAACCAGCGTCGGCTTGGTGTCGACCGAGGGGAAGACGAAATCGCGGTCGCCGTCGCTGCCGCGGGTGACCTGCAGATAAACCAGCCCCTCGTTGATGCCGTTCAGCTCGACCAGCTTGCGGTGGATCTCGAGCAGCTCGTCCTTGCTGCAGGGTTCGGCCATCTGCAATTCGTCCAGCGACCGCTTCAGGCGCACCGCGTGCCCTTCGAAGTCGATCAGCTTGCCGTCCAGCACGCTGGTCACCTCATAGACGGCATCCGCCATCAGAAAGCCTCGGTCGAAGATCGAGACCTTGGCTTCGGTCTCGGGCAGGTATTCGCCGTTCACGTAAACGGTGCGGGTCATGTCATATCCTTCTCGTCCTTGGGCTGCGCCCATTCCTCGCCTCAGCGCGTCACCCCCAGAGCGCCGCCTGCGGCGGGTGTACTCCGGCCGCGTCGAAAACCAGCGGGGTGTCGCGGTCTTCGGCCAACAGAAGCGGGCCGTCAAGGTCCGTCACCAGCGCGCCCTGCGCCACCAGTGTCGCAGGCGCCATCGCCAAAGAGCTGCCGACCATGCAACCCACCATGATGCCATAGCCCTCGGCCTGCGCCCCGCGGCGCAGTTCCAGCGCCTCGGTCAGACCGCCGGTCTTGTCCAGCTTGATGTTGATCACGTCATATTTGCCCTTCAATCCGGGCAGGCTGGCGCGATCGTGGCAGCTTTCGTCGGCGCAGACCGGCACCGGGCGCTCCAGCCCGATCAGCGCCTCGTCATCGCCGGCGGGCAGCGGCTGTTCGACCAGCGCGACGCCCAACCGCACCAGATGCGGCGCCAGATCGGCATAGACCTCGGCCGACCAGCCCTCGTTGGCATCCACGATGATCTTCGCATCCGGCGCCCCGGCCCGCACGGCCTCGAGCCGCGGCATGTCGTCGGGCGTGCCCAGCTTGATCTTCAACAGCGGACGATGCGCGTTCTTCGCCGCCTGCGCCCGCATGGCGTCGGGCGTGTCCAACGACAGGGTATAAGCGGTGATCTCGGGCTTGGGCGCGGGCAGGCCGGCCAGTTCCCAGGCGCGCTTGCCCGCCCGCTTGGCCTCAAGGTCCCACAGGGCGCAATCCACCGCATTGCGCGCGGCACCCGCGGGCAGCAGGTCCATCAGCGACTGGCGCGTGAACGCGTCGGGCAAACCGCGGATTTCGGCCTCGACCGACTCCAGCGTTTCGTCATACCGGGCATAAGGCACACATTCGCCCCAGCCTTGATGCGCCCCATCCGTCAGGCGCACCGTCAATACCTTTGCCTCGGTCCGCGACCCGCGCGAGATGGTGAACACCTGCGCCAGCCGGAACACATCACGAGAGACGTCGATCTGCACGCGCCCACTCCTTTGTCTTTGCAGTTTCCAGCGCCGGAGGCAGATATCCCCGCCATCGGTGCCCCGGTTGGATCACATCGCGGCCAGCGCGTCCACCAGCTTGCCCGCGCCGAACCGGTACGGATCCGTGGTCGGCAGACCCATCTCGGCCTCGACCTTGGCGATGTAGGCTTTCGCGTCCTCCTCGCTGAGGTGCTGGGTGTTGATCGACACACCCGCGACCTGACAGGCGGGGTTCGCCACGCGCGCCAAAGGCAGGGCCGTGTCGCGCAGTTGTTCCAGCGTCGGCAAGGAGTATTCCGGCAGACCGCGCATATGGGTGCGTGTCGGTTCGTGGCACAGGACCAGGGCATCCGGCTGACCGCCATGAATCAGCGCCATGGTCACGCCGGAATACGAGACGTGGAACAGCGACCCCTGCCCCTCGATGTGATCCCAGTGATCGGGATCGTTCTCGGGCGTCAGGTATTCGACGGAACCGGCCATGAAATCGGCCACCACGGCGTCAAGCGGAACGCCCTGCCCGGTGATCAGAATGCCGGTTTGGCCGGTGGCGCGGAAGGTCGATTTCATGCCGCGCTTGCGCATCTCGGCATCCATCGACATGGCGGTGTACATCTTGCCCGCCGAACAATCGGTGCCCACCGCAAGACAGCGCTTGCCGCTGCGCTTGCGCCCGTTGGCGATCGGATAGCCCACCGTAGGCACGCGAACGTCGTGCAGGGTGCATCCATGGGTCTGGGCGGCGGCCACCAGATCGCCTTCGTCGCGCAGCAGGTTGTGCAGGCCCGAGGCCAGGTCATAGCCCATTTCCAGCGCGGCGATCAGGACCTCTTTCCAGGCCTGGCTGATGACGCCACCGCGGTTCGCGACACCGATCACCAGCGTCTTGGCGCCGGCGGCCTTGCCTTCGGCCAGGGTCATGTCGGTCAGGCCCAGATCGGCCTTGCAGCCCTCCATCCGCAGCTGACCCACGGCGTTTTCCGGGCGCCAGTCCCGAATGCCGATCGCGACCTTGGCGGCCAGTTGGTCGGGGGCATCGCCCAAAAACAGCAGATACGGTGTCTCGATCATCGCGCGCTCTCCTTTTCTTCCGCCCCAACCTATTGAAGGCCGTCAACGAGCGTTTCTCGTTTTCCTCCGACCTCCCGCACCTCGGCCGGAGAATTTTGCAAGATTCCCCCGCGCGGCGCAAAAAGCTTCGAAATTTTCAAAACGATGAAACTTTGACCGCCGCGTTCCGGGGGTTGCGCACAGCTTTCTGCAACAGCATTGCCGCAGTTGCACAATCAGGCTTGCGCAAGGTCGCGCAATTTAATACCCAATTGCCAACTGAAATCGCAATTTCATTACCCAACGAGGTGCCGATGAGCTTTCGTATCCAACCCGCCGCCCCGGCGCGACCAAACCGCTGTCAGCTGTTCGGCCCTGGTTCCAACACCAAGCTGTTCCCCAAGATGGCCGCCTCGGCCGCGGACGTGATCAACCTCGACCTCGAAGATTCGGTGGCCCCGTCTGACAAGGACACCGCCCGCGCCAATGTGATCGAGGCGCTGAACACCGTGGACTGGGGAAACAAGTACATGTCGGTGCGCATCAACGGGCTGGATACGCCCTATTGGTACCGCGATGTCGTTGACCTGCTGGAACAGGCCGGCGACCAGCTGGATCAGATCATGATCCCCAAGGTGGGCTGCGCCGAGGATGTCTATGCGGTTGACGCTCTGGTCACTGCGATCGAACGCGCGAAGGGCCGCACCAAGCCCATCAGCTTTGAAGTCATCATCGAATCCGCCGCCGGCATCGCCCATGTCGAGGACATCGCGGCCTCCTCTCCACGCCTGCAGGCCATGAGCCTGGGCGCGGCCGATTTCGCCGCCTCGATGGGGATGCAGACCACGGGGATCGGCGGCACGCAGGAAAACTATTATATGCTGCGCGAGGGTCAGAAATACTGGTCGGACCCGTGGCACTGGGCCCAGGCTGCCATCGTGGCTGCCTGCCGCACCCATGGGGTGCTGCCGGTCGACGGGCCGTTCGGCGACTTCTCGGACGACGAAGGCTATATCGCGCAGGCGCGCCGTTCGGCGACGCTGGGCATGGTCGGCAAATGGGCGATCCACCCCAAGCAGATCGCGCTGGCCAATCAAGTCTTCACCCCGTCGGACGAGGCGGTGGCCGAAGCGCGCGAGATTCTGGCCGCGATGGAGCAAGCCAAGGCCAAGGGCGAAGGCGCTACCGTCTACAAGGGGCGGTTGGTCGACATCGCCTCGATCAAGCAGGCCGAGGTGATCGTAGCACAGGCCGAGCTGATCGCCGCAAACGGCTGACAGGGACTTACGAAAAAAGGCGCTCGTTCCGAGCGCCTTTTCCTGACTTCGGTTGGCCTCAGCGGCCGAACACGTTGTTTGGGGTCCAGGTAAACTTCTCACCCTGCTTGCCGGATTTCATCATCAGGCAGGACGTTCCCAGCTTCTGGAAATAGATGATCTTCAGAGGGTACCAGCCCGCCTTTGGAACTTCGACCTCGGTGCGCTGGTTGGCTTCACACCCCTGGATCCCAGTGACACGGCCGATCTGCTGGCCACCGACATAGGCCTCGAGCCCGTCATTGGACCAGGTTTCGAGTTCGTAAATGCCTGGAGAATCAAAGCGCATGTACCCGGTGATTTCAGCGGCAACGTTGTATGGGTCCGTGAACGTCAGAACCGGCTCGCCCTTGTTGGTGTCGGCATAGTCCAGCCCGCGCAGTGGTTTGCCCGGCTTGGCCTTGGACAACACGCTTTTGGCCTGGCTCAGATCGCGGATCTTTCTCTGAGTACCCTGCCCAACATATTTCACGTTCAACCCCGCCTTGGGATTGGGCTGCGGGTTGGCGGGCTGCAATTTCAAAGGCGCGGCAAATGCGGCACCGGCGACCATCGCCACCACGGCCGCCAATACGCCTGTCCGAACAAAACTCATGATCGTGTCTCCCTGACATCGCGCCCTGTTCGATCTGATGCCGAATTTCTGGCGCTTTCAGGCCGACGATATTCCGGGACACACATGCCTGCAAGGTCCTAGCGACAGTGGGCTCAAGCTCAGGACCTCAGGTCTTTCGGGGATCCCATGACCACGTAGGACGTGATCGAGGTGACATGGGGCAACGTGCCCAATACGTCGGTATGGAAGGTCTTGTAGGTCGACAGGTCAGCGCACTCCACCCGCAGCAAGTATTCGATCGTACCGGTGATATTGTGGCATTCGACCACTTCGGGCGCCAATTGCACCGCTTTTTCAAAACCTTCCTGAGCGGCCTTTGTATGCTCACCCAGTCCGACGCCGATATAGGCGACAAAACCGACGCCCATCGCCGCAGGGTTCAAAACGGCGCGATACCCGATGATAACGCCCGACCGCTCAAGCTCTTGAACCCGGCGCAGACAGGCAGACGGCGAAAGCCCTACGCGGTCCGCCAGTTCAAGGTTGCTGATCCGGCCATTCCGGGCCAGCTCTTGCAATATTTGCTGATTCTTGAGATCAATATTCGCCATTTGTTGCAAGCTTTATGTAATCGAGCGCGAAATCGCAATTTCATTTGACCAAACTTGGGCGATCTTTGCGCCATGACTTACGACATTCTACTTGCGCTGGTCGCCTTTGCCTTTGTCTCGTCCATCACCCCGGGGCCGAACAATCTGATGCTCATGGCCTCAGGGGCGAATTTCGGGTTCCGGCGGACGATCCCCCATATGCTGGGTATCGGCCTGGGTTTCATGCTGATGGTTTTGTTGGTCGGCGCAGGGTTGGTGCAGGTGTTCGAAGCCTACCCCGTCAGCCACGTGATCCTCAAAATCGCGTCGGTGGCCTATCTGCTATTCCTCGCGTGGCGAATTGCCAATGCGGCTCCTGCCAAGGGCCCGGGACACGCCGGACGACCCATGACGTTTCTGCAGGCGGCGGCGTTTCAATGGGTGAACCCCAAAGCCTGGGCCATGGCGTTGACGGCGACGACCGCCTATGCCCCGGGCCAGACCCTGCAAGCCATTGCGCTGGTTGCCATTGTATTCGGCTGCGTGAACCTGCCATCAGTTAGCACCTGGACGGTTCTGGGCCAGCAGATGGCGCGCGTGCTGACCAACCGGCGACGTCTGACCGTTTTCAACTGGTCGATGGCGGTTCTTCTGGTGATTTCGTTGTACCCGGTGCTGTGGCCGGGCTGAGGTCGCCGGCCCGCATACCTTTTCGCCACGCGCAGGGAAACGTACCCTGACATGCGGAGCCGAGTTGCATCCGCGGCGACCTCGGGTCATATAGCGGAGAACTTTCGCGTTGAGAGGCGTCATGACCCAGTATCTGGATTTCGAAAAACCGCTGGCCGAGATTGAAGGCAAAGCCGAAGAGCTGCGCGCCCTGGCCCGCGCCAACGAAGAGATGGACGTAGCGGACGAAGCCGCCGCGCTGGACGCCAAGGCGGCCAAGTTGCTGGACGAGTTGTACAAGGACCTTACGCCCTGGCGAAAATGCCAGGTAGCCCGCCATCCCCAACGTCCGCACTGCAAGGATTATGTCGAGGCCCTGTTCACCGAATTCACCCCGCTGGCTGGCGACCGAAATTTTGCCGACGATCTGGCGGTCATCGGCGGCCTGGCACGGTTCAATGATCAGCCGGTGATGGTGATCGGCCATGAAAAAGGCTCGGACACCAAATCGCGGATCGAGCGCAACTTCGGCATGGCCCGCCCCGAAGGCTATCGCAAAGCCGTGCGCCTTATGGAAATGGCTGGTCGGTTTGGTCTGCCGGTGATCACCTTGGTGGATACTGCCGGCGCGTATCCGGGCAAGGGCGCCGAAGAACGCGGGCAATCCGAAGCGATCGCCCGTTCAACCGAGATGTGTCTGAAAATCGGTGTGCCGCTGGTGTCTGTCATCATCGGCGAAGGCGGCTCGGGCGGCGCGGTGGCTTTTGCCACGGCCAACCGGGTAGCGATGCTGGAGCACTCGATCTACTCGGTTATTTCGCCCGAGGGCTGCGCGTCGATCCTGTGGAAAGATGCCGAAAAAATGCGTGAGGCCGCCGAGGCGCTGCGCCTGACCGCGCAGGACCTTCAAAAGCTGGGCGTCTGCGACCTGATCATCCCCGAACCCAAAGGTGGCGCGCATCGCGACCGCCCGGCCACGATCGAATCCGTAGGCAAGGCGATCGCCAAGATGCTGAAGGATCTGAACGGCAAGGATGCCGCCGCGCTGATCAAGGACCGGCGTCAGAAGTTCCTGGAGCTCGGATCCAAGGGACTGGCGGCCTGATCCGTCAACCACCCAAAGAGCGCAACAAGCTGACCGAGGGTACGCCCGTAACGGGCAGGCCCTTGGCTTGCTGATACGCGGTGATGGCCGCGGTGGTGTTCTTGCCGATCACCCCATCAGCCCCTTGCGTGTCATACCCGGCAGCAGTCAGACGCCGCTGCAACTCTTTGCGATCTTCCAGCGTCAGGCCGGTTTCATCGGGCCCGAATGACGCCTGAAAAGGTGCGCCACCGGCGATCCGATCGGACAGGTGCCCGACCCCGATCGCGTAGCTGTCCGAGTTGTTGTAGCGTTTGATCACCTGAAAATTGCGGAACACCGCTATGCGCGGCCCGGGTTTCTGCGGCTGCAGAATTGCAACCGGTGTGCCCGAATTTGCCGCTGCAGATCCGACCTCACCCCCCCAGGGTTGGCCCCGCACCCAACCCGCTCGCGACAGGTAGGCGGCTGTTGAAGCCAGCGAGTCCGTCGGATCGTCGGACCAGATGTCGCGTCGACCGTCTCCGGTGAAATCCACGGCGTAGGCCAGATACGAGGTCGGGATGAATTGCGTATGCCCCATGGCACCGGCCCAACTGCCGGTCATGTTCGCCGGGGAGGTGTCACCGTTCTGAAGGATCTTCAACGCCGCAATCAGCTGGCTTTCAAAGAACGCCCCGCGACGCCCGTCATAGGCCAGCGTGGAAAGGGCCGAAATCACGGGCACATCTCCCCGCCGCTGCCCATAGCGGCTTTCCAGCCCCCAGACCGCCACCACGACCTCTTTGTCCACGCCATAGCGCGACTCGACCTGCGTGAGGGTCGCGTTGTGGCGTTGCAGCATCTGCTTGCCGGTACTGATCCGCTCGTCTGACGCGGCGATGGCCAGATAGTCTTCGAGCGAGCGCTTGAACTCGACCTGGTTGCGGTCGCGTTCGATCACATCTGGCAGGTAACCGGCCCCCTGAAACGCCCGGTCGATCGTCGCTTGCGAAATACCCTGCCCCGCCGCGCGCGCCTTGAAACTTGCAACCCAAGAATCCCAGCCGGCATTGGGCACTGCCCGCATTCGCGATGCGGTTGTTCCGGTTGGCGCGGACCCGCCCGCGCAGGCGCTCAGGAAACCTGCACCGAGGCCCAGTGAGAATGTCCGTCGATTGATCATGGCTGAAATCTGCTCTTGTTTGTTGTTGGCAGCAGCGTAGCGCAGCAAATGCCTTGAGGCTAGCTTCGCAACCGCCGCCCGTTTGGATTTCGCACTTTGAGCAAAGGCCCGCTCAGCTGACCAGCAGGCGCAGACCCTGGGTTACATCCGATCGCACCGCCAACCGCAAACCCGGTTCGTCCCCCGCCTTCAGAGCGGCGATGATCAGCTTGTGGTAATGCGGCGGCTCGGTCCGTCGCAGGCGGCCATAAAGAGCCCGCATGGTCGGACCAAGCTGCAGCCAGACGGTTTCGGCCATCGCAAGCATGGCCGGAGCCTGCGCCCGCAGATAAAGCGTGCGGTGAAACTCGAGGTTCGTGCGGATGTAGCCGACCGCATCGCGCTTGGTCACCATTTCGGCCACGGTCATGTTGATGCTCTGCAACCGGTCGATCAGAGCCATATGCGCCCGAGGCAGCGCACGGCTGGCCAGCTCGACCTCCAGCAGGGCCCGCAGCGCGGCCAATTCTTCGATCCGGTCGTTGCTGAGTTCGGGCGTGGAGACCCGACCCGAGTTGGACAGAAACAGCGCCCCTTCGGCGGCCAGACGGCGCACGGCTTCGCGCGCCGGCGTCATGGACACACCGAACTCCTTGCCTATTCCGCGCAGCGTCAGCGCCTGACCGGGTGGAATTTCCCCATGCATGATTCGAGACCGCAGGGCGCGGTATACCTGATCATGGGTCGCGATCTGGGAGTCGGAGCTGCGGGTGGTCAACATGCCCTTATGTGATCACAAATCCCCGTGAGGTCAACCGGCGGGCGCATCGAACCTGTAACGGTGCAGTTCGGCCCCATTGTCGCGCAGCCAGTGCCGGGCCGCTTTGTACGGGCCGAACAGCCGCTCGACCTGCGCCCAGAACGCCGCCGAATGGTTCATTTCGGCCAGATGCGCGACCTCATGAGCCGCGACATAGTGCAGGATTTCAGGGGGCGCCAGGATCAGCCGCCACGAAAACATCAACCCTCCCGCTGCACTGCACGACCCCCACCGCGACCGTGTATCGCGCATCGTCAGGCTAGAGTAGCCCCGCCCCAGCATGGCCGCATAGTCGTCGCAGGCTTCGGTCAGTCGATCACGTGCCAACTCTTTCAAAAAGCGGGCGAGGCGCCGCGCCTCGGCCCCTTCGGGCACCGCAACCTGATCGGCGTGCAAACTGACCCGGCGCCCCTCCGCCGGTACGATTCGCCTTGGCACACCTTCGACCGGCAGGGTTTCCCCGAAGCCGACTGACGCCGGAACGGGCCGCGCGCCCAGATGCTGGCGGATCCAGTCCTCCTTTGAGCGCGCAAAGCCGATTGCCTCGGATTCGGACACACCCTGCGGATAAGTCAACGTAACCCGGCCATCCAACTGGGAAATCCGCAAGCTTATGCGGCGTGCCCGAGCCGATTTGCGCAAGGTCAGCGCAACGGGAGGCTGTCCGGGCAATGAATGTCGCCCCATGGTGCGATCTCCTTGGCGCAAAGGCTTTGACAGTACCCGCCGCATGTGGCAGGTGACCTGAATCGTTGATACGACTCACCTGATATCAAGGGGAATTGACATGCCCAAGGAAGAATGGGGCGTAAAGCGCGTTTGTCCGACCACTGGCAAGCGGTTTTATGACCTGAACAAGGACCCGATCATCAGCCCCTACACCGGCGAGATCGTGGAATTGGAAACCGGCAAAAGCCGGATGATCGCAGCCGACGCCGAAGATGCAGCGTCGGTCAAGGCGCGCGAAGCCTCGTCCGATGACGAACTGCTGGACGATGATGACGCAGTCGATGTCGATCTAGACGACGATCTGCTTGAGGACGACGACGAGGACAACGTCTCGTTGGACGACATCACCGACGTCGCGTCGGAAGACGAAGACTCGTGATCCGGCCGGGGCGGCGCAGGCTGCCCCGCGCCCCGATGCGCCCCGTGCGCCGCGCATCTTTTTTCACCGAATCCGATTTTTTGGTCTTGCACTCGCGCACGTCGTTTCATAAACGTCCGTCCACCGCACAGGCGGTACCGGAAAGGGGCCTTAGCTCAGTTGGGAGAGCGCTTGCATGGCATGCAAGAGGTCAGGGGTTCGACTCCCCTAGGCTCCACCAAATCCCCTCCCATTGCATCCATTCCGCCACTCGGGCTACACCTGCGCCGATCCGATGCCCGTGGTTCTTTCCAGTATGTCCACGCCCTGCTGTTTCCAGAAGTGCAGAAGGTCGATGAAGATCCAGTTCTCGGCCAGCTTGTCGCCTGCGCGGCGATAGATGTCGATCACCCGAAACTCACCGGGCGTTTGGGTCGCCGGCATACCCATGAACCCTCCGGTCGGAACAGCCGTGAAGTTCGGCCAGCCGAAAAAACCGCCGTAGTGACCTTCGGCCAGCCGGCAGACATGTTTGGTCTTTGACCGCTCGGCGAATGCCGCGCGGAAGGGACCGGCGTGTTGCTTGCCATACCGTTCAATCGTGTAGGTGGCGCCAATTCCCTCGGGCCCCCACCAGATCATGTCGTCATGCCAGGTGCGGCTCAGCTCTTCGCTCAGGGTCAGGCCACTATTCCACTGACCCAGGTCAGAAATCATGGCGTTGATCAGCGCCAGAGTCTGCTCCCCTTCTTCGGCGGGTTGATCCGTGCCAAGGATACCGTCGTGTGTCAGGGGCCCGGGCTGTACAAGATGGGCTGCGGTCTGGGGCGGAAACGGGTTCTGACCAGCCTGCACCATCAGATGCGGGATATCGAAATACATCGCGGTCTCGACGATCTTGCCGTCTTGCACCTTGTTGAACTCGCAATAGCGCAGGAACGCCATTTTGCCTGTCGGTCGAATGCCCAACCAGGAATGGTCGAACAGACCCATCAGATGGCCCATGGAAACCACCCAGACCTCGCGCTCGTCGGTCAGCGAGTTGCACCCCGCAAAGAATATGTCCTGACGCCGCTGCATGCGTTTGAGGCTGTTTCGCAGCGGGCCCCAGAAGTTTTCTGCTACGTCGTGGACCCCCGAAATCTGACCGAACGGGTGAAAGCCGCGCCACAGCAGATTCGGCGCACAGAATCGCCCCATGACATCTGACAGTTTGTCGTTGGTGGCCAACTGCAGGTCCTCATAGAACTCCTTCACCAGACCTTTCTCTTTTTGAAAGCTCATCTGTTTTTCATTGTTTTGCAGCATCTTGCGCCTGTTATTGCCTGGGGGTGAATCACTGATTTCCGGCATATTTGCATACGTATGCAAAAATGTCTTGCCAGAATTGGTAAACCAAGAATACCCTTTTGCAAACGTATGCAAAACGATTCCTTCCCGGGGGGCTTCATGGCGGAAATTCAACTGCGCAATGTCGGCAAGCGATGGGGATCGTTTGTTGGGGTTCACAACTTCGATCTGACGATTGCCGATCGCGAGTTTCTGGTTCTGCTTGGCCCGTCCGGCTGCGGCAAGACCACGACAATGCGCATGATCGCGGGGCTTGAGGACGTAACCGAGGGCGACATCCTGATCGATGGCAAGGTGGTCAACGATCTTGAGCCCAAGGACCGCGACGTGGCGATGGTGTTCCAGAGCTATGCCCTCTACCCCAACATGAATGTCTATGAAAATATCCGCTTCCCGCTGAAGGTCCGCGGGATCGACCCCGCGACCCATGACGAGAAGGTGCGCCGCGCCAGCGCCATGGTCGAGCTGGACGATTTTCTCCATCGCAAGCCCGCTGAACTGTCGGGCGGTCAGCGCCAGCGGGTCGCCCTGGCCCGCGCGATCGTGCGCGAACCGAACGTGTTCCTGATGGATGAGCCGCTGTCCAACCTCGACGCCAAGCTGCGTGTATCCACCCGCGCGCAGATCAAGAATCTCAGCCACGAACTGGCCGTCACCACGATCTATGTCACCCATGACCAGATCGAGGCCATGACGCTTGCCGACCGTGTCGTGGTGATGAAAAAGGGCATCGTGCAACAGGTCGGCAGCCCGACCGAGATCTACGACCGCCCGGCCAACACTTTCGTCGCCAGCTTCATCGGCTCGCCCGCCATGAACCTGATGGATGGTCAGGTTGAGGGCGGCGTATTCCGGACCAAGGGTGTCGAAATCCCGGGACTGGATGTTGCTGATGGCCCGCTGACCTTGGGGTTCCGCGCCGAGGATGCGACACTGGCCGAAGGTCAGGGCCAGATCACTGCACCGATCTACACGCTCGAGCTGCTGGGCGACGCGACCATGATATCGGTCCGGGTCGGCGGTGCACTGGTCTCGGTCAAAGCCGACAAAGCATTCCGCGCCGAAATAGGCGAGATGGTCTCGTTCTCGGTGCCGAAAGAAATCTGTCACCTGTTCGAAGCAGAGAGCGGTGCGCGGATCGGGGGCTGACCCCAACCAAAGCCCGAAAGGGCCAACCAACGGTCCGGACGTCGACGACGGACCGATCCTGACAGGGAGAAACGCATGAAACTCAAGACAATTCTGATGGCAGGCGCCATGACCATGGTGACCAGCACAGCATGGGCGGCGTGTTCGTTCGAGAACACCGTTCCGCTCAAATCACTGTCCGCCGGGTTCGAAGCCTGGAAGGCCGTCACCGACGCGATGGCCGAGTGCGGCAATTTCGGCGCATCGCTGGACCAGGAGTTCCGCGAGAAGCAGCCCGAAGCCTTCGCGGCGGATCCGGCTCTGTACCAGATCGGCGGCGTGTCGAACGCAACGTTGGTGCCGCTGCTGAACGCGGGCACCATTCGTCCACTGGATGATCTGGTCGCAAAATATGGCCAGGACCTGCTGCCGAACCAGTTGATCAAGGTGGACGGCCAAACCATGGCCATCGCCATGATGGTGAACGCCCAGCACCTGATGTACCGCAGCGACGTTCTGGCCGACCTGGGGATCGAAGAACCCAAGACCTATGACGATGTTCTGGCCGCTGCAGCCAAGATCAAAGAGGCCGGCGTCATGGATTACCCCATCGGCGGCACCTTCAAGACCGGCTGGAACCTGGGTCAGGAATTCGTGAACATGTACCTGGGCGAAGGCGGTGAGTTCTTTGCTGACGGCAACATGCCTGCGATCAACAACGATCAGGGCGTGAAGGCTCTGGAGACGCTGAAGGCCATGACCGAATACATGGACCCCGAGTATCTGGTGTCGGATTCGACATACGTCCAGCAGCAGTTCCAACAGGGCAAGATCGCCATGGCCAACCTGTGGGCCAGCCGCGCTGCTGCAATGAACGATGAGGCCGAAAGCCAGGTCGTCGGCAAGGTCGTCATGGCGGCCGCTCCGATGGGCTCGGCCGCTCCGGCAACCACGATCTGGTGGGACGGCATCGTTCTTGCCTCGAACATGAGCGACGAAGAAGCCGATGCCGCGTTCCGCGTGGCGCTGGAAGGCATGGATGCGGAAATGGTCGAGGCCAACAACAACGCCGCCGTCTGGCTGAACCCGGCCTACAAGCCCGGTGATCTGGCCGCAGGTGCAGCCGCTTCGGCAGAAGCCGGCGCCAAAGCCTATCCCGCATCTGGCCCGATGGGGATCATGCACACAGCGCTTGGCAATGGCCTGGCCGATTATCTGACCGGCGCCAAGGACGCACAGACCACGCTGGCAGACATCGAGGCGGACTATCTGACCGCCGCGAAAGAGGCCGGTCTGGTCAACAACTGATCCTGCCGCGGGAGGGCCTCGACCCTCCCGCACCCAATCCAACGAGAACCATGAGAAAGGCAGAGCCATGAATTTCCGGACATTTGCCGCCTTTGTCGGCCCCTCTGTCTTTATGATGCTTCTCTTTATCGCTTTCCCGCTGGTCAGCGTGTTCAAGCAGAGTTTCTACGTCACCCAGCCCATCTATGAGACGGTCGAGGTCGAGACCTGCACGCCGGGCTTCCTGACCCAGACCTGCGTGACCGAGGAAAAGTCCATTCCGAGGCTGGACGAAGAGGGCGAGATCATCACGCAGACCCAGTTTGTCGGGCTGGAAAGCTATCGCAACGTGCTGGAGCCCGAACGCGCCTGGCGCGCGATCAGCGAAGGCAGCTGGAGCGTGCTGTCCACGATCAATTTCTGGAAGGCGCTGCGCTTTACGTTGACCTTTACCTTGATCACTCTGCCCTTGGTGATCGGTACCGGGCTGCTGATCGCCATCGTGATCAACAATGCTGCATCGGCAATACGTGGTCCGGTGATCTTCGTGTCGCTCCTGCCCTTCATCATCACGCCGGTCATCGGGGCCCTTTCGATCAACTGGCTGTTTCGCGGCGACGGTATCCTCACGGCCCTGCTGGAATGGTGGCTGAACCGCGACATCGCGCTGTTCGCGCAGGCCTGGACGATCGAGTTGCTGATGATGCTGTACCGCGTCTGGCACGTGGCACCCTTTGCCGCGATCGTGTTTTACGCCGGTCTTCAGACCGTGAACCAGGACAGCCTTGAAAGCGCGGTGATCGACGGCGCGAGCCGCTGGCAGCGCCTGAAATACATCGTCATCCCGCACCTGATGCCGCTGATCATCTTCGTGTCGATGATCCACCTGATGGACTCCTACCGGGTGTTCGAAGAAATCGTCGGCTTCTCGAGCCAGGGCTACGTCATCTCGCTGCAATGGCTGACCTATGACTTCCTCGTGCCGGATCAGGCGGGCAACCGTTCGATCAGCCGGGCCTCGGCCAGCGCCATGCTGACCATGGTCGGCATCGTCATCCTTCTCATCGCACCGCTGCGCCGGACATGGCGCGACCACAAAGGAGGTCACTGATATGTCCTCGCGCGCCCTTCGCCAACCGCTCGGCCTGCGCCTGTCGTCGAACCTGTTTCTGGCGTTCTGGTGCCTCGTGGCGGCCTTCCCGATCTTCTGGATCGCGGTGATGAGCTTCAAATCACCCGTGGACGCATTCGACAGCAACGCGCTGAACGTGATCTTCGGTCCAGCGACTCTTGCGACCGGGGAAGGCCTTTCCATCCTCGACATCATCCTCGGCATTGTCACCATCTGGGTCGCGGTGATTGCGACGACCAAGACACTGCCCTCGATGGTCAGAACCTACACCAAGCCGGGTCAGGCCTGGTTCGGCTGGATCATCGGCGGTTTGGCCTTGGTGATGGGTTTTCTGTTGGTGTTTTTCGTGATCTTGCCGGCCGTTCTGAACGTGTTGAACCCACTGTTCGGCCCGCTGGGGCGGGACGTGGTTGGTCTGACGACCGAGCACTACAAGACCGTCTGGATCGACCGCGGCTTTTCCAACAACTTCAAGAACTCGCTGATCGTTACCGCGGGCGTCGTGACCGTGTCGCTGACCGTGGGCACGCTGGCGGGTTATGGGCTGGCGCGGTCGGGCTCGACGCTGGCGTTCTGGATCCTGATTGTCGCGTTGGTGTTTCGCGCGCTGCCGCACTCGGTTCTGGTGGCGGGCTATCTGCCCGTCTTCATCAACTCGGCCGAATGGCTGCGCCCGATCCTGGGGGAAAACGCGCCCACGCTGTACGGCAAGCCCTTTGCCGTGATCGCGGTTCTGGTGGCGATCAACCAGCCCTTTACCATCTGGATGCTGCGGTCGTTCTTCCAGAACATCCCGGCCGAGCTGGACGAAGCCGCGCGCGTGGATGGCTGCAACCACTTCCAGGCCTTCCGTCGGGTGATCATGCCCGTGATGTGGCCGGGCGTCATCACCACCGGTCTGTTCAGCTTTCTGCTTGCCTACAACGACTTTCTGGTGACCTCGCTGCTGCTGGACGCGCAGAACCAGACCATGGTTCCGGCCATCGCCGGCATGTTCAACCGCGAAACCACCACCACCGACCAGGTCGTCGCCGTGGCCGCCGCCGTGTCGATCACCGCGCCGCTGTTCTTCCTGGTCATGATCTTCCAACGCCAGATCGTCAGCGGCCTGACCGCCGGCGCGGTCAAAGGCTGATGAGCCGCCGGTTCTGCCATAACGCCCTGACGCGCCATCCGGCGCTGAACAGGTTGCCCAGGGATTTTCCCGGATTTGGGGGCATGTCCCCCCGATCCCCAATCCCTGACAACCCGACAAGGACAAGACGATGAAAGGTTCCCGACCTGAACAAGCGGTTCTGACCCGCGACACTGACCTGACCAAGACCGAAGATACGCGCCGCGTGATCGAATCCATGGTCGACGGCCTGAATGACCACCGCATCAACGACATCGGCGAGTTCTTCGCCGAAGGATTCCGCTGGATGGGCAACCAGGGCTGCGGCACGAAGAACGGTCTGCAAGAGTTTCAGGACAACTGGCAGCGCCCCTTCCAGGCCGCGTTTTCCGACAAGGTCTGCATCGACGAGGCGCGGCTTTACATGGGTGAATGGGCCGCGGCCTTCGGCCGGCAGGAGGCGACCCATTCGGGCGAATTCCTGGGCATCCCGCCCACCGGCAAGCGGGTCGAGATCCGCTACATGGATTTCTGGAAAGTGGTCGACGGCAAGATCGTCGACAACTGGGTGAACGTTGATTTCGCCCATGTCGCCGCGCAGCTGGGCGTCGACCTGTTCCAGGGCCACGGCTGGGAAGCATATGACCGGGGAGAGAAAACTCCGCCCCGCCCCGACAACTGAGGATCAAGACAATGGCAATCGAGTATCTCAAACGCGGCAAGTCCGACGCAGACCGGGCCGAGGATGACGCCAAGACCCGTGCCGTGGTCGAGGCGACCCTGAAGGATATCGAAACCCGTGGCGACGCCGCGGTGCGCGAGCTGAGCGAGAAGTTCGACAACTATTCGCCCGCCTCGTTCCGCCTGTCGCAACAGGAGATCGACGACCTGATCGCTCAGCTGTCAGACCGCGAACTGGCCGACATCAAGTTCGCGCAGGAGCAGGTGATGAACTTTGCCCGCGCGCAACGTGCCTCGATGACCGATATCGAGGTCGAGACCCTGCCGGGCGTGATCCTGGGCCACAAGAATATCCCCGTGCAGTCGGTGGGCTGCTATGTGCCCGGCGGCAAGTTCCCGATGGTGGCCTCGGCCCATATGTCCGTGGCCACGGCCAGCGTTGCGGGTGTGCCGCGCATCATCGCCTGCACCCCTCCGTTCCAGGGCAAGCCGAATCCGGCGGTGATCGCCGCCATGCATCTGGGCGGCGCGCACGAGATCTATGTCATGGGTGGCATCCAGGCGATCGGCGCCATGGCTCTGGGAACTGAAACGATCGACCCGGTGCACATGCTGGTCGGCCCCGGCAATGCCTTCGTGGCCGAGGCCAAGCGCCAGCTGTTCGGCCGCGTCGGCATCGACCTGTTCGCCGGCCCGACCGAGACCATGGTGATCGCCGACGAAACCGTCGACGCCGAGATCTGCGCCACCGACCTGCTGGGGCAGGCCGAACACGGCTACAACTCGCCCGCGGTTCTGGTCACCAATTCGCGCAAGCTGGCCGAAGAGACCCTGTCCGAGATCGACCGCCTTCTGGGCATCCTGCCGACGGCCGACACCGCGCGGGTCAGCTGGCAGGATTATGGCGAGGTGATCCTGTGCGACAGCTATGACGAGATGCTGCAGGTCGCCGACGAGATCGCCTCGGAGCATGTTCAGGTCATGACCGACCGCGATGACTGGTTTCTGGAGAACATGACCTGCTATGGCGCGCTGTTCCTGGGGCCGCGCACCAACGTATCGAACGGTGACAAGGTGATCGGGACCAACCACACGCTGCCCACCAAGAAGGCCGGGCGTTATACCGGCGGTTTGTGGGTCGGCAAATTCCTGAAGACCCACAGCTATCAGAAAATCCTGACCGACGAGGCGGCAACCCTGATCGGCGAGTACGGCTCGCGCCTGTGTCTGCTGGAAGGCTTCGTGGGCCATGCCGAACAATGCAACGTGCGGGTGCGCCGCTATGGCGGCATCAACGTGCCCTATGGCGCACCGGCCCCATACCGGGATGCCGCCGAATGAGTGACAGGCATACGCAGCACAAGGCGCTGATCGCGCCGCTTCGGGCGGCGATGTATGATTTCGACGAATCCGGCGTGCGGGAAGCACTCGCGCAGGTGACCGCGCCCGACGCCCTGTTCCGCCTTTGCCACCCCTTCGGTGACAGCACCGGCAGCGAGGCGTTCTACGATCTGGCCTACAAGGGCCTGCTGGATGCTTGGCCGGACCTCGAACGGCGCGACTATATCGTGATGGCCGGACCGGACGAGTTCGGCGCCGACTGGGTCGGCTGCGGTGGCTACTACACCGGCACTTTCACCGGTCCGTGGCTGGACATCCCGCCCACCGGCCATCAGGTCACCATGCGGTTTCACGAGTTCTACCGGTTCGAGAACGGCCGGATCGTTGAAATGCAGGCCCTGTGGGACATCCCCGAGGTGATGATGCAGGCCCGTGCCTGGCCGATGGCGCCCAGCCTGGGCCGCGAATGGCATGTGCCGGGCCCGGCCACGCAGGACGGTCTGGTGCCGGGGCCCCATGACGCCGACAAGGGCCGCGCCACCTGCCAGCACATCATCGACATGCTGGAACATCTGAAAAAGCACCCCTCGCAGGGCGGGCCCGAGGTGATGGAGATGGAGCGGTTCTGGCATCCGCGCATGAACTGGTACGGGCCGTCGGGCATCGGCACCGGGCGCGGCTATGCCGGGTTCCGCAACTGGCACCAGATCCCGTTCCTGAACGGGATGCCGGATCGCGGGCAATATGTCGACGACATCACCTATCATTTCTTCGGAGATGGCGACTATGCGGCAGTGACCGGCTGGCCCAACATGATCCAGACCGTCACCCATGACGGGTGGATGGGCATCGCGCCCTCGGGCAAGCGGATCACCATGCGCAGCCTCGATTTTTGGCGGCTGGAGAACGGACGGATCCGCGAAAACTGGGTTCTGGTCGATCTTTTGGACGCCTATGCGCAGCTTGGCGTTGACGTCTTTGCCCGCCTGCGGGAATTCAACAAGGCCCGGAACCTGGGCCGCATTGAAACCCCGGATGGAATGAGCTGATGACCCAACTGCCCCGCACCCCTTCGTTCTCGCTGAGCGGCAAGACCGCGTTGGTCACCGGCGCATCTTCCGGCATCGGATTGGGTTGCGCTGTCGCTCTGGCCGAAGCCGGGGCGCATGTGGTCTGCGCTGCGCGCGGGGCCGAGCGGCTGAACGAAGCGGTGTCCGCCCTGCAGGCGCAGGGCTGGTCGGCCGAGGGGCGCGTGCTGGATCAGGGCGACCTGACCGCGTTGCAGGGGTTGTTCGACGCGCGGGCTTTTGACGTGGTGGTGAACTCGGCCGGGACCGCGCGGCACGGGCCGGCGGTCGAAACCACGCCCGAGGATTTCGACGCGGTCACGAGTGTCAACCTGCGCTCGGCCTATTTCCTGTCGGCCTATGCGGCCAAGGCGCTGATGGCAGCCGGGCGGCCCGGTTCGATCATCCATATCTCCAGCCAGATGGGCCATGTCGGCGGCATCGACCGGGCGCTGTACTGTGCGACCAAGCACGGGCTGGAAGGCATGGTCAAGGCGATGGCGATCGAATGGGGCAAGCAGGGCGTGCGCATCAACACGGTCTGCCCGACCTTCATCCGAACCCCGCTGACGCAATCGACCTTCGACAACCCCGAACGTGCGGCCTGGATCATGGACAAGATCAAGCTGAACCGCGTGGGCGAGGTCGAGGACATCATGGGCGCGGTTCTCTATCTTGCCTCCGAAGCCTCGGGGCTGGTCACCGGCACGTCGATGCTGATCGACGGCGGATGGACGGCGGACTGATGGCGGACAAGGTCACATCGCTTCAGGTTGCGCAACTGGCCGGCGTCAGCCAGTCGGCGGTCAGCCGGGTGTTCACGCCCGGCGCTTCGGTCAGCAAGAAGACCGAGGAAAAGGTGCGCAAGGCGGCGGCCGAACTGGGCTATCGTCCCAACGTGCTGGCGCGGGCGATGGTGTCGGGCAAAAGCCGGATCATCGGCCTGGTTGTCGGCTACCTGGACAACTACTTCTATCCCGAGGCGTTGGAGAAACTGTCGAACCGCCTGCAGGAGCATGGCTATCACGTGCTGATCTTCATGGCCTCGCGCTCGGCCGGGAACATCGACGACGTAATGGAAGAGATCCTCGACTATCAAGTGGACGGGGTCATTCTGGCCTCGGTGCCGATGTCGTCGGACATCGCCACCCGCTGCCAGCAGGCCGGCGTTCCGGTGGTGCTGTTCAACCGCAGCCAGGATCTTGAGGGTATCACCACCGTGACCTCGGACAACTATGCCGGCGGTCGTAAGGTGGCCGAGTTCTTGCTGGCGGGCGGGCACCAACGTATCGCCTATATCGCGGGCTGGCAGGGTGCCTCGACCCAACGCGACCGCGAGGCTGGTTTCCTTGCCGCACTGCGCGACGCCGGCAGCGATCTTTTTGCACATGGAATCGGCGAGTTTCACACCGAAAATGCCCGTGCGGCGGCCCGAACCATGTTCGACGTGGCACCGGAGCGCCGACCTGACGCGGTTTTCGTCGCCAACGATCATATGGCTTTGGCGGTCATGGATGTTCTACGCTTTGAGCTGGGCCTGCGCATCCCCGAAGACGTCTCGGTCGTGGGGTACGACGATGTGCCCCCCGCCGGATGGCCCGCATACAATCTGACGACGATCCGGCAGCGGGCGAACCTGATGGTCGCGGAAACGGTTGCCGCGCTGCTGGATCACATCGAAGAACCCAAGACTTCTGAACCCCGCAAGGTGGCAATTGACGGACCGCTGATCGTACGAACCTCGGCCCGGTTGCCCAAGGGATGGAACCCAAAAAGGACGAACACATGAAGGGATTTGACCCCAAATTCCGGGATTTTCCCGACTATATCATCGGCATCACCAAGGAAATCTGGGAAGATCGCGGGATCGCCACGCTGCATGAATATTACAGCGACGACATCGTTGTCCGTTCACCGGGTTCGGTCGTGCTGGGCAATCAAAACGTCATCGGCGCGACGATGGCGACCCTGGCCGAGTTTCCCGACCGGCAGCTTCTGGGCGAAGACGTGATCTGGTCGGGCACGCCCGAAGAGGGGATGCTGAGTTCCCACCGCATCATCTCGACCGCCACGCACCTTGCCGAAGGTGTCTATGGCAAACCAACCGGAACCAAGCTGCGGTACCGGATTCTGGCCGATTGCCATGCGATCGACAATCAGATCAACGATGAATGGCTGATCCGCGATCAGGGGGCCATCGTGCGCCAGATGGGCTGGGACCCCAAGGAATACGCGGCCGACCTGATCGCTCGCGAGGGCGGGCCGGAAAACTGCGTGAAACCTCTGACGCCCGAGATCGACCAGCCCGGCCCTTACAAGGGTCGAGGCAACGATAATGAATGGGGCCAGCGCTATGCCGATATTCTGACCCGGATCATGAACGCCGACATGGGCGCGATCGGGGCTGAATACGACCGCGCGGTTCAGTCGGAATATGTCGGCGGGGTCACCGGACACGGTTGGGACTCGGTCGACCGGTTCTGGATGGGATTGCGAGCCAGCTTCCCCAATGCCGAGTTCCGCATCGAACACCAGATAGGCCGCGACGATCCCAACATGCCACCCCGTGCCGCACTGCGCTGGAGCCTGTGGGGCAAGCATGACGGATGGGGGGTGTTCGGAGCCCCCACCGGAGCGCAGGTCTATGTTCTGGGCATCAGCCATGCCGAATTCGGCGAACTGATCAGCGGCGAACCCAAGCTGCGCCGCGAATACACCCTGTTTGACGAAACCTCGGTCTGGAAGCAGATCCTTCTGCAGGGCGCAGAGGTCTGAATGCACGCTCCGGTCGAATATCGTGTTCTGGCGTGCGGCCTGCGCGAAACCGATGCAAGCCGACGCTTGCACCGGTTCCGGCAAAGCCTTCGAGCGCGCCGCCTGAATTTGCGGCCTCCGGGAACGTGATCGAACATCTGCCGACCATTCCCTCAAACGCAAAATCCGGAACCAGAATCATGACACAATCAACCATCGCATCACGCATCGTCCGTTATGGAGAGCTCAAGCCGTGCAAGACGGCCTTCATTGATGCCCACACGCCGGGCAGCGATCAGAAAGAGAACTTTACCATCATCGGCGGCGGTGTTTCGGAGTCGCCGGATCAGCATGTGCACATAACCGACAAGATCGGCTTCAATATCGGGGCCGCCGGCCAGCCGCCCAAATGCCGCAACTCGCTGCACAGCCATACGACGGCCGAGGTCTTTTTTGTCGCCAAGGGCCGCTGGCGGTTTTTCTGGGGTCGCTATGGCACGGCGGGCGAGTTCATTGCCGAGGAAGGTGACATCTTCGACATTCCCACCGGCATTTTCCGCGGGTTCGAGAACGTGGGCGACGACTACGGGATGATCATGTCCATTCTGGGCGGCGACGATGCAGGCGGCGGCGTAACCTGGGCACCTCAGGTTATTGAAGACGCACGGGCGCATGGGTTGATGCTGGGTGACAACGGCGTGCTCTACGACAGCAAGAAGGGCCAGGACCTCCCGCATAACGTCCGGCCCATGCCCCTGCTGACCGAGGAGCAGCTGAAATCCTATCCCGAAGTGCCGGTCGAGGCCGTGATAGGCAAATACGTGGCCCGCTACTGGGACCTGATGGCGCTGGCGGCCGACAAACCCGCCAAGGTGATCGGTGAAAACGGTCTGATCAAGGACAAGCCCGGCTTTGAGGTCGACTTCCTGACCCGTGGCTCAGGTGTTCAAAACCCCACCAAATCGGCCAAGCCCGTCGTGCTGATGCCGGCAAGCGGCCATTGGCGGGTCACTGTCGAGGATGTCGAAACCACGATTTCGGGCGGGGATACGGTACTGGTGCTGCCCGGCGAAGCCTATACCATCACTCCATCCATGACCGGTACGGCCGGGTTGTACCGCATCACCGCGACCGACGATCCTGCTGGCGCAACCTGGACCGGCGACTGATCAAGAAAGGACCCCGCATGACAAAGATACTCACCACCCATGTGGGGTCTCTGCCCCGATCCCAGGAAGTTGTCGACTTCATCTTTGCGCGCGAGCGGCATGAGCCCTATGACGCCGATGCGTTCGACAGCTGCATGACCAAGGCCGTGTCTGAAACGGTTCGGCGTCAGGTCGAGGCCGGTGTGGACATCGTCAGCGACGGAGAGACCTCAAAAATCTCGTATGCGACATACGTGAAGGACCGCTACACAGGTTTCTCGGGGGACAGTCCTCGGAATGCCCCCGCGGACCTGAAGATGTTTCCCAGTTTTTTGCAACGTCTTGCCAACGAAGGGGGCACACCCCAATACGCCCGGCCGCAATGCACGGGCGACGTTCGCTCGAAAGGCCAGGACGAACTGAACAAGGATATCCGCAACCTCAAGCAGGCAATGGCTGAGCACGGAGTCGAACATGGCTTCATGAACGCCGCCTCGCCCGGGGTGATTTCTTTGTTTCTGCAGAACGCCCACTACCCCAGCCGCGAGGCCTATCTGGCCGCACTCGCCGATGCGATGAAGCAGGAATATGAAACGATCGTCGCAGAGGGACTGGATCTTCAGCTGGACTGCCCCGATCTGGCCCTGTCCCGGCACATGCTGTTCGCTGATCTGTCCGATGCCGAATTCATCGCGATCGCCGAGATGCATGTCGAAGCCCTGAACCACGCGCTGCAGAATGTCCCGCAAGATCGGGTCCGGGTGCATATCTGCTGGGGCAACTACGAAGGCCCGCATTGCTGCGACATTGCGATGGATCAGGTGTTCACAACCCTGATGGCAACCAAATCCCGCTATGTTCTGTTCGAAACATCGAACCCGCGCCACGCCCATGAGTGGACCGTTTTCCGAGATCGCAAGAGCGAAATCCCGGACGACAAGATCCTTGTGCCCGGCGTCGTAGACACGACAACGAATTTCATCGAACACCCCGAGCTGGTGCGGCAACGCATCGAGCGGTTCACCAACATCGTTGGGGCGGAACGGGTCATCGCCGGGAGTGACTGTGGGTTTGGCACTTTTGCCGGCTTCGGCGCGGTCGACCCCGACATCGCCTATGCCAAGCTGGCCTCCCTGGCCGAAGGTGCAAGATTGGCATCGGCATGACGCCCCTGGTTCTTCTTCCCGGAATGATGTGCGATGCCCGACTGTTCGGGCCGCAAATCGAGGCCCTGTCCGGACGGGTGCCGTTGATGACCCACCCGCTGAGCGTCCAAGACAGCGTCGAGGCAATGGCCGCCGATGTACTGAGCCATGCACCGCCGGTATTTGCCCTTGCGGGACTTTCCATGGGCGGGATCGTTGCCATGGAAGTTCTGCGCCAGGCGCCAGAACGTGTGGAACGGCTGGCCCTTCTGGACACGAACCCTCTGGCCGAAGCAGACGAGGTCAAAACCCGGCGCGGTCCGCAGATGGAGGCCGTGCGCCAAGGTGGATTGCGGCAGGTCATGCGTGACGAGTTGAAGCCGAACTATCTGGCCGATGGCCCTCGGCAGGGCGCAATTCTTGACCTTTGCATGGCCATGGCAGCCGATCTGGGCCCCGAGGTCTTCCTTCGCCAGTCCATCGCCCTCATGGGCCGTCCGGATCAAACAGACACCTTATCCGCTTATCAAGGTCCAAGCCTCGTTCTATGCGGCGAGGATGACAGGCTATGTCCGTTGGAGCGGCACGAACTGATGCACAAGCTTATCGGAAACAGCACGCTGGAGGTCGTAATCGGTGCGGGACACCTGCCCACCCTCGAGCGACCCCAGGAAACCACAGCGGCGTTGCGCCGTTGGTTGGAGGCTCCATGACACCGTCCCTACTTGCCTTGCTGCGCAAGGTCGACACACCCACAGTCTGCAATGCCATCGAGATGGCCCAAGGCAAGCGCGGGTTTGATCAATTCACGCGTGGCACGATGTTCTGCTCGGCCCCGTCCGAGGGCGCAATCGTCGGATTTGCCCGCACCGCCAAGATCGCTGCGGTGCAACCGCCCTCCGAAGCGCCGGAAGTCATCAGGCAGCGGCGAATGGACTATTACAGATACATGGCCGAGGCCCCGGCGCCCTCAGTTGCAGTGGTTGAGGATGTCGATTTCCCCTCCTGCATCGGCGCCTATTGGGGCGAAATCAATACGTCTGTGCACAAAGGGTTCGGAATGGCCGGCGCGCTCACCAACGGGGTCATGCGGGACCTTGGTGACATGCCGCAAGGATTCCCGGTCATCGCCGGCTCTATCGGACCCAGCCATGGTTTCGTTCACGTCCGAGAAATCGACACGCCTGTTTGGATCTTCGGCCTGACGGTCAATCCATCGGATCTCATCCATGCGGATCGGCATGGTGCTGTTGTCGTGCCCGCCGATCTGATCGATCAGCTCGAACACGCCATTCTGAAACTCTTTAAAACTGAAAGAATAATTCTGAGCGCGGCTTCTGAACCCGGCTTCAGCTTCGAGAAATTTGAAGTCGCTTGGGCCGCATTCGAAAGAGCGCGCGTTTAAGGGTGCACTTAGTCTGACCGATCGCTGACCTGGGTCAGCGGTTGGTTGGTTGATCGTAGCCTACGTCTTGGGAACTTCGATTGCGCATTAATGCCGCCTCCACCTATCTTACCATTTATTTGTCGGCGATTGTTGGGTTGGTGCTGAACGAGCGGTTGAGAACGAGCAAAGCCGCCCTTGGGCGGCTCGTTCGGTGTTTTGTTCGACTGTT
>NZ_JBQFRC010000004.1:0-385952 GCF_056537205.1 Ruegeria sp. CG3 | reverse complement strand
CAGGCATGAGATGAAAAAGGACGAAAACGCCGTCACGAACATCACCGCCAGCGACATCACGAAGGCCACTTGCAGCGACGAAGTTACCGCCAGCGCCGAGCAGATGCCCAGCACCTGCAACGTGATCGGGTTGTTGTCGACAAGCGGGTCGACCAGCAGATCTTTCTTGGTCTGTGACATCAGATATCTCCTGCTTGCAGCTTGGCCAGGAACGGAGCATAGCCCGCGTCCCCCATCCAGAATTTCACCAGGTTGTCGACGCCGACCGTCGTCAGGGTCGCGCCAGCCAGCGCATCGATATAGAAGTCGGGCCCTGCGGCGGGCATGGTTTTGGCAACCGTGATCTGCAGATCACCCGCATCGTCACGCAGCTTCTTGCCGCTCCAGAGGGCTTTCCAGCGCGGGTTGTCCACCTCGGCCCCCAGGCCCGGCGTTTCCCCGTGCTGATAGAATTGCAGCCCGAAGATGTCGTTGCCATTCGCTTCGAGCGCGATGAAGCCATAGAGCGTGGACCACAGCCCATAGCCGTGGACCGGCAGGATCACCTTGTCCAGCGCGCCGTTTTCGTCGCGCAGCAGGTAGATCACGCGGTATTTCGCCTTGCGGCCGATGCCGGCAGGGTCGTCGACAAGCGGCTCGCTCAACTCGGGGTCACTGGCGGCGGCAATGTCGTCGAACGTGGCCGGGTCGAACTGGTCGTCGACGAATTCACCCGTCGCCAGCTCCAGCACATGAGGTTCGAAAGCGGCAAAAGCCTCGGCCACGTCGATGCCCGGCTCATAGACCCCCGCGACCTGCAGAACGTTGATCTGCTTGTCCTTGAGCTTGTTGGCCTCTTGCACCGGGCGCAGGCTGACCGCCGCGGCCGACACGATCATCGAAGCAACCAGGCACACGGCGACCGCGATGAAGATCGTCTTGCCAACCGAGTCCGGCGAGGCCGCCAGGAACCGGGCGATGGCGCCTTTGGGTTCAGGGGATTGCGTATCAGACATGGCGACGCGCCCTCCGTTTGATGTTTGCCTGAACGACGAAGTGGTCGATCAGCGGCGCAAAGACGTTGCCGAACAGGATGGCCAGCATCATGCCTTCGGGGAAGGCCGGGTTCACCACCCGGATCATCACGACCATGACCCCGATCAGCGCGCCATAGATATAGCGGCCCATATTGGTGTGGCTGGCCGAGACCGGCTCGGTCACCATGAAGGCCAGACCGAACGCATAACCACCCAGCACGACGTGCCAGTACCAAGGCATCGCGAACATCGGGTTGGTGTCCGACCCGATCAGGTTCAGCAGCAGGGTAAAGCCGATGGTCCCTGCCAGACAGCCCACGATCAGGCGGTAGTTGGCAATCTTGGTCATCAGCAGGAAGGCCAGCCCGATCATGCATGCCAGGGTCGATGTCTCACCAAAGCTGCCCTGGATCGAGCCGAAGAAGGCGTTCCACCATGTGATGCCCTCGGCCGCCAGCGCCTGATAGCCGTCAGCGGCCGAAACGGCCAGCGCGGTCGCGCCGGAAAAGCCGTCGACCGGGGTCCAGACCGCGTCGCCCGACATGGATGCGGGATAGGCGAAATACAGGAAGGCCCGCCCCACCAGCGCGGGGTTGAGGAAGTTCTTGCCGGTGCCCCCGAACACTTCCTTGCCGATGACCACACCAAAGATGATCCCCAGCGCCACCTGCCACAACGGCGCGGTGGCCGGCATGATCAACGTGTACAGCATCGAGGTGACAAGAAAGCCCTCATTCACCTCATGCCCGCGCACGGTGGCAAAGATCACCTCGAAGGTGCCGCCCGCGACCAGTGTCACGATATAGATCGGCAGGAAATACATCAGCCCGTGCATCAAGTTGGCAAAGATGCTGGACGGGTCCAGAGAAATGCCCAATGCCTGCAGGATGGCGATGCGCCAACCGGTTGCCGACTCCGGGCCCAGCGTCGCGATGGCCGAGTTGGCCTGGAACCCGGTATTGTACATGCCCCACAGGATGCAGGGGATGGTGGCGATCACGACATAGGTCATGATCCGTTTCATATCCACGTAGGACCGCGCATGCGGTGCCACGGATGTTACGGTTTTCGGAGTGTAGATGAAGCTTTCCACCATCTCGTAGATGGGGAAGAACTTCTCGTACTTGCCGCCCTTGGTGAAGTTCGGCTCGATCCGGTCAAAGAAGTTGCGCAAACCCATGTGGATCAGCCCTCCTTTTCAATCTTGGTCAGGCAGTCGCGCAGCGCCAGCCCGTATTCATACTTGGCCGGACAGGCAAAGCCCACAAGGCCCAAATCCTCTTCATCCAGCTCCAGCGCGCCCAGGGCCTGCGCCGTGTCGGTGTCCATCACCAACAGCGCCCGCAACAGTTGCGTCGGCAGGTAATCCTGCGGCATGAGCTCTTCGAAGGTGCCGGTGGGCACCATGGCGCGGCGCCCACCGTTCAGGTTCGACGTGAAGGCGAACAGCTTTTTGGCAAAGGCCGAACCCAGAACCGGCTGCACCGCGTATTTCGACGGCATCGGACGGATCCAACCCATCGGGATCTGGTCGTGATCCTCGCGGATGATGCAGATCTGGCGCGCGAAGCGTCCCAGATAGGCGAACGGCCCGGTGGCGTGACGACCCGAAAGGACCGAACCCGAAATGACCCGTGCTTCGCCATCAACATTGATCTCGTCACGGGTCAGATCCTCGGTCGAAGCGCCCATGACGGTGCGGATCAGACGCGGTTGTCGGGCGCCGGGACCGGTCAGAGCAACCACCACGTTCGGGTCCAGATGCCCCGACTGCAGCAGCCGCCCGATGGCGATCACGTCCTGATAGCCGATGGTCCAGACGGTTTTCTCGGCGGTCACGGGTTCGAGGAAGTGGATATGCGTCCCGGCCAGGCCCGCCGGATGGGGGCCGCTGAAGGCCGCGGCCTCGACGCCCGGCAGATCGGCGCCGGGGATCGTGTCGCCATCCTTCTGGCACAGATAGGTCTTGCCTTCGGTCAGCTTGGCCACGGCGGCCAGACCGGCGGCAAAGGCCTCGCTCGCGTCATTGATGATCAGCGCGGCATCGGCAGCCAGCGGCTCGCTGTCCATGGCGGTGACGAAAATCGCGGCGGGCGCGGTGCCCGGCTGCGGCATCTTGGAATAGGGCCGCGTGCGGAAGGCAGTCCACAGGCCGGCGGCGCACAGCTTGGCGGTGAGGCCCTGCGCAGTCTCGGCATCGCCCACGCCCGAGAAATCGACACCGGGGTCGTTGGGGTCCGACACTTCGATGACGACGCTCTGCAACACGCGCCGCGCACCGCGGTTGATAGCCACGACCTTGCCGGTCAGCGGCGCAACCATCATCGCCTCGGGCGCGTCCTTGTGGCAGAACAGCGGCGTGCCGCGCTGGACAGTGTCCCCTTCCTGCACCAGCATCCGTGGTTTGAGCCCGATATAGTCTCCACCCAGCACGCCAACCGAAGAATATGCTGGCCCCGGCTGAATGACCTGTTCAGGCGATCCCTCGATCGGAAGGTCCAGCCCCTTTTTCAGTTTGAAAGTTTGCATGTCGCTACGTTCTTCCAAGCCTTTTTCTTGCGCCCGTCATACAGGGCCCTTTGCTTTGGGCACTGAATAGCGCGGAGTTTCGTCAAGCCCGTCGTAAAAACGACGAGGACCGGCCGAAATCCGCGGGCGTCTCTCTGATTACGGCCCCTTTACGCGGCGAAGCGGCCAAACGCAAACCTGTTACCGCCCAAATCGCGCGTCGTGTAGCTATTTTTACCCGAAACCACGGGCGGAGTACCAAAAACTTGGTAGGAAATTTCGTGTCGCACGGATGGCCCTGCTGATATAAGCAGCCGGAATGGAGAATACCGATCTTGAGATTTTTCTGGTCGCGACACCCGGTCTGGAGGCTCCCCTCCTCGCCGAAGCGCAGGAGGCCGGATTCGCTGAGGCCCGGCTGGCGCCCGGTGGTGTCACGGTTCGTGGCAACCTGAGCGAGGTCTGGCGTGCCAATCTCCAGTTGCGCGGGGCCAACAAGGTGTTGGTTCGGGTGGGTTCGTTCCCGGCTGTGCATCTGGCTCAGTTGGACAAGCGGGCACGAAAGTTTCCGTGGGGAGATTTTCTGAAACCCGACGTCCCGGTTCGGGTTGAGGCCACCAGCCGAAAATCCCGGATCTATCACGCTGGCGCCGCACGGCAACGGATTGAAGGCGCAATCTCTGACATGTTGGGGGCTCCGATCTCGTCCGAGGCGACGGTCCGTGTTCTGCTGCGAATCGAGAAAGACATCTGCACATTTTCCCTCGACAGTTCCGGAGAAGCGCTGCACAAGCGCGGGCACAAGGAAGCGGTCGCCAAGGCTCCCATGCGCGAAACGATGGCGGCGATGTTTCTGCGCAATTGCGGCTTTGACGGATCGGAGCCGGTACTGGACCCGATGTGCGGCTCGGGCACTTTCGTGATCGAAGCCGCGCAGATCGCGATGGGCCTGCCGCCCGGCCGCGACAGAGCCTTTGCCTTTCAGGAATTTGCCGGATTCGACCCCAAGGCTTGGGCGGAACTCCGCGCCGACTGGGTCGCGACGCAGACAGATACCGTGTTCCATGGCTCGGACCGGAATGACGGGGCGATCGCGGCCGCGCAGGCGAATGCCAGCCGCGCCGGGGTGGACGGCGCGACGCAATTCCAAAAACGCGCAGTCGCTGACCTGAAACCGCCCATGGGCGGGCCGGGCCTGGTAATCGTCAACCCACCGTATGGGGCACGCATCGGCGATGAAAAACGCCTGCGGTCGCTGTATGGCAGCTTTGGCAAGGTGATGTTGTCCAGGTTTTCCGGCTGGCGTGTCGGCGTCGTCACCAGCAACCAGTCCCTGGCGCGCGCCACCCGCCTGCCGTTGCTGCCTCCGGGTCCGATCGTCGATCATGGCGGCACGAAGATCCGCCTCTATCAAACCGAGGTCCTGCCCTGACCCGTTAATTCCTGTGGGTCCAAGCGGCAGAGTCAGTTCGGACAAAAAGCACACAGAATCCCTCTTGCGCATCAAATCCACTGGGTATAGATCACGCGCCACGGTCGGAGTGTAGCTCAGCCTGGTAGAGCACTGTCTTCGGGAGGCAGGGGTCGGAGGTTCGAATCCTCTCACTCCGACCAATAAAGCAAGGCGCCTTGTGGCGCCTTTTTTGTTGGTTGGTCGTATCTCCAAATATGTCCGGGGCAGCAACGTGCTGAATTATTCGGCATCTGCGCACGGTCTGCCATCTGGATAGGCGCTTTCCAGAGAATTGAGCGCAGCGCTCCGAGGGTGGCATTGCCTCGCTCTGCCGGCTTGGTCAGTTCGGTGTTATGAACCAAACGTTGACCGTTGTTGTTGTCGAACAGAACCCGGACCGCGCCGACGCGATCCTCGAGGCCCTGAAAGCGGCAGGGAGCGTCGAGGCGCACGTGATCGATGGCGTGTCTGAATTGCCGCGCAAGATTGCTGTCCACAATCCCGATGTCGTTCTGATCGACATCGACAATCCATCTCGGGACATGCTTGAAGAACTGACAACCGCCTCCGGCCCGATGGAGCGGCCGGTTGCCATGTTCGTATCCGGGGCTGCAGGCGGCCTGTCCAAAGCTGCGGTCGAAGCAGGTGTCTCGGCCTATGTCGTCGACGGTCTGCATCCCGAAAGGGTCAAGCCCATCATCGACACCGCCATCGCCCGTTTCCAAGTGCTGCGCCAAATGCGGACCGAGTTGGCCGAAACGAGACGCGCATTGGAAGAGCGCAAGGTGATCGACCGCGCGAAAGGGCTGTTGATGAAAGCAAAGGGCATTCAGGAAGATGAAGCCTATGCCCTGCTGCGCAAGACCGCCATGAATCAGAATCGTCGGGTGGCCGATGTTGCCGAGGCATTGGTGACCGCTTCGGGGCTGTTGTCATGAGGGCGGTCTCGCTCCGAGCGGCCTATATGCCGTTGGTCGATGCGGCCCCCCTGATCGTGGCGCACGAGATGGGATATGATCAGGCCGAGGGCATCTCTCTGGACCTGCGCCCTGCCTCGTCCTGGTCCTCGTTGCGGGACATGCTGGCCTTCGGGCATGTTGATGCGGCGCATCTGCTGTCTCCTGTCCCGGTGGCCATGGCGCTGGGGCTTGGGGGGATCGTCACGCCCCTTTCGGCCGTATCGGTCCTGTCGGTAAATGGAAACGTGATCGGCGTCGGCCGCCAACTGGAAGCGCGGCTGCGCGAAAATGGCTATGCCTTCGATTTCAGCGATGCTTTTGCGGCCGGAGCGGCCTTGGCAAAGGCGGCCGGTGGAACGCTGACCTTCGGGGTTCCGTTTCCGTTTTCCATGCATGTGGAACTGCTGCGATATTGGGTCAGCGGCACGGAACTCGCTTCGACCCAGGTTGAGATCCGCACCGTTCCCCCACCGTTGATGGCCCAGGCCCTGGCCGCCGGTGAGATCGATGCTTTCTGCGTAGGTGAGCCGTGGGGGTCATTTTCCGTCGACGACCGGGTGGGTGCGCTCCTGCTGCCGGGAAACGCGATCTGGTCCTGTGCCCCGGAAAAGGTGCTGGCCGTGCGAACGGATTGGGCACAGACGGAACCACATCTGACGGGCGCGCTGCTGCGGGCGATCTGGCGGGCGGGCCGATGGCTTTCAAATCCCGAGAGCCTGACCACGGCGTCGGAGATGCTGGCGCAGAGGCTCTATCTGGATGTTCCCGCGGACCTGGTCGACCGGGCATTGACCGGACAATTTGCGATTTCAGCGCGCGGAGACCAGCGTCAGGTCGACCGGTTTGTCACTTTTCATGAAGGCGCAACGGGCTTTCCTTGGCGCAGTCAGGCCAAATGGATCGCGCATCACATGGCGCGAAGATATGGTCTTGATCCGTCAGATGCCGAGCGTACGGCGGCCGATGTGTTCCAAAGTGACCTGTATCGGCGCGAGCTGCAGGGAATCGGTGTTGTCATGCCCATCGAATCTGAAAAGCCCGAGGGTGCCGGCGACGACCCGACGCTAATGGCCGGCCCGGGTGGAAAGCTGATGTTGCCGCGAAATGTCTTTTTCGACAGTCGGATTTTTGAGCCTTCCCAGTAAGTGCGCCTAATTTTTTTGCACTGCAGCGTCAAATTATGCTGCGTTGCAGAATTTTCACCTGATGGCCGTCAATTTCGGATGACTCATCTGCTCACCGGTGCCTTTATCAGGACAACGGCAGGCAACGTCGCCCACCGTAGGAATTCGCCCGATGTCTTGGGCAAAACTTCTGAGCAAAGCCGCTCGACCAACCGCCTTCTCCTTCCGGCGGTGTGTGTCGGCGGCTTTTTTTTGGCCCGAACGTTGCTCGGGTCGCCACCCAGCCCGGTTTGGGCCGGACCGAAAGGAACAAAGATGAAAAAACTCATTCTGAGTCTTGTTGCGACGACAGCCCTTGTTGCGCCGGCCACCGCAGAAATGCTGGAGCTGGAAAAGGACGAACTGACCTTCGGCTTCATCAAGCTGACCGACATGGCGCCGCTGGCCGTGGCCTATGAGCAGGGGTATTTCCTGGACGAAGGCCTGTTCGTGACGCTCGAGGCGCAGGCCAACTGGAAGGTTCTGCTGGACGGCGTGATCGGCGGCCAGCTGGACGGTGCGCATATGCTGGCCGGTCAACCGCTGGCGGCGACCATTGGTTATGGAACCGAGGCGCATATCATCACGCCCTTCTCGATGGACCTGAACGGCAACGGCATCACGGTATCCAACGAGGTCTGGGCGGAGATGAAGCCCAACATCCCGGTGATGGACGACGGCCGCCCGCAGCATCCCATCAGCGCCGCCGCGCTGGCCCCGGTGGTCGAGAAGTACAAGGCCGAGGGCAAGCCCTTCAACATGGGCATGGTGTTCCCGGTTTCGACCCACAATTACGAGCTGCGCTACTGGCTGGCCGCCGGGGGCCTGAACCCGGGCTATTACAGCCCCGAAAACGTGACCGGCCAGATCGGCGCGGACGTGTTCCTGTCGGTCACCCCGCCGCCGCAGATGCCCGCGACGCTCGAGGCCGGCACGATCCATGGCTATTGCGTAGGCGAGCCGTGGAACCAGCAGGCGGTGTTCAAGGGCATCGGCGTTCCGGTCATCACCGACTACGAGCTGTGGAAGAACAACCCTGAAAAGGTATTCGGCATCACCGCCGAATTCGCCGAGGAATACCCCAACACGACCTTGGCCGTGACCAAGGCGCTGATCCGCGCGGCGATGTGGCTGGACGAGAACGACAATGCCAACCGTCCCGAGGCGGTCGAGATCCTCAGCCGCCCGGAATATGTGGGGGCCGATTACGAGGTGATCGCCAACTCGATGACCGGCACGTTCGAATACGAAAAGGGCGACAAGCGCGAGGTGCCCGATTTCAACGTGTTCTTCCGCTACAACGCGACCTATCCGTTCTATTCCGACGCGGTCTGGTACCTGACCCAGATGCGCCGCTGGGGTCAGATCCCCGAAGCCAAGGCAGATAGCTGGTATGACGAGGTCGCCAAGTCGGTCTACAAGCCCGAGATCTATCTGCAGGCCGCGCGCCTTCTGGTCGAGGAAGGCTTGGCGGACGAGGCCGACTTTCCCTGGGACAGCGACGGCTACAAGGCGCCCACCCCGGCCGAGGACATCATCGACGGTATTCCCTTCGATGGCCGCGCGCCAAACGCCTATCTCGAAAGCCTGCCGATCGGCCTGAAGGGCGACCAGAAGGTCGTCGGGACCGAAATCCAAGGCTGACCCCGAACCGCCCTGCCCGGCTGCGGTCGGGCAGGGCCCCTGAAACGCCCCGCCATCGCAAGGACGCATCAGATGACAACGGTCGATCCGGAATTCAACGCAGACGCCGCACGGGACGCGCGCCGCGCCCGTCTTTTCACCCGCATCAACGCCGCCGACAAATGGTTCCAGGTGCTGGGCCTCAGCTGGGCCACCCCGGTTCTGAAGGCCGCCGCCGGCGACAACCCCCGCGCCCAGATGGCCGAGATCTGGCGGCTGCTGATCGTGCCGATCCTGTCGATCTGTGCCTTTTTGCTGCTGTGGGCGACGCTGGCGCCCAAGGTGCAGACCTCGCTGGGGGCGGTACCCGGCCCGGCGCAGGTCTGGGAGGAAATGGTCAACCTGAATCAGGACGCGCAGGCCAAGGCCGCCAAACGCGCCAAGTTCGAGGCGATGGTCGAAAAGCGGAACCAGAAGCTGATCGAGGCCGGCCGCGCGGACGAGGTCAAGCAGGTCGCCTATACCGGCGCACCGTCTTACTACCAGCAGATCTGGACCTCGATCAAAACAGTGTTCTTCGGGTTCCTGATTGCCACGGTCGTGGCGGTGCCGCTTGGCATCGCAGCGGGGCTGTCACCGACCGCAAATGCGGCGCTGAACCCGTTGATCCAGGTGTTCAAACCGGTCTCGCCGCTGGCCTGGCTGCCGATCGTGACGATGATCGTCTCGGCCGTCTATGTCACCAATGACGGCTGGTTCGCGAAATCCTTCCTGATCTCGGCGATCACGGTGACGCTGTGTTCGCTGTGGCCCACGCTGATCAACACCTCGTTGGGCGTGGCCTCGATCGACAAGGATCTGGTGAACGTGCCCAAGGTTCTGAAGATGAACACCTGGACCAAGATCACCAAGCTGGTGCTGCCCTCGGCGCTGCCGCTGATCTTCACCGGGCTGCGCCTGTCGCTGGGCGTGGGCTGGATGGTCCTGATCGCGGCCGAAATGCTGGCGCAGAACCCGGGCCTGGGCAAATTCGTCTGGGACGAGTTCCAGAACGGCTCGTCCAGCTCGCTGGCCCGGATCATGGTGGCGGTCTTCACCATCGGCATCATCGGCTTCCTGCTGGACCGGGTGATGTACGCGCTGCAGTCCCTGTTTACCTTTACCAACAACCGGTGAGCGTGATGAGCATCCTCAGCTTCGAAAACGTCTCGAAATCCTTCGGCGAAGGCACCGGGCGCACCGATGTTCTGAACGGCATCGACCTGCAGGTGCAGGAGGGCGAGTTCCTGGTGATCCTGGGCTTTTCCGGCACCGGCAAGACCACGCTGATCAACCTGATGGCCGGGCTGGACATGCCCAGCCGCGGGCAGGTCACCTTCAAGGGCGCGCCGATCAAGGGGCCGGGGCCGGAACGCGGCGTGATCTTTCAGAACTACTCGCTGATGCCGTGGCTGACGGTCAGCGGCAATGTCGGGCTGGCGGTCGATACGGTCTTTCCGGGCCTGCCCAAGGCCGAGAAGGCCGCGAAGGTGGCGCATTACGTCAAGATGGTCGGCCTCAGCCACGCGGCGACGCGCCGTCCGGCCGAATTGTCGGGCGGGATGCGTCAGCGGGTCAACGTGGCCCGGGCGCTGGCCATGAACCCCGAGGTCTTGTTGCTGGACGAGCCGCTGTCGGCGTTGGACGCGCTGACCCGCGCCAACCTGGCCGACGAGATCGAGCGCATCTGGGAAGCCGACCGCAAGACCTGCGTGCTGATCACCAATGACGTGGACGAGGCGATCACTCTGGCCGACCGGATCATCGCCCTGAACCCCGACGGCACGCTGGGGCAGGAGTTCCGCGTCTCGATCCCGCGCCCGCGCGACCGGGCGGCGATGAACACCGATGAAACCTTCAAACGCCTGCGCGCCGAGGTCACCAAATACCTGATGGATGTGGGGATCGAGGCCAAGGTCGAAGGCACCCGCATCCTGCCCGAGGTCACGCCGATCCACGGCGTGCCCACCGCCGTGACCGAGGCGCAGAAGGGCATGATCGACAGCCGGTTCCTGGATTTCTCGCAACTGCACAAGGTCTATCCCACGCCGAAGGGGCCGCTGACCGTGGTCGAGGACTTCGATCTGAAGATCGACAAGGGCGAGTTCATCTCGCTGATCGGCCATTCGGGCTGCGGCAAATCCACGGTGCTGACCATGGCGGCGGGGCTGAACGAGATTTCCAAGGGCGCGATCAAGCTGGATGGCCGCCACGTCGAAGGCGCCGACCCTGAACGCGCGGTGGTGTTCCAGTCACCCAACCTGTTCCCGTGGCTGTCCGCGAAAGAGAACGTGGCGATCGGGGTCGACAAGGTCTATCCGAACGCCAGCCAGGCCGAACGGCAGGACGTGGTGGAATACTACCTGGAACGCGTCGGCCTGGCCGATGCGATGGACAAGCAGGCCAGCGACCTGTCGAACGGCATGAGACAGCGCGTCGGCATCGCCCGCGCCTTTGCCCTGTCGCCCAAGCTGCTGCTGCTGGATGAACCTTTCGGGATGCTCGACAGCCTGACCCGCTGGGAGCTGCAGGAGGTTCTGATGGAGGTCTGGTCGCGCACCAAGGTCACCGCGATCTGCGTCACCCATGACGTGGACGAGGCGATCCTGCTGGCCGACCGGGTGGTGATGATGACCAACGGCCCGCAGGCTACGATCGGCAAGATCACCCGCGTGGACCTGCCGCGCCCGCGCACCCGCAAGGCGTTGCTCGAACATCCCGACTACTACGCCTACCGGCAGGAAGTTCTGGATTTCCTCGAAGAATACGAACACGGCGCCAAGCCGAAATCGCCCGCCCCCAAGGCCATTGCAGCGGAGTGACCCCATGAAACAGAAACTTGTCGTGATCGGTGCCGGGATGGCGTCGGGCCGCGTGCTTGAACATCTGACCGAGACCGCGCCAGATGTGTTCGACATCACGCTTTTCAACGCCGAACCGCGCGGAAACTACAACCGCATCATGCTCAGCCCGGTTCTGTCGGGCGAGAAGACCTATGAGGACATCGTCACCCATGACGGCGACTGGTACGCGCAACGGGGCATCGCCTGCCGCTTTGGCGAGCATGTGGTGAAGATCGACCGCGAGATGAAGGTGGTCGAGGGCGAAAACGGTCATGTGCCCTATGACAAGCTGCTGATCGCCACCGGCTCGGCCCCGTTCATCATTCCGGTTCCGGGCAAGGACCTGCCCGGCGTCATCTCCTATCGCGATCTGGACGACACCAACGCGATGATCGACGCGGCCGCCAAGGGTGGCAACGCGGTGGTGATCGGCGGCGGGCTTCTGGGGCTCGAGGCCGCGGCGGGGCTGGCCGAGCGCGGCATGACCGTCACCGTGGTGCACCTGATGGGCCATCTGATGGAACGGCAGCTGGACGAGGCCGCCGGATACCTGCTGCGCAAGGATCTGGAACGCCGCGGCATCACCGTGCGGACTCAGGCCTCGACCAAGGCCATTCTGGGCGAAGGGCGTGCCGAGGCGGTGCTGCTGGAAAGCGGCGAAATGCTGCCAGCCGATCTGGTGGTGATGGCCGTCGGTATCCGCCCCGAAACCCGTCTGGCCACCGATGCCGGGCTGGACGTTGCCCGCGGGATCGAGGTGAACGCGCAGATGCAAAGCTCGGACCCGGATGTGATGGCCGTGGGCGAATGCGTCGAATTCGGCGGCCACCTGTTCGGCCTGGTGGCGCCGCTTTTCGATCAGGCCAAGGTCGTGGCCAATACCCTGCTGGGCCAGCCGGATGCTTTCGTGGTCAAGGAACTGGCCACCAAGCTGAAGGTCACCGGCTGCGACCTGTTCAGCGCCGGAAACTTCGCCGAGGGCGAGGGACGCGATGGCATCGTGTTCCGCGACCCGGCGCGCGGGGTCTACAAGCGGCTGGTGATCGAAGACGACCGCCTGATCGGCGCGGTCATGTATGGCGACACCGCCGATGGCAGCTGGTTCTTCGGCCTGATCAAGGACGGCACCGACATCGACGAGATGCGCGACACGCTGATCTTCGGCCCGGCCTATAAGGGAGGCGACACCGCGGACCCTCTCTCAGCCGTTGCAGCATTGCCGCCTGAGGCGGAGATCTGCGGCTGCAACGGCGTATGCAAGGGCACCATCGTCGAGGCGATCGCCGCCGGGGCCACCGATCTGGCCGCCGTGCGCGCCAGCACCAAGGCCAGCGCATCCTGCGGAACGTGCACGGGTCTGGTCGAACAGGTCCTGCAGGTCACGCTTGGCGATGAGTTCCAGATCCCGGCGGCGCAACCGATCTGCGGGTGCACCGATCTGACCCACGAGGACGTGCGCCGCCTGATCAAGGCGCAAGAGTTGAAAAGCCAGGCCGCCGTCTGGCAGGAGCTGGGCTGGAAAACGCCCAATGGCTGCCATGTCTGCCGGCCGGCGATCAACTATTACCTGCTGGCCGACTGGCCGCTGGAGTATCAGGACGACCCGCAAAGCCGGTTCGTCAACGAACGCAAACACGCCAACATCCAGAAGGACGGCACCTTCAGCGTCGTGCCCCGCATGTGGGGCGGCATCACCAACCCGGCCGAGCTGCGCGCCATCGCCGACGCAGCCGAGAAATACGACGTGCCCACCGTCAAGGTCACCGGCGGTCAGCGCATCGACCTGCTGGGCGTCAAGGGCGAGGACCTGCCCGCCATCTGGGCCGATCTGAACCGGGCCGGCTTGGTCTCGGGGCACGCCTATTCCAAGGGTCTGCGCACGGTCAAAACCTGTGTCGGCACCGATCACTGCCGCTTTGGAACCCAGGACAGCACCGGCCTTGGCATCAAGCTGGAACAGATCCTGTGGGGATCGTGGACACCGCACAAGCTCAAGCTGGCGGTCTCGGGTTGCCCCCGCAACTGTGCCGAGGCGACCTGCAAGGATATCGGCGTGGTCTGCGTGGACTCGGGCTATCAGATCGGCATCGGCGGGGCGGCCGGGATGGACGTCAAGGAAACCGAACTGCTGTGCCAGGTCCCGACCGAGGACGAGGCGATCGAGGTGGTGATGGCCGTCACCCAGGCCTATCGCGAGGGCGGCAAGTATCTGGACCGGCTGTACAAATGGCTGGCCAAGGTCGGCATGGACTGGGTCAGGGCCAATGTGGTCGACGACCTCGAAAACCGGCGGGCATTGGTCGAGCGGTTCGAACTGTCGCAGAGCATCTATCGCAAGGATCCTTGGGCCGAGCATGTCCGCGACAAGGTGCCGATCTATGCCCCGATTGCAGATTTTACCCTGGAGGCCGCGGAATGAGCTGGATCGACATCGGACATATCGACGACGTGCCGCTGCGTGGCGCACGTCTGGTGAAAACCCGTCTTGGCTGCATCGCCATCTTCCGCACGGCCGAGGCGGAACTGTTCGCGGCCAGCAATGCCTGCCCCCACAAGGGCGGCCCGCTGTCCGAAGGCATCGTGCATGGCCAGTCGGTGACCTGCCCGCTGCACAACTGGGTGTTCGACCTGAACACGGGCGAGGCCCAAGGCGCGGATGAAGGCCGGATCGACACCTATCCGGTTCGGCTGGAGGCCGGGCGCATCCTGCTGGACGCCCGCGCCGTCACCGAGCGGAGCGCCGCGTGATGGACGGCTCGAACCTGCCCGAGGTGCGATCCACCTGCGCCTATTGCGGCGTGGGTTGCGGCGTGCTGCTGCGCCCGGACGGGGCGGGAGGTCTGACCGTGCGGGGCGACCCGAACCACCCGGCGAATTTCGGACGGTTGTGTTCCAAAGGCACCGCGCTGGGTGAAACGGTCGGGCTGGGCCACCGCCTGCTGACCCCGCGCGCCTTTGGCAGGAACGTGGGCTGGGACAACGCGCTGCAGCTGGTGGCCGACCGGTTCCGCGAAACGATCGCGGCGCATGGTCCCGACAGCGTGGCCTTCTATGTCTCGGGGCAGTTGCTGACCGAGGATTACTACGTGGCCAACAAGTTGATGAAGGGCTTCATCGGATCGGCCAATATCGACACCAATTCGCGGCTGTGCATGGCCTCGACCGTGGCCGGGCACAAGCGGGCCTTTGGCACCGACACCGTGCCCGGCACCTACGAGGATCTGGATCAGGCCGATCTGGTGGTGCTGGTCGGGTCGAACCTGGCGTGGTGCCACCCGGTTCTGTACCAGCGCGTCCTGGCGGCACGGCAGGCGCGCGGCACCCGGATCGTGGTGATCGACCCGCGCCGCACCGCCAGCTGCGATCAGGCCGATCTGCATCTGGCGCTGAATCCGGGCAGCGACGTGGCGCTGTTCAACGGGCTGCTGACCGAGATTCATCGGCGCGGGGCCGTGGACCCGGACTTCGTGAGGCTAACCTCGGGTCTGGAAGCCGCACTGGAAACGGCCGGAAACGACCAGATCTCGGAAACCGGCCTGCCTGCCGAAAAACTCGCCGCTTTTTTCGATCTATGGATCAATACCCCGCGCGTGGTGACGGTCTTCAGCCAGGGAGTGAACCAATCTTCCAGCGGGACTGACAAGGTAAACGCCATCCTGAACTGCCATCTGGCCACCGGTCGGATCGGGCGGCCGGGAATGGGCCCGTTCTCGGTCACCGGCCAACCCAACGCGATGGGTGGGCGCGAAGTGGGTGGTCTGGCCAACACGCTGGCTTGCCATCTGGACATCGAAAACGCCGATCATCGCGCCGCGGTTCAGGCGTATTGGCAATCCCCTGCAATACCGCAGTCTCCGGGGCTGAAGGCCGTGGACATGTTCCGCGCGGTCGAAGATGGGCAGATCAAGGCCCTTTGGATCATTCACACCAACCCGGCGGTAACCATGCCCGAAGCTGACAGGGTCAGCCGCGCAATCGCCGCCTGCCCGTTCACGGTCGTCAGTGACCTGACGTTGCACACCGATACGGCACGTCTGGCCGACGTTGTGCTGCCTGCCGCCGGGTGGGCCGAAAAGAACGGAACAGTCACGAATTCCGACCGAACCATCAGCCGGCAACGCGCCGTTTTGCAGCCACCGGGCCAAGCGCGCCCGGATTGGGACATCTTAGGCGAAGTTGGCCGCCGCATGGGATGGAAAACCGCGTTCGACTACGCTTCACCGGCCGAAATATTCCGCGAATACGCTGCTATGTCCCAAATCGCCGCGCGGTTCGGGAAAGACTTCGACATTTCGGGCTTCTCCGAAATTGACGAGGCGAGCTATGCCGAATTGGAACCCACCCGCTGGCCATTGGGTCGCAAGCGTGCAGGTGGGAGGTTTTTTGGTGACGGACACTTCTTTCACTCCGACAGGAAGGCCCGGATCGTTCCCGTTGCCCATCGACCTCCGGTAGCCCTACCCGGACAGCAATATCCCTTTGTGATGAACACCGGACGCACACGGGATCAATGGCACACCATGACCCGGACCGGTCTTTCGGCCCGCCTGTCCGCCCATCTTGCCGAGCCGTTTGTGGACATTCATCCCCAGGACGCCGCCCGCGAGGGGATATCCAGCGCAGACCTTGTCGAGGTCACCAGTCCCACTGGGTGTGGTATTTTTCGCGCGCGCATCACCCAAGATGTTCGCATCGGTCACGTCTTTGCTCCGATCCATTGGACTGCGGAAACGGCGCCTTCGGGTCGGGTGGACATGCTGGTTCCCGGCACCACTGATCCGATTTCCGGACAACCCGAAAGCAAGGCCACACCTGTTTCGATCTCGGTCATGCAGGCGGCGTGGTACGCCTTTGCCGTCTCCAGGAAACTCCTGACCCCCTCGGTCGCCTACCGCGCGACGGTTCGAACGGACAACGGTTACAGGACAGAGCTGGCTGATCATTCCCGGATACTGAATTGGGAAAAAACCGCCCGCGAATGGTTTGCGCTGACCGATGCGGACGCGGTCACGGCAGGTGATCCGGCCCGCGGTTCATTTCGCATTGCGTTGTCGCAGAACGGATGCCTGCAAGCGGCACTGTTCGTGTCGCCGCGCCCGCTGCCCCTGATGCGGGACTATCTTGCGTCGATGCCGGACATACCACCCGCACAGTTTCTGACCGGCCGCGCACCCGCAGATGCCAAGGACACCGGACCGATCATCTGCGCCTGTTTTGGCGTCGGGTTGAAGACGATCGTTGACGCGATCTCGTGCGGGAAAGCGATCAGTGTCGACGCTATCGGCGCGGCGTTGAGCGCCGGAACAAATTGCGGGTCTTGCCGGCCTGAATTGGGTGCCCTGATCGACCGGTATTCCCCGGATGCCGCGGACAACCTAAGCCTACAATTGCAGGGAGGCGTCGCCTAACCCTGTCGCATTTCTGTTGACAGGTGATCCCGCGATGGGCAGCATTTTTCTATCGGATCGACAATCAGAGTGATCAAGCCGTGATTAACTGCACCAAAGATACCCAAGGCCGCCGGGCAACCGGTTGCAACCTCGTCGTCTGACGAGGGACGGGTTTTCGCAGTCTCCGGATGCTGAACCAGCAGCCCGGACCGATCTGAAACTTCTGCCCATGGCTTCATTTTATGCACGATCACGCTGGGCTTCGGCTGGCCGTCGATATTGGCGGCACATTTACCGATACCGTTCTGATGGACGGGCAATCCAATATCCTCGCAACGACGAAAACTCCGACGACACCGGACAACCCAACCGTCGGTGCATTGACTGGTGCAAAGCGCGTTCTGGATGACGCCAATGCCGGTTTCTCGCAGGTTTCCGGGTTCATTCACGGCACCACTCTGGCCACCAATGCCCTGATCGAGCGGCGCGGTGCCCCGGTTGCGACAATAACCACCGACGGGTTTCGGGACATACTCGAGATTGGGTATGAACGTCGTTACAGCCAGTATGACATCAATCTGGTCAAGCCCGACCTGCTGGTCCCACGCGCTCGTGCCTTCACGATCGGCGGGCGAATGGATGCACGTGGTGACGAACTGACACCGCTGGATGTCGCGGGAATGGACGATCTGGTGCGCCAGATTGCGGATAGCGACGCCCAGGCCGTGGCGGTGTGCCTGATGCATTCCTATGCCAACCCAAAGCACGAGCTGGCTCTGCGGGACCAGTTGCTCAGGGCTCTCCCCGACCTGGCCATCTCGCTCTCGCACGAAGTCAGCCCCGAGGCGCGCGAATTTGACCGCCTGTGCACCACCATCGCCAACGCCTATATCCAGCCCCAGATGGCCGGGTATCTGACCGAGTTCCAATCCCGCTTCGCCGCAGAGGGGCTGAGCTGTCCCATTCTCATGATGACGGCCGGTGGTGGTATGACAACCCTGGAAACGGCCGCCCGCCTGCCGATCCGGTTGGTCGAATCCGGCCCGGCCGGCGGGGCCATCCTTGCAGCACGGATCGCGGCTGAAACCGGTGCGCGCGCCGTAACCAGCTTTGACATGGGGGGGACGACCGCCAAGCTGTGTCTGATTGATGCTTTCCGCCCGCAGACCGCGCGCAGGTTCGAAATCGCAAGGGCCGCGCGCTTCATCAAGGGCTCGGGCATGCCGGTGCGCATCCCCGTGATCGAGATGATCGAAATCGGCGCAGGCGGCGGCTCGATTGCCAGGGTCGATCGGCTGGGTCGCCTGCAGGTTGGCCCCGAAAGTGCCGGCGCACAGCCAGGCCCTGCCGCCTTCGGCAATGGAGGCAGGGCGGCGACCGTGACAGACGCCGATGTGGTGCAGGGCCTGATCGAACCCGGCCGGTTTGCCGAAGGCCGCCTGACGATTGACACGGCAGCCGCCGAACAGGCCATCACCGTGGAAATCGGGAGCGCACTGGATTTTGCGCCGGACCTTGCCGCACGTGGTCTCAGCGAAATCGTCGACGAAAGCATGGCCGCCGCAGGTCGGATGCACGCGGTCGAGTCCGGAAAAGAGTTGGCAACCCGAGTGATGATCGCCTTTGGCGGCAATGGGCCATTGCACGCAACGCGAGTGGCCCGGCGGTGTCAGGTCGACCAAATCGTGATCCTGAAGGACCCGGGCGTGGGGTCAGCAGTCGGGTTTCTATATGCGCCGGTCGCCTTCGAAATCGTCCGGTCGCGCTATGCCACGCTGGATCAGCCGGATCTCGACGGTCTCAACGCTTTTTTTGACGAAATGACAGCCGAGGCGCTGACCGTGGTCCGTGCCGGTGCACCTGAAGCCGAGTTGTCGATCCGAAAACAGGCTTTCATGCGGTACCACGGCCAGGGTCATGAGATCGAGATCGCGCTTCCGGATCGGGCACTTGGGCCTGCAGACATCGAAACCCTGCGCCGGGATTTCGAATCCGAGTACAGCCGGTTGTTCCGCCGCGCTGTACCGGGAATGGCGATCGAGATTCTCAACTGGTCCGTCGAGGTGTCGTCACCCGCCCCTGCCCTCAGCCGGGTTCCTGACGTAGCCCAACAGCGCACGGCGCGGCCGTGCGACCATCGACGCATTCTTTGTGATGTCAGCGGGCATTGGTGCGACGCCAGTATCTACGATCGATCCGGTCTTGAACCCGGCGATTGGCTGCGCGGTCCGGCGCTGATTACCGAGCCTCAAACCACCACATTCGTCAGCGCGGATTTTCAGGCCAGCGTCGATGGCGGCGGCAATCTCTGGCTCAACCGGATACAGGAGGACGCCGAATGAACACGACGAATACCCGTCTGCAGGTCATGTGGAACCGGCTGCTAGCGGTGGTCGAAGAACAGGGCCAGGCGCTGATCCGCGCCGCCTTTTCTCCGATCGTTCGTGAATGCGGCGACATATCCGCCGGCATTTTTGATGTACGCGGCCGTATGCTGGCCCAGGCCGTTACCGGAACGCCGGGCCACATCAACACGATGGCCGAAGCGGTTAAGACCCTGTGCGGGCGATACTCCAGCTCCGAAATGAACCCGGGCGATATTTTTCTGACCAATGATCCTTGGATCGCATCCGGCCATTTGAACGATTTCCTGCTGATGATGCCGGTTTTTCATCGTGGCAATGTGGTTGGGTTTACGGCCTGCACCTCGCATCTGGTCGACCTTGGCGGTTTGGGCATGGGTCCCGAGGGCTCGGATATCTTTGATGAGGGGCTTCGGATCCCGCCGTGCAAACTGGTCGACCAAGGTCAGTTGAACGCGCTGCTGATGGATATCGTCAAAGCCAACTCGCGCGAGCCCATCGCCAATGAGGGCGACATCTACGCATTGATCGCATGCTGCGAAACAGGCGCAGCGCGTTTGGCCGACATGATGGTCGAGTTTGGCATCGATACTCTGGACAGCCTGGCCGATTACATCATCGAAACCTCGCGCCGCGGCACGATCGAGGCCATTTCGGCGCTGCCGAAGGGCACGTGGCACAATGTGCTGACCGTCGATGGATACGAGTGCGAGATCGATTTGCACGCAGCCCTGACCATCACGGACGACCGGGTTCTGGTCGACTTTTCGGGCACATCGGGCCTGTCGCGCAAAGGCATCAACGTGCCGCTCAACTATGCAACGGCCTATACGGTATTTGCCCTGCGCTGCATCATCGGCCCAGACATCCCCAACAACGCAGGCTCTTTGGCGCCATTCCACGTGACGGGACCGGCGGATTGCATCCTGAATGCGCAGCCACCCGCTCCGGTGGCCATGCGCCATACGTTGGGACAGATGACCCCGGATCTGGTCTATGGCTGCCTGTCGCAGGCTCTGCCGGACGCCGTGCCGGCCGAAGGCGCCTCGTGCATGTACGACCTGCCTCTGCGCCACGCACCCGAGGCGGTTTCCCGCGGTGGCAAGCAGTTTGCTCTGGAATTGGTGTTCAGCGGCGGAACCGGCGCAAGGCCAAGCCTGGATGGCCTGTCGGCGACGGCCTTCCCCTCGGGTGTTTGGGGCAGCCAGGTCGAGACAACCGAGGCTGTCGCGCCTGTCCTGATCACGCGTCGCGAATTGCGCCAGGACAGCGGTGGCCCCGGTCGCCTCCGCGGCGGATTGGGGCAGGACATCGAAATACGCTCCTCCACCGGCGAGGATTTCATGCTGTTCCTTTCGGTCGAACGCATCGCAAACCCAGCCAAGGGACGGCACGGCGGACTGGCGGGCGCGCCCGGTCGCATCCGTCTCGGCCCCGACGGCCCGGACTTGCCGGGCAAGGGCGAGGTGCGAATTGGCGGCGGCGAAACGCTGATCTTCCAAACTCCGGGCGGCGGCGGATTTGGGCCACCCGATGAAAGGTCACCCTTGGCTGTTCGACAGGATGTGCGGGACGAGCTTGTGAGCGCCCGGGCCGCGCAGCATGTCTATGGGGTAAAGCCATGATCCGTCCCGTTTCCCATGTCGCTGCCATGTCACCTTATGCGTTGGCTCAGCTGGATCCGCCGGCAGGACAGCGCCTTGTTTCGCTGTCGCAGAACGAAAGCCTGCGCCCGCCAAGTCCCTTGGTCGGACAGGCCGTCGCAGAGGCGGCCGCGAACGGGCACCTCTACCCGGACCCGGACTGGACGGCATTGCGTGCGCGACTGGCGGAGCTTCATGGCCTGCCCGAGCAAGGTCTGTTGTGCGGGAACGGGTCGATGGATCTGATTGCCGGTCTGGCGCTGGCCTTTGCCGGACCAGACGCCGCCGTTCTTGCCCCTGCGAACGCATACCCGTTTTTTCGTACCGTGGCTCAGTTGGCTCGCGCCCGTTTCGACACTGCCGCCGAGGTGGACGGATGCGTATCCGTCGACGCGCTTCTGGCGGCCGTGCAACCGGATACCAGGTTGGTGTTTGTGGCCAATCCCGGCAACCCGACAGGCACCCGTATCTCCCGCCGCGATCTGCTGCGGCTTCGGGAAGGGTTGCGGGACAACACCCTGCTAGTGATCGACGAGGCCTATGGCGAGTTCGCCGATGATCTGAACGAGCCGATGTTCGACCTTGTCGCGCGGGGGGACACGGTCGTTCTTCGAACTCTGTCCAAGGCCTACGGGCTGGCCGGGTTTCGCGTGGGCTGGGGCCTGTTCCCGCCGCAGATCGCCGTCCAGATACGCAAGGTGATGAGCCCAAACAACGTGTCGGTGTGCGGACAGGCGGCTGCCTTGGTCGCTCTGAACGATCAGAGCTACATGCGCGAGACATGTGCCCTCACTGCCCAGCTGCGCGACCGGTTCGCCAATCGCCTTCGGTCCGCCGGGTTCGACGTTCCCAAGAGCCATACCAACTTTCTTCTGATCCGCTTTGCGGACCAATCCACCGCGACCAGAGCCGACAAAGCTCTGCGGGAAAAAGGCATTTTCCTGAGACCTCAATCCGGCGCGGGACTTGCCAATTGCCTACGTGCCACCATCGGTCAGACTGCAGACCTCGAACTCATGGCCGCGGTTCTGGAACGTTGGGCCGAGGAGTTTCAGCCATGACGCAGAGAAATTTCCACCCATCTAGGGGCCGGTCCCGTTTCGGTATTCTCGTGCCGTTCACGAACACCAATCTCGAACCCGACATGACGATGCTGCGGCCCGAGGGCGTTTCACTGCACTTTGCCCGAATGGGTGGCTATGATCAGGAAGAAATACCCGATGCTGCCCAAATGCACGGTCTTGGCGCCGCCGATCTGGATGAGCCGCTCAGGCTTTTGCATGGTGTCCGGCCGGATGTCATTCTTTATGGGTGTACCTCGGCAACGCTGACCCATGGCCCGGCCTTCGATCGCGAACTTGCCGACCGTATCAGGACCAGCAGCGGGGCGCAGACCGTTACGGCCGCGGGCGCCTTGGTGCATGCACTGCATACGCTGGAGGCGACACGCATCGGCTTTGCCTCTCCCTATGTCGCAGACATCAATGACTTGGCAATCCGGTTCCTGGCCGAGACTGGCATTTCAACCGTGTCGCGGTCCGAAGTGACAGGCCAGCTGGACAATTACGGCCAAGGCGCCCTGACCCCGCAGGCGGTGTTTGACCTGGGTTTGGCCGCAGACTGCCCCGAGGCCGAGGTGTTGGTTTTGTCCTGTACGGACATGCGCAGCGTGGAAATCATCGACCGGCTTGAAAAAACTGTTAGCAAGCCCGTTCTAACTTCAAATCAGGCGATGGCATTCCAAGCAATGCAAATGGCCGGGATCACCACACCACCGGCCGGATTTGGCCGGCTGATGCTGAACCTGCAACGCTGAGGTCGAGCGCCAGAATGCGCAGTATTTTCAGCCGAGGCTTTTTGGGGTGTTCAAATCTTAAACGCCCTCAATGCCTTGGATTGCTCGTGCTGAAAATACCCGTTGCGGTCACACAGGTCGTTCAAATCGGATTGCAGTTCCTTGGCCTCTTTCGTTCTGCCTTCCTGCACCAGAACCTGCACTTCGGCCGACAGCAGCCAGGCGACGAAGGCTTCCATCTCCATGTCACGCGCCAGTTCAAGACCTCGGTTCAGGACCAGCCGGGCATCCGGAAGTTCACCCAACACCGACTGCACCCGAGCCAGGGGAGCCGCTGCGAAACAGCACAGAACATCGATTCCAGCATCGTCCGACACGCGCAAGGCGCGGCGCAACGCAATGGCGGCGTCAGCCGGTTCGTTTCGCTGCCAGCACCAGATCCCCCGCGCGATCAGCGCAAAACTCAGGTCATAGGCCTTGCCGGTTTCTTCGGCGATCGACAGCACCTCGCGGATACCGGTATCCGCTTCGTCAAACCGATGCATCATGCTGTTGGCGTTGGCACGGGTCGCAAGCCCGAGCACCGAAATCGACCCGGTGGTGCCCGCTTCGGCCACACGGAACATCGTCTGGAACAGATCCGCATGTTGATCAATCGCCGCCCGTGCGGCCGCGAAGTTGCCGTGAAACCACGCAGCCTGCGCCAGTGCAAAGGCCGCGTTTGCCTGCAGGCGCGGATCTTCGGCGTCGGTTGCGGTTCGCAGCGCGCGCTCAGACACCTCCATTGCTTGCCGCACATCCGCCAAGATCGTCAGCATGATCGCCTGGTCGACCTGAAACGCAACGCGCGCGGATGTGTCCCCCAACGCGTCGGACAAGGCTTCCGCCTCGCGTGAGATGGTCAGGATGCGGTTGAAGTTGCCGCTGGCGACCAGCGAAACGCGCAGACCGCGTCGGGCACGTAGCCCGAGGTCAACAGCCACCTGAGTACCGGTCCGCTTTTGAACTTGGTCGATGCACCGCAGGGCGTTTTCGAAATATGAAACGGCAGCCTCGAATGAAAACAGCTTGATCGACATCTCGCCGCACCGCGTATAAGCCTCGGCGGCCTCCAGCCATAACTCGCCTTTGTCCGCGTGACGGGCGATGGACTGTGCCACGTCCAAATCGTCGGATGTGCCGCGGCTCAGCAGAGTTTCATGGATCGCACGGTGCAGCCTTGCGCGGCGCTGGCGTGGAATACTGCGATACCCGACCTTCTGCACCAACGCATGACTGAACCGCAGCTGCTGGCCGTCCTGAGATTCCGGCAGTTCAAGAAAACCGCGTTCCACCAAGGTCGAAATCTGGGCTTTGGCGTCGAAGCCCAGCCGTTGAAGCGTGTCGGCGAGAACGCCCCACGTCCACTGCAACCCGCCGACGGCAACCAGCTGCAGAGCTTTGCGGTCCTCGCTTTGCAGGGCATCAATCCGGGAGGCGATCAACGGTTGAACCCGGGCGGGGATCTCGATGTCGCCCAGGCTGTCCATCGCTCCGTCCTTGAACCCGGCTTGCGACATGCGGTCCCGCATGTGGTGAGCGAATTCTTCAACGAAAAGCGGTGTGCGGCCGCTCATGGCTTCGATGTATGAGCCCAACTGACCATCGATGTCGCTCTGGCCCAGCAAGCGCGTGATCAGGTCCTTGCAAGCCGCCTCGCCCAGCGGGGCGACCGGAACGACCTTGAGCAAGCCCATCGGGTCGTTCGTGAACAGGTTCGCGTTGCGCGATGTCAGGAGGATCAGAACATTCGTTCCCCGCACCTGACCCAGCAGGTTGTCGATGACGTCCAGAGTTCCCTGGTCGGCCCAATGCAAATCCTCGAACAACAGAAGCAGGGGCTTGTCCTGTTTCATCGACAGAACCAGCCGCGACAGCATTTGGTTCAACTGCCTCCGTCGGCGAGACGGATCTACAGCCGAAAGCGCCGGTTCCGTTTGGAAACGGCTGAACAGCGAATACAAGGCCGATCGGGTATGCGCATCGAGGAACTTGGTCCCGCCCAGAACCTCGGACAGCTTTTGGTCCAGTTCGGCATCGGATTTGGTGTCCGACAGTCCCAACCGGGCATTGATCACGCGGGTGATCGGCAGATACGCAGCTTCTTGATCCAGCGAAAAGCAATTGAACTCCAGAACCTGGTGCGTGCCCAGGGGCCAGTTCTCGACCAGCTCATGCAGCAGCCGGGATTTGCCTACGCCGGCCGCCCCCAGCAACAGAACCGAGTTGCCTTTGCCGTCACGCGCCTGATTCCACGCCGCAACAAGCTCGGCCAGTTCCCTTTCGCGTCCGACAAATGGCGAACGTTCGCGACGCGCCCGCGCCATCCAGCGCGACACCTGTTCTTTGCGGCCGGTGATTTCGAACAGCTGGATCGGCCCCGCACCCCCGTCCAGCTCGAGATCGCCCACATGTGTATGGTCGAACAGATCACCGGCATTCTCCAAAACCTGACCGGAAACCGTGACCACGTTCTTTCTGGCGGCGGCCTCGATCTTGCTGGCGATGTTCATGACTGGCCCTAGAAAGGCCTGCTCTTCCCCGAGGGTATGTTGCAACTGGCCCACCAGTAGTTCGCCGGAATGAACGCCAACCCGCACATCCAACTGCCGATCGTCCAGCTTGCCGATGCGGTCGATGATCCGCTGGGCGCTGGCTATTGCCTTGACCGCGTGATCCTCGTCCGCGTTCGGTGATCCAAAAACCGCGAGCGCGCCATCGCCGGTGAACAACGTGGTTGCGCCAAACTTTTCGCAGATCGACATGATCAGTTCGATGGTAGGGCCCAGATGGCTGACGGCGTCTTCGGGATCCAAACTGCCGATCATCATGGTCGAACGAACAATGTCGGCGAACAGAACCGTGCACATTCTGCGCTCGGTCGGTTCGATCTGGACCTGTTTCCTCATGTTCAAGCGCCCCCCGACTGCCCGAGTTCAGTATGTCGCTGATCCCGACCTTTTTCCAGACACCACGCAAGGGTGGCGCGAACCATCCACGGCATTGATATTGAGTAAAAAAACTATTAACAATTGGCCTTGTATTGCGAAAGGAACAATTATGAGTGACCACCATACTCGGGGTTTGACCCTGGAAGATGTTCAGCAGATCATTGGCCGCGGCATCCTTGACGAGGCCTTTCGAAAAGAATTCATCGACAACCCCGAAGGCGTAGTAAACCGCTTGGGAATCTCGCTCGATCAGGATGGCGAGGCGCGCAAGCTGTTGGCCGCGATTGGGAACGTCTTTTCCGGTGAATCCGACCTGAAGTCGGCGATGCAAGACATCAAGAATGCCTACGAAGATACGTCCGACGGTGTGATCCGGCCCCGCTGCGCGTAACTTCGCATGAGCGAAAGCGCGGCCGTCTCCAGTCACGACCAAGGCGCAGCCCTGCATCAGCTGTGTCTGGTGTCCATGCCGTTTTCTTCCCTGCAACATCCCGGGCTTGGGATGTCCCTCCTCGCGCAACTGGCGCGGGACAACGGCTTTGCGACGACCGAGAAGTACTTCAGCTTCGACTATGCCGAGGTGATCGGCCTCGACGAGTATTTCATGCTGTCTGATGGCCGTTGCTATCAGGCGCTGCTGGGTGAATGGATATTCAGCGATCTGATCTACCCGCGCAGCGATCTGGACGCGATGGACTACCTGACCACGGTGCTTGGTGACTATGTATCCGGAGTCGAGTGGCTGGCGTTCATGCAAAACGCCATCGCAGCCCGAAAGCAAGCCGGAGCGTTTGTCGAACGTTGCGCCGATGCGGTGGTGGAACAGAACCCGACCGTGATCGGGATTACGTCGTCGTTCCAACAGGTCATGGCCTCGATCGCACTGGCCCGGGCTGTGCGGAAACGGTCAGCCGACGTGATCATAGTGATGGGCGGCGCTAATTGCGAGGGGCCGCTCGGGCGCGCGCTTATACAGGCACATCCTGAACTGGACGCGGTTTGCATTGGCGAAGGCGACCATGCCTTTCCCGAGTTTCTGAAAGCCCTGGGGCCAAGCAGACCCTTGCCCGTGGTCGAGGGGTTTCTGAACCGGAGCCAATTGGATAACCCGCTGGAGGAGTCTCGACCGCGCCTGACCACGGATCTGGACAAGCTGCCCATACCGGACTTCAACGCCTTCTTTGATCAATTTCAAAACACTACGGGACTATCAGAGCGCCTTGTGCCATCTGCTACGATCGAAACATCGCGTGGCTGCTGGTGGGGAGCGAAACACCATTGCACTTTCTGCGGGCTGAACGGCCAATCGATGACCTACCGGAGCAAGTCAGCCGAGCGGGCTTATGCCGAATTCTGCACGCTTGCCGATCTCTATGGCCCGGATCTTGTCGTGGTCGACAACATTCTGGATCACCGCTACCTCAAGACCCTGATCCCGAAACTTGCGCAGGACACGAGACCATTCCTGATGCATTACGAGGTCAAATCAAACCTCTCGCCGACCGTGATCGCCCGTCTGGCCGACGCCGGCGTTCGAAAGATCCAGCCGGGGATCGAGACCTTCGATACTCCGACCCTTGCGCATATGAGGAAAGGGGTCAGCGGAATTCAGAACATCCAGACGCTGAAGCTGTGTGCCGAGGCCGGAGTTTTTGTCGAGTGGTGTTTCCTCTACGGGTTTCCCGGAGAAAGCCCCGAGGCCTTCGAACGGATGGCAAAGCTCATTCCGCTGCTGCATCACCTGCAACCACCCGGCTCGATTGGACCCGTGCGAGCGGATCGGTTCAGCCCGTATTTTGAACACCCCGAAGCATTTGGGGTCGAAGTCGAACCAGCGAAGCCGTATTCCTTCATATTCGACCTGCCGCCCGAAGAAGTCTGGAATTTCGCCTACCATTTCGACATCGTCGACAACGGTCCAAGCCCGCCAGCGCAGCGCGCGGCGTCGACGCTGGATGCTCTTTCTGCATGGCAAAGCGAGGCCGGTACGTCAGCCCTCTACGTCGAGGGCAACACGGTGATCGACCGGCGAGCGTCAGGCAAACGCGTTGTTCACCAATTGGACGATGCGGCTCGGGCCATCCTTGACCTGAGCCCAGTGATCATCGGCAGGGCGCTTCTTGGTGATCAGGTATCCGACTTGTACGGGGTGGACGCTTTTGACTCTGCGATGGACCGCCTTGAGAAGCTTGGGCTGATTTATGTCGAGGACAAATCCGTGCTGTCCCTGGCCCTCAGATCTCCTGGCTTCCAGCGGGCGCCGACCTGGTCCGAGATCCGCAATGAGCCAGAACGTGCTTTCGCCGCTCAATTTCCCGCAGAATTCGCAAGTGAACAGGTAGCGGGACCACAACCCGCGGAATGAGACCGGACCCGGAGCGTATCAATTCCCCGGATCCGACTAACACTTATAGAGCGGCCCTGAACAATCCGGTCAGGTTTTCCTCGGTCAACTCGATGGGGTTGCCACCGCACGAGGGGTCGATGATCGCACCCTTGACCAGCTCCGGGATCGCATCCTCGGTCACGCCCAGATCGGACAGCTTGCGCGGGATACCCAGCGAGTCGTTGAACTCCTGCACGAAGGCCCGGAACCCGTCGAACCCGCCCGAAATGCCCAGATAGGCTGTGGCTGCTTCGAAACGGTCGGCGATTACAGGCGCATTGAACTCCAGAACCGCAGGCATGCAGACCGCGTTGGTGGTGCCGTGATGGGTGTTGAACACCGCGCCGATCGGGTGGCTCATGGCGTGGATCGCGCCCAGCCCCTTCTGGAAAGCCGTTGCACCCATGGCGGCCGCGCTCATCATCTGGGCGCGGGCGTCGATGTCGGTGCCGTCCGCATAGGCGCGCGGCAGGTACTCCTTGACCAGCCGCATCCCTTCCAGCGCGATGCCCTGGCTCATCGGGTGGTAATGCGGGCTGGAATAGGCCTCGACACAATGCGCGAACGCATCCAGTCCGGTCCCGGCGGTGATGAATTTCGGCATGCCCACGGTCAGTTCAGGGTCGCAGATCACCACGGTCGGCAGCACCTTGGGGTGGAAGATGATCTTCTTGGCATGGGTTTCCGAATTGGTGATGACGCTGGCGCGGCCGACTTCCGAGCCGGTGCCGGCCGTCGTCGGCACCGCGATGATCGGCGCGATCGCCTCGGCATCCGCGCGGGTCCACCAATCGCCAATGTCCTCGAAATCCCAGACGGGCCGGCTCTGACCGGCCATGAAGGCAACCATCTTGCCCAGATCCAGCCCCGAACCACCGCCAAACGCGATCACACCGTCATGTTCCCCCGCCTTGTAGGCGGCCACACCGGCCTCGAGGTTCTTTTCGTTCGGGTTTGGGTCCACGTCGCTGAACAGACCCCGGCCCAACCCTGCTACCTCAAGAATGTCTAGCGTCGCGGCGGTGATCGGCAGATCGGCAAGGCCGCGGTCGGTCACCAGCAGCGGGCGCTTGATCCCAGCCGCCGCGCAGGCCTCGGGCAGTTCCTTGATGCGGCCCGCGCCGAATTTTATCGTGGTCGGATAGGACCAGTTTCCAACAAGACTCATGTCAGCTTTCCTTGTGTCTAAGGCCTGCCCCGGCGAGGGGGTCGGTCCGGGGCAGGCAAATCGTCCTCAGCCCGTCACCTTTTTCAGGTGGTAGGATTTGGGACGTGTCAGGTTGTGATATCCGATGATCGACAGGCCGCCGCCACGACCGGTATTCTTGCAGCCGGTCCAGCACAGACCCGGGTCCAGATAGTCGGCCCGGTTCATGAACACGGTTCCGGTTTCGATCCGGTCTCCGATGCGTTCGGCCCGCGCCACATCGCGCGTCCACAGCGAGGCGGTCAGGCCAAATTCGCTGTCGTTCATCAAGGCAATGGCCTCGTCATCCGAAGACACCTTCATGATCCCCACGACCGGGCCGAAGCTTTCGTCGCGCATCACGCGCATGTCGTGCGTGACGTTGGTCAGGATCTGCGGCGTCAGATAGGCGCCGCCGTCATCTCCGGCAAAGGTCTCGATATGCGCCACTGCACCGGTGGCCACGGCCTCGGCGATCTGGGCGCGCACCTCGTCGGCAAAACGCACGTTGGCCATCGGCCCCAGCGTCGTCTCCGGATCCAGCGGGTTGCCCAGCTTGTAGCCCCTGACGATCTCGACCGCCTTGGCGACGAAATCGTCATACAGGCTTTCATGCACATAGATCCGCTCGATCCCGCAGCAGCACTGGCCCGAGTTGAACATGGCCCCGTCGATCAGCGTGTCGACCGCCGCGTCCAGATCGGCGTCCTCCATGACATAGCCCGGGTCCTTGCCCCCCAACTCGGTGCTGACGGGGGTAAAGGTACCGGCCGCCGCCCGCTCCATCGCCTGCCCTCCGGCGACCGAGCCGGTGAAATTCACGAAATCGAACGCCTTGCCTGCAATCAGATCGTTGGTCACGTCATGGCTCAGGAACAGGTTCTGGAACACGTCCTCGGGCACGCCAGCCGAGTGGAAGGCCCGCGCCATCCGCTCGCCCACCAACAAGGTCTGCGTGGCATGTTTCAGCACAACCGTATTGCCCGCGATCAAGGCCGGCGCCACAGTGTTGATCGCCGTCATGTACGGATAGTTCCAGGGCGCCACGACGAACACCACGCCATGCGGCACGCGCTTGATGTATCGCTTGAACGTCTCGTCCTCGCCCACGGCAATATCAGCCAGCGCATCGCGCGCGATGCCCGCCATATAGGTCGCGCGTTCGCTGAAACCGCCGAACTCGCCGCCATAACGCACCGGCCGCCCCATCATCCGGGCCAGTTCCGGCACGATCTCGTCATTCATCGCACCCACGGCGGCAACGCCGGCCATCACCAGATCGATGCGCTCCTGCAGGGGCCGCGCTGCCCAATCCGCCTGCGCCGCCCGCGCCTGGCCCGCTGCGGCAAATGCCGCGTCACGATCCAGCGTGTTCCGCTCGGCAAACACCGATCCGTCGATCGGCGAGATACATTTCAACACCTGACCCATTGGTCACTCCATCCTCAAGCAAAGCAGGCCCGCTGCTTCATCTGGCCAAAAATATCCCGGGGAGCGTGAGGGGCTGGCCCCTCACATCCGCCCTCTACGCCCGCTCGAACCCGCGGGCAATCTCCCAATCGGTCACCACACGCTCGAATTCCTCGATCTCGACCTCGGCGGCGCGCACATAGTGGTCCACCACATCATCGCCCATGGCCGCCCGCAGCATGGACGACCCGTGCAACGCATCCCGCGCCGCGCGCAGATTGCCCGGAATCATGCCGGTATCCCCCTGATAGACATCACCCTTGGTGGGCGGCTGCAGCTCCAGCCCCTCCTCGATGCCCGCGATTCCGGCGGCCAGCATTCCGGCGATGGCCAGATAGGGGTTCATGTCCGAGCCCGGAATCCGGCATTCCACCCGCACGGCCTTGGTGCCATCCCCGCACAGCCGGAACCCCGCGGTGCGGTTGTCCACCGACCAGATGATGCGCGTCGGCGCAAAGGTGCCCTTCATGAACCGCTTGTAGCTGTTGATGTACGGCGCCATGAAACAGGTATAGTCGGGCGCGTATTTCAACAGGCCCGCCATGTAGTTTTTCATCAGGTCCGACATGCCCAGCGGATCGGCCGGGTCATAGAAGGCCGGTTGCCCGTCCGTCCACAGCGACTGATGCACATGTGACGAACTCCCGACCCGGTCATGATGCCATTTCGGCAGGAAGGTCGCTGCATGGCCGTACTGCCACGCGATCTCCTTGACCGCGTTCTTGGCGATCGAGTGATACTCGGCCGTTTGCATGGCCGGGGCATATTTGATGTTCAGTTCTTCCTGCCCGGCCTCGGCCTCGCCCTTGGAATTTTCGACCGGAATGCCCGCATCCCACAGGTGATTGCGGATCGGCCGCATCACATGCTCTTCTTTGGTGGTCTGCAGGATGTGGTAATCCTCGTTATAGCCCGAGATCGGTTCCAGACCGCGGAAACCTTCCTTGCGTATCTGGTCAAAGCTCTTCTCAAAGAGGAAAAACTCCAGCTCGGTGGCGCACATCGCGTCATAGCCCATGGCCTTCAGCCGGTTGACCTGCTCCTTTAAAATTGACCGAGGCGCGTGCGGCACCTCCTCGTGCGTGTGGTGATCCAGCACGTCGCACATCACCATCACCGTGCCCTCCAGCCACGGCACCGGGCGCAGGGTGCTGAGGTCGGGCTTCATGACATAGTCGCCATAGCCGCGCTCCCAGCTGGTCGAGGCATAGCCGTCCGGCGTCGCCATCTCGAGATCGGTGGCCAGCAGGTAGTTGCAGCAATGGGTTTCTTCCCAGGCCCCGGCCACGAAATGACCCGCGTGGAATCGTTTGCCCATCAAGCGGCCCTGCATGTCCACCATGCAGACCAGAACCGTATCGACCGAGCCTTCGGCAACCTGGGTCTTGAGCGTGTCGAAGTTGAGCATGAGCCACCTATTTCTGCGCCGGCGCCACCTGCCGGACTGACGTTTTCAACGGCCTGCCCCCGGTATGAGGGCAGGCCGGTTTCACCTTAGCCGTACCGGTAGGGACGGCCAGCCTTTTGCATGTCGGCATTGTACTTCTTGATGATCTCGACAACCCTGGCCTTGGTCTCGGACTCGGCTGCAATCTCATCCCAGAAGGCCACTGCGGCGGCTTCGACCTGCGCCCATTCTTCATCGGGGATCGAAGTCAGCTTCATCTTGTCGCCATTCACGCGCAGCGATGCCTCGCCGCCCCAATACCACCACTGACGGTAGTAATGCGACTGGTCGGTGCAGACGCGGAACAGGGTCTGCAGATCTTCGGGCAGTTCGTTCCAACAGTCCATGTTGGCGAAGAACGACCCGGCCCAAGCGCCCGAGATGTTGTTGGTCAGGAAGTAGTTGGTCACATCCGCCCAGCCGACGGTGTAGTCCTCGGTGATGCCCGACCAGGCGATGCCGTCCAACTCGCCGGTCTGCACGGCAACCTCGATGTCCTCCCACGGCAGGGTCACGGGGACCACACCAAACTGCGACAGGAACCGGCCCGCCGTCGGGAAGGTGAACACCCGCTTGCCCTGAAGGTCCGCCAGGCTGTTGATCGGGTCTTTGGTGGCGAAATGGCACGGGTCCCATGCGCCGGCCGAGATGTGCTTGACGCCCACCTTGGAATATTCTTCGTCCCAGATCTCGTTCAGGCCGTACTGGTTGAACAGGACCGGCACGTCCAGAGAATAGCGCGAGGCAAACGGGAAATAGCCGCCGAACACGGTTACTTCGGTGGGCGATGCCATCGAGTCGTCATCCGACTGCACCGCGTCGATCGTGCCGCGCTGCATGGCGCGGAACAGCTCGCCCGTGGGCACCAACTGATCGGCATAGAACAGCTCGATCTGCATCCGGTCGCCGGCGATCTGGTTGAACATCTTGATGGCGGGATCGATCACATGCTCGGCCAATGCGGGGCCGGCATAGGTCTGCATGCGCCAGCGGATCGTGGATTGCGCCAGCGCGGGCGTGGCCAGCGCGGCTGCCGGGGCTGCGGCGGCCCCTTTCAGGAATGTGCGTCTGTTCGTCATCTTCTCTCTCCGTTGTCGGTTTCGATGGGCGAGAGACCAACCTCTCGCAGGTGCCCCGGTATGTCCGGGGTCATTTGTTGTAGATGTAGTCGGGCAGCCACAGCGCGATCTGCGGGAAGGTCATGATGATGGCCAGCGCCAGCGTCATCACCATCACGAAGGGCAGGATCGAGCCATAGATGTCTCGCAGCGAAATCTCGGGCGGGGCCATGGCCCGCATCAGGAACAGGTTATAGCCGAAGGGCGGCGTCATGTACGCAATCTGCGTGGTGATCGTGTACAGCACCCCGTACCAGATCAAGTCAAAACCGAGTTCCCCCACCAACGGCACGTACAGCGGCGCCACGATCACCAGCATCGCGGTGTCGTCCAGGAAGGTGCCCATCACGATGAAGCTCAGCTGCATCAGGATCAGGATCACCCAGGGGTTCAGGCCCAGCCGTTCGGTGAACAGGGTCTCGATCGCGCGCACCGCGCCCAGCCCATCGAACACCGCACCAAAGGCCAGCGCGGCCAGGATGATCCACATGAACATGCAGGTGATGCCCAGGGTCGAGCGGACCGAGACCTCGAACACCTTGCGCGTCATCCGCCCTTTCAGCACGGCGGCGGCAAAAGCCGTCAGCGCACCGATGGCCGAGCTTTCGACCAGCGAGGTCCAGCCGTTGACGAAGGGCACCATCATCGCCGCGAAAATCGCCAGCGGCAGCAGTCCCGCGCGCAGCAGCCGCAGTTTTTCCTCCATCGGCACGTCGCGCTCTTCCTTCGACAGGGCCGGGCCGAGTTCCGGGTTTATCCGGCAGCGGATCACGATGTACAGGATGAACATCCCCGCCATCATCAGGCCCGGCAGGATGCCCGCCAGCCACAGCTGACCCACCGGCTGACGCGCGATCATCGCATAGAGAACCAGCACCACGGACGGCGGCACGAGAATGCCCAGCGACGACCCGGCCTGGATCACCCCGGTCACCATCTTCTTGTCATAGCCGCGCTTGAGCAGTTCGGGCAGCGCAATCGTGGCCCCGATCGCCATGCCTGCCACGCTGAGCCCGTTCATCGCCGAAATCAGCACCATCAAGCCGATCGTGCCAATGGCCAGCCCGCCATTCAGTCCACCCATCCAGACATGAAACATCTTGTACAGGTCGTCAGCGATTTTGGACTCGGCCAGAACATAGCCCATGAAGATGAACATCGGCAGCGTCAGCAGCGGGTACCATTTCATCAGCTTCATCGCGGCCGAAAAGCCGATGTCATAGCCGCCGCGGTCGCCCCACAGCAGCAGCGCCGCCACCACGGCCACGAAACCGATGGCACCGAACACGCGCTGACCGGTCAGCAGCATCAGCATCATGGTCGAGAACATCAGGATGGCGATCAACTCATACGACATCAGATCACCTCGCGCGGGATGTCATCGCCCTTGAGGCGCAGAATATCTTTGAAAAGCTCGGAAATGGCCTGCAGCAGCATCAGGATCAGCCCCACGACCATGATCACCTTGATCGGCCACAGATAAGGGCGCCACGCGGTCGGGCTGCGTTCGCCATATTGCAGGGAATAGCTGAGCGAGTCGAACCCGCCATAGATCATCACGCCCAGGTAGAAGATCAGGAACAGCACGGTGATCGCATCGGTCCAGGCCCGGCGCCGGTGCGACCATTCGCTGTAGAGAAGGTCCATCCGCACGTTCGAACCCATCTGGATCGAATACGGTCCGCCAAGAATGTAATAGGCGACCATCGCAAACTGCGCGACTTCGAGCGTCCAGAGCGACGGAAGGAAAAAGGTCTTCGAGATCGACGACCACAGCAGGATGCCCATCATCACGAAGATACCGTACATCACGACCCGCCCGATCCAGCGGTTCATGCGGTCGATGACCGCAATATATCCCCGCATGAAACTCATACCTGCACCCCTGCCCTCATGTGTTCTGCCCTGCGTCGGAAAAGGTTTCGACCGTGGCGGCCAAAATTGGCGTCAACAGCCCGACGATCCGATTGACCCCGGTCGGCGTGTCGATCAGATCATTGCGGATCTCGATCATCACGTTGGGCAAGCCCCGCGCGATACCGTGCTCACGCAGAGTGTGCGTGACACCATCCTCTGGCGAATACGGTTCGTTCAACGCCACTCTCAGCCCGCAATGCGCCGCATGGTTCAGCATGACCTGAGCCGCACGTTCATCAGAGTCATGCAATATCCCCAGTTCGACCGCCCGGGTCTTGCCGTTGTAGATTGGTGTGAAACTGTGGATCGTAATCAGGACAGGCGGTTCTGGGCGGCGGTCCAGCGTTTGCGACAAGAGACACCGGAACGGTTCATAAATGTCGCGAACTCGCTGGGTGCGCTGTTCCGCCGTCAGACCCTGATTGCCGGGCACAGCAAACACCTCGCTGCGCGGCGGCATCGAGTCTTCCCGTTCGGGCGGACGATTGCAGTCATAGACCAGCCGACTAACCCGCGAGTGTACGAGAGGTGCATCCAGGGCGCCGGCCAGTTCAACCGCAACCTCCAGCGCTCCAATATCCCAGGCCGCGTGTGAACGGGCCGCCACGTCGTCCAGCCCCAGCCCATCCAAAGCCGCAGGAATGAACCGGCTTGCGTGTTCGCACACCAAAACCGCGCGCGCCACGCCACGCGCGTTCAACACACGTGCGGCGGGCGCTTCCAGCGGGGATAACAGGGATGACTCGGTCTTGGACTGCATGCGTAGCATTTGTTACAGCGGCCTTGGGCCTGTCAAGAAAATTTCTGTAGACAAAATTACAATCACTCATATCCTGTAGCAAATTGAATAATATGAGGGCGCCGATGGCCTCTGTCGCCAAAACGGTCAAACAACGCATTCAGGACGAACTTGAAGGCCTGACCCGCTCGGAACGGCAGCTGGGATCGGTCCTGTTGCAGGATTATCCGATGGGTGGGCTGCAATCGATCACCAAGCTGGCAGCGGCGGCGCAAGTGTCCACCCCAACGGTCATTCGCATGGCGCGAAAACTGGGTTTCGATGGGTTTCCGGCGTTGCAGGAGGCGTTGCGCGAAGAAGTTGCGGCACAGATCCAAAAGCCGATTTCGAAACGCGATGCCTGGATCGTGGATGATGAAACCGAGCATCCGATCACGCGTTTTGCCCAAGCCGTATGGACCAACATGCGCCACACGCTGGAGCGTTTGGACAAGTCGATGTTCGACGCGGTGGCGCAGTTGCTGGCCGATACCGAGCGCCATTTGTATGTCGTGGGCGGCCGCATCACCCGCTCGAATGCCGACTATCTGTTCAACCACATGCAGATCATCCGGCCCAACGTGACGATGCTGGGCAACTCGGCCAACGTATGGCCGCAATACCTGCTGGACATGGACGAAAGCTCGGTTCTGGTCATCTTCGACATCCGCCGCTACGAAGCGCATCTGGAGAAGCTGGCGCAAGTTGCGTCCGATCGCGGAGTGACCGTCGTGCTGTTCACCGACCAATGGGGGTCACCCATCGGCAAATCGGCCAACTATACCTTTCACGCTCTGGTCGAAGCTCCATCAAGCTGGGATTCAACGATCGCCCTTCAACTCATTTCGGAAACCCTGATCGCCGAGGTTCAGGAAGCGCGCTGGGAAGAAAGCAAAGAGCGTATAGAGGAGTTGGAACGCTATTTCTCGACCACACGGATTTTCCGCAGCCACGAGGCGTGACGAACGAACCACCGCCTTTGATCCGGATTTTGGCTGGAAATCCCGCATCTGCTTGGTCGACATTGCGGACGTCATTGGGGAATCTCTAGAAAAACCGAGCTAGGCTGTTCTGCTAAGATTTGCCTACGTCTGCGTGGAGGCACGATACCTTTTGGCTAACGTTTTGCCTTCCACGAATAGCCAGCTCACACCGCCTCTAGATTCCCAAGCAGGATCGACGTCATGTCCACACTGAACACCCCATCTAGGGCGGCAACCGCAGCGCCGGTTTGATAGTCGACATTCGTGGGCGTGATTGAGGAAAGATCGGCGTTCTGGTCCAGATAGACCCATTCCGGCTCGTGTGCGGTGGGCAACCCAACGGCAACCTGCAGGATCGCCAGGGCATCCAGTGCATTGACGGTGCCATCTTGGGTGATATCGGCCGCGATGAGGTTTTCGGGGGCTGCGGGTCCCCAGGTTGGTCCCAAGCCGACCGCTATCCGCAAAACCTGCAGCGCATCGAGGGCCGTGATCTCTCCGCTAGCATGTGAATAGGACTTGATGATGTCCACATGACCCGGCAACGAACCTGATGGCAAATCAAGATCGAATTGGCCATGATCGTCGGCCTGTACCGATATCGGGCTGTTTCCAACTGGCTTGAACACGATCTTAGCATCGCTCAGCGCGGGGTTTGAACCGGAAGACTCTACCGTGACTGGACCCGTCACACCGGCCGAGGCCTCGGGCTCCGTGAGCACGCCAAAGTCAACGGGGATATGATCCGGCCCCTTAAAACCGGACCCGAAGATTTCGGCGCTGGTGAGTGTGCCACCGTCGGCCGAACATAACTCGACGGTTTCATCCATGAACTCAATCCGAGCCCCTTGTGCCGTTGACGTCACGGTCAGCTGCCCGGGGTTGCGTAACATCGGGTAGTCGAACAGATCCAACCGATCGGTTCCGGCCTCGAAATCCGTGATCGTCGTCAATCCACTGCCGAATCGCATAACGAAGATGTCCGCGCCGGAACCGCCCTGCACGGTGGTTTCACTGCGACCGGCAATCAGAATGTCGTCACCGGCACCGCCCTGCAAATCAGTGTCCAGAACGCCGGCGCTCAGCATGTCGTCCTGAGCGGTTCCAGTTACGATTCCATTCCCCTCGATGACATTGCCCAAGGAGTCCAAAGACACTGTCAGCTGGGTTAGCCCTGCATCCTGCTGCGATGCCACAAAGATCTGAAGGTCGTCGCCAACATGGGCCACCTCGATGGTCTCAACATTCTGAAGACCGCTATCCAGCGTATCCGCAAAGCTGTCTAGGTAGATCAGCTTGCCATCAGGGGTCATCGTCAGCAGGGTCACTCCGTCATCTCCGCCACCGGCAACGACAAAGACACGTCCATCGACTTCGACGGCCTTCATGTCCTGAACTGCGCCAAAACGGGTACCCAACGTGTCCAACGCATGATCCTGTGGAATCAGTGTTCCGTCTGCGCGCAGCTCCATCATACTGATGGAGTTGCTGCTGGACCCGGCCACCAGAACCCAGGTGTGTCCATACGCATTAACCGTCTCCAGCGCTGTCGGAGAACTGATCCCAAGCGTTTGGGTTACCGTGTTGTCCAACTCGATCAGCGTCCCGCTTCCCTGATCGGCGCTGAACACCCGGATCGCATTGTCGGTGGCATTGGCGGTGACGACATACTGGTTGCTGCCCACCGCCGCGGTCTGCATCGCCCCGGCATTACCCGCGACCGAGCCCACATGACTAAGCGAACCATTCGAGTTCACCACGTAGGTGCCGATGAGCCCACTGTCCTGATGGGCCACCGTCAGGTAGTCGACCGCCCCCACCGAGTACTGGGCCAATGCGGTGACATCACCGCCTCCGGGAATCGCCGCCGTTTCCTGCAGCGCCCCGATCGTGCCATCCGTATTCAACTCGTACCCGACAAGGCCCGTGGCTGTATCGACGTCCAGTGCCAACAGATCGCTTGCGCCCAATGCGACCAGAGCGCCAAGGCTGCCGACCTGCAACGATATGGTGCCGCTGAAATACTGATCGTCGTGGAATTGCGGAGCCCCACCATCCACAAGCTGCCAGACCACGATGCCGCCGCCAGCCCGGGTCGTGCTGTACAGATACGTAACACCGTTAAACGTTTTTAAAGCCGTATCGCCGATACCTGAATCGAGCGCCGGACTCCCCGTTGCAACCACTCTTTCGAACTGAAGCATCAACTCAGATCACCCCCAATGCCATCGCTGGCAGTCCTTTCAAGGGTGACGCGGTGCCAAGGCAAAGACGAGAACGAAATTGTGGTGAAAACGAGGAATTCGGCTCCAGATTAACTCAATTTTTCAGGGTCCGACCGCATGAATAACTCGGCAGCAGGAAAGAAGAACAGAACTTGGCTTCTTCGGTCTTGCCGCGCGGGTATCCGCGGCCACCAATTGTGAGGACATGATGACGATGAAACCTGTTTCGCACGAAGTCTCCATCCAGAAGGACTCACCAGATGCAGGGCATGAGAAGCATGTCCGCAGATGGGTCAAAGCGCGTCTGCGCCGATGGGCCGGATCGGGCGTCGGCGGTGGTTTGGCCTCTGCCCTTCTGGCCTTGCCGGCGCTGGCCCAAGCCACTGAGGAGGAGTTGAGCACATTTCAGTTTGCCGATGTCCTGCCCGGTGTCCAGTCGGTCAAACTGCTGCCAAACGGCGACGTTCAACTGAAGCTTTTGGACGGTCGCACAGTCCTGGTTTCCGCAGAAAACGTGCACGTTCTGGAAAACGGTTCGATCATGATTGCCGAAGACGTGGCCGTTGAAGTCGCGCAGCTTGCAGTGGCCGCTGAAGCCGCCGGAGCAGCGGCAGCTGGTGGTGGCGGCATGGGAGCCGCAGGCGCGGTGCTGGGTGGTCTGGGTCTGGCCGGTGCGGCCGCCGCTGGCGGCGGTGGCGGCGAAGATGCCGCGACGCCCGAGGAATCTCCGCGCCCGCCCAGTCTGAACCTGTCACAGTTGCAGGGAAATTCGCTCAACAGCACCACCGCCAAGGCGTCAGCACCTGATGGCACCGTTTCGGTCGAAGTAACCATCGGGTCGGTCACCAAAACCGTATCAGCGGGGCCGGACGGCAGTTGGAGCGTTTCGCTGAGCCAAATCGAGGCGGCAGGGTTGCCTCAGGGGGTCACATCCGTGACGATCCGGCACCTGGATGGAGCCGGAGGTGAGATCGCTGTCGAAACAGCCACGTTCAACATCGACACCATCGCTCCGGCCATCGCGATAACAGGATTTTCCCACGGGGCGGTCATGAATGCGGCCGAAAGCGCGTCAGATCTGGAAATCAGTGGTACGACCGATGCGGAAAACGGTCAGATGGTGACTGTGGGGTTGAACGGTCAGATCTATACCGCAACCGTGTCCGGCGGCACTTGGAGCGTCACGGTTCCGACCGCCGATCTGGCGTCTCTGCCCGATGGCGCGACCGTCACTGTGACCGCTGATGTGGTGGATCGGGCAGGCAATCCGGCGGCTCAAGCCACCAACAGCTTTGATACTGACTTTTCCGCCCCAGCCATAACAATAGACCCTGTCGCAGGCGGCCAGATCGATCTTGTAGACGTCGGATCGGACCTGACGATTACCGGCACGACGACCGGCGAAGATGGCCAACCGGTTGTGCTGACCTTCAATGGCCAGACTTACAGCGGCAGGGCTTCAGGCGGTGTTTGGAGTGTGACAGTTCCCGCAGCCGACCTCGGCGTTCTGGTCAGTGGCAGCCCCATCAGCATCAGTGCCGCGATCAGCGATGCCGCCGGAAACCCGGCCACGCCTGCTGCGGTTTCGGTGCCCGTGGACCTGAGCGGACCGTCCATCTCGATTTCGCCTTTATCCGTCGGTGCGGTGTTGAACGCGGCCGAAGCCGCAGCAGATCTGACGATCAGCGGCACAACCGGGAATGTCACCGATGGCCAGACAGTCACCGTAACTTTGGACGGTCAGACCTACACGGGCCCTGTGTCCGGAGGGACGTGGAGCGTGACCGTGCCGAGCGCGGATTTGATTGCCCTGGCCGACGGCGCAACTTTCACCATCACCGCCGACGTGGCGGATGCCGATGGCCTCGTGGCCCCGCAGGCGAGTGCAGGAGTTTCCAAAGACGCGACCGCCCCAACGATCAGCATCGACACGTTTTCGGACGGCGTGGTCATGAACGCGGTCGAACAGGGAACCAACCTCAGTATATCCGGAACGACGACCGCCGAAGACGGCCAGACCGTGACCATCGGAATGAACGGCCAAACCTACAGCGTTACCGTTTCAGGTGGAAACTGGATTGTCAGCGTTCCCGCAGCCGATCTGGCCGGCCTCTCCGACGGAGCCACCGTCACCGTGACCGCCGATGTTTCGGACCTTGCTGGGAACCCGGCCGCACAGGCCACTGGCAGCTTCGACACGGACTTTACGGCCCCCACTCTGTCAATCTCGACGGTATCGTCCGGGGGCACCATGAACCTGGCAGAGCAATCCGGCGGAATGACGGTCTCTGGCATTTCCGACGCGTCTGATGGAACGGTCGTCTCGATCCAGGTTCAACGAGCGGACGGGACTGTGGATGTCTCAGGCACCGCTACAGTGACAAGTGGCGCGTGGACCTACACCGCTTCACCCCTCGACCTTAGCGGCCTGCAAGATGCCGAATCCTACACGATTTCCGCGTCAGTCAGCGACGCAGCCGGAAATACACAGACGACTTCGACTGGGTTCAACACCGATTTCAGCGCCCCGACCATCTCACTGAACCCCCTGGGAACTGGATCGGTTCTAGACGTCACCGAGAAGGAAAGCGACCTGACAGTATCGGGGACAACGACAGCCGAAGACGGGCAAACCATTACTGTCGGGCTGAACGGGCAGACCTATACTGCCACCGCTTTGGGTGGGGTCTGGTCGACCACCATTCCTACGGCTGATCTGAACGCTCTTTCTGACGGAGCAACTTATTCTATCACCGCATCGGTTTCGGACATGGCTGGCAACCCCGCTTCTCAGGCGGCAGCCTCGGTGACCACCGACTACCGACCCATCCTGACCTTGAATGAGGTCGGTACCAACGACGCGGTTTCGCTGAGTGACGCGCAATCCAGCGGCCTGACGGTCAGCGGTTCATCCATAGGTCTCGGCGCAGGACAAACCGTTGAGGTGATGCTGAACTCGGTCTCTGTTGGAACAGCCACGGTCGCGGCCAACGGCACGTGGAGCCTGAACGTACCTGCCACGGCGTTTTCGGGTACAACGGCGGGTGACCTTTTGGATTTTTCGGTTTCAGCGACGGTTACCGGAGGACCGAACCCCCTACCCGCGACAGACCAGGCGACGGCTCACGTTCCAGCGGCCTATTTCATCTCCGAGGCAGGCCGGAGCGGGTCGACGATAGCTTTCGAAATACATGCCGATGCGGACCGGGACATATCCAGCGGGATGGCTTTCACGGCCAACTTGGGTTTTGACCCCGCGGTCGCGACCTATGACACGGGATCCGAGGTCGAAAACACCGACTTTGATCTGTTTCTGGCAAACCCGAACGGGGCGGCGGAAATCGGTTTTGCCGGGGCCGCAACAAGCGTCAGCGATCTGACCCAGCCTGTCGTCACGTTCACGATGACGGTGCTGGACCCCACGAAGCCGATCGAGTTGACGATCAACACGCCCGATGGTGGCCCTACCCATTGGGTATTGGGAACAGACGGCATAGACACATTGGCGGCCACGGATATCGACGATGCCATCCGCGGTGGGGACGGTGACGATGTGATCGATCTGTCCGGCGCTGGCCGAGATCTCGTCGTTTTCGAAGCGGACCCGACGGCGAACGGCACCGACATCGTTACGGGTTTCACCCTGGGGTCTGCAGCCGACATGGCCGACGCCATTATGTTCAGCGGGTTGGATGTCTCATCGCTTCGCGGTGATGGAACAGGTGTCGAAACACTGGCGCTTGGCGACATGATCGCGGCCGACACAGGTTTTGTTGGGCTGACAACCACACTCACCGATCTGACAACCGGTACTCTGGAAGCCGCCGCCGAAACGCTTACCGGGGCTCACGCCGGAGATGAGATCTATCTACTGGCCAGCGATGGAACTGACAGTGTGCTGGTCAAGGTGGACTATTCCGCCCCAACCTCCGCCACGGTCAGCGCGGTCGCGCAGTTTGACGGCCTGGGTGATCTGCGTGGTCTGAGCAGCGACAACATTCTGCATACCGATCCGACCGGCGCGTCAAGTTGATCCTGACAGGCATGAAAAGGTGGGGCCGCCCCGGCCCTTCCTAACGGACCAGCGGAGACATAAATGGCACAGAACGGCCCAGTACCCGTCACTTTCGACAGGCATTCCGATTGCTCGTGGCACAGATTTACATCCTACGATTTCGCGCGCTGCAGATTTGAGTGCGAGATCGTAAGTGCGGAAGTCTCAGAAGCCGCCGCCTCTTTTCCAATTGCTTTTCGATCCTCGGGGGGCGGAGTATCACCTCATGCTATTCTGGCGACAACAGCTTCTTCGGAAACACCATTCGTTTCGGACCAAGGACGCTGGCGGGCCACCTATGTTCCTTCCTTGCTGAGATGCCATCCGTTTTCAATCGAACTGGTCGGTGGTGAAGCGGAACCGTGTGCCGCTTCAGGCAAGCTAGTCGTAGACGAATCCACCGGACTCGTGTCCTGTGACCAATGCGGCAGCCCGTTCTTCGCAAAGGACGGCTCGATCTCCTCTGAACTGGAAACCCTGAAGGGCTTCTTGAAGAGCTTTCTGGCCGATCGCAACGCAACCCGACGTGCCTGCGCGCTGATTAAGGAATTGGGCCTATTCGTCGAATTGACCCGTTTTAAGGATGCGGAGTTGCCCGACGGTTGGATGAGCGTGGACTTTCGACGCTTCAACCAACTTGGGCCTGCGCAGACAGCGGTTCTGCAATCTAGCGGAGCGATGCAGTTGATTTACGCTCATCAAGTCTCGCTCAACCATCTTCTGTGGATGCACCACTGCCAGACGCATTCTCCCAAGGTGATCAGCACTCCCGCAAACGGCAGGGACTCCGACCTTGTGAGATTCTTGGATGCCATTGCCCAGGAACGAGACTTGTCGGATGCGGAGGCCAAATATGCCTACATCTGATCGCCTCATCTTGCCTCTGCTGATCGGTTTGGTGGCCGTGCTCACTGCGGCTTGTGAGCCGGTTCCGGATCTTGCCCCGGTTGAGATGGCTTTTTCAGAGGGATCAACGGGCGCTGGCGCGACAAAGCCGTCGGGCCATCTGACTCGCAGTTCATTCGGCCAGAAAATACGGCGCGCGGTAGAAACCAGCCCGAACCTGGCACAGAGCGAGACCGGCGTTGACGCCGCCTTTGCCGATATGGACGCGGCAGAAGGAGCCTTTCTTCCGCAGGTGTCACTTGGCGTGAATGCCCGATCGGAACGGGTGGATTCGGATATTGCGGATGTATCACCGTATCTGCGGATTTCACAGCTAGTATACGACGGGGGAGCTGCCGCCGGAGACTTGGCAGCCGCGCGGGCCCGTGTGCTCGTAAGCCGTGGCGATCAGCTTCAAACGGCAGCCGCGACGGCCCTTGCCGCAATTGAATCCTATGTGTTGGTCATCGACCGGCGGAAAATCGTTGAAATCGCTTGGGAAAACGTCCGCCGCCATGAGGAGATCGAGAAGCAGATCTCCGACCGCGCCGCGCAAGGGGCCGGTTCCGCTGCCGACGTTCTGACGGCGCGTTCTCGGGTCGCGGATGCCAGGACCAAGTTGGCGGATGCCCGGGCTCAGTCTGATCGTGCCAATGCGCGATTCCAAGAGGTGTTCGGGACCCCACCAGGCAAACTGGATCCCCCTGTCCCAGCGCCCAACCTGTCGAGAAGCGACGCCGTCATCGTGATGGACAGCCCGCAGGTTCGACGCGCAGACGCTGCGGTTCTGGCGGCACAGGCAGACCGCTCTGCCGCAATCGCACGACGTCAGCCGGACGTGCGGGTTTCGGCATTTGCCAACCAGGACGACAGCAGGGACGCTAATTTCGGCGTAGACCTCTCAGTCAACTACGAGCTGGACAGCACCGGTCAACGGCGGGCTGCAATTGCCGCCGCCGAAGCGCGGGTCAAACAAGCGGAATATGCCCGTGAGGTTCTTGTTCGGGAAATCCAGCGCGAGCTAGGTTTCATTCGATCCGACCAAAAGGCCGGCGCCCAGCGTCTGCGCGAGGCCCGCATCGCAGTTGCCGCAAATGCCGACAGCGTTGCCGCCACTCAAGAGCAATTCCAGATCGGGCGCAGCAGCCTAATCGAAATACTGGACGCGCAGCGCGATTTTGTGAACGCCCAAGAGCGACTGATCCTGGCGGAGCAGAATTTCTTCCTAACGAACTACGCCGCGCTCAGCCTTACGGGCGACATCATTGATCTGCTCGGCATCCAGCTCAGAACATGGGGCAACTGACCATGACCCAACGCAGCCAGCCTCCTACATCCCTGCCCCTCACCAACTTTGAGGAATGTCTGCTGCATGTGGCGGCAGAGCTTGGCCGGCCATTGACCAAAGCCAGCCTTTTGGCGGCCCAATCCTCGGTCTCTGGTGGGTTGAAGGTGCAGGACGCGATCGCACTGGCCCATGACCATGGATTGCAGGCGGGCTTTGGGCCGCGCCGGCTGTCGGAGTTTGATCCCAGCCTCGCACCGGCGATACTGTTGCTCGAGGACCAGCGGGCCGTGGTCTACCATGGCCGTTCGAAGTCTGGCCGTCTGTTGATCCACGACCCAGAGCTTGGAGACAGCATTGGTGAGATGGATGAATGCCAGCTCGACGCCGTCTATTCCGGCTATGCGATGTTGTTTCGTCGAGCATACTCCGAGGAAATCAACAACAACCCAAGCCAACCAAGCCGTCACTGGTTCCGATCAGCGCTTGTGGCCAATCGGTGGTCGTACTTGCAGGTTGCTCTGGCCGCGGCTCTGACGAATATTCTGGGGCTTTCAACCTCGGTTTTCATCATGACCGTTTATGACCGGGTTCTGCCAAATGAAGCCGTGGAATCTCTGGTCGCATTGACCATCGGTGTCGGCATCGCGCTGTTTTTTGATTTTGTGCTGAAGATCCTGCGCGCCAGTTTCATCGACAGGGCAGGACAGAATGCGGACATGTTGATGGGTCGGCGTGTTTTCGATCAACTTCTGAATATCCAGATGAAGTCCCGAACCGGATCAACCGGCGCCATGGCGAACACGGTGCGTGAGTTCGAAACACTCCGCGAGTTCTTCACGTCGGCTACGCTGGTCATGGTGGTTGATTTGCCGTTCATCGGTCTGTTCTTGCTTACGATCTACATGGTCGGCGGACCGCTGGTTCTGATCCCAGCTCTCGCCGTACCAGTCGTGCTGATCGCCGGGCTCGCCATTCAGCCGCTTTTGTCCCGCTTGGCGGAACGCAGTTTTTTGGATGGCCAGTCAAAGCAATCCGTGCTGATCGAAACTCTGGCCGGTCTGGAAACGATCAAGACGACCACTGCGGCCGGCACGATGCGGCGACGCTGGGAAGAGGCGATCGAACGACAATCCGGCAACAGTGTTCGGTCGCGTGCCATCACTCAATTCGCATTGAACCTGACCGGTTTCACTCAGCAGGCGGCCCAGGTCCTGATCGTATTTTATGGTGTTTTTCTGATCGCGGACGGCCTGACCAGCATGGGCGCTTTGGTCGCCTCAGTGATGCTGACCGGACGGGCTTTGGCACCTCTTGGTCAGCTGTCTCAAACACTGACTCGGTTCAACCAGGCGCACAGTGCATACCGGAACCTAGACGCAATGATGCAAGCCGACAGTGAGCGGCCGCCGGGGCGCACCTGGATCAGCCGCTCCAACTTCAAAGGGCGTATCACGTTCAACAACGTGTATTTCGCCTACCCAGACCAGGATGAGGACACACTGAAAGGCGTGTCCTTCGACATCAAACCGGGGGAAAAAGTTGCGATTCTCGGCCGGATCGGATCAGGAAAAAGCACCATCGCAAGACTGCTTCTGGGATTGTACCAGCCCCGTATCGGTTCGGTTCTTTTGGATGGGATTGACATCCGCCAGATTGATCCGGGGGACCTTCGGCGCAACATTGGGTCGGTCCTGCAGGATATTTGGCTGTTTTCGGGCTCGGTCCGCGAAAACATTATGGCCGGTGCAGTCCGCCCGCGCGACGAAGATCTAATCCGGGCCGGGCGCATTTCGGGCGTCGAAGACTTTGTATCGCGGCATCCCAGCGGGTACGATCTTATGCTGGCCGAACGTGGCGAAGGGCTCTCGGGCGGGCAACGTCAGACGATAGCCCTAGCCCGGGCATTGATCGGGCAGCCGCCCGTCCTGTTGCTGGACGAACCCACCAGCGCGATGGATCTCAAGAACGAGGCAAACATCATTCAGCGGCTGAAGGCAGCGGCTGCGGATACGACTATGGTCATCGTTACGCATCGGGCCAGTCTGTTGGAACTGGTCGACCGGGTCATCGTGATCGAAAACGGTAAAGTGGGCGTTGACGCTGTCAAGTCAGTTCTCACCAACCGAGCCAAAGACGCGCGGAGGCACATGAATGTCGCGGCATCCTGACCTTGCAAGATTGGCCCGCGAGATGAACGGCGGCTCGGGGTTTCGCGGTTCGGTTTTGCTGCTGGCCCTAATGGGCTGCATGTTGACCGCCGGCGTCTGGGCTTTCGTCACCGAACTGGACGACGTGGTCCGCGCGGACGGTCGCGTTGTGCCGTCTAGCGACGTTCAGGTGATCGAAGCAACCGAACCCGCGGTTCTTCAGGCTGTTCATGTTCAAGAGGGTCAAATCGTCGACAAGAACGCTTTGCTGATGGAATTGGACGCGACACAAGTCGGCAGCGAGTTGGACACCGAGCGGCAACGGGCATTGGGACTAAGGGCGCGTATTAAGCGATTGCAGGCCGAAATTGACGGATCCGATTTGCGGTTCGAGCCCGAGCTTGTGCAACAAGCACCGGACGTCGTTCGCTCGGAAACGGCTCTTTATCTCGGCCGAAAATCGGAGTTGGCCGACGAGATCGCCATTCTGGAACGCCAACGTGAGCAGAGGCAGCGCGAATTGGAAGAGGGGTTGGTGGACCGGGTCACTGCAGAAGAAACACTCAAGGTCCTGTCCGAAGAGCGCACTTTGATGGAGCCTCTGGTCCGCCGCAAGATGGAACCTGCGACAACTCTGCTGGCCCTGCGACGCAGCGAGGCGGAATGGAAGGGGCGGAAGGTAAGGGCCGAGGCCGCTGCAAACCGCCTGGAAACCGGGCTGAGTGAAATCGATGACCGCATCACGGCTACCAAAAGCCGGTTTCGCAGCGCGGCACTGACCGATCTTGCCATTGCCACTGCGCAGCTTGCGGCGCTTGAGCCCGCCCTGCCCGCGTTGGAGAACCGCGCGGCGCGCGCGCAGGTTCGTACGCCAGTCCGGGGCATCGTAAACCGAATCCACCGCACGACTTTGGGTGGTTTAGCGCGCAGCGGCGAGGATCTTGTCGAAATCGTTCCACTGGACGACAACTTGCTGGTCGAAGCCTATGTCCGCCCTGACGACATCGCATTCCTGCGCGCAGGTCAGCAGGTCAAGGTCAAGATCACCGCCTATGATTTTGCCAGATACGGCGCGCTGGACGGTGAAATTGTTCGCATCGGTGCAGATACGATTACAAGGTCAGAGCGGCAGGACGAGGAAGTCTTCGTCGTCGAAATCCGAACCAGCGGCACCTTGTTGGACGCCGATGGCTTGGCGGTAGAGATCATTCCGGGGATGATCGCACAAGTTGACATTCTGGCCGGCAGGAAGACCGTTCTCGACTACCTCATCCAGCCTGTTCTCAAGGTAAAGAACCAGGCTTTGCGGGATTGATTATGCAGCCGGTGTCTTGAATTGCTGATCGAACAGGCGGCGGAAGCTGCCATTCTGTTCCATCAACTCATCCAACTTGCCCTGTTCGATCACCTGACCGTCCTGGACAACCATGATCTTGTCTGCCTCAAGCACGGTCGACAGCCGGTGAGCGATGACGATCGTGGTCACGTTCTCCGTCAGCTTATCTAACGCCTGCTTCACCAGAGCCTCGGACTCGGCATCCAGCGCGCTGGTCGCTTCGTCGAGTAGCAGAATTTCAGCCTTCCGAAGAATGGCGCGGGCAATGGCCAACCGCTGTTTCTGCCCTCCCGACAGAAACGCACCGTTCTCTCCGACTTCGGTGTTGTATCCCTTGGGCAGCGACATGATGAAGTCATGCGCATGCGCGGCTTTGGCCGCATCGCGAATCTCGTCTTCGGTCGCATCGGGACGGGCATATCGCAGGTTTTCCATGACCGTCGCGGAGAACAAAAACGTATCCTGGCCAACATAAGAAATCTTGCGCCGCAACGAGGCAAAGCTGACATCCTGCAAATTCTGTCCGTCGATCTCGACAGAGCCTTGGTCAGGATCGTAGAACCGCATGATGAGGCCAAAGATCGTGGACTTGCCTCCACCCGACTGCCCCACAAGCGCGGTTGTCTTTCCGGCCTCAAAGGTCAGGTTCATTCCATTGATCACCGGCATACCACCGCTGTAGCCAAAGGTGACGTTCCGCAGGCGCACCTCGCCCGGACCGGACCGCAGCTCTTGCGGTTGCGGGCTTTCGCGCATTGGGTCTTCCTGATCCAGCAGTTCGAACATCATCTCGATCGGAACCAACGTGGATTCGATGGTCACCCGCATCCGGGACAGCCGCTTGGCCGGTTCATAGGCCATCAGAAGCGCCGTGATGAAGGACATCAGCTGACCCGCGGTCGGCGGTTCAGTTCCGGCAATTCCCATTGTGCTGACGACCAACACGCCGGCAACGGCTACACCGGCCAGAAATTCCATCATTGGGCTGGCGATGGACTGCAGCTTGGCAATTTCGTTCGAGCGTTTTTCAACGCTTCTTATGGCCGAGTTCATCCGCTCGGTCATTCGATCTTCGAGTGCGAAGACCTTGATGATTTTGATCCCGGCCGATGTTTCCTGCAGAACCCGGATGATTTCAGCCAGTGACTTGAGCTCGGATTGCATGATCGAGCGGACGCTTTTCAAAAGATAGCGCACACCGAGCAATGCTATGGGTCCAACAATAAAAAATAGCCCTGACAGCACTGGCTGCTGGTAGACCATCACAAAGATGAGACCCACGAGCGTCAGCGCATCCCGAACGAACGTGGTCACGATCACGTCGACCAGCGTCCGCGCTGCACCCGCGCCCCGGGTCACACGCATCAGAAGGTCCGAAGACTCGCTTTTTGAAAAGAAATCCACCCCACGCCGAAGCAGTTTTTTGTACAACTTCTCCTGTTGCTCGGCGATGATGCGGTTGCCGGCGCGCGCCAGAAACACGGACTGGACGTAAGAAGCCAACGCCTTGACCAGAAACAGCACGATAACGGCTGACGCGATGATATGAACCTGAGACCGCATGTCAGGCGAAGTCATGGCGTCAACGATGTTCTCCATCATATAGGCCGTTCCGGCCGTGGTCATAGCTACGATCATCATCGCGGACATCGCAACAGTGTATTTTTTGCCCTGCGAACGCAGACTGTCGCCCACCAGCCGACCGATATGGCCGGATCGCCACTTGGCCCAGGTTTTCCTGATCATAAGGGTCTCCAAATCAAGCTGATGCTTTCTTGCGCGTCAGTGCAGAGTTTGCAAGCTGCCATAAGTACGCGCTTCAACACCGCACCGCAAAGTGTAGCCGGCAGAAGTTAAGGTCACTTCAGCCGGATTTCCAGAGGCAGCCCAAGAAACAAGACCGCTTCACCAGTGGTTTGGTTCGGCGTCGTGCAGGTCAAATTCAACCCGCAGAATTGGTCAATCCCATGCGACATCCCCCAGAAAGATATACCCCGCGCCGTATATCGTCTTGATAAGGCGCGGGTTTTTCGGGTCTTCACCAAGCTTCGTGCGCAGGCGGGAAATACGCACGTCCATCGCCCTGTCAAAGCTTTCACCGGCTGCGCCACCCAGTGTTTCCTGCATCTGCGCGCGGCTGATCAGGCGTTTGGGGCTTTCCAGAAACAACCGCAACACTTCGCCTTCAGCATGGCTGAACGGCGTTTCAGCGCCGGTATCGGACTCCAACACATAGCGATCGAAATAGGCGGTCCAGCCGTTGAACCGGGCCACATCCGAATGGTGTTGCTGTGCCTTGGGCGCACGCAGACGGGCGCGGATGCGGGCCACCACCTCGGCCGGGTCAAAGGGTTTGGTGATGTAGTCATCGGCCCCCAACTCCAGTCCCGTTACCCGGTCCTGCACCTGTGCCCGACCCGAAATGATGATGACCGCCGCCCCCTGTTCCAGCGCCAGCCGATGCACCAGCGCCAACCCGTCTGTATCCGGCAGCGACAGGTCCACCAGGCAGACATCGGGCGTGACCCGTTTCAGAGACGCTTCGAATTCACGGGCGCGGGCAAAGCTCTGCGTTCTAAACCCGGCATCCTCAAGCGCCTCAGTCAGAATCCGGCGGATTTCGGGTTCGTCGTCCAGAATGGTCACCAGGGGTTGGGTCATCAGGCGGCCTCGGTTCGGATCAGCGCGGACAATTGCGCGCGGGTGAAGGGTTTGCGCAGGACCGGTGCCTTGGCAAGAGCCTGACGGTGCAGCGGATCATCATAGGGCAACGAGGTCATCAGGATCACGGGAATTGGCAGAGCAAGCCGTTCGACCAGATCAATGCCGGTGGCAGCGCCCTCCAGCCGGATGTCCGACAGGATCAGCGAGATGCCGTCCAGGCTGGTGGCCAGGACCAGCGCCTCATCCGCCGAGGTCGCCTCGATCACCGAGAGCCCCAGATCGACCAGCATGTCGCGGAACTGGTGGCGCAAGTCGTCGCTGTCCTCGACCAGCAGCGCCAGGCCCGACTGAACGGGCGGCGCGGGCCGGTAAGGCAGCCGCAGCATTACGGATGCGCCCGAGGGCGTGTTGCGCAGTTGCAGGTCTCCGCCTGCCAGCTTGACCGTGTCGTAGACCATCGGCAGGCCCAGACCCGACCCCTTACTGCCCTTGGTGGTAAAAAACGGATTCAGCGCCTTGTCCAGCGCATCCGGCGAAAACCCCGGACCGGTATCGGATACGGTGATTTCCACCCAGATCCGGCCGATCGCATGAGCACTGATGGTGATCTGACCGCTGCTGCCGCAGGCGTCGCGGGCGTTCAGCACGAGGTTCAACAACGCGTCCTGAACCATGCCCGGGTCCAGCATCAGCGCCTCGTCCGGCAGGGTGTTGACCACCGACAGCCCCACCCCACGCGGGAGCGAAGGCGAGGCCAGCACCCGCAGATCCTCGAGCAGGCCGCGCATGTCGGTGGCCTGTGGTTGCGGGGTGCGGTTGCCGGTCATGTCCGCGATGCGGTTCAGAAGTTGCCCGCCGCGCCGCGCGGTCTGCTGGGTTGCCGCGACAAGCTCGGCGGCGTCTTCGGGTAGGTCCATCTTTTCCAGTTTGGCCTGCATGCCCAGGATGATGGTCAACAGGTTCGAGAAATCATGCGCCAGCCCGCTGGTCATCTGCGCGGCCATCGCCCGGCGTCGGGTCTGCTGCAGGGCCACGCGGGCCTGTGTTTCCTCGGTGATGTCCACCGACATGATATAGACGCCGCCCGTGCCATCGGGCGTGAACGAGACACGGATGCGGCGCGAATCCTGATCCTCGGTGAATTCGAACACCGAGGCCTGACCGTCATAGGCCTGTTGCAGATGCGGCCGGACCCTCTCGTAGGCATGCGAGCCGAGGGCCTGCGAAATGTGCAGCCCCAGGATGTCAGACGGCCGCCCCGGCAGGACCGAACTGAGCCGCCGGTTGGAGTAGTCGTACCGCCCCTCGGCATCCAGATGCGCGATATGGGCCGGCATCATCTCGGTGGTCATGCGGGTGCGCGCTTCGATCTCGGTCAGCTGGCGCTTGGCCTCTTCCAGCGCGCTGATCGTGGCGGCCAATTGCCGGTTGGTAGCCGAAAGCTCTTCGGCATGGCTCAGCAACTGGTCCGAAAGTTCTTCGGACCGGCTGCGCAGAAGCTCTTCGACCCGTTTGGTGCTGGTTATGTCGGTATAGACGGCAACCCAGCCACCGGTGGGCAGGGGTGCACCCTCGATCGAGATCACCTGCCCGTTGGGGCGCACGCGCTCCATGTAGTGCGGCGCGAACGCCAAGGCCTGTTCGACCCGGACACTGACCAGATCCTCGACCGATTGATCGTGGCCGTATTCGCCCCGGCTGGCCAGAAAATGGATCGTGTCGCTGAACAGCGCACCGGGCTGCACCAGGGCTTCGGGCAGGTCGAACATTTCCTGAAAGCGCTTGTTGCTGACCACAAGGCGCAGCTTGTCGTCATAGATCGACAGGGCCTGACCGATCAGGTTCAGCCCTGCGGTGGTCATCTCTTTGATGCGCTGTTCGGAAATGTCCAAGCCGATCCTCCCCTCAGCACAGGCCTATCACCAGATTTCGGGCAGGTGTAGGGGGGCCGGATGCGACCGGTTGGCCCCTAGCCGGGTTTGCGGGCGATGATCCAGACGGGGTGATAGGTCAGGCGCACGCCTTCGGGGCCGGAAAACGCGGCGCGGTAACGTGTGCTGAAATCGGTCAGGTCGGCGCGGGTCCAGACCTGCGCCGCGCGGCCGTTCACCCCGGTCTCACGCAGGTGGCGCAGCACGTCCAACGGCGTGTCGAACCACAGCGGTTGCCGATCCTGCCACAGGTCAAGGATTTCAACCTCGGGGCCGATGCCTGCGGCCAGATCATCAGGGGCGCGCAAGCCGGGCGCGCGGGCGGCCGACCCCAGCGCGGACAGCTCGGCGTACTGGTCGGGGCCAAATCCCGAAATGGCAACCCAGCCACCGGGTGCGACCTGATGCATGGCGCGGCGGACCGCGGCCGCCGGATCGTCCAGCCATTGGACCGTCGAGCCCGAGGCGATCAGGTCGGGCCGCGCGGGCCATGTCACATTGCGGATATCGCCGGGCAGGAAATCCGCGCCCCATCGCCGCGCAGTGTCCCGGGCCTCGACCATCAGGTCGTTGAGCGTGGACTGATCGAACGAAAACTGCTGGTGCAGCGCCTCGGTCAGATGGCCGGTGCCGCAGCCGATTTCGAACAGGGTGCCAAAATGGCTGGGCGCCCCGAGATCGACCAGCCGCTGCGTCAATGCGCGGGCGATCCGGGCCTGCGGGCCAGCGGCGCAGTGATAGCTGCCGAAGCTGCGGCTGAAACTGCGCCGGATGCGGTCCGTGGGCATGGCGTTCATGCGAACCACTCCGCCCAGGTCTGCCCCGCCGCGAAAGGCTGGTGCGGGCCGGGGATGCGGCGCACGGTGTCCGATTGGCCCCAGGCCATTTCCTGCGCGGCCGTCGGCACGATGCGGTCCGAGGCGGAAATCCAGACCCGGTCGAACCCGGGATCGGGCGCAGGTCCGCGCGCTGCGATGACCTGCAGTTCCTCGGCTGCGGCGGCAAAATCGATCCCGGGCGCGGGGCCATCCAGCCCGGCCCGGCGGCAGAACCGGGCAAAGCTGGCCGCGCTCAGGCCATCGGCCGTGGCCGCCACCGTCTCGGGCGCGATGCCCCGGTCCGCATCCACCGGAAACAGCGTGCCGTTGACCGCAACCTTGCGCGCGCAGGTCAGCCCGTGACCCGCCAGCCAATGCGCCGCCGACGCGACCCCGAAGGAATAGGCCAGCAATCGGACCGCATCATAGCCGCAGGTTTCGGGCAGCGCATCGTCAAGGCTGCGATAGTCGTCAACCACAAGAACATCCGCCGCCCCGATCAGGCGCGCAAACGGCGCAGGCCCCAGCGCCCACCCGCCGAAGACCAGCGTCAACTGCGCTCCGCCGTCACGGGTCAGCCAGTGCCGCCTCATGCGTCGCCCCGCGCGAGTTCGACCATGGCCGCCGTCACCCGGCTCAGCTCTTCGCCCGAGATCACATAGGGCGGCATACAGTAGATGTTGCGCGCGAAGGGACGCAGCCAGACACCGGTTTCCGGCGCCCGCCGATGCGCGACACGCGGATCGACGGTGTCCTCCATCTCGATCACGCCGATGGCGCCCAGCACCCGCACATCGGCGACGCCGTGCAGGCCGCGCGCCGGCTCCAATTCGGTTTTCATCTGCGTCTCGATGGTCCGCACTCGGGCCTGCCAGCCGCCGTCTTCGAGCAGGCCGAGGCTGGCGATGCCGGCAGCGCAGGCCAGCGGATTGGCCATGTAAGTGGGGCCGTGCATGAATACGCCAGCCTCGCTGTTGCCGATGCCATAAGCCACCTGTTCGGTGGTTACCGTTGCGGCGAACGAGATATGCCCCCCCGTCAGCGCCTTGCCCAAGCAGATGATGTCCGGCGTCACCCCCGCATGGGTGGTGGCAAACAGCTCTCCGGTGCGGCCGAATCCGGTGGCGATTTCATCGAAGATCACCAGAACGTCATGGGCCTGACACAGAGCTTTGGCCCGGCGCAGCCACTCGGGGTGATAGAAATACATGCCGCCCGCGCCCTGCACGACCGGTTCAAGCACCAGCGCAGCCAGCCGGTGCGCCTTGTCCCGCAGCAACTGTTCCAGAGCGTCGAGCCCGTTCTGCGCCGGGTTTTCGGGCCAATCGTCGCTCAGGCGAACGGACGGGCGCGGCAGAAAGTGCTGGATCGACAGCGCGCCGCGGAACAGCCCGTGCATGCCGTTGACGGGGTCGCAGACGCTCATCGCCTTCCAGGTGTCGCCGTGATAGCCACCGCGGATCGTGGCGAACTCGACCTTGTCGGTGCGGCCATGGGCCATCTGGAACTGCACCGCCATCTTCATCGCCACCTCGATCGAGACCGAGCCGCTGTCGCAATAGAAGATCCGGTCCAGCCCGTCGGGCAGCAGGGCCACCATCTTGCGGCCAAGATCAATGGCGGGCCGGTGGGTCAGACCGCCGAACATGACATGGGGCATCCGGTCCAGCTGCTGCTGCATGGCGGCGGTGATCGCCGGGTGGCGGTGCCCATGGATGGCGCACCACCACGAGGACATGGCGTCGATCATCTTTGCCCCATCCTCGCGGTACAGATACACGCCCTCGGCCCGGTCGATCAGATGCATCGGGCCCGGGTCGGCCACGTTCGTATAGGGGTGCCACAGGTGGCGGGCGTCAAATTCCAGAGGGGTCACAGGGCACCTCGGATCGTGTCCATGTCGATCGCCGCGAAGGCGTGGCGCAGGGTGTCGGGTGTCAGATTCTCGATCCGGGCGAGGCGTCCCAAATGGGGCACCTGCGACATCTGGATGATGGTCTGTTCGACCGCGGGCTCGGGGTCGCCAATGAAGGCAACGCCGACCACCGGGCAACCGGCGCCACGCAGCGCCATCAGCGACAGGGTCGTGTGGTTGATCGTGCCCAGGGCCGTCCGGGCCACCAAGATCACCGGCGCCTGCCAGCGGGCGAACAGGTCAAGGTAATAGGCCTGCCGGGTCAGCGGCACCATGACGCCCCCTGCCCCTTCGACCACCAGCGGGCCATCGGTCTGCGGCAGGCTCAGCCGGTCAAGGTCGATCTCGACCCCCTCGGCCGCGGCCGACAGGTGCGGCGAGGCGGGCAGGTTCAGCAGATAGGTCTCGGGCAGGACCGGTTGGCCGGACAGGCGCGCCACGATCTGGCTGTCGGTCTCCTCCTCAAGCCCCGACTGCACGGGCTTCCAGTATTGCGCACCTAGGGCCGCGGTCAGCCCGGCGGAAAACACGGTCTTGCCGACGCCGGTGTCGGTTCCGGTCACGATCACTGTAGTCATACGGGTCCTGCCTGTTGTTCGGCGATGGCCTGAAACATCGCCGTGATGTCCTGCGCGCCAACGTTTCCGGTGACCGAAACCCGCAACCGCGAGCTGCCGCGCGGCACGGTGGGCGGGCGGATGCCGCGCACGTCAAACCCCAGCTGCTGGAGTTTCGCCGCGCGATCCATCGTGGCCGCGTCCTCGCCCACGATGACGGGCATGATCTGGCTGTGAAATCCGATCAACCCACACAGACGCGCGGCCTCGGCATGGGCATGGGCCATCCGGTCGCGCGCGGCCAATGTCAGGCCCGGGTCCTGTCCGACGGCCCGCAACGCGCCCCGCACGATGGCGGCGTCCAATGGCGACGGGGCAGTCGCAAAGATGAACGGTCGCGCCCGGTTGATCAGGGTGTCGATCATTTCACGCGGTCCGCAGATCAGCCCGCCGCTGGCGCCCAGCCCCTTGCCGCAGGTGTGCAGGGTCAACGTCTCGGCGTCCAACCCATGGGCCAGTCCCTGCCCGTTCGGGCCGAAGACGCCCGTGGCGTGGGCCTCGTCCACCACCAGTACTGCCTGCTCGGCTCGGGCCAGTTCGGCCAGGGCGGTCAACGGGGCCAGATCGCCCTCCATCGAATAGACGCTTTCGACCGCGATCCAGACCTGGCCCGTGCCGCCTTGCGCGCGCCAGTCGGCCAGCACCGCGCGCGCCGTCGAAATGTCGTTATGCGCAAAACCACGGGTCTCGGCCCGACCCAGGCGCATCCCTTCATGTGCGCTGGCATGGACCAACTCGTCATGCAGGATCAGATCCCCGGCCGCGGGAAGAGCCGAGAAAATGGCTTGATTGGCCTGAAACCCGCCGCCCATGTACAGCGCCGCCTCGGTGCCGAAAAAGGCGGCGGCCTCGGCTTCCAGCGCCTCGTGCTCGGGGTGGTTGCCGCGCAGCAGGCGCGACCCGCCCGAGCCCAGCGGAACGCCCCGGTCCAGCGCGTCCTGCGCCGCACGTTTCAGAACGTCGGACCCGGCCAGACCCAGATAGTCGTTGGACGCGAAATCCAACCCCGTACGGGGCGCAAGCCTGCGCAGCCGATGGCGCGTTTCCAGCACCTTCAGCGCATTGCCCAGCCTTGCGGTCGCTGTCATTCGGCCGCGTCCACGCGGGCCTCGGACTCCGCCTCCATCGGCTGGATGCCCAGCTTGGCGAACAGGATCGCGTCCTTGCTTTCTTCGGGGTTCTCGGCGGTCAGCAGCGTGTCGCCCGCAAAGATCGAGTTGGCACCGGCAAAGAAGCACATGGCCTGCATCTCGTCGCTCATGTCGCTGCGGCCAGCGGACAGGCGGACATGGGATTTCGGCATCATGATCCGCGCCAGCGCGATGATGCGCACGAAATCGATCGGGTCGATCGGCTTGGCGTCCGCCAGCGGAGTACCGGCCTGCGGCATCAGCATGTTGATCGGAACCGAGTCCGGCGCCTCGGGCAGGTTGGCCAGCGTCACCAGCATGTCGATCCGGTCCTCGCCATTTTCGCCCATGCCCAGAATGCCGCCCGAGCAGACCTTCATCCCCGCCTCGCGCACGCGGTTCAGCGTGTCGATTCGGTCGGCAAAGGTGCGGGTGGTGATGACCTCGGGGTAGTAACGCTCGGACGTGTCGATGTTGTGGTTGTAGTAATCCAGCCCAGCATCGCGCAGCTGCACCACCTGGGTGTCGTCCAGCATGCCCAGCGTCATACAGGTCTCCATGCCCATCGCCTTGACGCCCTGAATCATCGCCACCAGCGCATCCATGTCGCGCGCCTTGGGCTCGCGCCAGGCAGCACCCATGCAGAACCGGGTCGAGCCAGAGTCGCGCGCCTTGCGGGCCTCGGCCAGAACGCGCTCGACCTCAATCAGTTTCGAGGCGCTCAGCTTGGAGCCGTTGCGCGCGGATTGCGAGCAATAGGCGCAATCCTCGGCGCAGCCGCCGGTCTTGATCGAAAGAAGCCGCGACATCTGCACCTTGTTGGGGTCAAAATTCTCGCGATGTACGGTCTGCGCCCGATACAGAAGATCCATCAGCGGCAGGTCATAGATGGCCTGAGCGGTTTCGCGGGTCCAGGTGTTCGATGTAGCCGACATTTTATAGATAATTTTTCCCGATGATTCAGATTTACCCGGGTTTATCAATAAAGCCGAAAAACGCAACATCCGCGATGTCACAGGCGCAGAAAATGACCGTGACCGCTAACGGTGATTCAACCGTGAAGTGGCTTGTTGTTCGCCGCCCGATAGGCCTGAACATAACCGCGCGCGACCGAACGGACGGCGCGGCCGATCTGGGTGTATGCCTCGTCCGGCAAATTGGCGAAAGACACCCGCGCGGACCAGTTCGGCGCATCGAAACCGCTGCCGTTCAGCAGCACGATCCCGTAGTCCTCGGCCAGTTTGAACGCGATGTCCAACGGGTGGACGTTCTTCTTGATCCAGTCCACAACCTCTTCGCCGACGTATTTGCGCAGCCAGAATTCGAAGTCGATGATGCCGTAGTAGGCATCGTAGTGATCGCCCGGCTGGACCTCGATCCCCAAGGCTTCGGTCAGCAGGTGGAACCGTCGATGCACCAGTTCGATACAGGCGGTCTGATAGGCTTTCTTTGTGTCGGCCAACTCGCAAAGCGAGAACAGTGTCATCATGACCTGCTGCGGCAGGGACAATCCGGCGGTGTGGTTCAGGGCCACATCCCGGCTGTCGGCCACGAGCCTGTCGACGAATTTGATCTCGCTGGGGTGCAGGCTGAGCGTGCCGTAACGCTTGTCGAGCTTCTGCTTGATCTCGGACGGGTGCGCGGCGAGCTTTTCGTCAAAGATATTATCCTGCGCGACGGCGATCACGCCGAGCCGCCAACCGGTGCAGCCGAAATATTTCGAATAGGAATAAACTCCGATCGTGTTTCGGGGCATGTAGCCCATGACCGAGGTGAAATCATGTACGAATGTGCCGTACACATCATCGGTCAGGACAATCAGGTCCGGCCTGTGGTTCTCGACCAAATCCGCGAGTTTGCGCAGAGAAGCATTGCTAAGGGCCACCGACGACGGGTTGCCCGGATTGACCAGAAAGAAAGCCTTGACCTTGGGGTCCTTCAGCTTCTCGACCGCAGCATCGGTCAGTTGGAACCCATCTTCCTCGTCCGTTTCCACGTGAACCGACTCGAGGCTGTAATCCTCAAGTTCAGGCATTTCGAGATAGGGCGTGAAGATCGGCGTGCACAGGGCAATCGTGTCGCCCGGGTTCAACAGCCGGTTGGCCTTGAGCGATTTGAAGATATAGCACATGGCCGCCGTGCCGCCTTCCACCGCAAACAGGTCGAACTGCGCATTGGGACGGTGCCCGGCACACATGGCCCACATCAGGTATTCGTGGGCGATGGCGGCGTTGTGCTTAAGAATACGGTCGGGAACAGGGTAGTTGTCGCCGATGATCGAGTCCGTCAGTTCGTGCACGAATTCGTCAGCGTCGAAACCAAAGGCCCGGATGGCGTGGTCGACCACATCCAAAAGCGTGTCGGCGCCCGGCATCTCGGAATTGGCCCTGCCCCACTCCAACAGACGGTCATGGCAACCTGCCAGTGCCGGCATCCCCCCAAGACCTGCCGGATGATTCATGACGCGGCGCGACTCGGTCACAGCAAACTGGCCAAGCGCAAAGAACGCTTCACGCGGGCGGGTGGCGACCCAATTGGGATTGCCCCGGCCGGCATTCAAAAAGGCGCTGTTGGATTTACGCGCCTCGACCGAGGCCAGCTTGATCAACTCGTCCTTGATCTGAAAGGGGCTGAGGGCTTCGTAATCGTGCAGCTTCAATCTGTCCATGACTCAAGACCTTTCCAAATCAACTGAGGATCAAAACGACGACCATCCCGAATATCGTCAGCAGGGTGTTTCCGATCGCGTAGGGCATGCCGTAGCCAAGGGCCGGAATCCGGCTTTGCGCGGCCTCCTGGATCATGCCGAGCGCAGCCGTCGTGGTGCGGGCGCCCGCGCAGGCGCCAAACAGGATGGCGGGGTGAAACTTGAATATGTAATGCCCGACATAAACCGAGAAAATCATCGGCAAAGACGTGGCCACAATACCCCATAACAACAGCGCGATACCCGCCTGCTGCAAACCGGCCACGAAACCGGGCCCGGCCGATATCCCGATGACCGCGATGAAGACATTCAGGCCCAGCGTATTCATCAACCACAGCGACGGTGCGGGAATGCGACCGAAGGTCGGGTGAACGGTGCGCAGCCACCCCAGCAACAGCCCGGCCAGCAACGCGCCACCAGTGGTCGACAGGCTGATCGGAAAACCACCCATTGTAATTGCAAGCGTGCCGATGACACCCCCGATGAAAATGCCCCAGCCCACAAAGGCCAGATCGGTCGTGTCAACGGGCCGGTCGGCATACCCGATTTCGGCAATGGCAGCCTCGACATGGCGCTTGCTACCCAGAATGGTCAGAATGTCACCGCGATGCAGAACCGTGCCCGGCAGCAGCGGAAGATCAATCATGTTGCGCGTCAGCTTCGACACATACACGCCACGGGCCTGAGGCATCTTGCTGAGCTCATCCAATGTCTTGCCGTGCACGTCCTTGCTTGTGATCAAAACGTCCAGTTTTTCCGATGGGATACTCAGCAGCTCGGGCGCATCCGCTTCCTTGAGGCTGGGCTCGAGCGCTCCGACAAGATCACCGCGCCGGCCTGAGAACATCACGACATCACCCGCTTGCAGCACCGTGTCCTCGTCAACCTCGACGATCTTGCCACCGCGGCTGAGGCGTTCGGCATAGACGCGGACGCCGGGCAACAGGTCCTTGACCGGCTGGCCGAGCAATTCGCTGCCCTCGGGAATTTCAAAGGCGCGCGCCTCGATCGCGCGATAGGCCGAAACGATGCCGCCTCCGGTCTCGACATCCTCGCCGCCACTCAGCTTGGCCTCGTATTCCTTGCAGGCGGCCACCAGATCGACACCGATCAGACGCGGGCCGATCTTGGCCAGAATGATCGCAGACCCGATCGTGCCGTAGATATAAGTCACCGCATAGGCGACCGGGATCTGGTTGGAATAGGTTTTGGCCTGCTCGGCCGACAAACCCAACTGGTTGATCTGGTCCGTCGCCACTCCGATCGCCGCAGAAATCGTTTGCGACCCGGCATACAGACCCGCGGCGTAGCCAAGCTCGAGCCCGGCGATCTTGGCCGACACGACCGGTACGATCAGACACAGGGCGAGAACGCTCAGCGCAAAAAGCACCTCGCGCGCGCCGTCAACCTTGAGGCCGCGAATGAACTGTGGCCCAACGCCGTAACCAACTGCGAAGATGAACAGGATGAAGAAGGTGGACTTCACCGCTGAATCGATACTGATCTGTGCCTGCCCGATCACGACGGCCGCCAACAGGGTGCCCGTGACCGAACCCAGACTGAACCCCATGACCTTGATTGGTCCGACCAAAAACCCGATGCCGATGGCGAGGAAGACAGCCAGTTCCGGATAGGTTTGCAGGATATTCACCAGCCAATCGACCATACTGCGCCTTTCGGGTTTGTTGCGTCGCTCAGTCCACCCTGAACGTCAGCTGTCCGGAGGCCCGGACGATCGCAATCAGCACAGGAATTTCCAGGGTCACGATACCCCACGGAAATCGTTTGTCCATTGAATTATCTGAATTTGTTTGGCGTCCGAGCCGCGCGGAACTGTGTCCGCCAGCGGCGGCACAGATCTGGAAAATCGTCGGCAACCGCCTGGATCAATCGAACCTGCGCACTGATTTCGGCCCCTGCGATGTCACGGAATGCAGGGACAGGGAATGATCCATGTTCCGCATACGGTGTCGCAACATTTCACGACCAAGCCGCGCCAAATCAGCTGCGTAGTCAGGGTTTGCGGCGACATTCTCGGCCTCGCCCCGACCGTGGTGGTCGAACAACAACGGCGACAGGTCGGCTGCAAACTCGACCAGAGTAAAGCGCTCGTCACGCAGGATGCCCAGACACGAGTTGCTGTGACCCGTTCCAAGATCACGCTGAAACTGAGTAGGCGTCAGCGGATCGGCAAAGTCCAGCTCACTAAAGGAATACCGGCGCCAGTCCTGAGGCACGGCACCACGCAGCAGCGGCAACAAGGATCGACCATCCATCGAGTTCGGGATCTCTTGCCCAACCCAGTCCAGGATCGTGGGGGCGACATCAATAGACTCGGTCGGCACTTCGACACGCTGGCCGGCCATCTGAGCGTTGCCAGGCATGCGAATGATCAGCGGCGTGTGGTAAGCCGCGTCATACACCGACATTTTGCCCCAGGAATAATGATCGCCCAGCATCTCGCCATGATCCGCGGTGATCACCACCAGCGTGTCGTCATACTGGCCGCTGTCCTTGAGAAAGCGGATGACCCGGCCGATATGATGGTCAACCTCAGTTGCCAATCCAAGATAGACGGCCCGCAGGGTCTGCGTGTTCTCATCCGTCTGCCCAACTTCGGAAAAACCTCGCACGCAGTCTTTTGGCGTATTCGAGTCCAGAGCGGGTCCAAAGAACGGGTGCACGGCCTTTTCGTCCTCGGGGCTGGGTAGACGGTTTGGCAAAGGCAACGCGTCGGGATCGTACATCCGGTTGTAGGGCGCGGGGGCCACCAGTGGCGGATGCGGACGGATATACGTCAAATGCGCGAACCATCCCGAGTTCCGATAGGCGGCAATTCCGTCCAGAAAACTGTTGGTCAGAAATGCGGTGTCGCTGTCCTCGGCCTTGTAGACGGCCGGGTCGTTCAGTTTTGGGGCCGACCCATCCGGCGAAACCGGCTTGTAGAGATCCCAGTAGTCTTCGAACTCGTATCCCTGGCGCATCAAGTAGGAACGCCAAGGAAAGGACTCCTCAAGTCGCATTTCGAGTACTTCGTGAAACCCGTGCATCGGGTTTTCGTAGGTCTTCACCGAGGGATCATTCGGATGATGAACCCGTGGATCAGCCGAGGTGTCTGTATAGCCGAACAGCATCGGCAGATAGCCGGCTTTTCGCATCTCGGTGGCGATGTTTGGCGTGTCATGGCGCAGCGGCGTTCCATTGCGGACCGAACGATGGTTCATCGCATATTGCCCGGTCAGGATCGAGGCGCGGGACGGCCCGCAGGGATTGGTAACGGAAAAATGCCGGCCGAACGAAACGGCCTCGTCCATGAAGGCGCGCAGATTGGGCAGGTTGACATGATCAGCCAGAGCACCGCGCAGACAATCGGCCCGCAATTGGTCGATGATGATGAAAAGAACGTTTCCTGCTTGGCTCATGCCGTGATTCCCATTGGAAAACTGGTGTTCGACGGTGCGGACTGTGTCGGGGTTCCCTCGGGCAGGCAACCGGTTTTGCGCCAATTCTCGCCTCTTGGGCGACTCGGGCCGTGCAAACCGGTAACCCCCGCACCCAAATCGCCGCCCGGTTGAACAAAGCCATTGCGGGTCGGAACAGTTTCCCGTCTGATACCGGCATGACGAAGCCCTCGATCGCAGTCGAACAGGAAGGCGGCACAGCGCGCGTGATTGTGTCTGGCGAAATGCTGACACAGTCGTTGAGTGGCGTCGAAGACGCCTTTCGCGCCGCCCGCCCGGATGCGCCGCATGTGACGGTCGACATGTCCGAAATCGATGCGCTGGACACCGGCGGCGCGTGGCTGATCGCGGACCTGAAAAACCGGTGCTCGGCCATGGGAGCGACCGTGGCTTTCGACGGGTTGAAACCGGCACATTCCGCGCTGCTGGAAACCGTCTCGGAGAACATTCCCAAGGACATTCCCGCCGAGGCCCCGCCAAAAGGCTTCATGCCATGGCTTGAGAGCCTGGGCCAATCAACGGTGGGCGCCGGGCGCGACACCATGTCGATCCTCGGCTTTCTGGGCCTGACCCTGCACCGGCTGGGCCGCACGATGATCATGCCGTGGCGCCTGCGCCGCGCCGCGGTCGTGTCGCAGATGGAGGAAACCGGGTTCAAGGCCCTGCCCATCGTGGCGTTGATGGGGTTTCTGATCGGCGTGGTTCTGGCTTTTCAGGGTGCCACCCAGTTGAAACAATTCGGCGCGGAAATTTTCGTGGTTGAGCTGATCTCGATCTCGGTATTGCGCGAGTTGGGCATCCTGCTGACCGCGATCATCGTGGCCGGTCGGTCCGGTTCAGCCTTCACGGCCTCGATCGGTTCTATGAAAGTGCAGGAAGAAATCGACGCCATGCGCACATTGGGCTTGGACCCGATCGAGGTGCTCGTCATTCCACGGGTTCTTGCGCTGCTGATCATGCTGCCGATCCTGGGCTTCGTGGCCGATATCGCCGGCCTTTTTGGCGGTGCCCTGATGAGCTGGATCGATCTGGGCGTCAGCCCCGGAATGTTCATTACGCGCCTGAAGGAAAACACCAGCGTCTGGCATCTGGCGGTTGGGCTGATCAAGGCGCCGTTCTTTGCCATGGTCATCGGGGTGATCGCCTGTTGGCAGGCAATGCAGGTCAAGGGGTCAGCCCAAAGCGTCGGCCAGCGCACCACTGCGTCAGTTGTTCAGTCGATCTTCATGGTCATTGCCATCGACGCGCTGTTTTCCATTTTCTTCTCCGAGATCGGTGTCTGACATGGATGGATCCGCTCAGACATCGACCGCCAAGCTGGACGCGCAGCGCGAAGCGGTGATCCGTGTGCGCAATCTGCGCAACCAGTTCGGTCCGCAAGTGGTGCATGACGACCTGAACCTTGATGTCTGGCGCGGCGAAGTGCTGGGCATTGTCGGCGGGTCCGGAACCGGCAAGTCCGTCCTTCTGCGCACCATCGTCGGGCTGAACAAACCCGCGGCAGGCAGTATCGAAGTTTTGGGTGTCGACGTGCTGAACGGCCCGGAGGCCGACCGGCGCCGCATCGAGAAACGCTGGGGCGTCGCCTTTCAGGACGGGGCACTGTTTTCCTCGCTGACCGTGCTTCAGAACGTCATGGCCCCGTTGCGGGAACACACCGGTCTGAGCGAGAGCTTGATGCGGGCGCTCGGCAGCCTCAAGATCAGCCTCGTGGGGCTGCCACAGCTGAGTTGTGGCAAGTTCCCGTCAGAACTGTCAGGCGGGATGCGCAAGCGGGCCGCGCTGGCCCGAGCATTGGCATTGGACCCCGAGATCGTGTTTCTGGACGAGCCCACCGCCGGGCTGGATCCCATCGGCGCCGCGGCCTACGACGAATTGATCGGAGAATTGCAACAGGCCTTGGGATTGACCGTTTTCATGGTAACACATGACCTGGACAGCCTGTACGCGATCTGCGACCGCGTTGCGGTTCTTGCAGAAAAGCGCGTGCTGGTGGAAGGTCCGATTGAAGACATGACCAAGGTCGACCACCCTTGGGTGCAGGAGTACTTCACAGGCCCCCGGGCCCGCGCGGCGCAACAGAAGGGGCAGGACAGGTAGAGGCGATGGAAACCCGGGCGAACTATATCCTGATCGGCGCGTTTACACTTGCGGGCATCCTCAGCGCGTTCGGCTTCTTCCTGTGGCTGGCCAAGTTCGAAGTCACGCGCCAATACGCGTATTATGACGTGCTGTTCGACAACGTGTCGGGCCTGTCAGCCGCTGGTGGCGTTAGCTATAACGGCCTGCCCGTGGGACAGGTCATTTCGCTGAATCTGGATGACGATGACCCATCCAAAGTAAGGGTCCGGCTTGAGGTTGATGCAGACATTCCGGTGACCACGGACACGATCGCGCAGTTGCAGTCGCTGGGGGTGACCGGCGTCAGCTATGTCGAGCTGTCAGGCGGGTCGCCCGATGCCGAGAGGCTGCCGCAGAACAGCGTCATCAAAAGCAAGCGCAGCGCCATCCAATCCCTGTTCGAAGGCGCACCCAAGGTCCTGGATGAGGCGGTGACCTTGCTTGAGAACCTGAACGCAGTGGTGGATGACAACAATCGCAAGGCCGTGTCGGATATCCTCGACAACCTGGCTTCGGCCTCGGGCCGGCTAGACAAGACCCTGAACGATTTTGAATCCCTGTCCAGCGATCTGGGCGGCGCGGCAAAAGACATCGGGGCCTTCACCAAACGCCTGGATCAGTTGGCTGATACCGCAGAAACCACGCTGACCACCGGAACTGAAACGCTGAACAGCATCAAAACGGCCTCGGAATCGGCAAAAACCGCACTGGACAGCGCGAACCAGACGCTGGCCACGGCAAACAAGGTCATCGAAGACGACGTCCGCCCCTTCATCGAGCGCGGGTCGCAACTCGCGGACCGCCTGATCGGGTTGTCGGATGAAGCCGCGGTCACCATGGCAACCGTCAACAATACATTTGCCAACGCCAACCAAACGCTCGACTCGGTGACTTCGGCCATGGATACGGCGAAAGGAACTCTGGCATCCGCAGAACGCGCGTTCGACTCGGCCAATCGCGTGATGGACGAAGATGTCGCACAGGTTGTTGACGACATCCGAAACGCCGCCACCAAAGTGGCCGAAACGGTAACGAACGTGACCGACAAGATCGACCAGATTTCAGCGGACGTTCTGAGCGCGTCGCAATCGGCATCGGACCTCTTGGGAACGATTGACAGCATCGTTCAACAAAACCGCCGGCAGGTTTCAGACTTCCTGCGGGTCGGACTGCCACAATTCGTTCGTTTCGTGGAAGAATCCCAACGCCTTGTCATCAGCCTGGACCGTCTTGTCGACAAGGTCGAGCGCGACCCCGCGCGTTTCCTTCTGGGCACCCAAGCATCGGAGTTCCGTCAATGATCAGGCCCCTTCTTCTGACCCTTGCAATCACGACGCTGGGCGGATGTGCCGGTCTTGGCACGTTGAAACAGGCCTCGAAACCGAACGACCTGTATCTGCTGACCCCCAAGAGCACGTTCTCGCAGTCTTTGCCCCGGGTACAGAAACAGATCGTCATCCAGGAACCCACTGCCACCGCTGCGGTGAACACCGACCAGATCGCCGTGCAGCCGACGCCCCTGCAGGTCCAGTATCTGCCGCGTGCCCGGTGGGTAGACCGAGCACCTTTGATCGTTCAGGCGTTGATGGTCGAAAGCTTTGAAAACAGCGGTCGCGTCGCCGCCGTGGGCCGTTCGACGGTCGGCCTGCGCGCCGACTACGTCATCGTTCCGGACCTGCGCGAGTTTCAAGGGATTGTCGTCGGAGAAACCGAAAACTCGAAAACCGTAAAAATCGAAGTGCGAATGAACATCAAGATCATCGACGAGTTCGAAGACAAGATCATCGCTTCAAGCTCGTTCCAGGAAGCCGTTGTCTCGACCAGCGACGAGACGCCGGATCTTGTTACCGCTTTTGACACCGCCTTGGGCAAAACCATGCGAGACGCAGTTGAGTGGAGCGTGCGGAAGATTCATTCGCACGCTGCCAACAATCCGCGCCCGTCGTTGAACTGACACGGATTGCCCACCCTTTATTTTGACAGGGATTGCGCCAGACGCATCAGGGTCACGGCTTCGGTCCGGTACCCGAAAGGATCGGCCCCACGGGCTGTGTTGCCCATCGCGATTGCATCATCATAGCTCCAGTCGGACAGGTAAGTGCCGCCGCGCAACAACTGGCCGAAACCTGCAATCGCGACGGAAAACCTCACGTCGTCCGTCTGGCGGCCCTGCCCGTCCAAGATCGGTTGCTCGATCAACTGGCCGCGCGTGTCGCCGGGTGTTTTGTACCGCAGCTTGAAATAGCCGATTTCATCACTGCCCGAAGCGGGGGCGGTGTTTCCATACCGTAGCGGTGCATTGCGAATTGCGTTGGAGCCGACCGGCGTGACTTCGTAAATCGCGGTCACGCTGTGGCCAGCACCTATGTCGCCCGCATCAACAGTGTCATTCAAAAAGTCCTCGCGGCGCAAAGCGCGGGTTTCGTATCCGATCAGGCGGTATTCGGCGATTTGGGCAGGGTTGAATTCGACCTGAATCTTGACGTCGTTGGCAATCGGAAACAGCGCACCGGTCAGTTGGTCAACCAGCACTTTGCGGGCCTCACCCAGCGTGTCGATGTAAGCCGCCTGTCCGTTTCCGTTCTGGGCCAGGGCCTGCATCGTCGCGTCATCAAGGTTACCGCGCCCGAAACCCAGAACGCTCAGATATGTTACGCTGTCGCGCTTGTCAGAGATAAACTCCTTCAAAGCTTGGGGATCGGACAGGCCAACGTTGAAATCCCCGTCCGTGGCCAGAATGACCCGCGTCACCTCGCCCTCGGCGGCCATTTCTTCAGCAACCTGATAGGCTTGCTGAAGCCCGGCTTGTCCCGCTGTGGATCCGCCCGCATCCAATTGTTCGAGCGCCCGCAGGATCTTGGCCTGATCGGCTGCGGATGTCGGCTCCAGAACCTGGCCCGCACTGCCGGCATAGGTCACGATCGACACCTGATCTTCGGGTCGCAACTCGGGCAACATCAGGCGCAGGGACTGTTTCAACAAGGGCAACTTGTTGGCGTCCTGCATCGAGCCCGAGGTGTCGATGAGAAAGACAAGATTGAGCGCCGGACGCTCCTCGATCACCGGAAGCGTTCCCTGAATGCCAATATGGACCAGTCGAGTACCGGTATTCCACGGGCTGGGCATGACCGTGATGTTTGGCTGAAACGGCACCGCGCCGTCCGGCGCCGGATAGGAATAGGGAAAGTAGTTTACCATTTCTTCAATCCGCACCGCGTCACGCGGCGGCAAGTGACCAGCCAGAAGCGAGGACCTGACGATGGCGTAAGATGCGGTATCGACATCAATCGAAAACGTCGAAACTGGTTCTTCCGCGGTGACCTTGAGTGAGTTGGTTTCGGCGTTTGCAAATTCTTCGGACGACTGTTCGGGTCGCGCTAGCGGGTGAAAAGCGTCGCTCGAAACCGAAGGGGCCACTGTGCTGTCAGCGAGGTGGCCTTGCGAGAGAAGGCTGCGTTTTGCCAGAGGTTCCAGCGCTTCTTCCACAACCATCGGCGCTTCAACAACGGGTTCCTCAAGAACCATCTCGGTCGTTTCAGCGTCTGATCGACCGGTTGGCCGAACCGCCTGCGGCTGGCCGATCACCCGGGTCTCGGTACCGAACCTGGGGGACAGCACACCGTCCCGTGTCTGCGGCACGATCATGATCAGTGCCACGGCAGCGATGGCTGTTGTAGCGGCCAGCGCGCCGCGGGTCGAAATTGCATTCAACATGGCTTTGGTTCCTTCTGTCACGCGGGCCAACGGGCCTCGCCTGACATTGGGACGCGTACCGGGTCGGGATCCTTGGAGATCAGCAAAGTTTTTTCTGGCCAGCTCCAGATTGACGGCCCGCCGCTTTTCATCTGCTTCAGGCGTTGCGGCATCCATCAGTGTTTTCAGATCATCGAGCTCATCACTCATTGGGCAAGCTCCTCTTGTTTGATCGCACGCAGGCGCTTTCGGGCTTCGGACAGGCGCCATGAGACCGTGCCCTCGGACACGCCCAGCACGTCGGCGGCCTGTGCATGGGTCATTTCATCATCCAGCGTCAGCGCCAGTGTCTGACGCAGATCTTCGGGCAAGCTCTGCATGGCCCGTTGCAGCCATGACAGGGCCTCGGCCGTCTCGACGGCTTCGGCGCGCCGCATCTTTTCCACATCGCCCCAGCCGATTGCTGCACGGTTTCGGCTGGCCGTTCGACGCCGCGCATCGTGTGCCGCGTTGCAGACGACCCGATACAGCCAGGTCGTGAACTTTGAACTCGCTCGAAAGCCGACAATTTTGGCGGGCAAGGCGGCACATATGTCCTGCGTCAGATCTTCGGCGACCTCGGCGCTGCCGGTCAGCCGAAAGGCCAGCCGGAACACGCGGTCATAGTGCCGCCCAAGCAGCGTAGCGAACGCTTCCGCGTCCCCGTTGGTGGCCGCATGGGCCAATTCTTCATCCGAGGTCAGTTTGCTCATTCTGACTATTCAGACGCAAGACAGGAACGGATCCTTGGAACATTCGAGAAAAAATCAGAAATGGCTCGCCGACGCCTTCTGCCAATCCGCTGCAAATTCCTGCGGCACTGAATCTTTCAACAAGGCACCTGGCTCGATAAAGGTGTAAAGTTCCGCGTATGAGCACTCGCGCTCGTTGGCAATTCGGCGGTAGATATCGGATGGGCCGAGGTCAGATACGCGCTCTTTCCCCATGGCACCCAATATTTCGCGAAAGCTTTCCAGGGTGGCGTCATGAAAGCGGTGAACCCGCTTGCGTTTCTGCGGCACGTTGACCGCGCGCCCGCGAATGGGATCCTGTGTTGCGACGCCTGACGGGCAGCGGTTCGTATTGCAATGCAGGGCCTGAATGCAGCCCACGGCGAACATCATCGCCCGCGCCGCATTGCACATGTCAGCCCCCAGCGCGAATTTCTCGATCATGTCATAGCCGGTTGCCACTTTGCCTGAACAGATCACCCGGATCTTGTCCCGCAAGCCTACTCCGCGCAGGCAGTTGTTCACGAAGATCAGCCCTTCGTTCAACGGTACGCCCAGACGGTTGGTGAATTCCACAGGCGCCGCGCCGGTCCCGCCCTCGGCCCCGTCCACGGTGATGAAATCGGGCAGAATGCCCGTTTCCAGCATGGCCTTGCAGATCCCCATGAACTCGGACCGGTTGCCGATGCACAGCTTGAACCCGACCGGTTTGCCCCCGGACATTTCGCGCAGGTGCTGCACAAAATGCATAAGGCCCGTTGGCCCGTCAAAGGCCGAGTGAATGGGTGGCGAAATCACATCCTGATGCACGGGTACGCCACGAATAAGAGCGATCTCTTCATCGACCTTGGCCGCCGGCAGAACACCGCCATGGGACGGTTTCGCGCCTTGGGACAGTTTGATCTCAATCGCCTTCACGACATCCTTCTGGGCATTCTGGGCGAACTTGTCCTTGTCAAAGCCGCCCTCTGCCGTCCGACAACCGAAGTATCCGGTGCCAATCTGCCAGATGATATCGCCGCCTTCGGCAAGATGGTGCGGCGACAGCCCGCCCTCGCCCGTGTTGTGTGCGAAACCACCATCCTTGGCCCCGCCGTTCAGGGCGCGGATTGCGTTGGCGCTGAGTGCCCCGAAGCTCATCGCTGAAACGTTCAGCCGCGATGCGAGATAGGGCTTTTCACACTGAGGACCGCCCAGCATCACACACTCTTCGCTTTCTGGAACGTCCTTGGGCGCAAGCGAATGGTTGGCCCGGTGATACCCGACTTCGGTGATATCGTACTGGGTGCCGAAGGCCTGAGTGTCGACCTGTCCCTTTGCTCGTGAATACACCAGCGCCCGAATGATCCTGTTGAAGGGCCGCCCGCTTTCGTTGGTTTCCACGAAATACTGGCGGATTTCCGGGCTGACGAACTCCAGCATATACCGGAAATGGCCCAGAACCGGATAGTTGTTCAGTACGTTGTGTTTGGTGGTCAGCATGTCGTACAGCCCGACCAACGCGTAAGGGACCAGCAAAATCAGCAGCCAGAATGCCGGAGGCCAGTACAAACCCCAGACCACGGTCAAAGGCAGAACCACATAGGTCACGACATAATATATTCGACGTACGATCATCTTGCTCTCCCTTGGGCCAATCGGTCAGAGGTTGGCCTTGAGTTCCTTGACCCAGTTGTCCCACTGCGCATGTTCACCCTTGGCCAGCAGGATGCCTTCTTTCAGTTTCGACATGCCGAAACCCCAGGCCATCTTGGTATCGATATGCGGAGGCATGACCAACTCGCCGGGCGTGACCATGGCGTCGATGATGAATGGCTTTCGGCTGGCTTTGGCCCGCGCGACGGCCTCGGGGATGTCAGCCGCATGTTCCACACGGACCCCATCCCCACCGCAAACCCTCGCGTATTCCGCAAAGTCCGGGTTCACCAGATCGGTAGCAGCGGGGTTCAGCGGATAACCCGCCACCTCCATCTCCATCTTCACGAAGCCGAGCGTCTGGTTGTTGAAGACCAGCACCTTGATGGGCCACTCGTAGCGCACGGCAGTCACGAAATCCTGCATGGACATGCCAAAACCGCCATCCCCGCAGAACGCCCAAACCTCGCGCTTCGGATCCAGTGCGGCGGCTCCCAACGCCGAAGGCAACCCGGACCCCAGTGACGAATGGTTGAACGACCCCACCATGCGCCGTCCGCCTTTCATTCGCGTCTGACGGGCCACCCAGACCGTGCATTCGCCGATATCCATTGCAAATATCGCGTCATCGGCAGCCTGGTCGGAGACCTGCCGCGCGAATAGCTGCGGGTGGAGTGGCTCGGTGTCGCGCTCGAGACTGGAGTCACGGTCTTGCTGCGCCAGCCATTTCGTACACAGCTTGACCTGACGATCGGCAAACGCCTTGTCGTCCTTTGCGGCCAGCTTTGGCAAGAGCAGATCCAGCGTCGCGCCAACATCTCCCAGCAATCCCGATGCGATGGGCGCGCGGCGTCCCAGATGTTCGACGTTACGATCGATCTGGATGATTTTCGCTTTTTCCGGCAGGAACCACTCGTATGGGAAGTCTGTTCCCAGCATCACCAGAACATCGCAGTCGCGCACTGCATGATACCCGCCGGGATTGCCGATCAACCCAGTCATCCCGACCACGTTGGGATCATCATAGTCAAAAATGTCCTTGCCCTTGAGGGAATGCGTGATCGGCGCATTTAGCCGCTGGGACAGAGCCAGAACCTTGTCCCTCGCTTCTCGGCATCCCACACCGGCGAAAAGGGCGACTTTCCTGCCCGCGTTGATGATCTCGGCCGCCCGGTCGATTTCGGATTCGGGCGGGATCAGCGTTGATGGCGTTTTCAGGATCGGGTGCAATTGGTGCAAGCTGGGCACCTGCTGTTCGGATACGTCGATAGGCAGTTCGATCCGCGTGACCTCGCGGTTGATCAAGGCGCGTTGCACGGCGATCTGAGCCAGTCGCGGCATCTGGTCCGGCGAATTGATTACGGCCTGATAGCCGCAGACATCCTCGAACACTTTCTCAAGATTGACTTCCTGGTGGTACCCGGTCCCGCGTTCCCGATGGGCGACCTGACCTGTGATCGCCACGACCCCTGCACCCTCGCGCCGGGCGTTGTACAGTCCATTGATCAGGTGCAGCGCTCCGGGACCGACGGTTCCGGCACAAATCCCGATCCCGCCGGTCAGATGCGCCTGGGCATAGGCTGCATAGGCTGCGTTTTCCTCGTGCCTGACCCCGATCCATTCGAACCGGCCATCCCCGCGCATGGCTTCGAGCAGGGGGTTGAGCGCATCGCCCGTCACGCCGAAGATCTGGCGCCCTCCGGCATCCGCGAGAATATCCAGCAATACCTTGCATACGGAATTCGACGTCATGACCTGCCCTCTGGTTCCGACCCCATCGGGCCTGTCCCGATAGATCGTGGGCAGGTTGCCCTTTGATTGCAAGCCTTTGTACGGCCACCCCAAGCATCGGGCGGATTTGCGGTGGCTTGGTTGCGGCGGTTGAACCCGGGCGGCACAGCCGCTATCCAAATCCAAACCCCACAGGCGGAGAAGCGTCCTTGGCCAAAACTCAGGCGGCAGTTTCGGGGAAGCCCATGATGTACGCCGCCGTCTTTGTCGGCGGGGCGGCTGGGTCGATCCTGCGCGAACTGTTTGCGCTGGAAATTCCGGGGATGCCGTTGCTGACATCGACCTTCGGCATCAATGTCGTGGCCTGTTTCATTCTGGGATGGCTCTACGCCATACGCGGCCGGGTGCATGCCCATGTTCTGCACCTCGGGGCCGTTGGTTTCTGCGGCGGATTGTCGACGTTTTCGTCCTTTGCCGCCGAACTGGAACGGATCGCTGAAACCGACGGCTGGTCGGTCATCTTCCCGTTGGCGGCCGAAGTCATCTGTGGTTTGGGCGCGGCCATTCTGGGCGAGGCGATCGGACGCCGCCGCCACTCAGGAGGGCGGGCCGAATGACCGATCTGTATCTGCATGCGGTGTTCGGGCTGGGCGGCGGACTGGGAGCAGTCCTTCGTCACTGGGTCGCACGGGCCATCACTCACGACCTCCCGGTCTCGACGCTGGTCGTGAACGTACTGGGCAGCCTGTTGTTGGGGCTTTGGATCGGGTACCTGGGCGGGCCCGTGGAGATGGCCGAAGAAGAAAAGCGCCTGGTTTTCGGCTTTTGCGGAGGGTTCACGACATTCTCCAGCTTTGCCTACCAGTCTCTTGAACTGCAGCGCGAGCGGACGATTGTCCTTGCGGGTGGAAACATCCTGCTCAGCCTCGGACTGTGCTGGCTGGCCTTGTGGCTGGGACTGTGGGTGATGGGCTAGCCGGACGCTACATGCCCGGCATGTGCATCCGCATAGCCAGATTGCCCAGGATCCAGACCGTTCCAAGAATGATGATCAGAAGAACCAGCGTCGAGAACAGGACCAAATCCAGATCTTCGCGGCTGCTGCGGCGACGGTCGATATGCAGGAAATAGACCAGTTGAACGATTAGCTGCGCCAAACCCAACAGCCCAATTGCAAGGTAGACACCCTTGGTCTCGATGCCGAACCAGTAGGCGATCGCAAACACGGTGAGTGTCAGCAACAGCGAGCCGCCATAGCCGATCACATACCGGCGCCGCTCGCGCCTGTGCATCTCGGACCGTTTATCCATAGGTCAGCCCTCCGAAATACACGATGGTGATGATGCCGATCCAGATCAGATCAAGGAAGTGCCAGAACAGTGCCAGCCGCACCACGCGCGAAATCACGAGGTCGGTCATCCCCATGACCCGCAGTTGAATGCCCAGAACGACCAGCCACACACAGCCCGCCGCCACATGCAGCCCGTGCAGAGGCACCAACCCGTAGAAGGCGGACAGGAAACCGCTGCGCTGCGGGATGCCACCCTTTTCCGCCATCGACATGAAATCGCGGATTTCGAGGACCAGAAAACTCAGCCCAAGCAGCAGCGTAACCCCGAACCACAGGACGATCCGACCGCGCGGCAGGTTGTATTTCAGCGCCAGCATGGCAAGTCCAACAGTCAGGCTGCTGGTCAGCAGGATCAGCGTCTGGGCAAAGATGCTGTAGAGATCGAACAACTCGTGCGGACCCGGACCACCGGCCTGCGCGTCGATCATGGTGATGTAAACGCCGAACATCAGCCCGAAATAGACCAAGTCGCTCATCAGAAAGACCCAGAAACCGAAGGTCACCACTTCGGTCGCCTTGTGCGCGCTGGCATGACGCCGCCCAAGGTTCAGACCGGGGTAACTGTGGGTTGGTGCAGGCTTCATGTCGCTGCCTCCAGATCCGGTCGGGCAAGCCCGGTGTTTTCTGGCGCGCCTTCGTGATCCCGGTTCACAGGGGTCGCGTTGCGGACCAGGTCCAGCCAGGCCTCGTGCTGCCTGCGCACATCTTCAGCAGATACCACTTCTTCGGTATCGGTCTGAAAGGTCCACAGGATGAACGACAGGATCATCATCACGGTCACCAGCGCCGCCAGCCACCAGATCCACCAGACCAGCGCAAACATCCACACACCGCTGAGCACGCAGAGCACGAAACCGATGCCGGTGTTGCGCGGCATGGTGATGTCCTCGTACTGATCGGGGTGCGGGTAGGCCTCGCCACGCTCTTTCGCGGCGGCAAAATCGTCGCGGTCCGTGACATGCGGGATGATCGCGAAATTGTAGGGCGGCGGCGGGGCCGGAATCGACCATTCCAGCGTGCGGGCGTCCCAGGGGTCGCCAACCGGAACGCGGCTCTGTTCGCGGTTGCGGATGCTGACCCACAGCTGCACGACGACCGAAAGCAAGGCCGCCAGAATGACCAGCGCGCCGATGACGGCCGTGATCATGTAGGGATGGAAGCTCGGGTCCTCCCAGCTGTAGGAGCGGCGCGGCATACCCATCAAACCTACGAAATACAGCGGCAGGAAGGTCAGCATGAAGCCTAACGTCCACAGCACGACCGAAATCCGACCCCAAGTCTCATCCAGGCGGAAGCCGAAGGCCTTAGGAAACCAGTAGTTGTAGCCCGCCAGCAGGCCGAACAGGACACCCGGCAGCAACACGTTGTGGAAATGCGCGACCAGGAACAGCGTATTGTGCACCTGATAATCGACGGTCGGATTGGCGAGGATCACCCCGCTGAGCCCCCCGATCACGAACAGCATCAGAAAGGCCAGCCCGTACAGCATTGGCACCGAGAACCGGATGCGGCCGCGATACAGGGTGGCCATCCAGTCATAGACCTTAACGCCGGTGGGAATGGCGATCAGCATCGTGGCGATGCCGAACACCGCATTGATCAGGGCGCTTTGGCCCATGGTGAAGAAATGGTGCAGCCAGACGGTAAACGACAGCACCGCAATCGACATGGTCGCGATCACCAGCGAGGTGTAGCCATAGAGCCGCTTGGCCGAGAAGGTCGCGAAGACTTCGGAATAGATGCCATAGGCCGGCAGAACCAGCAGATAGACCTCGGGGTGGCCGAACAGCCAGAACAGGTTGGCATAGTTCATCATGTTGCCGCCCAGGTCATTGGTGAAGAAATGGAAATCAAGATACCGGTCGGCGGCCAGCAACAGCGCCGCCACCCCTAAAGGCGGCATGGCGAACACAATCAGGATCGAACTGCAGATGATCGTCCAGCAATACATCGGCAGCCGCATGAATTTCATCCCGGGCGCGCGCAGTTTGTAGATCGTGACGGCAAAGTTGATCCCCGTCAGGGTGGTGCCGATGCCCGACACCACGATTGCCCAGATCCAGTAATCCGGCCCCACACCCGGATTAAAGGCCGCGCCGGTATAGGGCGGATAGGCCGTCCAGCCGCCGGTGGAAAACTCGCCCACCACCAGTGAGACCATCAGCATCATCCCCGCCGAAACCGTCAGGCCGAGGCTGATCTGGTTCATTACCGGAAAGGCCACGTCGCGCGCGCCGATCATCAGCGGGACCAGGAAATTCGCCAGTCCGAACACGAAGGGCACCGCCACGAAGAAGATCATGATCGTGCCGTGGGTGCTGAACAACTCGGCAAAGTGTTCGGCCTCGAGGAACCCCTCGCCCGGCCCGGCCGCCTGTTGGGCGCGCATCACGACGCCTTCCAGAACGCCGCGCGCCAGCATGACGATGGCGAAGACGATATAAATGATGCCGATCTTCTTGTGATCCGCGCTGGTCAGCCAGTCGCGCCACAGCGGCCCCCACAGGCGAAACCAGGTGAGCAGTCCCAGAACTGCGACCACCCCGACGATCACCACGCCCGCCGCGGCATTGGCCACGATTTCATTCGTATTGGGGTCTTGGATCAGCCCGGCGATGGGGAAGGCATCCCAGTTCAGACGGCCGAAGAAACCGGACTCGGCAGATGTCATTGGTTGTCCTCCTGGCCGAATTGGGCGGTTCCCGGTTGCTGATCCTGCGGCAAAGGTTGCCCGTTGTGATACCGGCCCAGGATGCTGTGGAACAGATCGCCATCATCCAGACGGAAATACAGCGCATTGTCCGGCATCTGCGCGGTGCCGAGCGCGGCCTGAACCTCGTCCCGGTCTGTCCGCATGGCCAGCGTCCGGTAGGTTGCCGGGTCCAGAACGATTCCGTTCTGCCGAACCCGGTCGACCCATGCGTCGAAGTCCGGGGGCGGCATCGCGACCGTCTGGAACTTCTGCTTGGTGAAGCCGCGCCCGTTGTACTGGGTGTTTTCGCCCTGCATTTGTCCGGGGGTATCAGCCACGAGATGCAATTGGGTCGTCATGCCGGGCATGGCATAGATCTGCCCCGCCAGGGCGGGAACCATGAATGACTGCATCACCGTGTCCGTCGTCAGTGTCAGCGCGACCTGTTGTTTTGTCGGTACCCCGAACTCACCCACCGTCGCGATGCCCAGGTCGGGGTAGATGAACAGCCATTTCCAATCCAGCCCCACCACCTGCACGCGCAGGGCCGGTTCATCGCCGAACGGGGCCGCGTAAGGGTCCAGCCGGTGGGTTGCTTTCCAAAGATAGAAGGACAGCAGCGCCACGATCACCACCGGCACACCCCACATCGCGGTTTCCAGCAGGGGCGAGAAATCCCATTTGGGCCGATAGGCAGCCGGGCTTTGCGCGCGACGGCGATAGCGTAGAGCGATCAAGGGAACCAGAACCAGAACCGGAATGACCGCAATCAGGATCAACGCGGTCGCGCGCACCAGGTGTGTTTTTTGGACCGCCGCAATAGGGCCTAGAGGATCCATGAAACTGTCGCTGGCCAGAGCCGATTGCGACGCGCCCAACCACACTACGACCACGATCAGCGCTGTCAGTACCGCAGGTATAGTCCTGTTTCCGCTCACGCCGGATCGCCCTCATCAAACCTTAGGTTGGTGCAACTATCGGCAGAGTCAGCAGATTTCACAAGGTTTTTCCCGGGCGGCCGTAACCCACGTCACCATCGAGTTGACTTGGCCAGTGGCTCGCGTCAGTCATTGGGTCATGCGTTTACTGCTTATTCTGATTGGACTGATCGCGTTTTCCGGCGCAGCGATCGCGCAGGACCGAGCCGCGGTCGAGCGGCAGTTTCAGGACTGGTTGCAGCAACAGGTCTGGCCGTTGGCTCGGGCGCAGGGTGTATCGCGCCGCACGTTTGACAGCGCAACCGACGGGGTTCGCCTGAATTGGGAACTGCCCGATCTTGTTCCGCCGGGCTCTCCGGCGCGGACGCCCAAAAAGCAAAGGCAAGCCGAGTTCGGGTCCCCCGGCCGGTATTTCAACGCAAATTCGGTTCAGGGTGCCGCCGCCGGCGGTCGGCGTATGGCCAAGCGTCATGCGGAAACGCTGCGCCGGGTCGAGGAACAGACCGGCGTTCCCGCCCGGATCATCCTTGCGGTCTGGGGCCGAGAAAGCGGCTATGGGCAGGTTCCGATCCGGCATGACGCAATCCAGGTGCTGGCCACCAAGGGATTCATGAGCACGCGCGCGGATTATTTCACCGGCGAACTGATCGCCGCGCTGCAGATCGTCGAGGCCGGTCACGTGAACGGCCGCGCGATGAAAAGCAGCTGGGCCGGCGCGTTGGGCCAGCCGCAATTCATGCCGACCAGCTTTTTGAACCACGCGGCCGACGGCAATGCGGACGGCCGGGCCGACATATGGGGGTCGGCCGACGACACGATTGCATCGATCGGAAACTACCTCGCGTGGCACGGTTGGGTCAGCGGCCGCGATTGGGGGTTCGAGGTGACCGTACCGGCGTCTGTGTCCTGCGCTCTTGAGGGTCCCGACCAGGGCCGAGCGATCCGCGACTGGGTTGCTATGGGCATCACACGCGTCTCGGGCCGCCCCTTCCCCGAACACGAGCTGCGCGGCGAGGGCTACCTGATGATGCCGGCTGGCCGGAACGGTCCGGCCTTTGTCGTAACGCCCAATTTCTACGTTCTCAAAGACTACAACATGAGCGACCTCTACGCCTTGTTCGTGGGCCATGTGGGCGATCGCATTCAGTATGGCGTGGGCGATTTCAAAGGCCGCTGGGGCAAGGTGGGCGGTCTCTACCGGTCGGATATCGCGACCATGCAGCAGGCGTTGATCGCGATGGGGCACGACGTGGGCGGTGCCGACGGGCTCCCGGGATACAAAACCCGCCGGTCGATCGGCCGCTGGCAGGAAGAAACCGACCAGCCCCCCACCTGTTTCCCCGAAGCCGGCATGAAGTCGCGGCTGCGTCCCTGACCGCTGGCGATTCGCCTGATCGGGCGAAAGCGAGCGGCGAAATTCTGCCGAAACAGATCGCGCCTCGGGCTGTAATCCGGGCGGCCTGGGCACGAAAATATCGCAACGATACACGCCATCGTTACAAAATTTCGGCGACCACGCGTCACGAAGTTTCTTTCTACCTTTAGGCGATCCGGACTCATGGGAAGGCTTTAACCCTGCCCAAAATAGTGGCACGGTCTCGGCCAGCGAGAGGAAGCTCTTGCATCCACTTCACCGACTGCAATCCAGAAAGCTGCGACGCAGTGTTCCTTGCGAATTGGCACAACCCAAAATTCAAAAGAACCGGGTCCCAGCGGATGTCGGGCAACCAGGGCCGCCGGACGCCATCCCATATGGATGCGCAGACCGCCGCCACAATAATTGGGAGAAGATCATGAACACCATCCTTCGAAACTCGGTGGCGGGCCTGCTGTGCTCGACCTTCATCACCGGAGCCGCGCTGGCCGCGGGCACCCATCCGGTCACCGGCGAGCCGCTGGCCGATGACCAGACCTTCGTCTACCGCGTGCTGGACGAGCACAGCTCGGTCGACCCGCAGGTGGTCGAGGACGTGTCGGGCGCCGAGATTGTCCGCGACCTGTTCGAAGGTCTGATGAACCAGGACGAAGACGGCAACCTGGTTCCGGGCGTGGCCACCGGCTATACCACCAACGAAACCAAGGACGTTTACACCTTCACCCTGCGCGACAACGCCAAGTGGTCGAACGGCGATCCGGTCACCGCACATGATTTCGTTTTTGCGTGGAAACGCGCCGTCGATCCGGCCCTGTCCTCGCCCTATGCCTGGTTCATGGAACTGATGTCGATCGAGAACGCCGCCGAGATCATCGCGGGCGACAAGCCGGTCGACGACCTGGGCGTCAAGGCGATCGACGACCACACGCTGGAAGTGAAACTGAGCGCGCCGCTGCCCTATTTCCCGCAGATGACCACGCACTCGACCACCTTCCCAGCCCCGCAGAAGGTCATCGAGCAGTTCGGCGATGAATGGACCAAGCCCGGCAACATCGTCTCGAACGGCGCCTATGTCCTGACCGAGCACCTGCCCAACGAACGCTCGGTGCGCGAGCGCAACCCGATGTACTGGGACAACGACAACACCATCATCGACAAGGTCGTGGCGCTGGTCATCAACGATGAAAACGTGGCCCTGACCCGCTATCTGGCCGGTGAGCTGGACCGCACCGAGGTGCCCGCAGGCCAGTTTCCGCGCCTGAAGAAAGAATACCCGAACGAGGCGATCAGCTTCCCGCGCCTGTGCAACTACTACTACACGTTCAACCTGTCCGACGGCGGCCCCGAGGCCTTCAAGGACCCGAACGTGCGTCAGGCCCTGTCGCTGGCGGTTGACCGTAAGATCATCACTGAGAACATCCTGGCCGGCGGTCAGCCCGAAGCCTATACCTTCGTGCCCGAAGCCACCGCAGGGTTCACCCCGCCGGTCGTGGAAATGGCGTCGATGACGCAAGCCGAGCGCGACGAGCTGGCCAAGGAACTGCTGGCCGAGGCCGGATACGGTCCCGACAACCCGCTGAGTTTCGCGATGGTCTACAACACCTCCGAGGCGCACAAGAAAGTCGCCGTGGCCCTCAGCCAGATGTGGAAGCAGAAGCTGGGCGCGCAGGTCGAGCTGGCCAACATGGAATGGAAGATCTTCCTGGAAGAGCGCGGCAACCAGAACTTTGAACTGGCCCGCGGCGCATGGTGCGGCGACTACAACGAAGCCTCGACCTTCCTGGACCTGCTGCAGTCGGATTCCGGCTACAATGACGGCAAGTACAACAATGCCAAGGTCGACGAGCTGCTGGCTCAGGCCAAAACCTCGGACGATCCGGCCCCGCTGTACACCGAGGTTGAGCGGATCATCGCACAGGAAACCCCTGTGATCCCGATCTACCACTACGCCGGTGTCTACATGATGGACAGCGACGTGGGGAACTGGCCGGTGAACAACGTCGAGCAGAACTGGTACTCGAAGAACCTCTACAAGATCGCCGAGTAATCATCATCCTTTGATCGCGCCCTGCCCCGGACATGCTCTGGGGCAGGGCCAATAATTGGGGGCATGAAATGCTTGCCTATGTCATCCGGCGACTGCTGATCGCCGTTCCGACGATCCTGTTGCTGATCGTCGCCAGTTTCTTTCTGATGCACTTCGCGCCCGGCGGGCCCTTCACCTCGGAGCGGCCGTTGCCGCCGCAGGTTCTGGCCAATATCGAGGCGCGCTACGGGCTGGACCAGCCGCTGTGGAAACAGCTGTGGGATTACCTGTACAACATCGTGGTGCATTTCGATTTCGGCCCGTCCTTCAAGTTCAAGGACCGCGACGTGAACGACATCATCGCGCAGGGCTTTCCGATTTCGCTGACCTACGGGATGCTGTCCTTCCTCGTGGCCACGCTGGTGGGCGTCAGTTTGGGCATCGCCGCCGCGATCCGCCACAACAGCTGGATCGATTATTTCGCCGTGGGTCTGGGCATCGCCGCCCAGGCGCTGCCGAACTTCATCATGGGCCCGATCCTGATCCTGACCTTCACCCTGTGGTTGGGCTGGCTGCCGGGCGGCGGCTGGAACGGGGGCCAGTGGCAATACCTGATCATGCCCGTCATCGCGCTTGCGACCTCGTACATGGGCTCGATCGCGCGGATCACGCGTTCGTCGATGCTCGAAGTTCTGAATTCGAACTTCATCCGCACCGCGCGGGCCAAGGGCCTGCCCACCCGCACCGTGATTTGGCGCCATGCGCTGAAACCCACGCTGCTGCCGGTGGTGTCCTATCTGGGGCCGGTTTTCGTCTATGTGCTGACCGGGTCGGTGTTTGTTGACATCTACTTCTCGACCGGTGGGCTGGGGCAGGCCTATGTGGGTTCGGCCTTGTCACGCGACTATGCTGTGCTGCTGGGGGTCACGATCCTCTATGGCGTTCTGACCGTTCTGGTGAACCTGCTGACCGACCTGGCTTATGCCTGGTTCGATCCGAAAATCCGTTACTGAGGGGGCTGGCAAATGCTTGGAAAATCTCAGAAAGCCGCCCATCTGGCCGAAGACATCACCGATTACACGGTCATTCAGGGACGTTCGCTTTGGCAGGACGCGCGGATGCGTTTTGTCCGCAACAAAGCCGCCATGGCCAGCGTGTTCATCCTGGGCCTGATCGTTTTGTTCACGATCATCGGGCCCTACTTTGCCGTCTGGAGCAACGAAGAAATCGACTGGAACGTCATGGGCGACGTGGCCGGCATGGGTATGCCGTCCATCGAGACAGGGCACTATTTCGGCGTCGACGATCTGGGGCGCGACCTGTACAGCCGGGTCATCCAGGCCACCACAACCTCGTTGCTGGTGGGTCTGATCGGGGCGGCCACCGCGCTGATCGTGGGCACGTGCTATGGCATCGCCGCCGGATATATCGGCGGGCGGGTCGACGGCGTGATGATGCGCTTCGTCGACATCCTGCTGGCCATTCCGGCCACGCTGGTCATCATCCTGCTGCTGGTCGTGGCGGGGCGGTCGTTCTTCATGCTGTTCATCGCGCTAGGTGCGGTGGGCTGGCTGACCATGGCGCGGATCGTGCGCGGCCAGACCCTGACCCTGAAGAACCGCGAGTTCATCGAGGCCGCCCGCGCCGCCGGTGTTAGCGAGTTCACCATCATGTACCGCCACATCCTGCCCAACCTGCTGGGCGTTGTGATCGTCTATGCTTCGCTGCTGGTGCCCGAGATGATCCTGACGGAGAGCTTCATCTCGTTCCTGGGGCTGGGGATTTCCGAGCCCTATACCTCGTTGGGTCGTCTGATCGCCGAGGGCGCCGGAACCATGGGTTACGGCACGTTGTGGCAACTGATGTACCCCCTGGCATTTTACGTCACCATCATCATCACGATGTTCTTCATCGGCGATGGCCTGCGTGACGCACTGGATCCGAAGGACCGCTGACATGAGCCTGCTTTCCGTAAAGAACCTGAGCGTTCAGTTCGACACGCCCGACGGGGTGGTCGAGGCCGTCAAGAACATCAGCTTTAACATCGCGCCGGGCGAATGCCTGGGCATCGTCGGCGAAAGCGGGTCCGGCAAAAGCCAGACCTTCATGGCCGCGATGGGGCTGCTGCCGCCGGCGGGCCGGGCCACCGGGTCGGTGCTGCTGAACGGGCAGGAAATTCTGAACCTGCCCGTGAACAAGCTGAACCAGATACGCGGCGATGACGTGGGCATGATTTTTCAGGACCCGCTGACCGCCCTGACCCCGCATCTGCGGGTCGGCCAGCAGATGCGCGAAGTCTTGCAGGTACACGAAGGCCTGCAGGGTTCGGCCGCGCGGCAACGGTGCCTAGAATGGCTGGACCGCGTGCGCATCCCCGAGGCCGCGCGCCGTCTGGACCAGTTCCCGCACGAGCTGTCGGGCGGGATGCGCCAGCGGGTGATGATCGCCATGTCGATGCTGTGCAATCCCAAACTGCTGATCGCCGACGAACCGACCACCGCGCTGGACGTGACCGTTCAGGCCGACATCCTGGACCTGATGGTGCGTCTACAAAAGGACGAAGGCACGGCCATCGCCCTGATCACGCATGACATGGGCGTCGTGGCCCGCATGTGCGACCGGGTGCAGGTCATGCGCCTGGGTGAGTTTGTCGAGGCCGGTGACACGCGCGAGATCTTCCACGCGCCCAAGCACGACTATACCCGCACCCTGATCGAGGCCATGCCTCGCATCGACGCGGGCGACGCGCCCAAGGCGGTGGAGACCGACGAGGCGCCGCTGCTGAAAGTCGATGACGTCAGGGTGCATTTCCCGATTCACGTTCCGGGCGGCATCTTTGGCCGCAAAGTGCCGTTGAAGGCGGTGAACGGCGTCAGCTTTGACATCCGCAAGGGTGAAACCCTGGGCGTGGTCGGTGAGTCGGGCTGCGGCAAGTCCACCCTCGCCCGTGCCGTGCTGCAGCTGATCGAGCCGAGCGCCGGCAATGTCAGCTGGCTGGGCCATCCGATCGTCGGGCTGAAACGGGCCGAGCTGAACAAGTACCGCAAGGATCTGCAGATCGTGTTCCAAGACCCGCTGGCCAGCCTGGACCCGCGGATGACGATTTCGGCCTCGATCGCGGAACCGCTGAAAACCTATCGCCCCGACCTGACCGAGCGCGAGCGCAAGCAGATGGTCGCCGAGATGATGGAACGGGTCGGCCTGAACGCCAACATGATCAACCGCTACCCGCACGAGCTGTCGGGCGGCCAGAACCAGCGGGTGGGCATCGCCCGGGCGATGATCAACAAGCCCAAGCTGATCATCTGCGACGAGGCGGTCTCGGCGCTGGACGTGTCGATTCAGGCGCAGATCGTGCAGCTGCTGAAGGAACTGCAGCAGGAATTCGGCCTGTCGATGATCTTCATCAGCCACGACCTGTCGGTGGTGCGCGCGGTGTCGAACCGGATCATGGTTCTGTATCTGGGTCGCATCGTCGAGCTGGGCGATGGCGAGGTGATCTGCGCGAACCCGGTTCACCCGTACACGCAGTCGCTGATCTCGGCGGTACCGATCCCGGACCCGGATGTCGAGCGCAGCCGCCAAAGGCTGAAACTGCCGGGCGAGTTGCCCTCGCCCATGGACCCCAAGGCGGCGCTGCGGTTCCTGCCCAGCCGTCTGGCGGCGGGTCAGACCGACTATGTTCCCGCGCTCAGCGAGATTGCGCCTGGTCACTTCGTGGCCGAACACGATCCGCTGGAAGCGATCATGGCGAGCGCTTGAACCTGTCCCCGAAGCCGGGCAGCCGGCTTCGGGGTGCTTGCCCGTTAGGGCAGAGTTATTGGGACTGGGTGTTTTGACTTTGCCATGACCAGATGGCACCCTTCGGTCGTTTTCGGCCTGTTTTTTCGGGCATCATTGATTGATCCGGTTTCGCAGCCTAAGAGGAAGCCCCGGATGCACCACGTCCACCGGCTAAGTTTTTGAATTTGAGAGGTCACATGTCACGCAAGGTCACCAAGGCGATTTTCCCTGTCGCAGGATTGGGCACCCGGTTTCTTCCGGCAACGAAATCCGTTCCGAAGGAAATCATGACGCTGGTTGACCGGCCTCTCGTTCAATATGCCATCGACGAAGCCCGCGCTGCGGGTATTACCGAGTTCATCTTCGTCACATCACGCGGGAAATCGGCGCTCGAAGACTATTTCGACCACAATCTCGTGCTGGAGCAGGAGCTGAAGGCCAAAGGCAAGGATGATTTGTTGGAGGTTCTCGAGAACACCAACATGGAAAGCGGTGCTATCGCCTATATCCGCCAACACAAGGCATTGGGCTTGGGACACGCCGTCTGGTGCGCCCGCCGTCTGATCGGCGATGAACCCTTCGCCGTCATGCTGCCGGACGACGTTATTGCGGCCGACAAACCCTGCCTGCAGCAGATGGTCGAGGCCTATGAGGAAACCGGCGGCAACATGGTCGCCGCGATGGAGGTCGCACCCGAAAAAACCAGCTCGTACGGGATACTGGACGCCGCCGACAGTTCCGGCAAGGTGATCCGCGCCCGCGGCATGGTTGAAAAGCCCAAGGCCGACGAGGCTCCGTCGAACATGGCGGTGATCGGTCGATATATTTTGGGGCCGTCGGTGCTGTACAACCTCAATCAGATGAAGAAAGGCAGCGGCGGGGAAATCCAGCTGACCGATGCCATCGCCGAAGACATCGGCAACGGTGTCCCGGTTTTCGGATACCGCTTTGATGGTCAACGCTTCGACTGCGGATCAAAAGCGGGCTTCCTGCAGGCCACCGTGGCCTTTGCCCTGGCCCGGAATGACCTGCGCGACGACCTGAGCGCCTATCTGAATGATATTGTTGCCACAGGTCGGGCTGCCCAATAAGCGGCGGTCCTTCACCCACCCTGTGATGACTGCGATAAAACGTCAGAAAACCAGCCGAAAAGCCCATTCGTCATGACCACCATCTATCCTGTCATTCTGTGCGGCGGCTCCGGAACCCGGCTTTGGCCGCTGTCCCGAAAAAGCTATCCCAAACAGTTCGTGCCTCTGGTCGGCAACAGCAGCCTGCTGCAGGACTGTGCGGACAGGATGCGAGGGCCCAAGGACGCACCGTACGCCAAGCCCCTGATACTCACCAATGAATCGTTCCGCTTCATCGTCACCGAGCAGCTTACCGCCATTGGTGTCGACCCCGGTCCGATCCTCATTGAACCTGAGGGCCGCAACACGGCTCCGGCGGTCTTGGCGGCCGCGCTTTACCTGTCCAAGGTAGACCCGGATGCTTTGATGCTGGTGGCGCCGTCCGATCACGTCGTTCCCGACAAGTCCGCGTTCCACGCGGCGGTTTCGCAAGGTGTGACCGCCATCGAGAGGGACCGCCATCTGGTGACGTTCGGGATCACTCCGGACCGGCCGGAAACCGGATATGGATATCTGAAGCTCAGCGCTGCGCCCGACGCGACAGGTGCTGCGGTCGCATTGGACCATTTCGTTGAAAAGCCCGATCTGGATCGAGCCAAGGCCATGATCTCCGATGGCAGTTACCTGTGGAATTCCGGCATTTTCCTGTTTGCGGTGCGCGACATCATCGCTGCATTCCAGGATCATGCACCCAACCTGTTGCCGCCGGTGCAGACTGCCGTCGAGGACGCGAAGGCCGATCTTGGCTTTCTGCGACTGGACGCATTGGCCTGGGGGAAAGTCGAAGACATATCGATCGACTACGCGGTCATGGAACGGGCCAAAAACCTGAGCGTTGTTCCCTATGCCGCCGGCTGGTCGGATGTCGGCAGCTGGTCGGCCGTCCAGGAGCTGAGCAGCCCCGACGAAAACGGCGTTGCGACCACCGGTGAGGTGACGACGATCGACTGTAACAACGTGTTGATCCGGTCCGAGTCAGCCTCCCAAGAAGTCGTGGCCATGGGGCTCGAGAACATGATCGCTGTGGCCATGCCGGATGCCGTTCTGGTGGCCAGCATGGACAAGGCACAGGATGTCAAACAGGCCGTGGCCGCCCTGAAGGCCAAAGGGGCACCGCAGGCCGAAGCTCTGCCGGTCGACCATCGCCCCTGGGGCTGGTTCGAGAGCCTTGTCGTGGGCGAACGATTCCAGGTCAAACGGATTCACGTAAACCCCGGCGCGGCCCTGAGCCTGCAGTCCCACCACCACAGGTCCGAGCATTGGATCGTCGTAGAAGGTACCGCCAAGGTCACGATCGATGACGAGGTTCGTCTGGTCAGCGAAAACCAGTCTGTCTACATCCCCCTTGGCGCGGTTCACCGGATGGAAAACCCCGGCAAGGTGCCTATGGTCCTGATCGAGGTTCAGACCGGCGCCTACCTCGGAGAGGACGATATTATCCGGTACGAGGATGTCTACGCCCGCAACTGATCCTGGCTGAACACCGCGGCTCCGGTCGCCAACGGTTCACGCTTTGGGCGTACAGGTCAGAATCAGCTGACCGACCTCCATACTAAAAATATCCACAGCCGCCCCAAAAGGGCGGCTTTGTTTCGTATTTGGAAATCCACAAGTAACCAAATCCTTTTTGTGTCGTTCGCACGTGAAAGCGGGGATTCATCCCATCCGCGGCAGGGTGGCGCGCAGCGAATTCCGTGAATCGATGGCCCAAGGAGGATCCCGCCCGTGTCCCAAATCACCCCCCGTTTGAATCTGCCGTTTCTGCAACCCTCACAGGCGCAAAAACACGTCACCCACAACGAAGCGCTGCGGCAGCTGGACCTGATCGTGCAGCTGAGTGTTGTGGCTCTGGATGAAACCATTCCACCTGCGGCACCAGATCAAGGTGCCATCTACGGCTTGGGGGCCAGCCCGACAGGCGCCTGGGCGGGGAAGCCTGGGCAACTCGCGGCTTGGCTGGACAATGCTTGGGTCTTTGTCACGCCAGCAAACGGATGGCGTGTTTGGGAGCAAGCCGGCGCCGCGCTCAAGGTCTGGGACAACGGCGGATGGATCGATCCTCCGGTCAATACTGCGAACCTTGCCGGGGTCGGGGTCGCAACCGGATACGATCCGACCAACCGCCTTTCGGTTCGGAGTCCCGCCACATTGCTGAGCCACGACGGGAGCGGCCACCAGTTGAAGATCAACAAAGCTAGCGCGACTGACACCGCCTCACTCCTGTTTCAGTCCAACTGGACCGGCCACGCCGAGATGGGCCTTGCGGGCAGTACCGATTTTTCCATCAAGGTTTCACCGGATGGAGGCTCTTGGACCGAGGCGGTGCGCGTGGATGCCACATCGGGAACGATCAGCGGCGCGGCCGTTCAAGCCAACCCTGAAGATGTAACACCCGGACGGCTGATGCGAGCCGACTACGGATATTGCCCCGGCAACCTCGTGGGTCCGGTGACGCAGTCTGGCGGGATCCCGACCGGCGCAGTGATCGAACGCGGCGCAAATGCGAACGGCGAATTCGTTCGTTTCGCGGACGGAACTCAGATCTGCACCCTCGCGGCGAGTGCGGTGGCCTGTACTGCCGGCATGGGGCCACTATTTGCAAGCGCCCAGAATACTTGGACTTTCCCCGCGCCTTTTGCTGTGGGCAGTACTCCAACCCTGAGCGGCAGCGGTAATGCTCTGGGACGGTTCATCAGCTTCGATTTGCCGACCGAAACACAGGTAGCGTGGCAAGTTCTGTCGGCGGTGTCCGATCCGGCAGCGATACCCCCGGCGGCCTCGGCCATCGGCCGCTGGTTCTGATCACCGAACGCACCCGGTCTTTGGGCCGGGTGCTTATTTGGCCCGCAGGTCGTCGGCCGATTGATCAAGGAACCAGTCATAGGTCTCGCGGATACCATCTTCGAGGCCTATGCGTGCCTTCCAGCCCATCTTGGCCAACCGGGAAACGTCCATCAGCTTGCGCATCGTACCATCTGGCTTGGTGGTGTCCTGCGTGATCCGGCCGGTATATCCGGTGATTTTGGCTATCAGTGAGGCCAGCTCGGCAATTGAAACGTCCTGCCCGCAGCCCACGTTTATGTGGCTCAGCATGGGTTGCGTATTCGCCTGATACACGTCCTGCGGCAAATCCATTACGAACAGCGATGCCTCGGCCATGTCATCGACATGCAGGAACTCACGCCGCGGCTTGCCAGTTCCCCAGATCACCACCTCGTCCAGCCCGTCGCGTTTGGCTTCGTGGAAGCGGCGGATCAGTGCTGGCAGAACATGGCTGTTCTCAGGGTGGAAATTGTCGCCCGGCCCATACAGGTTGGTCGGCATGACCGATCGATAGTCGACCCCGTGCTGGCGGTTGTAGCTTTCGCACAGCTTGATCCCGGCGATCTTGGCAACCGCATAGGGTTCGTTCGTCGGCTCCAAAACACCCGTCAGCAACGCGTCTTCGCGCATCGGCTGCGCTGCTTCACGCGGGTATATGCAGGAACTGCCCAGCTGCAAAAGACGCCGTACGCCGACCGCAAAAGCCTGATGGATCACGTTGCACTCGATCATCAGATTTTCGTAAATGAAATCTGCAGGATACGTGTTGTTAGCGTGAATCCCACCTACCTTGGCGGCGGCCAAGATCACGACGTCTGGGCGCTCGGCCTGCATGAAGGCGCGGACGGCCGCCTGATCCGTCAGATCCAATTCGGAGTGGGTTCGGGTAACCAGTTCAAGCGGCTCGCCATCGGCCTGGCGCGCCTTGAGCTGGCGCAGGATTGCTCCACCTACCATCCCACGATGTCCGGCGATGTAGATCTTGCGCATTTCCGCCTCCTCAGCCGTTTTCCAGGCTGACCGGCAATTCGAACCCGTGCTCTTTCAACAAGGCGTGGCGCTTGGCGGTTTTGAGGTCTTCCAGAACCATCTCTGCGCACATTTCCTGCACGGTCAGCTCCGGCTCCCAACCCAATTTGGCCTTGGCGTTCGACGGGTCACCCAGCAGAGTGTCCACCTCGGCTGGTCGGAAATACTGCGGGTCGATCCGCATGATCACGTCGCCGGGTTTCAGCGCTGGGGCGTTGTCGCCGTCGATCGCCGTCACGGTTGCGACCTCGTCCACACCGCTGCCTGAAAACTCCAAGGTGAGCCCAAGCTCGGCCGCCGACCATTCGATGAATTGGCGCACGGAATACTGCTTGCCTGTGGCAATAACGAAATCCTCGGGCTTGTCCTGCTGCAGCATCATCCACTGCATCCGCACGTAGTCCTTGGCATGGCCCCAATCGCGCAGACTGTCGATGTTCCCCATGTAAAGGCACTTCTCCAAGCCCTGGGCGATGTTGGCCAGACCACGCGTGATCTTGCGGGTGACAAAGGTTTCGCCGCGGCGCGGGCTTTCGTGATTGAACAGGATTCCGTTGCAGGCATACATCCCGTACGCCTCGCGGTAATTGACCGTGATCCAATACGAATACAGCTTGGCCACCGCGTAGGGCGAGCGCGGATAGAACGGGGTCGTTTCTCGCTGCGGAGTTTCCTGGACCAGCCCGTAGAGTTCCGACGTGGACGCCTGATAGAACCGGGTCTTGTTCTCAAGTCCGAGGAACCGGATCGCCTCAAGCAGGCGCAGAGTGCCGATGGCATCGACATCCGCGGTATATTCCGGCGACTCGAAGCTGACGGCCACGTGAGATTGGGCGCCCAGGTTGTAGACTTCGTCGGGCTGAACCTCTTGGATGATGCGGGTCAGGTTCGAGGTATCGCTCAGATCGCCGTAGTGCAGCCGCAGCTTCGGATCAGGCTCGTGGGGGTCCTGATAGATGTGGTCGATCCGCTGGGTGTTGAACGAGGATGCCCGACGCTTGATCCCGTGAACCTCATAGCCCTTTGCCAACAGAAATTCGGCCAGGTAAGACCCGTCCTGTCCGGTAATTCCGGTGATCAGCGCTTTTTTGGTCATCAGTTTGTTCCACCAGTTTCATGGACGCCCATTTGTCGTCCCAAAAACAGCAAGATGTCATGGAATGCAACCCGAGGCCACTGTCAGGCATTGAAACCGGCGGAAGTTTCTCCGAATGTGTGGCCGCCCGAGGTGGCATTGGTAACAAGGGAATTTGAATAATGCGTATTGCGATGATCGGCACCGGATATGTGGGTCTGGTGTCGGGTGTGTGCTTCTCGGATTTCGGTCATGACGTCATTTGCGTCGACAAGGCCGAAGCTAAGATCCAGATGCTGCAGGACGGAAAGGTTCCGATCTACGAACCGGGACTGGATGTTCTGATGGCCAAGAACGTGGCCGCCGGCCGGCTGAGCTTTACCACCGATTTGGCAAATGCGGTGAAAGGCGCGGATGCCGTCTTTATCGCTGTCGGGACACCAACCCGCCGCGGCGACGGCCATGCGGATCTGACCTATGTGATGGCAGCGGCCGAGGAAATCGCCCATGCCATGGATGGCTACACCGTGGTGGTGACCAAATCCACGGTCCCGGTCGGGACCAACCGCAAGGTTCAGGAAGTTGTCGCGGCGGCAAACCCCAAGGCAGACTTTGATGTCGCCTCGAACCCGGAATTCCTGCGCGAAGGCGCTGCGATCGACGATTTCATGCGTCCGGACCGCGTCGTTGTAGGGGTCGAGAACGACCGCGCCGCCGAGGTGATGGCCGAAATCTACCGCCCACTTTACCTGCGCGATTTTCCGATCCTGACGACGGATCTGGAAAGCGCCGAAATGATCAAATATGCGGCAAACGCCTTTCTCGCCACCAAGATCACGTTCATCAACGAAATCGCTGGCCTGTGCGAGCGGGTCGGAGGCGACGTCAAGGAAGTGGCACGCGGCATTGGCTTGGATGGGCGCATCGGAAACAAGTTCCTGCATGCCGGCCCCGGTTACGGCGGATCATGCTTTCCCAAGGACACCGCGGCGCTTGCGCGGATCGGACAGGAACATGCCTTTCCAATGCAGATCACCGAAACCGTCATGCGCGTGAATGACGAGGTCAAAAAACGCATGATCGAAAAGATCCGCGAAGCTTGCGACGACAGTTTCAACGGCAAGACCGTGGCGGTTTTGGGGGTGACTTTCAAACCCAACACCGACGACATGCGCGACGCTCCATCACTGACCATCGTGCCCGCCCTGATCGGTGGCGGCGCCAAAGTTCGCGTGGTCGACCCTCAGGGCCGATCCGAGGGTGAGGCTCTGCTGCCGGGTGTAGAGTGGGTCGAAGACCCGTATGCCGCTGCCAAGGACGCGGACGCAGTGGTGCTGTTGACCGAATGGAACGAGTTCCGCGCGCTGAACCTGACGCAGATGGCCGCTGAGATGAAATCTCCACGCATGGTCGACCTGCGGAACATCTATTCACGCGACAAGGTCAAGAAATCTGGTTTCGAAACCTATGTCGGGGTTGGGCGCTAGGCGTCCAATCCCCTGGCCTTTGGGTTTCGAACCCGGCTCAATCATAGAGCGGAACGGTGGCCTTGGCCCCAGCTGCCAGCGCCTTGCCCAGATCGCGGCGCACCTGTTCGTACAGGGCAAGCGACTCGTCGGAAAACAGGGTGGCGGGCGGATCGACATGGATGAAGTTTCCCTGCCGGTCCTCTCCGCGCGCGACCATCGCGTAGTCGCGGTCCGCCACCAACTGCTTCGCATTCGGGCTGATATAGCGGATGGCCATCCCGATACGCCGATCGTCCGACCGGTTCGGACCCGAGCCATGAATGGTCAGCCCGTGGTGCAGTGACATCTGCCCGGGCGCCAGTTCGATATGGGTTTTGTCTTCCTCGGCCACTTCGACCGCAATCTCCTGCCCGCGCGACAGCAGGTTGGTCTCGGAATAGGTATCATTGTGCGGAAGTATTGGGTTCTTGTGGCTGCCCCGGACAAAATCCATGCAGCCGCTTTCCACGGTTGCCGGCGACAGTGCCAGCCAGGCCGTAACCTGATCCGGGGTCTCGCCCATCCCCCAATAGGTCAGGTCCTGATGCATGCCAACTGTCTGGACGGTGCGCGGTTCTTTGATGAAAAACTCGGCCGACCAGATCATGATGTCCGGACCCAAGACGCCTTCGACGGCATCCAGTATACGCGGATCCATGGCCAGTCGCGCCGCCAGAGGCATGACGAGGTGTGAGTTCACGCGCTTGTAGGTATTCAGCGGCAGAGGCAGATCGGCGGCCATCCAGTCGCGTTCAATCTGCTCGAGTTCCGAGCGCACCTGCGCGGCCTCGTCAGCAGACAGAATATCCAGCGGAAACAGGAAGCCGTCTTCCCAGTATTGCGCTGCTTGCGATGGGGTCAGTTTGTGCCGGGCCAGGTCTTGGATGTCGGGCATGGGTGCACCTTTTCGGATCGGTTCACGCACAGCCTAGCCGAACCGGTCTTGCGACGAGAACGCAAAGCCTTGCCTGTCAGGACAAGTTCAGCTTAGCCTGATTGCCATGTCGACCCGCATCCCCTCTCTCAACTGGCTGCGCGTTTTCGAGGCCGCGGCCCGCACCGAAAGCTTTGCCCGTGCTGCCGCCCAGCTAAACATGTCGGCCGCCGCCGTCAGCCAACAGGTCAAGGCGCTGGAAACTCGTCTGGGCACGCCGCTGTTTCATCGCCATGCCCATGCCGTCACTTTGACCGAGGCCGGGCGGGCGTACCTGCCGGTCGTGCAGCAATCGCTGGTGATGCTGGAATCAGCCACTACCGGCCTGTTCGGCCAGACCCGGGACCAACGGCTGTATGTCCAATCCGTGTTGTTGTTCGCGCAAGGGGTGCTTGCGGCGGGCCTGACCCAGTTCCAAAAATCCCATCCTCAGATCAACCTGTCCCTGACGACCGGGAACCGGATCGCCGACTTCGCCAATCGTTTTACCGACCTGCAGATCGTGTTTGGCAACCCGACGCTGTTCGGCGCCGAGGGTGACATGCTGTTGACCGAGACCCTTTTTCCCGTGGCACCACCGGACATTGCCGACCAGATCACCACTCCGCTGGATCTGGCCCGGTTTCCGCTGATCGAGGTTTCGACCCACAGGGCCAGTTGGCCGCACGTGTTCGAAGCCCTGCGGCTGCCGACCGGACAGGCTCAGTATTTCTTCGCGGACAACTCAATGATGGCGGCCGAGCTATCCGCGCAAGGGGTCGGGATCGCCCTGGCCCGCGCGCCCGCGTCTGACCGGATCATGCGGATGTCTGGCCTGGTGCCATGTCTGCCCGAGGTGGCCGTGCCGGGCCGGGATGCCTACCACCTGATCTACCCTTCACGGGCCACATTGCGGCCACCCGCGCGCGCGTTCCGTGAATGGTTGTTGGACTACAGCGCGGCAGCCCAAACCCGATAACGGCCCTGCCCGGTCACTTCGCGGATCAAACCACGTTCGGTGAACTTGTCGAGATTGCGCTGCACGGCTGCACGCGATGCCTGCGTCAACTCCTCGGCCAATGGCGCAGATACCATGGGCCATGCGGTCAGCACATCGATCAGGACCGGCGGCGTCCGCCCGCTGAGACCCTTGGTGGCCTCGCGTGCCCGGGCCTCCCACGCGCTGACGCGATCCAGATGCAGCAGCGCGGCCAAGGCCGCCTGCCCTGCCCCACGAACCCAAGCGTTGAGTTTTTCCTCTGGTGTGCCGATGCCGCGCAGCGCCCCGGGGCCCGACAGTGCCAGCGGCATGAACAGTGCCCCGCCCCGACCCATCGTGGCCGCATGCCGCGCAGCGATCACCGCTGCTTCGGTATCCTGTCCCATTCCCTGCGACAGCGCGCGCCACGCGTGAAAGGCAATGGCCGACTGCGTGACAGGGTGCAGGGCTTGTGCGCTATCCATCACTTCGGCCAAATCTGCGACCGCCTCTGGGACTTCGTCTATCCCCTGAGCCATCCGGTCCAGAAAGGCGGCCAGTCCCGATTGCCAGCCGCCGTCCGACGGCCCTGCGCCCGAAGTCAGTCGCCGAACCGCCCAACCCGCCCGAAACAATGCTTGCACATCGTCCCCGGTGGCTCCGATACGCAATCCGGTCCACAGGGCAAGCCGATCAACACTGATCCGGTCACCGGTCCACCACCCCAGGTCGGATACGTCCATCAGGGCCAGCCGGTGGGTCCATCCCTTTGGACCACTGCGCAACCGCTCGTCCAAGGACCCGAAGGTCAAGGTCAGATCCGCCAAGCCCTGCGCCACTTCTGCCTGAGCTGCGCGCCAGTCCCGCGGGTCGAACAAAGCGCCCCGATCGGCACGCGGACCCGGCGGCAACATGTCCTCGGGCGCCGCTGCATCTTCGGGCGGCAGAAACCAAAGGTCTTCGTCGTCCGGCGGATCGACGTCATAGATACTGCGCGGCCCGTCCAGGACATCGTCCTCGTCCGGGCCCGGGTTCGTGGCCTTGGTCGTCATGCCATGCATTGTTCGGCCAATCGCACCGGTTCACAAGAGGTTTCGCGCAAGGCGGCTCAGCCGGCGAATGTCTGGGCCAGGTAATCCAGCTGCACGGTCAAATCGTTGTCCGGCCGGTTCCCCAACAGCATGTATCCGTATCCGTCGCGCGCCCACCGGGCCGTTGCAAGCCCGCTCAGGACTTCCTGCTTCAACTCTGAATTCGGCGCGCCATCGCCCTGGCGGATCACGCACAGCGCAAAGGGATTGCCATCAGCGTCGGCAAAAACGATCTGAACCAATGGTTTGCCCTTGAAGGACAAAACCTGCGCGGCCTTCAGTTCCAGCCCCGGCAAACCTTCAAGCGAATCCCGGTTCAGCGGGCGGCCCAGTTTCTCTTCGGCCAATGAGATCTGGGCGTCGACGAGCGCCGGCGGGTATTCCAGCGTTGCAATCGAATCCGGCGTGTAAAGCGACTGGTACAGGGCCGCCTGCTCTACCCATCCCATCGGCTGTGAGCGGGTCAGCCAAAAGGTCAGAGATACGGCCAACACGGCCGCGGCAGCCGCGACGCCCAACAGGCGCCAGGGCCCCGCCAAAGCCGGAACCCTAGGCGGCAGTTCAACTTGTGGCGCTGCGGCGGGAATGTCTCGGAACACCTCGCGAACCACCGGCGCGATCGGATCCAGATCCATCAGGCGCTGCTCCAGTTCCGGATCGTTCTCAACAGCGGCCTCGATGGCATCGCTTTCCTCAGACCCCAATGAGCCTTGCAGATAGGCCTTTAGCGTATCGTCGGAAAAGGTCATGAGTCCCTCCGTCGGTCGGACGCAGCGGCATCCTGCGGCATCGCAGCTTGCAGTTTCTTGCGGGCATTGGAAAGCCGGCTCATGATCGTACCAATCGGAACCTCCAGCAACGCGGCGGCCTCGCGATAGCTGTAGCCCTCGACAAAGACCAGCATGACCGTTTCGCGTTGCGCCTCGGGCAGTTGCATCACCTGTGTAAACACTTCCCGCGCAAAAATATTCATTTCGGCGTCGGTACCCGGCGCGATCAATTCGGCGTCCGGCGTTGTGGCCAACCCCTGGGACTTGCGCACGGTCCGCGCCCGCAGCTCGTTCAACCAGATCGACCGGCAGATCGTCATCAGCCACGAATCCAACCGATCAGTGTGCGTAACCTGATGGCTGCGCTCCAACGCGCGCAGGCAAGTGGCCTGGGTCAGGTCGTCGGCAACATCCTGCGCCCCCGACAGAGCCAGCGCAAACCGCCAGACGCGTCTGGAATACGCCCCAATCGCCTGACGCACGGCCTGTTCCGAACTGTTGAGGTCATCACTGGGCACTTGGTCGATCCATGTTTCGGCACGCATCCCGCGACGCCAGAACTGGCACAGACAGAGAAGAATTGAAAACGCTTTCTTTCCGGTCGCTTGGCGTCAGCGTCCGATCGCTTCCTCGGACGCTCGCTTGGCAGCCACCAGTGCCAACAATTGGTCCTTGGTTCGTCCAATATGCGCGGACAGAAGCGCACAAGCCTGCTCGACCTGTCCATCCCGGGCAAGGCGCAGCAATTCGCGATGCTCTTTGCGGGCCGGTTCGCGTTGTTGCATTACACTGAGATGCATTCGGATGTACCGGTCCGACTGCAGGCTCACGCGATGCAGCAGCTCGTTGGTCAGGCTTCGGTTCGCGGCCGCATAGAGGGCCGAATGGTACTGGTAGTTCAGCGCGCCCCACCGGCTGACGTCGTTGGCGTCGTACGACGCCTCCATCTGCTCCAGCAGTTGTTCGCAGCGCGCAAAGTCAGATTGGGTCATCTGCGGAATTGCCCGACGGAACAGGTCGGTCTCCAACAGCGACCGCAGGTCGAAGATCTCGCCGATCTCGGACAGGGAATGGCGCGTGACCCGCGCACCGCGATTGTTCGTCAGCTGAACCAGTCCTTCGGCATCAAGCTGTTTCAGCGCCTCGCGCACCGGCATGCGCGACACGTCATAGTCTTCGGCCAATGCCTCCTGACGGATGGTCTCGCCTTCCGCCAGATCACCGCTGAGAATGCGTTCACGCAAGTCGGACGCGATTGCATCGGGAAGGCTTTGACGGGTGATTGCGCGTTTTGCTGCCAAGGGTCTGTCCGCATTTGCATTTTGGATACAAATATCCGCCCCGAGGCGCTTTTCCAACCGCCTATCGGGTTGAACAGGGCTAGGGTTCCCCGCTACCCCTTTGGCAACCGAGATCAAACCCAGGGACGGAACATGAGCGAAACGGTACGGCTGACGCCTGAAGAAATGACCGATCTGAGCCTGAAGGTTCTGTCCCATGTGGGTTATGGCCCCGACCACGCGCAGGCGATCGCGGAACTATTGACCACCTGCCAGATGGACGATTGCCAGTCGCACGGGCTGTTTCGCCTGTTCATGTGCGCCCAGACCATGCAGGCCGGCAAGATCGACGGCCATGCGCAGCCCCGGGTCGCCCCCTCGGACAATGCCATCGTTCGCGTCGACGCGCAGGGCGGCATGTCGTTGCTGGCCTTCGAAACTGGCCTGCCGCATCTGATCGACAAGACCCGCACCCACGGGATCGCGGCCATGGCGATCAACCGCTGTTTTCATTTCTCGGCCCTGTGGCCCGAGGTCGAAGCCCTGTCGGCCCAAGGGCTTGCAGCCATAGCGATGGTGCCCAGCCATTCTTGGGTGGCCCCTGCGGGGGGCACGCGCGGCAGCCTGGGCACCAACCCGCTGGCCTTCAGCTGGCCCCGCATGGGCAAAGACCCGTTCACCTTCGATTTTGCGACCAGCGCCTTCGCCCGCGGCGAGATCGAGCTGTACAAGCGCGCGGGCAAACCCCTGCCCGAAGGCGTGGCGATCGACAGGGACGGCAACCCCACGACCGACCCGCAAGCGGCGCTGGACGGCGCGATGCTGACCTTCGGCGGCTACAAAGGCTCGGCCCTGTCGATCATGATCGAACTTCTGGCCGGCCCGCTGATCGACGACCTGACCAGCCTGGAGAGCATGGAGTTCGCCCAAGGCACGGGCGGCGCGCCTTACCACGGCGACATCATCATCGCCTTCGACCCCGACCAGTTCAGCGGCGGGCGACGACAGGCCAGCGACGCGCGGGCCGAGCGCCTGTTTGCCGATATCCTCGATCAGGGCGCGCGCCTGCCGTCACAGCGCCGCTTTGCCGCCCGCGCGCGCAACACCGCCCGGGGATATGCCGAGGTTTCCGCGCAACTGCACCGCGACCTGCTGGCCCTTCTGGACTAGGCACCCCAGGTGTCGCGCAGGCGGTAACCTTGTGGCCAGGGGTCGTCGGGGTCCAGCATGTGCTGATGGATGCCGGTGATCCATCCCCGGCCCGAGATCTCGGGCAGGATGGCAGGATGGTCTCCCACCTGGGTCGCGCCCAGTATTCGGCCCGTGAAGCGCGAGCCGATGATCGACACCGTCTCAAAGCTCTGGCCCGGCTGCAACTGCCCCCGCGCGGCCATCAGCGCCATGCGGGCCGAAACGGCCGTGCCGGTGGGCGAGCGATCGACCTTGCCGGGCTGGATCGCCACCGCGGATCGGCCGGTCAGGCCGGTTTCGGTTTCAGTCAACGGTCCGCAGAAGGCGCAGAACGAGATGTGGTTCCAATCCGGGTTTTCGGGATGCGCGAAGCCCAGCTGCGCATTGGCGGCGTCGGTGATCGCCACCCCCAGGCGGGCGATGTCGGCGGCCTCGTCCTCGGTGATGCGCAGCCCCAGCGCCGCGGCGTCGACCACCACGAAACTGTCCCCGCCATAGGCGGTGTCCACAGTCAGGGTCCCCAGCCCCTCGACCTCGAGCGGCGCGGCGAGGCGGTCGGCAAAGCTGGGCAGGTTCTGCACGAAGATCCGTTCGGCCTTGCCGTTGCGGCACTCGGCCCGCACCCGCACCAGCCCGCCCGGCGCTTCGAGCGTCAGGTGGATCTCCGGCTCGGTCATCGGCAGGATGCCCCCGTCCAGCAGCACCGTCGCCACGCAGATCGCGTTCGAGCCGGACATGGGCGGTGTGTCCTCGGGCTCCATGATGATGAAGGCGGCGTCGGCATCGGGGTGTTTGGGCGGCACCAGCAGGTTGACATGGCGGAACACCCCGCCGCGCGGCTCGTTCAGCATGAAGTTGCGCAGGGTCTGGTCGCGGGCGATGAAGCTGCGTTGCGCCCAGATCGTGTCGCCCGGCGGCGGGGCGACACCGCCGACGATCACGTCGCCCACCTCACCCTCGGCATGGGCCGAGATCACGTGAATGGTCTTGCTGCTGCGCATCCCCGCTCAGAACCGGGTGGCGGCGAAGGGATCGACCGGGATGGCCGGATCGGTGCCGTCGATCAGCGCCCCCACCAGCTCGGCGGTCCCGGCCGACTGGGTCAGGCCCAGATGGCCGTGCCCGAAAGCATAGACCAAGTTCGGCGATTTCGAAGACCGTCCGATCACCGGAATGCTGTCGGGCAGCGAGGGGCGGAAACCCATCCACTGCGTCCCGCCTTCGGTCTTCAACCCCGGCAGGAACTGGCGCGCCTTGTTCAGCAAGGTATCGGCGCGTTTGAAATTGGGCGGCAGGTCAAGCCCGCCCAGTTCGACCGCACCACCGATGCGGACACCACCGTTGATCTTGCTGGCCACGAAAGCATGCCGCGAGAACGCCAGGTGCAGCCGCAGGTCGAACGCACCCGGCGGCAGGGTCGTGTTGTAGCCCCGCTCGGTCTCGAGCGGGATCAGATCGCCCACCGTGCGGGTCAGGTGGTGCGACCACGCCCCGGCGGCCACCACGACCTTGCTGGCATCCGCCGCACCCTGGTCGAAGCGCACCCAGACGCCCGTGTCCGACAGCTCCAGCGCGCGTACGGGGCGCGTTTCGATCACCCCGCCGCGGTCGCGAAACACCTGCGCCAGATGCTCGACCCAGCGTTTGGGGTCAACGGTGTTCCACCAGTGCGGCGTGAACCCGGCATGGGTAAAACGCGGGCTGAGCCCGGGCTGAATCTCGGCGATCGCTTCAGGGCTTTCCAGCAGGTCGAAGGCGATGCCATGCTGGCGACGCAGCTCCCACGTGGGCAAAGCGGCGCGGAACTCGGCCGCGCTTTCGTACAATTGCAACTGCCCGTCGCGCTGCATCATCGCCTCGCCACCCGTATCGGCGATCTGCCGTTCGGTCGCGGCCTGGCACAGGCGCATCAGGCTGGCCTGCGCGGCGACCAGAGCCTGATACCGGCTGGGGCGGCTGGCCCGCCAGAACCGCCACATCCACGGCGCGATCTGCAGGGCATAAGCGGGCGGGATCGACAGCGGCCCCAACGGATCGAGCAGCCATTTCGGGGCCTTCTTCATGATCCCTGGGGTGGCCAGAGGTTCGACCTCGGGGAAGGCGAACGCCCCGGCATTCCCCGCCGAACTGCCCGCGGCCACGCCTTCGCGGTCCAGTACCTGAACCGTGTAACCGCGACGCTGCAATTCCAGTGCCGCGCTGATACCGACGACGCCGGCACCTATGACGATGACATCTTTCTTCATGTGATCTCTATACCCGAACGGAACGGATCGGCGGGATCAAAAATCAAGCGGCTTTCGGCCATCACGAAAGCCTGACCGGTGATCGAGGGGATCACCCCGCCGTTCGGACCCGGCTGATAGGACAGCCGATAGGGGCTGCCGATGACGCTGGCCTGTACGATTTCTTCACCCGGCGCCAAGCGCCCGTCGGCCGCCAGACAGGCCAACCGCGCCGAACTTCCCGTGCCGCAGGGCGAGCGGTCATAGGCGTCATCGGGGCACAGAACGAAGTTTCGGCTGTGCACGTCAGGGTCCGGTGCGGCCTCCTGAAAGATCACATGATCGATCGGCTCGCCCGCTTCGCCGCCCACACCCTGCCCGACCGAGGCCTGCCGAATGGCGACGCCCAGATCGGTCAGTTGCCGGATGTTCGCGGGCTCGACCGGCACCGGGCTGGGATCGACGATAAAGAACCAATTGCCGCCATAGGCCACATCACCTGTCACCGGTCCGAAATCCGGAACCTCGATCGTCACGGCCTGATGCACGCGCCGGCTTTCGATGTTGGTTACTGTCACTGTGTTGGGATCGTGCAGCTCCACCGTGACCACCCCTGCAGGCGTTTCGATCCGGTGGATGCCAACACCGATCCGCCCCAGAAGGGCCAGCGTCACGGTCAACCCGATCGTGCCATGCCCGCACATGCCAAGCACCGCATCCACGTCGAAATAGATCACCCCGGTCACGCAGGACGGATCGACCGGAGGCACCAGCAGCGCCCCCACCATCGCTGGTTGACCGCGCGGCTCCAGCATGACCGAGCGCCAGAACGGGCGATGCTGGGTCGCCAAAAGCCCTGCGCGTTCGGACAGAGGACCGCTGCCCAGATCGGGCGCGCCGTCCAGAATCACGCGCGTCGGCTCTCCGCCGGTATGGCTGTCGATCACATGCACGCGGCAATCACCCCGCCTTGCCTTGACCAGTCTGCAAACCAGGCGCGGAACAAGCTGTACTGCTGTTCGCAATAGTGGCGCTGCGCATCGGTCAGCGCGTCAGTTTCGTTGAAGTGCAAGCGGTATTCATCCTCGCCGTTCAGCACCAGAAGGTGCTTGTAGTACAGAACCAGATCAGGGCCTTCATCGAAACTGGACAGCACGTGGATGGCCTCTGTCAACTCCTGTGCGCGCTGGCGGGCCTCGGCGCTGCCAGAAGCCGCTTTTTTCGACAAAGCAGTAAGCAGCAGAACCTCTTTGGGCAGTACGTTGCCGATGCCAGTGATCGCGCCAGTTGCGCCGCAATTGACGATGCCATGGTAGACCGCCGTATCGACCCCCACCATCAGCGTCACCTGATCATCTCGGCTGGTGATGTTCTCAGCCGCATAGCGCAGATCGGCCTTGCCACCGAATTCCTTGAAGCCCACCAGATTGGAGTGCTCGGCCCGCAGCGCAAAAAAGAGGTCGGCGCGGGTGGCGAATCCATAATACGGACTGTTGTAGATGACCGCCGGAATATCCGGTGCCGCCGACAGGATGGCCTTGAAATGGTTGCGCTGCGCCGTGACCGAACTGCCGCGCGACAGGACCCGCGGAATAACCATCAGCCCCGCTGCACCTACCTTTTGCGCATGCGCTGCGTGCGCCACGGCGGATTGCGTGTTGACCGCCCCGGTGCCCACCACCACGGGCACGCCCGCGCCGATCAACCGTTCGACCCCTTCCATCCGCTGTTCGTCGGTCAGCAGTGGCCAGTCGCCCATCGACCCGCAGTAGACGACCGCGGACATGCCCGCCTCGATCATCTGCTGACCCTTTCGTACCAAGGCGTCAAAGTCGGGCTGACGGTCGGGCGTACAAGGGGTCATGAGCGCCGGCATGGTACCGGTAAAGACGTCGGGTGACATGTGGCCGATCCTTTCCAAGTTGCCCGCGTCCATCGCCGGGCGGTCAGATTTCCTGTCTCAACCCCGCAGTATCGGATTTTGTATCCAAAATCCATAGGATTCGTCTGGCAAAAGGAAAACGCGCCAGGCAGAGGGCCCGGCGCGTTTACATTTTCCAATTGAACAACGGTTCAGCGCAACCGCACCCCGCTTTCCGGGTCAAACAGCATGGCGCGTTCGGGCCGAACCGAGATTCCGATCCGTTCGCCCGTTTTGCTGCGCTGGTCGTCCCGCTCTTCGACGATCAGCTTGTCGCCGTTGGGCGTCAGCAAGTAACTGTAGGAGACGCCGCCAAGCGCTTCGGTCAGATCGACGGTACAGCTGTCGCCGGACCGATCCACGGCAATATGTTCCGGGCGGATTCCCAGGATCACCTTCTTGGCATCGGTCGGCACGCCGTTGGTGACGGGGATCGAGTCCGTCAGGGCAGGATGGCGCACCGTTCCTTCGATGACATCGCACTCCAAGAAGTTCATTGCGGGCGAGCCGATGAACCCCGCCACGAACCGGTTGTCGGGGTCCCGATACAGATCCATCGGAGCGCCCACTTGCTCGATCCGGCCATCGCGCAGCACCACGATCTTGTCGGCCATGGTCATCGCTTCGACCTGGTCGTGGGTAACGTAGATCATCGTCGCGCCGATCTCCTGGTGCAGTCGGGCGATCTCGACCCGCATTTCCACGCGCAACTCAGCATCGAGGTTCGACAGCGGCTCGTCGAACAGGAAAACCTCGGGGCCGCGGACGATGGCCCGACCGATGGCGACCCGCTGACGCTGCCCCCCCGACAGCGCCTTGGGCTTGCGCTTGAGATACTGGTCCAGTTTCAGGATTTCCGACGCTTCGGCGACCTTCTTGTCGATCTCGGCCTTGGGCACGCCGTTCATGCGCAGTCCAAAGCCCATGTTCTCGGCCACGGTCATGTGCGGATACAGGGCGTAGGTCTGAAACACCATCGCGACACCGCGCTTGGCCGGGTCTATGTGGGTCACGTCACGCTGACCGATGCGGATTTCGCCCTCGGTGGTTTCTTCCAGCCCGGCGATCATCCGCAACAGGGTGGATTTGCCACAGCCCGACGGCCCGACGAAAACGCAGAATTCGCCGTCCTCGATTTCCAGATCAATGCCGTGAATGACCTGGGTCTGGCCATAACGCTTGATTGCGCCCTTCAGGGTAACGCCTGTCATGATGCTTGCATCCTGTCCTTGCGGCCCTCGGGGAACCGCCATGCTTCGGCTTCGGCCCCGATCTGGTCGGCCGAACGCCGCACCCGAGGGACCCATTTCTTCAACTGGTCAAAATCCATGCGTTGGGTCGATCCGGTGATCGAGATCGCCCCCAGCATCCGCCCTCCCGATGTCAGGATCGGGCAGGCGACGCAGATGATGCCGGGCTCATGCTCTTCATCATCCATGGCGAACTCCCGTTCGCGGATGCGGGCCAGATCCGCCCTCAATTCGGCCTCGGAGGTCAGCGTCTTGTCGGTGAAACGGTGAAAGCTTTGCTGCGAGATCGCCTTGTCCAACCGGTCGTCATCCAGAAAGGCGAGCATCGCCTTGCCCACACCGGTGCAATAGGCCGGGCCAACCTTTCCGGCCTCGGAATACATCTCGACCGGGTTCTTGGCATTGCGCTTGTCCACATACAGAACCTGGCTGGAATCAAGCTGCGCAAGGTGCACCGTCTCGCCGGTTTCCAGGCTGAGCGCATCCAGGATCGGCCGCGCGATCGGCGCGAGCGAGCTTTGCGTCCAGGCCGAATGCGCCAGCCGCACCAGCCGCAGCCCCGGCGAATAGGTCTGCCGGTCTGGGTCGTAAGACAACATGCCCTGATTGGTAAGCGACTGCAGAAACCGGTACAGGGACGCCTTGGGAAAGCTGCTGCTTTCCAGCAATTCGGCAAACCGCACAGGCCGGCCGAACGCCGCGACCTGTTCCAGCACGTCACATGCCTTGCCGATGGTTCCGTCACCTGCCACGGGTCTGATTTCTCCTCCACTTCCCCTTGCGGACGGGCCGCGAGGGTATTGACAAGCCTAGCCGATTCGATGTGTAGTTTTCAATATATAAAACTTGGTTTCACTATTTGGAACCGCAAAATGGAAGCTAAGGGAGGAAACCATGCATTCCATGTTCAAGCGCACTGCGGCGGCTCTGGCGGCCAGTGTGGCACTTGCAGCGCCCGTTTCGGCAGAACTGACCGGCGAGCTGCGAATCTTCCTCGACACATCGAATCCGGCGCCGCGCGCGACGATGGAAGCGATGATCGAGCGTTTCGCGGCACAGCACCCGGGTCTGGAGATCGAGACCACGGTCATCGACCGTGAGGCGTACAAGACCCAGATCCGCAACTTCCTGACGGCGGACACGCCCGACGTCGCGACCTGGTACGCGGCCAACCGCATGAAGCCTTATGTCGAGGCCGGACTGTTCGAAGATGTATCGGACCTGTGGGCCGAGCCGGAAATCGCCGAAAACCTGGCCTCGACCAAGGGCGCGATGACCATCGACGGCAAGCAGTGGGGCGTGCCCTACACCTACTATCAGTGGGGCGTCTACTACCGCAAAGACATCTTTGACGAGCTGGGCCTGTCCGAACCGACCACCTGGGAAGAAGAGCTGGCCAACTGCCAGAAGATCGTCGACTCGGGTCGCGCCTGCTATACCATCGGCACCAAGTTCCTGTGGACGGCTGGCGGCTGGTTCGACTACCTGAACATGCGCACCAACGGCTTCGACTTCCACCAGCAACTGGCCAATGGCGAAGTCAGCTGGGAAGACGACCGGGTCAAGCAGACCTTCGCCAACTGGAAGCAGCTGATCGACATGGGCGCGTTCATCGACAACCACCAGACCTACAGCTGGCAAGAGGCCCTGCCCTTCATGGTTCAGGGTGATGCAGCGGCCTATCTGATGGGCAACTTCGCCGTGGCTCCGCTGCGCGAGGCCGGTCTGACCGACGACCAGTTGGACTTCTACCAGTTCGTCGCGATCAACCCAGATGTCGAGCTGGCCGAAGATGCGCCGACCGACACGTTCCACATCCCGGCGAACGCGTCGAACAAAGAAGCCGCGCGCGAGTTCCTGCGTTTTGTCGTTTCGGCTGACGAGCAGACCGAAATCAACAACGGCAAAAACCTCGGACAACTGCCCGTCAACGCCAAATCCTCGGTGGATGACGACAAGTTCCTGCAGGAAGGCTTCAAGATGCTGTCGACCAACAGCCCCGGCGGCGTCGCCCAGTTCTGGGATCGCGACGCACCGGCGGAAATGGCCAAAGTGTCGATGGAAGGCTTCCAGGAATTCATGGTCAAGCCGGACAACCTGGACAGCATCCTGGCCAAGCTGGAACGCGCACGTCAGCGCATCTACGACAACTGATCGGGTGCTGGCCGGGGCAACCCCGGCCACGCCGTAGCCAAACGCAGGACGGGCACGATCCCGTCCTGCCCATTCCAAACCGGGATTGACCATGACCGCTGTCGACGTCACCGAACACGAAAGCTGGTTCCACAGAAATCAGCAACGTATCGCACCCTGGCTGTTTCTGGCTCCGGGCGTGCTGTTCTTCATGGTCTACGTGATCATCCCCGTATTCCAGTCCTTCAACCTGTCGCTTTACGAATGGGACGGGCTGGGCGCGGCCGAATATGTCGGTATGCGCAACTATGAGGACCTGTATTGGGAATGGGTCGATCGTGACGCCTTCTATGTCTCGCTGAAGAACAACCTGATCTGGCTGATCATGTACCTGCTGGCCATCCCGGCAGGCCTGTTCATCGCGCTGTTCCTCAACCAGACGGTCTGGGGAATCCGGTTGTACAAATCCCTGTTCTTCTTTCCCTTCGTCATCAGCCAGGTCGTTGTCGGGCTGGTCTTCACCTGGTTCTACGACCCCACTTTCGGGCTGCTGAACGAGCTTTTGGGCTTGGTCGGGTTGGGTCCGCTGAACGTCCTGGGTGACGAACGGTTCGTAACCTACGGCATCATATTCGCGGGCCTCTGGCCGCAGACCGCCTATTGCATGATCCTCTATCTGACCGGCCTGAACGCCGTGGACCCCGAACAGATCGAGGCCGGCCGGCTGGACGGCGCCAAGGGCGGGCGGATGCTGTGGCATATCATCCTGCCGCAGCTGCGCCCGGCGACCTTCATCGCCTTCGTGGTGACCATTATCGGCGCGCTGCGCTCGTTCGACCTGATCTCGATCATGACGCAGGGCGGGCCGTTCGGATCCTCGCGCGTGCTGGCCTATTACATGTTCGAAGTCGCCCTGTCGGAGTACGGGTTCCGTATGGGCTATGGCGCGGCCATCGCCGTGATCCTGTTCCTGATCATGCTGTGCTTCATCGCCTACTTCCTGTGGTCGATGTACCGCGAAGAAAAGGGGCACTGAGATGTTTCCCAAACCGATCGAAAAACAACCCCGCGCGGCGCAGATTTCCTATCAGGCAATGCTGCCGGTCGCTCTTCTGCTGTGGCTCGGCCCGCTGCTGGCGGTGGCCCTGTTTTCCATCAAGCCCGAGGCGGATTTCACCAACGCCAACTACTGGGGCCTGCCCTCCAGCTTTGAAGGCGCACGGAACTACGGTCAGGTGTTCTTCAACTCGGACATGCCGCGCTATCTGCTGAACTCGTTCCTGATCACGGTTCCCACGGTGATCGGCGCGGTGGCGCTCAGCTGCATGACCGGGTTCGCACTGGGGATTTACAAGTTCAAGTCGAACCTGTGGATCTTTTTCATGTTCGTGGCGGGCAACTTCGTACCCTTCCAGATCCTGATGGTGCCGGTGCGCGACCTGACGCTGGACTTGGGGCTCTACAATACGAAAACCGGGCTGGTACTGTTCCACATTGCGTTCCAGACGGGGTTCTGCACCCTGTTCATGCGCAACTTCATCCGCGCCCTGCCCTTTGAGTTGATCGAGGCCGCCCGGGTCGAGGGCATCAGCGAATGGCGCATCTTCTGGTACGTGGTCCTGCCGCTGATGAAACCCGCAATCGCCGCGCTCAGCGTTCTGATCTTCACCTTCATCTGGAATGACTATTTCTGGGCCGTCGTGCTGACCCAGGGGGCCGAGAGCCAACCCGTCACCGCGGGCATCACCAGCTTCAACGCGCAGTTCCGCGCAGCGTATCACTTGATGAGTGCCGGCTCGATCGTCGCGGCCCTGCCGCCGGTGGCCATGTTCTTTCTGATGCAGAAACACTTCATCGCGGGTCTGACCCTCGGTGCCGTAAAATAACGCCTAGTCAAGGTTTACAGTCATGACCAAGATCACCTTCATCGGTGCAGGTTCCACGATTTTCATGCAAAATATCGTGGGCGATGCCCTGCTGACCCCGTCGCTGGCCGACAGCCATTTTGCCCTGATGGACATCGACCCCGAGCGTCTGGCCGAGAGCGAAACCGTCGCGCGCGCCATGATCCGCTCGGTCGGGACCGGCGCGACCGTGTCCACCCATACCGACCGCCGCGCGGCGCTGGACGGGGCCGATTTCGTCATCACCGCCTTCCAGATCGGCGGCTACAAACCCTGCACCGTCACCGATTTCGAGATCCCCAAGCAATATGGCCTGCGCCAGACCATCGCCGACACGCTGGGCGTGGGCGGCATCATGCGCGGCCTGCGCACCGTGCCCGTCCTGTGGGATGTGGCCCGCGACATGGCGCAGCTGTGCCCGGATGCCACGCTGCTGCAATACGTCAACCCGATGGCCATCAACACCTGGGCGCTGGCCGAACGGTTCCCGGCACTGAAACATGTGGGTCTGTGCCACTCGGTCCAGAACACGGTCGAGGAACTGGCCCATGACCTGGACCTGCCCAAGGATGAAATCCGCTATCGCGTTGCGGGCGTGAACCATGTGGCGTTTTTCCTGCGGCTGGAACATCAGGGCCGCGACCTGTATCCGGCGCTGCGCCTTGGCTATCACGCGGGCCAGTTGCCCAAGGCGCCGCTGCTGATGCCGCGCTGTCCGAACAAGGTGCGGTACGAGGTGATGGATCACCTGGGCTATTTCTGCACCGAAAGCTCGGAACACCTGGCCGAGTATGTCCCGTGGTTCATCAAGGACGGGCGTCAGGACTTGATCGACCAGTTCCAGATCCCGCTGGACGAATACCCCACCCGCTGCGAGGAACAGGTCGCGAACTGGAAGGAACAGGCCAAGACCTTGACCGACGGGCGCGACATCGAAGTGATCCGCAGCCACGAATTCGCCGCCGACCTTATGAACGCAATCGTCACCGACACGCCCTATGTCGCCTATGGCAACCTGCCCAATACCGGGCAGATCCCGCAGCTGCCGCTGGGCGCGGCGGTCGAAACGCCCTGCCTGGTCGACAGCAACGGCGTGCAGCCCTCGGTCGTGACCGGCATCCCGCCGCAGCTGGTCGCCCTGATGCGCAGCCAGATCAACGTGCAGGAACTGACCGTGCGCGCCCTGGTCGAGGAAAACCCCGAACACATCTACCACGCCGCCATGATGGACCCGCACACCGCCGCCGAACTGGACCTGCGCCAGATCCGCAGCCTGGTAAGTGACCTGCTGACCGCCCATGCCGACTGGCTGCCGGATTGGTGCCGTCCGGCCCGCGCGGCCTGATCATCCGGCAAACACACAAGAAAACCACGACCCAATACGAAAAAGAAACAAAGACATGAAGAAACGCCGCTCACAGCACTGGTACGGCAAGCTCGACAAGGACGGGTTCATCCATCGGTCGTGGATGAAGAACCAGGGCTTTCCCGATCATGCGTTCGACGGACGCCCGATCATCGGCATCTGCAACACATGGTCGGAACTGACGCCGTGCAACTCGGGCCTGCGCGACCTCGCCGAAGGCGTCAAGCGCGGCGTGTGGGAGGCCGGAGGCTTTCCGGTCGAATTCCCGGTGATGTCGCTGGGCGAAACCCAGATGAAGCCCACCGCCATGCTGTTCCGCAACCTGCTGGCCATGGATGTCGAGGAATCGATCCGCGCCTATGGCATCGACGGCGTGGTGCTGCTGGGCGGCTGCGACAAGACCACGCCCGGCCAGCTGATGGGCGCGGCCTCGGTCGATCTGCCCACCATCGTGGTCAGCTCGGGGCCGATGCTGAACGGCAAGTATCGCGGTCAGGATATCGGCTCGGGCACCGATGTTTGGAAATTCTCGGAAGCCGTGCGCGCCGGCGAGATGACCTTGCAGGATTTCATGAACGCCGAATCCGGCATGAGCCGGTCCAAGGGCGTGTGCATGACCATGGGCACGGCCTCGACCATGGCGTCGCTGGTCGAGGCGATGGGCATGAGCCTGCCCACCAACGCCGCTCTGCCCGCCGTCGATGCCCGCCGGATGGCGCTGGCGCACATGACCGGCAAACGCATCGTCGAGATGGTGGACGAGGATCTCAAGCCGTCGGACATTCTGACCAAGGCGGCGTTTGAGAACGCCATCCTGGCCAATGCCGCGGTGGGTGGGTCCACCAACGCCGTGGTGCACCTGCTGGCGCTGGCCGGCCGGGTGGGCGTGGACCTGACCCTGCAGGATTTCGAGATCGGCTCGGACATTCCGCTGCTGGTCAACTGCATGCCCTCGGGCAAATACCTGATGGAAGATTTCTGCTATGCCGGCGGGATGCCGGTGGTCCTGTCCGAGCTGAAATCGCATCTGCGCCCGGCCCGCACCGTTCTGAACAAGGACATCTCGGCCCACTATGGGGGCGCGGAATGCTTCGCCCGTGACGTGATCCACGCCTTTGACGATCCGGTGAAACCGGCCGCCGGGCTGCGCGTTCTGCGCGGCAACCTGGCGCCGAACGGGGCGATCGTGAAACCCTCGGCCGCCACCGACAGCCTGCTGGAAACGGAAGGTGAGGCCTATGTCTTCGACAGCATCGAGGACCTGAAGGCCAATATCGACCGCGACGACCTGCCTGTAACGCCCGAGACCATCCTGGTGCTCAAGGGCTGCGGGCCAAAGGGCTATCCGGGCATGCCCGAGGTCGGCAACATGCCGATCCCCGCCAAGCTGGTGAAACAGGGCGTGCGCGACATGATCCGCATTTCCGACGCACGCATGTCGGGCACCGCCTTCGGCACCGTGATCCTGCATGTCAGCCCCGAGGCGCAGGCGGGCGGTCCTCTGGCGCTGGTGAAAACCGGCGACCACATCCGCGTCTCGGCCAGCAAGGGCGAGTTGGAACTGCTGGTCGACGAACAGGAACTGGCGGCCCGCCGTGCGGCCTGGCGGCCCGACGACCCGCATTACACCCGCGGCTATGCCAAGCTGTATATCGACCATGTCCTTCAGGCCGATCAGGGCGCCGACCTTGATTTCCTGGTGGGCAAGGACACCCGCCTTGTGACCAGAGAGAGCCATTGATGACCCAGCCAGCAACCTTCCATGACCTCGACGGCACGTCCGTCTTCATCACCGGCGGCGGGTCGGGCGTGGGCGCGGCCCTGACCGACGGGTTCCTGGCCCAGGGCGCAAAGGTCGCCTTCATCGGCCGGTCCGACGCCAGCGCATTCGTCGAAGAGATGCGCGCCAAGCACGGCCGCGCGCCCTTGTTCCTGCAGGGCGACATGACCGACACCGCGCTGCTGCACGAAACCATGACCAAGGCCGCCGAGGCCCACGGTCCGCTGAACGTGCTGGTCAACAATGCCGCAAACGACAAGCGCCACAGCCTCGAGGAAACCACGACCGAGTTTTGGGACTGGATGATCGCGGTCAACCTCAAGGCCTATTACTTTGCCTGCCAGCAGGCCGCGCGCCAGATGGCCGAAACCGGCGGGTCGATCATCAACTTCAGTTCGATCAGCTACATGATGGGCAATGCGGGCTATCCGATCTATACGACGGCCAACGCCGGAATCACCGGCATGACCCGCTCGCTCGCGCGCGAGCTGGGGCTGAAGAACATCCGCGTCAACGCGCTGGCGCCCGGTTGGGTGCTGACGCAGAAACAACTGGACATGTGGGCCACGCCCGAGGATCTGGCCGCGCATATGGATCGACAGTGCCTGAAGGAACATCTGAGCCCGGACGACATGATCGCGCCGACGCTGTTCCTGGCATCGACTGCCAGCCGCGCCATGACCGGGCAATGCATGGTCGTCGATGGCGGCGTGGTCACAACGGGGTGAGGACATGAACACCGAGTGGATCGCAGTAGACTGGGGCACCTCGCATCTGCGCGCCTGGGCGATGCAGGGCGACACGGTGCTGGACCACGCCCAATGCGACCGGGGCATGGCAACGCTGGGCCGGGATCAGTTCCAGGACGCGCTGCTCACGCTGGTCCAGGGCTGGCTTGGCGTGGCGCCCGTCGACGTGATCGCCTGCGGCATGGTCGGTGCCCGGCAAGGCTGGGTCGAGGCGCCCTATGTGGCGGTGCCGGCCAAGCCGATCTCGACCGTTCCGGTGCGCGTGCCCGGCACCGATCCACGCATCCGCGCCTTCGTGGTACCCGGCCTGAAACAGGGCGATCCCGCCGACGTGATGCGCGGCGAGGAAACCCAGATCGCCGGCTACCTGTCCACGCGCCCGCATTGGGATGGCGTGATCTGCCTGCCCGGCACCCACACCAAATGGGTGCAGGTCAGCGCCGGCGAGGTCGTCAGTTTCCGCACCTTCATGACGGGTGAACTGTTCGATCTGCTGGGCCAGCACTCGGTGCTGAAACACTCGGTGGGCGAAGGCTGGGACGACGACGCCTTTGCCACGGCCGTGGCGGACACGCTGTCCAAGCCCGAGCAACTGGCCGGGCGGCTGTTCGGGCTGCGCGCGGCCGACCTGCTGCACGGCCAAGATCCGGCCACCGCCCGCGCCCGCCTGTCGGGCGCTCTGATCGGTGCCGAACTGGCCGCCACCCGCCCCTATTGGCTGGGTCAGCAACTGGCCATCATCGGGGCCGAGGCCCTGTCGAACATCTATGCCACCGCGCTGCAGCAGCAGGGCGCATTCGTCGAAACCGCCGACGCGACCCAAGCCACGCTGGCCGGTCTGCTGCAGGCCCGCACCCTCACGAGGCAAACCGCATGAGCCGCCCCATCATCGCCATTCTGCGAGGGCTTGAACCGGCACAGGCCGAGGCCGTCGGCCAAGCCATTTTGGACGCCGGAATCGACCGGATCGAGGTTCCGCTGAACTCGCCCGACCCGCTGGACAGCATCGGCCGTCTGGCCCGTTCGATCGGCGACCGCGCGCTGGTCGGGGCCGGAACCGTCCTGACCGTGGACGAAGTCGAACAGGTGGCCGCCGTTGGCGGCAAGCTGATCGTGTCGCCAAATTGCGATGCCGAGGTTATCGCGCGCACGGTGGATCTGAGCCTTCAAAGCTGGCCCGGGGTCTATACCCCGACCGAAGCCTTCGTCGCCCTGCGCGCCGGAGCCACCGGGTTGAAACTGTTTCCCGGGGTGATGGCCGGACCGGTGGGGCTGGCGGCCATGCGCCCGATCCTGCCCAAGGGCACGCAGGTCTATGCCGTGGGCGGCGCGGGGCCCGAGAATTTCGGCGACTGGCTCAAGGCCGGGGCCGACGGTTTCGGCATCGGCTCGGCCCTGTTCAAACCCGGCATGTCCGTGGACCAGATCGCCGAAAACGCCCGCCAGATCGTCGCCGCCTTTGACGAGGCCGCGCGATGAGCCAGGTCTTTGACGACCGCCCGTGCGAGTTGGGCGAAGGCCCGCTGTGGCACCCCGAACGGCAACAGCTGTTCTGGTTCGACATCGTCAACAAGCGCCTGATGACCCGCGACGCGGGTGGCCCGCAAAGCTGGGATTTTGCCGAGCACGTCTCGGCCGCGGGCTGGATCGACCGCGACACGCTGCTGATCGCGTCGGAAACCGGCCTGTGGACGCTCGGGCTTGAGACCGGCCACAAGGACCGCATCGTCGCGCTCGAGGCCGACAACCCGGTGACCCGCTCGAATGACGGGCGGGCTGATCCGTGGGGCGGTTTCTGGATCGGCACCATGGGCAAGCGCGCGGAACCGGGCGCGGGGGCGATCTATCGTTTTTGGCGGGGTGAGCTGCGGCAGCTGGTTCCGGACGTGACCATCTCGAACGCGATCAGTTTCGCGCCCGACCGGTCCTGCGCCTATTTCTGCGACACGGCCACCGGGCAGGTGCGCCGCTGGGCACTGAACCCGGAAACCGGCTGGCCCGAGGGCGACAGCGCGGTGTTTTTGGACCTGCGCACCGAGGGGCTGAACCCCGATGGCGCGGTCGTCGATGCCGCGGGCAACCTATGGCTCGCGCAATGGGGCGCGGCGCGGGTCGCGGCCTATGACGCCGGCGGAACCTTCCTGCGCGCGGTGCGTTTCGCGGCGGCCCATACCTCGTGCCCCGCTTTCGGCGGGCCGGATCTGACGACGCTGTTCTGCACCTCGGCCCGTGAAGGGCTGGATGCGGACACCATCGCATCGCACCCCACCAACGGAATGACCTTTGCCGCCGAAAACGCGGGCCAAGGTCAGGCAGAACACAGAGTCATCCTATGAACCCCGAACTTGGCGTTTGCTATTACCCCGAACATTGGCCCCAGTCGATGTGGGCCGAAGATGCCGCGCGCATGGCCGAGGCCGGTCTGCGCTGGGTCCGGATCGGCGAATTCGGATGGAGCCGGATGGAGCCGGAACCGGGCCGGCTGACATTCGACTGGCTGGACCAGGCCATCGAAACCCTTGGTGCAGCCGGGCTGAAAGTGGTGCTTGGAACCCCAACCGCCACGCCGCCGCGCTGGATGCTGGACCGGCACCCGGACATGCTGGCGGTGGACGAAAACGGGCAGCCGCGCAAGTTCGGCTCGCGCCGTCACTATTGTTTCAGCCATCCCGGGTATATCGAGGAATGCGTCCGCATCGCCCGGATCATGGGCGAACGCTATGGCCACAACCCGCATGTGGCCGCCTGGCAAATCGACAATGAATATGGTTGCCACGACACCACCGTCAGCTACAGCGAGCCTGCGCGGCAGGCCTTCCGCCGCTGGCTGGCCAAACGCTATGGCTCGGTCGAGGCGCTGAACGCGGCCTGGGGCAATGTGTTCTGGTCTATGGAATACGGCGATTTCGATCAGATCGACCTGCCCAACCTGACCGTGACCGAACCCAACCCCGCGCATGTGCTGGCCTTCGGCCGGTTCAGCTCGGATCAGGTGGTGGCCTTCAACCGGGCCCAGGTTCAGGCGCTGCGGCCCCTGACCGACGCGCCGCTGCTGCACAACTACATGGGCCGGGTTCTAGATTTCGACCATTTCGAGGTGGGCGCCGATCTAGATATCGCTACCTGGGACAGCTACCCGATCGGGTTTCTGTCCGATCGGCTCGAGGCCGACGCGGCGCACAAGGCGGCCTATCTGCAGCAGGGCGACCCGGACATGCAGGCCTTTCACCACGATCTGTACCGCGCCGTCGGGCGCGGCCGCTGGTGGGTGATGGAACAGCAGCCCGGACCGGTGAACTGGGCGCCCTACAATCCGGCCCCCCTGCCAGGCATGGTGCGGCTCTGGTCGCTCGAGGCCGTGGCCCACGGGGCCGAGGTGGTCAGCTATTTCCGCTGGCGGCAGGCGCCTTATGCACAGGAACAGATGCACGCGGGCTTGCTGACGCCGAACAACCACCCTGCCCCAGGTCTGGCCGAGGCGCAGCAGACGGCCGAAGATCTGGCCGCTCTGGGACCGGTCGAACCGGTGCAGGCGCGGGTGGCCATCCTGTTCGACTATCCGTCGGACTGGGCCTGGGCGACACAGCCGCAGGGCGCTGGGTTCAACTATTTTCGGCTGGTGTTTTCCGCTTATCGCGCACTGCGCCGCGCCGGGCTGTCGGTCGATGTCGTTCCGACCACGGGCTTGGACGACGCCGACTATGATCTGATCCTCGCCTCCGGTCTGGCCACGCTGGACGACGCGCTGGCCGACCGCCTGCGGGCGGCTGCGAAACTGACGGTTCTGGGCCCGCGCGCCGGAGCAATCACGGCTGATTTCCAGATCCCGGCCCAAGGCCGCCCCGGCCTGCAGGCGTTGGACTGCGACGTGGCGCTGGTGGAATCCCTACCGCCCGAGATCACCCGCCCGGTTCAGGGCGGCGGAGCGGCGCAACACTGGGTCGAGCGGTTGACCGGCCACGCGCCCGATCTGTTGACCTTCGAAGACGGGACTCCGGCGCTCAAGGGCAGTGACCAGCTTTGGTACCTGGCCGGGTTCCCGGACGAAGACCTTTGGGACCGGATCGTTGAGATGGCGGCGCAGAAAGTCGGGCTGCCCTTGCACCAGATGGCGCCCGGCCTGCGGCGGCGCGAGACCGCGACCCATGACTTCCTGATCAACTACAACGCCACACCGGTGGATTGGAACGGCCACAGCATCGCTGCCTGCGGAGTCGCTATCCTGAAACGCAATCCGCCCGGCCAGGAATGAACCTGAACCGGGCGGATGTGGTGCTCTGGTAGGCGCTTCTTCCTACTCGTCGGTCTTCAGACTGTTTGGATCGAAGACATTGCCGAACCCACTGTTGCCCGAAGGCTGATCGTCAGACTCGGCTGAGCTTTCGTCGTCCTGACCACCCAATGTGTTCGGAGCGAACACATTGCCAAAACCGCTGTTGTTCGACGGTTTGGGCGTGGATTGCTGCGCGTCGCCTTGCTCGGCCTCGCGCTGCTTGCGCTGCTCCTCGCGTTGCTTGCGCAATTCCTGAATGCGCTGCTCGGCTTCCAAACGCTTTTCTTCCTTGACGTCCGCGATGCACTGGGCCGGGTTGTAAGCCATGGCCGTCCCGACGACAGTGATCGTTGCCACGGCAAACATGACCAGCAGCACGGCCGCCATGTTCCCCGAGAAAAAGCTGGGCAACTTGATCTTGCCCGCAAGCTCCTCGACCGTGGCTTCCTTGCGCGCGGCGGCGACCAGTTCCTGACGCTTCAACTTGGCTTCGTTCAACAGGGCGAAGAACACGGTCAGCGCCACGATGATAAAGGCCAGCGCCGAAATCGCGGGTGTAATGCCGTAGCGCACCTTTTGAGCCAGTTCGATTGTCAGTGTCGGATATTCGCCGAACGTGAAGGTGGTGGTGTTGTAGTTCTCGAACGAGGCAAGAAACGCCAGCACCGCCGCCGAAGCAATCGCCGGGCGCATGAACGGGAGCAGGATCTTGCGAAACGCCTGTGCATGCGTTGCACCAAGGTCCAGTGCCGCCTCGGTCAGCGCCAGGTCATATCGCTGCAACCGGGCCACCAGAACCAACATGCAATAGCTGGCTATGAAGGTGGATTGGCCAATCACGGTCAGGAAAATGCCGTTCGACAAAAAGCTGTCGGCGCCCAGCCCCAGCATCCGGTTGATCCGGTCCCAGAAGACCAGCGTCGAGATACCCAGAACAACGCCCGGGATCAGGATCGGTGCGATGATGATCGTGTAGTAGGTGGCGCGCAGCTTGGGCCAGATCTGGGTCAGCATCAGCGCTCCAGCCAAGCCCATCGCCACCGACAGAACCACGGTTCCCGCGCCAATGATCAACGAGTTCTTGATGCCGTTCAGGATGCGTTGGTCCTGAAACAACTCGCCGAACCACTGGAAGGTCAGGCATTCCCACGGGCTCATGCGCGGGAAACCGGACGAGTTGAAGGCGGTGATCGACATGATCACCAGCGGACCCAGCAGGTAGGCGAAGAAGATCGCCAGATAGACCCAGATGCTGATACGGAGGAAGGAGATGTTCATTTCCCGATATCCCCCATGTTCACCTTGAACAGGCGCATCATTGCCAACACGAACAGGATACAGGTGACCAGCAGAACGATGGCGTAGGCTGCGCCTTGTGGCCAGTCGTTGTTGTCATTGAACTGCTGATAGATCAGCTGCGTGAACCACAGACTGGACGGCCCACCCAGGATTTGCGGTGCGGCCAGCGCACCGGCCGACAGCATGAACACCATCGTACAGCCGGAACTGATGCCAGGCTTGGCATAGGGAATGACCACCCTCCAGTGGATCCGCCACCACGGAGCGCCCAAGTCGCGCGCCGCTTCGATCTGGTTTCCATCCAGGCTTTCGATGACGTTGTACATCGGGAAGATCATCAGGAGGATGTACGCGTAGCCGAGGCCCGCATAGAGCGCGATGTCGTTGCGGATGAAATCGAACGGCGTGTCCCAGATCCCCAATCCGACGAACAGCGTGTTCAGAACGCCGGTTTCTCCGAAGATGATGCGCAGCGCAAAGGCACGCAGGATCTCGTTGATCCAATAGGGGATGATCAGCATGATCGCGAAGATACGAATGTGATTGCCCTTGGACTGACCCAGGTAATAGGCAATCGGATAGCAAATGATCAGGTTGAAGATCGTCACGCAGACCGCGGCGATCAACGTCCGGAAGAACACGCGCAGATCAACGGCGTTGTAGGACTGGCTACCGCCTTCCGGCCCGTAGATCAGATATTTGTAGTTCTCCAGCGTGTACACGTCCTTGGGGCCACCGATTTCCGGGGGCGGCAGGTTGGGACGGAAGGAAAAGTCCAGCATCGACAGCTGCGGCAGGATGATCAGGCCGATCGTCCAGAACAGGACAAGCCCCAAAATCGCGAGCCCCATGCCGAAACCGTTGCGGTTGAAGAAGTCCCTGAGGAAGCCAGGCATCGTCGGGCCTCCTTATTCCGCAGCCAGCTCACCCGCCGGAACGACAACCGCGTTGCGGGTTTCGTATTCCAGCGTGATGTTCTGCCCGGTGTGATCTTTGAACGACTGCCCGTGGTTCGGGATCGAGACCTTGATCTCCTTGCCGCCCTCTCCTTCGGTGAAGATGTTGAAGACGTTGCCTTCGAATTCCTCGTGGGTTACCCGCGCCGTGACGAAGTGATCGCCGCTCGTCCCCTCGGGTGCAATCGAGAACGCCTCGGGTCGGATGAACATCATGGCGTCGTCACCTTCGGCCAACTTGCCCTGATTGGCGGTCGATATCCGCGCCACCAGATCGCCGGACCGGTTGGTCGAGATCAGGGCCTCTTCGCCCATCACTCTTTTGACCTTGCCGCGGAAGACATTGTTCTCGCCCACGAACGAGGCGGCAAAAGCGGTTGTCGGGTCGTTGTAGATGGTCTTGCCGTCGGCGATCTGGTCGATCACGCCAGCGCGCATCACGGCGATGTTGTCAGACATGGTCAGGGCCTCGCCCTGGTCATGGGTGATGTAGATGAAGGTGATGCCCACACGCTGCTGGATCTCACGCAGTTCGGTGCGCATGTGCTGACGCAACTTGAGGTCCAGCGCCGATAGCGGTTCGTCCAGCAGCAGCACGTCCGGTTCGGCGCAGAGGGCGCGCGCGATGGCGACACGCTGGCGCTGGCCGCCCGACAATTCGCTGGGCAGCTTGTCGCCCTGGCCCGGCAGCGCGATCATGTCCAGCAGCTCGTCCGCGCGTTTGCGCCGTTCGGCGGCACTGGCCCCTTTGATCTCCATCGAAAAAGTTATGTTCTCCCACACCTTCATGAGCGGAAACAGCGCGAGGTTCTGAAAGATCAGCGCAGTAGGACGCTTGTTCGGCCCGATGCCCTTCATGTTCTTGCCGCCGATCAGGACATTGCCTTCGCTGGGCTCGAGGAACCCCGAGACCGCCCGAAGGATCGTGGTCTTGCCACAGCCCGAAGGCCCAAGGAACGAAAAGAAATCGCCCCCGTTGATGTTCACGTTCGCATCTCGCACAGCGACAAAATCGCCGAAGCGGATCCACAGGTTTTCCAGATCAACTCCGATCCCTGCACTCATTTTTGGTATCTCCCTGTGATGCAGCCTCAGGCCGCACCGCATCGTTGTCCGTCACGCGGGGCAAACGCGTGCGGGGTCCAAAGGCCCCCCGCGCGACAACGCGAGGGGCGCGATCTCAAGGCGATCAGGCGCTCTTGAACTTGTTGACGAACTCGGTCCGGGTCTCGGCATACCACGGTGCTTCGGCAGGCCACGGGTTCAGGTTGGCCAGCGAGTCGCCCGGATAGGCCTCGGCAAAGTTCTTCTTGTAGGTGTCGCCCGAATACTGGTCGGCACCCAGAACCGGCGAGTTGTAGCCGTGGCTGTCGATTGCGACACCGGCCGGCTTGGCCTGATAGGCGAAGTCAATGAAGGCGTAGACCTGGTCGATATTGGTTGCGCCGGTCGGCATCGAAATACCGTCGACCCAAGCCATCGCACCCTCGACCGGAGCCTGGTAGTGCACCGGTTCGCCAGCGGATTTCAGTGCCAGCGGCGGACCATCCCAAGTCTGTCCGACGACAACCCCTTCGTTCAGCAGGCCGTTCTTCTGGGTGTCGGCATCGTTCCAGATCAGTTTGATCCGGTCCTTGCGGGCGATGCACCAGTCGGTGATCTGACCCCAGACCTTGCGCATGGTGTCTTCGTCGCCATATGCGGCCCAGACCGAGCCGGGCTCCATCTCGCCGATGCGCTCCATGTACAGACCCGCGCCCAACATCATCGAATGCGCGCGACCCATGGTCTTGCCGGCGTTTTCTTCCGACCAGACGTCACCATAGGACGGAGCGTCGCCCTCGGGCAGCCACAGGTCGGTGCGATAGGCAATGCCTTCGGTACCCCAGATATGCGGCAGCCAATGCGCGCCGCTGTCACCAAAGTTCCAGGCATCGGTGCCGATCTTGGCCATCGCCGGGTTGACCTTGTCGATCGGGACCCTGTTCATGTCGAACGGCTGCAGAAGCTCCAGCGGCTCCCACTGCAGCGAGCGGTTGTTGGTCGGCGAAACGATATCAAAGCCCTGGCCCTTGGTGGCCTTCATCTTGTTGATGATCTCTTCGTTCGAGCCAATTCCGGTGTAGTTCACCTTGATCCCGGTCAGGGTTTCGAACTCTTCGATGAAGCTGGGCGGCAGGTAATCCGACCACATCAGGATGTTGACTTCGCCCGAAGATGCAAGGGCGCTTTTGCTGTACAGAGGTGCCGCCAGCGCAGCTGCGCCGGCCCCTTTCAACACCGTACGACGGCTGAAGTTTGACGATTTGGTCATTCGTGTTTCTCCCGTGTTTGGACTGAGTTTTGTTTTTTATCCGTGCGTCACGTTAGAGTTTTGCGGTCGCCCCGTCAGTCCAAAAAGTGACAGTTTGCGAAATTCTTAGGTCCAGTTCCCTCGGAAGCCCAAGCCCGGAGCCTGCCCAAACAGCACGCGACTCTGCGGGAATTCGCGCAAGGATCATATATCAAAAGGGCCGACGATACCTAACGGCGCATCGGAACTGGCCTCATGTCGCGAAGGGAGATCACGCGAATTTTTTACGCAGCCGCCTAATCGATGCGCACCATTTCAGCCGCAAAAATCGATTTGCGACGAATTCAGACCAGAATCACGACGCGGTCGGAGCTATTTGCGCATTGACCGGCCGTCATGAAACAGGTGGATCTTCTCCGGCGCGGCAGTCACCGAAACCGTCTGACCACGCAAGCCACGATGGATGCCCGGCAGTTTGCCGATCACCGACTCAGCGCCGGGGGCTTTCGCGAAATAGAGCAGCGTCACCTCGCCCAACGCTTCGGTAAAGTCCACGGTCCCGGTCACGATGGGGTCACCGTCGGCGACCACCAGATCCTCGGGCCGCACACCCACGTTGACCTTCTTGCCGGCGTCGGCGTCCTGGGTCGGGATGGCCGAAACTGCCGTGCCGCCACAGTCCAGCGCGACGGTCGTGGTGGCACCGGTGCCGGTGATCGTGCCCGGCAGCAGGTTCATGGCGGGCGAGCCGATGAACTGGGCCACGAATTCATTGTCAGGCGTCTCGTACAGTTCCAGCGGCGTGCCGACCTGCGCGATACCCTTGTTGGCCAGAACCACGATCCGGCTGGCCAGGGTCATTGCCTCGACCTGGTCGTGGGTGACATAGATCATCGTGCTGTCAGGCATCGCCTCTTTCAGGCGCGCGATCTCGATCCGCGTGGCCACCCGCAGGGCGGCATCCAGGTTCGACAGCGGCTCGTCGAACAGATAGACCTTGGGGTCGCGCACGATGGCCCGGCCGATGGCGACCCGCTGACGCTGACCGCCCGACAGGGCCTTGGGCAACCGGTCCAGGAACGGTTCCAACTGCAGGATCTGCGCCGCGCGGTTCACCGCCGCGTCGATCTGATCGGTGGGCATCTTGGCGATTTTCAGGGCAAAGGCCATGTTCTCGCGCACGGTCATGTGCGGATACAGCGCGTAGCTTTGGAACACCATGGCGATGCCGCGCTGTGCCGGGGGCACGTCGTTCATCACCTGCCCCTCGATCTCCAGCGTCCCGCCCGAAATGCGTTCCAGCCCCGCGATCATCCGCAGCAGGGTGGACTTGCCGCAGCCCGAGGGGCCGACGAACACGATCAACTCGCCGCGCTCGATTTCGAGGTTGATGCCCTTGAGGACATCGACATTGCCATAGGTCTTGGCGACATCGGTCAGCTTGAGCTCGGACATGGGTTACCCTTTCTCTCGGACCATCAGGCAGAATTGCGACGGCGCCAGCGTGGCGCTGCCCTGCGCCTCGACAGCGCCCAGATCCTGACCGATGCAGCGCCAGTTGCCTTCGGGCAGGTCGATTTCCGCGGCGCCATCTCCCAGGTTGAAGGCGCAGAACACCTGCTGGGTATCATCCTCGCGCAGGAAGCTGAGGATCGGGCCGGTTTCGCGCATGTCGGACTGGGTGCCCGACATCAGCGCCGGATATTCATGGCGCAGAGCGATGGCGCGGCGATAATGGTTCAGCACCGACTGCGGGTCGGCGTCCATCCGGTCCACGGCGCGCTCGGCCTGCGCGATGCTGACGGGCAGCCAGGGCGCACCGGTGGTAAAGCCCGACTGTTCGTCCTGCGCGGCCCAGACCATGGGCGTGCGGCAGCCGTCGCGGCCCTTGTATTCAGGCCAGAACTCGATGCCATAGGGGTCCTGCAGGTGCTCAAAGGGCACGTCGGCCTCGGGCAAGCCCAGCTCTTCGCCCTGATACAGGCAGGCCGAGCCGCGCAGGCACATCATCAGAACCGCGTGCTGGCGGATGCCGGCCTCGTCCAGATCCCAACGCGAGGCGTGGCGCTGCACGTCGTGGTTGGAGAACGCCCAGCACGGCCAGGCGTCGCCGGCCTTGGACAGAAGCTGGTCGAACACATGCTTGGTGTATTCTGCCGTCAGGCGGCGTTTTTCCAGAAATTCAAAGGCATAGCACATGTGCATACGCTTGTCGCCCCGGGTGTATTCGCCCATGATCTCAAGCCCGCGCTGTGCGTCGCCCACCTCGCCCAGACAGGCGCGGCCGTCATATTGATCGGTCAAAGCGCGCAGCCGTTCTAGGAAGGCGATGTTTTCGGGCTGGCTCTTGGAATACAGGTGGTCCTGATGGTTGTAGGGGTTGACCATCGGCGCGATGGTTGCGTTGCGCTGATCCAGCGGCAGCGCCGGGTTGTCGCGCAGTTGCGCGTCGTGGAAGTAGAAGTTGATCGTGTCCAGTCGGAACCCGTCAACGCCTATGTCCAGCCAGAACCGCGCCACGTCCAGCAGCGCGTCCTGTACATCGGGGTTGTGGAAATTCAGGTCCGGCTGCGAGGTCAGGAAGTTGTGCAGGTAATACTGCTGCCGGCGCGTATCCCACTGCCAGGCCGAGCCGCCGAAGATCGACAGCCAGTTGTTGGGCGGGGTCCCGTCAGGCTTGGGGTCGGCCCAGACATACCAGTCGGCCTTGGGGTTTTCGCGGTTGCTGCGGCTTTCGACGAACCACGGATGCTGGTCCGAGGTATGCGACAGAACCAGGTCGATCATCACCCGCAGACCCAGACCATGGGCGCGGTCCAGCAACGTCTGGAAATCCTCCATCGTGCCGAACATCGGATCGATGGCGCGATAGTCGCTGACATCGTACCCGAAATCCTTCATCGGCGACTTGAAGAAGGGCGAGATCCAGATCGCATCGACCCCCAGACCAGCGATGTAATCCAGCCGCTGGGTAATGCCCCGCAGGTCTCCGATGCCGTCGCCATTGCTGTCCTGAAAGCTGCGCGGGTAGATCTGATAGATCACGCCGCCGCGCCACCAGTCGGACGCCGTCTTGGTTGAGTGCTTGAGGTCCACGTTGTTCTGCACGTTCATCACACGCCCTTATTTGACTGAACCGGCCAGCAATCCGCGGACCAGGTATTTCTGCATTGCAAAGAAGACGACCAGCGGCACCGCGATCGACACGAATGCGGCCGTGGCCAGGATTTCCCAGTTGCCGCCACGGGTGCCCAAAAGCTCGACGATACTGTTGGTCATCACGGTAGTCTCGCCGGATGCGTCGATCAGGAACACCTTGGCCACCAGCAGGTCGTTCCATGTCCACAGGAACTGGAAGATGGCGAACGAGGCCAGCGCCGGAAAGCTCAGCGGCAGGATCAGCTTGGTGAAGATTTGAAATTCGGTGGCGCCATCGACCCGCGCATTCTCGATCAGGTCGCGGGGCAGCCCGGCCATGTAGTTGCGCAGAAGATAGATCGCCAGCGGCATGCCAAAGCCGGTATGGGCCAGCCAGACGCCCAGATACCCTTTGCCGATGCCGATGTTCAGGTGGAATTTCAGCAGCGGGATCAGCGCCAACTGCAAGGGCACCACCAGCAGACCGACCACCGCGGCGATCAACAGCGCACGGCCCGGGAAATCCATCCAGGCCAGCGCATAGGCCGCGAAAGCCGCCACCAGGATCGGGATGATCGTGGCCGGAATCGTGACCGTCAACGTGTTGAAGAACGCCTTGGCCATGCTGTCGGTACTGTCCTCGGCCAGCAGGACCTTGTGATAGTTGTCCAGCGTGAATTCGGGCGGCAGTTCGGCGGTCACGAAGACGCGCGACCCACGGCTGCCGGTGAATTCCTGGCTGTTCTCCATCCGGTAGTCGCCATTGGCCTGAACGGTGATCGTACCGCCCTTGCGCAGTTCGGCGGTCTGGCCCGGCTCAAACGCATCGATCTCGCGCGAGCTGATGCCCCATTTCGAGATGCGCGCCTTGGTTCCGGCGTCGAACAGGTTGCCCTCGATCACATACAGGCCGTTTTCCTGCACCTGGGTGTCGGGCGCGGCGCTGCGCAGCGTCAGGTTCTGCTCGGACGGGAAAACCGCCCGCCACCAGCCGCTGGTCGCGATCTGGTCCGCCGTGCGGAAGGACGAGATGAACAGGCCCAGCGTTGGCACCACCCACAGCACCACCAGAAACAGGACCGAGGCATGTACGGCCCATCTGAGCGCCGGGCGGGTTCCTGCGATCTCACTCATGACGCACCCCCTATTCCATTTCCTTGCGCGCGTTGCGCACGTTCCAGACAAGAATCGGCGTCACCAGCAGCATGATCACCATGGCCGAGGCCGAGCCCACGCCCCAGTCATTGGCGCGGAACAGCTTGTCGAACATGTAGTTGGCCAAGACCTGTGTCTCCCACTGGCCGTTGGTCATGGCGAAAACAATGTCGAACACCTTCAGCACGACGATGGTGATCGTGGTCCACACAACCAGAATCGTGGTCTTGATCTGCGGCACTTTGATCTTGAAGAAGATCTGGAACGGGCTTGCGCCATCCAGAATGGCGGCCTCGACCGTTTCTTCGGGAATACCGCGCAGGGCCGCCGACAGGATCACCATGGCAAAGCCCGTCTGAATCCAGACCAGCACGATCATCAGGAAGAAATTGTTCCAGAACGGGATCGTCAGCCAGGTCTGCGGGTCGGTTCCGCCAAAGAAGATGTACAGGGCATTCAGCATGCCGATCTGGTCCTGCTCGACCGGACGGGTGTCATAGACAAGCTTCCAGATCACCGATGCGCCCACGAACGAGATCGCCATCGGCATGAAGATCAGAGATTTGGCAACATTGCCCCAGCGGATGCGGTCGGTCAGCTGGGCGACCAACAGGCCAAATGCTGTCGACAGCGCCGGGACCACGATCAGCCACAGCATGTTGTTACGCATCGCTTCCCAGAATTTGGGCTCTCCCATCATCTGGGCGTAGTTGTCCAGACCCACCCACTCGTATCCGCCGCCGGGCACCCGGTCGGTCAGGGACAGGCGTAGCGTTTCCACCACAGGGTAGGCCAGGTACAGCCCCAGCGCGACCAGAGCGGGCAAAAGAAACAACCATGGCCGGACCATGTTTGCCCGATTGATGTTGCGTCCGGCGTTCGGGCCGCGCGGCGGGAACAGAATCTTGTCCAGAAACTGGTTGGACAAGTAGAAGTAACCAACGCAGCCGGATACGCCGATGGCGATCGTCAGCAGACCTTGCAATGCGGGATGCATGTCACCCTCCCTGGCGACAATGGGTCGGGCAACCCGAAGGCCGGGTTGCCCGGTTTCACGGCTTTACTGGATCGCGTCCCAAGACGCCTGGATCTCGTCCGCCACGTCTTGCGCGGGTTTGCCACCGGCATAGTCGACCATTCCCGTCCAGAACGTGCCTGCCCCAACCGCACCCGGCATCAGGTCGGACCCGTCAAAGCGGAAAGTGGTCGCCCCCAGAAGAATGTCGTTCATCTTCTTCAGTGTCGGATCCGAGAAGGCCGAGGTATCGACACCCTTGTGCGGGGTCAAAAAGCCGCTGAGCGCCATCCAGGTCTCGTGCGCCTCGGGCGTCTGCAGATAGGCGATCAGGTCATGCGCTGCGGGGCTGTCATTGGTGATCGCCCACAGGGTGCCCGCGCCCAGAACCGGGCTGCCCAGATCCTTGCTTTCATAGGCCGGGAAGTAGAAGAAATCGGCATCTTCACCCACGACCGTGCCTTCGGGGAAGAAAGCCGGGATGAACGAGGCCTGACGGTGCATGTAGCACTGCGGCGGCGAGCTGAACATGCCTTTGGGGCTGTCGCGGAAATCCGTGGTTGCAACCGCACCGGCCCCGCCGGCGACATAGTCGTCATTGCGGGCGAATGCGCCGAATTCCTCGATCGCGGCCACGACCTTGTGGTCGTTGAACTTCAGCTCGTTGGCAACCCACGCGTCATAATCCTCGGGGGACTGGGTGCGCAGCATCATGTCCTCGACCCAGTCGGTCGCAGGCCAACCGGTCGCGCCGCCCGACCCCAGGCCGATGCACCAGGGGGTGCCGCCATCGGCGACGATCTGGTCGGTCAGGGCTTTGAGTTCTTCCATCGTGGTCGGAACTTCATAGCCAGCGTCCTCAAAGTTCTCGGGCACGTACCAGACCAACGATTTCACATCGACCTTGTAGAAGAAGCCGTAGAGATGATCTTGGCCGTCCGGTCCGGCATAGGCGCCCAGGTCGACCCAGGACTGGCCCGCGGCATAGTTGTCCCGGATCCAGTCGGCGGTCCCGTCAGCAAGCGGTGTCAGAAACCCGGCTTTCGCCATGTCGGCCGCCAGACCCGGCTGGGGGAACACGGCGATGTTCGGGGCCGACCCGGCCTCGGCGTCGATGCGGATCTGCTGCTCGAAGCTGTCCGACCCGACATAGGCATATTCATGGCCGGTGGCAGCGGCAAATCCGTCCAGAACCTTTTCGACATTTTCCTGGTCCGGACCAAGCCATGGGCCGAACACGGTGACCTTTTCGGCCTGTGCCGCGCCCGCCACCAGGGCGAACGTGGCCGCACCTGCCAAAAGCGAGTGTTTCATTGATTTTCCTCCCAACTGTGTCCGCGCGTGTGAGACTCATTTTTCAAAGCGCTTTGAATGCGGCCGTTATCCGCTAACATGCTGCCCCTGTCAATGACTAGATTTCGGCGCAGGCAGACTGCGTCCATGTTTTCCTAGCGTATCGCGGATAATGGCAAAACAACTTGACGCAAGCGGCAAATCCCCACACAACAGGGCGCACACAAGCATTGAAAGCGTTTTGAAACCGCTATGAACCTCAAACAGCTCTCTCAGATCCTGGGTTTGTCGCAGACGACGGTCAGCCGCGCGCTGAACGGTTACCCAGAAGTGAATGAAGAGACTCGCATGCGGGTTCAGGCGGCGGCGGCCAAACATGGCTATCGACCGAACGCCCGCGCCAAGGGGCTGGCGACGGGTCGTTCGATGGTGATCGGCCACGTGATCCCCAGCTCGTCGCGCCACGAGATGGTGAACCCGATCTTCGGCGATTTCGTCGCCGGCGCGGTCAAGAAATATGCCGAGCACGGCTACGACATGATGTTCACCAATGCCGACGACACCTCGATCGAAGACGCCTATCGCAGCCTGTTCCAACGCGGTGCGGTCGACGGCGTGGTGCTGCAGGGCCCCAAGGTGAACGAGCCGCGGATCGAGGTTCTGACTCGGATGCAGGTGCCGTTCATCGTGCATGGCCGGTCGACCGGCGTCAGCGTGCCCTATGACTGGATCGACGTGAACAACAAAAGCTCGTTCCTGCGTGCGACCCGCTTTCTGATCGACCTGGGCCACCGGCGGATCGCGTTGATCAACGGTCTGGAAGACATGGATTTTGCCCAAAGGCGCCGCGACGGGTATCTCGAGGCGCTGAAACAGGCCGGCCTGTCGCCCGACCCGGCCCTGATGCGCAGCGCCGAAATGACCGAAGTCTATGGCCATCACGAAACCCGCGACATGCTGCGGCTGGACGATCCGCCGACCGCGATCCTGACCTCGTCGATGATCTCGGCGATCGGGGTGCGGCGCGCGCTGGACGAGGCCGGGCTGAAGATGGGCCGCGACGTGTCGGTGATCGCCCATGACGACGACCTGTCCTATCTGAAGAACGGGCAGGACGTTCCGATCTTTACCGCCACCCGGTCTTCGGTGCGCCACGCCGGCGAACTGGCCGCCGAGATGCTGATCGAGCGCATCCGCGCGCCCCACGACCCGGCCAAGACTAGATTGCTCGAGGCCGAACTGGTAGTCGGCGGCTCGACTGGTCCCGCCCCCAACAGGTTCTGAACATGAAATACACCCGCGCTGATTTCCCCAAAGACTTCCTCTTTGGTGTCGCAACCTCGGCCTATCAGATCGAAGGCCACGCACAGGGTGGCGCCGGCCCGACCCATTGGGACAGTTTCGCGGCCACGCCCGGCAACGTGGTGCGCGCCGAAAACGGCGATCTGGCCTGCGACCACCTGCACCGATACGAACAGGATTTCGACCTGATCCGCGAGGCCGGGTTCGACTGCTATCGCTTTTCCACCAGTTGGGCGCGCGTGCTGCCCGAAGGGCGCGGGCCGGTGAACCAGGCCGGGCTGGACTATTATGACCGACTGGCCGACGCCCTACTGGAACGCGGCATCCGCCCCTGCGCCACACTTTATCACTGGGAACTGCCCTCGCCGCTGGCTGATCTGGGCGGCTGGCGCAACCGCGACATCGCCGACTGGTTCGCCGATTTCACCGAGATCATCATGGGCCGCATCGGCGACCGCATGTACAGCGTCGCCCCGATCAACGAGCCCTGGTGCGTCAGCTGGCTGAGCCATTTCGAAGGCCACCACGCCCCCGGCCTGCGCGACATCCGCGCCACGGCCCGCGCCATGCATCACGTCCTTCTGGCCCACGGCCGCGCGATTCAGGCGATGCGGGGCCTTGGCATGTCGAACCTGGGCGCGGTGTTCAACCTGGAATGGGCCGAACCTGCCGATGACACCCCCGAGGCCCGCGAAGCCGCCGATCTGTACGACGGTATCTACAACCGGTTCTTCCTGGGCGGCGTTTTCAACAAGGCCTACCCCGAGAACGTCCTGCAGGGGTTGCAGGCCCACCTGCCCGACGGGTGGCAGGACGATTTCGACACGATCGGCACGCCGGTCGACTGGTGCGGGCTGAACTACTATACCCGCAAGCTGATCGCGCCCGCCGACACTCCCTGGCCCAGCCTGCAAGAGGTCCCCGGCCCCCTGCCCAAGACGCAGATGGGCTGGGAGATCGAACCAGGCGCGCTGACCCGGTTCCTGACCCGTACGGCCCGGGACTACACGGGCGATCTGCCGATCTATGTCACCGAAAACGGCATGGCCAGCCCCGAGCGGCAGCAGGATGACGACCGCATCGACTATCTGAATCAGCATCTGGCCGCGGTGCAGGACGCGCTGGATCAGGGCGTCCCGGTCACGGGCTATTTCATCTGGTCGCTGCTGGACAATTACGAATGGGCGCTGGGATACGAGAAGCGGTTCGGCCTGGTCGATGTCGATTTCGACACGCTGGAACGGCGCCCCAAGGCCTCGTTCCGGGCGATGCAGGCCGCTTTGGCTCAGGGCGATCCGGTCTCGGTGCCGATGGCGCAGCCCAGGGGCGCGATGCACGACCACTGGAACCTGGTGGCCGATATCGGCGGCACCAACACGCGGCTGGGGGTCGTCACCAATGGCACGCTCACCGATCTGCGCAAATCGCCCACCGGCACCCTGCCCGAGTTTCTGGCCGCCCTGCACGACCTGTGCACCGAGATCGGAACGCCGCCGCGCGCCGTGGTCGCCGCGGGCGCAGGCCCGGTGCGCAATGGCACGATCCGCCTGACCAATGCCAATCTGGATCTGTCCGAGGCCGACATCGCCACGGCCACCGGCGCGGACCACACCTTTGTCATCAACGACTTCACCGCCGCCGCGTGGTCGGTGGCCGAGATCACCGGCGATGACGTGCAGGCCCTGCAGGGCGATCCAACCCCGCCAAAGGGCACCCGACTGGTGGTCGGCCCCGGCACCGGGCTGGGTGTCGGCGCGCTTTTGTATTCCGAAGGCCACTATCACACCGTCTCGGGCGAGGGCGGCCATGTCGGCCTGTCACCCCGCACCCGCGACGAAGTGGACGTGTTCGAAGCCGCCCGCCGGATCGCGCCCGAGTGTTTCTTTGGCGACAGCCTGACGCTCGAGGCCGAGATGTTCCTCAGCGGTACGGGCCTGCCGATCCTGTATCGTGCCGTGGGCATGGCCGCAGGCCAGCCCGAGACGCCCGTCCTGCCCGCCAGGGACATCCTGCAGGCCGCGCGCGACGGGTCCGATCCGCTCGCCATGCGCGCCGCGCAGATCTTCACCACCCATCTGGGTGCCGTGATGGGCGACATGGCCGTCACCGTGATGCCCACCGGCGGCGTCTTCCTTGTGGGCGGCGTGGCCGAGAAGAACCGCTGGCTGTTCGGCGACGACTTCCTGGCCGCCTTCAACGCCGGCGGCCGGTTCGACGCGCTGCGGCAAGGCTTTGGCGTTTATGTGTCGGAACAGGCTGAATTTGGCATTGTTGGCGCTAACAACTTCTGCAAAAATGCGCTCGCGCGGTAAACTCACCGCCTGATCTTTGCAGAAGGAAGGAGCCGGGACATGATCCTGTGCTGTGGCGAGGCCCTGATCGACATGATCGCGGAACCGACGGTTTCGGACGCGCAAGGTTTCGTGCCGCATTCGGGTGGCGCGGTGTTCAACACCGCCATCGCCCTGGGCCGGCTTGGTGCGCCTGCCGGAATGCTGACAGGGTTGTCGAGCGACATGTTCGGCCAGCAATTGGCGCAGGCCCTGAAAGACAGTCATGTGGACGGCTCGCAGGTTGTTCTTTCGGACCGTCCGACCACGCTGGCCTTCGTACAACTGCAGGACGGGCACGCAACCTATACCTTCGTCGATGAAAACTCGGCCGGGCGGATGCTGCGCCCCGAGGACATGCCGGACCAGTTGAGCGCGACCTCGGCGCTGTATTTCGGCGGCATCAGCCTAGCCTGCGAGCCCTGCGCCGATGCCTATGCCGCCCTGCTGGACCGCCACGGGGCCGAGCGCGCGGTGATGATCGACCCCAACATCCGCCCAGACTTCATCCAGGACCAGACCCGCTACCGCACCCGCCTGAACCGGATGATCGCGCAGGCCGATATCGTCAAGGTCTCGGACGAAGATCTGGACTGGATCGTCCCCGGCCCCGAAACGCTGGAGGAAAAAGTGCCGCTGCTGCTGCAGGCGGGCCCCGCCGTGGTGATCGTCACGCGCGGCAGCCAGGGCGCGACCGGGTATCTGGCCGATGGCCGCACGGTTTCAGTGCCGGTCACGCCGGTTCAGGTGGTCGACACGGTGGGCGCGGGCGATACGTTCAACGCCGGGGTTCTGGCGCAACTGCACCGCGCCGGGCTGCTGACCAAACAGGCGCTCCGCGCGATCTCGCCCGACGACCTGCGCGCCGCGCTGGAACTGGGCGGCAAGGTCGCCGCCGTCACCGTATCCCGCGCCGGGGCCAACCCGCCCTGGGCACACGAGCTATAAGTCATCGAAAGCACCGATATGAAACGATCCGAGATCAACCGCATCAAAGCCGAGGCGCAGGCCTTCATCAATTCGTTCGGCTTTGCCCTGCCGCCCTTTGCCGACTGGACGCCCGAGCAGATGCGCAGCCCGCACGCCGCCGGCATCCGCGCCCGCGGCCTTGGCTGGGACATCACCGATTACGGCCAGGGCAAGTTCGACGAGCTGGGTCTGTTCCTGTTCACCCTGCGCAATGGCGACGAAAAGGACCTGAGCGCAGGACGGGGCATGCTCTATGCCGAGAAGTTGTTGATTTCGCGTGACAAACAGCTGTCGCCGATGCATCGCCACATCGTCAAGGCCGAGGACATCATCAACCGCGGCGGCGGCGATCTGGTGATGGAGATCTACGCCTCGGCACCCGATGGCAGCATCGACCGCGACACCCCCGTCACCGTACCCAGCGACGCCTGCCCAGTGACAATCCAGCCCGGCGAGCATCTGCGCCTGAAACCGGGCGAAAGCGTCACGCTGATGCCCGGTATCTGGCACGCCTTCTGGGCGGAAAAAGGCGATTGTCTGATCGGCGAAGTCTCGACCGTCAATGACGACCGCACCGACAACGTGTTCGAGCAGCCGATCCCGCGCTTTGCCACGATCGAGGAAGACACCGCGCCCGAGTTCCTGCTGGTCGCCGATTACTGAGCGCGCGAGGCCGCGCCGAAGGGCGGGTCCGAGGCCAGTGTCAACGCGACCCGGCCCGGACTTGCGGCCTGGGCCAGCCGGTCGCGGACGGCCTCGAAGGCTTCGATCGTCACGGGTTCGGCGGGTTTCAGATAGACAAGGTGGAACAGCGCTCGCCCGCTGCGCACCGTCGCCACATCCAGCACCTGAAACGGGCTGTCTGCACAGATCCGGCGGGCCTGCCCAATGATCTCGGCCCGGGCATCGGCCGGCAGCGCCACACCCACGATATCGCGCAGCGCGCCCAGAAACACTTTGATCGGTTGCGGCAGCAGCGCCAGGCACAGCAGCAACACCACCAATGCATCAGACACCGGAACCAGACCGGCAAGCGGCCCGCCCTCAAGCAGGTTGATCGCGAAAAACGCCGCCCCGGCCCCAAGGCTCAGCACCCCGTCGACCATCGCGGCCCGGGACTCGACCCGCAGCAGATCGCTGGTCTTGCCGGTGCGGCGCCAGTTCCAGCGATGATAGGCGAACAGCGCCAGACAGATCGCCGCCATCGACCCGGCATAGATCAGGATCCATTCCAGAACCACCGGCGCGGCTTCGCCCGTCTTGGCATAGGCCAGCAGACGGTTCACCGCCGAACCGGCTGCCATCAGGATGATCCCGAACAACAGCAGGCTGCGGAACATCACGAAGACGGATTCGTCGATCTCGTATCCGAAGGGGCGGTTCTGGTCCGGAGCGCGACGGATCGAGGCGGCGACCCATCCCGCCACCACTGCCGTTGCGAAATTGAGCCCCGAGAACAGCCCGTCCAGCAACAGCGCGTCGGAGTTTGCCAGCAACCCGACCACAACCCCGGCGCCTGCCATGAACAGGCTGGCCCATTTTGCCGCGTTCAGCGACCGGCGTTCGAAAATCAATGTGTCCTGCATCGGTTCAGCTTTTCGGTTGATGAAGCTGGCGGTCATTTATGTCCGGCAGGCCAAGGCGCAAGCCCCTGTGCCGTGCTCATGCCCGTCCACGTATCATGTCGGCGGCCTTTTCCGCGATCATGATCACGGGCGAGGCGGTATTACCCGAGACGATCTTCGGCATGACCGAGGCATCGACCACCCGCAGCCCCTCCAGACCCCGAACGCGCAGTTGTGGATCGACCACCGCGGCGGCGTCACTGCCCATGCGGCAGGTGCCGACCGGGTGAAAGATCGTGGTGGCGATGTCGCCCACCGCATCCAGCAGGCCCTGTTGGTCGTTGATCTCGGGGCCAGGCAGAACCTCTTGCGGGTAATAGGGTGCCAGCGCCCGCGCGGCCATCACCTGCCGGGCCTGCTGCACGGATTTGACCGCCACCTGCCGGTCGCGCTCGGCCGAGAGGTAGTTCAACCTGATCTCGGGCTGAGCCTTCGGATCGGGCGTGGTGATGTGGCAGTGCCCCCGGCTTTCGGGCCGCAGATTGCAGACCGAGACGGTGATGGCGGGGAACGGATGCAGCGGGTCGCCCAGCCGGTCGGTCGACAGCGGCTGCACGTGATATTCCAGATCCGGCGTGGCCAGCATCGGGTCGGATTTGGTGAACATGCCGAACTGGCTGGGCGCCATCGCCATCGGACCCGACCGGGTCAGGGCGTATTGCGCCGCGATGCGCGCCTTGCCCCACAGGCTGTTGGCCATGGTGTTCAGGGTTTTCGCGTTCCGCACCTTGAACACGGTTCGGATCTGCAGGTGGTCCTGCAGGTTCGCCCCCACGCCCGCGCTTTCATGCTGAACCGCGATCCCCTGCGCCGCCAGCACCTGAGGGTCGCCGATCCCCGACAGCTCCAGCAGCTTGGGCGAGTTGATCGACCCCGCCGCCAGCAGAACCTCGGCCCGGGCAAGGGCCCGGTATTCGATGCCGCCACGGGCAAAGCGCACGCCACGCACGGTCTTGCCTTCGAGGATCAGGCCCAGCGTCTCGGCCTCGGTCAGGACCCGCAGGTTGGGCCGTTTCCTCGCCGGGCGCAGAAATCCCTTGGCCGTGTTCCAACGCACGCCGTTCTTCTGGTTGACCTCGAAAAACCCCGAGCCTTCGTTGTTGCCGTCATTGAAATCGGCGCGCGGCTGGATGCCGATCTCGCGCGCGCCGTCCTGCACGGCCTTCAGGATCTCCCAGCTCAGTCGCTGTTTCTGAACCTTCCACTCGCCACCAGCCCGGTGCATTTCGCTGTCGCCGGCGTGGTGATCTTCGGATTTCAGGAAATAGGGCAGCACATCGTCCCAGCCCCAGCCCGCATTGCCCAGCTGCCGCCAATGGTCATAGTCGGCCGCCTGCCCGCGCATGTAGATCATCCCGTTGACCGAGCTGCACCCGCCCAGCACCTTGCCCCGCGGATAGACCAGCGACCGCCCGTTCAGCCCCGGCTCGGGCGCGGTTTTCATCATCCAGTCGGTGCGCGGATTGCCGATGCAGTACAGATACCCCACCGGGATGTGGACCCAGTGGTAGTTGTCCGACTTGCCCGCCTCGAGCAGCAGAACCCGTGTCTTGGGGTCCTCGGTCAGCCGGTTGGCCAGCACGCAGCCCGCGGTACCCGCGCCTATGATGATATAATCGTACTCGCCCTCAAGCCGGGCGGTTTCAGATGTGGCGGAATTCATTCTCGGTCTGCTCTGTGCATTGTTCCTGATCCTGCGGAGCGCAGCTTAGCAGCTGTTGCGGGCAATGCACGGGCTCGATGTCGCATTCCGCAACAGTATTTCGCAATCCTGCAGGTCGCGCCCCCAGTTGCTGGTCAGACTGGTGTCAAAGGAGGCCCAGAATGACCCAGACCGCCACCCGCGTCCGCTCCGGAGGCCGCGCCGCCCGCCGCGCCCTGCGCACCGCGCCCAGCTTTGACATGTTGCCGGTCCTGACCCGCAACATCCCGCTGTGCGAAGTGATGGACGGGTCACAGGTCGAGCGGATCGACGCAGCCTCGATGGACATCCTCGAAAACGTTGGCGTGCAGTTCCGCGACCCGATTGCGCTGGCCGACTGGAAGGCGGCTGGAGCCAAGGTTGACGGCGAGCGGGTATATCTTGATCGCGGGCTGGTCCGCGACTTGATCGCGACGATCCCCTCGGACTTCATCTATCACGCCCGTGACCCGCGCAAGAATGTGCGCCTGGGCGGGCCGCACGCGATTTTCGTGCCGATGACCGGCGCGCCGTTTCTGCGCGATCTGGACGACGTGCGCCGCAATCCGACACTGGACGACCTGGCGATATTCCACAAGCTCAGCCACATGCTGCCGGCGCTGCATTCCAGCGCCCACCACATCGTCGAGCCCTATGATCACCCGATCAGCCAGCGCCACCTGCGCATCACCTATTCGTCGATGAAATATTCCGACAAGACCTTCATGGGCATGACCACCTCGCCCAGAAACGCCGAGGACGTGATGGAGATGTGCGCGATCCTGTTCGGCGAAGAGTTCATGGAGGATCACCCCGTCACCACCGGCAACTGCAACGGCAACTCGCCGCTGGTCTGGGACGAGACCATGCTGGGGGCGATGCGCGCCTTCTGCCGCCGCAACCAGCCGGTGCTGTGCTCGCCCTTCGTGCTGGGCGGGGCCAACACACCTGCGAGCGTGCCGGCGACGGTCGCGCAGCTGAACGCCGAGGCGCTGAGCGCGCTGGCCTATACGCAGGTGATCCGGCGCGGCTGTCCGGCGATCTACGGGCACTACCTGTCGACCGTCAGCATGAAATCCGGCGCGCCGATGGCCGGCACGCCCGAGATCAGCTTGATGAACTTCATGATCGGCCAGATGGCCCGGCACTACGGCGTGCCCTGGCGCAGTTCGAACACGCTGGGCGGGGCCAAGACATTCGATGCGCAGGCGGGATATGAATCCGCCACCACGCTGTCGGCGGTGATCCATGCGGGGGCCAACTATATCTGGCATTCGGCGGGCTGGAACGAGGCCGGGATGCATTGTTCGACCGCCAAGTTCGTTGTCGATGCCGAGCAATGCGCCATGGCCTACCGCATGGCCGAGGGCCCGAAGTGGCACGATTTCGACGAGGCCGTTGCGGCCGTATCCGATATCGGCCCCGGCGGGCATTACCTGGGCCATCCGCACACGCAGGACAATTTCCAGGAGGCGTTCTTCATGCCCGAACTGTTCGACAACAACTCGATCGAACAATGGGTGGCCGAGGGCGAAGTCGAGATCACCGAGCGCGCCCTGAACCACGCCCGCAAGCTGCTGGCCGAGTATCAAGAGCCCCGCCTGGACCCGGCCACCGACGAGGCATTGCGCGACTACATCGCCCGGCGCGAGCGGGAGATCCCCGCCGCCGACGAGTTGAACCAGCACTGTTAGGAAACACTCCACTTGCCCGCCTGCCTGTCAGGCGGGCCTTTTTCATTCGTTGCGCGCGCGCCATTCCTTCCAGCGCAGCACCATGTTGGCGCCGACCTCAGACAACGGTCGGGGCGGCAGGCGTTTGGGACGGTCCTCGGCTTCGAAATGCTCGCTGATCCCGGACCGCACGCCACAGGCCATTTCGGCCGCGGCGATCCCGGTCAGGGTGCCGCGCGCGGTACCCAACCCGTTCTGGACGCAGGCGGAATAAACGCCGGTCTCGATCTCGCGGGTGACCGAGACGCCGTTCAGGCTCAGGCATAGATGGCCGGCCCATTCGTACTCCATCGCGATGCCGCGCAACTGCGGAAAGCGCCGGTCGAACTTGCGCCGCATCACCGCAGCTGCGCGCCGCAGGTCCGCTGCCCGCGCCTCCATGCCCGGGCGCAGCACGGCGCAGGTGCGGGTGATGATCCGGTTGCCGCCCTGCCCGGTGTCGATCCGGCGCATGGTGGTGCCCATCGGATCGGACGGGGTCACGCCCCAGCGCGGCTGGCCACCCAGCCGGGCCAGCGCATCGGCCTCCAGTTCTCGCGTCATCGCCGCGAACAGAAACAGCTGCATCAGCCGGCCACGTTCCACCCCGAAACTTTCCAGATGGCCGTTCACCGACAGGATCAGCCGGCCGGTCGAGACCTGCCCACGCGCGGTCTGCACGCGCCAGCCCGCCCCGTCGCGCTGGAACCCAGTGACCGCGCCGCATTCAAAAATCTGCACCCCATCGGCGGCCAACCCCGCCGCCAAACCGCGCACATAGCCCGCCGGCTGCAGCATGACCGTGCCCGGCGTGTACAGCCCCGAGACATAGTGCCCGGAACCAGTGAGTTCCTGCATCTGCTGCCGGTCCAGCATCTCGGACCGCTCGCCGAGGCTGTCCAGATGGCGGGCATAGCTTTGGTTGTGCGCATGTCCCGCCGGACTGGCCGCGCCGTTCACTTTGCCCGCCGGATCGAAATAGTTGGGGTCAATGCCGTATTGCTCGACCGCCGCACGGGCAAAGGCGATAGCCTGCCGGTTCAGCCTGATCATCGCCCGGTCATCGCCCGCCCCGGCATAGTCGTCCGAGGCCAGATCATGCGGCAGATCGATCATGAAGCCCGAGTTGCGCCCCGCCGCGCCTTCCGCCACACACCCGGCTTCAAGCACCACGATCCGCGCATCGGGCGCCAGTTGCCGCAAACGCCGCGCAGCAGACAGCCCGGCAAAACCGGCGCCCACGATGGTGAAATCGGCGGTGATATTGCCTGAAAGCTGCCGCGCGGGAGGTTGCGGGCCCAGCAGGGCATTCCACGCCGCCGGGCCGCGCTGAACCGGCAGGCGGCAAGCGGTGAAACGCGTCAATCCACCGCCTCGTCGGCATCATCCGACAGGTCGATCCACAGCGTCTTCAGCTGCGTGTACTGGTCATGCGCATGCAGCCCGTTGTCCCGCCCGCCAAAGCCCGACTGCTTGTAGCCGCCGAACGGGGTCGAGATGTCGCCCTCGCCAAAGCTGTTCACCGTCACGGTTCCGGCCCGGATCGCGCGGGCACCGCGCAGGGCACGCTTGGCATTGGCGGTGAATAGCGACGCGCACAGCCCATATGGCGTGTCATTGGCCATCGCGATGGCCTCATCGAACCCCGCGACCTCGATCACCGACAGGACCGGCCCAAAGATTTCCTCGCGCGCCAGCGGCGCGTCATTGTCCGGCAGCTCGACCACGGTTGCCTCGACGAACCCGTTCTCGGCCTTGCCGCCCAGAAGGACTGACGGCGCCTTGTCCAGATAGCCGCAGACCTTGTTGAAATGGTCTTTGCTGACCAGCGCGCCCAGCCGGGTTGCAGGGTCCAGCGGGTCGCCCACGTTCCACTGGCGGGCATGATGGGCGACGCGCTCCAGCAACTCGGGTTTGACCGCACGGTGCACAATCAGGCGCGACGTGGCCGAGCAGTTCTCGCCCATGTTCCAGAACGCCCCGTTCACCACATGGGCGGCAACCCGGTCGAGGTTCTCGGCATCCTCCAGCACGATGGCCGGGTTCTTGCCGCCCATTTCCAGCACCACCTCCTTGGCGTTGCTTTCGGCGGCATAGGACAGGAATTTCTTGCCCGTTCCGGTCGAGCCGGTGAAGGACACCATGTCGACATCCATATGCCGCCCGATGGGTTCGCCCACCTCGGCGCCGCCACCCGGAACCACGTTCAGAACCCCGCGCGGCAGCCCGGCCTCGGCCGCCAGTTCGGCCAGACGCAGCGCGGTCAGCGGGGTTTCCATCGCCGGCTTTACCACCACCGAGCACCCTGCCGCCAGCGCCGGGCCGATCTTCCAGGCCAGCATCAGCAAGGGGAAGTTCCACGGCAGCACCAGCCCAACCACCCCGATCGGTTCGCGCAGGATCATCGCGATGTGGTCGTCGCTGGCGGGCGCGACTTGATCGTAAATCTTGTCGATTGCCTCGGCGTGCCATTTCAGGCAGTGGATCGCCTCGGGCACATCCACGGTTTCGCAGTCAAAGATGGTCTTGCCGCTGTCGATGCTTTCCATCACCGCCAGTTCGCGGGCATTGCGGGTCATGAGCTTGGCCAGGCGAATCAACACATCTTTGCGCGCCGACGGGTGCAGGCGCGACCAGCGGCCGTCGTCGAAGGACTCGCGCGCCTTTTCTACGGCCAGGTCCACATCGGCGGCGGCGCAGGCCGCGACCTCGGTCAGCACCGCGCCTGTGGCCGGGTTCACCGTGGGAAACACCGCGCCCGAGATCGCCGGGCGATAGCCGCCGTCGATGAAAGCGCCGGTGGGCAGGTCCAGCCCGGCGGCGATGGATGCGTATTCGTCCCGTGTCAGCAAGCCCATGCCTCAGCCCTCCGCCATGATGTCTGCGATCTTGCGTTTCAACACGCGGGTCACCTGTTCCAGCGCGCGCGTGTCATCCTTGTTCAGCCCCTTCAGAGGCGGCCGCACCGCGCCCGCCGGGATGCCGTTCATCGTGACCCCATGCTTGATGGTCTGGATGAACTTGCCGCCCTGTTCGAGCACCCGCATCAACGGCATCAGCGCCGACATGATCCGGCGGCCCTTGGCGAAATCGCCCTTCAGCACGCAGGCCTCATACAGCGCCACATGCTCGCGCGGCAGAAAATTCGACCCGCCACAGACCCAGAACGGCGCGCCCCAGGCGAAGAATTCCAGCGCCTGATCGTCCATGCCGCAGCCCAGCTGGATATGCGGATAGTCCCGCGCCAGCATGTGTACACGGTTGATGTCGCCCGAGCTTTCCTTGATGCCGCAGAAATTGCGGCTGCGTCCCACACGGTCGAGGAACTCAGCCCCCATCATCGTGCCGGTGCGGTGCGGATAATTGTACAGCATCACCGGCAAATCGGCCGCCTTGTCGATGGCCAGCGCATTCAGGGCGTTTTCCCGGTCCGTCGGCACCGAATAGGGCGGGCTTGCCAGCAGGATGGCATCGGCCCCGATCTGGCGCGCGCCTTGGGCCAAAGCGATCGAATCCGGCGTCAACATCGCGCCGGTCCCAAACACCAAAGGCAGCCGACCCTTCAAGCGCTGGTGAGTGAAACGCGCCAGCTCCAGCCTTTCATCGACGGTCTGGGCATAGTTTTCGCCGGTGGATCCGCCCGAGATCAGACCGTGCACGCCGTTGCCGACCAGGTATTCGATCACCTCGGCCAAGGCATCCCAATCAACGCTGAAATCATCCGCATAGGGCGTCACCACCGGGGTATAGATCCCCTGAAATCTGAACACGGGCGTCATCTCAATCCTCTTGCCGGGCACGCGTGAAGCTTGCGCCCGACACCAAGGCTAAGAAAAATACAAGATGTGCACAATGTAGATTCCCGACATGAACGGCCCAAGGTCCGACATGTCGAGGAAAATCAGACGACCATAAGTCGGCCTGAAAACCTTCAGCTGAGTGTGTGACCTTCCTGCCAGACCTGGAGCAGCCCGTGGTCGGAGACATGCAGCACATTGGCGCGGGCACCGGCCGCCAAACGGCCAAGATCCGATCTACCGATCAAGTCCGCAGGCAACCGGGTCGCCATGTCGAAAGCAGCTTGCAAAGGCAGTTGCGCAAATGCAACCACGTTGCGAACCGCGTCCAACAGCTCGAGATGCGCACCGGCGAGCGTTCCATCGGCGAGGGTCAACCGGTTGCCGTCGCGCAAGATCTGACGGCCGTTCAGCAGGAAGCTGTCGATATCCGACCCGGCGGTCGCCATCGCGTCGCTGACAAGGAAGACACTACCCGGCCCATTTTTTGCCCGGATGGCATTGCGCACTGAAACCAGGTGGACGTGAATTCCATCAGCGATCAGGCCCGCAGACAGCTCGCCAAGCGCCAGCGCCGCGCCTACGACGCCGGGCTCTCGGTTACCCATCTGGCTCTGAGCATTGAACAAATGTGTGACGCAACGCGCGCCGGCCTGAGCCGCTTTCTGACAGGTTTCAAAACTCGCATCCGTATGGCCCAGCGAGACGACGATCCCCGCTTGGGTCATGGCATGTATCTGATCATCGGTCACGCTTTCCGGCGCCACCGTAACCTTGAGAACCGGCAACCGTGCGGCTGTGTCCAGCAACAAATCCAGATCAGCCTGCGCCATTGGTCGGATCAGGGCAGCATCATGTGCACCCTTTCGGGCTTGGGACAGGTGCGGACCTTCCAGATGAAGCCCGACAATGCCGGGAACACCCTCGTTCACGGCTGCAATCGTGGCCGCGATGGCCCGGCGCGTGACCTCAGGCGTATCCGTGATCAGCGTCGGCAAGATCGACGTTGCTCCGATACACGCATGTGCCACCGACATGGTGCGGAGCGTTTCCAGATCCGGGGCGTTGTTCAGCATTGCCCCGCCGCCGCCATTGACCTGCAGATCGACGAAGCCCGGAACCAGCAGGCCACCGTCAAGCTGCGACACCCTCGCTGTGCCAGGAGTGTTCGAGACAGGCGTCACGCCCTCGATACGCCCTTCCGCGAACAGAAGGACATGATCCTGCAGGATACCTGCAGGGGTCAGAATGTCCGCGCCCGCCAGAGCCTGCAGTTCGCTGGTCATACGGTTTCCGTCACCTTGTTCAGATGCCGCGGTGCGTCCGGATCGATCCCGCGCGAGGCGGCAAAGGCCTCGACCATCGCGTAGAAGGAGACGATCAGGCTCAGAGGATCAGTCAGGGAATGCCCCGTGCGGACATGAGGAATGCGGGTCGCGGCAGTAACCCTGTCCGTGGTCGCAAAGACACGGGCACCCTTGGCGCTGATTGCGTCGGCCACCTCCGCCAACGCAGGCTCCGCCGCATCTGCCGCTGCAAAGCTGAGTACCGGAAAACCGTCCTCGACGATGGACACCGGCCCGTGCAGAACCTCGGCCGAGGAATAGCTTTCAGCGTGCAACTGGCAGGTCTCCTTGAACTTCAGCGCAGCTTCGTTCGATACGGCCAGTGCCTGACCTCGGCCAAGCGTGAACAATGACGGGTGAGCACCGATAGCGTCACGCACTTCGGGCCAATCGATCCGGGCCGCCTGATCCAGCTGCTCGGGCAGGTCGCGCAACGCCGCCAGCAACGCCGCATCCTGCCCCCATTCTGCCAACAGCCACAAGCCGGCCACCGCCGAGGTGACGAATGTCTTGGTGGCCGCAACACTCAGTTCGGGGCCCGCCTGTATATCTATGGCGTGATCGCTGACCTCGGCCAACGGTGAAGCCGCGTCGTTGGTCAACGCTACTGTCAATGCGCCGTCGCGTCGGGCATTGCGAGCCATGGCCACGATGTCGGGGCTTTTGCCGGATTGCGACACCGACAGGCACATCGCCTGGCGCATGCGCAGAACCGAGTCGTAGATCGATCCGATCGACGGCCCGACCGAGGCCACCGGCACACCCAACAGGATTTCCGACGCGTATTTGAGATAGGTGCAGACGTGATCGGAAGACCCGCGTGCGACCGTCACGACAAATGTCGGGTCCAGTTCGCGGGCAACCGAAGCGACCACCTCAATATCTGTCTGACCCCGGCTAAGAAGCCGCTCTACGGCCACAGGGATTTCATCAATTTCCCGGCGCATCCGGGTGATCTGCTGTTGCATGATGTGTCCTAGCTGTTGGCCAACCGCAATTCGGCGACAAAATCATAGGCGTCGCCGCGATAGATCGACCGAGTGAATTCAACGACCCGCCGATTGGACAGGTATGATGTTCGAACAATGCGCAGCCCGGCCGCGCCGGGTTCGACCCCAAGCAAACCCGCGTCGGCGCTGTCCAGATTGATCGCCGATATGCGCTGCAGCGCCCGTACTGGCCGGTTTCCATCCCGCTCCAGGACTTCGTACAATGAGGCTTCGACCTCCTGCGGGCGCGGCAGAATGTCGATCGGCAGCGAGGCCCGTTCGATAGCCATGGGCCGATCATTGGCCATACGCAGGCGCGAGATGCGCGCAACCGCTTCACCCGAGGACAGGGCCAGCGCCATCACCTCCTCGGGCGACGGAGTGTGCACACCGCGCTCAAGCCACTCGCTCGAGGATTCAAGACCGCGTCGATTCATGTCCTCGGTGAACGAGGTCAGCCGTGACAGGGATTGCTCGACCCGAGGCGTGCCGTCGGCCACGAAACTGCCCGAGCCTTGGCGCTGAATGACGATTCCCCGATCTACCAGATCCTGCATCGCCCGACGCACGGTGACGCGGGAAAGGCCCGTGAGGTTTGCGATCTCGCGTTCGGCCGGGAGCGGTGCACTTTCCGCCAGCAGACCATTCTCGATGCCCTCTTCGATCCGCTTGCGCAATCGAACGTACCGCGGCCCCACGGCCCGCTGCATCCAGTCACCGGTCCTGAGGAAGGTTTCGATCGTTTCGGCGGTCATGCTGCCCCCAATCTGGCGCGCTCGGCCAGCTGTGCGGCGAGCTGCAGCGCCCCGTCAAGGGCGGTGCCCGCCGGTTCGATCATCGCGCTCTGCACCTCGGCGGAAAGATAGGCGATGTAATGCGATGCCACCCCGCCCAACGCACAGACCGGCTCGGGATCATCGCGACCAAGGGCCTGAAGCCCTGCAGCGACATAGTCGGCGCCCTCGCGCATCAGGGCCACGGCCACCACATCGCCTTTTTGAGCCGCCGCAATGATTTCGGGTGCGAAGTCTGCGATTTCGGCTGGCCGCGCCTGCCCCGCAAATCGCACGATCTGCATGGGGTCTTCGTCAAAACGTCTGCGTACGGATCGTGTCAGCGCGCTGTCGGGGGCTATTCCGTCCGCTGCAAGCAACACCCGCCGCAGCAGCTGCTGTCCTAGCCAATACCCGGACGCATCATCACCGATGAGCGCCCCATATCCGCCAATCAACCGGATTTCGCCCTCGCTTTGCCGCGCCAGGAACGATCCAGTGCCGATCCCGATCAAACATCCATCGACCGCCCCCAACGCCCCGACCACGGCCGAGCGGCGGTCATCCTCGATCTGCACAATGCGCGATGGCAGGTGCCGTGCGATTTCAGCGCCTGTGTCCGCGTCGGTCACGCCTGCCAACCCAGCGTAGACCGGAATCCCGGTCAAAGCCGCTTCGGGCATCGCAGCACGCTCGGCCAGAGCCCGCAGCCCGGCATTCAGCGTTGAGATAGCCGCCGCACGATCGGAATAGACATTGGCACTTCCCAGAACCAGATCATGCCGCCCGGTGGGTCCGGCCATGGCAAACCGGCAGCGCGTACCGCCACCGTCAATTGCAATGAGATATGGGAGGGACTCATCCATATAGATACCTTTACAATACCTTTCGGCTGAAAAAAAGACCTCTTGTGGCCAAGACTCGCTATTTTTTGCGCTTTTTGGTGGGCACTTGGTGAATTGAAACGAATGGTAGACAAAAGGTATTATATAGGTATTATCTTTGGTGCCAAAGGGGAATCACATGACGCCGCACATGCTGCCGCAAACCGAAATGCTGCGCGACGAATCCGAGGGGCTGGACCTGCGCCCGGACGCCGAAGTTCTGCGCCTGCTGCTGGATGCGCAGAAAGCCGCGCTGAACGGGCTGGATGCTTGCCTTCCGGATATCTCGAAAGGTGCGGCATTGATGGCAGAAACCATCCGCGCCGGGGGGCGGCTGTATTATGCCGCCGCCGGCTCGTCCGGGCTGATGGGCTTGGCCGATGGGGCGGAAATACCGGGGACATTCGGCCTGTCGCCAGATTCAATCGCCATCTGCATGGCCGGCGGCATACCAACCGGGGCGGAGATGCCGGGCCACACCGAAGATGACACTCGGACGGCCGAAATCGCCGCTGCCGACCTCCGCCCCACGGACACTGTGATCGCGATATCCGCCAGCGGCACCACGCCCTACCCGCTGACCTTCGCCGGAATTGCAAAGTCCCGCGGCGCCAAAACCATCTGCATCGCTAACAACGACGACGCACCGCTGTTCGAGCACGCCGATTGCGCAATTTGCCTGAACACCCCGCCCGAAGTCATTGCCGGATCGACCCGACTGGGCGCCGCAACCGCGCAAAAGGCGGCGCTCAACATGCTCTCGACTCTCATGGGTGTCAGGTTGGGGCATGTGCATGACGGCATGATGGTCAACGTGGTCGCCGACAATGCCAAGCTGCGTCAGCGCGCAGAAGGAATCATCCGGAACATAACCGGCGCCACACCTCAGCACGCCGCTGATGCCCTGGATCGCGCCGAAGGCAACCTGAAGCTTGCCGTACTTTTGGCCGCCGGCGCCGCAACACGAGCGCAGGCCAGTGAACTGCTGACGGCATCGGGCGGCCATCTGCGCCCTGCGTTGGACCAGGTTTGAACCAAGAAGAAGACCAAAAGGGAGAATACATCATGAGAACAACTACACTGACTGCCATGCTGCTGGCGTCATCGGCCCTGGCCGGTGCGGCAACGGCCGAAACCACGCTGACCATCGAAAGCTGGCGCAACGACGACCTGGCCCTGTGGCAGGAAAAGATCATCCCGGCCTTTGAGGCCAAGCATCCCGACATCAAGATCAAGTTCACCCCATCGGCCCCCGCGGAATACAACGCCGCCCTGAACGCCAAACTGGATGCCGGCTCGGCGGGAGACCTGATCACCTGCCGTCCCTTCGACACCTCACTTGGCCTGTACGAGGCGGGCAAGCTGGCCGATCTTTCTGATCTGGAAGGCATGGCGAATTTCTCGGACGTCGCCAAATCAGCGTGGCAGACCGATGACGGCTCGGCCACCTTCTGCGTGCCGATGGCCTCGGTGATCCATGGGTTCATCTACAACAAGGACGCGTTCGACGAGCTGGGCCTGTCGGTTCCGGAAACCGAAGCCGAGTTCTTTGCCGTTCTGGACAAGATCAAGGAAGACGGCACCTATATCCCCATGGCCATGGGCACCAATGACCAATGGGAAGCGGCCACCATGGGTTACAACAACATCGGGCCGAACTACTGGAAGGGCGAAGAAGGTCGCCTCGCCTTGATCGAAGGTTCTCAGAAACTGACGGACGAGCCGTGGGTCGCCCCCTACCGCCAGCTGGCCAAATGGGGCGCCTATCTGGGCGACGGGTTCGAAGCGCAGACCTATCCCGACAGCCAGAACCTGTTCACGCTGGGCCGCGCCGCCATCTATCCGGCCGGCAGCTGGGAGATCAGCGGCTTCAACAACCTGGCCGATTTCGAGATGGGCGCCTTCAAGCCGCCGGTCCAGAATGCCGGGGACGAGTGCTATATCTCGGATCACACCGACATCGCCATTGGTCTGAACGCGGCGTCGCCCAACGCCGATGCGGCACGCACCTTCCTGAACTGGGTCGGTTCCGAGGAATTCGCGCAGATCTATGCAAACGCGCTGCCCGGCTTCTTTTCTCTCTCCAGCTTCGATGTGGCGATGGAGGACCCATTGGCACAGGAATTCGTCAGCTGGCGGAACGAGTGCAACTCGACCATCCGGTCCACCTATCAGATCCTGTCGCGTGGAACGCCCAACCTTGAGAACGAGACATGGAACGCATCGGCTCAGGTGATCAAGGGCGAGGAATCGCCCGAGGACGCCGGCAAGCGCCTGCAGGACGGGTTGGCCAGCTGGTACGCCCCGCACCAGTAACCCGTCTTTCGTGACGCAAACGGCTCTGGCCAGGCGGCCAGAGCCACCCTGAGCTTTCGAGGAACAACATGGGCAATCGCCGGATCAAATGGCACATCGTGGTGTTTCTGGCACCCGCAGTGCTGGTCTACTCGGCCGTCATGGTCTTTCCGCTGTTCAATACGCTGCGGCTGGCGCTTTACACCGAGGTCGATCAGGCCCGTGTTTTCGTAGGCCTGGACAACTTCCGCACCCTGTTCGGCGACCCGATTTGGTCGGATGCGTTCTGGAACGCACTTGGCAACAATTTCTGGTTCTTCTTCATTCACATGCTGGTGCAGAATCCGATCGGGATCGCACTGGCGGCGATCCTCAGCCACCCTCGCCTGCGCTTTGCGGCGTTTTACCGTTCGGCCATCTTCATCCCGACGATCCTGTCCTTCGTGATCGTTGGCTTCGCCTGGAAGCTGATCCTGTCGCCGATCTGGGGCATCGCCCCCGATATGCTGGCCGCGGTCGGACTCAAATCTCTGTTCGCGCCTTGGCTGGGCAAAGAGGAATACGCGCTGACCACGCTGGCCCTGATTTCGGTCTGGCAGTTCGTGGGCATTCCGATGATGTTGATCTATGCCGCCCTGCTGTCGATCCCCGAAGAGATCCTCGAGGCTGCCGAAGTCGAAGGCATCACCGGCATGTCCGCATTCTGGAAGATCAAGCTGCCGCTGATCCTGCCTTCGATCGGCATCATCTCGATCCTGACGTTTGTCGGTAATTTCAATGCGTTCGACCTGATCTACGCATCCCAAGGTGCTCTGGCGGGGCCGGACTTCTCGACCGACATCCTTGGCACGTTCATGTACCGGACCTTCTTCGGGTTCCAATTGCAGCTCGGTGACCCGCATATGGGATCGGCCATCGCAACGGGCATGTTCGCCATCATCCTGACGGGGGTCTGCATCTATCTGTTCCTGATCCAGACCCGCATCCGCCGGTATCAGTTCTGAGGGGCCCGAGGAGAATGAACAAAGCCCGCAGAAACCCCTTCAACATCGCCGCCATGCATGGCGCGCTGATCCTCTATACGCTGATCGCCCTGTTTCCGGTCTTCGTGATCGTGATCAACAGCTTCAAATCGCGCAAGGCGATCTTCCGTGAACCGCTGGCGCTGCCGGATGCCGACTCGTTCTCGATGATCGGATACCAGACGGTGATGAAACAGGGCGACTTCTTCCTGTATTTCCAGAATTCGATGATTGTCACTGTCGTGTCGCTGTTCCTGATCCTGCTGTTCGGCGCAATGGCGGCTTTCGCGCTCAGCGAATACCGGTTCAAGGGCAACACGCTGATGGGCCTGTACCTTGCATTGGGCATCATGATCCCGATCCGCATCGGCACGGTTGCGATCCTGGACATGATGGTGGCGACCGGTCTGGTCAACACGCTGATGGCGCTGATCCTCGTCTACACCGCACAGGGCCTGCCGCTGGCCGTTTTCATCCTGTCCGAGTTCATGCGGCAAGTCAGCGACGACCTCAAGAACGCAGGCCGCATCGACGGGCTGAGCGAATACACCATCTTCTTCCGCCTTGTTCTGCCGCTGGTGCGTCCGGCGATGGCGACCGTGGCGGTGTTCAACATGATCCCGATCTGGAACGACCTGTGGTTCCCGCTGATCCTGGCCCCGGCCGAAGAGACCAAGACCCTGACCCTCGGTAGCCAGGTCTTCATCGGTCAGTTCGTCACCGACTGGAACGCGGTGCTTTCCGCGCTCAGCATGGCGATCCTGCCGGTCATGGTTCTTTATGTCATATTCTCGCGGCAACTGATCCGCGGGATCACTTCGGGGGCGGTCAAATGATCCGGGTTCTGATCGCAGGTTTGGGCAACATGGGCCTCAGTCATGCGCTGGCGCATCATCACCATCCCGACGCCCAGATCGTGGGTCTGGTGAACCGATCCGGGACAGTGGATCACCCGGATTTGCAGGGGTATCCGGTCTTCATCGATTTCCATACGGCGCTTGCGGACACCAACCCTGATCTGGCCGTGATTGCCACCTATTCCGACAGCCATGCCGATTATGCCTGTGCCGCAATGGACGCCGGTGCGCATGTGTTCGTCGAGAAACCCTTGGCCACCACCGTCGCGGACGCACGCCGTGTCGTCGAGAAGGCCACTGAAGCCAACCGCAAGCTGGTGGTTGGGTACATCCTTCGGCATCACCCCTCGTGGATGCGGCTGATATCCGAGGCGCGCGACCTGGGCGGCCCCTATGTCTTTCGCCTGAACCTGAATCAGCAGTCCGACGGCCCGACATGGGAGACGCACAAGGCGCTGATGCAAACCACCTCACCCATCGTGGACTGCGGTGTGCATTACGTCGACGTCATGTGCCAGATTACCGATGCCCGGCCCGTTCGGGTCAACGGAATGGGCCTGCGTTTGTCGGACGAAATCGCGCCCGACATGTACAATTACGGCCAGTTCCAAGTGGTGTTCGAAGATGGTTCGGTTGGTTGGTATGAGGCTGGTTGGGGTCCTATGATGTCCGAAACGGCGTTCTTCGTGAAAGACATCGTTTCACCCAATGGCGCGGTTTCAATTACCGAAGGCAACAGGGGCGCATCCGATGATGTGGACGGCCACACGAAGGTGGGCGGCATTCTGGTGCACAAAGCCAGCGGCGACACCCTGATCGAGATGGATGGCGAACCCGGCCACCAGGAACTTTGCGACGCCGAACAAGCCTACATGCTGCAAGCCATCGCGCGGGACATCGACCTGACCCGCCATATGAATGACGCGGTGCAATCCCTGCGGATCTGCCTTGCCGCCGACCAAAGCATTCGATCCGGCCAGCCGGTCGACCTGAAGGAGACGTGACGTGACCGCCCTGAAACTGACCAATGTGTGCAAGTCCTTCGGACAGGTGAACGTGCTGAAAAACATCGACCTGACCGTCGAGGAGAACGAATTCGTGGTCTTTGTGGGCCCCTCGGGTTGCGGCAAGTCCACCCTGCTGCGCGTGATAGCGGGGCTTGAAGAGGCGACCTCGGGAACGGTCGAAATCGATGGCCAGACCGTCAACGAGGTCCCACCCGCCAAGCGCGGCATCGCGATGGTGTTCCAGTCTTATGCGCTGTATCCGCATCTGACTGTTCGGGGGAACATGGAACTAGGCTTGAAGCAGGCCGGGCATCCCAAGGACGAAATCGCGCGCCGCATCACCGAAGCCAGCCGCATGTTGTCACTGGATCCCTATCTAGAACGTCGCCCGGCCGAGTTGTCCGGCGGTCAGCGCCAGCGCGTCGCGATCGGCCGCGCGATCGTGCGCAACCCCAAACTGTTCCTGTTCGATGAACCGCTGTCGAACCTGGATGCCGCGCTGCGCCTGAACACCCGGGTCGAAATCGCAAACCTGCACCGCCAGATCGACGCCAGCATGATCTACGTGACCCACGACCAGACCGAGGCGATGACTTTGGCGGACAAGATCGTCGTGTTGCGGGACGGCCGGGTCGAACAGATCGGCAGCCCGATGGAGCTGTACAACAACCCCGCCAACCGGTTCGTGGCCGAGTTCATCGGGTCTCCGGCGATGAATTTCGTGCCCGCCGATCGGATCGGTGGATCTGGGCGGCAACTCATCGGCATTCGCCCTGAATACGCTCGCCTTGGGCAGTCGGGTCCGCTTTCGGGCACAGTCGTTCACGTGGAAAACCTTGGCGCAGATACCAACGTGTTGGTCGACATCGGGACCGACAAGCCCTTTACCGTTCGGGCCTTTGGTCAGCATCAGGTGTCCCCGGGGACGCAGGTCGGCATCGACTATGATCCGGCCAATGCACTGACGTTCGGAGAGGACGGGTTGCGGCTTTGACCGGGCGCGTTCAGCGCCCCCAGTTGTCGGCCGGGTCGCTGTCGGCATAGTCTCGCAGCTGCGGAATGTCCGAGATTTCGGCATGGTTGCGGTTGATCTTCACCCCAACCGCCTTGAGCCGCGAAAACGCACGGCTCAGGCTTTCGGGCTTCATGCCCAGACGCCCCGCGATCAGCATCTTGTCATAGGGCAGTTCGACTTCGCAGGCGCCTTCGTCGCAGTCACACAGGTTCAACAGGAACTCGGCCACCCGCTGCGCCCCGGTCTGGGCCTTGAGCTGTTCCAGCTGGGACACCAGCGAATGCAAATGTGTGAAGGTCGAAGCCAGGATCGAGATCCCGATCTCGGGGTCGGTCTTCATCAAGGAAATCAGCACCGGGCTGGGAATGTGCATGATCTCGCAGGCCGAGACAGCCTCGGCCGAAACCGGATAGGGCACATTGCGCAAGGCCACCGCCTCACCAAAGCTTTCGCCGCGGGTAAAGACGCTGACCACGGCCTCGGCCCCGGTGGGCGACATGCGGAACAGCTTGACCCATCCGGCCAGGACGACATGCACGGCCTGGGCGCTTTCTTCCTGCACAAAGATCGTTTCGCCACGGTCATACTGGCGCCAGATCGCGTGGCTCAGCAGGGTTTCGACATGCTGATCCGGCAGGCTTTTGAGCAGCAGCGACTGCCGCGCAATGGCTTTTTGTGCTTCATGCGCCACGAAGGCATCCCCTTTTGTCCGGCCGAAAACCCGGCCCATCCATCCCTGCGCCAGCCTATGCCAAACCCGCGCGCCGCGCACCACCCTTTTCCCGGCGTCGCTTGACTATTGTCATGTTCCCGGCGTGCGCGCACCCATAGTCTGCCCGCCAACAGCCAGTTTTCCGGGGAGATCGAGACATGGATTACGAGCGTTTTTTCAGCCAGAGCCTCAGCGACCTGAAGGCCGAGGGCAACTATCGTGTCTTCATCGACCTGCAGCGCAAATGCGGTGCCTTCCCCAATGCCCGCCAGACCGATGGCGCGGCGGCACGGGACGTGCGGATCTGGTGTTCGAACGACTATCTGGGCATGGGCCAGCACCCGTCGGTTCTGGCGGCAATGCATGATGCGCTGGACCGCTGCGGCGCCGGTGCGGGCGGCACCCGCAACATTTCCGGCACCACCCATGACCACGTCCTGTTGGAACACGAACTGGCCGACCTGCACGGGAAAGAGGCGGCGCTGCTGTTCACCTCCGGCTACGTCTCGAACTGGGCGGCGCTGGGGACGCTGGCGGCAAAGATCCCCGGCCTGATCGTGTTCTCGGACGCGCTGAACCATGCCTCGATGATCGAGGGCATCCGCCATTCGCGGGCGCAGAAGGTGATCTGGAAGCACAACGATCTGGACGACTTGCGCGCCAAGCTGGCCGCCGCCGACCCCGAGGCGCCCAAGATGATCGCCTTTGAATCGGTCTATTCGATGGACGGCGACATCGCTCCGATCAAGGAAATCTGCGACCTGGCCGATGAATTCGGCGCCATGACCTATCTGGACGAGGTCCATGCCGTCGGCCTCTATGGTCCCCGCGGCGGCGGCATCGCCGAGCGCGAGGGTCTGATGCACCGTCTGACCGTGATCGAGGGCACGCTGGGCAAGGCCTTCGGCGTGGTGGGCGGCTATATCGCCGCGTCGGCCGCGCTGTGCGACTTCGTGCGCAGCTTTGCCAGCGGCTTCATCTTCACCACCGCCCTGCCCCCGGCGATCGCCGCCGGGGCGGCGGCCTCGATCCGGCATCTGAAACAATCGAATGCGGAACGCGACCTGCAGAAGGCGCGCGTGGCCCAGGTGCGCGCCCGGCTCGACACCGAGGGCATCCCGCATCTGCCCAACCCCAGCCACATCATCCCGGTGATGGTGGGCGACCCGGTCAAGTGCAAGTTCATCTCGGACACGCTGCTGGAAGAGTTCGGCATCTACATCCAGCCGATCAACTATCCCACCGTGCCCAAAGGAACCGAGCGGCTGCGCATCACGCCCTCACCCGTGCACACCGATGCCGATATCGACCATCTGGTCGGCGCGCTCTCGGCGCTGTGGCAACGGTGCCAGATCGCCCGGATGCCGATGGCCGCGCAATAGATTTCTGTCCCTGAACTGGCAAGCCGCCGTGCCCCTGTGCGCGGCGGTTCTTTTTGCCTCAGACCAGGTAGAGCGCGAAGATCAGTACCGCAAAGGTTCTCAGCACCAGCGTGAAGCCCCGCAGCCAGGCCGGGCTGCGTTCAAGATCGAGATACCGCGCCAGGATGATGCGGGCCTTGAACAGGGCCAGCAGCAGGATGCCGCCCCCGACCAGCCGGGGCTCAATGGGCACGAGGGTCAGCAGGGCCGAGGCCAGGCTGAGCGCGATCAGGCTGGCCCAGGCGTGGGTCAGACGATCCGCATGGGTGTATCGGGCAAAAGAAAAACTCGGCATTGCGTCACCCCAGCAGGTAGATCACCGGAAACAGCAGGACCCAGACCAGATCAACCATGTGCCAGAACTGGCCCCCCGCCTCGATATTGCGGGGATCGTCGCGCCAGGCGACCAGCAGCAGAATGGCGACCCCGGCCAGCACATGCGCGGCATGGAACCCGGTGAGAAGGTAGTAGAACAGGAAAAACGGGTGGGTCTCGTAGTTGATGCCTTGCGCGGCCTTGCCGGCATATTCCGCGCCCTTGATGATCAGGAAAATCACGCCCAGCAGGGCCGCGCCGATCAGGGACAGCCGCGCGGCGCCGCGGCGCGCTGCCTGTCGCCAGCGCAGGGCCCGCGCCGCCAGAAAACCCGAGGTGACCAGAACCCCCGTATTGAGCGCGGCCCCGGTGCGGTAGAGATGTGATTGCGCCTCGGCAAAGCCCGACGGATCGGTCAGGCGGACACACATGAAGGCGATCAGCCCGGCCCCGAACACCAGCAGTTCCGAGACGATCAGAACCCACATCAGCAATTCGCCGGGCAGCTCGTCGATCAGCGAAGCATCACTCATGCGCCGACCAGTTGGCGATAGATCTGCGGCAGGGCCATGGTCAGGCGGTTGGGGTCGGGGATCACCGCGAACCCGCCTTGCCCGAACATGCGCGGGAACCAGCTTTTGCCGGTCTTGTCGATGGTGACGCCAAAGACCGACTGCCCCGCCCGGCGCGCCTCGCGCACGGCCATGCAGGTGTCTTCGATGCCGTGGCGGCCCTCGTAGTGGTCCAGATCGTTGGGCTTGCCGTCGGTGATCACCAGCAGCAGCCGGCGTTTGCGCGCCTGCGCCGCCAGATCGGCCGAGGCATGACGGATCGCCGCCCCCAGCCGCGTGTAATGGCCCGGCCGCAGCGACGCGATGCGCTGCTCCACGGTGGCGGTCATGGGCTCATTGAACTTTTTGCAGCGCTGCACATAGACCCGCTGGCGTTTCAGCGAACTGAAGGCGTGGATGGCAAAATCGTCGCCGCAGGCGTTCAGACCCCAGGCCAGCGCCGCCAGTGCCTCGCGTTCGATATCGATCACCGCACGCCCCGCGACCGCGCTTTCGGTCGATCGGCTGACATCCAGCAGGATCGACACCGCCAGGTCGCGCGCCTCGGGACGGGATTGCATCCAGATGCGCTCGTTGCCCTCGCCATTGGCGCGGCGGTCCACGGCGCTGCGCACGGCGGCCTCGATATCCAGCTGGTCGCCGTCCAGATGGCCGCGGGTCATCACGCGGCCCGGGCGCAGGGCCTCGAACTGGCGTTTGACGGCGCGGATGCGGCGGGCGGTGGCCGGGTCCTTGCCGAAATCGGCGGCATCCTCGCGAATCTCGGCATCCGAAGTCAGAACGTTGACGTGATCGGGCAGATACTGCCCCGTGCGCACATCCCATTCCGGGTACAGCACACGCCCCGAAAGGCGCTCGCGGTTCACGTCTTCGGGCGCGAGATCGAGATGCAGCTTCAGCCGCGTCGGCGGCGCCTTCGATATCTGGCCCAGCCCGATTTCGTCCTGATCGTCGGCGGCCTTTTTCGCGTTGTCCGGGTCGTCATCGTCGATCCGGCGGTTGAGGTTCAGGAATTCGGCCCAGCTGAGGATCGCCTCGAACTTGTGCAGGATCAGACTGTCCTGCCGCTCGGCCTGGTCGGATTTGCGGCGGCGGGCGCGGTGGGTCTTTTCCCCCGATTCCTCGGGTGGGCCGTCGGTGTCGCGGCTTTCGACCTCGGTGTGTTCGGAAAAGGCGACCGCGCGCAGTTCGGGCCACAGGGGCACCGGGCGGAACGGCTGGTACCCGCGCGGGGCGGCCACGTCGTCGCCCAGGGCGTCATAGGCCTGGGCGCGGGCGGACAGGGGCGCCGGATCACCCAGCATCCGGCGGATCAGGTCTTCGACGGCGGCCTCGGCCGGGGGCAGGCCGGGCAGATTGCGCTGATACAGCACGCCCTTGCATAGTTCGGTGTAAAGCGGGCACAGGCCCGGCGCGTCCTCGAGCGTTGCGGCGACCATCGCGCGGGCCGCCTGCAGGGCGCGCAGATCGGCGCGCAGGGGATCGTCCTCGTCGATGCGGGTTCCGGCATGGGCGGCCACCGCCGCCAGCCAGACATAAAGCGCGCCATTGGCTTCGCGCGCGGGAAAAACCGCCAGCCGGTCGGGCAGGCGCAGGACCTCGCCGTCGAAACTGGCGCGCGGGATCAGCTCGGCCTCGGTGGCCAGCTTGCGCCGCCAGCCCAGCCGGTGGCGCGAGAGCTCGGGCGAAACCGGGCGCAGTTCGACGCCCGGACTGCCCCCAAGCCCCCGGAAAAGAACGGCCAGCCGCCCCGCGACCTGCGACAGGTCGACCGCGGCTCCTTCGTGCACCTCTGGTGCATCAAGGCGGCTGGCAAGGCTGTGCCACAGTTTCCCGATGGTTTCTTCGGGTTCCCATGGCTCAAAGTCGATCCTGACCATCGCCGGCCTCACCCAAAGACGGCGGTGACAAGATCGAGGAGCCCGCGTTTGATATCCTCGTCATCAGTCAGAGGTTCGATCATGGCGGCAAGGATGGCGCGGTCGGTGGACATGCCCTGCGCGATCAGCGTCGCGGCATAGACGACCAGGCGGGTGGATACGCCTTCCTCGAGGTCCTGACCCTTGAGCCCGCGCAGCTTGCCCGCCAGCCGCACCAGCGGCTTGCAGCGCTCCAGCGGCAGACCGCTTTCCTGCGCGACCACCTCGGCCTCCATCTGAGGCGAGGGGAAGTCGAATTCCAGCGAGATGAACCGTTGCCGGGTCGAGGGTTTGAGGGTTTTCAGGATGTTCTGATAGCCGGGGTTGTAGGAGGCCACCAGCATGAAGCCGGTCGCGGCCTCAAGCTCTTCCCCGGTGCGATCGATCGGCAGGATGCGCCGGTCGTCGGTCAGCGGGTGCAGCACCACGGTCACGTCCTTGCGCGCCTCGACCACCTCGTCCAGGTAGCAGATCGCGCCCTCGCGCACCGCGCGGGTCAGGGGGCCGTCGACCCAAACGGTCTCGCCGCCTTTCAGCAGGTAGCGCCCGATCAGGTCGGCCGCGGCCAGGTCGTCGTGGCAGGCCACGGTATAGAGCGGCCGACCCAGACTGGCGGCCATATGGGACACGAAGCGGGTCTTGCCGCAACCTGTCGGGCCTTTCAGCAGGACCGGTAGCTTGTTGGTATAGGCGGCGGCGAACACGTCGCATTCGTCGCCCTGGGGCAGGTAGAAGGGGGCGTCTGCCGCCCCCGTTCCCAGTTTCATGGAGCCGTCCATATTCATCACTCCGCCGGGGTTTCCGCGACGCCGGGTTCGATGACCTCTTTGCGCGGAACCCAGATCGAGTAGATGAACAGCAGCGCACCGATGACCACGACCAGACCGGAGCCGAAGCGCATCCAGTAGAAGATCGCGACCTGATCCTGCACATCCATGTAGTAGTCACCCACCACGCGCTGCATGTGCGTCTGGACGGTGCCGGCAAAGGTCAGCACGAAGGTCATGAAGACCATGCCGCCGGTCATCAGCCAGAACGAGGCCATGTTCAGCACCTGATTGTACGGATCACGGTTCTTCAGGATCGGCATCGCATAGGTGAAGATCGCCAGGTTGAGGCAGACATAGGCGCCGTAGAAGGCCAGGTGCCCGTGCGCCGCCGTGATCTGCGTACCGTGGGTATAGTAGTTCACCCCGTGCAGCGTGTGCAGGAAGCCCCAGACGCCGGCGCCGAAGAAGGCCAGCGTGGCACAGCCCAGCGACCACAGCAGCGCGGCCTTGTTGGGGTGGTCCCGACGGCCCTTCCAGACCATGACGAACGCAAAGGCCATCATCGCAAAGAACGGGATCACCTCGAGGCTTGAGAAGATCGACCCGATCCACTGCCAGTAACCCGGCGTACCGATCCAGTAGTAGTGGTGGCCGGTGCCCAAAATGCCCGAGAACAACGCGGCGGCGACGATGACATACAGCCATTTCTCGACCACCTCGCGGTCAACTCCGGTCAGCTTGAGCATCAGGTAGGCCAGGATCGAGGCCATGATCAGCTCCCACACGCCTTCGACCCACAGGTGAACGACGTACCACCAGTACTGCTTGTCGAGGCTCAGGTTGCCCGGGTTGTAGAAAGCGAACAGGAACAGCAGCGCCAGACCCCAGAGGCCCAGCAGCAGGATGTTGGTGATGGCGGTCTTCTTGCCCTTCAGAACGGTCAACGACACGTTGTAGAGGAAGATCAGCGCCGCCACCACGATGCCGGCTTTGACCCATTTGGGTTGCTCAAGGAACTCGCGCCCCTCTTTGCCCAGCAGCCAGTTGCCTTCGAACAGGTTGAAGACATAGGTCACCACAACGCCCAGCGTGCCCAGAATCAGGATCGCCAGCTGGATATAGGCCAGCTTGGTCGAGTGGATCTCGCGTTCGGTCTCTTCGGGGATCAGGAAATAGGCCGCGCCGAAAAAGCCGGTGATCAGCCACACGATCAGCGCGTTGGTGTGCAGCATCCGCACGATGTTGAACGGCAGAAGCTCGCTCAGAAAATTGGGGGATACATAGATCCAGCCAGCCAGCAGACCGCCGATCACCTGGATCGCGAACAGGCCCATTGCGAATGCGAAATAGGCATAGGCCACTTTTTGGGATTCGTATTTCATTGCTCCGTTCCCTTCTCAGCCCGCGTCATTCGGGGGCCAGTCCTGAGCGTCGATATTGTCCGTCCAGATCAGGAAGTTGGCCAGATCACGGATCTCTTCGTCGCTGAGGTTGAACCTTGGCATCTGCCGGCGACCGGGAATGCCGGTGGGTTGCGCCTCCATCCAGCCCTTGAGAGATTCAAAGGCCGATTCCGGGTCGTCCAGAACGCCCCAGCGGGTCATCACGTTGGCGACCTCGGGGGCGAAGTAGGCACCCTCACCCATGATCGAGTGACAGTTGATGCAGGCGTGTTTTTCCCAGACGTGTTTGCCCCGGATCACGCTCTCATCCAGCTTCGCCGAGTTCGGCGAATTGACGATGTACAGGTGTGAGTGGGCCGACAGGGCCAGAAAGATTAAAATGAAGAACAGTGACCCGCCATAGAATATGTTGCGGGCCATGCTCTTGGTCATGACTTCTCGCATTGCGCTCTCCTTTGCGCCGCTTTGCTGGTGGGGGGACAATGGCGGGATGGGCGGTTTGCCGCCTTAACGAAAGTCAAGACTCTGTCCTGGCACTCGGCCAATAGGCTACATTCCCTTAAAATAAGCGTGAAATGCCCCGAAATCGCCTTGAACCGCTGTTATCAGGGTGCGAAGTCAGATGGAGTTTCCGGGTCCGTGATGTGCTGTTCCGGTGTCTTTGATTGAGCGAGTGAACGAGTAAGAGATGGCGAACTATTCCTATATCGGCTACGCGCCAGGGGTGATTTCACTTAGTTTTACCGGGTTTAACTCCGGTACCATCACTCTGAGTTCAGGCTATGATCCGAACACCGATCGCCGGGTATTTGACGTAACCGACGCGGCCGGTGGAACGCTCGTGAACGGAGATCCGGACAACGGAACTGATTTCAACGGCGACCGTTTCAACAACGAAGTCGGCGATGACCTGACACAGACAGGCGTCGTCACCAGCCTTGACGGATCAACCACCTTTGATTCCGGCGCTATCTATCTGGAAGAATCCTATGCTCTGACCAAACCGGGCGGCGGTACGATCGATGTTTTCCGGGTCGAGGTTGAAGGAAATCTTGTCGGATACATCACGTCCGAACCTTTGGTACCCGGTACCGCCTATTCCTTCATTCGTTCGAATGTGACCCCTTCAAACGCTCCGGACACCACCGATCCCACAGCCATTGTCGACGTGCCCTGTTTTACCGCCGGTACGCTGATCGAAACACCCACCGGCGCCAAGGCGATAGAAGATCTGGCCGAAGGCGACCTGGTTCTGACGCTCGATCACGGCCCGCAACCGATTCGCTGGATCGGCTCGCGCATCCTGACGTCGATCGATTTGCAGGCCAACCCACGCCTGCGTCCGATCTGCGTGTCAGCCGGAGCGCTGGGGGCCGGCCTGCCGCGGCGTGACCTGCGGGTCTCTCCGCAGCACCGGATGCTGGTTCGCTCGGCGATTGCCGTGCGCATGTTCGACGCCCAAGAGGTGCTGATCCCAGCCCACAAGCTGGTCGGCGTTCCCGGCGTTCATGCCGATGAAACCGTCAGCAGCGTGACGTACTACCACATTCTGTTCGACCGCCATGAAATCGTGACCGCCGAAGGGGCTCCGTCGGAAAGCCTGTACACCGGGCCCGAAGCACTCAAAAGCATTGGCCGCGATGCCCGAGACGAGATCTTCGAGATTTTCCCCGAGCTTGACGACCCGGATCATGTCCCGATCGCCGCTCGGCCCATTCCCGAAACCGGCAAGCGTGCGCGGCACATGATCCATCGGCATGTCAAAAACGCGCGACCTTTGATCGACCGGGCCTGAGCCGCTCAGGACGGTACCGCACGCGGACCCACCAAGGCCGGCCACATCGCCACCACATACAGCGCCATCGCGCTGATCCACAGCCCGTCGGCAACCAGCATGGCAGTCAAGAATTGCGCGTCCAACCCGGACCCAATCCAGCGCAGAATCGCAGCCAGAGCCATAGCTCCGTAGGCGACGACCACCGGCGCGGGGGCGACCAGCGCCCGTCCGCTATGGCCAAGCGCCGCGCGGCTCATGACCGCCAGCGTCATGCCACCGACGCAGCCGATGCCCAACACATGCAGCGCACCAAGTTCACTGCCGAGGCCCAACAAGCCCATTCCCCACAGAACCAGTCCAAGGCCCAGCATCCCCAAGGCCAGATGCAGCGCAAACAGAATCGGCTGCCGGACAGCCCAAGCCCCCCGCCAACCTGACAGGCGCAAGCCCTGTATCGCTCCGAGGACCAGCGCCAAAATCGCGACCGCGTGCCCGGCCCCGAAGATCAGCATCACAGCGGGCAGCAGCAGGGCCAGCACCATGTTGCTTTTTTCCATCCAATCGCGACTGACAGGCCACTCAGCTTCGGGCACGCCTGCGCGCTTCATTGCGTTGCGCGTAAAGGCCGGAGTGATCCGACCACCCAGAATGGAGATCATGGAACACAAGGCCAGCAGTCCTGTACGCAGACCGACATCGAGGGTTCCGACCGTCACACCGATCCAGTCCAGATGGGTCAACAGGTTGGACACCCAGATGTAGGCCAGCAACAGAAGAAAGATCATGTTCTGCGGTTTTGGTCGCCGGATCAGCTGGGTGGCGATCTTGGCCGCAAGAACCGGCACGAAGGCGAGATCGAGCACCGCGACAATCACCGGGTCGATCACACCCGAAAACCACAGTGCCACGCGCCCGGCCAACCACAGCGCCGCTGCAGCGGCAATAAACAAACGCCGCGCCTCAGGGGCACCGGTCCAGTTGGGAACGGCGGTCAGAAAGAACCCGCCCAGTGCGGCACTGGCATAGCCGAAAATCATCTCGTGGGCGTGCCACATCGGCGGGCTCATGGCATAGGGCGCCTCGGTCCACATTTCGACCCCGGCCAGCGTTGCCAGCCACCCTCCCCAGGCCAGACCGGCAAACACGCCGTAAAGACCTGCAAACAGAAAAAAGACCCGGAACCCCTCACCCATAACGCGCGTGATTGCCGATGGCATGCCTGCTCTCCTTGGCCAAGCTGTTCGATGGCCAAGCACTAGCAACCGGCGGACCCGCGCCCCTTAACCAAAATCAAGCGTCGGCGAAAACATGACCCCAAAAAGCACTTATTTTCATGGCTTTTTTCCGCGTCATTTCCGTCTGAACACCCCCTCCGTTGACTTTCGTCAAGGAGAAGACGCCCGTCCCGGCGCAGTGTCCGGCCTGCCTCACCAGCAAACGGAGAGTGATCATGTCACTTGGAATCAGCCATTACACCACCGGCCGCGCCTTCAGGGTCGGTCTGGCCATGTTGTTGGGCAGCGTCGCTGCTCCGACATTCGCCGAAGAGCCAACCCTGAGCGACGAAGCCTTCGAGGCTTCGAAACAGCTCTACTTCGAACAATGTGCCGGCTGCCACGGCGTGCTGCGCAAGGGCGCCACCGGCAAGAACCTCGAGCCACACTGGAAGAAAACCGCAGCCGACGGCACCGTGACCGAAGGCGGCACCTTGCAACTGGGCCAGGAGCGCCTTGAAAAGATCATCGCGTGGGGCACCGAAGGCGGTATGAACAACTTCTCGGACATCATGACCGAGGAGCAGATCCGCGACATGGCGACCTACATCATGATGGACCCGCCCAAGCCGCCGGAAATGTCGCTGGAACAGATGAAGGCGACCCGCAAGGTCTATGTCGAAGAGGCAGACTATCCGACCGAGCCGCTGCACGGTCGCAACTGGGAGAACTTCTTCGTCGTCATCGAACGTGACGTGGGCAAGGTGGCCGTAATCGACGGCGACACCAAAGAGGTGCTGACCCACATCCCCACCGGCTATGCCGTGCACGTTCTGAAAGCGTCCGAACACCATAGCCTGACCGAACCGGAACATCCCGGCCGCTTCTGGTACACCATGGGTCGCGACGGCAAGATGACCAAAATCGACCTCTGGCAGACGCCGGACAAGATGTTGGTCTCTGAGGTCAAGATCGCCTATGACGCCCGCGACGTCGCAGTTTCCGGCGATGGCAAATACGTCATCGGTGGTGGTTACTGGCCGCCGCACTTCGCGATCGTTGACGCCAAAACCATGGAACCGCTCAAGGTCGTTTCGACCCGCGGCGTGAACGTGGACGGCGACTATGTCGAAGAGAGCCGCGTGGCCGCGATCTACACGACACCGAACGAACCCACTTGGATCGTCGCCGTGAAAGAACTGGGCCAGTTGTGGCAGGTCGACTACACAGACCTCGACAACCTGCGCATCGATAAGATCGACAGCGCCAAGTTCCTGCATGACGGGTTCTTTGACCCGACAGGCCGCTATTTCCAGATCGCCGCGAACGCGTCGAACAAAATGGTGGTCGTCGATACCGAAACCCACAAGCTGGAAGCGATGATCGACACCGCTGCCTTGCCGCACCCCGGACCGGGCGCAAACTGGGTCGATCCGAACTGTGGACCCGTCGCCGGTACGACCCACCTGGGTGTGGGTACCGTGACCGTTTGGGGCAACGACCCCGAAGGCCACCCGGATCAGGCTTGGAAGGTCTGCTACGAAGTAGAGACGGACGGCCCCGGCCTGTTTGTCCGCACCCACCCGAACTCGGACTACATCTGGGCTGACCAGACCAAACACCCCGAGCCGGAAATCCAGCAGTCGGTGCAGGTCATCTCGAAAGAGACCGGCGAGATCGTGAAAACCATCCAGATCACCGAAGACGAAGGCAGTGCCGCCGTTCACTTTGAATTCAATGCCGACGGCACCGAGGTCTGGGTCTCCAAGTGGAACCTGTCGGACTCCAAGGAGCCCAACGGTCAGATCGTGATCTTCGACGCCAAGACGCTGGAAGAGATCGGCCGCATCGACGGGCTCTATGCGCCGACCGGCAAGTTCAACGTCTACAACCGCTCGAACCACGTCACCTGACGGGTTCGGACCAAACACAGGAAAGGGCGGGCCCCTCGCCCGCCCTTTCCACGTTCGCGGGGCCGCTCTGGCCCGGTGAAACCTCAGCCAATTTCACCGGCCTGACACCCAAGGCCAGACAAGACAGCCAAAACGGAGCCTGGACATGACCCAGTCCGAACCGGAAAAGAAAAAACCGATCTGGCGCCGGTATTTCCTGTGGGGAATGCCCGTGGCCGGCATCGCCGCCGCCTTTGTCGCCGGCATCATCTTCTGGGGCGGGTTCAACACCGCCATGGAAGCCACCAACACCGAGAAATTCTGTGTCTCGTGCCATGAGATGCGCGACTACATCTATACCGAGTACAAGGGCACGATCCATGACGTGAACCGCTCGGGCGTGGGCGCGGTCTGTTCGGACTGCCACGTGCCCAAGGACTGGACCCACAAGATCATCCGCAAGATCAAAGCGTCGAGAGAGCTGTACGGCAAGATGGTCGGCTCGATCAGCACGCCCGAGAAGTTTGAGGCCAAGCGCATCCATCTGGCCATGAACGAATGGCAGCGGATGAAAAAGACCGACTCGCGCGAGTGCCGCAACTGCCACGATTTCGAGTCGATGATGCCCGAGTTCCAGAAGCCCCGCGCCCGGCAGCAGCACCTGAACGCGATGGAGGTCGGCCAGACCTGCATCGACTGCCACAAGGGTATCGCACACTCGAACATCCGTGACCGCGCACCCGAAGATTTCCTGGAAGAGCTCGAAGCCCCGAACCCGGCCTTCGCCCGTCCGATCCCGCCGGAATACCTGGCCAGCCTGGAACGGATCGAAGCCAAGGAGGCCGCCGAAGCCGAGGCCGAGAAAGCCGCCCGCAAGGCCCAGCAGGAGGCTGTGCAGGCACAGATCGCCGCCGCGGTCGACGCGGCTGTGGCCGAGGAGCGCGCCAAGGCCGATGGCACCGCAACCGACGCCGCGGCCGCGGGCGGTAGCGACGTGGGCGGCAACATCGACTGGAACGCCGTGGCCAGCACCGATCTGAAACTGTTCTATCCGGGACAGGCTTCGTTCGAATGGGTACAGAACGGCAAGACCCACGGCGGCGCACGCCCGCTGACCAAGGGTGGCGACCAGTGCTCGACCTGCCACGCCAAGGAACTGGACGCGATCGGCAACAAGATTGTCGCCGGCGGTGATCTCGAACCGACCCCGATCCCCGGCAAGCGCGGGGTGATCGACGCCACGGTTCAGGCCGCGCATGACGACGAAAACCTGTATATCCGGCTGCAATGGGCGGATGCGGGTCACAATCCCGTGCCCTTCGTCGACGGCGGCAAGATGGACCCGGACAACCCGATCAAGGTCGCCATGATGATCACCGGTACCGGGATCGAGCTGGGCGAACAGGTGGGGTGCTGGGCCTCGTGCCACGCCGACAACACCTATATGCCCTTTGCGCCCGATGTCGAAACCATCGCCGCCAACCCGGACGTGGCTGGACGCCTGACGGCCAAGGACACCGTCACCAAGTACATCAGCGAAAGCCGCACCGAGGTCGAAGTCAAAGGCCGGCGCGGCAAGCCGCTGGGCGGCTGGGACAAGCTGCAGGCCGAAGAGCAGATCGCGCAGTACCTGCAGGACGGCACTTTCCTTGACCTGATGCGCGTCTATGCCGACGGCAGCGCCACCAACGGCTATCTGCTGGAACAGCGCGTGGTCAATGATGGCGAGATCTCGGCCTCGGCCAGCCTGTCGGGCGGCATGTGGACGGTGGTGTTCTCACGTCCGCTGAACTCGGGCGCGCCGGGCGACGTCCCGCTGGAGCCGGGCAAGACCTACACGGTGGGCTTTGCCATCCACGATGACCACTCGGCCGCACGGTTCCACCACGTCACGCTGAACACCAGCCTCGCGCTGGATGACGACAGCGCCGACATCAACGTGGTCAAACAGTAACGAAAAGGGGCCGGCGATACGGCCCCTTTTCCACGGCCGAGGAGACACGCGACCATGACGACCAAGCCCCTTCTGACCGCAGTCCTGACCCTAGCGATGGTTCTGCCAGCCCTAGCCGATGAAGCCGACCAGATCTGCGCCGAGGCCGAGGAAAGCTATGTCGAACTCTTCGGCGATCCTTCCGACGCCGTGCTGGATGCCGAGGTGGTGCTGATGTACAAGTACCACTTCTGCCCGGCCCAGATCACGGTCAAGCCCGGCACCACGGTGCGCTGGGTCAACGTGGACAAGCGCACCAGCCATTCGGTGCTTTTGAAGGACGGCAGCCAGCCCGAATCCGACCGCATCTTCCCCGAGGAATCGGTCGAGATGACGTTCCTTGAACCCGGCCCGCAGAACTATCTGTGCGGCCCGCATTGGAAAACGCAGAACATGGTCGGCATGGTCACCGTCGAGCCCTGAACGCAGGCAGACATACAGGCAAACTAAAGGAGCGCGGGCGCAAATCCCGCGCTCCTTAACTTATGTCAAGGAGGCCTCTTTGCGAATGCGCCAGTCTGCGGCCATGACACGCCCGGCCATCCCAGCAACGTCCCGATCCGCCGCTCTGTCCGCGCTCGGAACCGACCGGAACACCCGGGTCCCGATGACATTCAGACCAAGCGAGATTGCACCATGAGCGGTAAGGTTTTTCTGATCGGCGCCGGACCCGGAGACCCCGAATTGATGACCCTGCGCGCCTTGCGCATGCTGCGCGAGGCGGATGTGGTGGTCTACGACCGTCTGGTTTCGGAGGAGATCCTGGCCATGCACGCCCCCGGTGCGCGGCTGATCCCCGTGGGCAAGGCGCCCAAATGCCATACCGTGCCGCAGGACCGGATCAACCAGATCCTTCTGGAACAGGCCCGCGCGGGCCGCAGGGTTGCCCGCCTCAAAGGGGGCGATCCGATGATCTTTGGCCGCGGCTCGGAAGAGGCGGCGTTTCTGATGGGCCACGGCATTGCCGTGGAATACGCACCCGGCATAACCGCGGCGCAGGGCGCAAGCTGTTCGACCGGTGTGCCGCTGACCCATCGCGGGTTGGCCACATCGGTGCAATATGTCACCGGCCATCGTCAGGCCGACAAGGTGCTGGACCTCGACTGGAAGCGCCTGGCGGACCCTGACACCACCCTGGTCATCTACATGGGCGTCGCCAATATCGGCCAGATCGCCATGGGCCTGATGACGGAAAACCTGCCGGGATCGACCCCCGTCCTGGCCGTCGGCAAGGCGACCACCCCGGACGAGCGCCGCCTTGTCTCGCGTCTGGACCGTGTCGCCGCCGACGTGCGCGCGGCCGGTCTGGCCGCCCCTACCCTGTTCATCATCGGCAAGGTCGTGTCGCTTTATGCCGAACGGCCGGTTGCCGAGTTGCTGGAGCACGCTCATGGCTAGGACTCTGCCCATTGAACCGGCCCGCCGGGACTGGCCCGGGCGCGCGGTGCTGACCGCCGCCGTGCTGGTGGCCACCTCAGCCTTTGCCGCCGACACGCTGGACCCCAACGCGCTGAAGCGTCTGGTGCATCAGGATTGCGGGTCCTGCCACGGCCTGACCCTGAAAGGCGGACTGGGCCCCGATCTGCGGGCGGGAAACCTGCAGCACTATGACCCCGAAATCCTGACCGGCGTAATCCTGGACGGCATCCCCGACACGGCCATGCCGCCCTGGCGGCCCCTCATCAGCGAGGAAGAGGCCGAATGGATCGCCCGTTATCTGCTGAAACCGGAGGCGCAATGAAACAGTTTGTCCTTGGCCTCGCGGCCTCGCTGCTGATGACCGCAGCCCATGCCGAACCCACCGCCACCGGAGACCTGGGGCTGGTGATCGAACGGGCCACCGGCTCGGTCCTGCTGGTCGATCAGTCCGACCGTGCCGCGCTGGCCCGGATCGAAGGACTGGGCGATCTGTCCCATGCCTCGCTGGTCTATTCGCCCGACGAACGCTTCGCCTATGTGTTCGGGCGCGACGGCGGGCTGACCAAGGTCGATATCGTGACCCGTCAGATCGCCAAGCGCGTCGTGCAGGCCGGAAACGCCATCGGCGGGGCGATCTCTGACGACGGCACGTTGGTGGCGGTGTCGAACTATGAACCCGGCGGGGTGCGCGTCTTTGACGCCGACACGCTGGATCTGGTGGCCGACATCCCCACCGGCAGCAAGACCATCGGCCTGGTCGATGCACCCGGCCGCCGTTTCGTGTTCACCATGTGGGACACGGGCGAGACCTGGATCGCCGATTTCGCGCGCGGCACCGACCCGCAGATCACCAAGATCACCGACATGGGCAAAAACCCCTATGACGCGCTGATCACCGCCAATGGCCGCACCTACATCACCGGTCTGTTCGGGCAAGACGGGCTGACCGCGCTGGACCTATGGGACGAAACGCCCGAACCGATCCGGGTGCTGCCCGGCTATGGGCGCGGTCAACAAGAGATGCCCGTCTACAAGATGCCCCATTTGGAAGGCTGGGCGCACACGGGCACCGAATTCGTATTGCCGGCCGTCGGCCATCACCAGGTGCTCTGGCTCGATGCCGATACACTCACGGAAACCGGGCGCACCCAGACTTATGGCCAGCCCGTCTTTGCCATGGCGCGGCCCGACGGCCGGCAGGTCTGGGCGAACTTCGCCCACCCGCTGAACGACACAATCCAGGTGATCGACACGGTCAGCAAACAGGTCATGCACGAGTTCAAACCCGGCCCGGCGGTGCTGCACATGGAGTTCACCCCGCGTGGGCACGAGGTCTGGATCAGCGTGCGCGATGCCAACAAGATCATGGTCTATGACACCCACAGCTTTGAAAAGCTGCGGGAAATCCCAGCCGACAGCCCCTCGGGCATCTTCTTCACCGCGCGTGCGCACAGAACGGGGTTGTAAGCGATGTGCCATATCACCGACCCGATCGACCGCAGGCTGCTGGATGACTGGCAGCGCGATTTTCCCGTTGCCGACCGGCCGTTCCAAGTGCTGGCCGCGGCGCTGGGGCTGGATGAGGCCGAGGTGATCGACCGCCTCGCCCGCATGCGCGCTGCCGGGCGCATCACCCGCGTCGGCGCAACGGTCGCGCCCGGCGTGGCCTCGGCCAGCACCCTGGCCGCCGTTGCCGCGCCCGAGGACAAGGTGGAACAGATCGCCGCCCTGATCGACGCCGAGCCAGGCGTGAACCACAATTACCAGCGCGAGGATGACTGGAACCTGTGGTTCGTGGCCACCGGCCCCGACCGGGTGCATGTGGACGCCACACTGGCCCGGATCAGCGACCGCACCGGGCTGCGCGTGCTGGCTCTGCGTCTGGTCCGCCCGTTCAACGTCGATCTGGGTTTTCGGATGTCCGATTATTCGCGCCGCGTGCCACGGCCGCGTACGGTCGACCGGAGCGTTCTGCGGCAAGGCGACCGCGACATCCTGCAGGCGCTCAGCGCGGGGTTGCCACTGACGACCGACCCCTACGCGGCGCTCGCCCAATCCCTGAACCGGACCCCCAAAGACGTGATGGACCGTATCCGGATGTTGCACAGGGCCGGCGTCATCTCGCGCCTGGGGGTCATCGTGCGGCATCGGGCGCTGGGGTGGTCGTCCAACGCCATGGTCGTGTGGGACCTGCCCGCCGAGCGGATCGACCTCGCGGGCCCCGCACTGGCCGCGCATCCCGGCGTGACCCTGTGCTATGAACGCCAACCGGTCGAGGGCGTGTGGCCCTACCGGCTCTATTCCATGATCCACGCCCGGTCGCGCTCCGAGGCGCGGGGTATCCTGGCTGGCGCCGCCGCCTTGCCCGAACTGTCGAACGCCGCGCACAAGGTTCTGTTCTCGACCCGCTGCTTCAAACAGACCGGCGCATTGATCAAACCGAAAGAGGCCGCCGCATGACCCCGCTGGACGACACCGACCGCCGCCTGCTGAACCGATTGCAGGAGGACCTGCCGCTGACCCCCCGCCCCTATGCCGACGTGGCGGCCGAGTTGGGGATCACCGAGCAGGACCTGCTGGACCGGCTGGCGCGGATGAAGGCCGACCGGATCATCACCCGGTTCGGCCCGTTCTTCGACGCCGCCGCCATGGGCGGGGATTTCTGCCTGTGCGCCATGGCGGTGCCCGAGGCCGAGTTTGAAACCGTCCTGACCAAAGTCAATACGCATCCCGAGGTGGCGCATAATTATGAGCGTACGCACCGGCTGAACATGTGGTTTGTTCTGGCGACCGAAACGCCCGAGGCGATCACCGCCACGGCCGACGCGATCGAACGCGAGACGGGGATCACGGTTCACCGGTTCCCGAAACTGCAGGAATTTTTCATCGGCTTCCGGGTGGCAGCATGATCGACGCAACCGACAGACGGATCATCGAGGCTCTCCAAGGCGGGCTGCCCCTGGTGCCCGCGCCCTATGCGCAGGTCGCCGACGATCTGGGGCTCGAGGAAGCCGCCCTGCTGGATCGGCTGGCCACGTTGAAGGCGCGCGGGGTGATCCGGCGGATCGCCGCGGCCACCAACCACTACAAGCTGGGCATGACCTCGAACGGCATGACCGTCTGGGACGTGCAGGACGACCTGATCGGCGAACTCGGCGCCCATATCGGAGCGCTGCCCTTCGTCACCCATTGCTACGAACGGCCCCGTGCCCTGCCCCACTGGCCCTACAACCTGTTCGCCATGGTTCATGGCAGCTCGCCCGATGAGGTCGAACAGAAACGCGGCCGGATCGCCGCGATCCTTGGATCGGCCTGCCGCGGCAGCGACATCCTTTATTCCACGCGCATCCTGAAGAAAACCGGGCTGCGCCTGAAAGCGAAAGGCTGAGACCGATGTTCCGCCTGACCGAATACATGCAGCAGCTTGTCAACCCGACGCCGGTGCGCAAACGCCGCCCCGGACCGGTGAAGCCGGTGGTGATCTGGAACCTGACCCGGCGCTGCAACCTGAAATGCCGCCATTGCTACACCGTGTCTGCGGATGTGGCCTTCCCGGGCGAGCTCAGCCACGAGCAAGCCATGGTCACCCTTGAGGATCTGGGCCAGTTTCGCGTCCCGGCCCTGATCCTCTCGGGCGGGGAGCCATTGGACCGGTTCGATTTTTTCGACATCGCCCGGCGCGCGCGCCAGCTGGTGCCGATGCTGGCCCTGTCGACCAACGGCACGCGGATCCACGACGAAACGGCCGACATGATCGCCGACGTGGGCTTCAACTATGTCGGCATCTCGCTCGACGGGATCGGGGCCACGAATGACTGGTTTCGCGGGGTCGAGGGCGCCTTTGATGACGCCCTGCGCGGCGTGCGCGAATGCAAGAAACGCGGCATCAAGGTGGGCCTGCGGTTCTGCCTGACCGAAGGCACCCAGCACCACCTGCCCGACCTGCTGAAACTGTGCGACGACGAGGGGGTGGACAAGTTCTATCTCTCGCATCTGGTCTATGCCGGGCGCGGCGACAAGAACCGGGGCGAAGACGCGGAACATCAGCGCACCCGGCAGGGGCTCGACCTGTTGTTGGACCGCGCGTGGGAGGCCGCCTCGGGCGGGCGCCCGCTGGACATCGTGACCGGCAACAACGACGCCGATGCCGGGTATTTCCTGAACTGGGCCGACGCCCGGTTCGACGCCGACGCCGTCGCGCATGTGCGCGAACACCTGGCCCATTGGGGCGGCAATTCCAGCGGTCTGGGCGTGGCCAATATCGACAATCTTGGCCGCGTCCATCCCGACACCTACTGGTCGGACTACACGGTGGGCAACGTCAAGCTCACTCCGTTTTCCGAGCTGTGGACCGGGGATGACCCGATGCTGGCACTGCTGCGCACGCGGCCGCGCCCGTTGAAGGGGCGGTGCGGCGCCTGCCGTTTGCAGGATGTCTGCGGCGGCAATACCCGCATCCGGGCCCTGCAACTGACCGGCGACCCGTGGGCCGAAGACCCGGCCTGCTACCTGACCAATGATGAAATCGGCGTGGACGGTGCCGGCGAGCGCCTGCAGGTCACGCCTTTCCGGGGGAAAAGCCATGATCCGGCGCATCAGTTCTTTTAAGGCACTCAAATTCGGTACTTTGTGCTCGGTGTTGTTGGCTGGAACGGCTTGGGCTGATGCTCAATCAGATTACGCCGAGCACTGCGCCAGCTGCCATGGCGAGGCGCGGCTGGGCGGCGTCGGTCCGGCACTGATCCCCGAAACGCTCAAACGCATGCGCGGCCCCCGCGTGGCCGCCGTCATCGCCGAGGGGCGCCCGGCCACCCAGATGCCCGCCTTCGCACACGAACTGGACGCGCTGCAGATCGAGGAACTGGCGGGCTGGCTGAAATCTCCGCTGGAGATCGACCCCCAATGGGATGCCGAACAGATCATGGCCAGCCGTACGCTGGATGCCGATTACGCACCGGTCGATGCGCCGGTTTGGGACAGCGACCCGATGAACATCACGCTGGTGGTGGAAACCGGCGATCACCATGTCAGCGTTCTGGACGGCGACACCTTCGAGGTTCTGGACCGGTTCGAGACCCCCTTTGCCGTGCATGGCGGCCCCAAGTTCAGCCCCGACGGGCGCTATGTATTCATCATGTCGCGCGATGGCTGGGTGCAGAAATACGACATCTGGGCGTTGAAACAGGTGGGCCGCATCCGCGCCGGCCTGAACAGCCGCAACATCGCCATGTCGGGCGACGGCAAGTGGCTGGCCGTTGCGAACTATCTGCCCAACAGCCTGACCCTGCTGTCGACCGAGGATCTGTCGGTGGCCAGGGTGGTCGAGGTCAAGGGCAAGAAGGGCAAGCCCAGCCGGGTCTCGGCCGTGTACCAGGCCCCGCCGCGCGAAAGCTTCGTGCTGGCGCTCAAGGACGTGCCCGAGATCTGGGAAGTGTTCTATGGCGACAACCCGCCGCAATTCGGGCTGGGTCATGATTTCCGGATCGAGGGGCAGTTCAAGAACCCCGACCCCTTCCCCGTCCGCAAGATCACCACGCCCGACTATCTAGACGATTTCTTTTTCGACCAGAGCTATGAATATGTCATGGGCGCGTCGCGCGATGGCAAGGGCGGTCAGGTGATCGACCTTGTTATCGGGCAGAAAGTGGCGGATCTGAACCTGCCCGGCATGCCGCATCTGGGCTCGGGCATCACCTGGGAACGGAACGGCACCACGGTGATGGCGACGCCGCACCTGACCGAAGGCACCATCTCGGTCATCGACATGGGCACCTGGGAAACGATCAGGCGGATCGAGACCGAAGGCCCGGGCTTTTTCATGCGCAGCCACGAGAACTCGCCCTATGTCTGGGCCGACGTGTTCTTTGGCCCCAACAAGGATGCGATGCATGTGATCGACAAGCAGAGCCTCGAGATCTTCAAAACCCTGCGGCCCGCGCCGGGCAAGACCGTGGCGCATGTGGAATTCACCCGCGACGGCGCCTACGCGCTGGTGTCGATCTGGGAGGATGACGGCGCGGTGATCGTCTATGACGCGCAGACGCTCGAGGAAATCAAACGCCTGCCGATGCGCAAACCTTCGGGGAAATACAATGTCTGGAACAAGATCACCTTCTCGGAAGGCACCAGCCACTGACGGGCGCTGGCCGGTCTGGAAGCTGGCCATTCTGTTGTATCCGGCGACGGCGCTGACCGTCGCCATCAACCTGTTTCTGGCCGGGTTGATCACCCATGCGCTGGGGTTCGGCGCAGTGACACCGGTGGCCGCGCTGATCTGGTGTGTGCCCCTTGGGGTTCCGGCCAGCTGGCTGGCGGGGCGCTGGGTACGGCGGCTAATGGATGAGGCCGACGGCTGATCCCGGGCGAACTGCCCAGGGCCGAAGTGCCATTTTTTTGACCACCTGATCGAAGTCAAGTCGCGCCGCCTGCCAATCCCTTACGACTCGGGCAAAATCAAATTCGAGTCGGAGTCTCCATGCCCGCCGCCCGCCAAAACCACAGCCTCCCGGTCCGCGCGACTCGCGTGGCAGCCGGGCTGGCGGGCATCTTTCTTTTGATGTTGCAGGTGCTTGGGCCAGCGCTGGCGAGTCCCGGCCAGGGCACCTGGATGGAGATCTGCTCGGAGGCAGGAGCGGTCTGGGTCCAGGTGGACCTGGAACAAGAAACCGGCGACCCGACCGCGCCCTGCCCGAAATGCGCCGATTGCGCCCTGTGCGCGATTACGGCGGCGGCACCGGTTCCGGACCTGCCGCAGGTGCAACAGCCCGGGTTTGTACAAATCCCACGGTGTGCGTTCACTGATCTGTTGGATCTGTACAACTCCGAACGGCTGTGGCCCGAAACTCGCGGCCCCCCGGCCGCGCCCGAAATCAGAACCGAACGCGCGCCGCGCGCGTCCATGGCGTCAACCCGAACCGAAGGAGGTGCGCCGTGGTCGTGACCCGCGCTGCCCATTTCCTTGTGGCCTTTGTCCTGTCCTGCCTGCTGGCGCTTGGCGCGCGGGCCGACAGCTTGGCCAGCTTCCTGCCCGAGATCGAACCCGCCGAACTGGCGCCCGGTGCCGATGCCATTGGTCCGGTGCGTGAAGACGTGCCGGTTGCCCCGGTGATGAAGGGCGGCGAAACCGTCGCCTGGGCCTTCCTGACATCCGATTTCGTGGGCACCACCGGCTATTCCGGCAAGCCCATCCATGTCGTCGCCGCCATTGACGGTGATGCGGTGCTGACCGGCGTCAAGCTGGTCAAACATTCCGAACCCATCGTTCTGATCGGCATTCCCAACGCGCGCATGGTCGAGCTGACCGAAGGCTATGCCGGGCTGGACCTCAAGCGCGAGGTCGAGACCGGCGGCGAGGGGCATGATCTGGACATCATCTCGGGTGCGACGGTGACGGTGATGGTCATCGACGACAGCGTCGTGCGCGCCGGGATCAAGGTGGCCCGCGCCATGGGTCTGGGCGGGCTGTCCGAGGTGCAGGCCGACGGACCCAAGCGCGAAGTCGACATGGCCAAGACCGACACCCATGACTGGGCCACGCTCTCGGGCGACGGCTCGATCCGGCGGCTGACGCTGGACGTGGGTCAGGTCAACGCCGCCTTCGAGGCCACCGGCGACCAGCGCGCGATCAAACGCCCCGAGAAGGGCAACCCCGAGGACACCTTCATCGACATGCATGTGGCGCTGGTCTCGGTGCCTTCGATCGGCAAGTCGCTGCTGGGCGAGGCCGAGTACCAGAACCTGGTCAATTGGCTGGACGAGGGCGAACACGCCATCCTGGTGCTGGGCCGCGGCAAGTACAGCTTCAAGGGCTCGGGCTATGTGCGTGGCGGGATCTTCGACCGGATCCAGCTGATCCAGGGCGACAATTCGGTGCGGTTCTTCGACCGCCAGCATCGCCGCCTGGGCACGGTGGCCGCCGAGGACGCGCCCAGCTTTACCGAACTGGACATCTTCAAGATCCCTGCCGATGCCGAGTTCGACCCGACCGAACCGTTCCGCCTGCAACTGCTGGTGCAGCGGGCCATCGGCGCGGTGGAAAAGACCTTCCTGACCTTCGATCTGGGCTACAAGCTGCCCGAACAGTACCTGTTGCCGGTCGCGGCCGCGCCCAAGGTGGTGAACGATGCCACCGGCGAGGCCGCCGCCAAATCGGCCCTGTGGCAGCGCATCTGGAAGGACCGCCAGGTCGAGATCGCCGTGCTGGGCGCCATGCTGCTGGTGCTGACGATCACCTTCTTCTTCCAGTTCCACGCGACGATGAACGCACGGGTCTTCTACTGGTTCCGCATCGGGTTTCTGACAATGACGCTGTTCTTCATCGGCTGGTACGCCAATGCGCAGCTGAGCGTGGTGAACATCATGGCGCTGGCCGGCAGCCTGCGCAGCGGCTTCACCTGGGATGCCTTCTTGCTGGACCCGCTGGTGTTCATCCAATGGTTCGCAGTGGCCGCCGCGCTGCTGTTCTGGGGGCGCGGGGCCTATTGCGGCTGGCTGTGCCCCTTCGGCGCATTGCAAGAGCTGACAAACAAGATCGCCCGCGCGCTGAAAGTGCCGCAATGGACCCTGCCCTGGGGCCTGAACGAGCGCCTATGGCCGATCAAGTACATGATCTTCCTGGCGCTTTTCGGCCTGAGCATCGTGTCGATCCCGCTGGCCGAGAAATACGCCGAGGTCGAGCCGTTCAAGACCGCGATCATCCTGAAATTCATGCGCGACTGGCCCTTCGTGGTCTTTGCCGTGGGTCTGCTGGTGATCGGCCTGTTCATCGAACGGTTCTATTGCCGCTATCTGTGCCCGCTGGGCGCGGCGCTGGCGATCCCCGCTCGTATCCGCATGTTCGACTGGCTGCGCCGTTACAAGGATTGCGGCAACCCCTGTCAGACCTGCGCCAACGAATGCCCCGTTCAGGCCATCCACCCCACCGGTGAGATCAACCCGAACGAGTGCGTCACCTGCCTGCATTGTCAGGTGCTCTACCAGTCCGAGAGCAAATGTCCCGTCGTGATCCGCCAGCTGAAACGGCGGGCCAAGACCGGGTCGGTCAAACTCAAGACCCCCCTCGGACAACCACCGGCGAACCATCCGAACGCCAAACCGCAAACCGTTTCCTAAAAGGAGGAACGATCATGTCGGATCATGACACCAAACTGAACATTACCCGCCGCGGGTTGCTGGGGGCCTCGGCCACCGGGGCCGTGCTGGCCGGAACCGGGCTGGGCGTCGGCGGCACGCTGATGACCGCCAAACAGGCCAGCGCCGCCGCGAAGGTCGAACTGGCCCCCGGCGAGCTGGACGAATATTACGGCTTCTGGTCCTCGGGCCAGACCGGCGAGCTGCGCATCATGGGCTTCCCGTCCATGCGCGAGCTGATGCGGGTACCGGTGTTCAACCGCTGCTCGGCCACCGGCTGGGGCCAGACCAACGAGTCGCTGAAGATCCTGACCGAGGGCCTGCTGCCGGAAACCAAGGAGTTCCTGGCCAAGCGCGGCATGAAAACCTATGACAACGGCGACCTGCACCACCCGCACATGTCGTTCACCGACGGCACCTATGACGGCCGCTATCTGTTCATGAACGACAAGGCCAACACCCGCGTGGCCCGCGTGCGCTGCGACGTGATGAAATGCGACAAGATCATCGAGATCCCCAACGCCAAGGCGATCCACGGTCTGCGCCCGCAGAAATTCCCGCGCACCGGCTATGTCTTTGCCAATGGCGAGGACGAAACCCCGCTGATCAACGACGGCAGCGTGCTGGACGATCCGTCGCAATACGTCAACATCTTCACCGCCATCGACGGTGACACGATGGAGATCGTCTGGCAGGTGATGGTGTCGGGCAACCTCGACAACACCGATTGCGACTATCAGGGCAAATACGCCTACTCGACCTCGTACAACTCGGAAATGGGCATGAACCTGGCCGAGATGACCGAGAGCGAGATGGACCACGTCGTCGTCTTCAACCTCAAGGAAATCGAGGCCGGCATCGCCGCGGGCGACTATCAGGAGATCAAGGGCGTCAAGGTTCTGGACGGGCGCAAGGGGTCGAACAAGAAGTATACCCGCTACATCCCGATCCCGAACTCGCCGCACGGCATCAACACCGCACCCGACGGCAAGCACGTCTGCATCAACGGCAAGCTGTCGCCGACCGTGTCGATCATGGACGTGACCAAGCTGGATGCGCTGTTCGAAAGCGACGCCGATCCGCGGTCGTGCATCGTGGGTGAGCCGCAGCTAGGCCTTGGCCCGCTTCACACCGCCTATGACGGTCAGGGCAACGCCTTCACCACGCTGTTCCTGGACAGCCAGATCGTCAAATGGAACCTCGACAAGGCCATCCGCGCCTACAACGGCGAGGACGTCGACCCGATCATCTCGAAGGTGGATGTGCACTACCAGCCGGGCCACAATTCGACCTCGATGGGTGAAACCAAAGAGGCCGACGGCAAGTGGCTGATCTCGATGAACAAGTTCTCGAAGGACCGGTTCCTGAACACCGGCCCGCTCAAGCCCGAGAACGAGCAGGTGATCGACATCTCGACCGACGAGATGAAGGTGGTCCATGACGGCCCGACCTTCGCCGAGCCGCATGACTCGATCATCGTACGCCGCGACATCGTCAACCCGGTCAACGTCTGGGACCGCAACGACCCGACCTGGGAAGATGCGCGCAAACAGGCCGAGGCCGATGGCGTCGATCTGGAGGAAGGCGCCGAAGAGCCGATCCGCGACGGCAACAAGGTGCGGGTCTACATGGTCTCGCAGGCGCCAACCTTCAGCCTCGAGAAGTTCACCGTCAAACAGGGCGACGAGGTCACGATCTACGTCACCAACCTGGATGACGTGGACGATGTGACCCACGGCTTCTGCCTGGGCAACTACGGCATCGCCTTCGAGGTCGCGCCACAGGCCACCGCCTCGATCACCTTCACTGCCGACCGTCCGGGCGTGCACTGGTTCTATTGCCAGTGGTTCTGCCACGCGCTGCACATGGAAATGCGCGGCCGGATGCTGGTCGAACCGCAGGGAGCCTGACCCATGCGCTGGCCCTTGCTCATCCCGCTTCTGCTCGGCTCGCCGCTTTGGGCGGCGGACTGGGACGTGCCCAACCGGGCGGGGGCCATCACTGAGACACTGGCGCAGGCGGCGGATGGCGACACCCTCCGCCTGAGCCCCGGCGTCTATGCCGAACGCTTGGTTCTGGACCGGCCCGTCACCATCGACGGGCAGGGCCAGGCCACAATCGACGGACAAGGCACCGGCAGCGTCATCACCGTGACCGGACCCGACATCAACCTGCGCGGCCTGACCGTGATCGGGTCGGGGTCGGACCATGGTGAGATCGACAGCGGCATCCAACTGACCAAGACGGCCCGCGCCGCCGTGGTGGAAAACAACGTGCTACTGGGCAATCTCTATGGCATCGACATCCACGGTGCCGATGACAGCATCGTGCGCGGCAACCGCATCGAGGGCCGGCAGGACCGCCGGATGAACGACCGCGGCAACGGTGTTTATGTCTGGAACGCGCCTGGCGCGGTGGTCGAAGGCAATGACATCCGCTTTGGCCGCGACGGAATCTTCGTGAACTCGTCGAAGAAGAACACCTTCACCGGCAACACCTTCCGCGATCTGCGCTTTGCCGTGCACTACATGTATGCCGACGATTCCATCGTCAGCGACAATGTCTCGATCGGCAACGATCTGGGCTATGCGGTGATGTTCACCTCGAACGTGCAGGTGATCAACAACGTCTCGGTCGGCGACCGCGAACACGGGGTCATGCTGAACTATGCCAATGACAGCGTGATCTCGGGCAACGTGGTGAAAGGCGCCAAGGAGAAGTGCACCTTTCTGTACAATTCCAACAAGAACGAATTCACCGACAACTGGTTCGAAGGCTGCGGCATCGGGATCCATTTCACCGCCGGCAGCGAACGCAACCGGATCGTCGGCAACGCCTTTGTCGGCAACCGGACACAGGTGAAATACGTCTCGACCAGATGGGTCGAGTGGTCGGAAGACGGCCGCGGCAACTATTGGTCCGATTTTGCCGCCTATGACGTGAACGGCGACGGCATCGCCGACGCCCCCTATCGCCCCAACGATAGCATGGACCATGTGCTGTGGACCCAACCCGCAGCCAAGCTGCTGCTCGGCTCGCCCGCCGTGCAGCTGGTGCGCTGGTCGCAATCGGCCTTCCCGGCGCTGCTGCCGGGCGGCGTGATCGACAGCCACCCCTTGATGCAAGCCCCTCAACCCCCAGCCATGAAAAAGGTGCCTCATGACGGATAAGGCCCTGACCATCGAAACGGTCTGCAAGGATCGCGGCAAGACCCGCGTTCTGAGCGATATCTCCCTGACGCTCGAGCCCGGACAGCGCGTGGCGCTGCTGGGCCACAACGGCGCCGGAAAATCCACCCTGATCAAGTCGATCCTGGGCCTGACGCCTATCCAGGCCGGCACGATCCGCATCGGCACCGCCGCCCCCGGCAGCGCGCAGGCGCGTCGCGACACGGCCTATCTGCCCGAGGCGGTCTCGTTCCACCCGGCCCTGACCGGGCGCGAACAACTGACCCTGTTTGCCAAGCTGTCAGGCACCCGCACCCACGTGCCCGCCTTGCTGGACCGAGTCGGGTTGGGCGACGCGATGGACCGCCGGATCGGCGCCTATTCCAAGGGGATGCGGCAGCGGCTGGGCCTTGCGCAGGTGCTGCTGGGCCAGCCGAAACTGGCGCTGCTGGACGAGCCGACATCGGGATTGGACCCAATCTCCCGCCAAGACCTGTACGCCATCATCGACGAGCTGGCCGCGCAGGGCACCGCCGTGCTGATCGCCAGCCACGCCCTGACCGAGGTCGAGGCCCGCACCGACCGCATCGCCATCATGCGCAAGGGGCGGATGGTGGCCGATGACACGCTGGCCAACCTGTCGGCGCTGGCAGGGTTGCCGATCCGGCTGCGGGTCCGCGCCCGCGCCAATGCCGACGCGCTGGCCGCCGAACTGGGCGGCAACCGGATAAACGGCGCCTCGGTCGAATTGCTGTGTTCGCCCGCCGACAAGATGCAGGCGCTGCGCCGCATCGCCGGTCTGGGTGATGCGGTGGCCGACGTGGAAATGACCCCGCCCAAGCTGGAAGACCTCTATCGCCACTATGCTCAGGAGGCGCTGCAATGACCCGTTTCCTTGCCATAACCCGCACCGAGATGCTGATCCTGCGCCGCAACCGCTGGCTGCTGGTGGCGACGCTGATCATGGTTCTGTTCGCGCTGGCCCTGACCTTTGCCGGCAGCGCGCCCACCGGCACGCTGGGGGTCGACATGCTGACGGTGTCGGTCGCCTCGATGACCACGCTGTCGGTATATCTGGCGCCGCTCTTGGCGCTGATGATTTCCTTTGACGCAATCGCCGGTGACGTGGACCGGGGCAGCCTGTCGCTGCTGCTGTCCTATCCGGCGGGGCGAGGGGAAATTCTGCTGGGCAAATTCACCGCACATCTGGCGGCGCTGGCCTTTGCCATGACGGTCGGTTTCGGCACCGCCGGGGCGGTAGCCGCGTGGTTCGGCGGCGCGGGCGCGGACAGCCTGTTCGCGCTTGGCCGGCTGATCGTCACCTCGATTCTGCTGGGCGCCGTGTTTCTGGCGCTGGGATACCTGCTGTCCGCCCTGGCGAGGGGCGCAACGGCGGCGGCAGGTCTGTCGGCCGGGCTCTGGCTGGTCTTCGTCGTCCTCTATGATCTTGGGCTGTTGGGAGCCGTCGTCATGGACAAGGGCGGCGTCTTCACCCAATCCGTCTTTCCCTGGGTGATGGTGGCCAACCCGGCCGACGCTTTCCGTCTGTGGAACATCGCCGCCACCGAGGGCGTGGCGATGGCGTCCGGCATGACCGGCGCCGCGCAGGCCCTGCCCGCCTGGGCGGCGCCCGCCTCGCTGCTGATCTGGCCGGTGCTGGCCTTTGCCCTGGCCCGGTTGGCGTTCCGAAGGGTCGAGCCATGACGCGCCTTGCCCTGATTGCCTTGATCGCGCTGGCAGCCTGCAAGGAAGAACAGGCAGCCGCCCCGCCGGATCCGGTCGATCTGACCGAATCCGCGCTCAGCTATTTCTGCCAGATGAACGTGGCCGAACACGGCGGTCCCAAGGGGCAGATACATCTGGAGGGCTATCCCGCGCCGCTGTTCTTTGCGCAGGTGCGCGACATGGTGGCCTATCTCAAAAGCCCCGAGCGGGATGCCGAGATCACCGCGGTCTATGTCAGCGACATGGGCGCGGCCCCCAGCTGGCACGAGCCCGGAATCTCGAACTGGGTCGCCGCCGATCAGGCCACCTTCGTGGTGGGCGCCGGCGTGGCCGGCGGCATGGGCGCGCCCGAGATCGTGCCCTTTGCCACGCCGGACGCCGCCGCACGGTTCATCGAAACCTATGGCGGCACCGCCCTGCCCCTGACCGACATTCCCGACGATGCGGCGCTTGGCCCCGTCGATCTGACCCAATCCCTGGAGACACCCGCATGACCCTCCTGTCCCGACGCCGTTTCCTGACCATCTCGGCCGCCTGTTCGGCCTTGCCGACCGTGGCGCGCGCCGCCCCGGTTGCCCGCTGGCGCGGCACCGCGCTGGGGGCACCCGCCAGCCTGCAACTGGTCGGGTTGAGTGACGCGCAGGCCGAACCGATCATCGCCGCGCTCGAGGCCGAACTGGACCGTCTGGAGAATATCTTCAGCCTGTACCGGCCGGACTCGCAGCTGAGCCGCCTGAACCGGGACGGCACCCTGCCCGCCCCGGCGCCGGAGCTGCTGCAGGTGCTGGCCCAAAGCGCCACCCTGCATGACGCGACCGGGGGTGCGTTCGACCCGACCGTTCAGCCGCTGTGGATGGCGCTGGCCACCGGCGCGACGGATGCCGAAGCGGCGCAGGCCCGGGCGCTGGTCGGCTGGCAGGGGGTTTCGGTCTCGGCCGACGGCATCCGCCTGCCCCATCCGGGCCGTTCGGCGCTGACGCTGAATGGCATCGCGCAGGGCGCCGTGACCGACCGGATCGCGGCGCTGCTGCGGGCGCAGGGGCTGACCGATGTGCTGGTCGACATGGGCGAGATAGCCGCCATCGGCACCCGCGCCGACGGGTCGGACTGGCGCGTCGGCCTGGCCGGCCCCGAGGGCGTGACCCGGCGCATCGAACTGCGCGACCGGGCGGTGGCGACCTCGGCCCCTGATGCGACACAGCTGGCCGGGCGTCATGGCCACATTCTGGGCCCGCAGGGTCAGCCGGTCCGGCATCGGGCGGTTTCGGTCTCGGCCCCGGACGCGGCGCTGGCCGACGGGCTTTCGACCGCGCTGTGCCTGCTGCCCGCCGACCGGATCGCGCCGGTTCTGCAACGCTTCCCCGAGGCCCGGCTCGAGATGCTGATCTGACTGGAATGACCATCCTGGAACTCTGCCGTTGAAATTTGTCGCGCGATAAGAAAAGGTAAAACAGCGACAAATTCAGAGCGGCGCGGGCCTGGCCCCGCGCCAGAGGCAAGGCATGGCACCCAGAAAAATCCGGAACATGGAGGAGTTTGCGGCGGTCAGCGGGATCTCGCGCCCGACGGTATCGAAATATTTCAACGATCCCGACAGCGTCCGCCGGTCGACCCGCGAACGGATCGAGCAGGCGCTGGAGCGGTTCGACTATCGCCCCAACATCTTTGCCATGAACCAGAACCGCAAGCTGACCAAGAATGTCGGCATCGTGGTGCCCTATCTGGCCGACCCGTTCTTTGCCGAGATCGCCCGCAACATCGAAGAACAATGCATCGAGGCCGGGTTCCGTCCGACGCTCTACAGCGCCTATGGCGACCCCGCGCAGGAGGCCGAGATCCTCGACAGCCTGCGCGCGCTGAAGCCGGCGGGCGTGCTGCTGGCACCGCTGGGGCGCGATTCCGACCGGTCGTTCATCGAGAAATTCTGCAAGGACATCCCCACCATCCTGTTCGACAGCAACCTGGAAGGCATGGGCGCGGCTTTTGTCGGGTCGGACAACGCGAGCTTCATTGAACAGACCGTCGATTACCTGTGCCGCAGCGGCGAACCGCCCGCGTTCTTCGAGATGCGGCACCCCGCCAACCCCAACGCCAACAAACGCCGCATCGCCTACATCAAAAAAATGGAGAGCCTGGGCTTTGAGCCGCAGGTGATCAAGGTCGACGGTCGCGGCTGGGGGTTCGAGGAAATCGGCCGTCAGGGCGCGTTCAAGCTGTTGGAACAGCCCAGCCTGCCCTCTCGCACCATCCTGTGCAGCAATGACCGGCTGGCCATCGGGTTCCTGTCGGCCTGCTATGAAAAGGGCCTGCGGGTCGGGTTGGGCGAGGATTGCGACCTGCGCGTCGCCTCGCATGACGACCATCCGTTTTCCAAGTTCACCTGCCCGTCGCTGACCACCGCGGCGCATGACTACACCGCAGTATCGAATCGCTCCGTCGAGACGCTGACGCAACTGGTCGAATCCGGTGGGCGGCTGAGCGCCCGCACCGAAACCCTGTTTCCCGCACGTCTGATACTGCGGAGTTCGGCCTGATTTTCGACACCTTTTTTTACGCGCGTAAAATTTTAGTTGACGCGCGCCAAATAATTCGTGATGCTTTCCTCCAGGTAATTCGACACCAGGGAGGAAAGAATGTACCTGAAATCCGTTCTATGGGCGGCAAGCGCAGCGGCTTTGACCGCCGGCGCCGCAACTGCAGAGACGATCACGATCGCCACCGTAAACAACGGCGACATGATCCGAATGCAGAAATACACCGACAAGTTCACCGAAGCGACCGGCCACGAGGTGGAATGGGTCACTCTGGAAGAGAACGTATTGCGCCAGCGTGTGACCACCGACATCTCGACCAAGGGCGGCCAGTTCGACATCATGACCATCGGCATGTACGAAACGCCGATCTGGGGCGCGAACGGCTGGCTTGTGCCGCTGGACGGAATGTCCGCGGAATATGACGTGGACGACATCCTACCCGCCATGCGCGGCGGCCTCAGCCACGACGGCACGCTGTATGCGGCGCCGTTCTATGGCGAAAGCTCGATGATCATGTACCGCACCGACCTTATGGAGAAGGCCGGTCTGGAGATGCCCGAGGCGCCGACCTGGCAGTTCATCCGCGAAGCGGCGGCTGCGATGACGGACCGCGACAACGACATCAACGGCATCTGCCTGCGCGGCAAGGCCGGTTGGGGTGAGGGCGGCGCCTTCATCACCGTGACTGCGAACTCGTTCGGCGCGCGCTGGTTCGACGAAGACTGGAAACCCCAGTTCGATCAGCCCGAGTGGAAAGAGGCGCTGACCTTCTTCGTAGACATGATGAACGAATCCGGCCCCGCCGGGTATGCCACCAACGGCTTCAACGAAAACCTGTCGCTGTTCCAGCAGGGCAAATGCGGCATGTGGATCGACGCCACCGTTGCCGCATCTTTCGTGACCAACCCCGACGACTCGACTGTCGCCGATCAGGTTGGATTTGCTCTGGCGCCGAACTCGGAAGGCGTTGACAAGCGCGCCAACTGGCTGTGGGCCTGGGCCCTGGCCATTCCGGCCGGCACCCAGAAAGAGGACGCCGCCAAGCAGTTCATCGAATGGGCCACTTCGAAGGAATACATCGAACTGGTTGCCGAGAACGAGGGCTGGGCCAACGTTCCGCCGGGTGCGCGCACCTCGCTGTACGAGAACCCCGACTACAAGGACATCCCCTTCGCGCAGATGACGCTGAAGTCGATCCTTGCAGCCGATCCGGAAAACTGCTGCGTCAAGCCGACGCCGTATACCGGGATCCAGTTCGTCGCCATCCCCGAATTCGCGGGCATCGCCACCCAGGTGAGCCAGGAATTCTCGGCGGTCTATGCCGGACAGCAGTCAGTTGACGAAGCTCTGGCCAAGGCACAGGCCTTTACGGCCGAAGAAATGGAAGCCGCAGGGTACTGAGGCCTCCTCCCGGCGGGTGGGCAGGTTTCTGTCCCCCGCTCTCCCCCTTCCACAACCCGTGTTAGTCTCGCAGGCAACAAGTCGCCTGAACAGAGAGGTCTTGCGTCATGGCAACTCAACACTCCCGATCCGTCGCACGCCTGATGATGGCGCCCGCCGTGGTCCTGCTGCTGGGCTGGATGCTGGTTCCGCTGACGATGACTCTGTATTTTTCCTTCAAGAAATACCTGCCGCTGCGCGGCGGTGACCTGGGTTGGGTCGGGTTCGACAACTACGTCCGGTTCGTGACCTCGAGTTCCTTCTGGCCCGCCGTTCAGGCGACGCTGGTGATCGTGGGCGGTGTGCTGGCCATCACCGTGGTGCTGGGCATCCTGCTGGCGCTGCTGCTGGATCAGCCGATGTGGGGCCAGGGCGTGGTGCGCATTCTGGTGATCGCCCCGTTCTTCGTAATGCCCACCGTTTCGGCGCTGGTCTGGAAGAACATGTTCATGGATCCGGTCAACGGCCTGTTTGCCCATCTGTGGCGGTTCTTCGGGGCCGAGCCAATCTCGTGGCTGTCCGAGGCGTCGATGCCGTCGATCGTGATGATCGTGTCCTGGCAATGGCTGCCCTTTGCCACCCTGATCCTGCTGACCGCGATCCAGTCGCTGGACAGCGAACAGCTGGAGGCCGCCGAAATGGATGGTGCGCCACCGCTGAAACGCTTCTTTTTCATCATCCTGCCGCATCTGAGCCGTGCGATCACGATCGTCATCCTGATCCAGACGATCTTCCTGCTGTCGATCTTCGCCGAGATCTTCGTGACCACCGGCGGCGCCTTCGGCACCCGCACCCTGACCTACCTGATTTACCAGCGTGTGCTGGAAAGCCAGAATGTCGGGCTGGGCTCGGCCGGCGGGGTCTATGCCATCATCCTTGCCAACATCGTCGCCATCTTCCTGATGCGCATCGTCGGCAAAAACCTGGACGCGTGAGGAGAACGACATCATGGCCCGCACCGTCACCACACCACGCAAGCTGATCAACACCGCCTTTGCCTGGGCTGTCGGCCTGCTGATCTTCTTCCCGATCCTCTGGACGATCCTGACCAGCTTCAAGACCGAGGCCCAGGCCATCGCCAGCCCGCCGATCTTCCTGAACTTCGACTGGACGCTGGAGAACTATGCCGTGGTTCAGGAACGGTCGAACTACATGCGGTATCTGTGGAACTCGATCATAATCGCGGGCGGGTCCACCCTGCTGGGCGTGATCGTCGCGGTGCCCGCCGCCTGGGCCATGGCCTTCGTGCCCTCGGCGCGCACCAAGGACATCCTGTTGTGGATGCTGTCCACCAAGATGCTGCCGGCGGTGGGGGTTCTGTACCCGATCTACCTGCTGTTCATCCAACTAGGCCTGCTGGACAGCCGCGCCGGGCTGGTGGTGGTTCTGATGCTGATCAACCTGCCGATCATCGTCTGGATGCTGTACACCTATTTCCGTGAAATTCCCGGCGACATCCTGGAAGCCGCGCGCATGGACGGCGCCACGCTGAAAGAGGAAATCCTCTACATCCTGACGCCGATGGCGGTGCCGGGCATCGCCTCGACCGTGCTGCTGAATTTCATCCTGGCCTGGAACGAGGCGTTCTGGACCCTGAACCTGACCGCCGTCGACGCGGCCCCGCTGACCGCGTTCATCGCCAGCTATTCCAGCCCCGAGGGCCTGTTCTTCGCCAAGCTCAGCGCGGCATCGACCATGGCCATCGCCCCGATCCTGATCCTTGGGTGGTTCAGTCAGAAACAACTGGTCCGCGGCCTGACCTTCGGCGCCGTGAAGTAAGGAAAGACACATGGGACGCATCGTACTTGAGAAAGTCAGCAAGAGCTTTGGCGACGTGGAAGTCATTCCGCCGCTGGATCTGGAAATCAACGACGGCGAGTTCGTGGTGTTCGTGGGCCCCTCGGGCTGTGGGAAATCCACCCTGCTGCGCCTGATCGCAGGGCTTGAGGACGTCAGCGGCGGCCGCATCCTGATCGACGATCAGGACGCCACCGCGGTGCCACCGGCCAAGCGGGGCCTGGCCATGGTGTTCCAGTCCTACGCGCTGTATCCGCACATGACCGTGCGCAAGAACATCGCCTTTCCGCTGCGCATGGCCGGGCTGGACAAGGCCGAGCAGGACCGCCGTGTGGAACAGGCGGCCGAGGTACTGAACCTGACCGACTATCTGGACCGCCGCCCCGGCCAGCTGTCGGGCGGCCAGCGCCAGCGGGTCGCCATCGGCCGCGCCATCGTGCGCGAACCGGCGGCCTTCCTGTTCGACGAGCCGCTGTCCAACCTGGACGCCGCGCTGCGCGTGGGCATGCGGCTGGAGATATCCGAGCTGCACAACCGGCTGGAAACCACGATGATCTACGTCACGCATGACCAGGTCGAGGCCATGACCATGGCCGACAAGATCGTGGTCCTGCAGGCAGGCGTGATCGAACAGGTGGGCTCGCCGCTCGAACTGTACCGCGCGCCGCGCAACAAGTTCGTGGCCGGCTTCATCGGCTCGCCCAAGATGAATTTCATCGAAGGCCCCGAGGCCGAAAAGCACGGCGCCCACACGATCGGCGTCCGCCCCGAGCACATTGCCGCCTCGCCCAACGAGGGCCTGTGGAAGGGCACGGTCGGGGTGTCCGAACATCTGGGCTCGGACACGTTCTTTCACGTCCATGTCGACGGCTTCGCCGAGCCGATGACCGTGCGCGCCGGCGGCGAGGTCGGCCTGCGCCACGGCGACACGATCCATCTGACGCCCGAGGAGGACAAGATCCACCGGTTCGACGCGGCGGGGCTGCGGATCGCATGAACCGGCTGGTCGGAAAACGGGCCCTGATCACCGGGGCGGCGCGGGGCATCGGGCTGGCCTTTGCCCAAACCTATGCCGCCGAGGGCGCGCAGGTGGCGCTGGCCGACATCGACGTGCAGCAGGCGCGCAAAGCCGCGCGCGAGATCGGGCCGCAGGCGATTGCGGTCGAAATGGATGTCTCGCAGCAGGACAGCATCGAGGCGGGCGTGGCCGACGCCGTGGCGCGGATGGGCGGGATCGACATCCTGATCAACAACGCCGCGATCTTCACCGCCGCCCCGATCGTGGAAATCACCCGCGCGGATTACCAGCGCGTGTTCGACATCAATGTCGCCGGCACCCTGTTCACGATGCAGGCGGTCGCGCGCCACATGATCGAGCAGGGCACCGGCGGCAAGATCATCAACATGGCCAGCCAGGCCGGCCGCCGGGGCGAGCCGCTCGTGGCGGTCTATTGCGCCAGCAAGGCGGCGGTGATCAGCCTGACCCAATCGGCGGGGCTGAACCTGATCAAACACGGGATCAACGTGAATGCCATCGCCCCCGGCGTGGTGGATGGCGAGCACTGGGACGGCGTCGATGCCTTCTTTGCAAAATACGAGGGCAAGGCGCCGGGTCAGAAAAAGAAGGAAGTGGGCGAAGCGGTGCCCTTCGGCCGGATGGGCCGCGCCGAGGACCTGACCGGAATGGCGGTCTTTTTGGCCTCGTCCGAGGCCGATTACATCGTGGCCCAAACATACAACGTGGATGGTGGAAATTGGATGAGCTGATGGTGGAGCGCCCCGCGGATACCCGACCGGTCCGGTTGTGTCAGGCTAATCTGGGCGCGTTGCCCAAAGGTGTTCTGCGGCCCGAATACGATCGCGCGGCGCTGACGCCGGGGATCGTGCATATCGGGGTGGGCAATTTTCATCGCGCGCATCAGGCCTGGTACCTGCACCGGCTGATGCAACAGGGCGCGGCGCAGGATTGGGCCATCATCGGCGCCGGCGTGCGCGCCTATGACGCCGAGATGCGGCGCAAGCTGCTGGCGCAGGACTGTCTGACCACCCTGGTCGAGCTGACCGAGGGCCTGCGCCGTGCCGAGGTGACCGGCGCGATGATCGACTACCTGCCCCCGCAAGAGGACAACGGCCCGCTGATCGCGCAACTGGCCGATCCTGCGATCCGCATCGTGTCGCTGACCGTGACCGAGGGCGGCTATTTCGTGCACCCCGTCACCAAGGGGCTGGACACCGACCACCCCGACATCCGCCACGATGCCGCCAATCCCGACCGTCCGCGCACCGCCTTCGGTGCCATCGTCGCGGGCCTGCGACGGCGGCGCGATGCAGGCGTCGGTCCGCTGACCGGGCTGAGCTGCGACAACCTGATCGGCAACGGGCAGGTTTTGCGTCAGGCGGTGGTGGGTTTGGCGCGCCTGTCGGACCCGGACCTGGCCGACTGGATCGACACCCACTGTACCTTCCCCAATTCTATGGTCGATTGCATCGTACCCGCCACCGGCCCGACCGAGCTGGAGCTGGTGCGCGCGCTGGGGATCGACGACGCCGCCCCCGTCACCCATGAAAGCTTCCGCCAATGGGTGATTGAGGATGCCTTCTGCGCCGGGCGGCCGGATTGGGACAAGGTCGGCGCCACATTTACCGACCGCGTTCATGACTATGAGGTCATGAAGCTGCGCATTCTGAACGCGGGCCACCAGGTTCTGGCCAATGTCGGCGAGATCCTGGGCCTGAATACGATCGCAGACTGCATGGCCGATCCACTGGTTTCAGCATTCTTCCGAAAGGTTTTGATCGAAGAAATCGCGCCTTTCGTGCGTCCGGTGCCCAATCAGTCGGTTGCGGACTACATAACCTTGATCGAGGAGCGGTTCCGCAATCCAGCCATCGTCGACACCACGCGTCGCGTTGCTTTTGACGGATCATCCCGGCATGTGGGATTTGTGCTTCCTACCGTCTATGATGCGTTGGCCGCCAGCGCGCCGATCAATGGGCTGGCCCTGGTCGAGGCGCTGTGGGCCCGCATGTGCGCCGGCACCCGCGAGGATGGAAGTATTATCGAACCCAACGATCCCAACTGGTCCGATTTGGTCACCTCGGCAAACGCGGCCCGCGACAACCCGACCACCTGGCTTGAGCAGACCCAGTACTATCAGGATCTGTCACAATCCGGCGCGTTTGGCGATGCGTTTGACCGCTGGCTCAGGGTGACCTGGGATCAGGGAGCGCGTCAGGCCCTGACGACGTATCTGGGCGCCCAACTCTGACCGGTGCATGACTTAGCTGTGCGCGGCTTTGCCCAGACCCTCTTCTGCATCGAACAGGGTTTCAGCAACCGACGCCGCATCGTCCAGATGCCGTTCGACGGCTCGGCGCGCGGCGGAGGGGTCGCCGGACTGAATCGCAGAACAGATGGCCTCAATATGCTCGATCCCGGGGCGGTCGCGTTCTGTTGCCGTCAAGGTCATCATCCGCAACCGGCTGATCCGACCATTCAGGCGCTGGACCACATCCCAGGCCACATGATGCCCTGCTCCCTCGAATATTTCTGAGTAGAAATCGGAAGTGGCGCGGAAGATCGAGCCCGGTGTCTTGTCCACGAAACCCTGCTTGAGCCGCTCCAGCGCCCCATGCAGGCTGCTGGCCCTGTCTGATGTGATTTTGCGCGCGCAGTTCTCGGCGGCCGCGGTTTCCAGCATGCGGCGGATATCGTAGATCTGCCGTGCCTCGTCCCGTGTGATCGAAGCCACGATCGGCCCGCGCCCGGGCAGAATTTCGACCAGCCCCTCGGCCTCGAGATAGCGGATCGTTTCCCGGATGACTGTCCTGCTGACACCTAGCTGATCACATAGCGGACGTTCTACCAGCCGTTCGCCGGGCTGGAAAACACCTTCGATGATGGCCTCACGCATGCGCTCCTGCACCATGTCGCGCAGGGTTGCCGGGGGATGATCGATCTTGGTCAGTCTTGGCGTTGTCATGGACGGGAATCTACCGGTCGCGCGTTGCATCAGCAAGGTATGATTGACATCCTGTCTTATGGTATACCATCATGCCGAAAACGGAATCACAGGACCTTTGCGATGCCCGCCACCATTCGTAAAACACTGCTGCATGTCGAAAACACGCTGATCGAAGGTGGCAAAGCCGCCGAGCGCCCTTTGACCTTGATCGCGGCGGTTGCCGTCGTCACCAACCCCTGGGCCGGCCGCGGCTTTGTCGAAGACCTGCGTCCAGAGATACACGATTGTGCTCCGGGGCTGGGCCACATGCTGACCGAGATGATTCTCGAGGCGGCCGGCGGCGGTGACCGGGTTGAAGCCTATGGCAAAGCCGCCGTTGTCGGAGTGAATGGCGAGGTCGAGCACGGGTCGGCCCTGATCCATACCCTGAGGTTCGGAAATGCCTATCGCGAGGCGGTTGGTGCAAAATCCTACCTTGCCTTCACCAATACGCGCGGACCGGCGAATGCGGCCATGCAAATTCCCCTGATGGACAAGAATGATGGTGGGCGGCGCAGCCACTATCTGACCATCCACCTGCAGGTCGCCGACGCTCCGGCCCCGGATGAGATCATGATCGCTTTGGGCGCTTCGATCGGAGGGCGCCCGCATCACCGCATCGGGGATCGTTATCAGGATCTGAAGGATTTGGGACATGACGTCGACAATCCGGCAGCTGTCTGAACCATTCGGACGCCTTGGCTTGCGCTTTGCCGGCCCCCCCGATGGCGAACCTCTGGTCCTGTTGCACGGGGTCGGTATGCAGTCGGAGGCCTGGGCGCCGCAGATCGATGCCTTGTCCGACTTGCACGCGGTCTACGCACTGGATCTGCCAGGGCATGGCCAGTCCGGCCCGATCGCTGCGGGGGCGCAGTTACCAGCATTTGTGGAGTGGCTGCGGGCGGCGCTGGACGCTTTGAACCTGGATCACGTGAACCTTGTCGGTCATTCGATGGGCGCACTGATTGCCGGCGGGTTTGCGGTCGAACATCCCGATCGGGTCCGGCGCGTCGCCTTGCTGAACGGAGTGTTTCGTCGGGATGACCAGGCCCGGGACTCTGTGCTGGCGCGCGCCGGCTTGATCAGCGCCGGAACGTTTGATCTGGAAACCCCGCTGCAACGCTGGTTCGCAAACAGTCCGGCCGACCGCACCGCTCGGGACAGGGTCGCCGCATGGTTGGCCGCGGTCGACATAAACGGCTATTCGGCGGCCTACGATGCCTTTGCCCGGGGCGACATGGTCTACGCTGATCGCTACCCTCAGATCTCTTGCCCTTTGCTGGCGTTGACGGGTGCTGAGGATCCGAATTCCACACCCGACATGACCCGCGCCATCGCCGCGGCCGCCAAAGGGCAGGCGGTTATCGTCGAGGGTCATCGGCACATGGTGAACCTCACTGATCCAAAGACTGTCAACGCGGCCCTTGTTCAATGGCTGAAGACCCCAACGCACGAAAGGTCGCCCGCATGACCGATTTCGACCCTCGCGCCCTGCGCAGCGCGTTCGGAACCTTTCTCACCGGTGTCACGGTGGTCACGACCCATGACGAATCCGGCCGACCGATCGGCTTTACCGCCAATTCTTTTTCCTCGGTTTCGCTGGACCCTCCGCTGATCTCGGTCTGTCTTGCCAATACTTCCAGAAATTTCAACACATTCTCTGAAGCCGCCGGTTTCGCCGTCAACATCCTGTCGGAGGATCAGATCAGCGTTTCGAACACCTTCGCACGCCCTTCGCAGGACCGGTTTGCCGGTGTCGATTGGAAGCCAGGACCCAACGGCGCACCAATCCTTGACGGGGTTTCAGCCTGGTTTGACTGCTCGGTTTTCAAGACGGTCGAGGCCGGCGACCACCTGATCCTGATCGGTCGGGTCGAGGCCTTCGACCACTCGATCGCACCTGGCCTGGGCTATGCCCGCGGCGCCTACGTGACGCCTGCCGCCGAAGCCCGGGCGCTGAACCGTCGTGCGGGCGTCGTGGTTTCCGCGCTGATCGAGCGGGACGGCCAGATCCTTCTGCTGGACGATGGAAACGGCGGGCTGACCATTCCGGCGACCGAGGACATGGCCAACGGCGCCGATACTGCATTGGCACAGTTGATCGCGGGATGTGGGATCAAGGCAGAACCGGGCTTCATCTATTCGGTCTATCAGGACAAGTCGCGACGACAGCATATCTCGTTCCTTTGCCAAGCCGAGGACGGCACCCCAACCAACGGGGCTTTTACGCAAATCGTCGAGTCGACGCTGATGGATGTCGCGGACCCGGCGATCTGTACGATGCTGGAACGTTTTGCCCGGGAAAGCCGCATGGGCAATTTCGGCATATACTACGGAGATGAAACCAGCGGGCGGGTCAAACCGTTGGTTCGGGGGAGTTGAAATGAAGTTCTCGCTGTTTGCGCATATGGAGCGGATTTCGCCAGAGCAGGACCAGAAGCAGTTGTATGACGAGTTCATCCAACTGTGCAAAATCGCCGACGACGGCGGGATGCATGCCGTCTGGACGGGCGAACACCACGGGATGAACTTTACAATCGCGCCCAACCCGTTTCTCAGCCTGATTGACGTGGCTCGGCATACCCGGAATGTCCGGCTGGGCACCGGCACCGTGATCGCGCCCTTCTGGCATCCGATCCGTTTGGCAGGCGAGGCCGCGATGACGGACATCATAACCGACGGTCGGCTGGATCTGGGCATTGCCCGCGGTGCCTACAGTTACGAATACGAACGTATGATGCCTGGCATGGATGCGTGGGAAGCCGGGCAGCGCATGCGCGAACTAATCCCTGCCGTGAAACAGCTCTGGCAGGGAGATTACGCCCATGACGGCGAATTCCACCAATTTCCCAAGACCACCTCGTCGCCCCTGCCCCTGCAACCTGGTGGGCCGCCCATCTGGGTGGCCGCACGCGACCCCAACAGCCACGAATTCGCCGTAAGCTCAGGGTGCAACGTACAGGTCACGCCATTGTGGAACGGCGACGACGAGGTCATCGACCTGATGGCCAAGTTCAATGCCGCCTGCGCAAAGTTTCCTGACATGCCGCGCCCCAAGATCATGTTGCTGCGCCACACTTACGTGGCCGAAGATCAGAACGACGTAAAACAGGCCGCCATCGAGTTGAACCGGTTCTACTGCTATTTCGGCGCATGGTTCATGAACAAGCGTGACGTTACCCAGGGGCTGATTGCCCCGCTGAGTGATGCCGATATCGCCGAGCATCCGTTCTATTCGCCCCAGAACATGGAGCGCGACCTTGTCATCGGAACAGCCGATACCGTGATCGACCGGCTTCGGAGAAGCGAGGAACTGGGGTATGACGAGTATTCATTCTGGATCGACTCCAGCATGCCGTTTGAACGCAAAAAGGCCTCGTTGGAGCGTTTCATCAAGGATGTGATGCCGGCCTTTCAATAGGGGAATTCGGGATGCAACGGTTTCAGAACTATATCGGCGGCACTTTCCGCGATGGCGACACCTGGTTCGAAAGTGTCGACCCATCCACAGGTGAGGCTTGGGCGCAGATGCCCGCCGCCAGCCAAGCTGACGTGGACCAGGCCGTGGTGGCAGCGGACCAGGCTTTCAGATCCCCGGAATGGGCGTCACTGACCGCAACTGCGCGGGGCAAGCTGCTATACCGGTTGGCAGATCTGATTGCTGAAAACGCGCCCAGACTGGCCGAGCTGGAAACCCGCGACACTGGAAAAATCATCCGCGAAACCTCGGCGCAGATTGCCTATGTCGCGGATTATTATCGTTACTACGCGGGCCTCGCGGACAAGATCGAAGGCGCCCATTTGCCCATCGACAAGCCAGAAATGGAAGTTTGGCTGCGGCGAGAACCCGTGGGGGTTGTCGCGGCGATCGTGCCCTGGAACTCGCAATTGTTCCTGTCGGCGGTCAAGATCGGCCCGGCCCTGGCGGCCGGTTGCACGGTGGTGCTGAAGGCTTCGGAAGAGGCCCCTGCCCCAATGCTGGAATTCGCGCGGATCTTTCACGAGGCCGGATTTCCCGAAGGCGTTCTGAATGTCCTGACGGGCGGGCCCGACGTCGGCGCTGCCTTGACCCGGCACGAAAGAATTGCCCATGTCGCCTTTACCGGCGGGCCGGAAACGGCTCGGCATATCGTACGACACTCGGCAGAGAATCTGTCGTCTACCTCGTTGGAGTTGGGTGGAAAGTCGCCCTTTATCGTGTTCGAGGATGCGGATCTGGACAGCGCGGTCAACGCTCAGGTCTCCGGAATTTTCGCAGCGTCGGGTCAAAGCTGCGTTGCCGGGTCGCGGCTTGTAGTTCAGGCATCGATCAAGGACGCGGTCCTGGACCGTCTGAGGCAAAAGGCCGAAGCGGTCGTGATCGGCGCACCGGATGACATGGCGACCGAAGTCGGGCCCCTGTGCACGCAGCGGCAGCAGAAATGGGCCGCCGAACTTGTCACCCGGTCGCAGGCCCAAGGCGCGCAATTGATCACCGGCGGCCAGCCACTTGATCGCGCGGGATTCTACTTCCCACCGACCATTCTGGATTGCAGTCGGGCGCGCGATGCTGATTGCATGACGCACGAAATCTTCGGCCCCGTCCTGTCGGTCGTTTCCTTCGAAACCGAGAATGAGGCCATCGCGATCGCAAACGATACCCGGTTTGGCCTGGCCTCGGGCGTGTTCACGCAAAACCTCACGCGGGCCCATCGGATGGTTCGGTCAATCCGAGCCGGCATTGTCTGGGTCAACACCTATCGCGCGGTCAGCCCGATCGCTCCGTTTGGGGGGCATGGATTGTCGGGGCATGGGCGCGAGGGCGGGCTGCAGGCTGCATTGGACTACACCAAAATCAAGTCCGTTTGGTTGCGCACCAGCGACGACCCTATTCCTGATCCTTTTGTCATGCGCTGACCCGCCGGCCACCTCGAAATGCGTAAAACTCGGCAGGAAACTCAGAGACCACGAAACAGATCGGCTTGGCAGTAGCTTGCCCACCGCTACACACTGCGCATCCCGGTTGCAGCGTATTCGAGTTGCAAAACAAGGGTTCAGATTCCACAAGTCGATTTCGAATAGTGCGTGAGGTTCACCGCGCCCGAATTCACTTCGCTCTGCCCGATGAATGGACAGGCTGACTATGGTCATCTGGTGATCGATTGAATTCGGGGGGCTGGCTTGTCAGGTCGAAGTCGCTGAAACTGTTTCTGGGATCGTTCCGAAACCACGGCTCCTTCCAAGAGAACTGCACCGTTTTCGTTGCCCGGCGCCGGGTCAGGTTTCCGACGCAGCGGTGGTTGCGGATTGGAAGGCACTAGTATCCACGTGGCGGCATCCCGATCGACCTGTCTTGGCAAACAGGCGCGGGGTCTGCGTTTGGTCAACCCTGAACAGAAGCAGCCTTACTTGGTGGCGCTGACATCTCCGGGGATGCACCCACGGGCGCAGAACCTCATGTCGCTGGGCGCAACAGACCAAACGTCAACATCATTCGGCGGCTTGTTCTTGAAGTCGATATCAAGGCAACTTGCGGCCTTCGGAGTGTAGTACTTGTTTCTGGGGTCGACATTGCCGAGTTGGTCAAACCCGGAAATTAGACGCATATTCGGTCCCCATCTTTCGCCATGCAGTGTCAGATTGGAGTAATAAGCCATCAGCTTGATCGATTTACCCTGCGCGAACATCTTGTAGGTCATCTGGACCCCGCCGATTGTCTTGTCGATCGGCCCCTGTTCCAACCCGGAACCAATCGAGATGACCCACCGGCGCTTGAGCGGGATGGAAATATCAACTCCGTCTTCACTGCATTCCAGCAATTTGTACGAAAAAATGTTCAGCACGGCGTTTGTTCTAATCGGGTTCGTGTGAAGCCTCAGAACGCTGTAAACCGGCTTGATGGTGGCACTTTGGATCGGAGCACCGTTGACGACACAATTTTTCTGCAGCACCGCAAGTTCCGTCAGAACCATGTCCGAAAAGGACGACGCAAAACCACCCTCCAGGGACTGCGCCATAAGCGCCGACATTCCGGGGGCCTCCAAAACCCGCGTGGAATCTCCGTATTCGCGGAAAAGTTCAACGGGATCCAAGGAAACCAACTGACGGTCAGCTGAAAACAGCAGGTTCTCAGGATCATTTTCATCGACGATTTGATGATACTGAAAGGTAAACAACTCGGTGCCGCCGGAGTACTGCGGTATCCCATCTTCAAATTTTACGGTTCCGTCTTCGGACAAAATCTCCTGGGCCTTTGCTGGTCCGTGGATTGCAAGCGCCATCGCTGCGCCAAGAATTGAAACGCCTAAAGCCTTAAGTCTGAACATGATTATCCCCAGTTTTTTGATCTAAAAATCGAAACAATGCCATCAAACACTATCAAATTTTCCTATATGTTTCAATAATCGAACCTTTCAGCAGTTCGGCTGAAGTTATGTCCAGACCAAAAACCTGGCGTAAAAACTGCGTCGAACCGGGTGGTTCACTTCATTGCGACTTCGGACTGCGCATTGCGCAAGGCCGCCTCGACCCGGTCGGTGAATGGGAGCTGGTACCGGACACTCCAGGATTTCTCACCCGCTCGCACAAATTCGATCACCTTCAAGCCTTCAGCGATCTCTCCGGCCATCAAGTGCGCGTCTGCGAGCAACGTCTGAGCGTAGAGAACGATCTGAGTTGAACCGGTATCAACATAGGCGTCGATCCCGGCCGAGATCTCGGCGATCCCCTCGGCAGGGTGACCTTCTGATGCCCGCGCCCAGCCGTGCAGGATGCGGCCCCAGGCATCCCAGTAGTGGAACTCCCGTTGCCCACTGATCTCGAGAGCCCGGTTGACCATATTCAGCAATGCACTTGTGTCGCCCAATATCTGATAGATGGTCGCCAGGATGTTCAGCCCGTAGCAACGCGTGAAATCGTGTGGTTCACGACTGATCCGCTCAGCCAGTTCCGTTAGCTCGGCGCGAAACGTTTCGCCGTCTCCGCTTTGCAGCGCCACGGCCCAGCACCGCATCGCCTGATCAACCAAGTATATGTCTGCCTCGTGATAATTCAGCAGATCGTCCGGATCAGTTGCCCCGCGTAACGCAATCGCTCGGTCGAAAGCAGAAATGGCGACCTCCAGACGGCCGAGCATGAAGTTGCTCATGCCGATATTGTGCGCCGCGAGCGCCTCCATCGTCGGGTTTTCCGCGCGCTGTGCGACCTCCTCCAGGTAATCACACAAAGCCAACGCGCCCATCGGATCGCCCAGAGTCAACTGAGCACCGAACTGCACATGCACGGCCAGAAACGCATCCGTCACACTGGCTGAAGAACGGTCAAGCAGGTGGCGGAACCGGTCCAGATTGGCCAAAACCTCTTTCGACCCGAACGCCCTGGTACTGAGGGCCACGTTCAGCATTTTACGCAGCGAAATCTCTTCTCGATCCCGTTCGGGGCTTGGGGCGATTTTGTCGTTCTCTGTCAAGGCTTCATTGAGATGGTGGATGGTCTCTTCGTTGGCGAATCGCTCGCCCGAGATGACTGCCGCCCGGCGCCATGCGTCCCGAGCCTGTTTGGGCATGTCCGCGCGGGCATAGTGCTGGGCCAGCAATTCAGGGTTCTGACCCACAAGGTCACTGAACGAAGTGTCGAGGACCTCGGCGATCCGGCTGTGCACCGCCCGCGCCCGACTGGGCAACATCAGGTCATAGGCCGCGTCCCTTATCAACGCGTGGCGGAACGCATAGGCGCCTCCTATATTGACCCCGCGGCGCACCAATATTTGCGCTTCGACCAACTCGTCCAACATGCGCAGGGTTGCCTCGTACGATTGACCGCTGACCGAACTGACCATCGCAGGCAGGATGTTGCGGTCAATGGCGGCGCAGACCGGCACGATATCGCGGGCCGTTCTGAGCCGGTCGAACATTGCCCAGAACAGTTCCTTGAGCGTCGATGGCAGTGCCTGTTGCATCTGCATTGCGGAGGCGTCGGCCTGGTCGAAGAACCCGTCCTGGATCATACGTGCCATCTCTTCCGCAAACAGAGGGACGCCATCCGTCCTGTTCGCGATCCGGTCTTTCATGGTCTGTGTCACTTGCTTGGACTGCAAAAGCGCATCCAGCATCTGGTGGACGTGGTCCCGGTCGAGGCGGGAAATCGTCAGCGGGACGACACCCTCCCGGCCTTCCCACGGTGGATGGTAGGACGGGCGGAACGTGCACATGATCATGACGGGCATGGACCTGAAGCGCTCGATCAACAAAGCGATGATTTCCTCAGTCGAGGGATCGATCCAATGCAGGTCTTCAAACAGCAACAGAACCGGTCGATGCCGCGCCAGCGCAGCAACGGTCTGCACCAAGGCCTCCTGAAACTGCTGCTTGAGCCGGTCAAAGGGCAGTTTCAGCAGGTCTTCCTCGGCCTCCACCGGCAACGACATGGCATAGGCAAACAAAGGAAGATAGTCTTCCGGAACCTCCGACCATTCCTGAAACAGTTGCCTGAGTTTGCGCAGCTTCCGCTGGTCGGAGTCGGTTCTGCGGAAATCGGCCATGTGGCTGATCCAGCTGAGAACCGGGAAATGGGCACTTCGCTCGTGGTTGGGCGAGCATTGGAACCCAAGCCGCAGATATTGTTGCTCTTCGAATCCGCGGGTCGCTTCCTCGACAAGACGCGATTTTCCGATGCCGGCCTCACCGGAAACCATCACCGCCTGCCCTTCTCCATTCAGTGCGGCCTGCCAATGCTTCTTGATCGTCGCGACCTCATCGACCCGGTTGACGAAGGGCGAGCCTTGAACTCCGGGACGCGCCTGAAACCGCAGCATCAGCTCTTCCGCACTCAGAACTTTCCAGATGCCGATCGGGTTCTCAAACCCCTTGAGGCTTTGCTTCCCCTTCCACTCGCAGCGAAAGTTGCTCCCGATCAGCAGCTTGGTGTGCTCGCTGATGGCGACCGTCCCAGGGTCCGCCAGTTCCTGGATACGGGCCGCCAAATTCGGCACCTCACCGACCACCAGACCTCCCAAAGTCGAGTGATTGTCAACCACGGCTTCCCCGGAAGAAATCCCGACCCGAACCCCGATGACCTCACCCTTGCCGTGTTTGATACGACCAATGGAGCCGCAGATTTCCAGTCCGGCGGCAACAGCCCTTTCCGCATCGTTCTCTTCGACCGTCGGATAACCGAAATAAGCAACCACTCCATCTCCGATGAATTGGGCAATGTGCCCCTGGTGCCGGGTCACGACATCAAAACAAAGGGCTTGATAGTCGTGCAGAACGGAGCGGTACTCCTCAAGATCCAGATGACTGGACAATTCAGTCGATCCAACGAGATCGACAAAGACCAAAGTCAGATACCTGCGCTCGGGGACACCCTCCAATGCCGTGGGTTGAGGCGCGTGAGGCCCAGTTTGCGATGACGTGAGAGCATTCTCGGAATGTGAAACGCCACCTTGATCCGAGCGAAGCGCCTCGATCGCCCGCATCATGCGTTTGCGATCCCCGAGGTTCAGTCCAAGCTCGACCAGGTCATTTTCTGTGAGGGTGGCAAGAACATCCAATTCGATCGCGTTCGAGGCGAACACATCATGGTACTTCTCAAGGGAATACTTCTCCAACCACGCCTTGATGTCAGCCATCTTCAGTCCTCGGTCGAAATTACTTCAATGTGCTTTGCCTTTTGTCCAATCGGCGTCAGTCAGAGAGACCTGGTTTCTGACGAAGCTAAAATATGTCCGACCGTATGCCGGCCCTTATAGTCAGCGCGTTGCGTATTAATTGCCAATGCAATGCAGAACGCCCGCATTGTCGCCCCAACACGAACCTATCCCAAGTCGGAATTTGCGTCTACTGGCTGGCAAAATGCACCTTCGGGCCAAGCGGGATTCAATCAAGAACGCATCCAGCCAGAATTGGCCCAGCCGACGTTCACACTACCCAAGTTTCAGTCTGTCTCTCCGCTACTCATAGCGGTGGCGGTTCGGCGTCAAAATGGTCAAACGCCGGCGTATTGGAAACAAACCGAGCGTCCGTCATAATGATCATAATTATGCCTTTTTGCATACTACAGGGGAAGTGGCGGAAAGGTACCTGTTTACAAGAAGGTTTGGCCGGTGGAAGCACAGGCCAAACCAATGGTTAAAAATGGTCAGCCCAAATGCTCAACTAGCCGTTCCAACAACCGCGCGGCTTCGTCTACGCTCAGAGTCCGGCCGCGAAGATGTATCCGCAATTCGCCCGCCGATACCTCTGCTCGCAATTCTCCGCCTTTGGGCAGCGTCTGAATAGGCAGCCGTTGAATCTGTTTCGGGCGGCCCCCACGCGGCTTTTCCTGAGTCGGTGCAGGCGCGTCTTTCAACGCAGCCTCTATCACGGTCAGTTCCGATTTCGGGTCCGTGGCCTCACCCCGGGACAAGGCCTCCCTCAGCTTGGCCTGCGCGCCATCCCGGATAGCCGCGGCAATCCTGAGACCTGCCTTTTCCGACAACGCAACCGGGTACTGCAGTAAGTCGCCCAAGGCTTCGTGAACCACGGCAAAGCTGCGGACCTTGGACCTTTTGGCCTTGGAGGCTGCGGCGAACAGAACATCCACGGCGGCTTCGGTCGACGGGAACACACCCTGCCCCACAGCGAGGACAGCGATGCGCCCACGTTCATACGGGCTGAGGTTTGATCGAAGTTCGTTCTCCTCGACCATCGAAACATACGCGCCCTGCCCTGCGCCAGCCTGCCGCACGAACGCAGGAATTTGGGCGAATTTCGGGTCCCCGCCGGCCAAGCGTCGGAAGGCGTCCAACCGGCGATAGCCCGAAATCAGACCATAGCCATCCCCGGTTTTGGTCACCTCGATCGGCGTCCGCAGCCCGTTGGAGCGCAGAGATTCCAGTAGTTCGGACATTGCCTCTTCGTCATCGACCATGCGGTCGCGCCGCAAGAAATCGGCGTCGATCTGATCGATGGGCACCATCTCTGCGACCAAGCCCGCGTCCTGGGCATCCCGCCAACGCGCAGCGTCGCCTTGGTCTTTTGCAAGGGTTGCGCGGTCGGTCACTGCTGTCATGCCATTCAGCGTCGCGGCCTCTGCCGCGACCTGCGCAATTGGCGGAGTTGACGGGTTGGCCTCGAACGGGCTGATCGAGGGTTTCGCGGCGAAACCAGCCTCGAGTTGTTCAAGTTCCGCCGCATCCGGCGCCGTCAGTCTTCTGCGTTTAGCCATCTGCCTGTCCTCCCATCTGGGCGTCGCGCCACCAACACCCGATCAACACTTCTTTGAATTCCGCGTAAGTTCGATCGAAGGTTTCTCGTCCCCGGACATAGGTGTCGCGGTTAAAGTCACGGTAGTCCGCTTCATAGATTCCGTTCACCTGTTCTCCGGCCTGCCCCACCAAAGCGGTGTAATCCTGCCGATAGGCGTTCATGAAGTCACCGAAATACGCCTGGATCACGTTTGCCATGTCCGTCTGCTGACTGGCGTCGAACCGGGTGATGATCGCGCGCACGACATCCCATTCGAACTTGAGTTCGGGCAACCCAGCTGCCCTTTGTGCCGCGTTCTCGCCATCCTCGATACTGGCGAATGTGGTGTAGAGCATGTCAAAGAAGCGCCCGGTGGAATCAAATTCCAGGAATGAAGCTCCGAGTGGCACCAGCAAAATGTCCGCTGCGGCCAGCGCATTGATCGTTAGGTACCCAAGTGCAGGAGGAGTATCGAGGAACACGATGTCGTAATCATTCAATACGGCCTCGTCCTGCAAGAAGTTGGTGAGCCCGTCCCACAGCGGCCAACTGCGAAGGCCCATCCGCCAGACCGGGATCTGAAATTCAGCCCAATAGAGGTTCAGTTGAGCACCAATGAGATCAATGTTAGGCCAATGGGTCTTCTGGATGACATCCTGAGGCTGGGTCCTCAGTGCCTCTTGCAGAGTTTCATCCAATGGGATTTCGGGTTGACCGGCAGCGGCGCGGACCCTGTTCTCTTCCTGAACCGCGCGCGCATAGTCTTTTGCGATCAAGGGGAAGACTGTCTGCCATTCATCCGCGACGCGACCACCCAGGATCGACGTCATGGATCCCTGGCTATCAAGATCAATCACCAGCACTTTATAACCGTCCAACGCGGCCGACATTGCCAGATGAGCAGCGGTGGACGTCTTGCCCACGCCACCTTTGAAATTGGCAACGGCAACAACTTTTGCCGGCAGATTTTCCGGCCGGTAGGGCAGGTATTCCTTGGTGCTTACACCTTCGGCCGCGAAATGGCGCCTCAAGGTCAGAACTTCTTCGAGGGTGAACCATTTCGATCCTGCTTCGCCTTCGCCTTGCGGGAGGTCAGGATTTGCCTTGAGGACGCGGCGCAGGTGGGCCGGAGCCACCGGGATCAGGTATTTGGTAATCTCCCAAATCGAAAACCGGCGGAGGCGCTTTTCGCCATCGGGCGCATACCCGCGGCGGGCTAGATCTTCGCGCCCTTTGGCACAGAAGGTTGCAGCTTTTGCGAATCGTGATGTCCCGATAGGATCGGGTAACTTTGATGCAGCCTTGGCCGGATCCAGGTTGAAGTACGGCGGTAGAGCAGGTTGTTTAGATTTTGTCACTGTCGATGCCTCGAATAATGTTCGCCTTTCCGGCGTATATCAGGAAATGTACCGAACATTTTCCTTCTGCGCTATCCTCGAAAGAGCAGTTTTCCACAGAAGAATGCCGAAGAGTTCGGTTTCGCGACGAAACCGGCATTTATTCTCAGAAAAGGACACACCAAAGAGTTTATTTTCTTTAAGGGTTTTAGATTCTTTGACGACAGAAAACATAAATAAATCATATATTTGTGGTCGCATTGGCACCCGGATACAGTACCAAGGGTTCCTGGCTTCGGGATAAAAGGCACCTGTATACAGGATCAAAGGGTCCCGAATCCGGGGAGTAGGGCACCGATTCGCGGTTCGGCTCTATCGTGGACTATTTAGGGTCTAATCCGATTGCGTTGATCGCCGCCTACGCGGGTCACGACTCCAAGTTTGAACCAATTGGCCGCGGCTTCTGTGGATAACTAGGTCGCCGATTCGGATAGGTACCTGTCTACGGGATTCACTCCGTCCTGCATATGGGGACCCAAATTCAGTTGATCCACGGGTACCTTTTGTGTCACAAGCTTTGGAAACGAGCAGCCGGGCAGAATCATGCCGGATACACAACTGGACATGGATCACCTCTCAGGCGCTTTGCGTCGGGAAACGGTGAAAAAGAACGTGGCCGCGATCCATATCAGCGGCAAGCTGACGCTGTTGCAGCGAAAGCTTTCCAATGTGTTGCTTCTCAATGCCTACGACTCACTGACCACCGCGCAGACCCATACGATCGATGCCCGCACCCTGGCGATGATGGTGGGCTACAACTCGAACGACTTCGACACATTGCGCGCCAGCCTGAGAGCTCTTGCCGAGACAGTGGCCGAATGGGACATGCTCGACGAAAAAGGTCGGCAAGAGTGGGGCGTGTCGTCCTTGTTGAGTTTCGCCAAGCTCAAGGGCGGGATCTGCGAATACGCCTATTCCCCGGCCCTGGCGCAGAAGCTGTATGATCCGAAGATCTATGCGTTGATCAATGTGCATATCCAGCGCAATTTCAGCTCGGGGCACGGGCTGGCCTTGTATGAAAACTGTTATCGATTCGTGCGCACCGGGTCGACCGGGTGGTGGGCGCTCGAGGTGTTCCGCAAATTGATGGGTGTGGACAGCAGCGACTATTACACGAGCTTCAAACACCTGAATGCCAAGATCATCAAACCCGCAGTGGCCGAGGTGAACAAAAGCTCGGATATTCTGATCGAGCCCGAGTTCCGCAAGAAGGGCCGCAGCGTCACCGACATTCGGTTCCTGATCAAGGCGAACCCGCAGAAGGCAATGTTCGAGATCGACGACAGCGATGGGGTGCGCAACCTGGCGGTCTACAAGACCTTGCGCAAACAAGGGGTGTCCGATCGGCTGGCGCGTCAGTGGATCTCTGAGCATGGTGAGGATTATGTGCAGCAGAAGCTGGACTATGTAGCCGGGCAGGGGGACGTTAAATCAACGCTGGGGTATCTTTCGGCCGCCCTGCGCGATGACTACAAGGCCCCCGCGGCAGAGACCGTGAAACCGCCTAGCCCCGTGGCGCTGGCCGCAGCCAAGCAGCGGGAGGAAGAGAAGGCTCGCGAAGATCAAGCCTATGCCGCGCGCGCGGCGGAGCGCGCCGAGCGTGCGCGCAAGCTGGCCATCGTCGAAGACCTGGTTTCGCGGCGAAACCCCACTCAACGGGATGCCGACAAACGCTTGTTCATGTCGACTTTGTCGGACGAGCTAGACCGAGAGAACTTCCGGCAACATGGGTGGCGATCAGGTTTGAACGCCAACGCCATTTTTGCCTTCTGGGAGGAATTGGAGCCCGATGCGTTCCAGACGGAAACCCCCGCCTGAGGCACAGGCGGGGCAGGGTGGCTACTGATTTTTCAGTGCATTCCGAAGCGCGTCCCCAAACGCGCTGTGCTGCGCATTTCCGGATGATTTTGCGCGTTGCGATTTCGAGGTGCCTGTGTTCTTAGCGCGCGCGTTCTGCCCACTATGGTCGCGATCTTGCCGGGCAGAGGCACCGCCATCCTTGCGCATGCTCAGCCCGATCCGCTTGCGAGGCACGTCCACTTCGACCACACGAACGCGCACGACCTGACCAGCCTTGACCACCTCATGCGGGTCTTTAACGAACCGGTCGGCCAGCTGGCTGACATGCACCAGACCATCCTGATGCACGCCGATATCGACGAATGCTCCGAAGGCGGCGACGTTGGTGACGGTGCCTTCGAGAACCATGCCGGGTTTGAGGTCGGTGATCTCCTCGACGCCCTCCTTGAAACTGGCGGTCACGAAGCTGGGACGCGGGTCGCGGCCGGGTTTTTCCAACTCGGCAAAGATGTCGTGCACCGTGGGCAGGCCGAACCGGTCATCCACGAACTGTGCGGCGCGCAGGCCGCGCAGTGCTCCGTCATTGCCCATGATCTGACGGATGTCTCGGCCGCAGGCCTGCACGATGCGGCGGGCCACGTCATAGGCCTCGGGGTGGACGGCCGAGGCGTCCAACGGCTCATCCCCGTCGCGGATGCGCAGGAAACCCGCGCATTGCTCGAAGGCGCGGGGGCCGAGGCGGGCGACCTTCAGAAGATCCTGCCGTGACCGGAATGCACCATTGAGGTCGCGATGCACCACGATGGCTTCGGCCAGACCGGGGCCCAGGCCCGAGACATGGGCCAGCAGCGGCGCCGAGGCGGTGTTCAGATCGACGCCGACGGCGTTCACCACGTCTTCGATCACCGCTTCCAGAGACTGGCTCAGCCGGTGTTGATCAACGTCGTGTTGATACTGGCCGACGCCGATGCTCTTGGGTTCGATCTTGACCAGCTCGGCCAGCGGGTCCTGCAGGCGGCGGGCGATCGACACCGCGCCACGCAGCGAGACATCCAGATCGGGAAACTCGCGCGCGGCCAGTTCCGAGGCGGAATAGACCGAAGCCCCGGCTTCGGACACCACGACCTTGGTGGGTGCCTGCACCCCTTTGGGTTGCAGTTTCAGCGTGTCGGCCACCAACCGCTCGGTCTCGCGGCTGGCGGTGCCGTTGCCGATGGCGATCAGTTCGACCTTGTGCGTTGCGATCAGGTTCAGGATGGTGGCCTGTGCGCCGCGCAGATCGTTCTTGGGTTGGAACGGATACAGCGTGTCGGTCGCCACCAGCTTGCCCGTCGCGTCCACCACCGCGGCCTTGACGCCGGTGCGGATGCCCGGGTCCAACCCCAGGGTGGGGCGGGGGCCCGCTGGAGCGGCAAACATCAAGTCCTTGAGATTGCGCGCAAAAACCTGAATGGCCTCTTCCTGCGCGCGGCTGCGCAGATCGGCCATCAGCTCGACCATCATCGACAGCGACAGTTTCACCCGCCAGGTCCAGCCTGCGACCTTGCGCAGCCAGACATCGCCCGGCCCGTCGCCGCGCGTCTGCAAATGGGCGGCAACGATCGCCTCGGCCCGGGCGGCGCCGGTTTCGGGGTCGGGGGCAATGTCCAGCGTCACGATCCCCTCTTTCGACGCGCGCAGCATCGCCAGCGCCCGGTGCGAGGGCACCTTGGCCCAGGGCTCGGCATGGTCGAAATAGTCGCTGAACTTGGCGCCTTCCTGTTCCTTGCCCTCGATCACCTTTGATGTCAGCAGCGCCTCGGCCTGCATGAAGCTGCGCAGCTCGCCCAGAAGGGTCGCGTTTTCGGTCAGCCGCTCGGTGATGATGTCGCGCGCGCCATTCAGCGCGTCCTTGGTGGTGGGCACGGCCTCGGTCACATAGGCCTGGGCCAGACCCTCGGGGTCGGCGCTGCGGTCGGCCAGGATCGCGTCGGCCAGCGGCTCCAGCCCGTTTTCCCGCGCGATCATCGCCTTGGTGCGACGCTTGGGTTTGTAGGGCAGGTAGATGTCTTCCAGCTGCGCCTTGGTTTCGGCGCGGGCAATGGACTTGGCCAGATCGTCGGTCAGCTTCCCCTGATCCTTGATCGAGTTCAGGATCGTCTCGCGCCGCGCCTCAAGCTCGCGCAGATAGGCCAGCCGGTCGGACAGGGTGCGCAGCTGGCTGTCGTCCAGCCCGCCCGTCACCTCTTTGCGATAGCGCGCCACGAAGGGCACGGTGGCGCCTTCGTCCAGCAGCTTGACCGCCGCGTCCACTTGTTCGGGGCGGGCATTGATTTCCGTGGCGATGGTGCGGGCGATACGGTCCAACGGGGCCTCCTTGATCTCGGGTTGGAGAACCGTCTTAGCCAGCGCCCGCGCCAAGGGAAAGGCATCGCGTATCGTCGGCGGGCTGAAAATACGGGCATATGCGCAGTTTTGCGCAAACTGGGTCAAAATGCGCGTTCAGATGCGATTGATCCCGGGCCTCGGGTGATTTAAGGGAAGCCCTGTCAAATCAGAGTCACCCCGGAGCGGAACAGCATTCACGCTCCTCGCACGCCGCGCCGCACGCGGCACAACTCTCGGATCGCACGCCCCTGAAAGGCTTAAAAAAGGTAAGGGAACATGGCAGAAAAATCGAACTTCGACATATTGTATACCATCGTAGACGAAGCGCCGGAGCTGGCCAGTGCCTCGTTCCTGCCCATCATCCGCAAATTCGCCTCGGCTGCGGGCGTCAGCGTCGGCACCAAGGACATTTCGCTGGCTGGCCGCATCATCGCGGCCTTCCCCGAAAACCTGACCGAAGAGCAGCGTCAGCCCGACGATCTGGCCGCACTGGGCGAGCTGGTGAAAACCCCCGAGGCCAACGTGATCAAGCTGCCCAACATCTCGGCCTCGGTGCCGCAGCTGGTCGCTGCCATCAAGGAACTGCAGGGGCAGGGCTATGACATCCCGGACTACCCCGAGGATCCCAAGACTGACGCCGAGAAAGAGATCCGCGCCCGCTATGATGCGATCAAGGGCTCGGCCGTGAACCCGGTTCTGCGCGAGGGCAACAGCGACCGCCGCGCCGCCAAGGCAGTCAAGCGCTATGCGCAACAGCACCCGCATTCGATGGGCGAATGGTCGGCCGACAGCAAGACCAAGGTGTCGTCGATGCCGGGCAATGATTTTTATGCCAACGAGAAATCGGCCACCATCACTGCCGATCAGGCCGGTGATGCGCGGATCGAATTCGTGGGCAAGGATGGTGGTGTTACCGTCCTGAAAGACGGCTGGACGCTGGAAGAGGGCACCGTTGCGGACGCCACTTTCATGTCGGTCAAGGCCCTGTCGGAGTTCTTGGATGCCGCGATCGAGGACACCAAGAAAGACGGCACGATGTTCTCGCTGCACATGAAGGCGACGATGATGAAGGTCAGTGACCCGATCATTTTCGGCTATGCCGTCAAGTCGTGGCTGGCGCCGGTGTTCGAGAAATTCGGTGACCGCATGGCACAGCTGGGCGTCAACCCGAACTCCGGCTTGGGCGATCTGCTGAACCGCGTCAAGGACGATGCCGAGATCATGGCCGCGATCGAAGCGGTCAAGGCCGAGCGTCCCTCGATGTACATGGTCGACAGCGACAAGGGCATCACCAACCTGCATGTGCCGTCGGACGTGATCATCGACGCTTCGATGCCCGCCGTGATCCGCGCGGGCGGCAAGGGCTGGGACGAGAGCGGCAAGAAGGGCGACACCAACTGCGTGATCCCCGACCGTTGCTATGCCCCGGTCTATGACGAGACCATCAAGTTCTTCAAAGCCAACGGTGCGCTGAACCCGGCCACCGTCGGTTCGGTCGCCAATGTGGGCCTGATGGCGCAGAAGGCAGAAGAATACGGCAGCCACCCGACCACCTTCGAAGCGCCCGCAGACGGCACAATCCGCGTCGTTCTGGCCAATGGCGAAACCCTGCATTCGCATGAGGTCGAAAAGGGTGACATCTGGCGCGCTTGCACCGCCAAGAAAGCCCCGATTGAGAACTGGATCCAGCTGGCAATGGACCGCCAGCGCCTGACCGGGTCCGAGGCGATTTTCTGGCTGGATGTGAACCGCGCCCATGACGCCGAGTTGATCAAATACGTTAAACCGGCGCTGGAGGCCGCGGGCGTGGCCAACAAGTTCCTGATCATGGCCCCGCGTGAGGCGACCCGCAAATCGCTGGAAACCATCACCGCCGGCAAAGACAGCATCGCGATCACGGGCAACGTGCTGCGCGACTATCTGACCGACCTGTTCCCGATCCTCGAACTGGGCACCTCGGCCAAGATGCTGTCGATCGTCAAGCTGATGAATGGCGGCGGCCTGTTCGAAACCGGTGCAGGTGGCTCGGCGCCCAAGCACGTTCAGCAGCTGGTCGAGGAAAACCACCTGCGTTGGGACTCGATGGGCGAATTCTGCGCGCTGGGTGAATCGCTGAACTTCCTGGCCGACAGCCGCGGAAACGCCAAGGCCGCCGTTTTGGGCGCTGCGGCCGAGGCCGCGACGCAGGGGATCCTGGACCACGACCGCTCGCCCAGCCGCAAGGTTGGCGAGCCGGACAACCGCGACAGCCACTATTGGTTCGCCCGCTACTGGGCTGAGGCACTGGCCGCGCAGTCGGATGATGCTGAACTGGCGGCGCATTTTGCACCGATCGCCAAAGAACTGGCGGAAAAGGAAGAGCAGATCCTGTCCGAACTGCTGGCCGCTCAAGGCAAGCCTGCTGATCTGGGCGGCTATTACCATGGCGATCGCGCCAAAACTGCGGCTGTGATGCGTCCCAGTGCGACACTGAACGCGATCATTGGCTGACCACAGAAGGCCGGGCGAATGAGCCCGGCCTTTCTTATTTCGTCCGATCAGGCGACAGTTAGTATTTTCCTGAGCTATTGTTTGCTTTGGCTTGATTGGCCGGACCCGAACTGTTCCAGCGCGACCTGGGTTGGACAAAGGGAGTTGCGGCACGGTTCTCAGCCGGTATCATCCCAGAAAGTTTGCACCGTCGAACGGTTCGGCCGGGCTGTGCAGTTGATTTGTTAAAGGGTGTTTCAGAGCGCCTGTGTTCGCAGTGGTTGGAACCAGGGCCGGCGCTTGATTTGGATTGCCGGACATGGTCGGCGGAGAGTGGTCATGAGTACGCTGAAGATCGCGGTACTGTCCGACATACATGGAAACGCCACGGCGTATGCGACCGCGATCCAAAAGGCCGAAGCTTTTGCGCCGGATGTCGTCATCATGTTGGGCGATCTGCTGACATATGGTGTGCGCCCTCGGCAGGTGTTGGAACTGACCGACCAACTGATGGCTCGCCAAAACTGCGTGTTCATCCGCGGCAACCACGATCAGTTCTATTTCGATCTGGATAAAGGCACCCCGTCTTTCTACGACAGCATTGCCGGGTTTGTGTTGGAGTCCGTCGAGTGGACGCATGGTGAGGTCCGGGGCGACCCACCGTTGGCCGACCGATACCCCTGGGCCGACCGCCATAGCATGGGGCCGATCCTGTTCTCACATGCCAACCCTTACGATTATGGGGACTGGTCCTATGTCTCGAAACCGGATCAATGGGCACCAGCCGCGGCGGTCTTGCGACAAATGGGAAAAACGGTCGGGGTCTTTGGGCATTCGCACCGGGCCTTTGCCGTCATGATCGACGAAGCCGGAAGACCGACACCTGCGGATCAATGCAAATGGATAAGGATTCCGAAAGGGTCAGTGCTGCTGCTGAACCCCGGAGCGGTCGGGCAGGGGCGGGGCACGGGCCTGTCTTACCTGACCCTCGAGCTGGATGGCGACCGGGTGAGAATCGACATCCCGTCGATCAGCTTTGATCTGGAACAGATCCGCGCGGATATTCAGGCCACTGACCTCAGTCAGGGGACAAAGGAACGGCTTATTTCATTTATGGAGAAATGAATTGATCACGGTTTTGGTTACAGGTGCGGGTGGCGGAGTGGGCCAGGGCATCATCAAGTCGCTCAGGCTGATTTCTGATTTGCCGCTGCGTATTCTTGGAGCCGACATGTCTGCCCTATCTGCCGGCCTTTATGCCTGCAACAAAGCCTTTCTGGTCGAAGGGTGCCGCTCGCCGGGATATCTCGACTCACTGGCGCGGATATTTCAGGCAGAGTCCGTAGACTACTATTTCCCCGGAACGGATATCGAACTGGCATTGTGTGCCGAAAACCGGGATCGCATCGCGGAACATTTCGGGACAAAGGTCGTGGTCAACAGTCCAGAGACGGTGCGTATTGCCGATGACAAGGGACTGACCTCGGCTTTTTTGGCGAATATCGGGCTGCCCTATCCGCGCACGTGGCCCATGGCCGAGGCCTTGGAAATGGATGATCTGGTCTACCCGGTCATTGCCAAACCGGCGGTCGGGTTTCGGTCCATCGGGGTCGAGCGGGTGAATTCTCGGGACGAGCTGGCCAACTACCCCGGTGATCCGGCGGCAACCATCGTACAGGAGCTGATCGGCGATGACTCGCGCGAGTTTACGTGCACGATCGTCGGGGCGAAGGGGAGTCTGTCGCCGGTTCTGGCACTGCGTCGAGTGCTTCGGTCGGGCGATACATATCGGGCCATTCCCGAGCGGAATCCGGTGATCGAAGACTATGTCACAGCTATCGCGCGCAAGCTGGACGTCGAAGGGGCCTGCAATTTTCAGCTGCGCCTTGGCGACGACGGAGTACCCAAGGTGTTCGAAATCAATGCCCGGTTCTCTGGTACTACACCGTTCTGTGCTCAACTGGGATTCAACCCGGTCGAATGTTACCTCAAGACCGATCGCGGCATTGCCTATGAGCCAAAAATCGCTTGGGACAGCATGGTTCTGCGGTATTGGAGTGAGCTGGTCGTTCCGCGTTCAATGACAGATACATTGGATCAGGCCGGACAGTCGGAACCTCAGATCCCGGCCCAGTTCAGCCTCTATGGCGGGACGTCATGAAAGTTGCCCTGACAGGGGCGACCGGCTTGCTGGGTCGCCATCTTGTGGCCTGGCTAAGCCGACGTGACATTCCTGTTGCGCGGATCGACCGGTCGGACTGGGATCTGCAGGACGCGATCGCCCATGACAGGCTGGATCAACTGGTGCAAGGTGCGGATGTATTCGTGCACTGCGCGGCCCGGATTGATCTTGCCGGGCCTGCGGGTGACGGCTCGGCTTGGCAGGTGCTGTTTGACAGCAATGTCCGAGCCACGTTGAATGCGGCGCGTTGGGCGGCAGATCGTGACGTGCACTTCATCTTTGTGTCCAGCGGGTCGGTATATCGCGATCCTCATGCCCGCGGAATCGACGAAAGTGCGGAAACCGCCCCGGGGCCGCTTGGCGGTGATTACGCTACAACCAAGCGTCTGGCCGAAGCGGGGCTGGCTGAGCTTGCCCAGACTTCTGGAGCGCGAGTGACCGTGCTCAGACCTTCGGCGCTCTATGGTCATGGGCTGCCTGATGACAAGTTTCTTGTGCGGATGCTGAATGATGCGGCCGCGGGGCAAAACATCACAGTAACAGGTCCGAAGAACAGCATTGATTTCGTGCATGCGCATGACCTGAGCCGGGCGATTTTGCAATCGTCCCAGGCCAAAGCTTACGGTGTATTCAATATCTCCGGCGGAGGTCCGGTTTCCTTGGCGGATCTGGCGCAGGAGGTCATGTCCGTCGCAGGTGGCCGGGGTGTGATCGAAACCCGACCCGGAGACAGTCCGCCATTCACCCGCTTCGATCTGTCCTCGGACGCAGCCCGGGCAGCATTCGGCTATGCGCCGGTTGTGGACATTGCAACGGGTCTGGAAGTGACGTTGAGGGGCCAATTGCTGCCGGGAGCGGCATGACCCGGTCCGGCAGCCGGGCGATGGGAGCCGGAAACATGTTTTTTGAAGGTATCTTGGGTGTTACCCTTGTATTCCGGGTACCAGTCTGCGGGCCAGGTAACCCACCGCCGTTTGGATTGTAGAATATGGTGCCAGTCAACAGTATCAGCCGGCCTAAGCCGATTTTGGAGCAGATCGAATTCGCGTGTCTGATGACTGCGTTGCTGTTCAGCACGTTCACTGCCTTTCGCCATCCGGCGGTTCTGTTCACGGCCAGCGACATGTTTTTGACGGTTGCCGTGATCCTGCGGTGCAACCGCAGCCTGCCGCTGTTTCCGTTGCAATCCGCGTCTTCGGTCTGGTTCATCGGCATGCTGATGATGGTGGCGGGACTGTCGATCGGCTCTATCGCGCACGGCGATCCGGTGTCGGCCTTCGTGGTCATCGTGCAGTATTTCTTTTCGTTTGTTCTTCTGCCTCTGGCGATCCTGGGTCGCCCATATGAAGAGGCTGTTACTCTTGCAAAGGTCGGCGTGATCTCGATTGCCTTGAACTGTCTTGTCGGGATGATCGCCTATGGCGTGGGCTATTCCGGTGGCGAATCCCGGTATTTCATGCTGGTCAGCGGCAATTACCGCGTGGCGGGACTGGTGGATAATCCAAACGGGTTGGCTGGACTGATCGTGCTTTGGTTCCCGGTATTGTGGTATCTTGGGCTGACGGGTGCGCTAAGAAAACTGCCATTCTTGGCCCTCTTCGGGCTGCTTGCCATCACTTTGATCTACGCAAGTTCGAATTCCAGCCTTGCTGGTGCGGTCATCTGCGGTGCTTTGTTCCTGCTGCTGGTTGGAAATCAGCGCGTGCTGATGATCTGGGGAACAGCTGTGACGACGATGGCTTGGATCAGTATCCAATGGGCTGAGTTCATCTTTCCGCCGACGTTCCGCAACCGGGTATTGTCACCTCTGCTCGAGGGGGACCTGAGTCACGCGGGTACATTCGAGGACCGCGCGGATCTCATGATCGAGGCCTGGCAGTTTCTGCCGGATTACTTTCTGGTCGGTATGGGCGCGGGACAGTATCGCGAACTGAGCAGTCAAGGCATTCCCGTTCACAACCTGTACCTGTTGCTGGCCAACGAAGGGGGTATTCTAGCCTTGCTGGGATTGTGCTTCGTTTTGGGGTCCGCCATCGTCTACGCCGTAATGGCCCGGCATAATGTGCCGAACAGGGTGTACGGGCGCGCGACCGTGGTGACGGTCACGCTGACCTTTGCGGCGCTGTCCATGAACTACACCCATGTTTACCAGCGCGGTATGCTGATCCCGTGGATCGTGGCATTGGGGCTGTTGGCTGCGTCCGATCGGTACCGGCGCCGCTAGCTTTTCACGTCACGGGTTGCTTTGTCCCATCCCGGTCCCGTCGCCAGCCAATTCGTGCAGGAACTCCTCGAGGTTGGTCCAGCCATCTTCGTCCGAATCCGCGGTTGCGTCCATCGGGTCCGTGGGATTCAGGTCCCATTGCGTTTCCCATTCATCAGACATCCCGTCAACATCGCTGTCTGCATAGGGCAGGGCGCTTTCAAGCTCGGGCCAACCGCCGACCTTTTCAGGGTTCTTCTTTAGGATTTTGCCGGATCGGTCACGGACCTCCTGAACAACCCTCTGATCCACCGCGTCGCGAGATGGGCGTGTCGCTCCAGCGTTTTGCAGGACCGTTTCGAACACTGTCGAGACCGGATCGGCCTGGACCAAAGGCGGGGTGACCGGCTCATCAACGACATAGACACGATGTTCTGGGGCAAGGACCAGTTCCTCGGGAAGGTCCAGGCTGTTGCGGTTGTCTTCATCAAGATTGTCCCGAAGGTACAATCGGTAGCCGTTCTTGAAGCCGTCGAACAGGTGCACCAATAGATTGGAATCGATGCTTTCACCGGACAGCTTCAGGTTGCCAATGATATTGGCGTCCAGCTCGGTCCAGCGATTGTCCAGCGAAACGACATATTGCCAGATCGGTGAGTACATCAGGTTGTTTACGATCTCGGTCGTGGTCCCCGGGGTCTGGGGCGCAATTTGCGGGTTTCTGAACATCCCGTGAGAGAACAGGTTGTGATGGATGCTGAAGTTGCCGCCCTTTGTCAGCAGCATGTTCCGGGCCCGGTTGCTTTTGCCTGGTCCGCCATGCAAGAGCGGCTCGCTGACGATGCTCCACTGAAAGGTCAGCCGTTCGGCGTTTTCTGAGTCAATCGTCTCGTCGCTGCCCCAACTGGCGGAAATGTGGTCGAAGATCACGTCACGCGCGGCTTTGGTGTAGACGCCAATGGCCCCTGAACAGCAGGATTCTACTTCGTGCGGCCCGGGCCGGAACCGAACATGGCGCACGATGACATCATGCGTCCGGATTTCCAGTGATGGGCGCAATTGACGTGGGCCGTTTCGGATCGCAATCCCACCGCCCGGAGCGGTTTCTCCGGCGATGGTCAGAAAAGGACTGTTTGCGATCAGAGACGCCTTTTCCAGTGTAATCGTTCCGCTGACCCGAAAGATGCAGGTTCGAGGTCCTTTGGCATCAATGCATGCACGTAGAGAGCCGGGCCCGAATTCTTCGGTAGTGGTGACATAAATCACGCGCCCGCCGCGCCCACCTTTGGCCGCGGCGCCATGCCCTTCGGCGCTGGGAAAAGCTCTTTGGGAGCCATCCGGCAGTTGCGCCGAAAAGGACCGGTTCGCGTTCTCGGCCAGCAGCGTACCGGGGCTGCTGCCAATCCCCAGAACAGTCGCAAACAGCGATACTTGGAATACGGCGAGCAGTCTTGGCCTTTTTGCAATGGGCATTCTAAAAACCTTGGTTGTTGTCAAAATTCTTCTGCCTTTGGTCTAGGGCGCGGTTTCCCGGGGTTGGGCTTTGGTCGCGCAGACCATCATTGAATCCCGCAGGTGCACTGGGATCACCAGGTCAGACAGCCGTGCCGGAACCTTGAAGCGCGCCCATCTGGGTAGATAACGATGCACTCTTTCAACCAGATATCCTAACGGAAAATACCAAGTTGGACGATGAAATTCGGTTTGCTGCAAGCCAGCTTTGGCCAAGGCAAAGCGCAGTGTTTCAGGGTCGAAATAGCCGATATGCGCAACACGATAGTGCCACCATTGGTCTCCCATGATACGCGCCAGCAGGGACAAGCGGTCGGGCGTAACGACGACCAGTACTCCGCCATCGGCCAGCAACCGCGCAGCGTGAGTGATCAGGTCCAGCGGATCCGGGACATGTTCGACCACGTCTACCAGAGTGACTACATCGTAGGGGCCGGTCAGATCGGGATGTGGAAGAACGCCTTGGACCACCGGCAGGCCATGATGTTTTGCGCGGGCGCAAAACCGTCGTGACGGCTCAACCCCGATCGCGTCGTAACCACAGGCGATGGCCTCCTCGACCAGAATACCGGTTCCAGCCCCCACATCCAACAGCCGGTTCGCGCCGGCAGTGGGTCTTGGCAGCCTGTTCAGCAGTACTCGCTTCTGCCGCGCCCTTTGGGGGCGCGTCATCTCATAGGCCGGGTCTTCGAGGTCTTCGTAGAATTTAAGGACATCGACCATATCCGTGCATTGGCAAAAACCGCAGCGGACGCATTGGTCGATCGCGGCGGTTGTACCGTAGTCGGCATTCGAAATTTCAAAGTTCCGCGACGTCGGATCCCCGCGCAGGGTGCTTTCCTTTATCCTCCTGAGGCCGCCGGTGCCGCACAGCCAGCATCGCCGGGCCGGTGCGGAAACAACATCATCTGAAGGCTGGTTCATCATGCGCGCATCACCTCCAGTCTGGCAGCAAGCCGGTCCGTTGCCCGGCACCTATGACCCGACTGGCCGGATTTCAAGCAACTGTTCAAAGAACGGAAGCTTGATCTCGAGCAGAACGAACATGACCACCACCAGCAGAATAACCTGAAAAACAAGGCCGCGTTGTTTGTACAGATTTTCGGGGGCCTGTGCGATCGAGTCCCGGGCCAGCCCGACGGCAAGATAGCGCCCGAACAACATCGCCACGAAGGGCAGAGACAGCAGAAGCTCGACCTTGTATTTTGTCAGGAAAACGCCCAGGAAAGCGGTGGACAAGATTGCGTAGACCAGCGCCGAAACCAGTAGCTTCGACTCGTCGTAGTCTTTGAAAGATGCGCGGTACCGCGCGGCAAGCGCCGGGTCGTCAATGGTACGATATTCGGCAAAGCGCTTGATCGCCATCAGATACGCGCCCCCGAACCAGTACGAGATCAACACGCTGGATGGTGCCACGATCGGCGGAACCATAATGAACCAGCCCGCAAAGAACCGGATGGGGTTGTTGATGGCCTCGCTCAGAACGTCCAAATAGGCGCGGTCCTTGGACCGGATTGGTTTGACGTTGTAGATGATCCCCATGATCAGCAGGGACAGCGCCGTCAGGAAGAACGGCGTATTGATCAGCAGCGCGAGTCCCAGACCGATGATCGCCAGACCCAGCCATTGCAACCAGACGATCCGGCCGTCGATTTCGGTCACGACCGAGGCACGCTCTTTCTTCTTCGGGTGGTGTCGGTCGAACTCACGGTCCAACCACTCGTTGATGGTATAGTTGGCCGATGCGATCAGGCAGATCGAAAAGATCCCGACGGCGAGGTCGATTACCGACCGACCGGTGAACTCGGCACCCATGATGACCGCAAGAACGGCACCCGGCAGAATGAAGATGTTCTTGAACCAATGGTCGATGCGCGCAATGGACAGATAGTCTTTGAATCCGGCTTTTACCATTGCAACCACTTTCACCGACACAACAACATTTGCCGGACCCGAAAAGGCGGGAAACAGAACAATACGGGCGGCATGTCAGATTTCCAGACTGCGCCTTGCGTGCTTCTTCCGGCGATCAAAAAGCTTCAAAACCACAAGGAAACTAGCACATATGACCACTGCGACGATAGGCCAAAGTGCTGCAAGATACCTTACCGACGCAATGGATAGTGTTGCAGACAGAAACAATAACGCATGCAGGCTCAGCACCCCCAACCCAGCCAGGGTCAGCATCTGACGTCCGGGCCAGTTTCGGCGCAGCCAAAGGATTGAGGCCGCCAGGATCAAGATCGAAGCCAGCCAACCTATCGCAAGCGCGGAATGGATAAGACGTGCATGCGGCGGATCATATACATCGCGGGTGATGTAGCCGAGCGCATTGTCCATCGGGAACGGCCCATTCTGCGCGATGTAGGCGGTGATGTCGTTCGCGGTCACGGCATGGTAGAAGGGCTGCCAGAGGGCGGCATAGTGTTGTAGCGGCAACCGCAGAAACCCCGTTGGATTCGCCAGAATTCGTCTTGAACCGATTTCGGCCATGAGTTCAGTCTTTGGAATGCCAATTCGGTCGGCAATGGACTGCAACCGGTCCTTCTCGTACAGAAATATCAAGCTGGCTTCGTAGCTGTGCATCAGAAAGAAGGAGACCGGTCCAAATGGCGCCCGGGAAATCGCCTCGCGTGCGTCTGCCGGACCCTCTTCTTCAAGAATAATCCAGACTTCGGTTCGTGGGTCATCGGGGGCATAGGGGCTTGGGCCTGCAGCGAACATGGCGCTTTTTGCGAATAAGACGTTCCCCAGCACGCTTTCGCGAGGTTCATCGTGGCGAAGATCGTAAGCGGCGCGGTCTGCAAGCAGCACGAAGGTGACGCCCAGAACTGCCAGAGCCAGCCCAGCCCACGGGCGCCTGCCATTGATATAGCTCGCGCAAAGAACCACCACGATAAGGATGGGCAAAAGTGCAAAACCAACTGGACGGATCGCGATCATGGCGCCGACTGTCATGCCCAGGGCTGCAAAGTGCCAGGGCTTGGGGCCGTGGATCGCTTGCACCAGACAGGCAAGATAGACGCATGTCGCGCTCTGGAACAGAGACTCGGACAGGATGCTGTAGTTGAAGTAGATCGTCATCGGGTTGATGATCAGAATTCCAAGCAGGACCAGACCGGCACCGGAGTGGCCAGTGGCCCGGGCCAGCGTGACCGACAACAGACATGCAGCAGCCGAGAATACCCAGATCTGGCCTACAACAGCGGCGCGCAGCGGGTCCGCGAACCCGTCGAAAAGGTCCAGAAAAAAAGGATATGCAAAGCCGCGATATGCTGCGGCTTGAACGTAGTCCGCCGAGTCACTGGAGAAGTTCACGTCAACCAAGGGAAAAGCCGTCTGAATCACCGCCTGGACCAGTGCCAGCGCGATGATTATGAGCCCCCCGTTTTCATCTGCCCTTGAAGAAGCTTTCCCCAAAACCCACTCCAAGCAAAGTCAGGTATTCCGACCGCGCCGCACGTCGGTCAGTACCCGCGCGCAGCATCCGGTGCCTGCATGGTAGCACAGACTCGGCCACCAGACATCCCCGGTGGCCGGAACGGCGCGGTCGCCGGATTTTCTAGTAGTCGTCGTAAGTACCGTAATACCCTTCGTAGGTGGTCCAGCGGTATTTCTTGGGGTCGACGTCATTCAGAATCGTACCCAGTACATTGAAGCCGGATGACTGAAGCCGTTTTGCCGCGGCTTGCAACGCATGCTGTGGCGTTTTTCCCCAGCGCGCGACCAGCAGAACGGCGTCGGCGAGAATGTCGTTGCGGTACACTTCATCCATCACCAGTGCCGGGGGTGTGTCCACGATAATGATATCGTATTGATCCAGCAGCGTTTCTTTGAGTTGCTTGAGCTTGTTTGACGCGGCATCAGACAGCTCGTGCGTAGGCGAGGCTGCGGTGATCAGATCCAGTGACCCCTTGGTTTCGGTGGTCAGAGCATGCTGCAGGGTGACACTGTCCGAATAGATTTCCGAAAGTTGCACCTCATCCATGTCCGGAATGAACGTCTTCGTTGCGCCACGACGGTGCGTGTCCAGATCAATCAGCAGAGCGTTCAGTCCGTCGACCGCCGCCGAGGTCGCCAGAACGCTGCTGACGAAGGATTTGCCCTCGTTCGGCAGGCCTGAGGTGATCAGGATCACCTTAGAATGCTGGAACTTGATACAATTGGTCAAGATGCCCCGGGCGGCTTCGGCTAGGGGCGATTTCTGGCTCTGCAACAGGTTTTCGATCGCCTTGTTCTCACCGGCGAACATTTTGCTGCGTCGCTGACGGGCGATATATCCCAGGTTGCTGAGGCCGGTCATTCGGAAGATCTGGTTTTCGCTGCGCACCGTTCTGTCCAGGCCCTCGCGCACAAGCGCGATGATGAAGCCAACGATCATTGCGAACAGGCCGGCCAGCACCGTGATCAATGACCTGCTGGGGGCATAGGGTTCAACCGGAATTCGTGCTTTGGAAACCTGAATCGTGCCGTCCTCAAGCTGGCCGATGCGAGTTTCCAGCAAGGTCAGGTTGTCGATCGTGGTTTGATAGCGGGTTCGCAGTAGTTCGACTTCGCGTTCCCGGCGCAGCAACGACAGCTCCAGACGGGTGCGGGCCTCCAGCTCCTGCTCGGATGTGACCAGCTGTTCCTGGAGGGCCAGAATTTCGTCTTCCGGCAGGTTGCGTTCGATGCCGATGCGCAGCTGGGCCTTGCGCCGCTCTACCTCGGCCCGCAGCCGGGTCACGACCTGTTCGTCATCCAGATTGTCCTCACGGATGAACTCGGCCAAATTCGATTCCGCCTGGGTCAATTCTTCGCCGAGGATACCGACCCGGCGTTTGAGATTGTCGATCGATGTCATCAAGCGATTGACCCGTGCGTCGCGCTCGTTCGCGATATAGACGGCAATGACGGTATTGGGCAGGGCTGCAGCCAGCACCGGCGATGTGGATCGGCCTTCGATGCTGATGGCGAGGCTTTCTCCCGCGCGGGAGACGGAATAAGAGGCCAGAACCTTGTCGGTGACCGCAGCGCGGTGAATCTCTTCATCCGCCTCGCTGTCCGCGCCGGGCGCACGGCGCACAAAGCTGGGGTCGTCGAACAGACCCAGGCGGTCTGCCACCTGCTCGGCAAAGTCGCGAGACCGCAGTCGGGCCAACTCGGTTTCCACGCTCGACCGGTTCAGTTCATAGGTTTCCAGCTGTCCGGTCGACTCGCTGAATCTTGTTTCCGTGAGAGCCAAAACCATCTGTGCGTCCGACCGATACTGGTCGGGGATGGTCGACATGTAGAAGGCTGTTGCCGAGACCGCACCGACGACCAACAGAAAGATGACCAGAAGGTTCCGGCGCAGTAGCAACCAGATATTGATGAAATCGTTGGTTTCATGCTGGTTGGCAATTACGTCGTCACCGGATTGCACGAGTGTTCTCCATTTTTTTCGGACCGTGAATACGGCTTAAAATCAGCGTCAGAATCGAACTGTTATTTATCATATTGTTTTACCTGTACTTTGATCGGCTCGATAGATTTATCTAGCCATATCAGGCCAAAAGGCCGTCCCTGTGCGTTTGGCGGGCAAAAAAAGCGATGCAAATCCGAGAGCAGAGAGTTTTTGGCCATTCTGGCGTCGGGCGAAGAGCTGCCTTTTCGAGGTCTTAAAATCGTGAACAAATCGCTTGGTTGTCGGCGTTGTTTCCGAATACGACACAGTGGGTTTGGTCCGGCATACCTACCTTCGGGCGTCCTGCGCCCGGGCTTCCGGTGGTTCAGCAGCAGGCTCGCGAAAGGTGATTTTCCAGTTCAGGGTAAAATTCAGAAGGAATATGCACCCGGTCACGAACGCCTGAATGATCAAGTAGTGGAAAGGCAACAACGCAAAGAGAAGAGAGAACAGCGCCACGTTTATCGCCGACGTCGTCGCCGTGACCAAAATGAACCTCTGCAGGGCACTGCGATGTGGAACGCTGGACCGAAACACCCATAGTCTTTGGATGCAGTAATTGAATGTGGCCCCCATCAGGAACCCGATTGCCGAAGCGATCGTTTCGTAGATGCCCAAGACCTCGACCGAGAACGCCATCGCCGAGAAATGGATGACGACGGCCGTGCACCCGGTCACGAAATAGCGACCGACCAGAACCGAGACGTGTTTGAGGTCTTCAAACTTCATCAATCAATCCTTCAGGGCGTGAATGCAGAGCCACCCGATTGAATATCATCGATCCTATCATTGTTCGGCCCCGAGTGTTGGAACAAGCTTCATGACATACGATCCTTCATTCGGTCGGTTTGAAACTGGCGGGAGATCCATAGATCCGCCCGTCGGCCTCCTCATAGAGTAGGGTCAGATCAGCTTCGCGGATCAGCCGTTCCTCATCGACCAGATAGAACCGCCAGTCGATCTCGTTCAGGATGGCGACAACCGCGTTTTGGTCGGCCACGCGTTTGCGGACCTCCTGAATTTCTTTTTCTGGCGACGTACCAGGGTCCGGCCTGCCGGTTCTGCGCTCGAACAACTCAGGGGACTTGAGCGCATCCACACCCTTGACCAGCCGAATGACATCATAGCCGTTTGAGTAAACCACGACACCGTCCCGCAGATTGTCCAGATGCGCCAAAGTCGGAGAGTTCTTCCAGACCGGTGAGGCATAGAAATTCCCCTCCGTCATGTGGGTGCGGGTCATCGCTGCCGTACGTACGGCATAGGTTCCGGTCAACGCCAGCGCAAGTATGAGAGCTGCGGGACGCAGCCGGTTCATCATATCCGTTCCGGGCTGACCGCCAACGAGAGCAAACCCCAGAACCAGAGTCGAAATGAACACTGGCAACAGGTACCTGGCATGGATGGTCAGATTGGCCTCGATAAACAGGGCCAGAACAAGGAAAGGAACGTAGACCAGCAAAAAGAATGAGATCGTACGCGCAACTGGCAGACCGGGAAGGTCATCAGGGTTGGTCTGAACCTTCAAAGCTGTGCCGATCAGAGCAATGACGAATCCCAAAACCACAACCAAAGCGGTCAACGTGATAATCGGCGGCAGAGAGCTTGGCAGCACGTAGGCTGATAGCGTGGTCAGTGCCGCGCGGAAGGTCTCGGTGTCGGGATCCCCAAGTAACGCTGCTTGACGCCCGATGCCGGTCCCACCGGAGGTTTGATTGTACAAGTACCACCCGATGATGATTGCGGATGCGATCAGGCCAAACACAATCGCCGAAACCAGTCGACGGCGCAGATCACCGTGCCCATAAACAAGGATTGTCAGCGAGCAGGCCGCGATCAGTGGGACCAATGCGAACCGGGTCAGCACGCACAGGGCGGCCAGACAGCTTGCCAACACAAAGGCGGACACGTTGTCGCCGCGCAGGTAACGGGACATGAAGAAATAGGTGCCCAGCAAGCAGTTTGTCGTGAGCGGTTCCGACAGGATCGTGACATGCGCGTACATGAACTGGGGACTCAGGACCATGATAAGTGCTGCCAGAAAGATCATCCGTGGCCGAACCTTGCAGTCGTTCAGGATCAAGAACATCAAAGCGATGTTCAGGATCAGGCTGAGGATATTCAGTACGGTGGCCGCAAGCACGGGCTGGACACCCATTCCGGCCAGCAGATCAATCAGCGCGGTATAGGTTGGCGCCTGTTGAAACCGATCGGGGGACAGCCCCAGATAGGCCATAGAATCCGGACGCATTCCGATTCCGTGCCATGTGCCGGCGGCAAATAGCCCGGTTGCAAAAGCAACGAGGAAAAAGAAAAAGACCTTCAGTTCGGTGGACTGCCGCATGAATTCAACCCAAAAAACACTTTTACAACCAACAGCGTGAAACATTGCCGAATGGCGCAATTAGCAGTTTGCGAATTCGGCGTATCCATAATTTTTCACCGGCGGAGACGATGACCCAGAACGCTAGGTAGGGTCACTTTTGTTGTCAAGTTTCCGCACAGCCGCCGCTCGGACCGGCCTAGTTTCGACCTCCGTGCGGACAGCATTGCGCCGGATCGAATGAAGCCGGATCCGCAAGAGGCGGTACATTTACATACAGGCTGAGCGCCACAATTCCACTCAACAGTAAGACAAGACCCGGCTTTTCCCTCAGCAGAACGACCGAACCCAGGATAATGGCCGTGGTCCAGTGAGAGCTGTAAAGCAACACTTCGAGTGGGTTGAAAAACAGGTAGAACACAAAGAACGTGCCCACCAACGTCCACACGGCCAGCACAAGCGGGGCGCGGTCAGGTGTTCTTGTGCCGGAAACAATTGCCCATCCGACCAGGATTGTCGCCAGAATTGTCAGGGCCAAACGGCTTGGATCGCGGAGAATCTCCCATAGCCGATTCAGCAAAAAGCGGCACTGAACGGTTTCGGCCGGCGCGACCCACGAAAACAGGAAGAAGCCGGCGGCATAATCTTTGATGATTTCCGGGTTGGTGAAGTTCGCGGCGTCCGCGTACCGGCCAACCATCTCGGTCGGTTCCATGAAAGGATCACCGTCCAGAACGATGCCAAGAAAAACGACCGGAGCCATCATGAAGATTACGGCAATCACCGACGGAACCACCAGTCCGAAAGTTAGTTTCCGCCCGACACCTCCGTTGAGAGACGCCCATGCAAATCCAGCATAAACCAGTGAGAATGCAGCCGCCGGCAAATGGGACCATCCGGCCAGCACACCGCAAGCCAGGCCAGCGATCACGCTGGTAAGGGCCGGGTACTTGGCGCAGTGTCTGGCCATCTCGGCCATGATCAACAATGACATGGCGATCGCCCAGAGTGAGACGCTGTAGGTCTCGACAACGCTGAGCGTGGTGACGGTTCCGAAGGTCAGGAGAACAGCAAGCGTCGCCAGAATGGAAACGGAGAGCGACAGGTGTTGGCGCAGCAGGAATAGTGCAATCGTGACAGACGACATGGCAGCCCAGAATGCGAGACTGATCGAAATCGCGACAGGCTGCCGGATGCCCAGCCAGGTCAACGGCTCGGCGATGGCGGCATTCAGCATCACCACCAGCGGGTGGCGCGCAAGGTGGAAAGCCAGGTAGTGCCCCTGAAACAAGCCATGCGAGTAACGGCCAGGGTCCGAGGCAAGGATGCAGTCGTCGTTGTAGAACGGTTTGCCCGGCGGTGCGGGCATGTCCAGAAACTGCCGCGCGAATTCCAGCCGGAAATAGAAAAAAGCAAAGACCACGCCAAACAGAAGCAGTAGCGCGAGGCCCGCCTGCCGTCTCATTGCAGGGGGGTGTGGAGACCGAAATTCGGACCGGATATCGCGCCAAAGGCCCGAGCAGGATGCAATCAGTTCAGTCATGAACAGACTTAGGCACGTCGGTGCGGCGCGTGACAAACAATAGGGGCGTGCACCTCTGTTTCGCATGACAATCGGCTGAATTGCGTCCTTTTGTGCGAATTTGGTGAACAGAAGTCCGCGCTTCGAGGATCAGACCAGCCATTTTTTCTGCCAGAAATGATACATCAGAACCGTCCACAGATGGGGCCCCCAATTGCGACGCCCGCTGAGATGCTCGCGCCATCGTTGCGCCAAGGTGGCTGTGTCGAATACGTACTCGACCCCTTGTCCTGTTGAAAAAACCTCGTTTGCCACAGGCTTCAGCGGGCCACGCAGCCAGTCGTTGACGGGAATTCCGAACCCTTGTTTTGGGCGATCATACAAGGCCTTTGGTACGCGCTTGTCCACGAGGCGCCTTAGGGCCACCTTGCCCTGTTTGCCGTCGAAACGCAGGGATCGGGGCGCCTGCCAAGCGGCGGCGACGACGCGGTCATCCAACAAGGGCGCGCGCGCCTCGAGACCGACGGCCATCGATGCTCGGTCGACTTTCACAAGAATGCCTTCGGGCAAATACAGGCAGGAATCCAGCAGCAGCATCGTGTCGATTTCATCAAGGCCGTTGGGCAATCCGAGTGTTTGATAAACCCCGCCGTCATTCACGTCCTTCAGCGCTGCGGACGGGTCCCAAAGACTGAACAGGGTATTGTACCGGCTTCTGAAATCAGGCTGCGCGATGACCGAGGCGACTTTGGAGATCCTGTCGGCAGTGATCTGGTCCCGCATGGTGCCTGAAACGAGTTTACGCAGGATCGGCGCAACGGCTGCACGCAAGGCATCAGGCGATGCTGCCAAAATCGACGCAGCCGGCCGGGGAAGCTTTCGGCCAAGGCGTTCCATCGCCATCATTCGGGCATAGCGTTCGTACCCGCCAAAGGATTCGTCGCCGCCATCACCCGACAGGACGACGGTCAGCTGATCGCGGGCCAGTTTGGACACCAGCAGGGTTGGAACACCGGACGGGTCGGCAAAAGGTTCGTCATAGACGTGTGGTAGGTCATCGAGCAATTCGAACGCCATGGAGGGTGTCGCAGTGACCTCGTGATGGTCCGTGCCCAGATGTGCAGCGATTGCGGCGGCATGGTCTGCTTCGTTCAGCCCTTCTTCCTGGAAACGGACTGTAAAGCTGGTGACCTTGCCGTTGGTTTGTTCCTGCATCATGGCAGTGATCAGGGTCGAGTCTATCCCCCCGGACAGGAAGGACCCCACCGAGACGTCTGCGACCATGCGCTCCTGCACGGCGCGTTGCAATTCCTCTTCAATACGAGCCAGCGCCCGGTCTTCGTCTTGGATTGGTGCGGCAAGTCCCTGTTTCGCGCAGTCGCGAAGGTCCCAGAACGTCCGGATGGCATCTACCAGGTCCTGAGCCGTCCCGGGCGGTTGGTCCAAGCGGACTTCGACCATTGATCCGGCGGGCAACTTCATAACTTCGCGATAGATCGAGAGTGGTGCCGGCACATATCCATAGCGGGCGTACTGCGCCTGAGCACGCCGGTCGGCTTCCGGTGAGCCAAATGCGGGGTTCGCGCGCAGCGCCTTGAGTTCGGAACCAAACAAAAGCTGGCCGGATTTGAGGCCTAGATACAGGGGTTTCTTGCCCAACCGATCGCGTGCAAAAACCACCCGGTTCAGTTTGCGATCCAAGACCGCGAAGGCGAACATGCCGTGCGCCTGTTCCAATGTCTTGCGGATGCCCCAGAGGTCCATAGCCGCCAGTAGCACCTCGGTATCTGATGTGCCGCGAAACGTGACGCCTTTGTCCAGCAACGTTTGCCGCAGGGCCAGAAAGCCGTAGATTTCCCCATTGTAGACGATGGTGAACCGGCCGCTGGGCGAGGTCATTGGCTGGGCCCCGGTCTCCGACAGGTCGACGATCGAAAGGCGGCGATGGCCCAGAGCCACACCGGCGTCTGGATCGACAAACAACCCGTCGGCATCGGGACCCCGGTGCTGAATAACGTCGCACATGGCCTGCAGCGTGGTGCGGCCCGAGTCGGCGCCCATGGGCTGAAAAGTCAGAAATCCGGCGATACCGCACATGGGTCAGGTCCTTTATTCGACTTGGGGCGCAATGGGTGGCGCAGGGTTGGCAGCTTGGTTCAGGGCCTGATCATAGGCTCGGGCAATCGCGTCGAGGGAGTAGTGTGTGGCGATGCGGTCGCGGGCAGCATGACTGTGGGCTTTGTAGGTTTCGGGCGGCCAGTTGGCAGCTTGGACCAGTGCCTCTGCCAATGCCTGCGGATCACGTGGCGGCACGACATAGCCGCACGAGTCCACCACTCTGGCGCTGTCGCCGACATGAGTCGTCACGACCGGGCGGCCGTGGCTCATGGCTTCGGCGATCACATTCGGAAAGCCTTCGGTGCGCGAGGCCAAAACCAGCAGGTCAATGCTCGCGTAGAACTCGGACATATCGTGCAGGTCGCCGCACAACGTCACGCTGTCTTCGGGCAGATCGTTGTCGGCCAGCATCGCGCGGATCTCAGGGTTCTCCAGCGTTACGCCGTCTCCGGCCAGACGGGCATGCAGGTCCGGGACGGACTGGCGCGCAATCGAGAAGGCGCGGAAGAAAGTTTCGAAGTCTTTCTGCGGGTGAAACCTTGCCGCCACTCCAAGCACGCGGGCAGGTCCCGGCCGCGCCGTTGGATCGGGCGGAAGGATAAACCCGTTTGGAATCACCGTGGAATGGTCCCCGGCAAAGCCGTATTTCTCGTGTTGAGTTTGAGCGCGGGTCGAGTTGTAGAGGATCCCCTGACAGAACCGGGAAAGCACCTTCGACAGAGCCACCGCAGCGCGGGTGCTGCGGGTGAAGGCAGCCGGGTCGTCCAGCGCTTGCCGCACGGTCCAAACGACGGGAACGCGCCGCCCGGCAAGTTTGCCGGCAATCAGGCCCAGGACCATCGCATGGTACATCCAGCACAGAACCACATCCGGCTGATGGGTCCGGATCAAACGTCGGATCTGCCAAACCGCGCGAAACAGGGCCAACGGCGATCTGGCACGCAGCGAAACGTATTCGACCTTGTCATTCGCCGCCATTGCGCGGCAGCGGTCCGAAACCTCGGTCAGGGCGACGACGCAGGCCCGTTCGCCGGAATGGGCCAAAAGTCGGGCCAACATGGCTTGTGCGCCACCTTGGCCTGAGAAATCAGTGGTGACATGCAAGATCATCGGGTCTCCCTCCGCAGCTCACCGGTGGGTGTTCGACTCAAGCTGTATGTTGATCGGCCACACATCACCAGTTCGCGCTCAGCCCTGCGCCATGTGGCGGGCCGTCGCCTTTTGGCCCACATCAACAATGGCCTTTGCCAGACGAGCGACGTTCTCGGTGGACCAGGCTGGGTCGACCAGGAAGGCAAGGCTGGTTTCGCCCAGCTCGCGCGCCACGGGCAACGGTTCCTTGGGTCCCAGGCCTCGGCTGGTGAAGGTTTTCTCGAGATAAATCTCAGAGCAGCTGCCGGAAAAGGCGGGAAAGCCGGCCTCGGCGATCTCGGCGATGATGCGGTCCCGGCTCCAGCCGGGCGCAAGTGTTTCCGGCCGCACAAATGCGTAGAAGCGGTAAAATGCGTGGGTAACGCCGTCAGGTGGCATTGGCACGCGAAAGGCCGGGCAGGCCGCAAGGGCCTTGTGCAGGATATCCGCATTTGCCGTCCGGTGCGCGCGCCATGCGTCCAGGCGTTTCAGCTGTATTCGACCAAGTGCCGCCGAAGGGCCGTTCATCCGCAGATTGGTGCCGGGTCCCGAGTCGTGCAGCCAGCGAAAGCCGGGCGGGTGTTCGGTGTTGAACACGGTGTTATAACCTTTGCCGTGATCCTTGTAGCTCCAGATGCGGCTCCAGAGATCAGAGTCGTCGGTCAGCAGCAGTCCGCCTTCGCCGCCTGTGGTCATGATCTTGTCCTGGCAGAAGGAAAACGAGCCCAAGGTCCCGATGGTTCCGACATGGCGGTCGCCAATCATCGCACCGTGGGCCTGGGCGCAGTCTTCGATGACCCAAAGGTCGTGGGCGCGGGCCAGATCCATGATGCCGTTCATGTCACAGGGCCAACCACCCAGATGCACGGGTATGATCCCCCGGGTGCGCGGCGTGATCGCCGGGGCGATGGTTTCGGGCGTGATATTCTGGGTGTCGGGATCGACATCGACAAAGACCGGAACTCCGCCCGCCAGCATCACCGAGCTGGCCGAGGCGATGAAGCTGCGCGGCGTTACAATGACCTCATCACCTGGTTGCAGGCCTAGCCCGAGCATCGCGGCGTCCAGCGTTACTGTCCCGTTGGCCATGGCGATCGCGTGTTTGGCTCCGGTATATGCGCAGTATTCGGCCTCGAATGCGCGAACATCTGGGCCGGTCCAGGCGTTGACTTTGCCAGAGGCCAGAACTTGCGCTACGGCGTCGATCTGTTCCTGATCATAGATGGGCCACATCTGCATTTCGCACCTCCTGTCAAATCACCGATCGGACCAGAACAAAGCCTTCAGCCGCCGACCGGTGCACCGTCGCGCCGCGCAGGGTGGCCAGTGCGCGCAAGCTGTCGACCGATCGTTCGTGCGGCGCCTGTTTGACCTGGCTTTCGAACTTGCCGAACGCCTCCAGCTTCCGCTCGATCGTGTCCGAGATGTCGACAAACACGTTTGGCACGAAGGCCGGGGTCAGATAGGGGGCGTTCCAATTTGTTTCGGAAAGGGTTTCGTAGGCCAGAATATTGGCCGGATAGTCATGTTGATGCGGGCGGCTTGCCACCAGCGTGGACAGAAAACTCAGCTGGTGATCCATATGGATGTCGCCTGGATGCGGAGCCAGGATCAGGCTGGGGGCGATGTCGCGGACCAGCTTTCCCAGCGCGCCGTTCAGGTCCGAATGGGCATGTTCTGACAACTCCGCCGCATTGAAGTCCATCCAATGTGTTTCGGTGACGCCCAGCAGATGATGCGCATTGAGTGCCTCGCGCCGTGTGGTTGCGACCTGTTCATCGGTAAACTTCGGGGGTTTGCCACGAGTGACGACAACCACATGCACTTCGCGCCCAGCATCGGCCATGCGGGCCATCGTGCCGCCGGCGCCCAGAACCTCATCATCGGGATGCGGAGCGACGATCAGCGCGGGGCCGGCGTGGCCAGTGGTCAGGTCGGAAGCGATCATGGATGTGTCCTCAGTTTCGCGTGAAGGGCAGGGGGTGTGTCGGCCCCTGACCATTCAGTTATGTCCAGACAGCGCCCGTCGCCGCAGGCCACCGTAAAGCCGCCGTTGCCGATGGCCTGGATCTGGCCGGGCAAGCCGATGAAGTAGCCCTCCGGCTCGGTATATCTGACCCCTGTAAGAACCAGTTTCACGCCATCGGGGCCATAGGTGTAGGCGCCGGGGTAGGGCGGACCTGAAGCACGGATCAGGCGGTGGATGTCCGCAGCAGGATTGGTCCAGTCAATCAGGCCGTCCTCGGGGCGGCGGCGGGCGCACAGGCTGATCCCGTCGGTGCGTTGCGGTTCGGCTGGGATGTCGCCATTGGAAATCTGGTTCAACAAAGGCGGCAGCAGTCCTGAGACGGCACGCAAAGCTCGATTGTACAACTCGCGGGCGGTGACGGTTTCGGGATCGACCGCATAGATGGCCTGAGCGGCGATAGGGCCGTCATCGGCACCTTCGCCCAACCAGAAAAGCGAGGACCCGACGTTTCGTTCCTGCAACAGGATCGTCCAGGGGATGACACCGCGCCCCCGCAGGCGGGGCAGGGCCGACGGATGAAATCCGATGCAGCCAATCCGCGCCAACGCCCGAAACTCGGGGCCGCAGATCTGTGACCAACCGAGCACCAGAATCAGGTCGGGTTTGACCTTGGCAATCTGTTCGAGAGTCGCGGGGTCGTTGGTTTTCTCGATATGCAGAACCGGGACACCATACTTCTCGGCCGCCGGTGACAGGTCGACGAAATCCGAATGCCGCGCGGACAGGCGCGGCGACAGGGTTACCAGAAGGGCCGGCACATGCCCGGCGCCGCACATCGACATCAGGGCTGCAAGCGTGGTCTCGACGGCGCCGACAAGTACGATATTCACGCGTTCATCTCCTGCATGTCCTGGGCCAGCGAGCCATTCGAGCCCATCCATTTCCGGGCCGCCTCGATCCGGTCGTCGCGGCGGGGTTCGTTGTGCAGGGCCGCTCCGACCGTTTCGCCCAAGATCTGCAGGTCCAGCGCCAGTGACCGATGCGCCACGTACCATAGATCAAGACTCAGCTTTTCACTGTTGCTGAGGTTGGTGTTGCCGCTGACCTGCGCCCACCCGGTCAACCCCGGCCGAACGGAACATCGGTATTGTCCGGCGGGCCCGAAGTCTTTGATCGTTTCAGGCAGCAAGGGGCGAGGCCCAACCAGGGCCATTTTGTTCTGCAGGATCAGAAGGAGTTGCGGGATCTCGTCGAGCCTCAGGCGTCGGATCATTGCCGTTGCGCGCGTCTGGCGATCCGCGTCGGGGTGCAACGAACCATCTGCCGCGCGTGTCTCTTTCATGCTGCGCAGTTTGTAGAGCCGGAAATTGCGACCCTGTCGTCCGGCTCGGATCTGCGAAAACATCAATGGACGGCCGATGGACAAAAGCACCACGACGCACGCAATGACAAAGAAGGGAAGCGCGAGCAGGCCCAGCAGCAGGCAGATTAGGATTTCAAGCAACCGGTTCACAAATCAAATCCAACTCGCAACACGCGGGGTCCCGCGACACACAAAAAATCAACCAATACAAAGGGACGCGACACGCCACCCGAGCAACCGCGACTGAAATACCGACAACCCGGGTCGACAAGCGGCGATGCAGCAAGATTGGTCGAAACGGATTCTGTTTGCAAGCCGTCGATGCCGCCGCGGGATGCGGGGGCTGAGAATGCTGGGCTGACTAGACGATGACGCTGATTTGCCTTCCGTGTTGCGTAAACGATTCGAGCCAAAGCCGTGAACTGTTGCCAGTCAGGAAAAGCAGGAGCCCAAGCCGCGCCGTGATTGCCGCGAAACAAGGCGGGGTGTTCTGATCGGGTGTTTCGCGCAAAACACCCAGCCTTCGGGCTGCATTCACAGGGGGTTGTGAACGCGGCCGACGCGGTGGCCCAGGCGCTGACAGGTCAGTGTCGACAGGAAAGCCAGCACCAAAGGCGATGCGCCATTGGCTTTGCTTGTCAGCCTGAGGCCAAGCGCCTATGATTTGCCGAGCGGGATCGTTTCTGTTCCGTCGATGACCGAAATTGCTTTTGACGACCGACTTGCGCTGTGGGTGCGGTTTGTGTTTTCGAGATTTGAGTATCGTGCCCGGCACCCACGCCCGGCTTGTTGGTGTTTAAGAGTTGGGAGGCAAGGTTTTGCGCAGCTTCATTCGAGTAATTCTGGCGACGCTGTTGTTTGCGCTGGCCGCTCTGCCGGCATTGGCCGAAAGCTATCGCCTGCTGCCTCAGGATCGCCTGTCGGTTCGTGCCATGCGTTGGGACCCATTGTCCGCAAGTTACATGATTTGGGATGGCGTGTCCGGCGAGTTCGCTCTGGCCGGTGACGGAACGCTGATGTTTCCGCTGGTGGGACAGGTTGAGGCGGCCGGGCTGACCACGCTGGAACTGTCGCAGATGTTGGAGCTTGAGCTGAGCAGCCAGACCGGCATGGCCGAGCCGCCCAAGGTCGCGCTTGAAGTGATCAGCCACCTTCCGGTCTTTGTTCTTGGAGATGTCAATTCGCCAGGCGCTTATGCCTACCATCCCGGGATGACCGCCCAGCAGGTTCTGGCCCTTGCAGGTGGTCCGATCCGTCCTCCGATCCAGTTTGGGGCAAACAATGATTTTCAGATCATGCGGATGGGCGGCGAAATGCGGCTGCTATCCACTCAGATAGATGAGTTGGAAGACGAGAGGCAAAGGCTGAAAGCTGACCTTGCGAGCCTGCAGGAAGAAGGGATTGAGACCGGCACCGACGCGGCGCCTGACGCTCCCGGAGGGCTCGAGGGTGAAATCCTCGAGGCGACAATGAACGCCCGCGAGGGTTTGGGTGAACGAATTCGGGATCTGCAGGAGATGCTCAAAGAGCAGATCTCGAGCCTGACCATTCAGTTGGAACTTCGCAAAACCCAGATCGAGAATGTCAGCCGGGAGTTGGAAAACCTGAACCAGCTCAAGGAAAAGGGTCTGACCGTATCGAACCGGGTGACGACCATGACCAATCTTCTGAACGATCTGGAGTCCAAGCGTCTGGATCAGGAGGTTGCGCTGATGCTGGCTCGTCAGGAGCTGAACCGCGCCGAGCGCGACGAGTTGGAACTGGATGACAAGGCGCGCTCGGATGCTCTGGTCCAGTTGAATGCGGTCGAACGCGAGTTGGCCTCGCTTCGGACGCGTCTTGATACCGCGGCAAGCCTGCACGGAGAACTGGCTGCCGCTGGTTTGCTCAGCGAAGATGATATCGCCAGTGAAGTTGTTATTGACTACATCGTCACACGGGCGGGTGGCACGGCGCCACGCAAGATGGACGGGACCGAGGCGGTTCAGCCCGGGGACACCATAGAAGTCGTACGAAGAACCATTGTCACGTCGAATTGAGTTTTCCGGCGCGGGGTTTGCCGGGTTTGTTTTTATTAGTCTGTTCGCAAGGTCACGAGTATTCCAATGTCTCTCCCTGACGGTCGTTCGGTCGACTTTCTGATTTTCGGCGCCGCGAAATGTGCAACCACCTGGTTGCAAAAGTCGCTGATGCAGACGCCGGCCATCCATATGCCGGGTCCCGAGTTGCATTTCTTTTCTCGGAATTACGCAAACGGACTGGACTGGTATCGTGACCAGTTCGGAGACTGCGATGGCGCAGATCTGATCGGTGAAAAATCGAATTCGTACCTGACCGAACCCCTTGCTGCGCGACGCATTCGGGAGCATTTCCCTGAAACTCGGTTGATCCTGCAGATGCGGGACCCGGTTCAGCGCGCCTATTCCGACTATTGCATGCTGTACCGCCGCGGCGAGGTTTCGGGAAGGATCGAGGATTATCTGGATCCGGCGGTCGCGGCCGACCAGCGTTTTCTGTCCGATGGGAGATATGGCCACCATCTGAAGCGGTTCTACGACTTGTTCCCAGAGGACCAGATCCTGCTCTTGGCCTATGAGGATGTCCGCGTGAACCCTCATGGGAACCTGAAGAAGGTGGCCGGCCATATTGGATATGACGGACAGCTGGAGCCGCCGGTGCAGCAGAAAGTCAAAGATAAGAATACACCCATGGTGCCACTGTCGCTGCGCCGTGTGCTGAAGCCGGTTCGAGCTGTTCTGGACCCTGTACGTCACACCTGGCCGGTACGGTCCATCCGAAACGCCGTCGCTCGGAAGGTGACCTACCCGGCCCTGTCGCCCGAGTTGGAGGCGAAGATGACCGAGTTCTATGCGGCCGACGTAGAATGGCTTGCCCGCCGCAATCCGGGACTCTGTCGGAATTGGACGGTTTCGGATGCAGTTCACAGAAGCGAATCGCAGGCCATGTCATGATCGAAGCCAGAATTTGGTTTCCATTCAGGAAACAAAAACGCCTTAGGGCTTTGTGCGTGCACGATCAACCGGGACGATCGGGCCCTGGGGATACAGCAATTGAAACTACGACAGCGGTCACCTGCTTCAAAAAATGGCATTTCTGTGATTTTATGGTGTCCAAGTGGTGGAAAGGGGATTTTGATACCCATGTTGGTGTGGTAGCGTTAAAAACGTGGGTTCGTGGTCGGGACCGTGTAATGGGCCAGACCACGCGTAGTGTAACGAGTTGACGAGTTAAAAGGGGGTTTGGTTCAGGGCGGAGGTTTCTAGGCGCCCGGAATCACGTGGGGGACTTTTAGCGAAGCAATGTGTTTGCCGGTCGGCGCCATGTGGTGTCGATCGGGAATTGAGGCTTTTTAGTGGTGGAGCGGGTGTGTTTGGCCCGTCTCATTTCAGTCGAGTGGTAAGTGGCAATTTTTGCCGGGGGTTCTTATGAGTATTTACGAGCAAGAGTTGGTTAAGCTCAAAAGTGGACCGGATGCAGACAGCACGATCGAACAAGATCGCGCCTTTGGAGACGTCCAGTCGAAGCTGCGACAGAAGCTGACCGAAATGAGCGCCAACCGGCGCCTGCTGATCGGAGATGTATTCGCATCCGCCGGAGCCGTGGCGGTGGCCGTCGTTCTGGCCAATGGTGGCATTGTTCCTGAACAGTTCGGATCCGTTCTGTTGCCGTTGGTGGTGATGACTTGCCTGGTGGCACTGGCGGTTTTGCCGCTTTCTGGCATCTACAAACGCCACACGCGGTCGACTTCGCTGCGCGATGTCACTTTGATTGTCCGGGCTGCGGGTCTGTCGGTTGTATTGCTGGCATTGCTGGGCGCTGCCCTGCCGGTTACCGCGCAAGTGCCGCTGGCGGTCTATGTCATTCAGTTCCTTCTGCTGGTGCCCGCCTTTGGCACCCTGCGCGTTTTGGCGCGCAGCACCGAGCTGACGAGCGATCCGGCGCGCCGTTGCCCGGATGCATCCAACGGGAAAATCCCGGTTATTCTGGTCGGAACCGGCGCCAGCTGCGACCTGTTCGTGCGGTCTCTGCACAATCAGGAGTCCAAGTATGAACCCGTCGGCATCATCGATGATGCGCGGAACACTCAAGGCCTGTATTTCCACGATGTGAAGATCATCGGGTCGCTGTTGGATGCAGACGCTGTCATCGAGCGTCTGAAGTATTATGACCAACTGCCGCAGCGCGTGCTGTTGACTGAGCCCGTTACCCATTTTGAAAGCGATGGCATTCGCAAGCTGACCCGTTGGGCTGAGGCCAACAGCATCCCGGTGTCGCGCCTGGCGGGACTCGAAGAACTTGGCACCGAGAGCAACGGCATCCGGACCGTCAATCCTGAAGACATCCTGGACCGTCCGCAGAAAGCGGTCGAACGTTCGATGCTGCGCGAGATGTTCAAGGGCCGCCGCGTCCTGATCACCGGCGCCGGAGGGTCGATCGGTAGCGAGCTGACACGCCAGATCGCCTCGTTCGAGCCGGCCGAGCTGGTGATGATCGAGAACACGGAATACAACGCCTATTCCATCGACATGGATCTGGGTCAAAACTTCCCGGATGTCGCACGCCGGATCTACGTGGCCGACATTCGCAACGCGTCCCGCGTGAACGCGATCTTTGAACGTCACCGCCCCGAGTTGGTCTTCAATGCTGCTGCGCTGAAGCATGTGCCGATGGTTGAGCTGAACCCTTGCGAAGGCGTTCTGACCAACGTGATCGGAACCCGGAATGTTGCGGACGCGGCCCGCAATGTGGGTGCAATCGCCATGGTGCAAGTCTCGACGGACAAGGCCGTGAACAGCACCAGCGTCATGGGCGCCACCAAGCGCGTGGCCGAGTTCTACGTTCAGGCGCAGGACCGTGTGACAAACGAAACCGATGAGAAGACCCGCTTCTTCTCGGTTCGGTTCGGTAACGTGCTGGGGTCGTCCGGTTCGCTGATCCCGCTGTTCCAGCGCCAGATCTCGGAAGGTGGCCCGCTGACGGTGACTGATCCGAAGATGGAGCGGTATTTCATGACCATCCGTGAAGCCGTGCAGCTGACGCTGGTTGCCGCCGCGCGGGGTCTGAACCTTGAAGACAGCCACGGCGAGATTTTCGTTCTGGATATGGGTCGGCCGGTCAAGATCGTGGACCTGGCCGAGCGCATGATCCGTCTGGCCGGCCTCGAGCCCTATCAGGACATCGACATCAAATTCATCGGGATCCGTCAGGGTGAAAAGCTGTACGAAGAGTTGTTCGACGTGACCGAAGAGCGTCGCGAAAGCGGTATTCCTGGCGTTTCCTCGGCAATTCCCGAAGGCGTCTCTGCCGCGCGTTTGCGGGCGCTGATCCTCAAGCTGGAACAGGCTGCTCAGGACGGCAATGATCTTGGGGTCAAAAAGCTGCTCAAGGATCTGGTGCCGGGTTATGGTGCAAACGGTCTGCGCCCGATCGATGGCAAAGAGCTGGCCGCGCGCACCGGCAAGCCGCAGATCAAACCTGTGCCGACGCCCAAGCGGATTGCAAACTTCGCACCGCAGAAAAACTTGGAGACGATTAACGCCGGTCGCTAAAATTTTGTCAAAAGTACATCTAAGTGAGCGGCATTTTCCGCCGCGGGTTACGATTTCAAAAGGGCTCTTCGGAGCATGTCGTTGATGTTTATTTGCGACCTTGGGGGTTACGGCAACCTGCAGATTTTGGCGGGCCGGTCCGAACGGGCGAAGCGAGAGGGATATGACGGCTGAGGCCGAACATATGCGTGACCGGGCCGTTTCTCAGGCCGGGTCTGGTCGGCGTCGCGCGGTGCTGTGGCTCTTGTTTGGGGGGCTGCTGGCCGTGATGTTGGCGGCTCTGTTCGGCCGGATCATGTCGTTCGGTTTGCGTCGGGACGAACTGATGTTCGTGGCACCGGCAGAATTGTTGGGCCAATGGCGCCTGTACCAGGACTTCTTCTACAATCACGTTCCGGATTCGGCGTGGTATTTCCGCGGTCTCTATTTGATCATGGGTCAGGAGGGTCTGCTGGGCTCAGCGCGCCTTGGTGTGTTTCTTGGCTGGATTGCGTTGATCGGCGGTACCGGTTGGGTGACCTGGCGCCTGTCCGGATCGGCTCTGCTTGCGGCATTCTTCATCACGGTCTTGATGGTTGACGGAACACTTCTGGCCCAGGCCGGAATGGCCGCAAGCAACAACCTGCTGCCATTGCCCTTCGTCGTATGGGGTGTCGGGGGTTTTCTGCTGGAAACCCAGCGCGACCATCCGCGGCCAGTTGTTTTTGTACTGATTGGAGTCTGCCTGTCGATCGCCTCGGGGATGAAAGTCAGCGCGGTGGTTTTCATTCCGCCCGTCGCGATTGCCACTTTTCTGATGCCGGGGCATATGGCGTTTGCAGAACGTGTTCGACGGGTGACCCTGCCGATGCTGGTGGGTGGGCTGCTGGGTGCCTTGCCGCTGTTCTGGTACATGGCCGTTGATCCGGCGGTTTTCATCGCGCATGTCCTCAAGTTCCATACGGGTCCGCACGTGGCCTACTGGCAGGCCAACGCCGCCTCTGAACCCGATCTGGCTCTGGGCCTTGGGGGCAAAGTGCAGTTGGCCTATTCGGTCTGGTTGGGTGGAGCGGCACTGGTTTGCCTGTTCGTCGTTGCCTATCTGACAGTTTTGGCCAGATCGGGCGGCATGCTGCTCTCCGAGCTCGGCGCGGCACTGTTGGTTTTGGTTCTGATCGCCGTGACAGCCGCGTTCAGCTTTGTGCCGTCGCCCGGGTTTCCGCAGTACTACATTCAGCCCTTGGTCATGATCCCTCTGCTGGGCGCATTGGTCTTCCGAAAGGTTGGGTCAGAGCAGCGTTCGCAGGTCACCCCGGTCCTTGCCGCGGGTTTCGTTCTGCTGGCAGTACTGGGTGCGCCGCGCCTCGTTCCCGGTCTGGCGGCGCTGAGCGATCCCGGCGGCTTCACGACCACCCGAGTGGCGCAGGGTGGCGAGGCGTTGAAGGCCGCGCTTGCCGAGAGTGCCCATCCGGACGGACCCGTGGCGACGATCATGCCGATCTACCCGCTTGAAGCGCAACTGCCGGTCTATGCCGAACTGTCTACCGGCCCCTTTGCCTATCGGATCGCGCCTTACACGGAACCTGACTTGGCCGCGAAATACGTGATGGCGGAAGCGGCCGGGTTGCAGGCAGTGTTTGATTCCAATCCTCCCTCCGCTTTCCTGCTGGGATATGATCCGGCTCTTGAGCAGCCATTGTTGCGCTATGCGGAAACAAACGGCTACCAGCCCGTGGAAATTTCGGGATTGGGCAACCGCTACGGGCAAGGTGTGGTATACTTGAAGCCATCGGGAGCAACGGAATGAGCCCAATTCGATCCGCGGTCTCTGGTGGCCGGTTCGTCAAGCGGCCGGTGTGAGGCCCACGCAGACATGCAGATTTTGTTAACAAGTATTTTGAGGGAGTGGCACGAATGAAAACGATACTGCTTGCTGGCGGTCTGGGGTCTCGGCTGGCCGAGGAAACAGTCTCGATCCCCAAGCCGATGGTCGAAATCGGCGGCCGGCCGATCATCGCGCGCGTCATGGATATCTACAGCCATTTCGGGCACCGCGATTTCGTCGTAGCCGCCGGATACAAGGCGCTTTTGCTCAAGCAGTTCTTCGCGAATTACCACCTCATCGCCAACAATATCTCGGTCGCTCTGGATACGGGAGAGCTCAAGCTGGTGCCTTCGGCGCCCGGCGGTTGGAACGTATCGGTGGTCGATACCGGGGCTCATACCATGACAAGCGGGCGCATCCGGCGTCTGAAGGAATGGCTGGATCCGGGCGAAACCTTCATGTGCACCTATTCTGACGGCCTGGGGAACATCGACATCAACGCGCTGATCGATTTTCACAAGTCGCACGGCAAGCTGGCGACGGTTACGGCGGTTCAGCCGCCCGCGCGTTTCGGCAACATCGAGTTGAAGGGCGACCGCGTGGACGCGTTCACCGAAAAGGTGCGCCGCCGCGAAACCTGGATCAACGGTGGGTATTTCGTATTCGAGCCGGGGGTCATGGATTACATGGTCGACGATATGGAGCCGCTGGAACAGTCACCGCTGTCTCAGATGGCCCGCGACGGTGAGCTGATGGCCTATCGTCACGAGGGTTTCTGGCATCCGATGGATACGATCCGTGACCGCAACGCGTTGGAGGCACTTTGCGAGGATGATACCCCGCCTTGGCTGCAATTTGATGCCAAGCCCTCCTCTGATTACCCCGCCATAGCGATCTGAGGAACAAATGACTGGTCAGTCCGATCAGATCTTCGGCGGTCAATTCACCGACCGCCGGGTGCTTGTGACAGGGCATAGCGGGTTCAAGGGCGGGTGGATTTCGACCTGGCTGAACCGGCTGGGTGCGCAGGTCACAGGCATTGCCTTGCCGCCCGAGCCCGGGCCTTCCTTCTATCAGGCGTGCGGGCTTGATCGGACAATGGACAGCCGTTTTGCCGATATCCGCGATCCGGCGGCCTTGGAGCGGGCGACCGAGGGTCTGGATGCCGAAGTGGTGTTTCACATGGCTGCGCAACCTCTGGTTCGCAAATCCTATCGCGAACCGGCCGAGACATTTGCGACCAATGTCCAAGGTACGGTCAACGTTCTGGAGGCCGTGCGTCGAATGCCGTCGCTGAAGGCCGTTGTCGTGATCACCAGCGACAAGTGTTATGACAATCGGGAATGGCTGTGGGGTTATCGCGAAAACGACCCTTTGGGCGGCAAGGATCCTTACAGTGCCTCCAAGGCGGCAACCGAGCTTGTGGCCCAGTCATATGCGCATTCTTTCTTTTCTGACGCGAATGGCCCTCAGCTTTCGACGGTTCGGGCGGGCAATGTCTTTGGCGGAGGAGACTGGGGCGAAGACCGGTTGATACCGGACATCATTCGAGCATGGAATGATGGCCAGCCCGTGACCATCAGAAACCCGGATAGCGTTCGGCCATGGCAGCATGTGCTGGAGCCGGTCGCAGGGTATTTGCTGCTGGCCCAGAAGATTCTGAGCGACGGACAGCGTTTTGCCGGGGCATGGAATTTCGGGCCAAACGTTTCGGGCACCGTAAATGTCCGGGATCTGGCGGATATGATGTGGCGCGCCTGGGGGGCAGGCGCGCCCGGGTTCCGGTTCCCGGATGAGTCCGCTACGGCGCCCTACGAAGCTGGCATACTTCGGTTGGACAGCACCAAGGCGCAGACCCGTTTGGGCTGGCGGCCTCGGCTTGAACTGCCTCAAGCGGTTGAACTGACCGCCGACTGGTACAAGGCCCACGCAGCGGGCGACGACATGGGTAAGGTCACCCAGTCGCAGGTCGCCGCGTACCAAGACCTCATGTCCGGCAGGGGTTGCGACCAAACCGGGCTGGCCGCACAGTAGATTTTCAGGAGATTATTTGATGAGAGTGAATTACGGACAGACAGTCCACGGCCAGGAAGAGATCGACGCCGTCGTCGAGGTTCTGAAAACATCCACCCAAATGGGACCCAAAGTCCGGGAGATGCAGCAGAAAGTCGCTGCACTGTTTTCGAAGGCACATGGGATCATGGTCAATTCCGGGTCCTCGGCGAACTATCTGGCCGTCGAAATCCTGGATCTTCCCAAAGGATCTGAGGTGATCACCCCGGCTCTGACGTTTGCCACCACGGTCGCTCCGCTGGTGCGGCAAGGGCTTGTGCCCGCTTTCGTTGATGCGGCCGAGGGCACCTACAACATAGATGTCGAACAGATCGAGCGGATGATTTCGCCCAAGACATCGGCGATGATGATCCCCTCGTTGATTGGCAACCTCCCGGACTGGCGTCGGATCCGGGAACTGGCCGACGCACATGGCCTGAAGGTCATCGAAGACAGCGCTGACACATTGGGTGCTACGATCGACGGTACCAGCACGGGCGTCTGGTCGGATGTTTCGACCACCAGCTTCTACGGCAGCCATGTCATCAACGGCGCAGGAAATGGCGGAATGCTGTGCGTCAATGATGATGAGTTGGCACGCAAGGCATTGCTGATGCGGTCGTGGGGGCGTAGCTCGTCTCTGTTCGTCGAATCCGAGGCCATCGAGAACCGCTTCAACGTTCAGCTGGATGGGATCGAATATGATGCCAAGTTCCTGTTTGAGGCGCTCGGCTACAATCTTGAACCGTCCGAGATCAGCGCTGCTTTCGGCCTGGTGCAGCTGGGCAAGCTTGAGAACAACATTCGGGTCCGCGAGGAAGCCTTTGCTGCGCATCGCGCGTTCTTTGCGCAGTATGAGGAATGGTTCATTCTGCCCGAACAGCTGCCGGGCGCACGCACCGGTTGGCTGGCGTTTCCGCTGACTCTGCGAGAAGGCGCTCCGTTTACCCGTCGCGAGATGCAGATTTTCCTGGAGAAGGCGGACATCCAGACCCGGCCGGTCTTTACCGGCAACATTTTGCGCCAGCCGGCCATGAAAGATGTTGAGTATCGCGCGGATGTCGCAGGTTATCCTGTGTCCGATGCCGTGATGCGCGGGGGCATTCTGTTGGCATGCCATCACGGGCTGACTCAGGCTCATATCGACTATATGCATGAAAAGACGCAGGAATTCCTCAAGCCGTATTTGACCGGGATGCCGCGCAAGGCATCTTGATCCGAGGTCTTCCAGTGGCCGCTTTCCGTCTGCGGGTGGTGGGTGCGGAATGATCGGTGTTGGCGAAACTATCCCAAGGGGTCCAAATTCCATAGTATCGAAGGGACCGGCCAGGGCGCAGGAATGAAACTGATGGCAACTGATCATGATACGGGTAACCCGCAAAGCGCGGGTTTCACCAATCTGGCCCAGAACATGGCCGGCGGCGGGTTGTCATGACGAGGCGCGTCCTGATCACCGGGGCCGGAGGGTTCATCGGACAGCATCTGCTCCGAGCCTGTATAGACAGGGGGGATCAGGTCGTGGCCTTGGTCCGACCCGGATTCCTCTCTGATGGAATGCCCGATGTCGAATTGCAGCATGTCGACCTGAGCGACAGGGATGCTTTGCGCCGCGTGTTTGACACGTCCCGGCCAGAGGTTGTGTTTCATGCGGCGGCAAACACCCGGGCTGTAGCGCGGCCCGGCCTCAAAGATGCCGAAGCCAGCGTGAGCGACAATCTTGTGCCATTGATGGCTGTGTTGGGCGCCGCTGCGACCTGCGACGCACCGCCGGATGTATTCATCCGTCTTGGAACCATTGCCGAATACGGTGAGGTTCCTTCTCCCTACACTGAAACCCAATGCGAAATGCCGCGCGACAGCTATGGGGCATCTATGCTGGCAGGGACCAAGTACTTGACCATGCTTCGGCCGCGCCTGCCATTCACGGCTATGACGGCACGGCTTTCGCTGACTTATGGTCCGGGTCAGACCGGGCCCCAGTTGGTCCCGTATCTGATCCGCACGTTGCTGAACGGGGATGCCGCGCGCATCGGACGCCCCGATGATATCCGGGATTTTCTGCATGTCGGCGATGCCGTGCGTGCCCTTCTGATGTTGGCCGATGCACCGCGGGTTGACGTTCCGCTGGTGAATGTCAGTACCGGAGTGGCTACTCGAGTCCGTGACGCGGCCGCGATCCTGGCTGAGCTGACCGGTTGCGGACCCGGTCAGCTCGACTATGCCGACCCGCCAAGTGAGCCGATGCACCTGGTCAACGATCCCGGACTTATCCATTCCCTTTATCCCTGGACCGCGCGGATCGGGTTGGAGGACGGCCTGCGGGATACAGTCGATTGGGCCATCTCTTTGGATGCGCGGAAGAACATGGCAGGACAAAACGCATGACGGTCATTTCCATTCTGATCCCCGCCTACAACGAGGAAGACAACGTCCGTATGGCCTATGAGCGCGTGCTGGCGGTGTTCGACAAACTGGATGGGTACGAGCCTGAAATCATCTTCACCGACAACCATTCCGAGGATCGGACGTTTGAAATCCTGTCCGAAATCGCGGGGGAGGATCCTCGGGTCCGTGTGATCCGCTTTGCGCGGAACATGGGGTACCAGGCTTCGGTTCTGACAGCATACAGGTCGGCGACCGGGGCCTGCGCGGTGCAGCTCGATTGCGATATGCAGGACCCGCCCGAGTTGATCCCTCAGATGTTGGATCTGTGGCGGCAGGGGAATCATGTCGTCTATGGTATTCGCCGCAGCCTGCCCGATGGCCCTGTCGTTGCCGCTGCACGGCGGGGGTTCTATGCACTGATCGACTTGATCAGCAACGATAATCTGCCGCGAAACGCGGGTGAGTTTCGTCTGACTGACAGGCGGATATTGGACGAATTGCGCCGGGTTGATGACCGCTCGCCCTATGTTCGTGGACTGATCAGCGGCATGGGGTTTTCGCAGGTCGGATTCGAATATGATCGCGCGGCCCGGACAGCGGGTGAATCCAAGTTTCCGGTCCGGGCGATGTTGGCGCTGGCTGTGGACGGGTTGATCAACCATTCCCTGCTCCCGCTGCGCCTGGCTTCGCTGATCAGCCTTACAGTAGGGCTGTCGATGTTCCTGTTGATGATCGGCTACCTTGTCGGCAAGCTGTTCTTTGGCCAGGATTGGCCCGCAGGTTTTGCAACCACAACAATCCTGCTGCTCTTGTCGATGACCCTGAATGCGATGTTCCTTGGCATCCTTGGGGAATATGTCGGCCGGATTTTTCTGCAGGCCAAAAACCTTAACCAGCCCGTGGTCGAAACCGAGTTGAATGGCCCGGTGGAACAATTGAACACGTCTGGGAAACAGAACCGTGCCGACAGCACGCAAATGGTGGAGCGGGCGCAGTGAAGATACTGATCGTTCAGGGTGGGTTCGGAGCTGGCGGTGCCGAAAAGATTGTCTCGGTTCTTGCAGCCCATCGGATCGGCCTTGGCGATCAGGTCTCGGTTGCGGGCATGACCATGCCCGAGGACGGGTCGTATTTTTCTTTCCCTGACGGCGTCAGCCTGCTGGTAGCCGAAGGCGGAAACGACGGGTTCAGGGGGCTGAAACAGCTGGCCCGCCTGCGCCGGATTCGTCGCTTCATCCGGGACGAGAACCCCGACGTGGTGGTATCCTTTCTGACTAAAATCAATGTCCTGACGCTCGCTGCAGCCCTGGGGCGGGATGTTCCGGTGATCGTTTCAGAGCGGAACAACCCGATCGTGCAAAACGCCAACCCTGTCTGGCGCCACGCTCAAAACATCCTTGGACATCGAGCCAGCACCGTGGTCATGCAGACTGAGCGGGTGCGCCAGGACCTGCCGCCATCATTGCGGAGCAAGGCGCGGGTCATTCCAAATCCCTGTGCGCCAATCGATGGTGCAGCCACGCTCCTTGGCTCGGGTGGCAATCGGCTGGTCGCGGTGGGGCGGTTGGATCCGCAAAAGGGGTTCGATCTGTTGATCGACGCAATGTCGGAAATCATCCAGAATAACCCGGACGCGCGCCTGACGATTTTCGGGGAAGGCCCGGAACGTGCCGCGCTCGAGGCGCAGAGGGACCGGTTGGGTCTGCAGGACGTCATCTCCCTGCCGGGCGCGAGCGACACACCCGGAGCGTGGATGGATGGCGCAGACATACTGGTGTTTTCCTCCCGCTTCGAGGGGTTTCCCAATGTGGTGGCAGAGGCGACCGTCGCAGGCTTGCCGGTTGTGTCTTTTGATTGCCCCTACGGACCACGAGAATTGATCCGACACGGTGAGAACGGATTGCTTGTTGCGCCTGAAGACACGGAGGAACTGGCCCGCGCAGTGCTGCAGCTGAGCGATGATCCGGAATTGCTGGACAAGATGCGTCAAGGATACCAACACAACAGGGACTGGCTGGCTCCCGGCAGTATTCTTGAGAAATGGGACCGGATCATTGCCGATGCCGCTCATCGCAGGGTTGGAGCGGGGGGCGAACATGGCCATAGCAGCTGCCGCCGGGAGAGTTGAACCAAACCAGGCGGGCCGCAGCGCCTGCTCTGCCATCAGGAGTTGGCATTGTTGCAAAAGTTGAAACCGCAGGTCTCCCTCCCCACGCGGGCGCGACCACGGATCGTGGTTGTCGCCAATCTGACTGCGTCTTTGCTGAATTTTCGCTATGACCTGCTGAAGGAGTTGTCGGAGCGGGCTGAGGTCGTCGCCTGCGGTCCCGAGCGCCATGAAGCGACGGAAACTGCGCTCGCAGAAATCGGTGTGGAGTTCGTGCAGTTTCCGCTGTCACGTGCCGGGATGAACCCGGTTGAGGACATGCGCACGCTGCGTGCTCTTGTGCGCGTTTTCAAGGAATTCAAACCCGACATTGTCTTTGCCTACACCATGAAGCCAATCATCTATGGTTGCCTGGCTGCAAAATGGGCGGGAGTGGACCGGATCTATGCCATGAACACCGGGTTGGGCTATGTCTACAGCACCCATGGCCTGACTTTTCGGAGGCGTGCGGTTCGCGCTGTGTCATCGGTTCTGTATCGTATTGCGCTGAAAGGTGTGGACGAGGTGCTGGTCTACAACCGCGCAGATGCCGAAGAGTTCCGAGAAAGGCGCCTTGTTGCACCAGATGCCAAGCTCAGCATCGTGCCCGGGTCTGGTGTAAATCTGGATCGCTACGGATTTACCGATCCGCCAGCTGGGCCGCCTGTATTTCTGATGATCTCGCGCCTGCTGCGCGAGAAGGGCGTGTTTGATTTCGTTCAGGCTGCCCGTTTACTGAAAGAAACGCACCCCCAAGCAAGATGCCAATTGCTTGGTCCGATGGACGCCAACCCGGATTCCATCGGCCAACGCGAGATCGACGAATGGACGCGCGAAGGCGTGATCGAATACTTGGGAGAAACTTCGGACGTCCGGCCCTATTTGGCAGCGTGTTCGGTCTTCGTGCTGCCGTCGGCCTACCGCGAGGGGATACCGCGCACGATCCTCGAGGCGATGTCGTCGGGGCGGGCTATCATCACGTCGGATGCGCCGGGTTGCGCTGATCCGGTCATCAGCGGCGAGACTGGTTACGTCGTGCCGGTCCGGAACCCCGAGGCCCTGAGCCGCGCCATGGCCTCGTTTGTCGAGAGTCCTGATCTGGTGGAACGAATGGGTCAGGCATCGCGGAAACGTGCCGAGGATTCGTTCGATGTCCGTCGGATCAATGCGATCCTTCTCGGCAAGATGGGATTTTCGACCAAAACCCGGGATGATGAGGCAAATTGAGGGGTGGTGGCTCCGCCAAGCATTTGTTATTTAATGATAAACGGGAATATTTGAAAGAATTTGCAGAAACTACGGGAAACCCCTAATTCCCAGGCCGCCTGAGACTGGCTAACCTTATTTTAACAACGAAATTCGACCGGTGGGGCCGTTGGCCCGACCACTCACTCGACAAATGACCAGCATATGGGGTGCTGGTCATTTTGTTTTTTGGGGGCAGAAAAGCGCAGTTCAGTCTGTGCTTGTGGTCGAAGGCAGCTGATACCCGAACTGACCTAGATCGAGGCCAGTCAAGGATTGGAGTTCGGCGTTTGACTCAGCAAAGGCACCGTCAAATCGGGACTGAATTCTGCCGACCAGCCGGTCTTTGAGCATCTGATCCAACTTGCCGGGAAAGATGCGTCCGATCGGCCGGCTCAATTTTCCGAATCTGCGCGTTGCATTCGGAAATGGCAACAATGCGCCCTTGCTCAGTTGGTTGTCGCTGAGTGTGAAATTAACAAATCGCTGCAGAATCTGAAAACACTCCGATCTCTTCTCGTTAGTGACTTCAAATTCGCGCTTCTTGTGCTCGACGCCGACGAAATTGCACAGGGTTTCCACAAAAGAATCCGGCTCGGAAATGAACTGTTCGTAGGCCAATCCAAGCACACGATCCTTGCCGAACTTGTCCTGGTAGAACTTGAACAAGCGGTGGTACCGGTAAAACTCCTCCGAGAACATCGGCGCACGTCGCAGGTTCGGTTCAGGTTCGGACAGATATGTCTTGAGCGATCCGTGGCCGCCATCGGTGATGTACTGGCTGTACATCGACAGGATCGACGACAACTGCTCGCGGAATACGACCAAGATGTAGGCGTCGGGAAACGTGCGTTGCAGACGGTCGGCAATGATGGTGCTGTCGAACCCGCCGCTGGCCGGGTAACCAGAGAATCTCTCGTGAGAGAACACCGGAACCTGCCCGCTATCCTGCGATTTTTTCAGGAAACTCTCGTACATCTCGCGAGTTTCTGCGGGATCATAGGTCATCGGCTGCGGCAGTACGATCCGGTTTGAAAGAATGTATTTGCGATCGCCATGCGGAGTCGCGAACGGTGCGTCCGGCGCCGAGAACAGCTGCTGTTGCAGGGACGACGTAGCGGTTTTGTGATAGCCGATATGGACAAGAACGGGTGCACGGGTCATGACGGGGTATTCAGCCTTCGGACCGGATATTTTCAGTCTGGCTCCGGGCCCGGTCGGCATCCGACCCGGACCGGTTGGCACCCCGACAGGTGCTCCGAACAAGAATTGGTTTCTGTCGCAACTTCAAAAGCCCTTTCAACAATCAGTACTGGATTCAATCGGCAAACTGCGCTTTCGTAAAACGATATAATCCAAGACAACTAAATGATAGAAACGGAAACAACCGGAAACATGACTTAACCCGCCACAAATTTTGGAAACGTATTGAATTGTACCGAGTGCATGGGTGAATTGATGACCCGCTTCCTGAACGCCGCGTGGATAGTGCCGCGTGGTTTCGCGTGAACCGATGAGTGAGCCAAGCTCGAAGCCGCTGTTGAAGCGGCTGGCCAAGAACATGTCATGGATGTTCTTGTCGCAGATTTTGGTTGGTCTGTTCGGTTTGGCCAGCCTCATCTTTACTGCTCGCGCAATCGGGCCGGCTGCGGTTGGGATTCTGGCGCTGGTGGACGCGTACATTCAGGTGATGGACAGGTTGTTCCGGCTCGAGCCATGGCAGGCAACCATCAAGTACGGCAGCGAGGCTCTGATCGAAGAGGATCCGAACAGATTCCGACAATTGATCAAGATGTCTGTGGTGACCGATTGCCTTGGCGGGCTGCTGGCTGGTTCGGTGGCGATAATGCTGGCGCCAAAGCTTGCTCCGTTCATCGGGCTGTCTGAACCTGAAGGCGCGTCCTATATCACGCTTGTTGCCTTTGGGTTGTTTCTATCGCTCCGACCAACCGGCATTGGAGTTCTTCGAATTTTCGACCGGTTCGACGTGCTGGCGATCTCGGACATGGTAATCGCCGGCCTTCGGCTTGTCGGAGTCATCATCGCCTTTCTGCTGGACTTGGGGATCTGGGCATTTGTGGCTCTGTTGCTGATGCATCAGATCCTGACCGGGCTGGTTGCGTTCTTTCTGGCACTGACCGAATTGAAAAAACGCAACTTGCACAGGTTTTTGTCCCAGCCGCTGCGGCGGGCTTTTGCCCATAACCCCGGGTATCTGCGGTTCCTTTGGAATTCGAATTTCAACGTAATCCTGCGACAATCCACTCAGCGGCTGGACATACTTGTCGTCGGCGCCCTGCTGGACGTGACATCGGTGGGCTTCTATCAGGTGGGCAAGCGCATCATGGCCAATGTTGTTCGGATTGGCGGCCCCGTCAGGCAAGTCCTGTACCCCGAGATGACCCGCCTATGGGCCGTCGGCGATTTCGGCCGGTTCTGGCGTCTTGTACGGCTGGTGTCGCTCTCGGTTTGCGGGGTGTCGATCCTGGTCTCCATTCCGTTGGCGCTGAAGATGCCAGAGTTGGCCGTTCTGCTGTTCGGGCCAGAGTTCCGTGGCGCAGCGCCCGTCATGACGATCTTGATGTATGCCGCGATCGTGTATCTGGGGGGCTTGGTGTTGAACCCCGCCTTGCTGAGCATGGGGCTGGACAGCGCGCTTGTGCGCACGACGATTGTTGCGACGGTGATCTTTACGGCCTCATTTCTGCCGTTGCTGTATTGGATGGGGATCGAGGGGATTGCCCTGGCCCATTTGTTGTTCAATGTGATCTGGACGGTGGGCTGCATATTCGCCATCCGGTCTTATCTGGCCAGAAAACACGAAACATGATGGGTTGGTGATCTCCCGGCCCTGTCCCTAAATTCCTTGAGTCACGAGTATTTTGAGACCATCCATGCCAAGACGTATTCTATTTCCCTTCGAAGGTGACACCGTTATTGGCGGCAGTCACGTGTCAGCCTTGAAACTTGCGGCGGCGTTGGACCGGTCGAAGTATGTGCCCCATATCCTGGTCCACTACGAGGCCGGCCCGGCGGCGGAGTATGCCCGATCGCTGGGATTGGACGTCGAAATCCTGCACGATCCCAGCCTGATGTCTCCGGGCGGGCTCAGCTATCCGCGCGATTGTGGCCCGGGGCGATACCTGACTTCTAGCGCATGGAGGCTGGCAAGTGTCCTAAAGCGCATCGATGCCGACATCGTTCACACAAACGAAGGTCGGATGCATGCCAACTGGGTGCTGCCGGCCCGTCTGGCGGGCAGGAAACACATCTGGCACCACCGGCAGGATCCGACCGCGTTCGGGATCAACAAACTGGCGCCGCTATTTTCCGACCACATTATCAGCGTTTCGCATTTTTCGAAGCCCAGCAACCCGGTGCGGTCGGTCGACAAGAAGTTTACCGTGATCCGCAGCCCATTTGATTTCAACCCTGACCTACCAGATAGGTCCGAAGCCCGAGCAGCCGTAATCGCCGAGATGGGATTGCCCGATGACGCGCTGCTTCTCGGGTATTTCGGAAACTTCGTCACGCGCAAGCGTCCCGACCATTTTGTAAGGGTCATCGCGGCTGTGCAAAATGCGATGCCCGACACTCCGGTGCATGGTCTGCTGTTCGGCAGCGCGGCCGAGCGGGACGAACCGTTGCGCCAGACCTGCCTTCGCATCGCAGAAGAGGCGGGGATCAGCGAGCATATCCATATGATGGGGTTCCGTCAGCCGATCGATGGGTACATGGCCGCAATGGATGCCAATCTGGTGACCGCTCTGGACGAACCGTTTGGCCGTACGTTGATCGAAGCGATGTATTTGGGAACTCCAGTCATCGCGACCCGTCACGGCGGCAACATCGAAGCGATCACGGACTGGGAAACCGGTGTGCTGGTCGACCCGGACGATCCGCAGGCATTCGTGGAACCCGTGCGCAAGTTGCATCAGGACAGAGCGTTGTTCGAGAAGATTTCACAAGCGTCAAAGAATTATGCCCGTGCAAATTTCGGATTGGATATTCATGTGCACGGGGTTTGCGAGATCTATGATCGGTTGCTGGCTTGATCGCTTGTTCGGTCAACAACCCGGGTTGTCGAAAGTGTAATAAGTATTGCCCGCGACGAATCCATCCAACCCGACCTGGCGGGCGTAATGTGCCAGATCCCGGGTTGTATTAATGAAGCCGGAGTTCTTGAAATTGAGCGAGGTGTTGCAAAGCACACCCACCCCCGACACCGCCTTGAACGCGGCCAGAAGGTCGTAAAAATAGGGGTTTTGGTTGCGGTTGACTGTCTGTACCCGCGCCGAACCGTCGACATGGGTTACTGCGGCCAGGTCCGGATTGGTAACGCGGTAAAAGTCCATCATGTATGGCGAGGGCGCGCTGATGTCGAAGTGCAGTGCTGCATCCTCTTCCAGGCAAGACGGCGCCACTGGACTGTTGCTGGCCCGTCCCTTGATCCGGTTCAGTCGCGTACGTGTCTCCGGGGAAAATGGCGCGGCCAGGATCGACCGGTTTCCCAAAGCGCGCGGCCCAATCTCGCAATTACCGCGGGTCCAGCCAATGATCTTTCCGTCCAGCAGGTCTTTGGCGATCCTGTTGAGGTTCAGTTCAGTTGCGGTCATGCCCTGCGTATCGATGCGGTCGTCGCAGAAGGACTGGCCGGAATAGACCGACCATTCCAGTTTGGCTTGGCCGGTATAGTGGCGCATCGCGTCCACGGCGGTTCCAATGGCACATCCCGAGTCGCCGGTCGTCGGCGGTACGAAGACCTCACGGAAGAGCCCGCTTTGCTTCCACGCGGTATTCCAGTGTCCATTCAAGCCACACCCGCCGGCGATCAGCAGCGGATGCTTTTCAGGCAGGTTCTGTTCCGCATAGTCGCGAAACATCTGGAATATCGCTTTGGACAGCTTGGTGGCCATGTTCTTCAGCTTTTGGCTGTCCGTTCCAATGTTGAAGAAGGGTGAAGTCACAAAATCGCTTTTGCGAAGTGCGTCGCCGCCCAGGTCCGAGGAAAGCAACCGGTTGATCAGTTCCGTCTCATCCGCATCTGGTGGACCGTCTTCACCAAATGCGCAGGCTGCCATCAGGCGGCCGGGATCCTGTGGCCGGGGTGAGTTGCCCGTGACCGGAAAGTCGGGGTCGGCGAGGGCATTGAGAAACGCAAAGCGTGTGCCCGGGGCCGTCATCACCTGCCCTCGGTGATGAATGGTCAGGTCGCTGTCGATCTCGTAGAAATCTCCCAATGCGCCTTCCCACAGAAGTACATAACAGGGCTCGCCCTGACGAAAGGGGGACATGGCATAGCTGCACCAGATATGCGCCCGTTCGTGAGTTGAAGAGTAATAATCGACCGACTTGCCAAAAAAGGTTCGTTTGCCAGCTGTTTCAGACCCCGCGCCGATACCGAAGTATCCGGCCCCCGAAGTTGTAACGTGGTCGGCCCCGTTGCTTGACCACCCGCTGAGGGCCAGGACATCCGGCAAATCCTTGAACCATAGACCCGCGTCGATGAACGTGTCAGGCGTAACCGGCGTATACCGGGGGAAGCTGTTCTTTTCCGCCTCGTAGGAAAACAGCAGACGCCCGTCGGTGCTGTCGACACCTGCAACTGTGCCGTCATGTCCGGATTTGAAAGACAGGATTTTCATGAATAGCCCTTCCCTCGACAAGTCACGGTCCAAAGACCAGGTGCCTCGCAAACAGATGTGACAGTCCGACGGGTCAAAAATGCCGGGGCGTTGACGGATCGAATTGACCGCAAATCCATTCCACGAATACCAAAACAAATGCCACGATTAAGCCTAGCAGAAGCTCGGTGTTTCGGGGAACCCAAGTTCGCAACCGGCTGCCGTCGGGCTAAACGCAGTGGCTATTCGTGAACGAAAGAGCACTTTTGGCGCGATTGTTCACTGGGTGGGCATTGCGTATCCCACGCAGTGCCCGGCACCAGACCGGTGCAACAGGCTGACAAGTCCGGTGAATCACACTTGCATGGCTTCCGGTTGGCCGGGAAAGGCTGAAATTTGATCGAGCGGCACCTTCATCCGGGTTGCACCTACCAGCCTCTGACCGTTAACGTGGCCGCGTTATCAGGCAAGTTTTTTGGCCAAGGGTGTTTTAGGTTATGTCAGTAATTTTGGGTTTGGCTACAATGAGCAACAGCGCTGCCGCGCTGTTCAAGGACGGCAAGCTGGTTGCCGCAATCGAAGAAGAGCGGCTGACGCGGGTCAAGAATGACGGGGCATTTCCCCATCAGGCGATCGCCGAGGTTCTGCGCATTGCCGGGCTGAAGTTCTCGGACATCGATGAGGTTGCGGTCTATTGGCAGCCCTGGCGTATGGTCGGCCGCGGAATGGGCACGATGCGCAAGATTTTGCAGCGACCCTCGGCCGCCAAAAGCGTAACGGCGCGGATCGGGGCACTGTTCGTGTCAGATACCTCGTCGGAAGAGTCACAGGACAGCGGCTGGATGGACCTGTTCCGCATCCGCAAGATCCTGACGGCCGAGCATGGTCCGGCCGATTTCAAGTTGCACTACATCAACCACCATCTGACCCATCAATTGTACGCCGAAGCGATGCGTGACTGGGACAGCTTCGTTTCGCTGTCCTATGACGGTGGCGGCGAGGAAAGCTCGACCATCGTGTCAGTTGTGCGGAACGGCAAGCGGGAAGGTCTGGCGGATCATCGCTGGCCCAACTCGCTGGGTCATTTCTACTCGACCTTCACCGGTTTTCTTGGCTTTAAGATGCTGGAAGGTGAATACAAGATGATGGGTTTGGCGCCGTACGGCAAACCCATCTACCGCGACGCCATCTTGCGCGAAATTCTGATCTTGGACGATGACGGCGGTTACCGTGTGAACACCGCGTTGTGCGACTATCACTCAGCCCTGCGCGGCGAGTTCCATCCACGTATGGAAGAACTGTTCGGCACCCGGCGCGAGCCTGGCACCGCGCCGAACGAACGCCACGTGGACCTGGCGGCATCCGTGCAAGCCGCGTTCGAGGCAGCCCTGCACCACATTCTGGAGCCGGTCCGCAAAGCCAATCCGGACCTGCGCAAATTGGTAATTTCCGGCGGTTGCGCGTTGAATGTCACGGCGAATGGAACGCTGATCGCGGACGGCACGTTTGACGAGGTGATCATTCCACCGGCCCCACATGATGCTGGCTGTGCAGTTGGCGCAGCGCTGGCCTGCATTCCGAGCGGGCAAGTCGATCTGCCCTCGGTCCGCAGCCCATATCAGGGTGCCGATTGGGCAGATGCCGACATCACCGCTGCCTTGGATCAGTATTGTGCGGAACCGCAGCAGGCCCTGCCTGTTGATCAGTTTCTGGACCGTGTGTCCGACCTCCTGGCCGAAGGCAAGATCATCGCTTGGTTCCAGGGGCGGGCAGAGTTTGGCCCGCGTGCTCTGGGTGCCCGATCCTTCCTTGCAGACCCACGCAAGGACAGCATTCGCGACGATCTGAACGTCAAGATCAAGAAACGCGAGCATTTCCGGCCCTTTGCGCCCAGCGTTGCAGAGGAGGCGGCCTCGACCTTTTTCGAGATCGATCAGACCAGCCCCTACATGAACATCGTTGCTCGTGTGCGTGACGATCGGGCGGCAGACATTCCGGCGATCACTCATACTGACCAGACGGCACGCGTACATACGGTGTCGCAGACGGCGAACCCGCTGTACCACGCCTTGTTGACCCGGTTCGGCGAAAAGACCGGAGTGCCTGTGTTGTTGAACACCTCGTTCAATATCCAGGAGCCCATCGTCTATTCGCCTCTGGATGCTTGCGCGACATTTGCGGCATCGGGAGTGGATGCGTTGGTGATCGGTGACTACGTCGTACTGCGCGAAGCGCTGAAGGATGACAGCGCCCGGGCCCAAGCTGTCGCGTGACCCGGCTGTTTCTCAGCGTCGATTTCGAAGACTTTGCGCATGATCTGAAACGCCTTCTGGGGGTCTGGGAAACCGGACCCCTCAGAGTTGAGGAGCTGTGGCAAAGCTTTGAAACCATTGATGGCTTCCTTCGCTCACATGGTGGATCGACGGGTTGCGCCGCAACGTTCTTCTGCACGGGGGTCGTGGCACGCGATGCGCCTGATCTGGTGGCCGAAATCGCAAAGCGGGGCCACGAGGTTGCTTGCCACTACTATTTTCATGACAGCATGGACCTGCAGTCTGCGGAGACCATAGACCGTATGCTGGGTCAGGCGCGGCAAGCTTTGGAAGAGGCCGGGAATACCCTTGTTCGAGGGTTTCGCGCCCCGCGCTTTCGATTGAACCGCGCAACGCCTGAACAGTACCGCCTGATTGAACGTCATTTCGACTACGACTGTTCATCATTCTTCGCCTCGGAGCAGGAATGTGATCGGTTTTCGCGGGAAATGGGGTTGACCACGCTCCGGATCTTGCCGTTGTTCATGACGCCATTGGCGGGCAGGGGGCCGATGGTGCGTCTGGGAGGCAGCTATCTGAAGTTCATGACTTCGGGTCTGGCGAGGACATTGATCGAACGGTCTGAACAGGCCGGCATACCGCCGCAAGTTTATCTGCATCCCTATGAGATCGTGGAACCTCCGTCATTCATGGTTTCACGGGACGAGCTCACGGCTTTGGGAACTGCCAAAGCCGCTTACTGGGCGTTGCGGCAGTCTCAGTGGCTGAACTTTGGCGGCGCGCGACTTCTGCGCAAGGTCGAGGGTTTGATCCCCGCAGGCGGCCTTGCGGGTCGGCTGGATCAGTTGATCGGAGAATAAAAAAGGGGCCGGTCAGTCGACCAGCCCCAGTCATTCGCGGAACCGAGGGATCAGTTCGACGCGGCCATCAGTTTGTCGTTGTGCTCGCGCAGCGAGTCCGAAACGATCGCGTACCATTCGCCGGATTCACGCATTTCGTTGAGGCCCTTGTTCAGCATGGCCAGGTACTGCTTGCCGAACGGGTTCGAACGGTGCGCGATGAAACGCAGCGACGACAGCGAGGTCACGAAGGGGTTCTCGATCAGGTCGTTCTGGTTCAGACCCATTTCAACCATAGTGTCCGAGAACAGCTGAACCTCGAAGGTTGCAACATCTGCAGTGCCGGTCAGAACGGCATCCAGACACTCCCGCGCGGTGATCGGCTGCATCAAGGTGATGGTGTCGCCATTGATCAGACCTTGCTGTTCCAGATCGTGGATGAACCAGCCGTCCATGCGGCAGATGGTCGACCCTTTCAGCTCGTCAAAAGTGGTCGCATTGGCGAACTGGCTTTCGGGCAGGGTGTAGAAACCGACCACGATGTCATAGACCGGGACCGACGAGTCGAACTGCGTGCAGCGCACCTCGGTTTCCCAGGACCATTCGTAGCTGCGGTTGGTGCAGTCCGGCATGTTCCATGCCATCGACACGTCGAACGCGCCCAGCGGCAGAAGGGTTTCCAGGTGCGAGTTCCAGTCGTCAACAAAGCTGACCGAATAGTCGCGGGCGTTGCCGCCCCGCTGCAGCGAGGTGGTTGCCAGACGCGGGATGATACCACCGCCGTTCAGCGATTCATCTGCGAAGGGCGCCCAGCCGTTACCGGTGACCAGTTTGATCGGCGGCTCATAGACGCTCGAGCGTTTCACGCTTGCAGCGCGCTGTTCTTCCGCGGCGATGATTTCCTGCGCGCTGCGGCCATTCGGCAGGCTGCCGTCTTCACAGGGCAGGGCCAGAACGATGCCCGGCTCAAGCGAGTTCGGGTTGGTGATGACGTTGCGGTTTGCGTTGAAGATCGGCTGGTAGTTCGATGTGCCGTAGGCCGCGATGGCGATGGTTGCCATCGTGTCACCGTCCTGAACCGTATAGTTGGTACAGGCCTCCTGAGCGGCGGCGGCGCCGGCGCTGAGGGCGGTTACTGCGGTGGCTGCCGCCACCAGTTTTTTCAGATTGATTTCAAACATGTCCACTTCCTCCAGACTTTTGTTTTGTCAGACCTTTCCGGCCCTTATCCGTTTTCCATTTGGTACCGCAGGGCGGTCGAGACGATGTCGCGCCATTCGCCCGATTGCTGCATGATCGCCAGACCCTGATTGAGCGTCTCGAGGATCGCTTCCCCATCCGGATTGTCCTTGTGGGTCATGACGTTGAGCGACTTGATCGCCGCCAGGTTGGGGTTTTCGATGATCTTGTGTTCATAGCCCAGCCGACCGATGGCCTCGACGGCCAGATGCGCTTCGATGGCGACCAGGTCAGCCCGCCCGTCCATGACTGCGTGGAAACACTCGTCCGGATCGACGGGGCGCAAGATGGTGATCGCAGGCTCATAAAGACCTACAGCGTCCATGTGCGAGGTTGACCAGCCCTCGGGGCGGCAGATCGTGGTGCCGACGAATTCCGCGTAGCTGAGCGAGGTTTCGTAGCCTGAGCCATCCTTGGCGAAGAACGTATCGACCACTTCATAGAACGGGTTCGAGAAGTTGTAGGTCTCGCACCGGTTCCGGTCGCTTTCCGAAAGTGTCTCGGCTTCTTCGCAATTCGGGCGCGACCAAGGGAACGTGGCATCGAAGGCCAGGGTGGGCATCAGCAGGTCCAGATGCGACGACCAGTCGTTCACGAACTGGATCTTGTAGGCCTGTTCCGGCGCCGCCCGCAGCATCGCGGTTTCGACTAGGTTCGTGTACAGACCGCGATTGGGCAGGGCTTCGTCGGTAAACGGCGCGTAGTTGCCCCCGGTGATCAGCAACAACTGCCGGTCGCGGATCTCGGGGCGGGTGCCGTCACCGGCGTTGCGGATCAACGCGGCACCTTCTGCGCGGGCGGCCTCGATTTCCTTCTTCGCAGCGGCCTTGGCTTCGATGACAGCCTTGTCGCTGGCCTGCTGGGCCTCCGCAACGCGGGCTTCGGCCTCGGCGATGGCCTTGGCGGCACGTTCTTCCGCGGCCTTGACCAGTTCGGCTGCCATCTCGGCGGCCATGCGCTCGGCCTCGGTTTCCGGTTCAGGCGCGGCGCGGCCGACATCCTCGAGGCAGGGGAAGGTCAGAACGTCGCCGACGCGGATGATGTTGGGGTTGGACCCGATCGTGTCGCGGTTGGCGTCGTAGATGATGCGATAGTCTTCGGTCGCATAGACCTTGATGGCCAGTTCACGCAGGCTGTCGCCGCGCTGGATCTCGTAGGTCGAGCATGCCTCTTGCGCCGAGGCTGCCCCGGTTGCTGCCGCCAGGGCAATGCTGGATATGATCAGGTGTGTTCTCATGGGTCCTGTTGCTTTGCTTTTGTTATTGTCGGGCCGTTTTGATGACGGCGATTGAAATGTTGTCCTGATCCGGGTCACCCTTGGCGATCAGTGCCTTGAGGAGGCTGTCGGCGATGTCCTGGGAGAGGGCCGAAGTGTTGTCCTGAAGGATGGACTGGATGTCGTGGTTGCCCAGATATTGCAGCCCGTCACTGCCGAGGATGAGGATGTCATCGGTCGTCAGTTCCAGCGCGTCTTCGGGGCAGTCTACCTTGGGGATCGCCGCGCCCATGATGACCGAGGTCAGCTGGTTGCGTTCGGGATGGGACTGCGCTTCGGCTTCGGACAGCTCCCCTCGGGTTACCTGTGCGTCGATGACCGGGGCCATCGAATGATCTTCGTTGATCTGAGACAGAACGCCGTCGCGGAACAGGTACAAAGGGCTGTCGCCGATCGAGATCCAGAACACTTTGTTGCCCAGCAGCAGAACTCCCAGCAGGGTCGAGCCCATGTTGAAGCCTTGGTGCTGGTCGTCGCCATACCCCGCCACGGCCGCGTTGGCCTGCATTGCGGCCATGGGCAGCGCATCCAGCAGCGTATTCTCGGTCAATTCCGGATTTTCCAGAACTGCGTCGAGCACTTCGCACCAGGACTTGACCACCAGATCCGAAGCCACTTCGCCCGCGGCGTGACCGCCCATGCCGTCTGCCACCACGACATAACCGGCGTTGGCGGCATCAAAGACCCGCGAGGCAACCGCGTCTTCCTGCGTGTCGCGCTGACCCTGATCCAGGATCAGTGCAATGTCATATGCCGGAGTAGCCAGCATCCGTTATGCGTCCCGCCAGTCGAAGTTTTCGTCACAGAAGGCCACGAACCGCAGCGATGTTTCGCTGATGCGGATCAGGTCGCCGCTGGACAGCGGCACGGTGCTGAGGACGGGTTTGCCGTTCAGGCGCACAAGGTTTGCCTTGCCGCCATGGCCCAGATAGCATTTGCGGTCTTCGGGGTCATAAGCAATGACGGCGTGGTTCGACCGTGAAATCCCGGTGTCGCCAAAATCCAATTGGATCGCCTGGTCATCGTTGCGGCCAATCTGCATCAGCCCTTCGGTCAGCGTGATGCTGGACCCCCGCCCGGGGCCACTGGTTACTGCCAGCCAACCGACCGGGAATGTTGCGCCTGCGGTTTCGGTCTTGGCCACCGGCTCGGCTGTTTCGATCAGTTCCTGCACATGTGTGTCAGGGCGCTCGAACCCGAGGAAGGTGGTCTTGACGCGCGACCGACGATCCGAGGCCGGCGCTTCGGCGACTTCCGGGGCGGCTTCGCGTTCTTCGGGCTCGGTGGCCACAGGTTCGGCATCTGCCGCTGCTTCGTCCGGGGCAGTTTCGATTGCAATGGGTTCCGGCAACTCGAACGGGGTCGGCGCCGAGGCCTCTTCCTCTTGGACTTCCTCCAGATCGGGTTCGGCAGTTTCGGCCATGACCGACTGGATGGTCTCTTCTTCTTCGGTTGCCGCAACGTGCAGCGTCACGACCTGTTCGGCTTCTTCCGGCGCTTCAGGCGCGGCTTCGGCTGTTTCTTCGCTCTCTGTTGCCTCTTCCACCGTCTGTTCGGTCTCGGCGAAATCGGGCATCTTCTCTTCCGGAATCAGCTCGTCGGTTTCCTCGTAGCTGTCCGTGCTCAGGTTTCCACCAGCCAGAGCTTGGCGCAGTGCATTGAAGTCCGCAATCGGCTCGGCCTTGTCTGTCGTTTCGACTTCGGGTTCCGACCCTTCGGCTTCTTTGGTTTTGCCGGCACCCTCGAGAAGCCGGCTGAGTGGGCTTTTGTATTTGAACATGGTGTCGACACCTTTTGACTACTTGCACGGGCTTAGGTGACCCGTGGGGCTGCTACGAACCTCTGCGCATGGCGCAGCGGCACTTATGAAGTTGGAAACCTGAAACACTCTTATCTTCCGCGGCGGGCCGGTCCCCACCAGGAGGGCCAAAACGCGGCATCCTCCTCAGCAAACACAAACTGGCGGATCACATACGTACCGGCCTGATCACTCCCGCGCCAAAGGCATCACGGCGGTTGTTTCCGCCCCGTTTCGAAGCACAACCAACCGTGCTTCGGGCTTGTTTTCGGAAACCAACGCGTTCAGCGCGGTATCCAGACTGTCGGCAGCAATCACCTCAGTTCCCGAGACAGTCTCGCGGACAAGAATGTCGCCGGTCTGCAGGCCACCTGCCGTTGCGGCCGGTGCTCCGGCAACAACCGTCTGCCATTCGGGCAAATCGGCGCCGCGGGCTTCGAACGAGTAACCGTTGGCCAGCCCGAACTCGCGGATTGCGGGCAGGGCCAGCAGGCCGTTCTGCGCGCGGGTCTGTCCGATGGGGCGATACCGCGCCGCGACACGGATATAGCCGTCCGGGTCAACCTGAAGGTTGTCCAGAACCTGTGCGGCAAGCGTCGTTCCGGCGCGCACAGGGCTGCCGTTCAGGGTATAGATCGCTGCGCCTCGCTGAACCCATTCACCGATCGTGGACATGTCCTGGTCGGCATCCACACCGGTGATGGCGATGATGTTTCCGGTCGAGGCGCGCCGCTGCGAAGTCGAGAACGGGATTTTGACATCCCAATGGGCATAGCTGACTTGGGTCTCGGCCAGATTGACCGGAGCGCTTGGTGCAACCGCCGCCACTTCGACGGGTTCTTCGGGCTGAGCCGCTTCTTCCTGTGCTTCCACCGCCGGCGGTGTGACAGCCGCTGCGGCCTGCTCGACAGGCTGGTCTTCTGCCACCTGCTGTTCTGTTTCGGTTGCTGCTGCGGTTTCTTCTGCCTTGGTTGTTTCGGGCGCGATCACTGGTTCGGCCGTCTGCGTTTCGGCAGGTTCGGCCGTCTCGGTGGGCGTCGCGGTCTGGCTCGGTGTCGGGTCCGTCTCGGTCGAGCCGCCGGACATCACGAAGAAGCCACCAGCGGCCAGAATCGCGATTGCGGCGACACCCGCGATCAACTTGCCGTTGCCGCCCGATCCTTTTTGGACGACCGTATCCACCGCCGCTGCGGGCTCGTCCTTCTGGGCAAAACTTGCCGGACCGTCGTCGTTTTTTTCGCCATGCCCAAGAGCCAGATCGGAATTGCCGGCAAGCAGGGCTGTTACAACCGCTTCGGCGTTTTCGCTTTCGGCTTTGATGCGGGCCTTTTCGGCCTCTTCGTCCTTGCGGTCCAAGGCCACGATTACCGAAACGGGGCGATAGGCAAAGCTGTCGAATTCGACACCGGGGCCGCGGAACATCCGCAACCAATCCAGTGCGGATTGAAGGCGGTCGGTCGCGTGGACCTCCATGGCCTTGTCGATCGCCTCAAGGAAGCCATCGGGGTAACCCTGGAAGCGGCCGGTGAGCGGCTGATAGGGATCTTTCTGTCCGTTGTTGAAGGCATTCAGGCGCGATTGGCCGTCGATCGGGCGCTCGCCGCTGATCGCGTGGTAGAGCGTTGCGGCCAACACATACAAGTCGCTGCTGGGACCCTGCTCGGAGCCGCGCACGTAGAACTCGTGCGGCGAGTACCCATCCTTGATCACCCGAAGCGTCAACAGGGCCGCCGATTGGTTGGCAGCCTGCTCGCGCGCGGCGCCGAAGTCGATCAGGATCGGTTCGCCGTTTTCGTCGATCAGGATGTTGTCTGGCGAAATGTCCCGATGCAGCATCCCGCTTTGGTGGATGAACGACACCGCGGACAGCATCTTTTCGGTGACTTGGACGATAAAGTCCGGGCCGGTTTCGGTCTTGGGGTCCTCGATGTAATCCAGCAGATCGCATCCACGGATCAGGTCCATCGCGATATATGCAGTATCGTTGTCTTCAAAGACCTGGTGCACGTCGACGATATTGGGGTGGACCAGGCGAGCATGGTTGCGGGCTTCCTGAATGAACAGGTCGATGATCGCGCGCAGGTCGTCCTTGAAGGCCGGATCATTGGGTTCGACCAGGTCGCCGTTGCGGCGGCACAAGGCACCCGGATAGCATTCCTTGATGACCACATCGCGTTCCAGGCTGTCACGCGCCAAATACGTGATGCCGAACCCGCCATTGCTGAGGAAGCGAAGAATTTCGTACTGGCCGCGCAGCAGTTTCGCGCCCGGTTGCAGACCTTGAATTTGAGGTTCGTCGTGCGATGCACCGACAGCCTGGTTGTGGTTCATTTCTTCCCGCCCATCATTCCAAAAACTTGCGGCCAAAATAACCGGGCAATCAGCCCACGAACACACAACCAACACAACCGCAGGACACTTGAGAACGGTTAGACGTTTCAAATTTGACTTTAATGGGGCCGCCTCGTGGCTTCACTGAGAACGGTTTCGGGCGCAGATCAATATATTGATCCAAAAGCTGATAGAGTACATATATGTAGTGTTTCCCGGCGAACAAAAAGGATTCAGTCCGGGCGCCAGACGACCCATGGTCCACGGATTCGAAACAATGGAATCATGATTCCAGTGTCAACGATTCGCCGCGCCGCGGCTCAATCTTTGCGGGAATGACTCAGGTTCCGGTCTTCGGAGGGGCCGAAGCGACCGTGCTGCCGGCCCACGCCAGGTTGTCGCTGAGCTGCGCCAGTATGCTGATCGCATCCTTGAGTGGCCCTTCGCCGCTCTCGAATTGAAGCAGCAGAAGCAGGTCGGTGGCCTTTTCGAACTCGCCCGGAATCCAGTCGGCTTCGGGATCGATCTCGGACCCGTTTTCCAGCCGTTCAGCAAAATCCTCGACAATTTCCTGACAGCTTTGCAGGAAGGCGGCCGGTTCGATGTCCGAACTGTCGCGCAGGTCTTCGTAAATGCTGGCGATCGCCGCCAGCCAGTCTTCGAGGATCGGGTTGTCCAGCGGCGGCAGCGCAGATTCCAGACTGGGCTGTACCGTTCTGGTGTCCGAGGCTGCGGCTTCGCCCGCGCCGGTCGATGTCTCCAAGAACGGCAGGAAGTCAGCGGCAAGGTCCTGCCGCGCGGCCTCCAGATCCGTTCGGCGGCGATGCGATGCAATTTCAAGCACCTTCTCCGCAAGGTTCTGGCCGCCGCAGGTTTCCCACAAGGCGAAGTCCGGTTCCGGCTCTTGCGCCATGGCGCGAACGGCAACTGGTGTCCCGATCGGTACGATCGCGCGGAACATGCCCGACTTCTCCTTCTCCAACCGCGACAGAACGCGATCGAGGGCGTCGCGGACAGGGGGCAGGTCCGTGTGAGTGACGGCTAGCAAGCTGTTGTCGCGCAGGTTTTGCGGGACTTGTGCCCACAAATGGCGCTCGGTCTCGCGCCAAGCGTTGGTTCCGTTCGTGCACCAGATGGCGCAATCGACGAATTTCAACAAATCAAGCGTTTGTTTGTAAGTGTCGTCCAGCGCACCGGAGCCGGGCAGGTCGAACAACGAGATTTCGCGCAGGGCAGGGGTGTTCAGCCCCACCGAGATAAAATCAGGATTGTCGGCCGCGGCCTTTTCCAGGGCGATGCCGGAATAAACCTTTGGCTCGCGGTCCCACCACCCAACGGTCGTTTCAGGCGTGTCCGCATAGGTGACAATCACCAGAGGCAATTTCAGATGTTGCGGACCCGTGGGCAGGATGTCAGCTCCGGCGAGCATGTTGGCAAGACTGGACTTCCCGGCGCCGAATTCCCCTGCAAAACCGATTGAGACCGCGTTTGACAACCGCTCGGCGTGGGACTGTGCCCGCGCGCGCATGCCGTCCAACTCGGGCGTGGACGGAAGGCGTTCGGTTGCGGTCAGAAAACGGTCAAGCTGACGCACTTCCGTCTCGGTTCCGGGAAATTCAATCACTCGGCGGCCTCCGCTTGTCGTTCGTCGCTGTGTTCAGCGCCAAAGGTCGATTGCAATTCGTCCGCGATCCGGCGTGCGCGGTCGAAATCGACCTGCGCCTGGGTGCGCTCGCATGTCTCGCCCGTCGCGGTGCGGTTTTCAAGATGCCCGGCGAGCAGGGCCAGGAAATGGTCCAGAGCGGTTTTCAAGCGCTCCAGCAGGTTCTCGCGCGCGGTATCGATCAGGTCATCTCCGATCATCTCGAATTCCTGCACGATCATGCGCTCGGCGCGAGAGACGACGGATTTCCGCGAAATCAGACGCGACAACCAGTTCACCCGCAACTCGACCGTAATACCCCGGGTCAGAGCGGTGGTGTCTGGACGGAACCAGCGCACGGCACTGGTGTTCATACGGCTGTCGGTCGGCTCCTGCCAGCCCGGCAGGGACCGCAGAGACGCGTTGGCCTGCATGTCGATGGCATAGAGTTCGCTGAGCATCCGCTGGCGAATGACCTGAGTCGCACCCTGCACCAGTTCGCGCATGCGTTCGCGCAACGGTGTAAAGTTCAGTTCGGTTGCGCCACCTTTGGCAAGCAACGGGGATTGCCCGTCGGGTCCGCGCACAACCGATACGACGGCTTCGGCCACGGTGTCATCCATCACACCACGCAAGTTTGCCAGAACATCATCCATGTCGCGGGTGATTTCTGCGGTTTTGTCCGATACCAGCTTGCGCAACTCGGCGAGGGTCTTGTCATTCTCGCCAGCCGCATCGTCCGAAGGTTGGCCATCTTCTTCCAGCGCGCGGAGGCGGGCCTTGCTGCGCTCCAGCTCGCCCTGGGCAAAGCCGTTCAGATGTTGCCACGCCATACGCAGTTGTTCGTTGCGTGGGCCGTCAGTCAGCGCGGTGGTGACATGCCGGCGCAGGTCGGGCAAGCCCGAGGCAATCATCGCAGCATACCGCAGAACCGCCTCGCGACTGATGGGGCCGGGGCCGCGTTTGATCTCTTCGACGCCGGCAAGGTATTGCTTCATCTGTTCGGGATGCGCCCGCAGCCAGGCGAGGATGTGATCGTGGTTGACGCCGGTTTCGTCCCCGGTCAGTGCGTAATGCGCCCACTGAGCGCTGCCCATCAGAACGTCGATGCTGGACTTCCCCAGCGCCTTTTCCAACCCGTCCAAAACGTCGGCGCGTACTTTCGCCGCGTCTTCCGCACCGCCGCCCAATTCGTCGACCCGGTTGATGAAAACCACGATCTGACCCAGCTCAAGCGCCTGCATCAGCCGGAACAGTTTCAAATCGGCGCGCGACAGGGCCTGGTGCGCGGACAGAACCACGACGAAAAAGTCGGATTCCTTGAGGTACTGGCGCGAGATCTCTTCGCGGATCAACAGCGGATCATTGACGCCGGGCGTGTCGGTCACGGTCAGCGGGAACGGGAAGTGGCCCAGATCGAAATACACCTCGGCCTTGCGGGTAATGTCGCTGTACAAACCCCGGTCCGAGCCCGGATCATGTTCGGCTTCGTCGGTCGGATCATCCCCGGCACAGACATAGCGGGCAAGGTCATCAGACGTCAGTTCTTCGAGGTCGTGATGCTGGCCCATCAGCTGTTCGAAACTGTCACCCAGGCGCAGACGAGCGCGGTTTTTCATCGCCTCGACCTGCTCCTCGATCATCTCGCGCTTATAGCTGTCCTCATCGTCGGGGAACATGTTGCGCAGTTCTTCGCCTTCGGCGATCAGCGCCTGCCATTGGCGGTTGTCGAAGAAATGGAATTCGGCCCCCGATGTGCGCCCGGAGGGATGACCGAAATGCATGTCGGTGATCACGGTCGTCCACGGGTTCACGTCCGACGGCAGAAATTCTGCCTGTCCCGTAAAGCCGTTGATCAGGCGGGACTTCCCGGCCTTGATCTGCCCGACGAATGCAATCGATGGTTTCAGGCCGCTGAGATCGTCAACGATGCGAGAGATGAACTGACAGGTCTCGTCATTGCTCACCTCTTTCATTTCGCTGGCGATCCGGATCAATTCCCGGCGGTTGGTTTCACTCATAACACTACCCTAAAAACTGGTACCCAAGATTTGCTTAAAACTTAACTTCAACTGTCGCGAAAGCGGTGTCATCAGACCGACTCCCGCAGAGATTTCCACAGGTTGACGACGGCACCCAGCTTGCGCGCGTCATGTACGGCGGCGGCTGTATTGCGACCATCCCGGACCAGAGCGACACCCGCGCCCTTGCCACCTGACGGCCGCATGACGATCAGTTGCGGCTGTTCGAGCAGCCCGGTATTGTCCGCATCCCATCCCGCCAGGTCCTGTGCGAACCGGGTCAACAGATCATCCGAAGGGTGAAGAGGCTGGCCATCGGCGCACAGGCCATCGAACTGGTGGGTCGCCCCCTCGGCACTTGTCAGCAGACGTCCCATGGCGAACCGCTCGGCGCCGTCGAAGAAAGCCGCGGCTACACTGAGTTCTGCACTTTCAGCGCTGTCCTGCTCTTTCGTGTCCTCGACGGGATCCGGGACAACCGAAACCCGCGGCTCTGACGGCAGAACGAGCTCGGCACAGGCTTTCTGCATCTCGCTGAAAGTGATGCCGACGTCATCCGCCTCCAGCGGCCCGTCCGGTTTCAGAGACACCACTTCGATCGGAGGGGCGATCGCTGCCAGGTCGGACACGAGCCGCGCCAGCTTTTCGATCAGCGCTTCGCGCGGTTCGGTTTCGAAATCCGGAAGGGCGCCGGTGCTTGCCGAATAAACATCCGTGATCCGTGAGCTGTTCACCTCGATCGCCAGGATCGTTCCGTTCTGGGCGTTGAACTCCAAGCGTCTTGGAAGAACCGTTCCCCGGATCAGGTTCAGTATGCTGGCCCGCCGGGCCTCGGCCGTGTCCCCGGTCAACCGAACGGCCGGCGACAAACGGGGCGTCGCAGACCGCCCGATGTTTTCGAGCATGTCGATTATGTCTGTCGCCATCATGCCGTGACCCCCTCTGGTCCCGTCTAAACTGCGGCCGCTACCGGCCCCAGGCTGAGATGTGATTTCGTAAGCGTCAGCCCGATATTCGCGCTGTCGCGGCAGATGTAGCAGACCACGTGTTCCGGATAGGCCCGGGTCCGCATGAAGATGTGTAGCCGGTCGTTCGAAAACACCGAGATTTCCCCAAATCCCGGGTTCTCCGGATCTTGTAGTCCGGCCGAGGCCAACAGCGCTTCGAATGCTTGAACGCCCCGGCCCTGAAACAGATTTGCCACCGCAACGGCGAGGGTTTCCAAGGCCGCGCCATCCTCGGTCCCGGCTGCCGACATGCCCAGAAGCATGCCCGTTTCCATGTCGACATATCCCGCTGCGATGCAGTCGGGAATGGTCTCCATGGCGGTGGTCAATGCGGCGTCAATCGTCATCTAAAGCTCTGTTATCCCTTATTAATCCCAAAGGCGCAGCGGTTCGAAACCGTCGCGCCGCTGAGTATCATTGCGGTTCGGGACGGGAAACGGTTTATCGTTTCCCGCGTGTCCCTTGAGGCCCGGTTACAACACATGCCACTCCGCCCTGTCTTTCGGATTTGGCACCGGTTGAATCCTGTCCTGTTCGTCGCGCCCGGTGTGCTCGTGAGCGATCTTGTCGAACTCCTCAAGAAAGGCCTGGAACACGGCGTGCAGCCCGCCCACGTCTTGGGGGATATCTTCACTGGCCGCGATTTCCCGCCACATCGCCGCCGCGCTGAGCGGAGCTCCTGCCGGCACGCTCAAAAGGTGTTCCAGCGAGGTTTCGCCTTCGCCGACCTGCTCACAAGGCACTTCGGGTTCCTGGTCTTCAGGGGTCTGGGCCGAAATCAAGCCGTTCGATTCCGGCTCAGGTTCATAGGTCGTGGCATCGTCACCCTGTTGCTGGGACAACAGCGAAGCAATGGACGAGACCGAGTCTTCGACACTGGGTGCCGGGGTCTCGTCCTGTTCGTCTGCTGCCGGCGCGGGGGGCTCGCCAACCAAACGTTCTGACAGCGTGGCCAGCAGGTCTTCGTCCTGGGCACCCTGATCGTTGGTCTGGTCATCGGCGTCTGCGACCAGCATTTCGTCGTCCTCGACGTCGAGCGTATCGTCATCGATATCGTCAAAGTCTTCGTCGTCCAGCGGAGTCACCGCAGTCGAAGCTGCCGCGACGCTGAGCCGATCCTCATCCTCGTCCCGGAACAGGGCTCGCAAATCGTCATCGGGCACCGGCGTCATTTCGGCGCGCAAACGGTCGGCGTCATCCGGGTTGATCCGCTCGCGTTCGGTTGACTCACCGCGGCGCTCCACTCGGGCCGGTCGAACCGGGAAGGTTGCGATCACATCGTCCGAGTTCCGGACCGCCTCGAATCCATCATCCTGATCCAGCGGGTTGGTCAATTTGAAAGGCGCGGGCTCTTCGGCCGCGGTCTGGCGATCGGATCGTTCGGGCCGCACCGGTTGAACCGGGGGCGTGCCGGCGAGGCTTTTGTCGATCTGGTAGCGGGCAAGCTTTTCCGCACGGCTGTCCATGATCTGCTCGGTGATCTCAAGAAAGCTGTCGATCATCTTGCCGCCGCCGCTGCGCGACCACAGCTCGGCGTCGCCCGTTTTGTCACGCGCGATGATCGCGTCACGGGCGGAAAACAGGATTGTCCGATTGAACAGGTGCCCCGCTTCGCGGTTGATGCGGCGCAGCACTTTCTGGCGGTCTTTCAGATCCAATGCGTCCGCGCGCGTGACCAACAGAAGCGAGTTGTGCTGAAGCCGTTCAGGCAACGAAACCCACGTGGCGCGTTCGGTCTCACGCCAGGCTTGGGTCGAGTGGGTACACCACAGCACCCCGTTGGCCTGACCCACCGCACGGCGCCAGACATCGGCCTGAATTTTGGGGTCTGAAATGCCGGGCGTGTCGATCAGGTCGACGGCCTCGAGAATGTCCGCTTCAAGATAGATGCGGATGAACTGCGCGTCGTTGACGCCCACCTTGTCCAATTCGTCCAAACCAATCGGAGAAGTGGTCCCGTCATGGCGCTGAACGTAAGCCGGTTTGTTGCCCCAACTGAACCAGACCGGCGGCAGCTGGGTGGCCGTCACCTGCGTCGGTAGGGCCTGCTTGCGCAGCAGGAAGTTCATGAGCGTGGACTTTCCGGCGCTGAACTCTCCCATCAGCGCAAAAACCGGTTTGCGGCGGGACCACTGCTCGATGCGTTCCCATGCCCGAGGAGAGACGAAGCGGATTTGTGAATCTTTTGCCATGGCTTTCTTACGCTGCTTCGTTGCTGAGGTCTTTGAGGATGTCGCCGAGGATTTCGTCACGAGATTTCTTCGGCTCCAGTCCGGCCATCAGGTCTGGGGCGGTGCCCGGTGCCTTTTCTGCGGATTGCGAGATGCTCAGAAGGGTTTCCTGCTGCTCGCGCATGAAATCCGACAGGACGGCCCGAACATTTTCCAGAACGGCTGCGATCTGGGTTTCTTCGAGATCCTTGGTGATCGAATTGGCTTCTGATGCGATCAGGCGGGTGTAGTCCGCCGCATAGGCTTCAAACCCTTTCCGGCGTTGCCACCAGCGTCGCCACCATGTGCTTTGAAGGTCCAGCGCGATCGTTCGGCCAATGCCCAATGGCGGCGGTACGCGCGGCACAATGGGCGCCTCGATGCTGAATTCGCCCAAGTGATTACCCAGAAGCTTCTGATACAGGACCTCGACATCCGCGGCGGCTGCGGAATACAGCGCGCCGGCGTCCTTGCGCATTGCGCGGGCAAAGCTGAAATAGGCGGCCTTCTGAAGGGTGCGAAGCCCGGCCGGGTCGTATTGCCAGGTGCCCTGTTCGCCGTTCTGCTCGAGATGCGCGATCAACGAGTCCGTTGCACGTTTGACGAAGTTTGCCTCGGCCGAAGCCAAACGTTCCAACACCTTGTCGCGCAGGGACGTCGTCAGGGCGGCAGCTTTCTTGTCATATTCGGCCGCGACGGTGGCGATCGCATCTTCAGGTGATACGCCGTCCAGATCGCGAACAACACCGTCTCCGCCCGACAGGCTCTTGGCGACCGAGGTGGCGCGAATCTGACTTGCGATGTTGCGGGCGCGATGACGGACACGGTCCAGAAGGCGCGTGCCTGCGCCTTGGGCGATACGTTCGTTCATGGCCAACAGCAGGTCAGGCAGACCAGAAAGGGCCCAGATCTTGTCCAGCGATGCGGCCTGATCACCAAAACCGGCGGCCAGATAGAACGTGTTGAGGGCCTGGCGGGAATCGTCGGTGAGAATGTCCGGGTTGCCGGTCAGCGCGGCCTCGGCCCACAACGCACTGCCGAAAACAACACTGGTGCTTGTGTCGATACCGTTTTGCTTGAGCGTATCCTGAATTCGGTCGCGAATTTCGGGGACTTGCTTGACCGGGTCGGTCAGTTCGTCGATCCGGTTGACGAACAGAACAATCTGCCGGTTCTCGAACTGCGCGATGATCCGCATCAGCGCCATGTCCATCGTGGTCAGCGCCTGGCTTGCCGCCAGGACCACGACGCAGACCTCCGATCCGCGCAGGCTGCGCAGAGTGATCTGTTCGCGCACCATGAACGTGTCGTTGACGCCCGGCGTGTCGCACAGTTTCAGCGCGATCGGGTACTGCGGAATGTCCATGTACAATTCCGCTGCTTTGGTCACGTCGGCGAACCGGCCCGTCTTCGGATTTATGTCCGGATCGTCTTCGTCACCCAAGCAGACATAGCGCTGGATCAGCTCTTCGTCGAAGTAGTCGTACTGGTGGCTTTGGCCCAGGATCAGGTCGAAGTGCTTGCCCAGGCGTTCCTCGGACTTGGCCTTCATCTGCGCGATCTGACGGCGGATGTCCTCCATCTCGTCGTCGGCGCCTGCGCGATTGGCCAGTTCGCCCAAACGGCCACCGCCGACCATCAGATTGTCCCATTCTTCCTGCTCGAAGAAGGTGAACTTGGATCTGTATTCACCGGGCATGCGGGTGTTGATGTTCAGGGTGGTCACAACCGAGGTCCACGGGTTCACATCCGACGGAAGCAGACCGGGCCGACCGGCCAGAATGTTGACGATCGAAGATTTGCCCGCCTTCACCTGGCCGACGAAGGTGACGCTGGCGGTGAAGTTTTCCATACGGGTCTTGAGCGTGGCCAGCCGCGCAGTCGAGCGCGCATCCGCCACCTCTGTCAGTTGGTCGATCTGTGTCGTCAGTGCGGACATGGCTTCCGACATCGGCGCCAATGCCTCGTTTCCTACGGACAAAAGGTGGTCGTTGCGGGCCATGTTCAGCCTCCGGTTCCGGTTGCAGCGATTTGGGTATGCCCGGATTCCGTCAAACTGGCAGGCGCCATGCCTGAAAAGCTGTCGATCCGGGCGATCAGTTCGAGAGCGTTGCCCAGCATCTCGGCCTCGGTTCCGGGCGAGATGGCATCGAAGGCACGCGAATCGGCCAGCACTTCGATCGAACTGAATCGGGTTCCATTGTCCAGGCGCGCGACCCGACGTCCGGTTGGAAACCCATTGGATTTGGCCGATGGAAGGGGCATTCGCGCATTAGCCAACAGGTATTCGTTGCCCTCATGCGTCTTCAGGGCAATGCCGAAACCCGTGTTCGGGAATTGCTGGTTGAGGTTTTTGAGCTCGCCGACAAAGCTTTCTCTTGCAAGAAAGACGACGTCTTGCTCGGTGGCAGCGGAGTTGATCTGTTCGGTCACGACTGAGACCCTTGTACTGGAGTTGAGCAAAAAACTCGTACGGTGCCGAAAAGGCGAAAAAGACTCATTAACTCCTTGGTAGACAGAATTACCTTCATCACGGTGTTAATTTGACGTGATTGAGATATTTTGGCGTTTGAAATGTGGCGCAATTATGGTGACCGTTGCATGACAATGCCGCAACTTCAGGATGTAATAGTCAAAATGGGTAAGGCCGCGGGGTCTGAATTCGGGACAAGTTAACGCGTGCGATTTGGTTTTTTGTGATGTCCTCGAATGATAGGTAGAGGTCTGTAAAGTAAACGGAAATAAGGAAGCGGGACTGGAGGTTGAGCGTGTGTCTCGGGAGAAGGCGAGGGGACCGCATTGCTTTGGGTGCAGGGTGGGGTTGATAACGGTGGTCTAGGCGCCCCAATGCGATCCACAACGTCAGCGAGAATTTTGTTTTTTTTGAATAATTGGGAATGTGTCCAAAAACAGAACAATTATGGCGTTTTGTTTCGTTCCGAAAACGACGGGTTTCTGCGTTAAGAATTCCATTTGGCGATAAAAATAAACCGGGAAGCCGGATGCCACACATTCTGGCGCCGTTGCGCGGGTCGATCTCCCCCTCGCCTAGGTCATTTCCATTGTTTCCAACGGGGGTCAATATTCCGCCGCAGACGGCAAGATTCCCTCTCGCGCTTGTCCAAAAGGTTTGTTATCAGCCCTTCCATTCGGCGCGTCGGCGCCGTGTTGCGGGTGTGGCGAAATTGGTAGACGCACCAGATTTAGGTTCTGGCGCCGCAAGGCGTGGGGGTTCAAGTCCCTCCACCCGCACCATTTTCTTTCTTACCGATCATGCTGCGTGGGCGGATGCTGAGGCGCTACAAAGATGCCGCCGCGCGGCTGGCTTGGTCATAGTGGCCGGACAGGGCCCGCAGGTCGCGGGCCAGGTCCCTCAGATCCGGGCCCGACAGGTCGGTGGCTGACAGCCCTTCCAGCAGGCATTGCTGGCGAACTTTCCGGTAGGCGTCGCATAACTCCACTCCCTCGGGCGAGGTGCGGTAGAACACCTCTTTCCCACGCTTTTCCGACGTCAGAAGCCCAGCCTTCAGCAGTTTCCGCAGGGCGTAGTTCACGGTGTGGCTGTCCTCGATGTTCAGAAGAAAGCAGATGTCGGTCAGGCGCTTGTCGCGTCCGCGGTGGTTGACGTTGTGCAGGATCAGGATGTCGAGCGGTCCCAGATCGGCCTGCCCGGCCGCCGCCATGCAACGGGTCATCCAGCGGGAGAACGCATTATAGACAATGATCAGACCGAATTCGAGTTCGGAAAGTTCCCAGCCTTCGCCCTCGGCCAAGTGGCGAGAGGAAACGATGCGGCGTGTGTCGGGGGAAGAATCGGTCATATTGCGGCCTTTTGATCTGCAAAACGCTGAGAAATTATCAGTGTTTTGGCATGAAGGGCGTGTGTTTTCAACGTGCTGACCTTTGGACTCTGCAGTGTTTTGGTCAAAACGATAACAAAACGTTGACAAATCGCAAACGTTGAGTCAGCTTCTGCGCCAGTACTCAAGCAGGGAGAGCCAAAATGAAACTGATGAAGATTGCCGGTGGCGCGGTTGCCGCGCTGGCCGGGTTGGCCATGCAGGTGCAGGCCGAGACCTGGGACATGCCGACGCCCTATCCGGACGCCACCTTCCATACCGTGAACATCCACGACTTCGCCAAGGACGTGACCGCGGCCACAGACGGCGCCCTTGAAATCAAGGTCCATTCCGCAGGTTCGCTGTTCAAGCACCCCGAGATCAGCAAGGCAGTCCGCAGCGGCCAGGTGCCCGTCGGGGAGTTTTTTCTGTCGTTGCTGGCCAATGACAACCCGGCCTTCGGCGCAGACTCGCTGCCGTTCCTGGCCACCAACTATGACGACGCCCAAAAGCTGTGGGCGGCACAGAAAGACGTGATCAACGGTCTGCTGGACGAGCAAGGCATGATGGTGCTGTACGCGGTGCCGTGGCCGCCGCAGGGCCTGTACACCACCAAGGAAATCAACAGCGTGGATGACCTGGCGGGCCTGAAGTTCCGCACCTACAACGCCACGCTGGAAGAATTCGCCAACCTGGCGGGCGCCGCGCCCACGCAGGTCGAGGTTCCGGATATTCCGCAGGCCTTCAGCACCGGCCGGGTCGAGGCGATGATCACCTCGCCCTCGACCGGGGTGAATTCGAAGGCGTGGGACTTTCTGACCCACTACACCGACATCCAGGCCTGGATTCCCAAAAACGTGGTCGTGGTGAACAAGCGCGCCTTCCGCCGTCTGGATGACGCGACCCAGGCCGCCGTTCTCGAGGCTGCCGCCGCCGCCGAAGCCCGCGGCTGGGAAATGAGCCAGGCCGAGACCGCCAAGCAGACCGCAGTTCTGCAGGAAAACGGCATCACCGTGGTACAGCCATCCGAAGAGTTGATGGCTGGCCTGCGTGAAATCGGCGCGCAGATGCTCGAAAACTGGAAGGCCAACGCCGGCGAGGACGGTGCCGCGTTGCTGCAGGCCTATCAGCAGTAAACGACCCGAACCGGCCGGGCGCCAAACGCCCGGCCGGGTTCGACAACAAGGGGAGGGGATGGCGATGCTGCGGCGCAGTCTTGATTTCATCTATCGTGCGGCCGGCGGATTGGCGGCGCTGTTCATTCTGGCCATCGTCGTGCTGGTCTTTGCGCAGGTCGGGCTGAACCTGGCCGACAAGTTCTGGGCCGCGCTGACCGGGCGGGGCATGGGTCTGACCATCCCGTCCTATGCCGATTTCACCGGATTCTTTCTGGCCGCATCCAGCTTTCTGGCGCTGGCCTATACGCTGCGCGCCGGTGGGCATATCCGGGTGACGCTGCTGATCGGGCGGATGCCCAAGGGGCCGCGCCGCCTGACCGAGATCTGCGTGGTGACAATTGCCCTGGCCATGAGCGCCTATGCCACCTGGTATCTGGGCTTGCTGGTGCTGGAATCTCTGGAATATTGCGACCGCAGCCCGGGCATGGTCTCGGTGCCGTTGTGGATCGTGCAGATGCCGGTCCTGCTGGGACTGGCCATCCTGACTCTTGCCCTTGTCGACGAACTTGTCGGTCTGCTGGCGGGCCACGCGCCCAGCTGGGACGGCAAGGGCGAAAACCTTCTGAGCGAATAGGGCCAGCAGATGTCGATTGCCACGCTTTCCATCATTCTTCTTGTTCTGTTGTTCGCCTTTCTGGGGTCGGGCCTGTGGGTGGCGTTTTCGCTGCTGGGGATCGGGATCGCGGCGATGGCGCTGTTCTCCGATGCGCCGCTGGGGCTGGTCATGGCGACCACCTTGTGGGGGCACAGCAATTCCTGGGCGCTGGCAGCGCTTCCGCTGTTCATCTGGATGGGCGAGATTCTGTTCCGCTCGCGCCTGTCCGAGGACATGTTCACCGGCTTGTCGCCTTGGATGAACCGGCTGCCGGGGCAGTTGCTGCATGTGAACGTCTTTGCCTGCGGGATCTTTGCGGCTGTGTCCGGGTCGTCGGCGGCCACCGCGGCCACGATCGGCAAGCTGTCGATCCCGGAACTCTCGCGCCGCGGCTATCCCGAGAAGATGATCATCGGCACGCTGGCCGGCTCGGCCACGCTGGGCCTGCTGATCCCGCCGTCGATCATCCTGATCGTCTATGGCGTGGCGACCGAGCAATCCATCGCCCGCCTGTTCGTCGCAGGGGTTCTGCCGGGCCTGCTGTTGGTGGGGCTTTTCGTGGGCTATGTCGCAATCTGGGCGCTGATCAACCGCGCGAACCTGCCCACCGAGGACATCCGCGCGAGTTTCGCGGAAAAACTGCGTCGCTCGCGCCGACTGGTGCCGGTGATCCTGCTGATCGTCGGTGTGATTGGCTCGATCTATGCCGGGATCGCCTCGCCCACCGATGCGGCCGCCGTGGGCGTGGTGCTGGCGCTGCTGCTGTCCTGGCGCGAGGGCACGTTGACCCGGGCCAGTTTCGTCGACGGGCTGATGGGGGCCACGGTGACCTCTTGCATGATCGCCTTCATTTTGGCGGGGGCCTCGTTCCTGACCGTGGCGATGGGCTTCACCGGCATTCCGCGTGTTCTGGCGGAATGGATCGGGTCGCTGGGCCTGTCCACCTTCACGCTGCTGGCGGCGCTGACCGTGTTCTTCGTGATCATGGGATGCTTTCTGGACGGGATCTCGGTCGTGGTGCTGACGGCTTCGGTCATCATGCCGATGGTGATGCAGGCGGGGATCGACCCGCTGTGGTTCGGCATCTTCCTGGTGATCGTGGTCGAGATGTCGCAGATCACCCCGCCGGTCGGCTTCAACCTGTTCGTGCTGCAATCGCTGACCGGGCGCGACATCCTGCGGGTGGCCCATGCGGCGCTGCCGTTTTTCTTCCTGATGATCGTGGCGCTGGCGATCATCGTGGTGTTCCCCGGCATCGTGACCTTTCTGCCGAACCAGATGTGACAGGGGCGATGCAGGATTTTCCGATCATACGAACCGCCGGGGTGGACGGGCTGTTGATCAGCTTTGCCGCCGCTCTCAGCGAACCGGCCAACCGCGCTGCGCTGGCCTTTCGCGCCGCGCTCGAGGCGGAGGGCTGGGCAGGGGTCGAGGAAACCTCGTCCTCGCTGGTGTCGGCCTTCGTCCGGTTCGATCCGCTGCGCCTGACGCATGCCGCGCTGCGACAGCAGGTGCAGGCGCTGCTGGACCAGCGAGACTGGTACGCGGCCGACCTGCCGGGCGGGCGCAGGTTCTGGCGGGTGCCCACCGTCTTCGGCACGGATCTGGCGCCGCAGCTGGGGCAGGCGGTGCAGGCGGCGGGCCTGTCCGAGGCCGAGGCGATCCGGTCGCTGTCCGAAGCGCGGGTGCGGGTGCAGACCATCGGCTTTGCCCCCGGCCAGCCTTATCTGGGTGAATTGCCGCCCGCCTGGGACATCCCAAGGCAAAAGGAATTGACCCCGCGCGTGCCCGAAGGTGCGCTGGTGGTGGCGCTGCGGCAGCTTGTGCTGTTCTCGGTCACCACGCCGACCGGATGGCAACATGTGGGCCAAACCGCCATCCGCCTGTTCCAGCCGGATGTTCCCGAACCCTTCCTTTTGCGCCCCGGGGATGAGGTGCAGTTCACCCCCACCGACCCGGAAACGCTGGCGCGGATGCGCAGCGATCCGCGCGGCGGCGCCAGTTGCGAGCCGTTGGCATGAGCGCGCATCTGACCATATTGCGCGCCGGGCCCGGCCTGACGGTGCAGGACATGGGGCGACCCGGGTATCTGGACATGGGCCTGTCGCGCGGTGGTGCGGTGGACCGGCTTGCATTGGCCGAAGGCGCGGCGTTGCTGGGACAGCCCGACACTCTTGCCGCCGTGGAAATGGCTGGCATGGGCGGCGAATTCCAGGCCGATCAGGACTTGCGCATCGCCCTGACTGGCGCGCGGATGCGGGCGCAGATTGACGGCGCGACCGCGGTCTGGAACGCCTCGCACCTGCTGCCTGCGGGCGCCCGGCTCAGCATCGGGCCGGCCGTGGCCGGCAGCTATGGGTATCTCAGCGTCGGCGGCGGGGTGCAGGGTGACCCGGTATTGGGCGCCTGTTCGGCGCATTTGACGGCGGGGATCGGAGCCGTGCTGAAGGCGGGGGACCGCCTGGCGATCGGCTCGGACGCGGGCGGTGCAACCGGCATGACCTTCGACCCCGAGGACCGGTTCTCCGGCGGGGAAATCCGCATCGTGGCCAGCTTCCAGACCGACCTGTTCGCCGCCGACGTTCTGGAGCGGCTGCAAACCACCGCGTTTCGCCGGGACGTGCGCGCCAACCGCATGGGTGTGCGGCTGGAAAGCGACGGGCCGGGCTTTCATGTCTCGGGCGGGCGCAGCGTGCTGTCGGAAACCATCGTGCCGGGTGACATCCAGGTCACCGGCGACGGCACGCCCTTCGTGCTGTTGGCCGAGTGCCAGACTACCGGCGGCTATCCCCGCATCGGCACCGTTCTGCCCTGCGACCTGCCCAAGGTGGCGCAGGCCCCGGCCGGGGCCGATCTGCGGTTCCGCTTCGTGTCGCTGGACGAAGCGGTGGCGGCCGAGCGCGCCGCCGCCCAGGCCCGGGTCGCGCTGCCCCGGGCGCTGCGCCCGCTGATCCGCGATCCGCGCAGCATGTCCGACCTGCTATCCTATCAACTGATCAGCGGCGCCATCGCCCGCGAAGAGGACGTTTTGTAGAAAAGGAGCCTGTGCAATGGCACATCAAGTCGACCTGAACGCCGATATGGGCGAAAGCTTTGGCCCCTGGAAAATTGGCGATGACGCGGCGCTGCTGAAGATCGTGACGTCGGCCAACGTGGCCTGCGGGTTTCATGCGGGCGACTGGGACGTGATGGCCACGACGATGGCGCAGGCGGTCGAAAACGGCGTGGGCATCGGCGCGCATCCCGGCTTTGCCGATCTGCACGGCTTTGGGCGTCAGCGGATGCACTATCCCCTGCCGTCGCTGCAGAACCTGATCCGCTATCAGGTCGGCGCGGCGCAGGCGATGGCACGGACGGCCGGCGGGCAGGTGCGTCATCTGAAATTGCACGGCGCGCTGGCCAACATGGCGTCCGAGGATCAGGCGATGGCACGGGCCTGCTACGAGGCGGCGCTGTCGGTGGCTCCGGATCTGATCATCATGGTTCTGGCCGGAACCGCCCAGCAACGCGCCGCGCGCGACCTGGGCTGTCCGGTGGCCTGCGAGATCTTTGCCGATCGCGCCTACAACGATGACGCCACTCTGGTCGACCGCAGTCTGCCCGGCGCGGTGATCCACGACCCCGACCGTGCCGCCGCGCGCATGGTCGAGATGGTCAAGGCCGGGGCGATCATCACCGAAAGCGGCAAGCATATCCCGACCCGCATCGACACGATCTGCCTGCATGGAGACACGCCCACGGCGGTGTCGATTGCGGCCGGTGTCCGCCATGCCCTGCAGAAGAGCGGGGTTGAGCTCAAGCAGTTCGCCGGTGGCCCTGCCTAGGCTTCTCGATCGACGCGGCTGTTCAATGCGTCTCGCGTTCGATGACGCTGGGGTCCAAAAAGATACTCTCTTCGGGACGTCCGGGATCGACGAGCCTACGCTCCAGCAACGCGATGATCGCGTCAACGGCGGCGTCGATGGGGTTCCGGACTGTCGTCAGGCGGAATGTCGGCCATTTCGCCATGGCGATGTCGTCGAAACCAACAATCGCCAAATCGCCGGGTACGTTCAGAGACAGATCGCGCGCAGCCGATAGCGCCCCGATCGCCGTGGCGTCATTGGCGCAGACAAGCGCATCCAGAGAGGCGCGGGACAACAGACTGCGCGCGGAACCGTATCCGCTGTCGACCGAGTAATCAGTCGGGTGTTCGGCCACGAGGTCAAGCCCCGCCCGATCCAGCGCCTGGAGGACCCCGGCGCGGCGCCGCGAAGACGAGTAGAACTCCTCGGGTCCGCTGAGAAACCCGAACCGCCGCCGCCCCCGGCTGATCAGCAAGTCGGTGATCATGGTCATACCATCGGTATTGCGGCAGCAGACATTGTCGACACGGGGCCCTTGAACGGGACGGCCTGACGAGATCATTGGGATGCCGAACCGCGCACATCTGTCCACGATCTCTTCGGACATGCTGCCGCCGCGCAGAATCAATGCGTCCAACGGATAGCGCAGCAGCTCTCGCAGCGCCTGATCCGTGTTGGCGCCGGTTCGATCGATCAGAATGGGCCATTTCTTCAACCCGCTCAGGGCCTGGGCCAGTTCACCGACAAAGGCCGAGTCGTAGGGGCTGCGCATGTTGCCGACGAAGACGGCGACCAAATTTGATTGCCCGGCCTTGAGGCCAGCGGCCAGGGCATTCGGTTGATACCCGGTATCGGCTGCGATCTTGAGGATCCGTCTACGCTTCTCGGAATCGACATAGGCACCGGGCGTGAAAGCGCGCGAAACAGCTGAACGCGAGACGCCCGCAAGGTCCGCAACGGTCTGGGCCGTTGCGCGCCGGGGGCGTTTTGCGTCCTTGTTTCTCTCGCTACACATGCGGTTTGCGTTTCGCCTGTTCAGAGGGTTTCAACATTCTTGCAATGAATCGAATCTTTCATCAAACTGTCACGGTTGGAAGCTAGTGAACACGTGTGCACATTTTGCGAAAGGTGTCAGCCTTTTTCTGGATGTGAAATATGTCATCGGGGAAAATACCCCATAGTTTCCAGGGCTTTGGCCCGCCCGTAGGGGCGCAACATGAATCGGAGGAACTACATGATAAACGTCAAAACAGGTGCTGCTGCTGCCGCGTTCGCGATGATAGCGAATACGGTCTCGGCCGAAGTCGAGATTACGTGGTGGCACGCCATGGGAGGAGCCCTGGGTGACACCGTCAACCAGATTGCCGAGGATTTCAACGCGTCCCAGGACGACTACAAGATCACGCCGGTTTTCAAGGGCACATATGAAGAGACCCTGACCGCCGGCATCGCCGCATTCCGTGCGGGTGAACAGCCCAACGTCCTGCAGGTATTCGACGCCGGCGCCGCCACCGTGATTGGCGCTAAGGGCGCGACCGTTCCGGTTCAGGACCTGCTGGAGCAGAACGGCGTTGCGTTCGACATCGAGGACTATATCTCGGGCGTTCGCTACTTCTATGCCGACAGCGACGGCAAGATGATCGGGATGCCGTTCAACTCGTCCTCGCCCATCATGTATTACAACGTCGATGCGCTGGAAAAAGCGGGTGTGACGCCGCCGAAAACCTGGGAAGAGTTCCAGACCGTGACGGCGCCCGCGCTTAAAGAGGCTGGCTATATCGGCCTGTCGCAGTCGCATCTGCCCTGGATCTTCACCGAGAACTTCCATTCGCGCCACGACCTGCCGTTTGCCACCAACGACAACGGCTATGAAGGCGCTGACGGCACCAAGATTCTTGTCAACAACGACGCGATCAAGGCACACTTCACCGCCGTCAAAGACTGGAAGGACAACGGGTTCTTCGAATGGTATGGCACCGGCTGGAGCGACAACCAGACCCCGTTCGAAGAAGGCAAGGTTGCCATCTGGCTGGGCTCGTCCGGTTCGTTCGGCGGCCTGTCCAAGAAGGACCTGCCGTTCGAGTTTTCGGCCACCTTCCTGCCCTATTGGGAAGCTGTGACCAAGGAACCCAAGCAGACCTTCATCGGTGGCGCGGCCCTGTTCGCGATGGCCGGCAAGAGCGACGAGGAAAACAAGGCCACCGCGGCATTCTTCGAGTTCCTGACCAAGCCCGAAACCCAGTACATGTGGCACCGCGAGACCGGCTATGTTCCGATCACCACCGCCGCCTATGAAATGGCAAAGGGCGATGGTCACTATGACCGTGCTCCGGCCGCCGAAGTCGGCATCAAGCAGCTGTCGCTGCCTGCTGGTGAAAACACCAAGGGCTATCGCATGGGCTTCTACGTCCAGATTCGCGACGTGATGAACCGCGAATATGGCCGCATCCTGACGGGTGAAACCTCGGTCGAGGACGCCTTCAAGGCAATCGAGGACGAAGCCAACGGTCTGCTCGAGCGTTTCGCAAAGACCCAGAGCTGATCCCACTCGCCAAGAAACGGGCGGTCGCAGAAGTGCGACCGTCCTCCCTTTTTCGGAGTTTTCATGAAACGCGCTGGTTTTTCCACTCGCTGGCTGCCGGTTCTTCTGCTGTTGCCGCAGCTGTTGATCATCGCGGTCTTTTTCTACTGGCCTGCCGCTCACGCGGTGCAGTCTTCGTTCTTCCTGCAGGATCCGTTCGGGTTTGGGTCGACCTTCGTCGGGCTGGACAACTACAGCGACCTTGCCGGGAATTCCGAGTATCTCAGCATTGCCTGGTTTACGGTGATCTTCACCGTTTTGGTCACGTTCTTTTCGCTGTCGATCGCGTTGTTGCTGGCCGCGAAGGCCGACAATGTGCTGCGCGGCGCCAAGACCTATCGCACGCTGCTGATGTGGGTTTACGCCGTGGCGCCGCCGGTGGCGGGTTTCATCGGCCTGATCCTGTTCAACCAGAGCTGGGGGCCATTGACCGAACTGGCGCGCTCGATCGGGTGGGATTTCAAACTGGGCGTGAATTTCAATGACACCGCCACCGCGATGGTTATCGTTTCGGTCTGGAAACAGGTTCCGGTGAACTTCATCTTCTTTCTGTCTGGCCTGCAATCGATCCCGCGATCGGTGCGTGAGGCGGCTTTGATCGACAACCGCTCATCCACGGGTCGGTTCTGGGACGTGACTTTCCCCCTGCTGGCGCCGACCGGGTTTTTCCTGCTGATCATCAATATCACCTACGCATTGTTTGATACTTTCGGTGTGATCGACACGATGGTGAAGGGTGAGCCGGGCAACAACCCGATGACGTTGGTCTACAAGGTCTATGTGGACGGCTTCCGCGGCAACGACCTGGGTGGCAGCTCGGCGCAGTCGGTCGTTCTGATGGTTCTGGTTCTGGCCCTGACGGTGTTCCAGTTCCGGCTGGTCGAGCGCCGCATCCACTACACGTAAGGAGGGCAGACAATGACCGAAGCACATACCCCTGCGATGGCGTCCGCCACTTCACCCACCCAAACGCGAAAGCGCGGCATCCGACTGTCCACGATCCTTGATCACACGATCCTGATCGTCGGATCGTTGTTCATGATGCTGCCGCTGCTGATGATCTTCCAGATGACGACTGTTCCGGATGTCGAGGTGATCAAAACCGGACCCAGCCTGACGATCGGGGACGAACTTGGCCCCAACTTCCAGAAGGCAATGTTCGAGGCCTCGGGCTTTTCCGGCCAGAACACGGGCATGAACATGCTCAAGAACTCGTTCATCCTGGGCATCGGTTTTGCCCTCGGCAAGATCATCATCGGCATGATGGCGGCCTATGCGATCGTCTATTTCCGTCTGCGCTTCGCCACGCTGGCCTTCTGGGTGATCTTCACCACGTTGTTGCTGCCGCTCGAAGTGCGCATTCTGCCCTCGTACGAAGTGGTGCAGAAACTGGGGATGCTGAACACCTATCAGGGCCTCATCATCCCGCTGATCGCCTCGGCCACGGCCACGTTCTTCTTCAGGCAGTTCTTCCGCTCGGTTCCAGAAGAGTTGGTCGAGGCCGCGCGGATCGACGGCGCCGGCCCGGTGAAATTCTTCATCGACATCCTGGTGCCTCTGTCGCGTACGATGATTGCGGCGATGTTCATCATCATGTTCGTGTTCGGGTGGAACCAGTATTTGTGGCCCACGATGATCACCACCGAAGAGGACATGTTCACCCTGGTGCGCGGGATCAAGCAGATCACGCAGGTGCTGGAGGGCAACCGCATTCCCGAATACGGCCGGGCCAACCTGCTGGCGATAATCGCCATCATCCCCCCGGTCATGGTCGTCATCTTTTTCCAAAGCTGGTTCGTCAAGGGCCTGACGGAATCCGACAAGTAAGGCAGAATCAATGGCTCAGGTATCCCTGAAGAACATCCGAAAAATCTATCCCAACGGCGCCGAGGCGCTGACCCCGTCCAGTTTCGACATCGGTGATGGCGAATTCGTGGTTCTTGTCGGCCCGTCGGGCTGCGGCAAGTCCACTCTGCTGCGCATGGTGGCCGGCCTGGAAGAAATCACCGAAGGCGAACTGACGATCAATGGCCGCGTCATGAATGACGTTGACCCGGCCGATCGCGACATCGCCATGGTGTTCCAGAACTATGCGCTGTACCCGCACATGACCGTGCGCAAGAACATCGCCTATGGTCTGAAAAATCGAAAGACGCCCAAGGACGAAATCGACCGCAAGGTGGCCGAAGCCGCTTCGATGCTGAACCTGAACGAGTTTCTGGATCGAAAGCCCTCGCAACTGTCGGGCGGTCAACGCCAACGGGTTGCCATGGGGCGGGCCATCGTGCGTGATCCGGCGCTCTTCCTGTTCGACGAACCGCTGTCGAACCTCGATGCCAAGCTGCGCAACCAGATGCGGATCGAGATCAAGGCGCTGCAGCGGCGTCTGGGGGTGACCTCGATCTATGTCACCCATGACCAGGTCGAGGCGATGACCATGGCCGACCGCATCATCGTGATGAACGCGGGCCGGATCGAACAGATCGGCACCCCGGCCGAGATCTATCACCGTCCGGCCTCGACCTTCGTGGCCAGCTTCATGGGCGCTCCGCCGATGAACCTGATCGGCGCACGTCTGGAGGGCGGCCGCGTGATGATCAACGGCGACACGGTGCTTGCCACGGCCGAAGGGTCTGGCGCGGTGACTGTAGGTGTGCGACCCGAAGATGTACTGATCGGGGCGGAGGGCTCGATCGCTTTTCACGTCGACATTATCGAAGAGCTTGGCGCGCACCGCCTGTTGCACGGGCGTCTGGCGGATCAGGAGTTCACGATCCACGTGGGCAAGGATGTCGAAGCCGCGCCCGGAGAAACGCGGATCTCACTCAAGCCCGACGCGATCAGCCTGTTCCACCCGGAAACCGGAAAAGCCCTGTGATCACGAACATCGTGTCGTCTTTGCCGCCGGTCTCGGATGATGTCCGAGACCGCATATTGGCAGCGCCGCGAACGGCCGAGGCGCACCGCGCCCTGATGGCGCAGACACCGGCGATGAACGCGGTGCAACTGGGCGGAAACGCAACCCGGGACGTTCTGGGTGCACGTTTCTCGGCTGCGGCTTGGAATGTGGAACGTTGCCTGTTCCCCGAAGAAAGCGCAGCCCACCTGGCGGCTGTGACCCCGGACATCGTTCTGCTGTCCGAGGTGGACCACGGTATGTCCCGTACCGGTCAACGTCACACGACGGCAGAAATGGCCGGCAAGCTGGGTATGGCCTACGCCTTTGGAGTCGAGTTTCACGAACTGGATCTGGGCGGTCCGACCGAGCGCGCCTTTTGCAAGGATGATTTCAACACCCTCGGGTGGCATGGGAACGCGATTCTGTCCTCGGTTCCGTTCAAACGCGTGGCCATGATCCGTCTTGACGACCATGGCCACTGGTTTGCGGCCGAGTCCGGGGCGTCGGATCCGCAACAACCGCGGCTGGGTGGCCGAATGGCGATTGCTGCAGAAGTCGCGACCGAGAACGGGCCTGTATGCGTGGTCTCCACCCATCTGGAAAGCAACGCCGCGGCCGCGCATCGCCATGCGCAGTTTCAGCTTCTGCTGGATACGCTCGATGAGTTTGCGCCCGGGATGCCGGTGTTGATCGGTGGCGATCTGAATACCGGCAACCACCTGCCACCGGATTTCGACTGGCGCCGGGAAACCCTGTTTGCTTTGGCGGAGCAGCGCGGCTTTTCCTGGGAGTTCACGACCGAAGGCCACACCACCCGACCCAGCCTGATCACGCCGCACCCGGACCGGGTGATGAAGCTGGACTGGTTCGCCGGCAAGGGGCTGATCTGCCGCGACCGGGGTCTGCTGTCGTCGCTGACCGCTGACGCCAAGCCGCTCTCGGATCATGACTGTGTCTGGTGCGCGGTTGAAGTGCCTGACGCCGGGTGACTCCGGCCTGTCCGCGATATTTGGTCACGTGGCCAACGTCCCGATGAATTTCTGGGCGTTTTTTCGCGGTTCGACTGTGGAAAACGGTTTGGAAACCCCATAAGAACGAGGCCACCTATTCAACAGGCGGAAAACCAGTCCAGTGTTTGACCTCCCCGCGCAGCGCGCGCATCTTTCCGAGAAATTCGACCTGACCCCGTCGCCCGAGCTGGCCGCCAGCATGAGCGATATCTACGACCGCATGTCGCGTGTCGTCACGCCAGCGGACTGGGCGATCTACGCGCCCTATGTCAAGGCGATCAACGATCTGAAAGCCGAACGCAACGCGGTGATCCTGGGCCACAACTACATGACGCCCGAGATCTATCACGGCATTTCGGACTTCGTCGGCGACAGCCTGCAGCTGGCCATCAAGGCGACCGAGGTCGAGGCCGAGGTGATCGTGCAATGCGGCGTGCATTTCATGGCCGAGACCTCAAAGATCCTCAGCCCCGAAAAGACGGTTCTGATGCCCGACATGGAGGCCGGCTGTTCGCTGGCCGAGTCGATCACCGCCGAAGGCATCGCCGAGATGCGCCACCGTTATCCCGGCGCGCCGGTCGTGTCCTATGTGAACACCACGGCCGAGGTGAAGGCGGCATCCGACATCTGCTGCACGTCGTCCAACGCGGCGCAGATCGTGGCGGCGATGGACAGCGACACGGTCATCATGACCCCCGACCAGTACCTGGCGCAGAACGTGGCCCGCGACGTGCCGCAGAAGAACGTGGTCTGGTGGGAAGGCTCGTGCATCGTGCACGAGCAATACACGGCGCAGGACCTGCGTGAGTTCCGCGAATGGAACCCGGGCACCCGCCTGATTGCGCATCCCGAATGCCCGCCCGATGTTGTGGCCGAGGCCGATTTCTCGGGTTCGACCAGCGGCATCATCAAATATGTCACCGACGAACAGCCCGAAAAGGCGATGCTGATCACCGAGTGTTCGATGGCGTCGAACATCGCGGATGCGCTGCCGCAGGTCGATTTCGTCGGCCCCTGCAACATGTGCCCCTACATGAAAAAGATCACGCTGGAAAAGGTGTTGTACGCGCTGGACACCATGACCGGGCAGGTCGAGGTTGACCCCGACGTGGCGGAAAAAGCGCGCCTTTCCGTGCAGCGGATGATTGACCTGTCGCGCAAGCTGGGAATTTGATCGGGGCGATGCAGACGGTCTCGACCCCTCGGGTGGTCATCATCGGCGGCGGGCTGGCCGCGGTCTATACAGCGCTCAAGCTCGATCCGCACCCGGTGGTGGTGATCTCGCCCGAGCCGCTGGGCTCGGGTGCCAGTTCGGCTTGGGCGCAGGGAGGGGTGGCGGCGGCAATGGACCCGTCCGACAGCCCAGAAGCCCATGCCCGCGACACGATGCGCGCCGGTGCAGGGTCCGTCCTGCAGGAGGTGGCCGAGTTCGTTACCCGCGCGGCGCGGGATCACATTCTGGACCTGTCTGATCTGGGCACCGGGTTCGACCGGGACGCCGATGGCGGGTTCATCCAATCGCAGGAAGCGGCCCATTCGGTGGCCCGTGTGGTGCGCGTCAAGGGCGACCAGGCCGGTGCCGAGATCATGCGCGCCCTGATCGCCGAGCTAAGGCGGCGTGCTTCGGTCCAGGTGATCGAAGGGGCGCTGGCGGTGGGGCTGGAAAGCGACGGGGCCAAGGTCTCGGGCGTGTACCTGGCGCCGACCGATGCGCCGGGGGCCGAACCGGTGCTACTGCGCGGGGCGGCGCATGTACTGGCCACGGGCGGGTCGGCGGGGCTCTATGCTCGCACCACCAACCCGGCGCGTATCCGTGGGCAGGGGATCGGCATGGCCGCACGGGCCGGGGCCCGGATCGCCGATGCCGAGTTCATCCAGTTTCACCCCACCGCGATCGACGTGGGCGAGGACCCGATGCCTCTGGCTACCGAGGCTTTGCGTGGCGAGGGCGCAATACTGATCAACCGCCACGGCGAACGGTTCATGCAAGGCATCCACCCCGATGCCGAGCTGGCCCCACGTGATGTCGTGGCGCGCGCCGTCTATCTGGAAACCAAAGCCGGCAACCGGCCCGCGCTGGATACCCGCGCGGCGATCGGCGCGGCGATCCGCAGTCAGTTTCCGGCGGTGACCGAGGCCTGCCTGCGCAACGGTGTCGACCCCGTGACCCAACCGATCCCAGTGGCGGCGGCGGCGCATTACCACATGGGCGGCGTGGCAACCGACCTGAACGGCCGCAGCTCTCTGACCGGGCTCTGGGCATGTGGCGAGGCGGCCTCGACCGGGTTGCACGGGGCGAACCGGCTGGCGTCGAACGGTCTGCTCGAGGCGCTGGTCTTTGCCCGCGCCTGCGCCCGTGACATTGCGGGCACCCTGACGGTGGCCGACGCGCCCGAGGTGCGGCTGGGCCTGCCGTCGGGCGGCACCGAACCCGACCCCCAAGCCGTAGCCGAACTGCGCCAGGTCATGACCGATGGCGTTGGGGTGGTCCGCGACGCGGACGGGCTGCACCGCGCCTTGGGCCGGATCGCCGTGTTGGAGTCGCTGCACGGGCAGTCGCACCTGTTCCGAAGCATGACCGCAACCGCCACGCTGATCGCGGCAGCAGCGCTGATGCGCACCGAAAGCCGCGGCGCGCACTATCGGTCGGACTGTCCGGATGCGGCCGAAGGGCCGGGGCGGCGGTCTGATCTGACATTGGACGAGGCCGTGGCGCTGCGGTCGAAAATTTCAAAGGAAACCGCAACATGCATCATGCCACTGTCCCCGACCTGATCCTCGAACCGATGGTCCGCGCTGCGCTGTCCGAGGATCTGGGCACCTGCGGCGACATCACCACCCGTACCGTGATCCCAGCGGACGTGACCTACGCCGCGCGGCTGAACGCGCGCGAGGATGCGGTTGTGTCGGGCATGCAGGTGGCGGCCCTGGCGTTCCGGCTGGTGGACCCGACGTTGAAGATCACGCCGCTTGTGGCGGACGGGGACCGTTGCACCAAGGGCCAGACCCTCATGGAGATCGCCGGCAGCGCAGCCTCGATCCTGTCGGGGGAACGCGTGGCGCTGAACTTTGCCGGTCGTCTGACCGGGGTGGCGACCCTGACGGCCAAGCTGGTGGCGCAGACCGCCGGGACCAAGGCGCGCATCACCTGCACCCGCAAGACCACACCGGGCCTGCGCATCGTCGAGAAACTGGCCGTGCTGCATGGCGGCGGGTTCAATCACCGTCATTCGCTGTCGGATGCGATTCTGATCAAGGACAACCACATCGCCGCCGCCGGCGGGGTGCGCGCGGTGCTCGAGGCGGTCAAGGCGCGTGCGTCGCACATGATGAAGGTCGAGATCGAAGTGGACCGGCTGGACCAGTTGGCCGAGGTTCTGGAAACCGGCGGCGCCGATGTGGTGCTGCTGGACAACATGACGCCTGACATGCTGGCCGAGGCCGTGGCGATGGTGGATGGGCGTCTGGTGACCGAGGCGTCGGGCAATGTCACCGTGGATACGGTGGCCGAGATCGCGGCCATCGGGGTCGATTACATCTCGTCCGGGGCGCTGACCCATTCCTATCGGACAGCCGATCTGGGTCTGGATTTCTGATCACGGATCACGAAGGTTTCGGCCATTCGATTGGATCCAGCCGGAAGTATTTGGACAGCTGCCCATAGAATTCGGGCGCAGTATCCCTGAGGGCCTCGGGACGTTCGAAGAACAGCTCGACAGTGACGGCAAAGAACTCCTCGTGTCCGGTGGCGCCATAGGGGTCGATCACCGTGCGCCGGCCAGTTTCAACGGCGTGCAGATGCGCGTCGTACGCGGCCAGAAAAACACACTCCCACTCGGCATAGCTTTGACCCTTGGCCAGAACTGGCACACCGTTGGTGCCGCCGGACAGATCATCCAGCTGATGCGCGAATTCGTGGAACACGACGTTGTGTCCGTCATGATCGTTTGCCGCGCCCTGCCGGCTGTGCGCCCAGGACAGGATCACCGGCCCCCGATCCCAGCTTTCGCCGGTTCGGATGATCTCTTGTTCGGTCACGACATAGCCACTGTGCCGCTGTTGGCGGGACTTGAAGGCGTTTGGATAGATCAGGACCGTCGTCAGGTTGTCGTACCATTGGTCCGAGTTGACGACCAGAAGGCAGGCTTGTGCTGCGATCGACAGACGCATCTCGTCCGTGACCTCCAGCCCGTCGCAGCCGATGAAATCGACCTGATTCAGGAACAGGTTGATCTTGCCTTCCAAAGTGGCGCGCAGCTTGGCAGGCAGCCGCTCGAGGATCGGCACCGTCGCGTGGATGGTCCGCCGCTCCTCATCGCTCAGCGGTGTTTGCAACAGCTCGGCCCTGGCCCTGGACTTCGACCAGAAATACCAGGCCAACAGACCGGCGATTGTCGCAACAAGGCTCAGAAAAAGCACCATGTGGCGACGGTATCTCTATTGCCCCACCTCGGAAAGCCTATTCATTCGGTCGAGGGCTGCGTGAAGTCCACCAGCCAAGGCCGTTCGACATCCATGCCCTGATACAGCGCATGCAGCAGCAGATGTGCCGTCACCGGGTCGGGGGCAAGGGGGCGTCGGTCCAGTCGCCCCTCCTTGACCGCCGTATCGGCGTCGAAGATCACCGCATCCTCTTTGATGGTGGTCACCACACGAAGCTGGGCAAGCGTTTCGGGGTCGACCGCGGTCGGGTCATCCGAAAGGATAACGAAATCGGCCAGTTTGCCCACCTCGATCGATCCCTTCTGGTCTTCCTCGAAATGCTGCCATGCCGGCCAGATCGTCATCGCCTTGAGCGCCGTCATCACATCGACCCGTTGATGCGGGCCCAGGATGTCGCCAGATCGGGTGCGCCGGGTGACCGTCGCGGCCAGAACCCGCATGCTGTCGGGAAACGCCACGGGCGCGTCGTGATGCGTACCGAACATCATGCCGCGTTCTGTCACCCAGCCGGTGGGCGAGATGTTGTCGGCATTGACCGGCCCGACCGTGTGGTCGCGGTGCCAATCGCCCCAGTAGAAGGTGTGCATCGGAAACAGCGAGGGGAACACGCCCAATCGTTTGAGGCTGGCCACCTGATCCTCGCGCAGGAACTGACCGTGCACCAGAACCGGCCGGTTGCCCGGATCGCCGTAGGTCAGCTGCGCCTCGTCGATGGCAGCGATCAGCATGTCCGTGGCCCCCTCGCCATTGGAGTGGGTCAGGATCTGGTGGCCGTTCTCGAAACACCAGTTCACCGCATCCTGCAACTGTTCGCGCGTGATGGCGGCGTATCCGGCATAGCCGGGCGGGTAATCCCCGACCGGATCGTAGTAGGGCCGATCCCGCAGTGCGGTAAATCCTTGCGGCGAACCGTCGATTGTCAGCTTGCACCCGCCGACTCGCACCCGGTCGGCATAGGTGCGCGAGGCGTCCGACGCGATGAAGTCGCGCGATTCCAGAACGTCGGGAAAGGCCACGACGTCGATGGGAAGGTCGCCGTCCGCGGCCACCCGGCGCAGGGCCTGAACCGCCGCGCCCGAGGTGCGCCCTTCTTGCGCGGTGGTGTAGCCAAAGCGCGCCCACATCCGGCTGCCGGCGCGCGCGAAAGTCTGCAGCCCGTCTTCCCCGACACTGCCGAGCAGGGGCACCAGGGCGCCGAAGAATGCGTACTCCTCCAGCACGCCGTTCGGCTCACCGGCCTCGTCTCTTCGGATCACGCCTCCGGGCGGGTTCTCGGTTTCTGCGGTGATCCCGGCCAATTCAAGCGCCTTGGAATTGCCCACCCCCAGATGGCCCGATTGGTGGATGATCATGATCGGAACGTCGCGCGATACCGCGTCCAGTTCGGAACGGGTAGGGTGGCGCAGTTCGGCCAGTTGTGCATTGTCATAGCCAAAGCCGATGATCATCCCCATCGCTTCGACCGTGTCACCATTGGCCTCGGCCCACGCGGACAACGCCGCCTGCAGGCTGGCAATGTCGGTGACCTTGCCATCCGGTGGGGCCAGCAGGTTCGCCGACAAGGCTTGCAAACCGCCCATGACCACGTGGCCGTGGCTGTCGACAAAACCGGGCAGCATTGCGCGCCCGTCCAGATCAAAGATCGTCGTGTCGTCGCCCTGGTGGCTGCGCATCTTGGCCAGTTCACCTACCGCGATGATCCGCCCATCCTTGACTGCGACCGCCTGTACCGTGGGCCTGGCGTCATCGATCGTCTGTATCGGACCACCGGTATAGATCGTGTCCGCGATCTGTTGGGCCAAAGCCATGTTGCCGAGGGTCAGACCGGCAGCAACGCTCACGGCAGACTGGGACAAAAGACGCATTCCGAACCTCCAGCAGCATATGGCAATGCGCTGGAGTCTAGCACGAAGTTGGCGTCCGGCCCGTGCAATGTTGAATTGCTGATCCGACGTCGGCGTTTACTTGAGCGCGCGCGCCAGGAATTGCCGTGTGGCGTCCTGCTGCGGGTGGTCGAACAGCTGCTCGGGCGGGCCTTCCTCGACGATGCGGCCGTTCTGCAGGAAACACACCTTGTCTGCGGCCTGCCGGGCAAAGCCCATCTCGTGCGTGGCCATCACCATCGTCATGCCCTGCTGTTTGAGCATCAGCAGCACGTCCAGAACCTCGCCCACCAATTGCGGGTCCAGAGCCGAGGTAATCTCATCGAACAACATCACCTCGGGCTGCATGGCCAGGGCGCGCACGATGGCGACGCGCTGCTGCTGTCCACCAGATAGTTGGTCGGGATAGTTGTGCATCCGGTCGGCAAGCCCGAAGCGTTCGAACATCTCTTCGATCTGGGGCAGCAGCTCGGCGCGCGTGCGGCCGCGCACGCGGCGCGGCGCCAGCATCACGTTGTCCAGCGCCGTCATGTGCGGGAACAGGTTGAAGCTCTGGAACACGATGCCGATGCGCGCGCGCACCGATTGCGGATCCAGACCCGGCACCGAAATGTCGACCCCGTCCAGCAGGATCTCACCATCCTCGATCGGCTCGAGCAGGTTGATGCAGCGCAGAACGGTGGATTTGCCCGCCCCGGAGGCGCCGATCAGGCAGACCATCTGCCCCTGGTCCACGGTCAGGTCGATGCCGTCGCAGACGGTGCGGTCGCCAAAGCGTTTGACGACGTTGCGCAGGTTCAGTTTCGACATCAACGCCGCTCCCGCATCTGCTTGGCCATAAGGTGGTCGGCGTAGCGCGTCGCCGGGATGGTCACGATCAGGAAGATGATCGCCGCGCCCACGTAAGGCGTGAAATTCGCCAGCAGCGATTTGAACACGCCCGCCTGGCGGAAGATCTCGACCGGGCCGATGAAACTGAGCAGCGACACGTCCTTTTGCAGCGCGATCAGCATGTTCATCTGCGACGGCACGACGTTGCGGACGGCCTGCGGCAGTACCACGTCGCGCATCACCTGGCCTTCGGTCAGGCCCAGCGACAGGGCGGCGGCGCGTTGGCTGTGATGCACGCTGTCGATGCCCGAGCGGAAAATCTCGGCCACATAGGCCGAATAGGTCAGGATCAACGCCAGCGACCCCCAGATATAGGGTGAGTTCCACGGTCGGGTCAGGCCCAGCCCGGGAATGCCGAAGCCGATCAGATAGACGGTCAAGATCACAGGCACGCCGCGGAAGATGTCGGTGAAGGCAGCGCCGAAGATGCGCAACGGGAACAGCGCGGGCGATTTGGTGTCGCGGGCCAGCGCGATCAGCAGCCCCAGCACCGCGATCGCGGGCGCCGACCAGGCAAAGATCATCACGTTGATCTTGAAGGCTTCGAGCAGCTTCGGGAAGGTCTTGACCAAAACCTCGCCGTTGAAAAAGCTCTGCTGGACCTTTGCCCAGCCCGGCGCCAGCGGCACCAGCACGATCAGCGCCACGACGACCAGAGCGGTGCTGGTCGCGGCGATCCGGATCGACCGCCGCCGCTGCTGCGCCTCAAAAAGTTCGCGGCGGGTCGGGCCCGCCGTTCTGTTTCGTATCATGTCACTTGATCAGCGGAACGCCCGTCGTGTCCTGCAGCCATTTGGCCTCGATCTCGGCCAGCTTGCCGCTTTCGGTCAGCGCGGCGATGGCTGCATCCAAGCAGGATTTCAGCGGGTTGCCTTCCTCCATCAACATGCCGAACTGGTCGGGGTTGTCGCCTTGATCGGCCGGGAACTGGCCGATGACCTTGGACCCTTCGATCATCACCGCGCTCAGGAACAGGGCGGTAGGCAGGTCGAACAGCGCGGCGTCGATCTGGTTGGCGGTCATGGCCGCGTTCACATCGGCATTGTCGCCATAGAGCAGCGGGTCGGCATCCGGCTGGATCACGCTGGCCAGTTTCGGCACGGCGGTGGTCGACCCGACCGCGCCCCATTGCAGGCCCTTCAGCGCCTCGAGCGTGGGCGGGGTATCAACGGCGTTTGCGCTGACCAGAACCGCCATCGGTGCGGTGTAGTAGGGGGCCGAGAAATCAACGACCTGATCGCGTTCGGGCGTGATCGAGTATTGCTGGATGTTCACGTCGAAATTCTTGGCGCCGGGCTGGATCGCCTCGTCAAAGGACGACCGGACCCAGACCACGTCATCCGCGGCAAAGCCCATCTCTTCGGCTACGGCATATGCGACGGCGGCTTCAAAGCCCTGGCCGGACTCGGGCGCGTCGTCCATCACCCACGGGTAATAGGCCGGGTTTCCGGTGGCCGCGGTGAACTTGCCCTCGGTCAGGGTCTTGCCCGCGGCGCAATGCCCGTCCGCGAGGGCCGAAGTTGCGGTGAACGCAAGGGTTGCGGCCGCGATCGAAAGCATCTTGGACATGAGTCTGGGTCTCCTGTTGGGAATGTCGGGCCCACGGTAGTGTTGCCCGCCGACCCTGTCCAGTTGGTCGCGGTCTATGCCAGACACCGCATGAAGTTCAAGCCGTCACGCGGGTGGAATGTTGTGGTTCACCCGGAACAGGTTGCCGGGATCGTACCGCCCTTTGATGCGCGACAGCTGCGTGGCATTGGCCCCGTAGGCGCCGGACAGATGATCGGCCTCGTCCGCTGGCATGAAATTGACATAGGCACTGCCGGTTGCATGCGGCGTCATGCGGTCATAGAGCGCGCGTGCCCAGGCGATGCAGGTGTCATCCTTGGCCGGATCTTCCCAACGGGTGTGCACGTTCATGATGAAATGGGCCGAGCGTTGCGGATAGGCTGTCGCCGCAGCCTCGACCCGGGCCATCGCACCGCCGACATGGGCAATGAATACCTCGCAGGACGGATCCGGAAGGGTCGAGATACTGTCCAGAAGCCCTGCGATTGCATCCGCGGGCAAGGCATCAAAATCGTGACTTTTCCAATAGTTTCGCGCGCCGGGGGTCAGCAGGGGGTCAAAAGCGGCCTGCCAGTCGACGAAGGCGTGCGGCGAGATTACGTCCATGATCGGGTCCCCGAGGGCGCGCAGCGGCTCCATCGCGGCTTCGCCGTTTTCGATGGGACCTGCATAGCAGGCGGCAAAGATCAGCACCTCGCGCCCGTGCCAGTCTTCGGGAAGGAAGGGCAGGGGAGGGGCCTTGCGCATCACCGTCCAGACCGTCAACTCGTCAGGCGCAGTGTCAGCGATCCGCGCGTATTCGGGCAGCAGAGCGGGGCCCTGCTCGATCGGATGCACCACAAGGCCGGACAACACCTGCGGCCCCAGCGGGTGCAGGCGGAACTCGAACGAGGTGACCACGCCGAAATTGCCGCCACCGCCGCGAATGGCCCAGAACAGGTCCGGGTGGCTGTTTTCCGATGCGGTCACGATCGAGCCATCGGCCAGCACCACCTCGGCCGAGATCAGGTTGTCGATGGTCATGCCGAACTTGCGCGTGGTCCAGCCAAAGCCGCCGCCCAGGGTCAACCCCGCGATCCCGGTGGTCGAGTTGATGCCCGTCGGAACCACCAACCCGTGCGCCTGCGTCTCTCGGTCCACGTCACCCAACACCGCGCCCGGCGCCACACGCGCGGTGCGCGCTTTCGGGTCGACATGCACCGATTTCATCTGCGACAGGTCCAGCATCACCGCATCATCGGCCACGGCATGTCCGGCGATCTGGTGCCCGCCCGAGCGGACGGACATGATCAGCCCTGCCTCGCGCACGAAATTCACGGCCCTTTGCACATCGCTGGCCCCGAGCGCCCGGATCACAAAGCCGGGTTTGCGATCGACGATGCTGTTCCAGGTGGTGCGGGCACTATCGTATTCGGGGCTGCCGGGAAGAAAGACGGATCCACGCAGCGACGCGTCCAAAGCGTCCAGCGCGTCTTGGTCCACGGATTTGGTGCTGCCGTTCAGCGTTATCAGGTCAAACATGATCAGTCCTCCAGATCAGGTGGACAGGTTTCCTGCGGTGCTGCCTCGGGCAAAGGGTTGCGCGCCCCATTCGAGCGAAGGGCGCGCAATGCAAATTGGGTCGTTTCAGGCGAAGATACCGGGATCAATCCGATCAACTGGCGTGATGACATCAGCCGGAATGTTCAGACGCTTGGCCGCCTTGCGCAGGCTTTCCGCGTCCGGCGCCTCGTATAGACAATAGGTTTTTCGCTTGTCCGCGCTCAGGAACGAGAAAATCCACTCGATTCCTTCTTCGTCGTTGATTTCCTTGATCTTTACCTTGTCATCGTCGCCAAGCTCAAGCTGTTCGGCGAAGTTCCGTTCGATGATGTACCTTGGCATTATGCACCCCCCTGCGCATGTGCTCGGAGTCTAAGACGCGGATCCTTCAAGTTTTGACCTAAGGGAAACCATACCCAATTCCCGGGCAGTTGCCAACGCTTCGGCCTCAAGCGAAAGGGCCGAGCGCAGATCCTGAGCGCGACCGCGACGGCGAAGAGCCCAGGCGCGCGCGGCTTTGCTGTGGGCGATCCACGGCGGCGCGGCCATCGCTGTGTCCAATTGGATCGCGGTTTCGAACAGCTCGTCGGCGGTGTCCCAATCACCCAACGCGGCGGCCAGCGCTCCCAGCCGCCGGGCCGCGGATCCGGTGCAGACGGTTGTCGCGCCGGCCGTGATCGTCAGGTCCCGGTAGGGCAGCAGCTTGTCGATCAGCGTTTGGGCATGGTGCGTGTTCTCGACCGCGACGCAGATATCCGCCAGATAGGACAGCGTGGTCGAGTACATCGCGTCCTGAGGCAGGTCAAAACCGGTGTCCGCGATCTCATTGAGAATACGCTCGGCGGGCTCGCGAAACCCCAGTTCGGCGGCTATCAGGCCGAATCCGGGTTTCCAGCTGGTTTCGCCGGGGCTGTCGGACATGAGCCGCTTGATCACAGGGGCCACTTCATGCAACCGGGCCTGCTCGCGCCGGATGGTGAACATCTGAACGCCGTAGACACCCTCGACATGGGCGCCGTGTGTCTGCCGCCCGATTTTGACGGCTTCGCTCGCATAGGTCTCGGCGCGTTCAAAATCGCCATCCAGGATGGCCACCATTGCACGGGCATGGATCTGGACCCAGTACAGCTGTCGGTGGTTGTCCTTGTCCGAGATCTCGGTCAGCAGTTTCAACGAGGTGTCGACCAACTGGCGGTCCGCCATTTCGGCACCGACAAACAGGCTCAGGGTACGGTCGCGACCCTGATCGATGTTTCCAAGCTTTTCCGCCACTTCGTGCATGGATTCGAGGTTCTTGCGCCAGTTCAGCCGATCTTCGCCCTGGCGCGCCACGAAGGGAGCGCCGAAGCGGGTCATCATGACGGCGAACCGGGATTTGTGATCGCCCAGCCGGGCGGCCAGTTCCATGCATTGCTGGCCATATTTAGTGCCCTCGGCAAAGTCGCCGATGAACATGTAGGCGCGGGCGATCTGGGCCATCAGACGACACCGCCGAACCTCATCTGTCGGCGGCAGACTGTCCAATGCCTCGAAGCACAGGCTGATCGCCTGGCCGTGCCGTTGACCGGCCATCATGCATGAATCGGCGAAGTGATGCGCCGCGTCGGCAGCAAGGTCCGTCCGGCCTGAGTGCCGGGCGGCGTCCGAGGCTTCCTTCAGTTTGGCGATTCCTTCCGGCAACCTGCCTGCGCTGTCGTAGCTTCGCCCAAGCAGCAGGTTTCCAACGATCGTCTGAGGGCTTTTTCCGTCGCCGAGTTTTTGCGCGGCCTTCAGGGTTTCCGTCGCATTGGCCAGGGCTTCCTGGCTGGCCGACCGTGACAGGGCCATTTCTGTCGCCGCGCGCCACCGGTCATAGGCGGCAGCCCAGTCTTCGGCCTCGGTCAGGTGCCGGGCGGCCAACTCGGGGCGTCGTTCAATCTCGGCCGACCGCAACTCCATCAGCGCGCGGGCGACATTGGCGTGTTGGGCCTTGCGCGTGCTGCTGAGCATGGACTGATAGGCGGTGTCCCTGATCAATGCATGGCGGAATACATAGTGCCCTTTGTGGTGCCCGCTTTCAAAGACCAGTCCAGCGCGACACAGCTCAGCCAGACAAGTGCCGAGCTCTGCCGGGGCTTCCGGCATCGACGCGGCAAGCAGAGCCGGTTCGAACTCGCGCCCGATAACCGACGCGGCAAGAGCCGTTTGTTTGGCGTCGGGCGATACGGCGTCCAACCGGGCCATCAACGCTCCGCTCAGGGACGAGGGCACGTTCACACCGACCCCGCCGGTTTCGTGTATGGCGCGGGTCAGTTCCTCGACAAAAAGCGGCACGCCGTCGGTTTTGTCGACAATCAGGTCGACCAATTCCGGATCCGGATCGCGTCCCGAGACACGTTGCACCAGATGGGCGACCTGCTCGGCATCAAGCCGCCCCAGATGCAGGGTTTGCACATGGCTGTCCCCTTCGGTCTTCTGCATTTCCCAGCCGGGGCGATGCGTGATCACGATCAGAAGGGGAAGGTCGACGCACAACGCTTTGAAACGATCCAGCAACACGTGGGTCGAGGCGTCGATCCAATGGGCATCCTCGACAAACAGGATGACCGGACGTTGGACGGCCCGGGCCTTTACCGTGGTGATCAGCGCTTGGATCGTCAGGTCTCGCTGTTCCTGGGGCGACAGTTGCAGGACCTGCTGGGCCAAGGTGCTGCGTGGGGCGACCAAAGCGGCGAAGGCAGGAAGAACAAGGTCCAGATCCAGTCCTTGCCGCTGGGCCAGCATGTCGTGAACACTCTCCTGCACCCTGTCGTCGTCAAAATCCGGGTCGACGCCCGCATCCTGAGAAATCCGTTCGGCAACCGGGTGAAACGGGCTGCTGGTCAGATAGGGTGAGCAGTTCAGTCTGATGATGTCGGCCTTTTGGACCACACTTTCGTCCTGCAGAAACTCCTCGATCAGGCGCGACTTGCCGATTCCCGCTTCGCCTGACAGCAGGACCACTTCGCCTTTGCCGTCCTGCGCGTGTTTCCAGGATTGCAGAAGGATGCCCTTTTCAAAACTGCGGCCGATCAGGAACCCGTGGGCACCGTCCCCGCGAACCGCGTGAAACCGGCTTTCGGCGCTGCGCTCAGCCAAGACCTGAACCAGGTCGTGCGCGGCATCGAAGCCTTTCAGGGGCACACTGCCCAAGGATGAAACCTCGAACACGCCATCCAACGACCCTGTCAGGTCTGTACGGGGCATGACGACGGCGTTTGCCGGGGCTTTTTCCTGCAACCTGGCGGCCAAGTTCAACACCGGTCCGGTCATGGCGCCTTCTTCGAACGAGTTTTCACCGATCGCGTCACCGACAACCACGTCGCCGCTGGCGATGCCGATGCGCACGGCGAGCGGGGTTCCGTTGGGCGTCGTCATCTGCCGGACCCTTCGAACGGCTTCGAGACCAGCTTTGACGGCCCGAATGGCGTGATCCTCATAGGCGCGGGGCCACCCGAAAAAGACCAACAGCCCGTCGCCAAGGTATTTTGCGACATATCCTCCATACCGGCTGACAGCACCTGCAACGGAATCCTGGTATCGCTGCAACAGGATCCGCATGTCTTCGGGGTCGATCCGGTTGGTCAATTCGGTCGAGCCGACGAGGTCGGCAAAAAAGACCGTCAGATGGCGCCGCTCGGCCGGAGCTCGCGACGGTTGCCCATCCGTGTCGGGCCGTATTTCGGCTGCGGCTGCTGCGATGTCAGATGTTGGCTGCTCGGGCGTTTGTTCATCAGACAGGACGCGGGCGGCAGCCAGAATGACCTTGCGGTGCCCGAGGCTGATCCCAAGCTCTCGGAGATCGTCATTCGTCAGCAGAGGCAATACGCGTGCATCAACGTCATTCTCCGCAAATGTCTCTGCGTATTGGCCCAGACCCAGATCGTTCAGCCATGTTTTGACCGTGAACCCCATTGACGGATCATGCGTGGTTGCAATTCGTCAATCAAGCGTCAGGAGAAAACTTAACATAATCATGATTACGCGGGTAAAAATCAGAACTCATTCTGCTGCGTAGGTGATCCGGTCAGGCGCGGTCAGTCTTTGCCAAGCGTCATATTGCGACAGGAACACCTGCCCATTCAATTCATCGAGGAAATGCGACTGCTTCAGGCGGTCCATGACCGGGCCTTTGACCTCGCTCAGGTGCAGCCCGGCACCCATGTCGCGCAGGCGGTGGTTGATCGCCTCAAGGCTTTCGAGCGCCGAGAAGTCGACCTCGTTCACCGCCGAGAACATCAGAACCACGTTGCGGATCTCGCAGCCCTCGGTCACGCGCGACTGGATCAGATCCTCAAGGAAGCGGGCATTCACGAAGTATAGGCTTTCATCCACCCGCAGCGTGACCAGTGTGGGGTCGGTCTGGACCTTGTGGCGCAGGATGTTGCGGAAGTGCTGAGTGCCCGGCACCAGCCCCAGTTCGGCCACATGTGGACGTGAAGTCTTGTAAAGATGCAGAAGGATCGAGATTGCCACGCCGCTGGCAACACCCGCTTCGACACCGGCCATCAGGGTCAGGACGATTGTGGCGGCGACAGCGGTGAAATCGGCCCGTGAATAGCCCCAGGTCTTTTTGAGGATTGAAAAATCCACCAGGCTAAGCACCGCCACGATGATCGTCGCGGCCAGCGTCGCCTTGGGCAAGAAATAGACCAGCGGGGTCAGGAAAAGCGCGGCAATCGCCAGCCCTATGGCGGTGAAGGCACCGGCCGCCGGGGTCTCGGCGCCCGCGTCGAAGTTCACCACCGAGCGCGAGAAGCCGCCGGTGACCGGAAAGCCTCCGGTGAACGCAGCGCCCAGATTGGCCGCGCCCAGGCCGATCAGTTCCTGGTTGGGGTCGACGCGCTGGCGTTTTTTGGCCGCCAGCGTCTGCGCGACCGAGATGCTTTCGACAAAGCCGATGATCGAGATCAGGATGGCGGGTACCAGCAGCGCACCGATCAGGTCCGAGGACAGCCCCGGCAGGGTCAGAGGCGGCAGGCTTTGGGGCACCTCGCCCACGATCTGGACGCCGCGCGCGTCCAGCCCGAAGGCCCAGACCAACACGGTCGTGACCACCACCGCCGCCACCGGCCCGGCCTTGGTCAGCACATCCGCAAGCAGCGGCGGTACGCCCATGCGCCGCAGCGCGGGTTTGAGGTTCTTGCGCACCCAGAAAAGGAACGCCGTGGCCAGTGCGCCGATCACCACGGTAATCCCGCTGGTCTGGTCCAGATGCGCAAGGATCGAGCCCAGCATCTCGGGCAAAGTATGCCCATGCGCGCTGACCCCTAGGATATGTTTCAGCTGGCTGGTGGCGATCAAGATGCCCGAGGCGGTGATGAAGCCTGCGATCACCGGATGAGACAGGAAGTTGGCCAGAAAGCCCAGCCGCAACACGCCCAGCAGCACAAGGAACCCGCTCGACAGAAAGGCCAGCGTCAGCGCCGCCACCGCATAGCCTGCGGTGCCCTGCTCGGCCACCTGCCCCACGGCCGATGCGGTCAGCAGCGACACCACCGCCGCCGGACCCACCGCCAGCGCCCGGCTGGTGCCGAAGATCGCATAGAGGATGATCGGCACGATCGAGGCATAGATACCCGCCTCGGGCGGCAGCCCCGCCAGCAGCGCATAGGCCAGCGATTGTGGGATCAGCATGATCGTCACGATCACCGCGGCGATCAGGTCATTGGACAGCGCCGCCCGGTCATACCGGCGGCCCCAATCCAGAATTGGCAAGTATCGCAACAGGTTGTGCATCGGTTCCACGTTCAAGAGGGCACAGGGCGGGTGTTGGATGGCGCAGGGCAAGAAGCCCTAGCGACCTATTCGGCCGCCACGTTCAGCGACTCGGGCTTGGCCATCCATTCCTTGCCCTTCAGCATCGCCGACCAATAGACCGGCGGCAGCAGCTTTTCCTTGAGGACCCAGGCCGCGCGGCTGGGTTTGGTGCCGTCGATCAGGAACTTTGGGAAGCTGGGTTTCAGAACACCGCCATAGCCGAACTCGGCCAGCACGATCTTGCCGCGTTCCACCGTCAGCGGGCAAGAGCCGTAACCGTCATAGGCCGCCACCGGGCCATGGCCCTCGATGTCGGCCACGATGTTGTCGGCCACCACCGGCGCCTGCTTGCGCGCGGCGGCCGCGGTTTTCGCGTTCGGCGCGTTCATCACGTCGCCCAGCGACCAGATGTTGTCAAAGCTCTTGTGGCGCAGCGTGGACTGATCCACATCGACCCAACCCGCCGCATCCGCCAGCGGCGACACCCGGATGAAGTCCGGCGCCACCTGCGGCGGGCAGACATGCATCATGTCGAACTCGACCGTCACCTGCTCGGGCTGCTCGTCGGGCTTGGCGACCTTGAACGTGGCGGTTTTCGCCGCCCCGTCCACCGCCACCAGATTGTGGAAGAAGTTCAGCGTGGCGTCGTATTTCCTGACGTACTCCATCAGCGCCGGGACATAGTCCTTGACCCCGAACAGCACCCCGCCCGCGTTCATGAACTGGATGTCGATGTCCTTCAAAACCCCGCGCCGAACCCACGCATCGCCCGACAGATACATCGCCTTCTGCGGCGCGCCCGCACATTTGATCGGCATCGGCGGTTGGGTGAACAGCGCCCGACCCGACTTCAGCGCCTCGACCAGCTGCCAAGTATAAGGCGCCAGGTCATAGCGATAGTTCGAGGTCACGCCGTTGCGGCCCAGCGTTTCCTCCAGCCCCTCGACCGCACCCCAGTCCAGCTTGAGCCCCGGGGTCACCACCAGCCGGTCGTATTTGACCACCCGGCAGCCATCCAGAATGACGGCGTTGTTTTGCGGCTCGAACGCGGCCACGGCGGCCTTGATCCATTTGACCCCGCGCGGGATCAGCGCGCCCATGGTCTTGGCCGTCTTTTCCGGCGTGAACACGCCGCCGCCCACCAGGGTCCAGCCGGGTTGATAATAGTGCACGTCGGACGGGTCGATGATGGCAATCGACAGGTCGGATTTACGCGCATGCAGGCTGGCGGCGGTGGCGATGCCCCCTGCCCCGCCGCCCACGATCACCACGTCAAAGGACGCGTCGCCGGTGTCGGTGGGCGTCTTGCCGCCATTGGCAATGCGGCGGGCCACGCCGCTCATGTCATATCCGGCAGCCTTGGTCGCGGTCAGGATGTCAGGCAAGGCTCGGCCCTGCGCGGCCTCGTGCAGCGACCACAGCGTCGCCGAGCGCGTGCCCGTCCGGCAATAGGCCAGGATCGGACCTGGCAGTTCGGTCAGGGCGTGACCGAAGGCCTGCGCGTCCTCATCCCGGACCAGGCCGGTCTGGACGGGAACGTACCGGGCTTCGATGCCAAGCTTTTCTGCAGCGGCCTCGATTTCCTCGAATGTCGGTTGGTCGGACCCTTCACCGTCGGGGCGATTGCAGATGATGGCGCGGAAGCCCGCGGCCTTGATCGCCGGGATATCGGCAAGCGTTACCTGTGGCGACACCGAGAGTGCGCCCGAAATCTTTCGGATTTCCATTGTTGTCTCCTGCGGTCAGATCTTGTTGACCGGAACCTTGAGCATCTGGTTGCCGTCCTTGTCGGTCGGGATGTCACCCGCCCGAATATTGACCTGGATCGACGGGATGATCAGGGTCGGCATCGCCAGCGTCGCGTCACGCTCGGTGCGCATCTTGATGAACTCGTCCCGCGACTTTCCGCCGCCCACATGAATGTTGTGCGCCTTTTCCTCGGCCACCGTGGTTTCCCAGCGGATGTCGCGGCCGTTGGGGCCGTAATCGTGGCACATGAACAGGCGGGTTTCGTCCGGCAGGCTCAGAACTTTCTGGATCGAGTCATAAAGCGTTCCCGCATCTCCGCCCGGAAAGTCGGCTCGGGCCGAACCACCATCGGGCATGAACAGCGTGTCACCCACAAAGGCCGCATCGCCCATCACATGCACCATGCAGGCCGGTGTATGGCCCGGCGTGTGCATGGTGAAGGCGGTCATGTTGCCGATCTTGTAGGTCATGCCATCGGTGAACAGTGCATCGAACTGGCTGCCGTCACGCTGGAACTCGGTGCCTTCGTTGAAGATCTTGCCGAAGACCTCCTGCACGATCTTGATGTTCTCGCCAATGCCGATCTTGCCGCCCAGCTTCTGCTGGATGTAGGGCGCCGCCGAAAGGTGATCGGCATGGGCGTGGGTCTCGATGATCCACTCCAGTTTCAGGCCCTGCTTTTCGATCTCGGCGATCAGCAGGTCGGCATGTTCGAATGTGATCCGGCCAGCGGCATAGTCGATGTCCATCACGCTGTCGATGATCGCGCAGGCGTTGGATGTCGGGTCCGAAACGATGTAGCTGATCGTCGCCGTGGCCTCGTCGTAGAAGCCCTGAACCTTGGGTTTGACGCTCAGATCAACCGGATATGCGGAAATTGGTGTCGCGATTGCGTCAGCCATTTTCTGGTTGTGGGTGTCGATTGCCTTTTGGTCGGTCATGATCGTGCCTCCTCTCTGACGCTCAGGCCTTGGCCGAACGTGTAATCAATGGTTGCCCTTGCAGAATGCGCGCCAGGGCCAGCCCGGCGGCGACCGCGCCCAGAAACAGCAGAACCTCCCACCGTCCGGTGCCCAGGGCCGGAATTGCCGCGCCCGGGCAGAATCCTGCGATGCCCCAGCCCACGCCAAACAAGGCTGAGCCGCCGACAAGCTTCATGTCGATGTGCTTTGCGCCCGGAATCTGGAACCGGTCCGCATAAAGCGGCGCGGCGCGTCGCCATACCAGGCGATAGCCGATGAATGTCACCACCAGCGCACCGCCCATTACGAAGGCAAGGCTGGGGTCCCAGGTTCCGGCCAGATCGAAGAAGTTCAACACCTTGGCCGGGTTCATCATGCCCGAGATCGCGATGCCTGTTCCGAAGACAAGGCCGGTCAGGAACGTATGGAACAGTTTCATTGCCTCACCCTCCGAATACGTGGCGGATCACGAAAACCGTGATGGCGGCAGTTGCCATGAAGGTCGGAACGGCGACCAGGGACCGGGTCGACAACCGCGACATGCCGCATACTCCGTGACCCGAGGTGCACCCCGAGCCGAGGCTGGCGCCCAGACCGACGATGACGCCGCCGACCACGATCATCAGCGGGCTGATCGGCACCTCGATGGCCGGCATGGAGCCGGTCAGCACGTAGATCAGACCCGGCGCAACGATCATTCCGGCAACAAGCGCCAGCCGCCAGGAAAACTCGGACCCGCTGTCAGGAAAGACCAGACCGGACATGATCCCGGTGGCACCCATGATGCGGCCGAGGCCCAACATCAACAACACTGCGCCCAAGCCTATCAGCAGGCCGCCGCCAAAGGATGCAAAAGGCGTGAATACGGTTTCCATATTATCTGGTCCTGCAGGTTTTGATGCCCAAAAGCGTGTACACCGGGCAGAATTTCATGGTCGCGGTCAACAGCATGATGATGCCGACGATCACAGCGCCATATCTGAAAAGGGGTGCGGCGAACAGGGCCAGCCCGCTGAAGATTGCCAGGTACAGCAGTACCAACCCAAGAGCTGCGCGCAGCGTGCGGTCGATCGTTCCGACGTTGTTGGTCATATCGCCCTCCATATTCAGGTTTCTGAATGGCATATATGACGCCAGGAGCGTCTCTTCAGTGACAATGTCACGAATGCCGAAAAGATTCCCGAAAAATCAGGTGCTGTGGGCCAAAGCCTGCAAAGCCGTTGTGTCGGTGAGCGTAATCTTGCCCCGAGATTGCGAAACCAACTCGCGTTTCTGGAAGTCGTGCAGCACCCGCGAGACAACCTCACGCGCGGTTCCCAGTTCGCTGGCCAGTTGTTGGTGTGTCGCTTGCACCTCGTTCGCGGAATCGGCCAATGCAAGCAGACGTTCCGCCAGCCGGACATCGATCCGGCCGAAGGCGACGTCATCGACCACGCGCAGAAGGTCGATCAATCGGCGGGAATAGGCCTGGAACACGAAATCGCGAAACGCGTCCTCTTCCGCGGCAAGGCGGTCGAAGGCAGGCTTGGGCAGGACGATCGCGGTGACATCTGTTTCAGCAATGCCTTCGGCGTTATAGGCCTCTTCGGCCAGCATGCATGCCGTGGTCAGCACGCAGCTTTCGCCGGCTTCGACCCGATACAAGACGATTTCGCGCCCCGTATCCGAGCTTTGTGAAACGCGGATCCGGCCTTCGTACAGAAACATGAGGCTGTCCGGCACATTGTCGGGCCCGAACACCTGGGCCCCGTTCGGGAACTTCACGATCCGCGCGGCCGCGCGCAACCGGGCGCGTACCGCATCGGGCAGGTGGCTGGTTCCGTGGAACCGCTGGGTCCAGTCAGTGATTGTCATGTGGCTGCTTGCATGGGTGGCCCAAAGCCCTCTTAGATCATTACGGTTCTGCCGTCTTTCGCCCGGCCTAGACGATACGTTCGTAACAACGCGTCCTGTGCACCTGCCGCATGGCCTAGGACAGAACCGTGGTCGCGATCAAGGGAAAGCGCCCGAAGGTGCCTCGGGTCTATCCTGTCAGTCGCGACCCAGATCCTTGAGGATCGGACAATCCGGGCGGTCATCTCCGGCGCATTCCTGGATCAGGTGCGACAGTGTTTCGCGCATGGCTTTCAAACCTTCGATCTTGGCATCGATCTCTTCGAGGTTCTGTTTGGCGATCCGCTTGACGTCCGCGCTGGCGCGGTGCTTGTCCTCGTACAGCGCCAGAAGCGAGCGGCAGTCTTCGATGGTGAACCCCAGCGACCGCGCGCGCCCGATGAACGCCAGCTTGTGCAGTTCTTTCTCGTCGAAATGGCGGTATCCATTGGTCGAGCGTCTGGGTTTGATGAAACCGATATCCTCATAATACCGGATGGTCTTGGCCGGCAAACCCGAGCGTTCGGCGACGTCCCCGATGTTCATGGCGGCTCCTTTCCTATTCGGCGGGTGTGGGTGCGTGTGCAATGGTCTGCGGTTTGCGGTCGGATCCGCTCGGCGGCCGGGCCGCCTTGACCCAACGCAGCCGCAATGCGTTTGACAAGACGAACACGCTGGACAGCGCCATGGCGCCAGCCGCCAAAACCGGGGACAGCAAGGGTCCGCCAAAGGGATAGAGAACTCCCGCGGCCACCGGGATCAGCAGCGTGTTGTAGCCAAAGGCCCAGAACAGGTTCTGCCGGATATTGCGCATGGTGCGCTGGCTGATATCGAAGGCGTTGACCACGCCGATCAGATCGCCCGACATCAGCACCACGTCTGCGGCCTCGATCGCAACGTCGGTCCCGGTGCCGATGGCAATGCCGACATCCGCGGCCGCCAGCGCCGGAGCGTCGTTGATCCCATCACCGACAAAAGCCAACTTGCCGCCGTTCACGCGCAGGTTTTCCAGTGCAGCGACTTTGCCTTCGGGCAGGACTTCGGCGACGACTGTGTCGATCCCAAGCTGTGCTGCGATGGCATCGGCCGTCGCCCTGTTGTCGCCCGTGATCATCGCCACTTTGAGCCCCAGCGCGTGCAAGGCTTCGATGGCCTCCGGTGTGCTGGGCTTGATCGGGTCGGCCACCGCGATTGCGGCGGCAGCGGTTCCGTCGATTGCGGCGTAGAGCGGTGTTCTGCCTTTGGCGGCCAGCGACGCGCCGTGATCTGACAGCGCACTGATGTCGATGCCTTCGCGCTCCATCAGACGATCGGCACCGATGAGGATGCTGTGCCCTTCGATGACCGCTTGAACCCCATAGCCGGTGATCGACTTGAAATCCTCGGGCTTCGGCAGATTCAGGCCGCGTGTCTCGGCCGCGCGCACGATGGCGGTGGCGATCGGATGTTCCGAAGTGGCCTCGACGGCTGCGACCAGGCGCAGGACGGTGTCCTCATCCAGCCCTTGGGCAACCACAAGATCAGTCAGTTCCGGGCGGCCTTCCGTCAGGGTGCCGGTCTTGTCCACCGCTACAACAGTGGTTTCCTGCAACATCTGCAGCGCGTCGCCCTTGCGGAACAGAACGCCCATTTCCGCAGCGCGCCCCGTGCCCACCATGATCGATGTCGGCGTAGCCAGACCCATTGCGCAGGGGCAGGCAATGATAAGCACCGCGACCCCGGCAACCAGAGCCATGCTGAGTGCCGGGTCCGGTCCGAACAGCAACCAAACAAGGACTGTCACGACCGCCACCGCGATCACCGCGGGAACAAACCAAAGGGTGATACGGTCAACCAAGCCCTGAATGGGCAGCTTCGCGCCCTGAGCCTGTTCGACCATCTGAATGATCTGCGCCAGCATCGTATCCGCTCCGATCTTTTCGGCGCGGACGGTCAACGCTCCGGTACCGTTCACGGTGCCACCTACGACAGTTGCGTCAGAGGATTTCTCGACCGGAACCGGCTCACCCGTGATCATGCTTTCGTCGACATACGAAGTGCCGCTCAGAACTGAGCCATCGACCGGGATCTTTTCACCGGGACGCACATGAACCAGATCGCCCACTGCGATCTGATCAATGGGCAGTTCGACAATGCAGTTCTCCCGTTCGACCCGCGCGGTTTTGGCCTGCAGGCCGACCAGCTTGCGGATCGCCTCGCCGGTGCGGCCTTTGGCGCGTGCCTCAAGGAAGCGGCCCAGCAAGATCAGAACCACGATGACCGCGGCCGCCTCGTAATAGACATTGGCGGTGCCGGCCGGAAGGATTTCGGGCGCAAAGGTCGAGATCAGCGAGAACCCGTATGCCGCCGACGTGCCCAAAGCGACCAGCGAATTCATGTCTGGCGCGCCTTTGGCAAGTGCTGGAAAGCCCTTGGTGTAGAATTGAAGACCGGGCCCGAACAGGACCAATGTCGTCAAGACGAACTGAATGTAGTGGCTGGCTTGCAGGCCGATGGTGCTTGCAATCAGGTGATGCATGCCGGGAATGACATGCGCGCCCATCTCAAGGATGAAAACCGGCAAGGCGAGGATTGCCGCAAACCCCGTTCGCAGTGCCAGTTTGCGGATTTCGTCAGCTTTGCGATCCTGCGCCGCTGTCTGAGCCGAGTTGCGTGGCGTCGCCGGGTACCCGGCCGCGTTGGCCAGTGCAGCAATCGCTTCGGGTGTCGTGGCGCCCGTTGCAAACTGGACGGTCGCGCTTTCCGAGGCGAGGTTGACCGACGCCGTCAGCACCCCCTGCCCGGCAAGCAAAGCCTTCTCGACCCGGCCGACGCATGAAGCACAGCTCATGCCCTGGATGTTGAGCGTGACGGTCTCGGTCACGGCTGGATAGCCCGCCGCCTCCATCGCCTGTGCGATGGATTTGACATCAGCCGGAGCATGGAAATCCACCTGGACGCTCTCATTCGTCAGGTTTACGGCAGCCGAGTCGACACCCGGAACCGCGCTGAGCGCACGCTCAACCCGGGCCACGCAAGACGCGCAACTCATCCCCTGAACCTGAAATTTGGCATGTGAAATATTGGCCATGTCGTCACCACGATTATCCGGTCGACCCTGTACATAAGGGTTCCAGCAAGTGGAAGGTCAAGGCCCTCTGCGGAATATCCCTGCACACCAAGCAAACCATCCCGTCAGGGCAAGAGCAGTTGCGGCTGTGCTCCGTCGGCAACAGGGCAACGATGGATGGCGACGGATCCTTGGTGAATTGAAGCGGAATCGCTTGGATGCGAGGGTATCACGCAAAGAGAATCACTTGGGAATCGGAAAGGTGCGGCATGACAACGAGGAAAGCATTGATTGGGCTATGCGCGCTGTCCCTGATTGCCGCCTGCACCGAGACCACGTCGATGTCCGGCGACAAAGCCCCCGGTGATCTTGCCAAAGTGCCCGAGGGCGTGGTCGAAATCGCCGCTCCGGGGCAGGACCTGACCGCCGTTCGGATCATGCCCGAAGACGGTTGTTACTGGTACCGTTACGTGGGTCCGGTCGAAACGACATACCTACCGCTGAGAACCGCCGATGGCCGCCCGATCTGTGCCCGGGCGTGACGGATCAGCTGCTGGCAGTCGCAAATCTTTCGGGTGGGTATAGATGAGCCGTCGCACCCGGCTGCACCCGGTCATACAGGCCTATGATATGGGCCATGACCATGCGCACACACCCTGAGCTTGCCCGCCCGCCGATAGACCGGGAATAGGGTGTTCCGTGGATGCGCAGATATGTGTCGCGATTGCCCTGAAACAGGTAGAAAGCGCGTGCGCCCAAGGGGTTGTTGGGTCCGCCGGGCATTCCGTCGGCAAACTGCGCATAGTCTTGCGGATCACGTTTGATCATGTCCGCGGTTGGGGTCCAACGCGGCCATTTGGCCTTGCGCCGGATGGTATAGGTCCCGGGTTCGTAGAGATTGCCACGGGCGATCGCCACGCCGTATCGCATCGCGGTTCCGCCCTCTTCGATGAAATACAGGTAGCGCGCGACCGCATCCACGTGAATGTCACCGGGCACCAGCGACCGATTGGTTTCGACCCGTTGCGGCAGAAACCGGGGATTCAACCCCCAAGGGTTCGAGGTGGCCGGGTCATAGTTGGCCGGCGTCACCTGCCTGTCCCAAGCCGCCCATTGAGATCCGGTCGACGCTTCGGCCGATGTCGCGCCAAGAATCGGTTGCGAGAAAACAGCAAGCGAAGTCGCAACAAAATGTCTTCTGGTCAGCATGTCTGCACCTCCAGTCGCCTTGCCGTGGCAGCAAGAAAAAAGATCGGACTAAACGATTCCCTGAAACAGACCCCGAGTCCATTCACTTGTTCGTTTGACGCAAAACCTTGTCGCAACTGGTGTTTTGAGGTCGTGCACAAACGGCTGCCGAAAGCCGCGCATCTGGATCAGACGAGTTTTTGAACCGCCGCGGGTGGGTTGTCATAAAACTGTTACGAAAGCGTTACATAAGCTTCGCACGCCCGGACTACTGCACTCAACAAGGCCGCAGGGGGCGGCCAAAGCTGATTCTCAGGAGTGACCATGACCACCATCAAACTGACCGCTTCGGTTCTGGCAATCACCGCGATCGCCGCGTCCGCTGCCTCGGCGCGCGACGCCATCCGTATCGTCGGATCGTCGACCGTATTCCCGTACACCCAAGCCGTGGCCGAACAGTTCGCCAACAACACGGGCGCTGCTTCGCCCATCGTCGAATCGACCGGTACCGGCGGCGGCATGAAAATCTTCTGCGAAGGCATCGGCGAAAACACTGCCGACATCACCGGCGCATCGCGTGCCATGAAGGCCTCGGAATACGAGCTGTGCCAAAAGAACGGCGTGACCGACATCTCTGAAGCTCTGATCGGTTTCGACGGCCTGTCGATCGCCATCTCGCGCAGCAATGAACAGGATTGGGACCTGTCGCTGGCCGACATCTACATGGCTCTCGGCGCCCAGGTGCCGGTTGATGGCGAGTGGAAGGACAACCCGTACAAGACCTGGAACGAAATCAACCCCGACCTGCCGGCCGTGGAAATCCTGGCTTATGGACCGCCGCCGACCTCGGGCACCCGCGACGCGTTCGTCGAGCTGGCCATGCATGAAGGCTGCAAAGAGCTGGACTTCGTCAAGAGCGGTGACTTCGACAAGAAATGGGTCAAGGAAAACTGCTCGCGCATGCGTACCGACGGACCCTTCGTCGAAGCGGGCGAGAATGACAACCTGATCGTTCAGCGCCTTGAGGCGGACCCGAACGCCGTTGGCATCTTCGGCTACTCGTTCCTGTACGAGAACCTGGACAAGCTGAAGCCGGTCACGATCGAAGGCGTCGAGCCGAATGCCGACACCATCGCCGACAAATCCTATCCGGTGTCCCGCCCGCTGTACTTCTATGTGAAGAACGCGCATCGCGGCGTGATCCCGAACCTGGACGAGTTCCTGGAAGAATACATGTCGGATGATGCTTTGGCGTCCGACGGCTACCTGGCCGAACGTGGTCTGGTTGCCCTGTCCGACGAGCGCCGTGAAGAGCTGCAGGATGCAATCCTGGACGGCCAGAACATGGAACCCAAGTCGTAAGACTTGCAATTCACAGGGCTGTCCGGCCGCGAAACCGGGCAGCCCATTTTTGTGCCTGGGGGGCAGATGACTACTTTCGTGTTTGCGGCGCTGTTGGGCGTCAGTATCCTTGGATATTTGCTGAACAGACGGGCTGCGGCCGGTCTGCGCGCAGATGGGACGTCCCTGCACTCCCTGCCCGGCTATCACGGGCTGTTTTCTTTTCTGTCCACGCTGGTTCCGGTCTTTGTGCTGATCGTACTTTGGCTGATCCTGCAGGGGCCGGTGATCGACCATGTGGTCATGTCGGGTCTGCCTGCCGGCAGCCTTGACGGATTGGACACTGGCGGGCGTCAATTGGTGCTGGCCGAGATCAAGTCGATCTCGCGCGGGCAGATTTTCGGCGAGCCGGAACAATGGAAACTGGACGCGGCCCAGCGGTATCTTGAACTGCATCAGATGTCGGGATGGGTCCTGCTTTCGATCGTTGTCATTCTGTCACTAGCCATCGTGGCATTTGCCCGGTCGCGTGTCGGTGTCGAATTCCGCGCCCGTCACAGTGTGGAACGCATCGTTTCCGGCCTGATGATCTTCTGTTCGACCGTCGCCATCTTTACGACCGTCGGCATCATTGCCGCGCTCCTGTTCGAATCCATCCGCTTTTTCGAGATGGTGCCGATCACCGAGTTCTTCTTCGGCCTGAACTGGGAACCGCAGATTCCTCTGCGCGAGGACCAGATTGCGGCCGAAGGTGCCTTTGGCTGGCTTCCGGTCATCCTCGGCACGATCGCAATTACCGTGGTCGCGTTGTTCCTGGCGGTGCCGGTGGGCCTGTTGTCGGCCATCTATCTGAACGAATTCGCGCCCGACCGCTTGCGGGCGGTGGCCAAGCCAGTGCTGGAGATCCTGGCCGGCGTACCGACCGTGGTCTATGGCTTCTTCGCGATCCTGGTCGTGGCCCCGGTCATGCGCAGTTTCGGAGCCTCACTGGGCATTCCGGTTTCGCCCAACACGGCGCTGGCCGCAGGCAGCGTGATGGGCATCATGCTGATCCCGTTCATCTCGTCCTTTACCGACGACGCCCTGTCAGCCGTGCCGAAATCTCTGCGCGACGGAGCGCTGGCCTTGGGGGCGACACGGGCCGAGACGGTTCTGAACGTGCTGTTCCCCGCCGCCATTCCCGGCATCGTCGGTGGCATCCTGTTGGCCGTCAGCCGCGCGATCGGGGAAACCATGATCGTGGTGATGGCGGCCGGTCTGATCGCCTCGCTGACCATCAACCCGCTGGACAGCGTGACCACGGTGACCGTGCAGATCGTCACGCTTCTGATCGGCGACACCTCGTTCGACAACCCCAAGACGCTGGCAGCCTTTGCCTTGGGCATGATGCTGTTCGTCGTCACCCTGATCATCAACGTCTTCGCGCTGCGCATCGTGCGCAAGTACCGCGAAGCCTATGACTGAGGCCAAGAATCATGGCTGACCTGACCGCAGGACAAAACAATTCGCCCAAAGGCGGAGACACCGCCGACGCCGTGCGCGCCAGCCTGGCCCGCCGCAATCGTAAACAGAAGATACTACAGGGCCTTGGCCTGGGCGCCATCGGGTTTGCATTTCTGATGCTGTTCATCCTGGTGGCCTCGCTGGTGTCATCCGGATACCAGGCGTTCACCCAGACCAAGATCACGCTTGAGGTCTATGTCGACCCCGAGGAGATCAAGCCCGAAAAGCTGCCGCGGGGAGGTTTCAAGGACGTGCTGCAAGCCTCACTGTCCGAGTTGCTGCCCGAGGTGGACACCAGCGATCGGGCTACCCGCAAGGCCCTGTCAGGCATCCTGTCCAACGGAGCGCAGTTTGATCTGCGCGACCGGGTGGTGGCCGACCCTGCGCTGATTGGTCAGACCATCACGATGACCGTGCCGGTATCTGACCCGTATGACCAGCTGAACAAGGGCACCATCGACCGCGACACGCCCGAACAGAACCGCCGCTTGAACGATGCCGAGATTGCGTGGTTCGATCAGCTCAAGGCCGAAGGCGTGATCAGCAAGCCGCTGAACACCGGCCTGGTCACCAATGCCGACAGCCGGTTCCCCGAATTGGCGGGCCTGAAGGGCGCGCTGATCGGGTCGTTCTGGGCGCTGTTCGTGTGTTTCGTGATTTCCTTCCCGCTGGGCATCGGCGCGGCGATCTACCTTGAGGAATTCGCGCCCAAGAACAAGGTCAGTGACTTCATCGAGGTCAACATCAACAACCTGGCCGCGGTGCCGTCGGTCGTTTTCGGCCTGTTGGCGCTGGCGGTGTTCATCGGCTGGTTCGGGCTACCGCGCTCGGCCCCATTCGTGGGTGGCATGACGCTGGCGCTGATGACCATGCCGACGATCATCATCGCCACCCGCGCGGCGCTGAAGGCCGTGCCGCCGTCGATCCGCGAGGCGGCCCTGGGCATCGGTGCGTCCAAGCACCAGGTGGTGTTCGGTCATGTGCTGCCGCTGGCGATGCCCGGCATCCTGACCGGTACGATCATCGGGCTGGCGCAGGCCTTGGGGGAAACTGCTCCGTTGCTGCTGATCGGGATGAACGCGTTCATCACCTCGGCCCCGGCTGGCCCGTTCGACAGTGCCACCGCCCTACCCACGCAGATCTTCATCTGGGCTGACAGCCCCGAGCGCGGCTTCGTCAGCCGGACCTCGGCCGCGATCCTGGTGCTGCTGGGGTTCCTGGTCACGATGAATGCAATCGCGATCTATCTTCGCAACAAATTCGAGCGCAGCTGGTAAGCGCAAAGGGGTCATCATGATGAACGACATGAGCAAGATCGAGCCGAGTGCCGCCGTCGACGCCATCAAAATTCAGGCGAAGGGCGTCCAGGTCTTTTACGGCGACAACCAGGCAATCAAGGACGTATCGGTCGACATTCTCGACAAGACGGTAACCGCTTTCATCGGCCCGTCCGGATGCGGCAAGTCCACGTTCCTGCGCTGCCTGAACCGGATGAACGACACGATTGACGTCTGCCGGGTCGAAGGTGACATCCGGATCGACAACGAAGACATCTACGACAAACGGATCGACCCGGTGCAGCTGCGTGCCAAGGTGGGTATGGTGTTCCAAAAGCCGAACCCGTTCCCCAAGTCGATCTACGACAACGTAGCCTATGGTCCCCGGATCCACGGGCTGGCCAGAACAAAAGCCGATCTGGATGACATCGTTGAGAAATCCTTGCGCCGGGGGGCCATCTGGGATGAGGTGAAGGATCGCCTGCACGAGCCCGGCACCGGCTTGTCCGGCGGTCAGCAGCAGCGCCTTTGCATCGCGCGCGCGGTTGCCACTGAACCCGAGGTCCTGTTGATGGACGAGCCGTGCTCGGCTTTGGATCCAATCGCGACCGCCCAGGTCGAGGAACTGATTGACGAGTTGAAGCTGAACTTCTCGGTGGTGATTGTCACGCACTCGATGCAGCAGGCGGCTCGGGTCAGCCAGAAAACGGCGTTCTTCCACCTCGGCAGCTTGGTGGAATACGGGGACACGGGGCACATCTTCACCAATCCCGAAGACCCGCGCACGGAATCCTACATCACCGGGAGAATCGGATGACCCAGGACGCCATGAAGGACAAGCACATCGTCCGATCTTTTGATCAGGAACTCGAGTCCGTTCAGGCGCACCTGATGCGCATGGGTGGGTTGGTCGAGAGCTGCCTGTCGGACGCGATCCGGGCACTGTGCGACAAGGATGTCGAACTCGCCGCGCGCACCGTCAAGGCTGATCGCGCCATCGACGAGTTGGAAGAGATGGTCAAGAACGACAGCGCTAACATCATCGCGCGGCGCGCGCCTACGGCCATCGACCTGCGCGTGGTCCTGGCGACCTTCACCATCGCCAACCAGCTTGAGCGCAGTGGGGACCATGCAAAAAACATCGCCAAGCGTGCCGTGACCCTGGCGGACTCGGCGAGTTTGGACGAAGTCAAATCGGCCATAGCGCGTCAGGCCCAGCTGGTGCAGAGCATGATTGCGGATGCCCTGGATTGCTTCATCCAGCGGGACGCGGACAAGGCCCAGGCCATCCGTGAACGTGACGCTGATGTGGATGCGATGTACAATAACGTGTTTCGCGCTCTGCTGACCCATATGATGGAGAACCCGGGCAATATCACCCCGGGCATGCATCTGCATTTCGTGGCCAAAAACCTCGAGCGGATCGGTGATCATGCTACCGGGATCGCGGAGCAGACCATCTACCTTGTCAGTGGGCAGTTGCCTGATGATGACCGCCCGCGCCTCGACAAGACACCAACGGAAACCACCGAGGTCCTGTGATGCCAACGCCATCGATCCTTGTCGTCGAAGACGAGCCCGCGCAGCGCGAGATCATCTGCTACAACCTCGAGGCCGAAGGCTTTGACGTGCGCCAGGCTGAAACCGGTGACGAGGCGTTGTTGCAGATCAAGGAAGTGCCGCCCGATCTGATCCTGTTGGACTGGATGCTGCCCGGCGTTTCCGGGATCGAAATTTGCCGCCAACTGAAGATGACGGCCGCGACCCGTGCAATTCCGGTGATCATGCTCTCGGCAAAATCCGAAGAGGTCGACAAGGTGCGCGGGCTGGAGACAGGTGCCGACGACTATGTCACCAAGCCCTATTCGGTGATCGAGCTGATGGCCCGAGTCAAATCCCAGTTCCGGCGGACCCGCCCCGCAGCCGTGGGCGAGCGGTTGGAATACGATGACATCGTCCTTGATGCCGAGACGCACCGCGTGACCCGCGCGGACGAGGACATCAAGCTGGGCCCGACAGAGTTCCGGCTGCTGTCGACCTTCATGGAAAAGCCGGGCCGGGTCTGGAGTCGCGAACAATTGCTCGACCGGGTCTGGGGGCGCGATATCTACGTGGATACCCGGACCGTCGACGTGCATATCGGGCGTTTGCGTAAAGCTCTGACCGTGCGTGGGGGGGATGATCCGATCCGCACCGTACGCGGGGCTGGTTACGCGCTCGGCTGAGCACCGGTCCCTGCCATTTCGCGCAGGTGGCACCCCAGCATCAGCAGCGCCGGCCAGAGCAGATAGGCCTCGATCTCGATGTTTTCGCCGAAGGTCAGCAGCAGCAGGGTCATCAGCAGGCCCAGCGGCAGGCGCCCGCGCGCCGACCGGACGGCGTCGGTGATCACCACGCCGAAATGCACGGCGAAGGGGACAAGAAACGCCACGAAGCCGGTGATGCCCTTGACGAACAGAAGGCCGTACCAAGTGTGGTGGCTTCCGATGGGCATGTATTCGACCAAATGCGCACCGGGCTGAACCGTTCCGTGACCAAAGAGCACCGCGTCGGACTGCCAGCGTTCATAGGCGATGCGTTGCAGGGTTTCGCGCACGCGGGTGCTGTCGGCGCGCGCCGATTTGAAATTCTGCAGCGCCTGATTGCCGAGATCGATCGCGGCGGCACCCCACGCCGCAGACGCCGTCGCCACGGCCGACACCAGAAACCATCCGACGCTGCGCGCCACCAGCGGCAAAAGGCGCGGCCCCAGCGTGCAGGCCACCAGCCCGACCAGCCCCATGCGGGATTTTGACGCCAGGATCATGAGAATACCCGCGCTCAGCCCGACGGCCATCCATCCCCGGTGCCGATCTTCGAGCGCGAACAGGACCATGCATACCCCCAGCAGGGCGGCAAATGGTGACCAGGGCGCGAAGAACTGCCACCGGGGCGTCCAACTGGCCGGGTCGATCGTGTAGAGATAGACGGAGAAGTACTCGGGCCCCGGCCCCCCGACCGCCTTGAGCGGTGAGGTGAAGATCTGGCTTGGCAGGCCCAGATAAGGTGCAGCCAACAGCGGGGGCGCAAGGCACAGGGTCCACAGCCCCAGCTTGCACTGGCCTCGCACCAGAACCTCGCGCCGGATCGGCAGCACGGCCCCGGCCAGGATGAACAATGGAATAAGCGCCCAGCCCTTGGCCCAGCCGATCGAGGACTTGATGGTCTTGCCCAGCCCCAGCCCCCAATCCAGATGGCCGGCCCACAGTGCAAACAGCATCAACAACATGCCGGCCATCCACAGCCAAGCCAGCGCCGGAACCGGCCCCGTGGCCCGCAGATCCGGACGAATCGCCGGCCCCAGATACAAAGCCAACCCCGCCAACCCCGCCAGGGACCATCCCAGTACCGGCCCGACGACATAGAGCGCGCCGATGGCATAGAACGGCCATGTCCAGACCAGCGCGCGCAAGACAAGCCGCTCGGCCGGGTTCTGCGGCGCGGCCTGGCTCATGCCTTGTTCTCGCCTGCGTCTTTCAACAGCCGCGAGATCAGCGGGTTGCGGACCCATGCCAGCGTCAGCCCGATCAGAAGCATCAACGTGGCGGCAATCCCGGCCGCGATCGACAGCTTCTTGTTGGGTGAAGACGGCCGTTCCGGCAGCGACGGATTTTCCAGCACCTGGATCAGCGGGTACGAGGCGTAGACATCGGTCTTTTTCGATTCCGACCGGGCGATGGCCGAGGCAAAGACGGCTTCGGCCACGGCAAAATCCCTTTGGCGGTCTTCAAGTTCAGCCGCCATCGACGCCAGCGCGGACAGGCGCGCAGTTTCGGCCGCGACCTGTGCGGCGAGGGTTTTTACGTGCTTTTCCTGCCCCGCGCGCAGGGCGTTTTCGCGGACAAGCTCGCTCAGCAACTGCGCACGCTCTCCCTCGGGGGCGCGGTCCAGACCCGAGAGCTGCTCGACCGACAGGCCGGTCACCTCGGCCGCGCGTAGGACGGCAACCTTCCGTGCGCCTTCATATTCGTCCCGCGCTGCGCGATAGACCGGATGGCGCGGCCCGTAATTGGCATCGGCCTGCGCCAGCTTGGCCGCGCCGGCCGAAACATCCTTGAGCAATGACATGTATTGCGCGTCGGCGTACAGCTTCAGCGTGACCGCGGCGGCATCCGGCGGCAAATCCAGCGCAGTCTCAAGCGCCGCGACCCGCTCGGCCTGGCGGGCCAGCGTGCTTTCCTCGGCCCGCAGCGTCTGGCGCGCGCGGTCATTGGCGGCCACCTGCTCACGGTATTGGGCGGCCGAGAGCAGCCCGCTCTGCCGCTGCAACTGCTCGATCGCAGCGCGGGTTTCACGAACGGAGCGCTGATAGTCGTCGATTGCGCCACTGTTGCTTGCTTCGCGCGTGGCGATCTCGTCCGCGCGCAAGGCGTCGATCTCGGCGAAGAACGCAGCAACAAGGGCATCGCCGTGGCGTTGCGCGTCCCCCGGGCTGGCGGCCTCCATTTCGATGTGGATCAGGCTGGTCTGATCCACCAGGCGGATGCGCGGCTTGCCGAACGCATCGCGCTCGGCCCCGACGGCGCGTGCCGCCGCATCCAGAATGCGATCGGCCGACAACAGCCGCTTGTAGGTTTCGGTGGGGCTGATCGAACCGTTGGCAAAGGCCGAATTGGCGTAAGACGAGGCCTGCCCGATATTGGCCAGATTAACCGAGGCCGACGCACCCGACCCCGGCAGGATCAACGAGGCGTGGGATGCGTATTTGACCGGCGCGGTTGCCAGATACCCGCTGATCGGGGCCCAAATGCAGCTGGATCCCAGAAGAAACAACGCAACGTATCGCGGCAGCCGTCCCGCATCGGTCAGCCGCCCGCCTTTGAGAACGCGCCGCCAGCCCAGCGACCGGATGTCAGTGCGGCTGATGCGCGCCCAGTCCCAGGGGCGGTTTGTCGCAAGCGTTTGACGGTTGTCGGAAATCTGGTTCGGCATATCAAATCCTCTCTTACAGGATTGATATACGGATGCGGCTTGGGCTGTCCGCTGCGCAAGGGGTTAGGCCGGGGCGGGTTGGGACAGGCCCCCTATCCGAAAGGATGGGCGCGGGTCAGAACAGGCCCGCCTCGCGCGCGGCCATCGCGGCCTGGGTGCGGTTGCTGACACCCACTTTGCGGTACAGCGTTTTCACATGCAGCTTGATCGTGGGCTCGGACAGGTCCAGATCGCGGGCGATCTCCTTGTTCGACTTGCCCTCGGTCAGGCCTTTGAGGACCTGGCGTTCGCGCTCGGTCAGTTTTTTGGCCATCGGGTGGGTGTCGTTCGGCTGCTCGGCGCTCATGAAACCGACGGGCAGATATTGCTCACCCATGGCCATGAAACGGATGGCGTTTACCAGTGATTTGGCCGGCAGGGTCTTGGGCACAAACCCGGCTGCCCCCAGCTCGAGCGCACGTTCAGCCAGATCGCGCGAGGCATCGCCGGTGAACAGAGCCACATGCCGCGCGCGATCCATGCCAATGCAGGTTTCCAACCCGCTCAGCCCGTTCATGCCCGGCATGTTCAGATCCAGCAGCACCAGATCAAACGGACCTTCGGATTCGATCTTGGCTTTTGCCGTCGCAAAATCCGGCGCGGTGGTGGGTTCGATCCCGCCCGCGGCCTCGATGAAGGCGACGAGCGTGTCCAGAACCAGTTCGTGATCGTCGGCGATAAGAACTTTCATCAATGAACTCCATGTGCCTCCACCCAGACCTGAAAAGGTTAATAAACCATTGATGATTGGCGGTGAAGCCTGCCGAACGGACAGGCAGATACCCGATCGGATAGGAGCAACTGGCCGGATGTCCGCGCGGAGCCGCATCGGGGCCGTGTCAGTCAGCCGATTTCTCCGCGCGCTCTCCCGATGCTCGTCTGTTGCGGTGCCGGCACAACGGGCAGGTTCAGAGCAACAGTTCAGTTCATGTTCGGAGAGTTCCATGCACTTTCAAGCCGCTCACGCCCTTTTCGACGGCGCACACACCACGCTCGGCACCGCGCTGCCGATCACCGAAATCCTCGGGCAGCCGGTGGTGAATGCAGAATCCGGGCCGGTCATCACCACGCTTTTGGATGGTCACCGCCGGACCGTCTTTTTCCTGAACGCCCATTGCGCAAATGTCCGGGCAAAGAATGACCAATATCGAGCAGCCCTGACGCAAGCCGACCTCGTCCTTCCCGACGGGATCGGGGTCGAGCTTGCCGCCGCGATGCAGGGCGAACACCTGGCCGAGAACTTGAACGGAACCGACTTTGTCCCGCGCCTGGTCCGGCGCGCGGCCAAGCTGGGCCAGACGGTCTATCTGCTGGGCGGAACGCCCGGCACCGCACAGGCCGCGGCAGCGCGCCTGCAAGACATGGCGCCCGGCCTGAGGATTGCCGGTTTCCGCGACGGGTATAGTGGCATCGAACGGACGGACGAAGCCTTGGACGAAATCAACCAGTCCGGCGCAGATATCCTGCTGGTGGCCATGGGCGTTCCGCTGCAAGAACTGTGGATTACGCAGCACCGCGCACGGCTGAACCCGAACCTGGTGCTGGGTGTCGGCGCGTTGTTCGACTTTCTGGCGGGCAACGTCCGGCGGGCGCCCGGGATCGTACGGCGGGTTCGGATGGAATGGGCGTGGCGGTTGGCGATGGAGCCACGCCGCATGGCCCGCCGCTATCTGATCGGAAATTTCGAATTTCTGGGCCGGTGCGTCGCCCAGGCTCTTGGCGGGCTGACGCCCAACCGTATTCTTGACCTGACCGTTGCGCTGGCGGCCATGACGGTTCTGGCCTTGCCGATGCTGGCCATTGCCGCCCTTGTCCGGCTGGACAGCCGCGGCCCGGCCCTGTTCCGGCAGACGCGGGTTGGCAGGAACGGGGTGCCTTTCACCGTCTACAAGTTCCGCTCGATGACCACAGACGCCGAAGCGCAAAGGGCCAGCCTGCTGGCGCAGTCCGACCGCGCAGGCGTGTGCTTCAAGGCCCGTCACGATCCGCGTGTCACACGGGTGGGCAAGGTTCTGCGCCGCTTTTCGCTGGATGAGTTGCCGCAGATCCTCAACGTGTTGAAGGGCGACATGTCGATCGTCGGACCGCGCCCTGCCCTGCCCGAGGAGGTCGCCAAATACCCGCCCCGCGCGCTTGAACGCCTGGCCGTCCGCCCCGGGATCACCGGGCTGTGGCAGGTGTCGGGCCGGGCCGCCATCGACTTTGACCGGATGATCGATCTGGACACGGCCTATGTGCGGTCCCGCTCGGCCCTTCTGGATCTGATGCTGATTGCCATGACCGTGCGGGCCGTCGTGTCCGGCCGCGGCGCCTACTGAGAAAACCAAAGGAGAATTGATATGACCAAGATTCGCAAAGCCGTCTTTCCTGTCGCCGGACTGGGCACAAGGTTTCTGCCCGCGACCAAGACCGTGGCCAAGGAAATGCTGCCCCTGATCGACCGCCCGCTGATCCAATATGCGGTCGACGAGGCGCGCGCGGCCGGGATTGAAGAATTCATCTTCATCACGTCACCCGAGAAAACCGCGCTCGAGGCCTATTTCGGGCGGAATACGGCGCTTGAACGCAAGTTGAAGGATGGTGGCAAGACCGAGCTTTTGAACAACCTGCGCTGCGCCGATCTGGAGGATGGCAAATACTGCTTTGTCCGGCAGGACGCGCCCCGTGGATTGGGCCATGCGGTGTCGCTGGCGCGCGAGTGTGTGGGCAATGAGCCGTTTGCGGTGATCCTGCCCGATGACGTCATCAGCGCCCGACGCCCGACCCTGTCACAGATGGTCCAAAGCTATTGTGACCAGAGCGGCCACATGGTTGCGACCCAATCCGTGCCGTCCGACAGGATCGGGTCCTACGGCGTCGTCGATATCGCCCTGCAGGCCGGGCGTGTGCAAAAGCTGCGCGGCCTGGTCGAAAAGCCCAGCCCCGAGCAGGCGCCGTCGAACTACGGCATCGTCGGGCGGTATATCCTGCAGCCGTCGATCTTTGATCGACTGGCCGGCCAGGCACCGGGTGCGGGAAATGAAATCCAGCTGACCGACGCCATCGCTGCGGATATCCAAACCGCTGGCTGCTCGGGCTACGCCTTTGCGGGTGAACGCTTCGACTGCGGGTCGGTCGCCGGATATCTTGAGGCCACCGCGGTCTTTGCCCTGCAGCGGTCAGAGCTGCGCGAAGGGTTTGAGCGGATCATGGCACAGCGCATGGGCCACCTGCGCCCGGCTGCGTAACGGCGGGCACCTATCCGTTTGGATAGGTGCTTATCCCGATGCCCGACTGTTGCCCGGTCACGCTTTCTGATCTTGTGCAGTTGGACACTAGGAGAATGAAATGCGGATTTTACTTGCAGCCCTGGCAATGATTCTGACCTTGGGCCAGGCACAGGCCCAGGATCTGGCCGAACCCACCGGAGACGTGGTTCTGACGATCACCGGCAACCTGACCCAGTCCGGAGCCGAGGATGGTGCGCGGTTCGACATGGACATGTTGAAATCCTTGCCCGCGCGGACTTTTGCGACCTCGACGATCTGGACTGAAGGTGAGAACACCTTTGTCGGCGTACCGTTGTCGGTGGTGTTACAAGCAGTCGGTGCCGATGGAAGCATGATCCGCGCCACGGCGATCAACGACTATGCGGTCGAAATCCCCATGGACTCGGTCACCGAAAGCGACCCGATTGTGGCCTATGAGATGGACGGCGCCGAGATGTCGCGCCGGCAGAAGGGCCCGCTGTGGATCGTCTACCCCTATGACAGCGACCCGAAATACCAGACCGAGGTGACCTATTCGCGCAGCATCTGGCAACTCGATCGTCTTGAGGTCGTTAAATAGCTTGCAACCGGAATGAGTGCAGTAATGAGTAAAGCGCAGTGAACAATCGATGAGGCTCGGATTGAGCGATACCGATACGCAGGTTTTGCGCCGCCGATGGGTCTTCGGGCTCATCGGCTTCGGCGTTTTGTTGGGTCTGGTCACGGTGGCGTGGTTGTCGGCGCAGGTGTTTACCGATTTCAACGACCGGCGAGCGGCGCCTTCGGACAATGTCCAATGGACGCTGTCGCAGGTCGAGGTCGACTATCTGTCATACCTGAACGCTCTGGAAACCGCGTCGGCGGCGCAGGACGCGCAAAATGGCACGTTGGATCTGGTGCGCCGGCGGTTCGATCTGTTTTACAGCCGTGTCGATACGCTGGCCCAATCACGCGTATTCCAGCCGTTGCGCCAGGATGACCGGTTCCGCCTGCCGTTGGAGCGGGTGACCCGGCACCTGAACGCCGCAATCCCGTTGATCGACGCGCCGGATGCCGAGCTGTCCGAACAACTGGACGATCTGAAACGCGCCGCCCTTGAGATCGGTCCGCATGTCCGCACGTTGGCCGTTTCGGGCATCTCGTATTTTGCCACCGAGTCAGACCAGCAGCGCACCCAGACGGCGGCAAACCTGCTGCGGTTGGCGATTCTGTCGGGGGCGTTGCTTCTGACCCTGGGTGCTGTCAGCGCCTATCTTCTGGTGGTCAACCGGCGCGCCACGCGGCGCGGCCGGGCCCTGCGGCAGGCGAATGAACGGATGAACACGATCCTCTCCACCTCGTTGGACGGGGTGATCGTGGTCGATGCCAAGGGCGACGTGATCGAGTTCAACCCAGCCGCCGAGGCAATATTCGGCTATACGGCGGATCAGGCCCGGGGGCGCTCGATCGGTGACCTGATCGTGCCGCCGCATCTGCGTGAGGCACATCGCGCCGGCATGGTGCGCATGCAGTCTGGCGGGGAACGCCATGTCGTCGGCAAAGGCCGTGTCCAGTTGGAAGCGATGCGCGCGGATGGCGAGCAGTTCCCGGTCGAACTGGCGCTGCAGTCGGCCCGGGCGGGCGATCAGGAAATCGTCATCGGCTTTGTCCGCGACATCTCGCAGCAGGTGGCGGCGCAGCAGGAACTGATCCATGCCCGCGACCAGGCCCTTGCCGGCGAAAAGGCCAAGGCCGATTTCCTGACCGTGATGAGCCACGAGATCCGCACGCCGCTGAACGGGCTGCTGGGCAACCTCACGCTGTTGAAAAACACCCGCACGTCGCGGGAACAGGCACGGTTTGTCGAGAACATGGAAATCTCGGGCCAGATCCTCCTTAACCACGTCGACACCGTTCTGGACATCGCCCGGTTCGAGGCCGGGAAACTGTCGGTGGCGTTGCAGCCCTCGAACCTGAACGACATCCTGCAAGAGATTGTGGACGGTCAAAGCGGCAACGCTGCCTCGCGTGGGAACTCCATCTCGTGGCAATGGGTGGGCGAGGCGCGCCCCTGTGTTGCCGCCGATGCCCAAAGGTTGCGGCAGATTCTTCTGAACCTTGTGGGCAATGCCATCAAGTTCACCGAAAACGGCCGGATCTCGATCGAGGTCGAAGTAACCGAGCCTGGCCCAACGGCCGGCGTCAACATCTTTGAATTCCGCATCATCGACACGGGTATCGGTATCGGCCCTGATGAGGTCGACGTCATCTTTGACGATTTTCACACCAGCGATCCAAGCATCGGTCGGGCCGCCGGCGGCACCGGTCTGGGCCTGGGCATCGCACGTCGGTTTGCTCGGGCCATGGGCGGCGAGATCGGCGTTGAAAGCACACCCGGCGAGGGCAGTGTATTCTGGGTTCGTCTGCCGCTGCAGGACGCGGAATTGGACGCCAACGTTGACAGCGACCAGCCAGAGGTTCAGCACGCACAGCCGTTGGACGTGCTGGTGGTCGAAGACAACGAGATCAACCGCGAGGTGATCTGCAACATGCTGAAACTGGACGGTCACCGGGTGACGGTTGCCGAGAACGGCCAACTGGGCGTGGACGCGGCGGCTGCGCATCGGTTCGACGTGATCCTGATGGATATCAGCATGCCGGTCATGGACGGCCCGACGGCCACGCGCCACATCCGCAGCGGGGGTGGGCCTTCGGCGGAGATACCGATCATTGCCGTTTCGGCCAACGTGCTGCCTGATGCGGTCGACGCGTTCCGCGCCGCCGGTATGACAGCCTTTGTCGGCAAGCCGATTGCCCTGGATGCCTTGCGCAAGGCCTTGTCGGTTGTCACCGGCCCCGGAGCTTCGACCCGGTCCGAGGACGAAACGGATCATATCGGAGATCTGCGCGCCAGCCTCGGCGCCGACGTCTTTGACCGGTTGCTTGCCAAATACTTGTCCGAAGGGGATGCCGTCGTCGCGCAGCTTGCCCAGTTGGACGGCGGTGAAGCCGATCTGGACCAGGTCGCGCAGGAGTGTCACAGGCTGGCGGGAAGCGCGGCGACCTTCGGCGCGATGGGGTTCCGCGATGCGCTGATTGCGATCGAGATGTCTGCAAAATCCGCAGACCGTCAGCAGGTCGCCGACCTGTTGAACGGTCTGCCCGAGGTTTGGGAGCGGGCAAAGGCTGCCCTGCCTGCCCCCGGTGCGATCAAGGGATGAGCAGCGCGGCGGCCCCGACGATGCCCAGCGACCGGGCGATTTCGGTCACTCCGGTGACCTTGCTGTCGTAACAGGCCACGGCATCACCCGGCAGAACATAGGGATCGAAGTCGTCGCGGTCTCCGCGCCGCAGCAGCTTTTCGATATTGCGCTCGATGACGACCGAGGACCCGGTTACGGGGTTGCGCGTGAACAGTACAGCACTGCGGTTGGCGTTCGTGGTTTTCGACCCGCCGACGCAGTTGCTGTCAACCACGGCCTGCAGGAAACGGGTGCCATAGGGCACTTCACGCACGTCGCGTCCGATGGCGGATTCTGCATTGCCCGCGGCCGGTTGGGTCAGGTTCGACATGTATAGCGTCACGCCGGGCGGGCTGATCGGGCTGGGGCGCATCAGCGCGTCCTGGAAGCACCCGCGGCTGTTGACCACGATCTGGTCGCCGGTCAGCAGCATGATATCGGTCGGGTCCGATCCTTCGAACACACCACGCAGATCCATGCGATAGATGCGCCCCTGGCGGTGCAGCTCGACCGCTGACAGATCGGCATCCGGCCGCACCCCGCCTGCGGCCCGCAGCGCCACCGACAGGTTGCGCCCCTCGGTCGAGGCCCCCAGCGCGCCCTGGCGCCGACGGTCGAGGGAATCGCCCGGAACACCGCCGATCTCGACCGAGTGCGGCTCGAACACTGCGCCGCGCACACCCACTGTCACCGAGGCGAAATCGCTGACCCGCACGGTCACGCGGGGTTCGGCGTCATAGAACTGGGCCGCAACCAGAACGCGGGCCACCTCTTGTTCGACCTGCTCGGTGGTGCGGCCCTGGGCGCGCACGGGCGGCAGGTAGGGCAGCTTGAGGTCTCCGTCACGCGAAACGACATAAGCGTCGCTCAGCAGGTCGTCCCCTTCGATGGTGATCTGGACCATGTCGTTGCGCGACAGTTTCTCGCCCAGCAAGGGGCTGAGCGCGGGTTGCGCCCATTTCGCATATGCATTTGCGCCCTGATCGCCGGCCTGCGGCATGCAAGTCTGGCCGTTCATCGCGGCGGCCTGCAGCAACGGCGTGTCGCCCCGCCGACGTCCGGGTTCGCGGTATTGCGCCTGATAGCTTTCGCCGCGTGATACGGCTTCGATGTTGCGCGGGGTCTGCATGCTGCTGCACCCCAGCAGGGTCGAGGCGCTGACGGCCGTAATAAGGAAGGTCTTGAAATTCATGGTCATTTTCATCTCCTGATCTGTCACAGAAGATAAACCCTGCCGCGCGGCCTGCGTCAGCCCGGCATCGGTATGGCGGCTTGTCCCATTCGGATAGGTCCCTCTCCGAACGGTCCCCTGCCCCGTACGACCGCGTCCGGGACACAGGCCTTGGTCACCCGTACAACAGAACCAACAACTGTTTTTCGGGATCACGGCGTCATGACGCACAGCTTTGCACAATCCGGTTTTCTGCGGCACCTGTTGGCCTACACCGCCTCCGAAGTGGCGGCCAAGGCGTCGCGCCTGGTCGTCGTGGTGGCCGTTGCCCGTACCCTCAGCCCCGAAGCGATCGGTCTGGCCGCTGCGGCTCTGGCGGCGGGCGACATCCTCAAGGCGCTGACCGAGAACGGGGTGAACCAGCGTATCATTCAGGCCCCGTCCGAGGAACTGGCGCAGCGGTGCAACACGGCGCACCGCATTTTCTGGGTCTGGTGCTCGGGGCTGTGCCTGCTGCAACTGGCGGTCGCAGCGGCACTGTTCGTCATGGGCCACGCAATGCTGGCGATGCTGCTGGCGGTGCTGGCCGGGGAATACCTGTTCATGCCGGCGGGCCTGGTTCAGGCCGCACTGGCAATGCGCGAGGGTAAGCTGCAGCAGACGGCCGCGATCGCCGGCGGGCAAGTCGTGGGGGCCAATGCCCTGACGGCGCTGCTGGCGGTGGTCTGGGCTTCGCCCCTGGCGCTGGTCCTTCCGCGCCTGCTGACTGCACCTGTCTGGCTGGTGCTGATGCGCCGCCTGCGTCGGTGGTCGCCTGATCGTCAGGCCGGGTTTGCAGCCTTGAAACCTTTCGTGGTCTACGGCTGGGCCGTTCTGGGCGTCGAACTGGTCAAGGTTCTGCGCCTGCAGGCAGACAAGCTGGTGGTGGGCGCGATGATGGGCGCAGAGGCGCTTGGCATCTATTTCATGGCTTTCAATGCGGGGCTTGGGCTGGCCACTTCGTTCACGCAAGCCTTCTCGGTCGTTCTGTTCCCGCATCTGTGCGCGGCCGAGGACAAGCATGGGGCGCTGCGCCACGGGCTGGGCCTGTCGCTGCTGATCCTGACGCCGCTGGTTCTGCTGCAGGCGGCGCTGGCCCCGGTCTATGTGCCGCTGCTGCTGGGACAGGGCTGGGCCGAGATCGCCCCGGTGGTATCGGTTCTGTGCCTTGCGGCCCTGCCGACGGTGATCTGGTCGGCGGTCGCCGGATGGCTGCGGTCGGAAAACCGCCCCGTCACGGAATTGCGGGTCAGCACGGTTCTGGCCGTGGGCCTGATCGCCAACACGGCCCTGATGGCGCCGCTGGGCTTGATGCCCGTCGCCGTCGGGTATGTCTGCACCTGCAGCGCCATCATGCTGACCGCATCTTGGGCGCTGCTGCCGCGGGGTTCTGCAATCACTCAGGAGGCACGCGCCCAATGACCCGGTTTTCCATCATCGTTCCCTTCCACAATGATGCGGCAACCATTGCCGACACCCTGAACAGCCTGCTGGGGCAGAGCTTTGAGGATTTCGAGCTCATATGCGTGGGCGACAAACCCTCGCGCCAGACGACCGAAGTTGTCCGGCAATTCTGCGCGAGGGACGCCCGGGTGCGGGTTGAGGCCAATCCCAATAGCGGCCCCAGCTCTGCGCGCAACCATGGTGCGGCAGTGGCCACCGGCGACATCCTGACGTTCTGCGACGCGGATGACCTGTGGGTCACCGACAAGCTGGCCCAACTGGACCGGTTGTTTGTAGATACCAGCATTGATGCGGCCTTTGGCCGGATCGGGTTCTTTTCCGAAACCCCCGGCGATTGTCCGACGCGCTCGACGGTTCCCACTAATCCCCTGACTATTCCTGACCTGCTGGCGGAAAATGCGGTGTGCACGATGTCGAACCTTGCAGTGCGCCGCCAGGTGTTCGCTGCTGTCGGCGGGTTGAACCCGGCTGCGGTCCACAACGAAGATCTCGAGCTGCTGATCCGCTTGGCGGGCGAAGGCCACGCGATCATCGGGGTTGATCGCCTGCAGGTCTGGTACCGGACCAGCGGCAGCGGTCTGTCTTCGAACCTCGAGGCGATGCGGGCCGGGCGCGCACGGGCGGTTGCAACGGCGGCCCGCTACGGCGTCGCGCCGTCGCCCGCGTCCGAGGCGATCTACATGCGGTATCTGGCCCGGCGCGCGCTGCGTCTGGGGGCAGAACCGTCGATGGCCCGCGCCTATGCCCGCGCCGGTCTGGCGCTGAGCGCGCGCAGCTTTCTCAACCCCATTCGGCGCGGTGTGCCCACTGCACTTGGCGCGGCACTGGCCCCCGCCCTGCCCCGCCCGATCCGTCAGGCGCTGTTTGCCCGCTGATCCCAACCAGGAGACCCAAAATGCCCCAGGCATCCATCATCGTTCCCGCCTACAACACCGCCGCGACCCTGGCCGAGACTCTGGCCTCGCTTCTGTCGCAGACCCATGATGATTTCGAAATCATCATCGTGGATGACGGCTCGCAGGACGAAACCCCCGCCATTGCCCGCGCTCATGCGACCGACCCACGAGTGCGGGTGATCCGGCAGGAAAACCGCGGCCTCGCCGGGGCGCGCAATACCGGCATCGCGGCCGCGCGGGGAGAGTTCGTCGGCTTCTGCGACGCCGACGATTTGTGGCTGCCCGAAAAGCTGGCCACCCATGTGCGCCACCTGCAGGCCGAACCCGACGTTGCGATCAGCTATTCCGGCAGCGCCATGATCGACGAGGGTGGTCGGTTGATGCGCGTCCGCCAGTCGCCGCGCCTGCAGGACGTGACGGCGGCGCATGTCCTGAAACGTAACCCGATCGGCAATGGATCAGCAGCGGTAATGCGCAAATCGGCCTTGCTCGATCTGGCCTACCGCCCCGCGTTCGAGACCAAACGCGACTGGGTCTTTGACGAGACCTTTCGCCAGTCCGAGGACATCGAATCCTGGCTGCGGCTGATGTTGACGACGGATTGGCAAATCGCAGGCGTGCCGGGGTTGCTGACCCGCTACCGGATCCATGCGACCGGCCTGTCGGCGGCCTTGGACCGGCAGTTGCAGGCGTGGGAGAGGATGGCCGACAAGCTGCGTCCGCTGAACCCCGAATTCTTTGCCCGGCACGAGGCGGCGGCGCGCGCCTATCAGCTGCGCTATCTTGCGCGCCGCGCGGTCAGCAATCTGGATGCGCAAAAGGCTTGGGAGCTTGCGCAGCGGTCGGCTTCAACCAGCGCCCGGCCCCTGATCGAAGAACCCGCCAAAACGTTGACCACCATCATCGCGGCCGCAGCACTGCGCGCGGTCGGGCCGGCGTCTGTTGTTCAAGCCGGTCGCCTCATGCGCCGCCAGACTTCCATCTGAACCGAGGTTTCCAAATGTCCAAGATCACCGTTCTTCACCTTGTTGATGACACCACGGCCGGTGGGGTCATGCGAATGCTCGACCATCTTGCGCAGCTGCCCGAACTGGCCGACGAAGTCCACCAAGAAGTTCGCCCGGTCAAACGGACCGCCTTCAGCTGGGGCAGTTTCGACGCCGATGTCATCGTATGCCACATCGCCCCCGGCTGGCGTTGCCTGCCGGCCTTCTCGGCCCTGCGGGCGATGCATCCCACCACGCGGCTGGTTCATGTCGAACACAGCTATACCCGGTCTTTCACAGCCTTGAACGTGCCGCACAAGCGGCGGTTCTTTGCGATGCTGCGCGTGACCTATTCGTTGTTCGATCAGGTCATCGCCGTCAGCAAGGCGCAGGCCGGTTGGATGGCGGAACGTCGGTTGGCGCCCGCATCCAAGCTGAGCGTGATCTCGCCGCAGGTTGACCTGAGCGCAGTTGCGCGCGCAGCCGGGCCGGTCGAGGCGGCCCGGGTCATCGGTGCGATCGGACGGCTCGAGCCGCAGAAAGGCTTCGATCTGCTGATCGAAGGATTTCGCATGTGCCCCAACCCCGATGCACGGCTTGTGATCTTTGGTGAAGGCAGCCAGCGCGACCGCCTTGCAGCCTTGGCCGCAGGTGACCGGCGGATCGAGTTTCGGGGCCACGCCGACGACCCGGCCGAAGCCTATCGGGTCGTGGACGTGGTGGCGATGCCCTCGCGATGGGAGGCCTACGGGCTGGTGGCGGATGAGGCGCGCGCGGCGCGGCGTCCGGTCATCGTCAGCATGGTCGACGGTCTGCGTGACCGGATCGGGGCAAGCGGCGTGATCCCGTGCGGGTCCGATCCCAAGGCGTGGCGCAAGTCGATCGAGGCGGTTCTGGCGAGTACGCCTCCGGTGGTTCCCGTCCTGGCGCCCAAGGCTGATAGATCCCGCTATGCACAGCGGTGGCAGCAGGTGTTCGACCCGGCCAAACGGTTGTGAGGGCGGCGTGGCCATGGCTACGGCAAGGGGCGCCACAAGAACCAGCGGCAATGTCCGGGCGGGTTTTGCGTGTGCGTGTTGGCCAGGCGACCAAAGGGCTCGAAGCCCGAAGCCTGATAGAACCGTGTGGCGGCCGGGTTGGATGTGTCCAGCCACGCAGAATGACACCCGCGTCGGCGCGCCTCGTCAAAGGCGTGGTCCAGCAACTGCCGACCCAAACCGCGGCGTCGATGGGCCGGGTCGATCCATAAGGTCTTGATCAGCAGCCACCCATAGGAGGTGGCGCCATGCAGGCCGCCAACCCGGCCCTCGCCGTCCTGCGCAATCAGCGTGATGCTGTCATTGACCCCTTGGGGCGCAGTGGCCCGCAATTCCGCAAGAAGGGCTTGCTCGACCCAGTCCGCTTGCCCGGGGGCGGAAACAATGGACGGTCCCGCCATCGGTCAGTCCGGTATCCATTGGGCGGGGACCGGTGCAGCGCCGTTCATGCCGGAGTGGTTTCCGCGTTCAGGATCTCGATCACCATCGCGGCCGTCCAGGTGAAGCTGCTGCCGCCGCAGGGTTCGGCGGTGACCGGGTCGTAATATTCGGCAAAGCCGCTTTGCTCGATCAGGCGCAGGCTGTCGTCGACGATCCGCTGCACGATCCGGGTTTGCCCGGCGCGTTGCAGACCATCTGCGATCATGTAGTTCACGATCAGCCAGACCGGCCCGCGCCAGTACCTTAGCCCGTCGAATTCGGGGGCCGCCGGGTCGTGGCTGGGCACCAGATACGGGACCGTGGCACCGATGGCTTCCAACCGCTGGGTAATGGCTTGCGCGCGGTGCTCGGGGATGGGACAGAACGCCGCCAGCAACCCGCCGATCGAGGGGCTGTCGATCAACTCCCCGGTGACCCGATCAAAGCACAGATATTGCCCACGGGTCTCGCTCCACAGGGCGTCCATCGCCGCGATGCCCGCCTGGGCAAAGGCGCGCGAAGCGCTGGCGATCTCGGCCTCGCCCAAGTCGTCGGCCAGCGCAGCAAGGTCAAGGCACGAGCGGATCAGGATCGCGTTGAATCCCGGGTCCACGACCCGGAACGGCGAGGCATCATGCAGCCTGGAATTGTCCCAGCCAAGGTCGCGGAAATGTTGCACCAGCCAGATATAGCGGCGGTATTCTTCGTCGGTCGGCCTGTGCGCCGGGTTGGCATGGGCTACGTCGCGACGCTGGAACGGAGCCACGCCCTCGGTCGGGACCCGGGCCAGCGCCGCATCCCAATCGACCGAGTTGTCGCGCCCCGATTCCCACGGGTGAATGATGGCGACCAGACCGGTACCCTGCGGGTCGCGGTTCGTGAAGAACCATTGATGCCAGGCGTGGATCTTGGGCAGCAGGGCGCGGGCCTGCGCATCGGCCAGCCCCCGGTTCTTCGCCCGCGCATGGATCCGCCGCACGGCGAACCCGGCCACCGCCGGCTGCGTGATGCCCGAGGTGGGAACCGCGCGGCCGGTGGCCCAGACATCCGGCCCCGGGAAATAGCCGTCGTTCATCTCGTGGAAGATGATATGCGGCACCATGCCGTCATCCCACTGATGCCGGAACAAGGTCTCGATCTCGCGCCAGGCGCGGGCCTCGTCGAAATGCGAGAACCCAAGGGCGCTGAGCGCGCTGTCCCAGTTCCACTGGAACGGATAGAGGCCGTGGGTGGGCACCGTGTAGTCGCCCCGGTCGTTTCGGGCCAGAACGGCGCGGGCCTGTTCGATCAGATCCTGTTTCATTGCGCGCTCCTCAGGCCACGGCCAGGGTTGTTTCGGGGTCGAACCAGCGCACCCGGTCGGGCTGCGGGGCCAGGGTCAGGGTGTCGCCGCGGCGGACGTTCAGATCGCTGTCCAGAACCGCGCGGAACAGAGCGCCGTCCACGCTGCATGTGACAAGCAGATGCGCGCCCAGGGGTTCAACCACCTTGACCGTGGCGGCCAGGCCCGTGTCGGCCGGGCGCAGATCCTCGGGGCGGATGGCGAAATGCAACGGCGTGGTTCGGGGCGGCCCGTCGAGGATCTGGCCCGCGACGGTCCATTTGCCGTCTCCGGACGGGGTGGCGGGCAGGAAGTTCATCGGCGGATTGCCGATGAATCCGGCCACGAACTCGGCCGCCGGGTTGCGGTAGACTTCGATCGGCGAGGCTGCCTGAACGATCTTGCCCTGATGCATCACGCTGATCCGGTCGGCCATGCTCATGGCTTCGACCTGGTCGTGGGTGACGTAGATGGCGGTGGTGTTACTTTCGGCCAGAACGCCCTTGAGCTCGGCCCGCATCTCCATCCGCAGCAGCGCGTCCAGGTTCGACAGGGGCTCGTCCATCAGGATCACGTCGGGCTCCATCGCCAGGGCGCGGGCCACGGCGACGCGCTGGCGCTGACCGCCGGACAGCTCGCCCGAATAGCGCCCCAGCAGCTGGTCGATATGCATCAGACCCGCCGTGCGCTCGACCCGGCGCTTGACCTCGTCATTGGGCAGTTTCTGCATCCGCAGGCCGAACCCGATGTTTTCGAACACGGTCAGATGCGGGAATACGGCATAGTTCTGGAACACCATGGCGATGCCCCGATCCTTGGGCGGCAGGTGATCCACCCGGCGCCCGCCGATCCAGACCTCGCCCTCGGTCGCGGTCTCCAGCCCGGCGATGATCCGCAGCAGCGTGGTCTTGCCGCAGCCCGAGGCCCCCAGCAGAACCATGAATTCCTGGTCCTGGATGGTCAGGTTGATGTCGTGCAGCGCCTGGTAGCTGCCAAAGCGTTTCGCGACATTCTTGATTTGAATTTCTGCCATTATTCCAACTCCTTGGGGCTGTCAGCGGTTGGCGATGCCCCACATGGCGAACAGGTATTTGCGCACGGCGAAGATGAAGATCAGTGCCGGAACGACAAGGATGAAACCGCCCGCGAATTTCAGATGCAGCGGCGAGGTGTCGAGGTTCTGCAGCAAAAAGGCCGTCAGGGTCCGGTTCTCGATCGTCAGGACGGCGGCGGCGAACACCTCGTTCCACGAGATCACGAAGGCGAAGATGGCCGAGGCCGTGATCCCCGGCAGGATCAGTGGCAGCACCACCTTGGTGAAGGCGGTCAGCCGGGTGCAGCCCAGCGTCCAGGCGGCCTCTTCCAGTTCCAGCGGGATGCCGGAAAACAGCGAGAACGTGATCAGCACCGCAAACGGGATGGCCAACGTGGTGTGCACCAGCGACAGGCCGAATACCGTGTCATCCAGCCCGGTCTGGATGAACATCACCGCCAAGGGCAGTGCCAGCAGCGGCAGCGGAAAGGCGCGGGTCAGCAGGATCAGCAGGCGGAACGCCTCTTTCCCGCGAAAGTCGAACCGCGACAGGGCATAGCCTGCCGGCGCGCCGATCAGGATCGACATGATCATCGTCAGCCCGGCCACCAGGATCGAGTTTTTGAGCGCGGTCAGGATGCCCGCGAAGCCTGCAAAGAACCCCAGGCTGCCCAGATCAAATTCGGGGATGAAGGGCTTGGGAAAGCTGTTCACCGTTTCCGGCGAGGACAGGGTGTTGATCAGCAGGAAATACAGCGGCACCAGCACCCAGGCGCACAGCAGCACCACCGCCGCGAAGTAGACATAGCGTCCGGCCCGGCGCGTATCGGGCGCGGCGACATCGGTCGTGACGGTCGTCATATCGTGGCTCCTTTCGGGACACGCAGGGCGCGCAGGATGATCAGGGTGAACCCGATCGAGATGGCGAGGATGATCAGCGCCATCGCCGCCGCCGCGCCGCTGTCAAGCAGGTCGAACTGATAGGCGTAGGTTTCGCTCATGAGGACGGGGAATAGGGTGCCACCCAGGGCTAGCACCACGGCGAAGACCTCGAAGGCCAGGATCACGCGCAGCACCAGTGCGGTCTGCAGCGACGGGCGCAGCAGCGGAAGCGTGATGCGGGTGAAGCGTTTCCAGGGCGAGGCGCCAAAGACCTCGGCCGCCTCGTAATATTCCTTGGGGATCAGGCCGATCCCGGCCACCAGGATCACCAGCATGATCGCGGTGGCGCGCCAGATCTCGGCCAGGGCGATGGCCAGGAACACCACGCCGGGGTGCTGATAGCTGAGGAAATTCACCGGCCGGTCCACCACGCCCAGCCCAGAAAGCATGGAGTTCAGGAAACCCGACTGTTCGAAGATCGCCAGCCAGATGATGCCTGCGGCCAGATCCGAGATACCCAGCGGGATGGTCCAGACATACAGCACCAGGTCGCGTCCGCGCTGCATCTTGTTGACCATCGTGGCCATCAGCAGCGCCAGCGCCAGTTGCACCGGAACCACCGCCGCCGCCAGCAGCAGCGTATTCTGCAGCGAGATCGGGAATTTCCAGTACCCGACCACCTGCCGGAAATTGTCCAGCGTGAATCCGTCGCCGGTGTTGAAAGCTTGCTTGGCGACCAGGACGAAAGGATACAGAAAGAACAGGCACAGAAACGCCGTCACGGGCAGGATCAGCACATAGGGCAACACACGAGCGTTCATCAGATCGCTCCTTTCCTTGCGGAAGTTCCGGTGGTTTCGGGCAGAGAGTTCGGGGGGACACCGGGCCTGCGTCAAGCCCGGTGTCAGGATCGGGTCAGACCCTTATTCGACCGGGCACGGACCGTCCGAAGGTGCATCCGGAGCCCAGCAGGGCGCGCCGGTTTCCTGCATGATCGCCTCCAATGCGCCTTTCTGATCGTCCAGCACGGTACGGATGTCCTGACCGCCCAGTACGATCCGCTCGAACGCATCGGTATAGACACGGTTGAAGTCACCGCCCTTGTCGCCCAGTCCCGCGGGCAGCAGCCCGGGGTTGGCATCGGCCGAGCCACTCATCTTGGCGACCGCGTCGCCTGCGGCTTTTACGGCTGGCGGCAGGTCGTCGGGCAGGTCAACCGCGACGACCGGGAAGAAGTTCGTCGCGCGCAGCGTGGCGATCTGGGTTTCCGGCTTCATCATGTAGGCAACCAGAGCTTTGGACGCTTCCATGTCCGGTGCGGTTTTGGGGATCGCAACCCCAGCCAGAACCGGCATGAAGCCGCGCCCGGTCGGGCCCGCCGGGGCCGGGAAGGCCACGAAGTCATCAGGCCGCTCGTTGAAGGCCTGCGCCAGACGCGAGGTGTGGTCGAACACGATCCAGGCGTCGCCCGACAACAACTGTTCCTGCATGAACGAGAAGTTGGTCGAGGCCGGGTTGGTATGCGTCCACAGCGCGCGGAATTTTTCCCACGCGGTCACGGCATCGTCGCTCGCAAAGGTCCGCACCACGCCGTTCGTGTAGGACGGGTACAGATAGCCTTGGAAGAAGCGGTGCTTCAGGCCCTTGGGCCCGGCCGGGAAGCCGAATTTCGGCTCTCCCGCAGCCTCATGCGCGTTGGCGGCCCATTCGATCAGCTGGTCATAGGTCAATGCATTGATGTCTGCGCCTTCGGGCAGGTACTGCAACGCCTCTTTGTTGGCCGCCATGATATAGCTGGCCTGCATCCAGGGGATGTATTGCAGGCTGCCTGCTCCCAGCGTCGCCAGTTCGTTGAACGTGTCCGAGGCCGAGGCGATGCCCAGATCATCCAGGTCGACCAGGTCATCGGGGTTCATGGCCGAGAAATCACCATGCAGCGCGCCCAGCACACCGATCGTGCCCGAGCCGGCCTGCAATTCGGCCTGCAGACGCGTCAGCCAGGGGCCGCCGTCATTGGGCTGGTAGTCCACGCCACCCTCGAAGCCTGAAAGGACCTGTTCGCGCATGGCCTGCGCCTCTTCGACCGGCTTGGCCTGTGTCGACCAGAACAGAACCTCGGCCTGCGCCACGTTTGTGGCCAGGGCCAGAACAAGGCCGGATGCGGCACCGACCAGCTTGGATTGAATTGACATGGACTCCTCCCAGAGTTTCGATTGGGCCTTTTGCCCGTTCTGCCCGGTGGGGTCGGTTTGCTGTGCGTGTCGTGCGGCGACTCACCCCAGGCGATGTCATTAGCATGGTATAACGATATATCTCGCGTCAACGAATATTTTCCAATCGGTTGGTCTGAACTTCAGAAAATAGTAGGAATTGCTCGTTGCAATACCCCTGCGGGTTGGGCATTTTGATGATGCAACGATATATCAGAAGTCCGAGAAATGCCCGCCAAACCCACCCTCGCCAGTGTCGCCAAAGCCGCCGGAGTCTCGATCCCGACGGTCAGTCAGGTGATGCGCGGCACCGGGCGGATTTCCGAGCAGACCCGCAAGAAAGTGCTGCAGGCGGCCGAGGACCTGCACTATGTCACTGACTCGCGCGCGGCGTCGATGCGATCGGGCGAGAACCGGGAAATCGGGTTCGTTCTGAACCAGTTCGCAAACCCGTTCAACGCCGAAGTGGTCAGCGGCGCGGTCGAGTTGCTGGAGGCCGAGGGGTATCTGGTTTCGATCTTGGACACGCGCGATGACGCGGACCGGCAGGGCAAGCAATTGCGGGATTTCATCCGCAACGGGCGCGGCGGCCTGCTGTGGGTCCCCGCGCTGGAGACCACGGCGGAAACCCTTCAACTGCTGCGCACGCATGGTTTGCCCACGGTTACCTTTCTGCGCCATGTCAGCCCCGATTTTGATCATGTGGGCATCAGAAATTCCGAAGCGACCGCGACCGCGACCAATCACCTGGCGGAACTGGGACACAGGCACATCGCATTCTTCGGCGGCATCGGCATGAACCCCGTTCGAAAGCAGCGCATAGCCGGGTACCAGCGTACGCTGCAGGACTTGTCTTTGGGGCCGCCGATCATCTGGCCCTCACCTGACACCAAGCGTGCCGGTATGCAGGAGATGCTGAAATTGCACGACGCCCATCCGGAGGTCACGGCGGTGGTCTGCAATGGCGACATGGTCGCTTTGGGGGCGTGTTTCGGTCTGATGCGGGCTGGGTTGCAGCCGGGGCGGGATGTTTCGATTGTTGGATTTGACGATACCGAGGATGCCTCGGTCGCAATTCCCGCGCTCAGTACCATGGCGGTTTCGCCAAAGCGGTTGGGCCGCAAGCTCGCACGTACTCTGCTGGACAGGATAAAAGACCCTGACATGCCGGTAATCGTGTCCGAAGTTTCGGCTCGGTTCATCGCACGGGAAACCACGGGGCCGCTGCAGAAGGACCGCTGACGGATCAGGCGCGCGTATCCGGCAAGGTCTCGCTCCACTTCCGCAGCTCGTCCAGAAAACCCAGCGCGGTGCGTCCACGGTCGGTCACGGAGTACTGCACTGAAACCGGTGAGGTTTCGAGCACTTGGCGGAGTACCAGGCCCTGTTGCTCCAATTGGCGCAGGCGTTCGGCGATCATCTTTTTGCTGGCGCCGCCGATCATCCGCGCCAAGTCATTGAATCGCACTGGCTCGTCTTTGAGGTGCCATAGGATCGACCCGGTCCACTTGCCGCCAATGATCCGCATGCCGCGTTCGATGGGGCATGGTTCGCTGCACGCATCCACTGCTTGCCGCTTGCCTTGGTCGTCCTGTTCGATACGGGCACGCATCACCTTCTCCAGTCCAGTCGCAGGTTACAAAAAGTAAACTGGTTGCAATTCATCACTACTGTTCTCAAGTTCGGTTTCACCCCGACCGAAGTCAAGGGGCAAGCAGTTTCAAAACCAAGGATATGGACATGAGCAAGATCCTGATCGTGAACGGTACGCAGCCTTATGAATTCGCACCTGGCCGCCTGAACGCGTCGCTGGTGCAACGGGCGCAGGACGCACTGACCGGGATGGGCCACGAGGTGCGCGTGACCACGGTTGCCGAAGGATACGACATCAATGCCGAGATCGACGCCCATGTCTGGGCGGATGTGGTCATCATGCAGTTTCCGGTGAATTGGATGGGTGTACCGTGGGTGTTCAAAAAGTACCTCGACGAGGTCTACACCGCGGGCATGGACGGCCGGCTGCTGGCCGGCGACGGCCGGACCGCCGAGGCGCCCAAGGCCAATTACGGCACCGGTGGCCTGCTGCACGGGACGAAATACATGCTGTCGGTCACCTTCAACGCCCCGCGCGAGGCGTTCGACAACCCGGCCGAGCCGTTCTTTGCCGGGGCCAGCGTCGATGACCTGCTGTGGCCAATGCACCTGAACGCCAAGTTTCTGGCGATGCAGCCCCTGCCCACCTTCGCGGCCTTCGACGTGATGAAGAACCCCCGGATCGAACAGGATTTCCAGCGGTTCGACGCGCATCTGAAAGAGCATTTCGAGGAGATCGCGCATGTCGCAGCCTGACATTCACCTCTACACCGCGGCCACGATGAATGGCTACAAACCGGTGATCTTCCTGGAAGAGGCAGGCGTACCCTACGACCTGACGCCCATCGACTTTTCCAAACAGGAACAAAAGTCGCCCGCGTTCTTGTCGCTGAACCCCAATGGCAAGATCCCGGTGATCGAGGACCGGGCCGAAGGTCGCGCGATTTTCGAAAGCGGCGCAATCCTGTGGCACCTCGCGCAGAAATACGGTCAGTTCCTGCCCTCAGATCCGATGCAGCAGTCCGAGGTGATGCAGTGGATGCTGTTCCAGGTCGGGCATGTGGGTCCGATGATGGGCCAGGCCATGTATTTCCAGCACATTGCTGCCCCCAATGGTCATACCGAACCATTCTCGATCCGCCGCTACGTGGACGAAAGCCGCCGCCTGATGGAGGTGATGAATGATCGTCTGAATGGGCGCGACTGGATCGCGGCGGGGCAATACACGATCGCGGATATGATGCTGTTCCCTTGGGCGCGGGCCTATGTCTGGGCGCGGGTTCAGGTCGATGACCTTCCGCATCTGAACGCATGGTTCGACCGCATCGATGCCCGCCCCGCAGTGCAGAAGGCGCTGACCATTCCCAAGGCCAATCCCCAGTTCTGGGATGCCTCGGCTGATGCCAGCGCCTTTGCGCGGGAGAACGCCGCGCGGTTTGCCGGTGACGTGAAAAAGGACTGAGGCCGCGGCCCGGGCTCCCTAGCCCGGGCCCGCACCACAGCACCTTGGGCGCCGCACCGCCCGCGCGCAGGTCGATGGCCGGGAGGACGCTTTACTCGGGTGTCAAAAGCGGTCAGTCTGAACCATCGGCGCGCCGGGTGATCCCCTCGGGCCGCGCTGTCACATCATTGTCGTCATAAACGTTCAGATGATGCGTCGACCAATTTATTTCGAGAGGTGCCTCATGACCCTATCCAGCAAATTCGCGATGTCGCGGCGTCAATTTCTGGCCACCACCACGGCCGGCGTCGCCATGGTTTCCCTGCACCCGTTCTCCGCCGCCGCCGCAAGCAACCAGGCGCATCTGCGGATCATGGAAACGACCGACATTCACGTTCACGTCTTTCCCTATGACTACTACGCCGACAAGCCGCGCGATACGGTGGGCCTGTCACGCGCGGCCTCGATCATAAACCAGATCCGGGCCGAGGCCACAAACTCGATGCTGGTCGACAATGGCGACTTTCTTCAGGGCAACCCGATGGGCGACTACATCGCCTACGAGCGTGGCATGAACGACGGCGACACCCACCCGATCATCAACGCGTTCAACACGTTGGGCTATGATGCCGCGACGCTGGGCAACCACGAGTTCAACTATGGCCTGAGCTTTCTGGAAAAATCGCTGGCCGGGGCGCAGTTCCCGATCGTGCTGGCCAATATCGCCAAGGAACAGGGTGCAAATCCGCGCGCGGACAAGACGCTGGTACAGCCCTATGTCATCCTCGACCGCGAGATCGAGCTGGGCGATGGCAGCAAGCAGCCGATCCGCATCGGCGTCATCGGCTTTACCCCGCCGCAGATCATGAACTGGGACCGCCGCCACCTGGAAGGCAACGTGCAGGCCCGCGACATCGTCGAGACCGCCAAAGCCTATGTGCCCGAGATGAAAGAGCAAGGCTGCGATCTGATCCTGGCCCTGTCGCATTCGGGCATCGGCGCGGCCGATCACGCGGACGGGATGGAGAACGCCTCGGTCCCGCTGGCCGGGGTCGATGGCATCGACGCGCTTGTGACCGGGCACAACCACCTGGTCTTCCCCTCGCCCACCTTCGCCGACCGTGCCGGAGTTGACGTGGACAAGGGCACGCTGATGGGCAAGCCGGCCGTCATGGGCGGGTTCTGGGGGTCGCATCTGGGCGTGCTCGACCTGCTGCTGGAACGCGACGGCAACGAATGGCGCGTGGTTACCACCACCTCCGAGGCGCGGCCGATCTCGAAGCGCAACGAAGACCGCTCGATCACCGCGCTGGTCGATGACGACCCAAAGGTGCTGGCCTCGGTCGCGCGGGACCACGAGGAAACGCTGGCCTATGTGCGCCGCGCGGTGGGCAAGACCTCGGCCCCGCTGCACAGCTATTTCGCGCTGGTGGCCGATGATCCCTCGGTCCAGATCGTGTCGATCGCGCAGAAATGGTATGTTGAGGAGATGCTGAAAGGCACCGAGCACGAGGGTCTGCCGATCCTGTCGGCCGCGGCGCCGTTCAAGGCCGGTGGCCGGGGTGGCCCGGAATACTATACCGACGTGCCGGTGGGCGATGTGGCGATCAAGAACGTGGCCGACCTGTATCTCTATCCCAACACCGTGCGCGCGGTGCGGGTGAACGGCGCGCAACTGCGCGGCTGGCTGGAGCGTTCGGCCGGGATGTTCAACCAGATCGAGCCGGGCGCCAAGGATGCGCTGCTGCTGAACCCCGAATTCCCGTCCTACAATTTCGACGTGATCGACGGTGTGACCTATCAGATCGACCTGTCTCAGCCCTCGCGCTTTGGCCCGAAGGGCGAAGAGGTCAACCCTGATGCGGCGCGCATCGTGAACCTGCAGTTCAACGGTGCCCCGGTGACCGACGACATGGAGTTCATCATCGCCACCAACAACTACCGCGCTTCGGGCGGCGGATCGTTCCCGGGCGCGATGGGCGACACCATCGTGTTCGAGGCCCCCGACACCAACCGCGACGTGATCGTGCGCTATATCGTCGAGCAAGGCACGATCGACCCCAAGGCCGACGGCAACTGGTCCTTCGCACCGCTGGGCGACACCACGGTTCTGTTCGAAACCGGTCCCAAGGCGCGCGATTACATCAGCGACGTCAAAGGTTTGGCGCTGGAAGACGCAGGCGACGGGGCCGACGGTTTCGCGGCCTTCCGCATCACGCTCTGACCGGCGACAGACACCGGATCGGGCGGCCAATCTGGCCGCCCTTTTCTCTTGGTTTGTGGCTGAAGGCCGGATTATCACACGCATTGGCGGGATGCTTATTTTTCAGGCGATAGGGGAAAAAATGCTCAGAAATAGGGCGAACGAGTTTTCTCAACCAACTGCCTCTGCCGTGCTGCACTGACACCAGGAAAAGGCTGTGGTGCTTTCGCATCCGACAGTCCTTTTGCCCGGAGCTTCCGATAACCTCTTTGTCCGCAATAACTCCCGCGCAAGCGATCGCCGCGCCTCCCCGTGCTGTTGGGCGGGGTGTTGTGTCCGTGGTTGGCCGCGCTGGCCGGACGGAGTTGCAGGACCTGCGCCAGCAGGGGTCGCTGAAGCTGCTGTTTCCTCGGCGTGATGGCGCGGACATGCAGGCGGTGTTGATCAACACCGCCGGCGGCGTCACCGGCGGAGACAGTTTTGACCTTTCAGCCAGCGTTCAGGCAGATGCACATCTGACCCTGACCACGCAGGCCGCCGAGCGCGCTTATCGCGCGTCCGGAGCAGTTCCGGGCCGGATTCGGACGCATCTGACCGTGGCGGCAGGCGGCCAGTTGAACTGGCTGCCGCAGGAGACGATCCTTTTTGATGGTTGCTCGATCGACCGCTGCCTGCGTGCCGATCTGGCCCGTGATGCCGGCCTGCTGCTGGTGGAATCGCTGATCTTCGGACGTGCCGCAATGGGCGAGCAGGTCACATCGGCCCACTTACAAGACCGCATCGAAATCTGGCGCGCGGGCCGGTTGGCTCATCTGGACGCGCTGCGTCTGACCGGTGATTTGGCGGCGGAAATGGCCCGGCCGGGCGTTGGCGACGGCGCCGTCGCACTCAGCAGCCTGATACTGATCCGCCCGGATGCCGCCGCGCATCTGGATCCGATCCGCGCGGCCTTGCCTGACACCGGCGGCGTCAGCCTTGTAGGTGACGACATGCTGTTGATGCGCCTGCTGGCGCCCGACAGTTTCGCGCTGCGCCAGACCCTTGTGCCGATCCTGAACCGGCTGACCCGCAATTCCCTACCAAGACCCTGGATGATCTGACATGCAACTCTCGCCGCGCGAAAAAGACAAACTGCTGATCGCCATGGCCGCCGAGGTGGCGCGCAAGCGCCTGGCCCGGGGCGTGCGCCTGAACTACCCCGAGGCCATCGCGCTGATCACCGATGCCGTGGTCGAGGGCGCCCGCGACGGCCGCTCGGTCGCCGACATGATGGAGGCAGGCGCGCAGGTCATCACCCGCGATCAGTGCATGGACGGCATCCCCGAGATGATCCACGAGGTGCAGGTCGAGGCGACGTTCCCCGACGGCACCAAGCTGGTCACCGTCCACAACCCCATCCGCTGAAGGAGATGACGATGAAACACCTGGCTTCCCTGCCCTTCGCCCTGATGGCCGCCCCCGCGCTGGCGCATGACGGGCCGCACCTGCACCCGCATGAAGCTGGCACCTGGCTGGCGCTGGTCCTGCTGCTGGCGATCGGCGGCGTTGCGATCTGGCTGAAGGCGCGCAAATGATCCCCGGAGAGGTCATCACCGCCCCCGGCGAGATCGAGCTGAACGCGGGCGCGGCGCCAATCACCCTGATGGTGGCCAATACCGGTGACCGGCCCGTGCAGGTGGGCTCGCACTATCATTTCGCCGAAACCAACCCGGCGTTGGACTTCGACCGGGCCGCCGCCCGCGGCATGCGGCTGGACATCGCCGCCGGAACCGCCGTGCGGTTCGAACCCGGTCAGCGGCGCGAGGTGCAGCTGATCCCGATCGCCGGTGCGCGGCGTGTCTTCGGGTTCAACGGCGCAGTCATGGGAGACCTCTGATGCCAGCCCGGATCAAACGTTCCGACTATGCCGCCATGTACGGCCCTACCACGGGCGACAAGGTGCGGCTGGCTGATACCGACCTGATCGTCGAGGTCGAGCGCGACCTGACCACCTATGGCGAAGAGGTCAAGTTCGGCGGCGGCAAGGTGATCCGCGACGGCATGGGTCAGTCTCAGGCTACCCGCGCCGAAGGGGCGGTGGACACCGTCATCACCAATGCGCTGATCGTTGACTGGACGGGCATCTACAAGGCGGATGTGGGCCTCAAGGATGGGCGCATCGCACGGATCGGCAAGGCGGGCAACCCCGACACGCAGCCCGGCGTGGATATCATCGTCGGCCCCGGCACCGAGGCCATCGCGGGCGAGGGCCGCATCCTGACCGCCGGCGGGTTCGACAGCCACATCCATTTCATCTGCCCGCAACAGATCGAGGATGCGCTGCATTCCGGCCTGACCACCATGCTGGGCGGCGGCACCGGCCCGGCGCATGGCACGCTGGCCACCACGTGCACGCCCGGCCCCTGGCATATCGGACGCATGCTGCAGGCGGCCGATGCCTTTCCGATGAACCTGGCCTTTGCGGGCAAGGGCAACGCCTCGCAACCGGCGGCCCTGCGCGAACAGGTCCTGGCCGGGGCCTGCGCCCTGAAACTGCACGAGGACTGGGGCACCACCCCGGCAGCCATCGATTGCTGCCTGTCGGTGGCCGACGAGATGGACGTGCAGGTGATGATCCACACCGACACGCTGAACGAAAGCGGCTTCGTCGAAAACACCGTGGCCGCCATGAAAGGCCGCACGATCCACGCCTTCCATACCGAGGGCGCGGGCGGCGGCCACGCTCCCGATATCATCAAGATCTGCGGCGAGGCGCATGTGCTGCCATCGTCGACCAACCCGACCCGGCCTTTTACCGTGAACACGGTCGAAGAGCATCTGGACATGCTGATGGTCTGCCATCACCTCGACAAATCCATCCCCGAGGACGTGGCCTTTGCCGAAAGCCGCATCCGGCGCGAGACAATCGCGGCCGAGGACATTCTGCACGACATGGGCGCCTTCAGCATCATCGCCTCCGACAGCCAGGCGATGGGCCGCGTGGGAGAAGTGCTGATCCGCACCTGGCAGACCGCCGACAAGATGAAGAAACAACGCGGGCGCCTGCCGGAGGAAACAGGCGAAAACGACAATTTCCGCGTGCGCCGTTATATCGCGAAATACACGATCAACCCGGCCATTGCGCACGGGCTTGGCACCCATATCGGCAGCATCGAGGAGGGCAAACGCGCCGATCTGGTGCTGTGGAGCCCCGCTTTTTTCGGCGTGAAGCCCGAGATGGTGCTGTTGGGCGGCACCATCGCCTGTGCGCAGATGGGCGACCCGAACGCCTCGATCCCCACGCCGCAGCCGGTCTATTCCCGGCCGATGTGGGGGGCCTATGGCCGCTCGGTCGAACAGAGCGCGGCGACCTTCGTATCGGAAGCCGCGCAGGAGGACGGCATCGCCGCGCGTCTTGGCCTGGCCAAGCAGACCGTAGCCGTGCGCAACACACGCGCGATCGGCAAGCGCGACCTGCGGCTGAACGATGCCCTGCCCGAGATCGAGGTGAACCCCGAAACCTACGAGGTGCGCGCCGACGGCGAATTGCTGACCTGCCAGCCCGCCGAAACCCTGCCCATGGCGCAACGCTATTTCCTGTTTTGAAAAGGGATACCTCCGATGCTTGCCACATCACAGAAAATCCGCCGCAACGGTCAGTGGGACGAAACCCATGGCACCGTGACGCTGAACTACGAAGACCGCTTTCTGCGCCGCCGGATGCTGCGCACCGCACAGAATGAAGAGTTCCTGGTGGATCTGTCGCAGACGACCTCGCTGGACGGGGGGGATGCGTTCGAACTGGCCGATGGCCGCCTGATCGAGGTGGTTGCCGCCGAAGAGGACCTGTTCGCCGTCACCGGCCCCGATCTGACCCGGCTGGCCTGGCATATCGGCAACCGCCACACCCCTTGCCAGATCGAGCCCGACCGGCTGATGATCCGCCGCGACCATGTGATCCGCGACATGCTGTTGAAGCTTGGCGCGACGGTCCAGGACATCCGCGCGCCCTTCAGCCCCGAAGGTGGCGCCTATGGGCACGGACGGACGCATGGCCACAGCCACTGACCTTGATCTGCTGACGCTGACGCAATGGCTGTCACCCGCCTACCCGGTCGGGGCGTTTGCCTATTCGCATGGGCTGGAACGCTTGGTCCAATCGGGTGCGGTGCACGATGCGGCCAGCCTGCGAGATTGGCTGAACGACGTGCTGGAACACGGTGCGGGATGGTCGGATGCCCTGTTTCTGACCGCCGCTTGGCGCGCCAAATCCGAGCTGGCCGTGACCGAACTTGACGATATGGCCCGCGCCTTCGCCGGTCCATTCGAGCGCAGATTCGAGACCGCGCAACAAGGCGCGGCCTTCTGCGGTGTGACGGCTGCTGTCTGGGGCATCGAACTGACGGAACTGACCTACCCCATCGCCGTTGGCTGCGCCGCACGCCAGGCCGGTTTGCCGGTGGAACCGACTGCGCGGCTGTATCTGCATGCGTTCATCAGCAGTCTTGTTTCGGCCGCGCAGCGGCTGATGCCCCTGGGCCAGACCGCTGCGCAAGGGGTGGTCCGAGACATGGCGCCCTTGTGCGCACATCAGGCGCACGCGGCGGTGGAGGCCGATCTGTCCGCCCTGTCCGGCACCGCCTTTCTGGCCGAGATCGCGGCCATGCAACATGAAACTCAACAACCAAGGATATTCCGCACATGAGCAGCATGAACGGCCCTCTGCGGGTGGGCATCGGCGGCCCGGTCGGTGCGGGCAAGACCAGCCTGACCGCCGCCCTCGCCCGCGCGCTGCGCGATACCCACTCGATCGGGGTGATCACCAATGACATCTACACGCAGGAAGACGCCGAGGCGCTGATGCGCATGCAGATCCTGCCGCAGGACCGGGTGATCGGCGTGGAAACCGGAGGTTGCCCGCATACGGCGATCCGAGAGGATGCCTCGATCAATCTGGCCGCCGTGGCCGAGATGGTGCGCCGTCATCCCGAGGTCGAGATCGTTCTGATCGAATCCGGCGGTGACAACCTGTCGGCTACCTTCAGCCCGGAACTGGCGGATGTGACGATCTATGTGATCGACGTGGCCGCGGGCGAAGAGATCCCCCGCAAGGGTGGCCCCGCGATCACTCGGTCAGACATCCTGATCATCAACAAGATCGACCTTGCTCCGCATGTCGGAGCGGACCTGTCGGTGATGCAGCGCGATGCGGCCCGAATGCGCGGTGATCGGCCATTCGTATTCGCCAACCTGCGGAGCGGCAGCGGAACGAGCGAAATCATCGACCTGTTGGACAAGATTGCCGGCATCGACGCCGGACGACGTGCAACGGCGTAAGACCCACAACCCGACTTTGGGCGTTTCCGGTTCCAGAATTTGGAACCTTGCGCCTGCAAGGCAATCCGATGTAACCGGATTCGACCACCGACGCTGTCCTTGCGATAGCCCGGTGCGAGAAAGTTGCAGCCGGGCCGATCCTTCTTGGGGCCGCCCCATCACCTGAGGACCGCCGGTGAGCCCATTCGTCGTCGCGATCATTCTGTCGGCTGCCATCCTGCACGCCGTCTGGAACGCCATCGTCAAAACCGCGGGCGACCGGACGACCACGCTGGGCCTTGTGGCCTTCGGGCATGTGATCCCGGCCAGCGTCATGATCCTTGTCCTGCCCTTTCCGGGGGGTGAAAGTTTTGTCTACATTCTTTTGTCCACCGTGGTGCATTTCGGATATTACTTCATGCTGGGCAAAGCCTATCAGCATGGAGACCTCAGCGTGGTCTACCCGATCGCCCGAGGCATCGTTCCGGCGTTGGTGGCGCTTTGGGCCTATCTGTTGCTGGATGAGGTTCTGCCCCTGCAAGCCTGGATCGGCATCGGCCTTATCGCGTTCGGCATCCAACTCAGCAGTTGGAGCTCGCTCCGGCAAGGCGTCGGCGGCGCGGCGCTGGGGTTTGCGGTGGGAACCGGACTTTGCATCTCGGTCTATTCGGTTGTAGACGGCATCGGGGTGCGGCTGTCTGGAAACACGCTAAGCTACTGGGCTTGGGGGGCGTTTCTGCACCTGTTCATTGCTGGATTCGTGGGCCTGCGACGGCGGCAGGTTCTAACACAGCTTCCGGCGCGCACCTGGGCGATCGGCATCCTGGGCGGTTTCGTGTCGATGCTGGCTTATGGGCTGGTGCTCTATGCCAAGAATTTCGCGCCGCTGGGGGCGGTCTCGGCGTTGCGGGAAACCTCAGTGATTTTTGCGGCCCTGATCGGGTTCGTCTTCCTGCACGAAGGCTATTGGGTGCGCAGGCTGGGGGCCGCCATCCTGATGGCGGGGGGCGTGGCGCTGGTTGGACTTTCGGGCTGAGCCGGTCCGTCAAGTGCTATAACGCGCCATGAACATGTCAACGGCGTTGGTGGCCACTTCGTCGATTTCCTCGTCCGAGAACCGGGTTTGGATCCCCAAAGCCGCCAGCGTCCACAGGCGCACCTTGCACAATTCCGAGAACTGTTCGGCGGCAAAATGCACGTCGTCAATCGCCAGCTCACCTTTGGCCACGGCTTTTTCCAGATACTCGGCCATCTGGCGCTGACCGTTGGCGGGGCCGGCTTCGTAGAACGCTTTGCCCAGTTCCGGGAACCTGTCACGCTCGGCCACGCAGATGCGGAACACCTGCTGCGCGAAATCCGAAACCAGAAACCGGGTCAGATGCGTGGCGGTGATCATCAACGCCTCGCGCACTGGCTTGGTTTCGTCGATCATGGCCAGCACGTTTTCCGCCATGCGGCAACACTCGGTCTGCGCCACCTCGGAAAACAGAAGTCGTTTGTCCGGGAAATAGCTGTAGAGCGTCGCCTTCGACACACCCGCCGCGCGCGCGATGTCATCGACGCTGGCGCCTTCGAAACCATCCGCCATGAAAACCTCTCGGGCGCCGTTCAGAACCTGGTCGAATTTCCGTCCGGTACGCACGATGGTGGCGGCTTGGGTCATGGTGTCTCCTTGGCTGGGTGCTGCGTCAAATCTATAAACCAGTCAGTTCAGTTTCAACGGTTTTCAATTCGGCTTGAAAGTTCCGTTACGCAGCGTAGATTAGAATAATTCTAAAACGAGGGTGGCTATGCGGTTTTTCACTCAGCGCAAACACTTCAGGGATCTGACCGAGCAGGAAGTCATCGCGCTTGCGATTTCGTCCGAGGAAGACGACGCACGGATCTATAGGTCATATGCCGAGATGCTGCGCCCCGACTATCCGGCGACGGCCAAAATCTTCGATGGCATGGCTGCCGAGGAAGACGAGCACCGCCGTCGCCTGATCGCTCTGCATGAGGATCGGTTCGGCGCGGTGATCCCTCTGATCCGGCGCGAGCACGTCGCCGGTTACTACGCCCGCCGTCCGATCTGGCTGGTCGAGAATCTCGGAATCGAGCGAATCCGCGAAGAAGCCGAGATGATGGAGCGCGATGCGGAGCGCTTCTATCTGGCGGCTGCCGGTCGTACGACCGATGCAGCAACACGCAAACTCTTGGGCGACCTGGCTGCGGCCGAAGCGGGACATCAAGCTGCGGCCGCCGAATTGGAAGAAGCTCACCTGGATCACGATGAAAAAGAAGCCGAAAAGGTGATTTCGCACCGGCAATTCATCCTGACCTGGGTCCAGCCGGGATTGGCCGGGCTGATGGATGGGTCCGTGTCGACCTTGGCGCCGATCTTCGCGACGGCCTTTGCCACGCACGACCCTTGGACGACCTTTCTTGTGGGCCTTGCAGCGTCAGTGGGCGCGGGCATTTCCATGGGCTTCACCGAAGCGGCATCGGACGATGGCGAGCTGTCGGGCCGTGGATCACCGGTCAAGCGGGGTTTGGCGTCCGGCGTGATGACAACGGTCGGCGGATTGGGCCACGCCCTACCCTATCTGATCCCGGAATTCTGGACGGCCACGATCATTGCCTTCATCGTGGTGTTTTTCGAATTGTGGGCGATCGCGTGGATTCAGAACCGCTATATGGAAACTCCGTTCTTTCGTGCCGCTTTTCAGGTCGTTTTGGGCGGAGCGTTGGTGCTGGCAGCCGGGATATTGATCGGCAGCGGGTGATGACCTTACTTGCGATGTGGTAATTCTATGTTACCAATCGGCGCATGGTCGATATCTTTCTGCGCACACTGCCCTTCTTTGCGATCATCGGCCTGGGATACTGGGCCGGGCGCAGCCGGTTTTTCACCGAAGACGCCACGGCCTATCTGACCAAGTTCGTGTTCTATTTCGCGTTGTCGGCGATGCTGTTCCGCTTTGCCGCCACGCTGCCCTTTGCCGAGATCTTCAACGCGCGGCTGATGCTGGGCTATCTGATCGGCACGGCGGGCGTATACGCGCTGGCCACGTTGGTCGCCTATCTGCGCGGGCTCGACATCCCCACCGCGGCGGTCGAGGCGCAATGCGCCGCCATCGGAAATGTGGGCTTTCTGGGTCTGCCAATGTTGGCCCTGCTGTTTTCCGAAGCCGCAATCGGGCCGGTCATGCTGGTTCTGACGGTCGATCTGGTGGTGTTTTCCTCGCTGATCGTGATCCTGATCAACGGCGGGCGGGATGGAAAGCTGACGGTTGGGACGCTGCGGCTCATCGGAGTCGGGCTGCTGAAAAACCCCATGATCGTCTCGATCTCGGCCGGGTTGATCTGGTCGGCCCTGCAGATGCCGGTGCCTGACCCGTTGAACGATTTTCTGACCATTCTAGGCGGCGCCGCCACGCCGGGGGCGCTGTTCGCGATCGGCGCCTCGCTGGCCAGCAAATCAGCCGAGCGGGTTCAGATCGCGCTGTGGCTCAGTTTTTGCAAACTGGCCGTGCATCCTGCCTGTGTGGCCGTGGTGCTGCTGTGGCTGCTGCCGACTGATCCTTTTGCCGCGGCGGTGGCGATCTCCGCCGCCGCTCTGCCAGTGGCCGGCAATGTCTATATGCTGGCGGCCCACTATGGGGTGGCGCCGCACCGGGCATCTGCCGCCATTCTGCTGTCGACCATTGTCAGCATTCTGACCGTGCCGGTGGTCATCGCGTGGGTTGCCGCATTCTGACGCGGCGACTTCAAAATGCGTGCGAACATTGGTGCCCGGACTTTACGCCGGGGCCTTCGCCCGTTAGCCATGGCACGAACCCAACGTAAGGATGATGCCAGATGGAAACCCTTTCCGAAAACGCCTGTTTCGGTGGCGTGCAGGGCGTTTACCGCCACGCCTCGGCGGCGTGCCAGTGCGACATGACCTTTGGCCTGTTCCTGCCGGCCGAGGCCAAGGACGGTCCGGTTCCGGTCCTGTGGTATCTGTCGGGCCTGACCTGCACCCATGAAAACGCGATGGTCAAGGCCGGCGCGCAGGGCTGGGCCGCCGAACAAGGCATCGCGCTGGTCTTCCCCGACACCTCGCCGCGTGGCGAAGGGGTCGCCGATCACGAGGATTACGACCTGGGCCAAGGCGCCGGGTTCTACGTCAACGCCACGCAATCGCCGTGGGCGCCGCATTTCAACATGTGGAACTATGTGGCCGAGGAACTGCCGGCGCTGCTGGTCGAAAACTTCGCCATCGACGGCGACCGGCAAGCCATCACCGGCCATTCGATGGGCGGCCACGGCGCGCTGACGCTGGCGATGAACCTGCCCGGCCGGTTCCGCTCGGTCTCGGCCTTTGCGCCGATCGCGAACCCCACGGCCAGCGACTGGGGCCGCAAGCAGCTGAGCGCCTATCTGGGCGATGACCCGGCCGCCTGGGCCAAACATGACGCGACGCTGATGATGCAGGAAAAGGGCTTTGACGGCCCGATCCTGATCGACACCGGCACCAACGACCAGTTCATCGACCTGCTGCGCCCCGAGGCTCTGGCCCAGGCCATCTCCGAACGCCGCCAGCAGGCAACGGTCCGGCTGCAGCCCGGCTATGACCATTCCTACTTTTTCGTGTCCACCTTCATGGAGGACCACGTCACCTTCCACGCCGAAGCCCTGTACGGAGACTGAGGGATGAGCAAATACGACTATGACCTGATCATCATCGGCTCGGGCCCATCGGGCCGCGCGGCGGCGATTCAGGCGGGCAAGCTGAAACGCAAGGTTCTGGTGGTTGACCGCCGTGACCGGTTGGGCGGCGTATCGGTGCACACGGGTACGATCCCGTCGAAGACCCTGCGCGAAACGGTACTGAACCTGTCTGGCTGGCGCGAGCGCAGTTTTTACGGCCGCTCGTACCGGGTCAAGGACCAGATACGCGCCGAGGACCTCAAGGCCCGGCTGCACATGACGCTGGACTATGAGGTTGACGTGCTGGAACATCAGTTCAACCGCAACCACGTTGAAACCATGGACGGCGTAGCCCGTTTCGTGGGCCCGCACGAGATCGAGGTCACCGCCGATGCAGGCGACACCACCCGCCTGACGGCCGCGAAATTCCTGATCTCGACCGGGACCAAAACCTATCGCCCCGATTACGTGCCCTTCAACGGCAAGACCATCGTCGACGGCGACGAGTTCCTGGAAATGGCCGAGATCCCGCGCTCGCTCTGCGTGATCGGCGCGGGTGTGATCGGGGTCGAGTATGCCACGATGTTCTCGGCGCTGGATGTGCGCGTGACGCTGATCGAGCCGCGCGAGACCTTTCTGGATTTCATCGACAAGACCCTGATCCAGGAATTCACCCACCAGATCCGCGAAAACGGGGTGGACCTGCGCCTGGGCTCGGCCGTGGAAAAGATCGAGGACGCCGGCAAACATGTCGAGATCACCATGTCAAACGGCCGCCATGTCCGGGCCGAGATGCTGCTGTTCGCGGCGGGCCGCATGGGCAACACCTCGGCGCTGAACCTCGAAGCGGTTGGGATCGAAACCGACCACCGCAACCGCATTTCGGTGGACCGCAAGACCTATCAGACCTCGGTACCGCATATCTATGCCACCGGCGACGTGATCGGGCACCCATCGCTGGCCTCGACCTCGATGCAGCAGGGCCGCGTGGCCGCCTGCCACGCGCTTGAGACGCCTACTCTGCCCGAAAGCCCTTGGTTCCCTTATGGCATCTACTCGGTGCCCGAAATCTCGACCTGCGGCATGTCCGAGGAAGAGCTGCAGGAACGTGGCATTCCCTACGAGGTGGGCGTGGCCCGGTTCCGCGAGACGTCGCGCGGGCATATCATGGGGCTCGAGCATGGGATGCTTAAGATGCTGTTCTCGCTGAAAACCCGCCGGGTGCTGGGCGTGCAGATCGTCGGCGAAGGCGCGACCGAGCTGATCCACATCGCCCAGGCGGTGCTGAACCTGAAGGGCACGGTGGACTATTTCGTGCAGAACACCTTCAACTATCCGACCTTGGCCGAGGCCTACAAGATCGCCGGGCTCGACGCCTTCAACCGGATGCCGATCCCGGACGAGTTCAAGGTGCGCAAACCGGACACGCCCGAACCAGCAAAGTTGGCGCCCAAGAAGGCCAAGCAGGCGTGACGACCCTGTATGTCGATGGCGACGCCTGCCCGGTGAAGGCCGAGGCCGAACGCGTCGCCACGCGGCACAAAGTGCCGATGGTCGTGGTCGCAAATGGCGGGCTGCGCCCCTCGGCCAACCCGCTGGTTCAGATCGTGACCGTTGCGCAAGGCGCGGACGAGGCCGACAAGTGGATCGCCGAGCGGTGCGGCGCGGGCGACATCGTCATCACCTCGGACATCCCGTTGGCCGCCAAATGCGTCGAGGCCGGCGCGCGGGTGCTGCGCCCCAATGGCGAGGCCTTCACCGCCGCCAATATCGGCCAGCAACTGGCGATGCGCGATCTGATGGCGGACCTGCGCGCCGCCAATCCGCTGGGCACCGGGGGCGGTGGCAAACCGTTTTCCAAGGCCGACCGGTCGCGGTTTCTGGACGCGCTCGAGCGCGAGATGCGCGCCGCCCTGCGGGCCTGAGATTGGCCTTGCATCCCGCCCGGCGGGTTGGTTCAGTCGGCCCCGAACGCAACACAAGCGAACAGGAAATCCCATGCCCGTAGAAGCGGTCGTTTTTGACATCGGCAACGTTCTGATCGAATGGCAGCCCGAGCGGTATTATGACCGCGTGATCGGCGAGGACCGGCGGCGTGAAATGTTCTCGGCCGTCGACTTGCACGGCATGAACGACCTGGTCGATCAGGGGCATCATTTCACCGACACGATCTATGCCTGGGCCGAGAAATACCCCGAATGGCGCAATGAGATCCGCATGTGGCACGACAACTGGATCGAACTGGCCGCGCCCGAGATTCCGCATTCGGTCCGGCTGCAGCGCGCGCTTCGGGCCAAGGGCGTGCCGGTCTTTGCGCTGACCAATTTCGGGGTGCAGAATTTCGACTATGCCATCACCGTCTATCCGTTCCTGAACGAGTTCGACCGGCACTATGTCTCCGGACGCATGAAGATGGTGAAACCGCATGCGCCGATCTACCAGCTGGTCGAACAGGATTGCGGCCTGCCACCCGAGACGCTGCTGTTCACTGACGACCGGATCGACAACATTGAAACCGCCCGTGCGCGTGGATGGCAGACCCACCATTTCGACGGCCCGCAGGGCTGGGCCGAAAGGCTGGTGGCCGAAGGTCTGCTCTCCTTGGACGAGGCCGCCTGATCCTAGGCGGCAGCGGGCTGCGCCGGGCGGTTTTCGCGGATCGGCAGGTGCACGATCGCGCTGAAGGCGCCGATGGCCACGCCGATCCACCAGACCACGGTATAGTCGCCATAAAGGTCATACATGCGGCCGCCCAGCCAGATGCCCAGGAAACTGCCGACCTGATGGCTGAAGAATATGATGCCATACAGCGTGCCCATGTAGCGCAAGCCGTAAAGATGCGCGACGAGGCCCGAGGTCAACGGGATCGTCGCCAGCCATAGTGACCCCATGACCAGCGAGAACAGGATCACGGTCAGAGGCGTGATGGGAAACAGGATGAACGCTGCGGCCGCGATCGTGCGCCCGGTATAAACCGCCGCCAGAAGGTATTTCTTCGGGAAGTGATTGCCCGCCCACCCGGCCAGCAGGGTGCCTCCGATATTGGCGAGCCCGATCAGCGAGATCGCCAGCGCACCCAAAGCAGACGTTGTGGTGATGCCCATCGCATGCAGGACACCGCCAGGTTGGATCGGGCCGCACATCTCGGTCACGAAGGCCGGGAAGTGCGCAGTGATGAAGCCCAGTTGATAGCCGCAGCTGAAAAAACCCAGGAATATCAGCGCATAGGACGGGTCGCGGAAGGCGCGGCCCAGGATCTGGCCCATGCTTTCTTCCAATTCGGCCTTGCTGACCTGCGCGGGTGCGCGCATGAAAGGCAGTGTCAGCACAAGGGCCAGAATGGCAATGGCGAAGATGATGAACACCTGCTGCCACGGCAGGAAGGCCAGCATCCATTCAGCCGTCGGCGCACCGATCACCTGCCCAAAGCTGCCCGCCGCGGTCACGATCGCCAGCGACATCGAGCGGTTCTGATCCGTCGAGGCCCGCCCGACTACCGCCAGTACCACGCCGAAGCCCGTGCCCGCGATACCGAAGCCCACCAGCCAGGCATAGAGTTGATGCCCGAAGGGCGTGACGGACCAAGCCGACAGAACCATCCCTGCCGCATAGGTCAACGCGCCCAGAATGATCGCCCGCCGATCGCCCATCTTTTCGGCGATGGCGGCAAAGATCGGCTGGCCGATGCCCCAGGCCAGGTTCTGAATCGCGATGGCCAGCGAGAAATCGGTGCGCAGCCAGCCGAACTCCTCGGCGATCGGAATCTGAAACACGCCGAACGAGGCGCGCACGGCGAAGCTGACCGTGATGATCACGCATCCGACGATCAGCACCGGGTTGAGCAGACGGGCGGTTGGGGTCATGGGGCCTCCGGTTTCAGCCCGCCGACAGTATCCACTTGGGCTCGCTCGTCAATTCAGGAGTTTTGCGGTCACGATTAACCAAAATTGATGCATGTCGGAGGATGCCTTCTTTTCAATGGCGCGGGTGGGCGCTATGGCTCGGGCCATGACCGACATGATCTCGTTGTACGAGGCCCGCGTTGCCGATGGCACCCTGAACCGCGACGACGCGCAAGAGGCCGTTCTGCCCCAATTCGAGCGTATCCGGGCGGCTCTGGCCGCGCCGGTGAAACGCGGGCTGTTCCGCAAGGCACCGCCGCCGCCCAAAGGCTTGTACCTGTGGGGCGGCGTGGGGCGCGGCAAGTCCATGTTGATGGACATGTTCGTCGAAACACTGGGCGAGATTCCGGCCCGGCGCGTCCATTTCCATGCCTTCATGCAGGAAATCCACGCGGGCATGCATGAGGCGCGCGAAACCGGGGTGCAGGATGCACTGGCGCCGGTGGCGGCCTCGGTCGTGAAATCCGTGCGCCTGCTGGCCTTTGACGAGATGCAGATCACCGACATCACCGACGCGATGATCGTCGGGCGGCTGTTCGACATGCTGCATGCGGGGGGCGTCGTCGTTGTGACCACCTCGAACCGGCATCCCGACGATCTGTACAAGGATGGCCTGAACCGGCAGCTGTTCCTGCCCTTCATCCACCACATCAAGCAGCAGCTCGAAGTGTGGGAACTGACGTCGCCCACGGATTACCGGCAGAACCGGCTCGAGGGCTCGCCGGTCTATTTCACACCCATCGGACCCGAGGCGCGAGAGAAGATCCGGGCCGTTTGGGCCGACCTGTCAGGTGGGCCGGCCGAACCCCTGACCCTGCACGTCAAGGGGCGCGAGGTGGTGTTGCCCGCGTTTCGCAATGGTGTGGCACGGGCCTCGTTCTATGATCTGTGCGGCCGGATGTTGGGGCCAGGGGACTATCTTGCCATTGCTGATGCGGTAAAAGTGCTGGTGCTCGAGGACATACCGCGCCTGTCGCGCAACAATTTCAACGAGGCGAAGCGGTTCGTCACGTTGATCGATGCGCTGTATGAGGCAAAAGTGAGGTTGATCTGTTCAGCGGCCGCCGAGCCCGAGATGCTGTATGTCGAGGGGGAAGGTGTTTTTGAGTTCGAGCGCACAGCCTCGCGCCTGCGGGAGATGCAGGCGCAGGACTGGGGACAATAGCGAGCGTTGCCTCTGCCTTAGCTGTGGCACAATGAATCGTCAGCCGTTTTCGCGCAGGATGTTGCCAGCAAGGTAGAGCGAGCCGCAGATCAGCACGCGCACCTGAGGGTCGGCTTTGATGATGGTGTCGAGGGCTTGGGACACGCTGCTGGCGGTCGTCGCGGGCAGCTTCACTGATTTGGCGGCGGCGGCGGTTTCTTCGGCGCTCAGCGTGTTGGTCTCGCCCGGGATGGAAACGGCGGTCAGGCTGGCAGCTTGCTGGGCCAGCGGGGAGAGGTAGCCGGTCACGTCCTTGGTGTTGAGCATGCCGCAGATCAGGTGTGTGGGTCGCGGGGGCAGCTTGGCCAAGACGTCCGCCAGCGCGACGCCGGCAGCGGCGTTGTGGCCGCCGTCCAGCCAGAGTTCGGCCTGAGGCGCCTGTTCGACGAGCGGGCCGGTCTTCAGGCGCTGCATCCGGGCGGACCATTCGGCACGGGTGACTGCGGCCTCGTAGGCCTCGTCGCCCAGGTCGAGGTGGCGCAAGACCGCCAGTGCGGCGCCGGAGTTCTGGATCTGGTGGGCGCCCAGCAGGTTTGGCAGCGGCAGGTCGCGCAGCCCGGTTTCGTCCTGATAGATCAGGCGGCCATGCTCCTCGTGGACGTGCCAGTGCTGTCCGTAAGCCAGCAGCGGTGCGCCGAGGCGGGCGGCGGTGGCCTCGATGACCTCCATCGCCTCGTCCGGTTGCGGGCCGACGATGCAGGGCACGCCGCGCTTGATGATGCCGGCCTTTTCGGCAGCGATCTTGGCCAACGTGTTGCCCAGGAACTGTTCATGGTCGATCGAGACCGGAGTGATGACCGTGACCGCGGGCTTTGCGATCACATTGGTGGCGTCGAGCCGCCCGCCAAGTCCGACTTCGAGCAATGTGTAGTCGGCAGGTACACGGGAGAAAGCCAGCAAGGCCGCGCATGTGGTGATCTCGAAATAGGTGATGTTCTCGCCGCCATTGGCGGTGTAGCACTCATCCAGAACGGCGGTCAGGTCGGGTTCCGAGATCAGCTCCCCCGCCAGGCGGATACGCTCGTGAAAGCGTGCCAGATGCGGCGAGGTGTAGGCATGGGCCGTCAGCCCGGCCCCTTCCAGCCCGGCGCGGATCATCGCCTGGGTCGAGCCCTTGCCGTTGGTGCCGGCGATGTGGATCACCGGGGGCAGCTTGTCCTGCGGGTTGCCCAAAGCCTCCAGCAGACGCCAGACACGGTCCAAGGTCAGGTCGATGATCTTGGGGTGCAGCGCCATCATCCGGTCGAGGATGACGTCAGATGTGGGCGCGGTCATTTCTTGGGCTGGTCTTCGGCAGGCTTGGTCTGCGCGTCGGGTAGTTCGGCCGCGCCCTCGTTCGGGGCGGGCAGATCGCCTTTGACCGCCGGGGGCAAACCCATCAGCATCCGGGTGATGGTGATCAGCTCGTCCCGCAACTCGGTCCGTTTGGTGACGCGGTCCAGCATGCCGTGATCCAGAAGGTATTCGGCGCGTTGGAAGCCTTCGGGCAGTTTCTCACGGATCGTCTGCTCGATCACGCGGGGGCCAGCGAAACATATCAGGGCGTTCGGCTCGGCAATATGCACGTCGCCGAGCATCGCGTAGGAGGCGGTGACGCCGCCGGTGGTGGGATGGGTCAGAACGACGATGTAAGGCAGGCCGGCCTCTTTCAGCATCTCCACCGCGACCGTGGTGCGCGGCATCTGCATCAGGCTGAGGATGCCTTCCTGCATCCGGGCGCCGCCGGCGGCGGAAAACAGGATCAGCGGGCGCTTGAGTTTCACCGCCTCTTGCGCGGCGGCGATGATGGCGTTGCCGACATACATGCCCATCGACCCGCCCATGAACGAGAAGTCCTGCGCCGCGGCCACGATGGGGGTGCGGCCGATCTCGCCGGTGGCGACCAGCATCGCCTCTTTCTCGCCGGTTTTTTTCTGGGCCGCCTTCATCCGGTCGGGGTATTTCTTCTGATCGCGGAACTGCAGCGGATCTTCCTTGGGCGCAGGCACTGCGACTTCGGTGAAAATACCGCCGTCGAACAGGTGCTCGAACCGCTCGCGCGGGGTGATCAGCATGTGGTGTCCGCACTGGGTACAAACGTTCTGGTTGTCCGCCAGTTCACGGTGGAACAGCATCGTTCCGCACTCGTCGCATTTGTGCCAGAGATTCTCGGGCACCTCACGGCGGGAGAAGATCGAGTTGATCCGGGGGCGGACGTAGTTTGTGATCCAGTTCATGTCGGAACCTTGCTGATGCGGGTTGCAGTCAAATAAGACGCTACGGAAGGAAATGCAATCAGCGCCTGAGCGCAAGTCGTGCAACCAGCCAGCTGACGATCATCACGCCGAAATCCACGAAAAGCCACTGGCGCAGGATACCGGTGTCCGATGTTTCGAACGGAAGATGATAGAGGGCTAGCCCACCCAGGCCGTCAGGCAACGACACAATCAGCAGAGCCGTTACATTGTTGGCAAAATGCATGGCGATTGCGGGTCCCAGCGTCCCTGCTCTGGCGGTGATGTCTGCACTAAGAAGGCCAAAGACAAAGGCCCAAACTGCGATCAGGATCGCATTGTCACCGGCGGCAAGAGGTGCGTAGTGCCCGGCAGCAAAAATAAGAGAGGGTACACCCATCCAAATCCACGGGGCCCTGAACCGCGCGGCCAGCGATTGTTGCAGGAACCCGCGGAATAGAATCTCTTCGGCGCTGACCTGAATAAGGACTGCAACCAGCGCCAGCGGCAACAGCAGCAGCCACCTGAAAACCGGCAGGTTTGGCTCCAAGGGCGGTCCCATATCGTATGGGGGCAGAACAAAAAGCAGAGCGCCCAGCACGACCAGCGCCCGCAGAACCCGCCAGAATTGCCGAGCAGTCAGAATCGGTGGCCCGACCACCGAGATCAGTTTCCGATGCTGCACCTGTCGCACGGCCAATCCGACGCCCAGCGTGGCGAAGGCGAAACTGGAAAGGATGACCAGCAGCGCCAGGGCCGAGGACCCGTCTTCGAAACCGGACACCAATTCGGCCGAACCAAACGAGGTTACAGCGGCCAGGAGAACCAGATTCAGTGCCAGCACGACGACCGTGAAGATCGCGAAGCCCAACAGCAGCCGCCAGAGTTCGGGATAAGCCCTGGCCGGCGCCACCAGGATTTCGTGCGGGGCATAGGCCGGGTGTGGCTGCGGGTCACGCATTCCTAACCGCCCGCCCCGGTCTCGGCTTCGGGTGTCAACAGGGTGTTCGACAGCAACAGTCGTTCCGAGACGGTTGTCAGATACCCGGCCACCGTTTCGAGAAGGCGCATCGAAACAGCCGCGTCACCCTCTACCACGGCGCGCAGCTCTTCCGCGCCGATCCGCAGGAACGAACAGTCGGTCATCGCGACGAGGTCCAGTTGCCGAGGCGCGCCGGTGATGATCGACAGGTCGCCGATCAGGCGGCCTGGCTCGACGACGGAGATGTTGCGCTTTTCGCCGTCCGGCATCGTCCATTCGAGGCTCGCCTGACCTGAGATGCACAGATAGGCCGCGTCAGGCGTTTGCCCGCGCGAGAATATGGTCTGCCCCGCCGCCGCGTCGTACCATTGTGCCGAAAAGGCCAGCAGACGCTGATGTTTTCCGTCAAGCCTCGAAAACAGTTCGGTTGCCGAAATGATCTTGAGTTTTCGGCTGAAGTCTTCGGGTTGTTCGTCATCCGCCTCGACCTTGGAACGCGATACACCGTCGATTCGGCCGTCCTTGATTTCCACGTACATGTCATAGGCTTCGGGATGGCCAAAATGATCTTCCATGAAGATCATGACCGAGTCGGGAAGCAACTCACGCAGCTTAAGACGCGTACGCAGACGGCTTTCCGAATCGTGGCTGGCAAGAACCTTGTCCAGGATCAGGATGTCGGGCCGCTTGATGGCTGCCCGTGAAAACGCGGCACGTTCCTGGAAAACCGTGGGCAGGTTGGCCCCGCCAAGACCGGTCGGCAGATCGTAGATGATGGCCGCTAGGCGACGGGTGAGGCCCGCCTCGATCAGGACTTCGGCTACGGCATCCTCGATCTCTTCGGCATGTGCCCCGGCCATCAGCGACACGCGGCCATACAGGGCATTTTCCATGACGGTCAGGCGCGGAACATAGGTTTCGGGTGCCACGGGAATGAACAGCCCGTCGAAAGATGCGTGCAGGTTTTGGGCCTGCGTGCGCCGGATCGACAGGATCTTTTCCTTGTACTCCTCGGGGAAACTGGGGCCGATCTGTTCGGCGGTCAGCATGAACGGCACCGTCAGCAACAATGCCATTTCACGTTCGGACAGGGTTGCCTCACCTTTCGACATGCGGCGTTCGTCGATGTCGAGCAGTCGGTGGTACATGTCCTTGGACATGCCCAAGCGCAGGAACAGCGGGTGATCCGTCCCTTCGCGGCCGAATGTTTTGCGCAGCGTGCTAAGGACAGCCGTCGCGATGCTCAGGGCGTCCTTGTCCAGATCATGGGCCCGCAGCATGGCAAGAAAACGAGCGTCCCCGGCTAGGATGTCCGGTGAAATGTTGCGCGACGGTGAGGCAAACAGAAGGTTGCCCCCCAAAGGTACGGCCGGGTTGAACCGGTCCGGATCGAACCGGTAAACGTATTTGTCCAAGCCCTTTTCCTTGAGACGCGCTGCAACCTTGTCGCGCGCATCCACGATCGCCTTGGCCAGATGGGGGTGCAGTTCGGGATCGAATTGCGACCGCAACGTCCGCCGGAACATGAATTCGTCGATGCCCATCGCCTCGACCAGTTCGAACCACCAATCCCGGATCTCGTCGATGCTCTGCAGCCCGGCAAGGCGTGGGTCGACCCATTCGTCCTCCAGCAGGTCCGGGGAGTTGCCGGCGCGCACGGCTTCGACCTGATAACGTGATGGAGCCTTCAGAGCTTCGGTCTCGTGCTGGGGATGGGGACGCAAAGGCATCAGCAGGTTGTCCCCAAGCGTGCCGTTGAACAAGTAGGGTCGCGAGTGGGCATAGCCGACACGGGCGGCGATCACCGCCTGATGGAGTTCGCGAAGGTTGTGCCCAGACAGATGGACCTCGCCCTGAACCGGCAGAATCTCGCGGATCAGCAACTGGGCCAGCGCCTGTCTTTCCGAGTCGTGCGAGGCCTTGATGGCGACCCGAGCGCCCTTTGGGATCGTCAGGTCGATGTCTTCAAGGATCAGCTTGCCGTCCTCGTCGCGCACCGTGACATTGCGCAATTCGATGTCGCCCTGCAGGTGCGGGATGCTCTCCGGTTCGCCATAGAACAGTTCTTCGGGGATCATGTTCTCGGGTGCAAACCGTTCGGTGACGACCTGCCAGCGCAACGACATGTCCTGAACCTGATTGTAATAGGTCAGCAGATCGCGCCAAGGGCCGCTGAGGTCCTTGTACGCCCCCAGCGCCGCAACCAGCGCACCGACTGTCACTTCGCCCGTGATCGCGAGATAGCCACCGACCGAATAGAACAGGAACGGCGTCATCTGCGTGATCAGGTTGTTGAGGAACTTCATGAAGAATTTTTTGTTGTAGATCCGGACCCGGATATCGAACAAGGTTCCCAGACGATGACTGAACTGCGCCAGCCGATAGCGCCAACCACCGTTCGCGCGCAGGTCGCTGATACCGGCGGCGGTTTCGCCGATCTCGGTGCTCAGGTGACGGATCTCCTGAATACGGTCCTTGTTCAAAAGGTTGATCTGACGCTGCAGGCGCGGGATCAGCCAGGCTTGCAGCGGGATCAGCGCGATCGAGGCCAGCCCGAACCAGACGCTCTGCATGAACAGGAAAGTGACAATCGTCATCATCTGACCGAACTGAAAAACCGGCTGGGCGATCGCGTCGCCCATCAGCCCGCCCATCGGTTCCGCTTCGGACGATATCATCGACACCAGCTCGCCCTGGCTTGTGGTCGAGAAATACGGTTTGGGGAAGCGCAGCATCCGGCTGATGAGGGTGAATCTGAGCCGCCGCAACATGCGTTCGGCCAGGATCCCCTTCATGGTGTTGATGCGCATCTTCATGAGGCCGCCAGCCAGCACGGTTCCCAAGAAGGCAAAACACAGGATCAGCAGGTATTGGACCTGGGTCACCTTCGTGCCGAACAGCGTTACCGTGTTGCCGGTCGCGCCGATGGCGTCGTTGATGATCTGCTTGGGCAGTTCAAGCGAGGCATAGAGAAACGGAAACGAAAGTACGGTCAACAGCAGCAGAATGAACTGCTGTTTCTTGGAGTGCTTCCAGATGAACGCGAATAGGGTGGGTTCCATGCCCCGGCCTCGTCTTGTTTTTTGGACTGCGGCCCGTTGCGGAGGATCCACGGCGACCGGGTGACTGACGGTAAGCTTTGCCCCGTGCTATTTCAAGAACGTGCCCTGGCGTGATCTTGCAAAAATCCGGCCGGCACGACCGGCGTCGTTCACAATTCGGGAATTTTGCAGTGCTATCTGTCGAAGGCGGGTTTATTCCGCCCGCGGAATCCGACTAAAGAGGTGCAGTTTCAGGCACTGGGCACATGAGCAGACTTCTGGATCGGTATTTCAGCCGCAAGGCAGTTGGGCATTGGAAACGGACGGCGCAGAACGCGCCGCACGAAGACCTGCCCCTGCTTCGCCAGCAGCGTGATCAGGCGCGGGTTCTTCGCGCCCAACTTGATCGGCTGATCCAGATTGCGGACGGGCGCCTGACCCGCCCGCATATCGGCACCCAGAATTTCCCCAGACCGCTTGGCACGGATTGGGCATGGCGCCCGGATTTGTGGGGCAGCCCCCTGCCCGTTACGGGCCTGGTATCATTGTCTCGCAAGGCGCAGCTTGATGACAGTGTGGCGCTTTTCCATGACTGTCCGCTGGCCGAGATTGCAATCCGGCAAATCCGCAACAGCGGGGAAAAGGACCTGGCGCCTTTCAGCCTGGCGATCGACGTATTCACCTTTCAAGGCTCGTTCCTCTCCGTGTCTGTCGAGCTTCCGGGCAGCGCCGCCGAGGGTCTGACGCGGCAACACCTCGTCCGGACCCATGTGACGGTCGACAGTGAACGCCCGGCCGAGGTCTTTGCCAGACTGAACATCCAGAATGGACCAAATACCGAGCAGGTGTTGCGAAAGCTGGAACCGCAACATGCGACATCCGACATCGATTTTGATCTTGCACATCTGTCCTTGAACGAACGTCGCATCGAGACGATGTGGCTGGACCTTATCATCCAGGATCCTGGTATGAACCGTGTGGTGCTGCGGGATTTGACCCTGTGCCGCCATCATCGCGCTGACTTGTGAAGGGAAAGGCCATGGTGGAAACAAAACTCGTCCCGATCCGGTTCGAAGACGGCGTATGGGAAGGCCACTACTCAGGAAGTACCGCACCCCAACTTGAAGCCCGGTACCGGGATCAGATCCTGCAGGGTATCGAGGTTTCCGAGGCCGAAGGTGGCTGGCATGTTCGGGTTCCCGTACCAACGGCCCTGTTGTCCGAGGGTGTGCATAGTGTGACTATCCTCGACAGCGCTTCACAGGAAAAAGTGGGTGACATCACCGTGATCGCGGGTGCGCCGGCCGTAGGCGATATCCGCGCCGAGATGGACCTGCTGCGCGCCGAACTTGACCTTCTGAAGCGCGTGGTGCGTCGGTTGAGCGCTGATCAGGGTTGATCGGCCAAAAGCCTGCAGGATCTACGTAGCCGAAACCTGCTTGGACGCATTCCTATCTTTTTTGCTGAATTCATGCATGATTGAGCCACCAAGGAAACTCAGGGGGCCGAATGGAACGTGACAGCATTATCAAGGTCATAGCGCTGATGGTAACGGCGTTTGGCATCGGCATAGACTTCACCGGTGCGCTGATGCTGGTTCCGGCGATCGAAAACTCGTTTGATGCCGATATCACGAGTACCCAGTGGGTGTTGAACATCTACGCGCTGTTCTTCGCCATGACCATGGTCGCAGGCGGCCGGCTGGGTGACATGTACGGTCATCGCAAGATCATGATCATCGGATTGTCGCTGTTTCTATTCGCCTCGGTCATGTGTTTCGTATCTCCCAGCCTTGATTTCCTGATCGGCGCACGCGCGCTTCAAGGTATCGGCGCGGGATGCGTGTGGCCGTGCACGCTGGCCTTCGGGGCCACGAGGGTATCCCGTGAGGAACACCGTGCGATGGTCATGGGTTTGATCCTTGCCGGTGTCACGACGGGCAACGTATTTGGTCCGATGATCAGCGGGTTTGTCGTCAATCTTGGGGATTGGCGCCTGTTCTTTCTGGCGAATGTCGTCTTCTCGTGCATCTCGATGACCACGGCAGTCCTGCTGATGCAGCGTGACAAGACCCACAAGACGGGTGAGCAAATCGACTTTGCCGGAATGGGTGTCCTTTCTTTTGCCGTCCTGCTGCTGCTGTACGCGCTTGATGTCGGATCGGACTGGGGCTGGCTGTCGGTACCGCTGATGTTTCTGTTTTTCCTCAGCGCGTCGCTGTTTCTGTTGTTCCCACGCGTGGAGAAACGCGTGAAAGAACCGCTATTGCTGCCGCAGATGATGCAAAATCCGCAATTTCGCATCACCTTGGGTCTGAACATGTTCAACGTCTCGGCAGTCTTTGTGGGATTGCTGTATTTTCCGCAATACATGCAAAAGGTTCTTGGCTGGTCGGTATTTGAATCCGCTCTGGGCCTCGCGCCGCTGACCGTTCTTTTGGCTGTCGGGTCGATCGTGTCTGGCACCTTGTACAATGATTTTGGGCCCAAGCGCCTGCTGTTCTGGGGGTATCTCTGCGCTACGATAGGCGCGGCCAGTGTCGTCGTGATGCCGGCCGGGCTGGGGTATTTCCAAATTCTTCCGGGGATGGCTCTGATCGGATTGGGAGCGACACTGACGGTTGGCCCGTCGGGCACCGCCGCCGTTTGCGCCGTCAAGCCCGAACGCGCCGGCCTGGTTGGCGGTCTGAGCTTCATGGTGCACTTGGTCTATGGCGCCATTTCGGTCGCCTGCGCGACGGCCATCATGTACATGGTCAGTCTGTCCAGCTTCCGCGAGCACCTTGCCAAGGCCGGCATCGACATGTCCCTGGCCGATCAAAAAGCCATCAATGGTGGTACATTGACGACCAAGACCGCGCAGGCTGTCATGAAGAATTTCAGCGCGCCCGAGGCCGAAAAGATCAAATCCGCGTTGTCGACGGCCTTTGACAGCGGGATGGACATGGCTTTTGTCTTTTCAACGCTGTCGGTGTCGATCGGCCTGGTTTTGGCGCTGATGCTGGACGAAAAGAAACTGCACAAAATCGAGAGCTGAGCCAAAAGAAAAGGCCGCGGAAAACCGCGGCCCTTCGGTCATTGTTTGCGCAGCTTACTGCGATGCCCGCTCTGTCGGATTGAAGGCGGACAGGCCTTTGAGAATGTCGATCGCATAGGCCAACTGGTAGTCTTCGTTGCGCAGTTCGGCGGTTTCTTCCGCTTTGGTGCGGTCTTCCTCGATCTGGCGGATTTCATCCTCGGTCAAACTGTCATTGTTCAGGCTGCCCCGCAGGTCGGCCTCGGACCGGGTGCGGGCGTTGCTTTCTTCCTCTTCCTCAGCCTCGGGACGGACGCGGGGCTGTTCCACGATGATGTCGGGGCTGACACCCAAAGCCTGGATCGACCGACCCGACGGGGTGTAGTAGCGCGAGGTGGTCAGACGCATCGCCCCGTCGCCACGCAGCGGCATCACGGTTTGAACCGATCCTTTGCCGAAGCTTTTAGTGCCGACGACGATCGCGCGGTGGTGATCCTTCAATGCACCTGCAACAATTTCGGAAGCCGACGCCGATCCGCCGTTGATCAGCACTACGATCGGCTTGCCTTGGGCAAGATCACCCGGGGTTGCGTTGAAGCGTTCACCATCTTCGGGATTGCGCCCACGGGTCGAGACGATCTCGCCTTCGTTCAGGAATGCGTCCGATACCTTGATGGCTTGGGTCAACAGCCCGCCGGGGTTGTTGCGCAGGTCCAGAACAAAGCCGTTCACCTTGTCGATGCCGCCAGCTTCGGCGATCTGCTTTTCCATCCCCTCTTTCAGGTTCGGGAAGGTCTGATCGTTGAAGGTGGTCACACGAAGCACCACGCTGGCGCCTTCGGTGCGGGCGCGAACGGCGGTCAGTTTGATCGTGTCGCGGATGATGGTCACATCGAATGGGTCGGGTTCGCCTTCCCGCACGACGGTGATGACGATTTCCGAACCGACCGGGCCGCGCATCAGGTCGACTGCCTTGTCCAGCGTCAGGCCCAGGATGCTTTCGCCGTCCACATGAGTAATGAAATCGCCGGCCTCGATGCCCGCTTCGTCCGCAGGCGTCCCGTCAATTGGCGATACGACTTTGACGAAGCCGTCCTCTTGGGTGACCTCGATGCCCAGCCCACCGAATTCACCGCGCGTCTGCACGCGCATCTGCTCGGCGTCGTCCGGGGAAAGATAGCTTGAATGCGGATCCAGCGACGTCAACATGCCGTCGATCGCAGCCTCGATCAGTTCTTCGGGGGCGACTTCCTCAACATACTGGGCGCGGATCCGTTCGAAGATATCTCCGAACAGGTCAAGTTGTTCATACACTCCGGCCTTGTTTTCGGCCTCTTGCGCCAGCAGTGGCCCGGCGATCTGGGTAGTCGCAATAATCCCTGCCACGGTGCCGGCCAGACCGGCCATCACAAATCTCTTCATACTCGTCTATCCATCCTTGTCAGGCCGGAACCATGATTCCGGATCCACGGGGCTATTGTTCTCTCTTACCTCTATATAGAGCGTTTCTGGACGATCAGTTCCAGTGCCATCACCGCTTGTTGACAAAATCGCGCCGATTTCTGGTGTTTGACCGGGCATCAGGCCCACTGGTGTTCCTTCGGGGATCACCTGACCGGGGTCCCCATACACCTCCTGAAGGCCGGAGAAGACAAAAAGCAAACCGGGCTGCGGTTCCAGGATCACAAGGTTTCCAAGGTCCAGAAGCGGCCCTCGGTATCGGATCGTGGCCGCTGTGGGCGACAGCACCAATGCACGTGGTCTGGTTCCCAGTACAAGCCCCGGACGCGTGACCCCTGCGGCGTCCGTTTCGCCGGAACGATGGAGTATGACGCCTTGGGTCGGCAGCGGAATCTGTCCTTTCAGTTGGGACACATCCGCGTTCGAGGCTATGATTTCTCCATCCGATATCTCAGATAGACCGCTGGCGAAACCATCCAGAGTCTCCGTTGATGAGATCAGGATGGCTGTCCGTACCGGGTCTTCAATGAAGCGGCGCGGCAGGTCGGTACGGTCCGCTATGGCCTCGCTCAGCTTCGTCCTGGCGTTCTGCACGCCTTCCAACCCTTCGGTCAGCGTGTCCGCAGCGCTTTGTTGCAAGCGGCGCAGGGTCTGCACCTCGTCCAGATCCCGGGCCAGCGCCTGGGCTCTGGTGTTCAGGCCAGGGGTGACTTCGGACAGCATCATCCCGGTGCGCGCCGCCCCCAGCGGCCCGGCCGGGTGCAGCATCAGAACCGGTGGCGCCGTGGTTTCGATGGTTTGCAGCACGCCCAGCAACTGGCGGATTTCGCGTTCGCGCGCGTTCAACTCGGCGGTCAGCTGGCTTTCGCGCAAAGCCGCTCGGCGCAGCCCGTCGCGCATGGCGGCCAGCCCGGCCTCGTAGGCCTGGATCGTCTCGGTCAGGGCACGCACGCGGTCGCGGGCGGTTTCGGCCTCGGTCAGCGCGATCGAGGCCTGTTCCAGCATCTGCGCTGCCTCCAGTGCCGCCTGCGCGGGGTCCGGCGCGGCCCGGACCGCCTGCCCCGCCATCAGGGCCGCCAGAAGAAGCGCGCGCAGCCTCATGACAGCAGGCTCTGACCCGTCATTTCCGGCGGCTTGGGCAGGCCCATCAGGTCCAGCACCGTAGGCGCCAGATCGGACAGGCGACCTTCGCGCAGGGTTCCGCCCTCGGGTCCGCCAACCAGCGCCACGGGTACCGGGTTCAGGGTGTGAGCGGTATGCGGCCCGCCTGTTTCGGGGTCGATCATGGTTTCGCAGTTGCCGTGATCGGCCGTCACGATCATGGCACCGCCTGCCTTTTCAAGCGCGGCGACCACGCGGGACAGGCCTTGGTCAACGGCCTCGCAGGCCTTGATCGCGGCCTGCAGGTCACCGGTATGGCCCACCATGTCGGGGTTGGCATAGTTGGTGACGATCAGGTCATAGCCGCCCTCGATCGCCTCGACGAAATTGTCCGTCACCTCTCCGGCCGACATCTCGGGCTGCAGATCATAGGTCGCCACCTTGGGCGACGGGGCCATATAGCGATCCTCGCCGGGCTCGGGGGTTTCCTTGCCGCCGTTCAGGAAGAACGTGACATGGGGGTATTTCTCGGTTTCGGCCAGGCGGAACTGGCGCAGGCCCTGCTTGGCAACCCATTCGCCCAACGTGTTCACGATCTCGCGCTTGGGGAAAACGGTCGTCATGTAGGCATTGTGGCCGTCGGAATATTCCACCATGCCCAGCAGCGCCGACAGGTGCGGGCGCGGGCCGGTGTCGAATTCGGCGAAATCAGGTTCGGCAATGGCGCGCAGGATCTCGCGGGCGCGGTCGGCGCGGAAGTTGAGGCAGAAGAACCCGTCACCGTCGCGGACGCCGTCGTAGCCGGGCAGAACCGTGGGCGCGATGAACTCGTCCGTTTCGCCCCGGTCGTAGGCGGCCTGAATCGCAGCGCTTGCGGTATCGGCCGGCCCACCCTGCCCTTTAATGATCGCTTCATAGGCGCGTCCGACCCGTTCCCACCGGTTGTCGCGGTCCATGGCATAATACCGCCCCGAGACGGTGACGACGCGCGCGTTCGCAGGCAGGCGGCGCTCCAGCTCGGCCAGGAAGTCCAGCGCCGATTTCGGGGCCACGTCGCGTCCGTCGGTGATGGCGTGCAGCGCCACCGGCACGCCCGCCTCGGTGATCGTTGTCGCGGCGGCGACGATATGGTTCAGGTGCCCATGCACCCCGCCATCCGAGACCAGCCCCATCAGATGCGCGATTCCGCCCGCCGCCTTCACCTTGGCGATGAAGTCCTGCAGTGCGGCATTTTCGAAGAACGAGCCGTCTTCGATCGCAAGATCGATCTGGCCCAGATCCATCGCCACGACCCGCCCGGCCCCGATATTGGTATGGCCGACCTCGGAATTACCCATCTGGCCGCTGGGCAGGCCCACATCAGGGCCATGGGTGATCAGCCGCGCGTGCGGGCCCTTGGTCATGATCGCGTCGAAGGTGGGCGTGTGGGCCAGATAGGGCGCATTGGCCTGCGTGTCGTCGGACAGACCCCAACCATCAAGGATACACAGGACGACGGGTTTGGGTGCGCTCATGTCGGGTCTCCGGTAACTGCTCTTGTCCGTTCTTCTATCCCCTGCCCGCCGCATCGTGAACCGCCTTTTGCGGCGATCCGCCCCGCGCGGGCCTATTTCCTGATCTGCTGCCAGGGCCGCGCCTTGCGACCGCGATACTTGACCGTCAGCTCGGGCGGGGCGTCGCTTTCGTCATAGGCGCCCAAGATAACGCCCTTGCCGCGACTTTTGGTGCGCATCTCGACCAGCTTGGCCGCCGAGCGCGTGGTGCGCTGCGACGGGCGACGGGCCCAGGCGAACAGGTGGTTGTACATCTGCGCGATCACATCCGCATGGGCCGCGCTGTCGCCCAGATCGGTCAGCTCGTCGGGGTCGTTTTCCAGATCGAACAGGATCGGGCGGAACCCGCCTTCGCAATGGATCAGCTTCCACTTTTTCGTGGCCACCATGAACATCGCCGCGTCGCGCACCGACACGCCCAGCGTTTCCGCGATGGGCGAGGCCGAATAGTCGTATTCGCAAATCACGAATTTGCGCGGGGTCTCGGCCGCCTGCCCGTGCAGGATGGGCAGCAGCGAGTGGCCTTCCAGAATATGGTCGGGCACCACACCGCCCGCGACCTCGACGAAAGTGGGGGCCAGGTCGATCGACTCGACCAGCGCGTCGCAGGCGGTGCCGCGCGTGGCATCGGCCTGTTCGGACGGGTCGTAGATGATCAGCGGCACCTTGGTCGAAGCGTCGTGGAAGAACGTCTTTTCGCCCATCCAGTGATCGCCCAGAAAATCGCCATGGTCCGAGGTCAGCACGATCATCGTGTCGTCCATGCGGCCGGTCTGGTCCATCCAGTCAAGCAACCGCCCGATCTGGTCATCGGCCTGCTTGATCAGGCCCATATAGGAGGGGATCACGGCCTCGCGCACATCCTGCCGCCAGAAGGTCTGACCGATCTTGGTGTGCATGAAGGCGCTCAGCACGGGGTGCGCCTCGGCCCGCTCGGCATCGGAGCGATTGGGGGGCAGAACATGCCCGGGCCCGTACATCGAGGCATAGGGCTCGGGGACGATATAGGGCCAGTGCGGTTTGATGTAGCTCAGGTGGCAGCACCACGGGCCGTCATGGGTTTCCATGAATTCGATGCCGCGCGTGGTCAGATAGGGGGTCTCGCTATCATCTTCGGCAATGTTCGCGGCCTGCTGCGCGTTTTTTAGGAACCAGCCGGACAGCACGTTTCCGTCCGCGTCCAGACCGGAATTGGCAAAGTCGTGCCAGGGGTTGTCGCCGTCATAACCCTTGTCGGCCAGCCACGCGTTATAGGCCTTGGCCCCGTCGGGGTCATAGAACCCGTCGGGGCCTTCGGGGCGCATCCCGTCGTCGCGCTCGTACACGTCAAAACCGCATTCGGCCACCCGCGCGCCGATCAGGCTGTCGGGTTCCAGGCCCAGCCGCGCCATGCCCTCGGCGTCGGCGCGCATATGGGTTTTGCCGACCAGCCAGCAGTCCATCCCCGCCTTGCGCAGATGGTCGCCCATGGTCAGCTCACCCACCTTCAGCGGGATGCCGTTCCACGAGGCGCCATGCGACTGCACATAGCGCCCGGTATAGGTGGACATGCGCGAGCTGCCGCAGATCGGCGACTGGATATAGGCCCGGGTGAACCGCATGCCGCGCGCGGCCAGCCGGTCGATATTGGGCGTGTGCAGATGTGGATGGCCGTAACAGCTCATGTAATCCCAGCGCAGCTGGTCGAACATGATGAACAGGATGTTGCGGGCCTTGGCCATTCAGTGCTGCGCGCCCTTGCTTTCCATCTGTTCCACCATCCGGCGGGCGCGCTTGCATTGCAGCTTGTCACGCAGGGGGCTGTTGGGGTCCACGTCTTTTTGGCACACCACGCATTTGTCGGCGCCCGAGATCGCGTTCAGCCCGCCGCAACTGCCCTTGATGGTCTTGCCCATCAGCATCACGCCCAGCGACATGCCGACCATGATGATCAGCAGCAGAACAAACGCGAGGATAAAGGTGCTCATCGGCCGGCCCGCCCTTCAGTTCGATCCCAGCGCATCCTTGAACGCGCTGCTTTGTACCGTGATATAGGCATCTTCGCCGCCTGTCACATCCCGCGAGATGAAAAACACCGCCAAACCCAGCTGATCGGCCAGTTTCAGCCCCCTCTCCTGCCCCAGCGCCAGCATCGCGGTGGCCCAGGCATCGGCCATCATCGCGTTTTCGGCCAGAACCGTGACCGAGGTCGTCCGATGCGTGATCGGGCGTCCGGTGGTCGGGTCGATGATATGCGAATACCGCACCCCGTCCTGTTCGAAGAAGTTCTTGTAATCGCCCGAGGTCGCCATGCCGCGGTTGTCCAGCGGTACGATGAACTGGATGGCCTGCGACCCGGTTTCGGGCTTTTCGATGCCGATGCGCCAGGCCTCGCCCTTGTCGTTCTGACCACGGGCCACCAGGTCGCCGCCGATCTCGACCATGTAGTTCTCGATGCCGGCTTCTTGCAGCGTCTCGGCCACGGCGTCGATCCCGTAGCCCTTGGCGATGGCCGACAGGTTGATCCCCACGCCCGGCTGCGCCTTGGCCAGCGCCCCGGCCTGCGCATCCAGCGTCAGCAGGCGGGCCTGCCCCACCTGTTCCAGCGCCGCCGCGATCTCGGCATCCGACGGCACCGGGTCTTCGGGCTTGCGCGGGCCAAAGCCCCACAGCTCGATCAACGGGCCAAGGGTCACGTCGAACACGCCGCCGCTTTGCTCGTGCACCTGGTTGGCCGCCGCGATCACGTAGGCGAACTCTTTCGACACCGACATCGGGTCGGTGCTGGCCGAGGCGGAAAAGACCGAGACTTCGGAATTCGGGTCCCAGTTGGACATCTTGGCATTCACCTGCGCCAGCGTTTCCTCCACGGAGGTGGACAGGGCCGCCTCGTCCAGATCCTCGCCGATTGCGGTGATGTGATAGGTCGTGCCCATGGTTTCGCCGGACAGACGGACGATCTCGGGCTCCTCGTCGAACAGACAGCCAGAAACAACAAGCGGCAGGGCCAGAGCAAGCAGTCGGCGCATGGGGCGATCTCCTGGAAATGTGTTGCCCGGCATATGCCAGCGGCCCCACCCAGAGTCAAACCTGCGTCAGGGCGCCAGCGGCAGGAAGCCCAGGACCAGCAGCCCGACCGCAGCGGGCACTCCAAACAGCCACGCGCGTTTCTGCCAACCCGGGGGCTGTTCTTTCCACAGTTTGCGAAAATTATGTCCGCAGATCACGACCAGAAGGAAGATCAGGGCGGCAACCGCAGGAGACAGATGAAGTTGGGTCACGGGGTCCGGTTTTTCCTTGCGACCCGGCGCGGTTGCGCCGGTTTTTGAATTTGCACCCTATACAGGTTTCTCTGCTGCGATAAGGTGGTGAGGACAGCCTGTAGCGTTGAAGGAGGAGACCGCCCATGGCCCCAAGCTCTTACCAGCCCCCGACACGTGGCGACAAGGCCGGGTCAAGCACTTTCAGCCAGTCCGCCGAGTCGAATTTGTCACATACTCAGACCACTGTCGCCAAATTGCTGGAAGGAAAAGGTGATGCGGTGTTTTCGGTTCGGCCGAATGACACCATCCATTCGGTGGTCGAAATTCTAAAGGAGAAACGCATCGGGGCGGTTGTCGTCACCGATCAGAACGGAGCATTGCAGGGGATCCTGTCCGAGCGGGATATCGTTCGCCGCATGGCGGATACTCCGGGTCAGACGCTGCCACAGTCGGTCGAGGCGTTGATGACACGCGATGTGCGGACCTGCACACCGGACGACCTGCTGATGGATGTGCTGAAGACGATGACCGAGGGGCGGTTCCGCCACATGCCGGTTCTTCGCGACGGCAAGCTTTGCGGCATGATCACCATCGGAGATGTCGTGCATTTCCGCCTGAAAGAGCTGGAATACGAAGCCCTGCGCATGAAGCAGATGATCGTCGGCTAGATCGTCACACGTCGTAGTAACGGGCATAGGCCCCACAAGGCTGCCCGCCTGCATTGGTCTGCTTTCGGGCTGACCCCAGGTCCGACATGACCAGCCCGGTGACCTGCACGTTCAGGCTAGAAAACTCGCGCAGCACCTGTCCCAACTGGGCGCGGGACGTGGTGGCCGGTGCAACCGACAGAAGGATCGCGTCACAGGCCTGCCCGATTGCCCGGACGTCAGAAACGGCCAAAACCGGCGGGCTGTCGATCAGAATATTGTCGTAGTCTGCCCGCAACCTCTGCGTGAGGTCATGAAAGCGCGAAGAAAAAAATATCCGCGGCGCTGCGTGTGCTGCGCTCGCCCATCAGAACATTGACCGACAACCGGGTGTCGGTACGTAGAAGGTTGCCCAAGGGTGTCCCTCCGGTCAGCGCTGTGACCAGCCCACCGTTCGGGTTGTCTGGAAAATACTCCCTGAAAGACAGGCTCCGGATGTCGGCTTCGACCAGCAGAACAGATCGACCGAGCCCCGCCAGGCTTTGCGCGAGGGCAATCGACATCGTGATCTTACCCTCATCCGGTACCGACGAGGTGCACAGAATGACCTGTGGTTGAGCGTCCGAATTTGGTGACAGCACAGACGTTCGCAGGTTTCTGGCCGCTTCCGATAGCGGCGACGTCGAATTTGTCGATAGGTACCCGACCAACCGACTGTGCTGGCGGATCGGTGCCAATCGCAAATGCCCCAGAACCGGTACGCTGGTGGCCATCTCCAGATCGGCCCCAGCCGGAACCGCGGATTGCCGGATTTGCTGGACAAGAATGATGCCCAGCCCCAAAGCCGCCCCGGCGATCACCCCAAGAAACATGATCAGACCAGAACGCGGTGCAACTTGTTTACCCGGAGTGGCCGCCGAGATTATGCGGCTGTCTGGCGTTTGTGCGCCCTGTTGGACGGCGGCTTCCTCCAGTCTGGAAATAAGGGTTTCGTGCAGCAACCGGGTTACACGGGCGTCGCGCTCGAACTGGCGCAGTTCGGCTGTCACACTGGCATTCTGGGCGATCAATTCTGAAACACGTTCGGCGAGAGCTATCCTTGCTGCTGCGTCCCTCGTGGCAACCTGCCTTGAAAGGCTGGTGGGAAGGCGACCATGAATGACTTCCTGAACCTCGCCTTTGAAGGGTTCGGGGTCCAAGTCAACAAGTGTCTGGTCCAGTTGGTCAAGCTCTTGAAGACGGCTTTGCAGATTGGCCAACCTTGTTCGGGTTTCGAAAAGGTGCGCGGCCAGTGCTTCGGGGCTGGCGCCCGCAGGACCTTGATGGCGTCCTCCTGCCGGGCGATTTCCTGCTCCAGCCCGGCCACCCGGTCCGACAACCATGAAACAGTTTCGGTTAGTCCTTTGGCTTTTGCATTGATTTGATCCCGAACAAAAAGCTGGGCCAAGGTATCCGCAATCTCAGCCGACTTCTGAGGGCGGTTGGTTGTTGCGCCGATCCGGATGACATCTGAATTCCGGACGTTTTCGATAGATACCACCTGTGTGACGTTTTCCGCGACAATGCCCAGGGCTTCGCTATCCGACCGGTTCGCCGGATTTTGCCAAAATACGGTCCAACGCGATGCGAGGATGGCTGGATTGAACTATGGATCATCCTGGAGGTTTAGCTCCAGCGCCGGGCTATGCATCAAACGAGCAGAGCCAAGGATTTCGACTTGGGTATTGATGGCGGAGATGTCGACACCTAGCCCGTCATGGCTTGCGACGGCACGTCGGAATAGCCCGCAGAGCGTGTCAGAACCAACGTCGTTTCGGACCGGAAGCGGGGTTCTATCGTAAAGGGCGAGATCCCCAATCCCAGCAAAAGACCGAGACCCGCGCAGCTGGCGATTGTGTATCTGTCCGGCCATCACAGCCGGGCAAAGGCCAGCAGAACCAAACCGTCCACGGTTTTCTCGCGCCTGTTCGCGCCATGAGGTTTTTCGTCGGTCGTGTTAGGCCTTTGCAAGTGCTTGTGTTCTGTCACCGTTTCTTGGCGTCAATTACCCTTGAACTCTGCAACCGCCTGCAGCGTCCGCCAAATAATCCAAAATTCGAATGCAAGGCTCGGATTATTGATGTAGTAGTGGTCGGTCCAAAATTTTTCCGAATATCTTCAAGACTTTGTGCGTGACCGACTTCGGTCTGGGCATAGCCGCTGATTCCGGGGCGGACGCCGAGCCGGGCGCGGTAACCGGGCCATAGGGGCCCCCTGATCTTACCGTGACCAAGCTTCATTGAACGGAATTTGTAGGCGACAAACGCTCTTCCTCCTCTGCCCATGCGGATCTGGCAGAACCACAGGGGCCCTCGGTTTAGAATGGGGTTCATGACGAGCTACAGGACTTCGCAAACCGCCACGAGTGGCAACAGGGCCAGAGAAACAGCAACATCCATGAAGCGTTTGGTGATACTGAATGTCAGACCTACACGCGGCGCGGCAAAACCGGAAAAGTTGCTTGGGAACCAACAATATCGATACTCATCCATCCCCCTCCTGAGCGCCTGTTGTCTCGTAGGCTCAGCGGGAGTTTCGCTGCGGAATGGTAAATACCGAGCTAATGTTAATAGAGTATTTAGAGATCATCATTTGACCATGGCCAACATGCCCGACCGGCGGTGTCCGAGGCTTCATTGCCGGGGCCGGTTGATACGAAATTGACGATGCCCGGGCTGATGTCTGCCGCCGTGAGCCGACCGGTCGCAAACGCGCCGGTATCGATCGAAATCACCCGCCCACTGACTTTTGGATCTGGGACGATGGTATGCCCGTGCACGACCCATTGGCCATCCAAGCGAGCGGTGGGCGGGAAATTGGGGTGCCCCCACAAACAGACATGGCGCGGTTGGTCATCGATTGGCAGGGCGGGATCCAGGGCTGCGTGGACGATCGAGACATTCCCGCTTGACCAGGTCAGTGGTCGGTTTTCGAGCCAAGTTAGAACCGGGTCGCCGATCACAGACCGCAACTGATGCGAGATTTGGACAGCATCATCGCCCAGTGTCGCTTCGGTTATTCCCGTCAGGCCGAACGACGCGAGTGTCTGAAGCCCACCGTTTCCCAGCCACAAGCGACTGGTCCGCTTCGGCTCCTCGATAAATCGAAGCAGCATCTCTTCATGATTGCCCAGCAGACAAATCACTTCACGCTCGCCGTTTTCCGAAAGATGCCGCAGGTGATGCAAAACCTGAGCACTGTAATCTCCACGGTCGACATAGTCCCCAACAAATACCAGAGGAATGTCCGGATCGAGACGGGTCAGCAGTTGCTGCAACAGGTCCAGCCGTCCGTGTATGTCACCAACGACATAGAACCGCTGATCGGGTGCCAGGGTCTCCAGCAGCGATTCCTGCTTAGGCTCGCCGGTGCCCCGCCTGAGTCTTCTGATCCAAGATCCTATCATCAGACCTGTTCCCTATCGCGCTGTGGCCCCGGCAGCAATGGTGGACAGGCCCGGCTGACGCCACCGCCGTAATTGTGAACAACAGGTTATTGAGGCGGGCGGGCAACGCAAGGGTCCTCGGCATCAGAGTGGCCGCCGAAAAACAACAGGAGCTTTCCATGCTTGCGATGACTTGCAAACCGGCCGCGCAGCGGTCTGTCTAAAGCCGCCACTTTGCGGCCGCGGACCAGGGTATTATTCTCAGCAACGTGGGTGGTGCATCGATCCGGTTTGAAATCACCGCTGACGATGCCATCCCTGAACTGGAAGATGCTTTGGGTCACACGGTTCAACCGGGGCGGTCTTTTGCGATGCAGATGAAAGCAGCCGAGTGTCTGGATGATACGGTCCGAGGGCTGCGCGGGCACGATCTGCGTGCCAATTGGGGTCGATTTTGGCGATGGTGAGGATCATCGTCGTTGTGCTGGTTCTGGCGGACTGCACTCCGGATGGTGATGGCCCGCGTTCGGTTCTGATGCCCGCGATGCTGGATCGTCAGGGCCAGCCCACAATGCTGGCCGAGCTGCCCAAATTGTCGGTCAGCGCAACGATGGCCCTGTTTGGTGGCAACGGTGACGTTCAAACCTGGAAGTTAGCGGACGGTGTTTCGCTTTCCTTTCTGGATGGAGTTTTGGTCTCAAGCCGGGGATTGGGCGCGGACGTGATGTCGGCGGATGTGAGTGGAACACGCGCCATGCTGGCCGGGGACGGCTCGGCGCGCCATATGCGCCTGCACAGCTATCTGGACGGCGAATACCAACCCAGCTTTCGCGCATCTCCAACCAACTGGACAGCGTCGCCGTGCGAGAAGTACCTTTGACGGCTCAGACGGTGCTCATGGAAAACGGGACGACACCCTATCGGCCACGCAGCCTGCCGCAGTCCTCCTATGAAACCGCAGGCACCGGGCCGGCCCACTCTCGATTGGTTGCGCTGCCGGATGGTCCGGCCGTTCCGGATTTCACCCCCGAGCACTTGAGTTGCGCGCGCCTCCGCGTGTGAAGGCTCCACCTTTCCACCTGGGACCGGGTGATGTGGTGGCGATCATACGCCCCGCAGGGATTGCCGAACTTGCTGGCTCAGGCGCTCAGCCGGATACCTTCACCTTGCGCGACTATTTGGCCCGACCGGAGTTCCGTCAACTGGTCCTTTTGAACGGGGACGCCGTGTTTTCCGATACCAGCTATGACCTGGACCGGGCTCTTGTGTTTCATAGCGATCAGATCGAAGTCATCAGCCTGAACCGTCAGGCTAAGGGGGCTGTCTTGGCCGAACTTGAACAGGAGGTCGGTCTGCGCCGCGCCGAACTGACGGAGTCACGCGAAAATTTCACGGTTCGCAGCCAACTGGGTGCCGAACAGCGCGGCATTGTCGATCGCGACCCGTATGGAACTGCGCCCCAACGATATTGTCTTCATCCAGGAACATCCGATCACGACCTGGGGTCGGGCGCTGGATCAATTTCTATCCTCGCTGGTCAATGCGGGGTTGGACGCGGCAAATGGTTGACGCGCCCCGCCGTGCATCGGATATGAGGCCCCACCGACCGATAATCCCCTTGACCTTGGCGGGTCGAAAGGGTCCCTGATGGTCGGGATTGTTGATTTGCGTTCGAGGGTTTCATGCAACGGGTATTGATTACGGGCACTGCGGGCTTCATCGGGTTCCACCTGGCCAAGCTGCTGTTGTCCGAAGGATTTCAGGTCCATGGCTATGACGGGATGACGGATTACTACGACGTCACTCTCAAACAGCGTCGCCATCAGATGCTGTTGCAGACGCCCGGCTTCTCGGCAACCGAGGATCTGTTGGAAAACCACGAACGCCTCATGCAGGTTGCAGACGAATTCCAGCCGGAGGTGATCGTTCACCTCGCCGCCCAGGCTGGTGTGCGTTACAGCCTTGAACACCCGCGCAGCTATATCGATTCAAACGTTGTGGGTACGTTCAACGTGATGGAGGTGGCCCGTCAGCACAAGGTCGGGCACCTGCTCATGGCCTCTACCTCTTCGGTTTATGGGGCAAACGAAGACATGCCCTTTACCGAGGTGGAAAAGGCCGACACCCAATTGACGATCTATTCTGCCACCAAGAAGGCGAACGAAGCGATGGGACATTCCTATGCCCATCTCTGGGATCTGCCCACGACCATGTTCCGGTTCTTCACCGTATACGGCACCTGGGGCCGTCCAGACCTGGCTCTGTACAAGTTTGTCGATGCAATTCTGGATGGGCGCCCGATCGACATCTACAATCACGGCGAAATGTATCGCGACTTCACCAATGTGAACGACCTGGTGCGCGGGATCCGGTTGTTGATCGATGCGGTCCCCGTCCGTCCGGACAGCCCCGAGGATATCGAGGAGGGTGACAGCCTTTCGCCGGTCGCGCCCTATCGTGTGGTCAACATCGGAAATGGTGACAAGGTGCGTCTGATGGATTTCGTCGAAGCAATCGAGGAAGCCGTGGGCAAGAAGGCGATCCGGAATTACATGCCCATGCAGATGGGTGATGTTCCGGCGACATGGGCCAATACCGACCTGCTGCAACGCCTGACCGGGTATCGTCCGCAGACCGATTTCAAGGATGGAATCGCTCAGTTTGTCGAATGGTTCCGCGAATACCACGGCAAATGATCTAGTGACCCGGACCTGACGTATGCTTGAAACGAACCCCAATTCCCGTCGGATCGCCGTGATCGGTCTGGGCTATGTCGGCCTGCCGTTGGCCGCTGCCTTTGGCAAGATCGGACCGGTTCTGGGCTTTGACATCAATCCCACGCGCATCGACGCGCTGCGCCAGGGCAATGACGCCACGCATGAGGTCAGCGAAGACGAGCTGTCCGCCGCCGGGGGTCTTAGGTTTACCACTGACCCCGCTGATCTGGCGGACTGTGACACGTATATCGTGACGGTGCCCACACCGATCACAGCACAAAAACAGCCAGACCTTGCACCGTTGCTGCGCGCCTCAGAAACGGTTGGACGGGTGTTGAAGCCTGGTGATCTGGTTATCTATGAATCAACCGTCTACCCCGGCGCGACCGAGGAAGACTGCGTCCCGATCCTCGAGCGGGAGTCCGGCTTGCGTTTCAACGTGGGTTTCTTTGTCGGGTACAGTCCTGAAAGGATCAATCCCGGCGACAAGGCGCATCGCATCGCCGATATCTGCAAGGTCACGTCGGGATCGACGCCTAAGGCCGCCGATCTGGTGGACGCGCTTTATGCGCGGATCATCACGGCGGGGACGCACAAGGCCGAAAGCATCCGCGTGGCCGAGGCTGCAAAGGTGATCGAGAACACACAGCGCGATCTGAATATCGCCCTGGTGAACGAACTTGCCATGATCTTCGGCCGCCTCGGCATCGACACTGATGCGGTGCTGCGGGCGGCGGGCACCAAATGGAATTTCCTGCCCTTCCGCCCTGGCCTTGTCGGTGGGCATTGCATCGGGGTCGACCCCTACTACCTGACTCACAAGGCCGAGGCCGTTGGCCATCATCCTCAGGTCATTCTGGCGGGGCGGCGCCTGAACGATGGAATGGGCGCATATGTAGTGTCCCAGTTGGTCAAGCGGATGATCCGCGAGCGGATCGAGATGACGGACGCCCGGGTCTTGGTCATGGGGCTGACCTTCAAGGAAAACTGCCCTGATCTGCGAAACACCCGGGTCGTCGACATCGTTCACGAGTTGCAAAGCTATGGCGTGACCGTGGACGTTCACGATCCCCATGCCGACCCACAAGCCGCACGTGACGAATATGGGATCGACCTGCTGGAGCAGCCCAAGCCCGGCACCTATGACGGTATCGTCGTGGCGGTTGCCCATGACGCATATCTTGCGATGGATCCGGCCGAAATCCGAGCGTTCGGAAAGGCCCGGAATGTCCTGTTCGACGTCAAATCCTGCCTGCCGCGCAGCGCCAGTGATCTGCGGCTCTGACCCGCGCCAGAACACTGAAATGAGAGACATTCTCTGACTGTGAAACCTCTGTCCGCAAGGTCCGAGGCCCTGTGGGTTGCCGCCGGCCAGTTCCCCTTTCTGACCGGCGGGCTGGTGCTTGGTCCGCTGTGTTGTGCGTCCTTGCTGTTGTGTCCGCGCTGAATGGCGCAGCGACCACCGCGCTGATTGCGATGGGGAATGCAGCACGTTCTCGTCGGGTGGGCTCAGAGCCGGGGCCTATTTCCTGTTGCGATACGTGATCTGGCTCGTTTTTTTGGATAGCCGCCAAGGGCGGCGTTTTCACCGGCTGCGGGGTCTTTGGTACCGTCGTCGTGTCAACCGGACGTTGGCGTTGGTAGAACGCTACATGCGGGACGACCGCGTTGACCCACCGACGGCAATACGCAGCGTTCTGGGTCTTGATGTTACAAAATGAAACCGGCGCAAGATTGCGCCGGTTTTTTCTTAGCCACCAAAGTCGTCCAGCATGATGTCTTCGCGATCAACACCCAGATCCAGTAGCATGTTGATGACCGACTGGTTCATGATTGGCGGACCGCACATGTAGAATTCGCAGTCTTCGGGCGCCGGGTGGTTCTTGAGGTATTCCTCGAACAGCACGTTGTGGATGAACCCCGTGTAGCCTTCCCAATCGTCGCCCGGTTGCGGGTCGGACAAAGCAACGTGCCACTCGAAGTTTTCGTTCTCGGCTGCCAGCTGGTCGAAATCTTCAACATAGAACATCTCGCGGCGTGACCGGGCACCGTACCAGAAAGTGATTTTGCGTTTGGTGTTCAGACGCTTGAGCTGGTCGAAGATGTGGCTGCGCATCGGGGCCATGCCCGCGCCGCCACCAACGAACACCATCTCTTTGTCGGTCTCGCGTGCGAAGAATTCCCCGAACGGACCCGAGATCGTGACTTTGTCACCCGGCTTCAGGTTGAAGATGTAGGACGACATCTGCCCGGGCGGAATGCCTTCGGACCCCGGCGGGGGCGAGGCGATCCGCACGTTGAGCATGATGATGCCTTTTTCGTTGGGGTAGTTGGCCATCGAATAGGCGCGCTCGATCGGTTCGGTAACCGTGGATTTGTACTGCCACAGATTGAACTTGTCCCAATCCTCACGGTATTCCTCGGCGACGTCGAAATCGCTGTAGTCGACCTTGTGCGCCGGGGCGGCGATCTGGATGTATCCGCCAGCGCGGAAATTCACATCCTCGCCCTCGGGAAGTTCCAGCACCAGTTCCTTGATGAAGGTCGCCACGTTGTCGTTGGACCGGACGGTGCATTCCCATTTCTTGACGCCAAAGACCTCTTCGGGAACTTCGATCTTCATGTCCTGCTTGACGGCCACCTGGCACGACAGGCGGTCACCGCAGGTGGCCTCGCGCTTGGTGATGTGGCTTTCTTCGGTTGGCAGGATCGACCCGCCGCCCTCCAGTACACGCACCCGGCATTGCGCGCAGGTACCGCCGCCGCCGCAGGCCGACGGAACGAACAGCTTTTCGGCTGCCAGCGTCTGCAGCAACTTGCCGCCGGCAGGAACCGAGATGGTTTTCTCACCGTTGATGGTGATGTTGACGTTGCCCGATGAAACCAGCCGAGACCGGGCCGCCATGATCAGCGCGACCAGGGCCAGAACGATCAGGGTGAAAAGGACAACGCCGAGCGAGAAAGTTTCCATGCCCCTGCCCCTTTACAGTTTGACGCCCGAGAAGGACATGAAGGCCATCGCCATCAGACCTGCGGTGATGAAGGTGATGCCGAGGCCCTGCAGCCCGTCCGGAATGTCCGAATATTTCAGTTTTTCGCGCACGCCAGCCATGGCGGTGATCGCCAGCGCCCAACCAAAGCCCGAGGACAGGCCATAGGTCGCGGCCTCGGCAAAGTTGTAGTCGCGCTCGACCATGAACAGCGAGCCGCCCAGGATTGCGCAATTCACCGTAATCAGCGGCAGGAAGATCCCCAGTGCGTTGTAGAGCGGCGGGAAATACTTGTCCAAAACCATCTCGAGGATCTGAACCATCGCAGCGATCACGCCGATATATGAAATCAGGCCGAGAAAGGTCAGGTCCACATCCGGGAACCCGGCCCACGCCAGCGCACCCGGCTTGAGCAGGTAGTTCAGCAACAGGTTGTTGGCCGGAACGGTGATGGCCTGCACGACCATGACCGAGATCCCGAGCCCCAGCGCCGTCGAGATTTTTTTCGACACGGCGATGAAGGTACACATGCCCAGGAAAAAGCTGAGCGCGAGGTTTTCGACGAAGATGGCCTTTACGGCCAGTGAGATGAGACCTTCCATCAGTGCGCCTCTACCTGCTGGATCTTGTATTCACGTTCCTCGACCTGGTTCGGCTTCCACGTGCGGAAGGCCCAGATGATCAGGCCGATGATGAAAAAGGCCGACGGCGGCAGCAGCAGCAAGCCGTTGGGCACGTACCAGCCGCCATTGTTCACGGTTTCCAGGATGGTCACCCCGAACAGAGAGCCCGAGCCGAACAGCTCGCGGACGACGCCGACCAGCATCAGGATCAGGCCATAACCCATGCCGTTGCCCAAGCCGTCGATGAAGGACGCCACGGGCGGGTTCTTCATGGCAAAGGCCTCGGCTCGACCCATCACGATGCAGTTGGTGATGATGAGGCCCACGAAGACCGACAGCGTCTTTGAGATCTCGAAGGCATAGGCCTTGAGGATCTGGTCGACCAGGATCACCAGCGACGCGATGATGACCATCTGCACGATGATCCGGATCGAGCCGGGGATCTGGTTGCGCAGGCATGAGATGAAAAAGGACGAAAACGCCGTCACGAACATCACCGCCAGCGACATCACGAAGGCCACTTGCAGCGACGAAGTTACCGCC
>NZ_JBQFRC010000003.1:0-455379 GCF_056537205.1 Ruegeria sp. CG3 | reverse complement strand
AACCCAAAGTGTCGCGGGATGGAGCAGCCCGGTAGCTCGTCAGGCTCATAACCTGAAGGTCGCAGGTTCAAATCCTGCTCCCGCAACCAAAACAGTCGAACAAAACACCGAACGAGCCGCCCAAGGGCGGCTTTGCTCGTTCTCAACCGCTCGTTCAGCACCAACCCAACAATCGCCGACATACAAAACGTAATACACGCGCAAAATGCGCAAAAATTGCAGCGCGCCACCAAAAAATCTCAGCACCTGTCGAAATCTGACAAAACCCGACGTCCTTGGGGCACGAACCTGAAAACAGGAAGGACGATAGATGGTTTTTTCAACGACACCGATTTATGCGCTGCTAGTGGCGATGATCTGGCTCGTCTTATGGTTTCGTGTCTCTGGGATGCGGTCGCAGACGGGCCAATCCATTGGCGATGGCGGCGACATGGCGCTGATGTTGCGCGTGCGCCAACACGGAAACTGCCAGGACTGGGCGACCTTCATCTTGATATTGATGATGCTGGGCGAAGGGGTTGGTACATCAACGCTTTTCCTCAACGCGGCGGGCATTTTGCTGGTGATCGGACGAGCTGTGTATCCCTTCGGGCTGAAGATTGACAATGCCGGCCACCCGCTCCGCTATGTCGGTAATGGCACCAATGTCCTGGCCGCGCTGATCATGATGATCTGCATCGCAGCCCGGATATTCGGTCTTTGACCCATAACTTTTGAAAAGGATTATTGCTATGAAATACATGCTGTTGATCTACACTGACCCCGCGCAGGAGCCGGCCTATGGCACCCGGGAGTTTGACGAGATGATGAGTGGCTTCTTTGCCGCCAATGAGCGGATGAAAGCCGATGGTGTTCTTTGCGATGGCGAGGGTCTGCAAGGGATCGAAACAGCAACCACCCTTCGGATCCGCTCCGGAAAAGCTGAAACCATGGACGGGCCCTATGCCGAAACGCGTGAGCATCTTGGCGGATACTATGTGGTTGACGTTGCCGACTTGGATGCGGCGTTGAAATACGCGGCGCTGATCCCGGCCGCCAACTACGGTACCATCGAGGTTCGGCCTTTGATGGACTACAATCCGGCAGGATAATCCATGAAGAATGCCGCCCCCAAAGCGATCGCAGTTGGGCATGTCATTGATGATGTGTTGCGGCGGGATCGGGGGCGGCTATTGGCCGGCCTGATCAACCGGTTGGGTGACTTCCAACTGGCCGAGGACGCACTGCAGGAGGCCGCAATCTCGGCCGTGAAACACTGGAGCCGCAGCGGAGTTCCGGACAACCCGACCGCATGGTTGATGCGGGTTGGTCTGAACAAGGGCATCGATCGCATTCGAGCGCAACATAGGGAAGGTCGGAAAACAGCAGCCCTGGCCGTAACCCTGCCCGACTCCGTGACGGACGACCTGCCTGAGCAGATACCGGATGACCGGTTGCGTCTGATCTTCACCTGCTGCCACCCCGCGCTGGACCAGAAGTCACGCATCGCGCTGACCTTGCGCACGGTCTGCAACCTGACCACACGGGAGATCGCCGCAGCATTTTTGGACAACGACCAGACGATGGGCCAGCGCCTGTCCCGAGCCAAGGCCAAGATTCGCGCCAAGGGGATTGGCTACTCCGTTCCCGATCCGGAAATCTGGCCGGAACGTTTGGATACGGTGCTGACGACCCTCTACCTGATCTTCACCACTGGATACGTGAACGAGGATACAGGGCCGCGGGATCTCTGCCACGAAGGTATCTACCTTGCGCGAGTTCTGCGAGACCTCCAACCGGAAGAGCCCGAGATCGAAGGTGCGCTGGCCCTGATGCTATTGACCGATGCCCGCCGCCCTGCGCGTATCGACGCTGATGGCGCTATGGTGCCCGTAGAGGATCAGGACCGAACACTTTGGCGGCAGGGTCAGATACGTCAGGCGCAGCGGCTCCTGCAAGCTGCGGTCGACCAGAGAAAACCGGGACCGTTTCAACTCAAGGCCGCCATTGCGGATTGCCACATGATGGCGCCGGCCCCGGATTGGTGGCAGATGTCGCTGCTGTATCAGTCCTTGTGGGCCTGCGAGCCAACCCCGGTGGTTGCCCTGAACTGGGCCGTCGTGATGGCCGAGGCAGGTCATGCCCAACTGGCCTTGGACAAGCTGGACAGCCTGCGGCCCGATCTTGACGATTTTCAGCCATGGCACGCGGCCCGCGCGCATATTCTTCAGAAGACGGGCCGCACCGCCGCGGCGGTCGCGGCCTATCGGCAGGCCATAGAAGCGGCACCGAACCTGGCGTCCAGAAAGTTTCTGCAACAAAGGCTGCGGCGGCTCGCGCACTGAGGATCTGACAAGATCGCGCGCCATTGCGACGATTGCCTGGAACGGGACTCAGCTGGTGCCTTCCGTGTGGGCCAGCATTTCCTTGCCGACTCGCCGATAGTTCACGAAGGAATTGGCGCTCATGACGACAAAGAAGCTGTCCAAATCAATCATGACATAGCCCATTTCCAGAAGTTCACGGGTCAGAGCCGTGATGTCCTCCTGGTACAGCCTTCTCCGGCCACACAGTTCACGCAGCAGCTTCTGCGGGATGCGATACCGGCCCGAGGCCTTTCCTCCGAACTCCCGGGCATACAGCCCGGCCAGGGTTTCCGCGGCATTCGTGAAGTCAGACATTCTATATCTCGTGTAATTTTGCCTATAGACAAAAATTTATCACTTATATAAAGGAACGACAACTCAATTGAATGGCCAAGGCATGGACGGAAACGTAGACATTCCCTCAACCGACGAAGAGCTTTCGCTTCGGATCAAGGAAGCTGTCGAGCAGTCCAACGCGTCCGAGCTTGAGGCGCTTCTGGATCCGCTGACCAGCAGCGAAGCCCTGCGCGAAGTTCTTCAGCTGACACCGGCTGAGCGCGATACCGTTCTGGAGATCGTGCCCGTTGGACTTGCGGCGGAACTGGTCGAAGAAGCGCCAAACGAGATGGCGGTCGAGCTTGTGGAACGCCTCAAGCCAGAGCGTGCTGCCGAGATCATCGAACAGCTGGATTCGGACATTCAGGCCGACGTTATCGGCGAGTTGGATACGCCGGATGCCGAGGCCATCCTGTCCGAAATGGACGCCGAAGAGGCTGCGGATGTCCGCCTGCTCAGCACGTTCGAGGATGACACCGCCGGCGGTCTGATGATGACCGAGGTGTTCAAGTTCCGCGACACGCAGACCGTTGGCAATGTCCTGCGCGAACTTGCTTCGGACGACGAGGATTTTGAAAGGTATCGCGGGCAGCACCCCTATATCGTCGATTCCGAGGGGCGCGCCGTGGGCGTGGTATCGCTGCGCAGCCTGCTGACCGCCAAGCGCAGCGAAAAGCTGACAAGCATCATGGTTCCACCACTGACCGTGACCGTGGATACCCCGTTGGAACAGCTGGAAGACGTGTTCAACGATCATCCTTTCCTGGGGGTGCCGGTGGTTTATGCCGACGGAGTCCTGGCGGGTGTCGTGTCCCGCACGGCGGTGGCAGAAGCCACTCTGGAACGCTCGGAAAGTGAAAGCCTCAAACGTCAGGGTGTGGTTGGCGACGAGTTGCGCTCGATGCCTTTGTCGGTTCGGTCCCGTCGCCGGCTGGCCTGGCTTGCGGCCAACATCGTGCTCAACATCATCGCGGCCAGCGTGATCTCGGCCTACGAAGAAACACTGGCCGCAGTGATTGCGCTGGCCATCTTCCTGCCGATGGTATCGGACATGAGCGGCTGTTCCGGCAACCAGGCCGTTGGCGTCACCATGCGCGAATTGAGCCTTGGATTGGTACGGCCGCAAGATGCCATGCGGGTCTGGATCAAGGAGATTTCGGTCGGGGTCATCAATGGGATCGCGCTGGGTATTCTGATCGGGCTGGTCGCGTGGTTCTGGAAAGGCAATCCAGCTCTGGGTCTGGTGATTGGTACTGCGCTGGCACTCAACACGATGCTGGCGGTATCCATCGGCGGTGTTGTTCCTTTGCTGCTGAAGCGGATCGGACAGGACCCGGCCGCCGCAAGTGGCCCGCTGTTGACCACGATTACGGACATGGCCGGCTTCTTCTTCGTGCTCAGCCTTGCAACCCTTCTGATGCCTTGGCTGGTGTGATTATGGCAAACGTTTCCGACAAGGGTCAGCCGCAGATGCCGAAGGTCATTGGTTGGATGGAATACATCGACCTTCCCGACCTGCCATTGAACGACATCAAGGCCAAGATCGACACAGGCGCCCGCACGTCAGCGCTGCATGCGACCGACATTCGGCGGTTTCAACGGGACGGACATCATTGGGTATCCTTCCTGACGGAGGTGCCGGGCGGAGAAGGCATGATCCGTATCGAGGCTCCGATCAAGGAACGGCGCAACATCAAGAACACCAGCGGAATTCCTGAAAACAGGATCGTCATCCGAACCACCATCCGGTTGGGCGACGAAACCTGGCCGCTGGATCTGTCTCTGACCGATCGCACGAACATGACCTTTCAGATGATCGTGGGACGGGCGGCGCTGAAGAACCACGCGATCGCCGTTCACACCAAGCGCGCGCATCTGTTGCGCGGCAAACCAAAACACCAGGACAAAGGGGATTTGTCATGAAGATTGCCATGCTGGCGCGCAATGCCAACCTGTACACGCACCGCCGCCTCAAGGAAGCGGCCGAGGAGCGTGGGCATCAGCTCGACATCATCGACACCCTGCGGTGCTACATGAACATCGCAACCCGTCGCCCCGAGATCTATTACAACGGCGAAAAGCTGACGGGGTATGACGCGGTGATTCCGCGGATCGGTGCCTCCGTCACCTTCTACGGAACCGCAGTGCTGCGTCAGTTCGAAATGATGGGTGTCTACCCGTTGAACGAAAGCGTCGCCATCGGCCGGTCGCGCGACAAGCTGCGGTCGATGCAGTTGCTGGCCCGCGACGGTGTCGGCCTGCCCGTCACAACCTTTGCTCACGACCCCAAACAGACCGACGAGGTGCTGAGACTGGCCGGTGGCGCGCCTATCGTCATCAAGTTGCTGGAAGGGACGCAAGGCATCGGTGTGGTTCTGGCCGATACGGACCGGTCCGCCAAATCGGTTGTCGAGGCGTTCCGCGGTGCGGGTGTGAACATCCTGCTGCAGGAGTTCATCAAGGAAGCCGGCGGAACCGACATTCGGGCCATCGTGGTGGGCGGAAAGGTTGTCGCTGCGATGAAACGCACCGGCGCCGAGGGCGATTTCCGCTCGAACCTGCATCGCGGCGGTTCGGCCAAGGTGGTCAAGCTGACACCGGAAGAGCGTGCAACGGCCGTTCGCGCGGCCAAGTCGATGGGCCTGAATGCCTGCGGCGTCGACATGCTGCGCGCCAACCACGGCGCTGTGGTGATGGAGGTCAATTCCTCGCCGGGCCTGGAGGGTGTGGAAAAAGCCACGGGTCTGGATATTGCCGGAAAGATGATCGAGTTCCTGGAGAAGAACGCAAAAGCCGGGGCCACCAAGACCAAGGGCAAAGGGTAACGGCATGGCAAAGCGGCAGCCATTCACGATCGGCCAGGCCACTGTGGCGCCGGGATCGCGGCTTACCGTGGATCTGCCGGTCAGCGTTCTGTCGGACCATACCCCGGTGACCATGTCAGCGCATGTGGTGCACGGCCGACAGGACGGGCCCACCGTTTTTGTCAGCGGTGGGGTGCATGGTGATGAGGTGATCGGCGTCGAGATCATACGCCGTCTGTTGCGTGCGCCCAACCTGGCGACCTTGAAAGGCACGCTGATCGCGGTGCCGATCGTGAATGCGTTCGGCTTCATCAACCATTCGCGCTATCTGCCCGACCGCCGCGACCTGAACCGGGTGTTTCCCGGCAGCGAGAACGGGTCGCTGGCCTCGCGGCTGGCGCATCTGTTCATGACAGAAATCGTCGCCCGTTCGGATCTGGGGATCGATCTGCATTCGGCGGCGATCCATCGTACGAACTATCCGCAGATCCGGATCTCGCCCGACAACCCTCGGACCAAGGAACTGGCCAGCGTTTTCGGAGCACCGATCGTCATCCAGTCGCCCCTGCGCGACGGATCATTGCGCGGCGCGGCCAAGGCGCAGGGGAAAGACATCCTGTTGTACGAAGCGGGCGAGGGTCTTCGCCTGGATGAACTGTCGATCCGCGCGGGCCTTGCGGGCATTCTGCGGGTGCTGAGGCACATGGGGATGGTTCCCGCCAAGCGGATCTCCAAGCCCAAAGCGGCACCGCAGTTCTGTTCGTCCAGCAAGTGGTTGCGCGCCCCGATGGGCGGAATCCTTCGGATCTACAAAGCGGACGGTGAACTGGTTCGCAAAGGTGATCTGCTGGGTGCCGTATCGGACCCGTTCGGCGAAGCCAGCGAGGACATCATCGCTCCGTTCGACGGCTTGATCGTCGGGCGTGCGGTCATGCCTGTGGTGAATGAGGGCGATGCCGTGTTTCACCTGGGGCGGGTCGGGTCCGTGGAAAAGGCCGAAGACTCGATGGAAGATATCAACGCGCAGCTGGAAGATGATCCCATGTTCGACGAGGACGAGATCATCTGAACGGTCCGACACGGATAAGAGACTGGCAATCCAGACACTTGGGGCGGCCTTGGCCGCCCTTCTTTCATCCCAGGCGTTTCTTGAACCTGAGCGTCGCAGCCAGCATCCCAAGGACGGCAAACCCGATCATCCACAGGATGTCGCCGCGCAGAGCGTAAAGCGTTGCATCCCGCAGAACCACGCCGCGGATCATGTCCATGAAATGGGTGGCCGGCAGCACTTGGGCGATCACCTGAACCGGTTTGGGCATCCCGTCGAACGGGAACATGAACCCCGACATCAGGATCGAGGGTAGCAGAACGAAAATCGTCATCTGCATGGACTGCAGCTGGTTCTGGGCCAACGTCGAGATCACAAGGCCAAGCGACAGGCTGGCGATGATGAACAGAAGCGTTACCACCAGCAGCGGGGTCATCCCTCCGTTTATGGGGACATCGAACAGGAAATGTCCCAGCCCAAGGATGATCCCGACCTGCAGCAAGCCCAAGAAGATATAGGGAATGATCTTGCCGATCATCAGTTCGATGGATTTGACCGGGGTGTTGATCAGCATCTCCATGTTCCCCCGCTCGCGCTCTCGGACAATGGCGGCCGAGGTGAACAGGATCATGGTCATGGTCAGGATGACACCCACAAGGCCGGGCACGATGTTCACCGCCGATCGTTGCTCGGGATTGAAATACAGCGTGACCTCGAAGGTCGGGACCTGACGGTTTGGCGGCTGTCGCAGCAATTCGGTCAGTGGCATGCTGCGCAGGGATTTGATGGCGCTGGCCACCATGGTGTCCGACCCATCCACGATCCAATGAGCCAAGGGGCGGCTGGATGTCTGGTTGGTGGCGTTGGGCAGGCCCAATCCGATGGACGGGCTTCGGGCAAGCCGGTCATCGACGTCGGGCGGAATGATGAACGCGGCGCGCACGGTGGACTCGGTGATCGCCTGTTCGGCTTCTTCCGGGGTCGAGAAGACCTCGGTGATGGTCACGACCTGCGTAGCCTGAACGATCTGAGCCAAGGTCCGGGACAGCGACGAATCGGCCTGATCCACGATCCCGACCGGTATATGGCGGATGTTGGTGTTAATTGCGTATCCGAACAACAGCAGCTGGATCAGCGGGATCATGATGACCATGGCAAAGGTCATCCGGTCGCGCCGCAGTTGCAGCAGCTCTTTCTTGAGAACGGCGGTGATGCGGCGGAGCGATTTCATTGGGCGGGCCCCTTCGTCGCGCTGACGAACACGTCTTCCAGATTGGGGCGCTGCACCGACATCGTCACGTTGGAAAAGTCCGAAAGGCGCGACGTGATCATCGCCATCGGTTCGGTTTCCGACTTGTCCACCAGAACGCGCAATCGGGCACCCACCTGCGCCGTCGACAGCACCTTGGGCGTGTCGTCCAGAAGGTGTTTGACCTGCCGCAGACCCTCGCCTTCGACCTCGATCACGGTGGCGTTCAGGTCTTCCATCAGTTGCCGGGGCGATCCATCCGCCTTTTTCACCCCATGCTCGAGAATGGCCAGCTTGTGACACCGTTCCGCCTCGTCCATGAAATGCGTGGACACGATCATCGTCGCGCCCTGATCGACCAAGTCGAACAGCTGTTCCCAGAAAGACCGGCGGGTTTCGGGGTCGACGGCCGATGTCGGCTCGTCCAGAAACAACAGCTTGGGGCCATGCAGCACCGTGGCCGCCAGCGCCAGTTTCTGCCGCTGCCCGCCGCTCATGCTGCCGCTCAGTTGATTGGCGTTTTCGGTCAGGTCGTAGGTTGTCAGCAACTCGTCGATACGGTCGGCGGATTTGCGGCGCGGCATTCCATAGATCTCGGCGGCAAAGCGCAGGTTCTCAAGCACCGTCATGTCGCGGTAATACGAAAAGATCTGCGTCATGTATCCGATTTCATTCTTCAGCGGCTCGGCGTATTGCGGCATCGGTCGGCCCAGCACCGAGACGGATCCGCTGCTGGGTGTCAGCAGTCCGGTCAGCATTCGCATCGTCGTTGTCTTGCCGCAGCCGTTCGGGCCCAGAAACCCATAGATCTGACCCTGGCGTATCTCCAGGTCCAGGTTGCTGACGGCTGTCTTCTCTTTGAACCGGCGCGTCAGACCCTGGGTCGAGACCACCAGATCGCTCATGGCATCTTCACCTGAACGGGAACGCCCGCGGGCAGATCTCGGGCGGTCTCCGGCAGGTCGATTTCTGCCAGATAGACCAACCGCGTCCGATCATCCTTGTTCAACCCGTAGTAGGGGGTGAAGGACGGGTCGTCGCTGACCCATCGCACGGTGCCCGTCAGAGGTTGGTCCAGCCCATCGATCCGAACCTCGAGAGAGTCTCCGGGCGCGATGTCCACCCGGCTGGGTTCGGGGACATAGACGCGGGCGTAAGGGGCCGCGCCGGACACCAGCACCGCGACCGGACTGCCCTGGGCGACCCGTTCCCCCAGGTTCCAGGGCAGGGAATCCAGGATGCCGTCCCGTGTCGCAACAACCGTCAGGTCATCCAGAACGGTCTGCTCGGCGGCAACCGCCGCTTCGGCCGCTCGCACATTGGCCCGGGCCACCGACAGATCTTCGGGGCGGGTTCCGTTTTCCAGTTCTTTCAGGGACTCCCGAGCGCTTTCCAGTGCCGCCCGAGCGGAATCGCGTGCGGCAATATCCTGATCCAGGCGCGCCTGGCTGACGACCGAGTTGACGACCAGCTGGGAATTCCTCTGATACACGGCTTCTGCGTCCAGCAGGCGCGCCTCGGCCCCGGCGACGTTGGCGCGCGCGATCGCAATCTCCTCTTCGCGCGGGCCGACTTCCAGTTTCAGCAGCGTGGCCTGCGATTTTTCCAGTTCCGCCTGCGCGAGGTTCAGCTTCGCGGTCTGCAGATCCGTGTCGAACCTGACCAGCACGTCGCCGACCTTGACCGGAGACCCTTCTGCAACAGGCAGTTCCACGATGATCTCATTGGCCGTTGCCGTCAGTGCGACCCGGTCCCGAGCCAGAACTCCCAGCGCGGTGCCGGTGTTCTGGCCCGAACATCGGTCCAGCAACGCAGCAGGGAGAATGGCCATGACCAGCAACGGAATCGGCAGGGACACATTCATCAAATCATCGTCTCCTTGGTCGGGGCGGTTTGGTATCGGTGTCAATTTCTGCCCCGACTCAAAGGTTTAACAGACGATTGAAAAATCACAAAAGCAGAACCAAACGGGCCAATACCAAGCCATCCAAGGACGCCCGGGCCGCAAATTCAAGAGATTGACCCCGCCCACGACCGGCTGAGTTCTGTCGTGACCGCGGTGCAATGACGGGCAAGAGCGCGGGCACATTCAGGGCGCAAATAATCCTTGCAACCGGTTGCAAAAAAGAACATGCTCCCGCCAGAAATATACCCAGAGGTCACAATGCTCAGAATCGGATTGCTTGGAGCAGGGCGCATCGGAACCGTCCACGCGCAAGCCATTTCGGACCACCCGGACAGCACGCTTGTTGCGGTTTCGGACGCAATGGAAGACGCCGCCGCACGTCTGGCGCAAGCGCATGGAGCTGTAGCGCGCACGTCGGAAGACATCATCGCCGACCCGGATATCGACGCGGTACTGATCGCCACGCCGACGGATACGCATTCGGACCTCATTGAGGCGGCGACCGACGCGGGCAAGGCCGTTCTGTGCGAAAAGCCGGTCGATCTGGACCTGAACCGCGCCCTCGCCTGCCAGCAAGCCGTGGCAGGTACTGGTCAACCGGTCATGATCGGGTTCAATCGGCGTTTCGATCCGGGCTTTGGCGCATTGAAATCCGCCGTTCAGTCCGGCGAGATCGGAAGCCCCGAATTGCTGTCGATCACTTCTTTTGATCCGGCGCCGCCCCCGATTTCCTATGTCAAAGTATCGGGCGGATTATTTCGGGACATGACGATACATGATTTCGACCTCGCCAATTTCATCATGGGTGACTTACCGGTCACTGTTTCGGCCGTTGGCACATCGACCGTGGACCCCGCCATCGCCGAGGCGGGGGATGTGGACACAGCCGTCGTCACCATGACCTACAAGGACGGTCGGATCGCCGTCATCAAGAATTCTCGCCGGGCCGTATACGGCTATGATCAACGGGTCGAGGTCTTGGGGTCCGGCGGGCTGCTGCAGGCGCGCAACGTGCTCGAGAACAACCTGGTGAAATCCACGTCCGACGGCGTGATCAGTGCCAAGCCGACCTACTTCTTCCTCGAACGCTACATGCCTGCCTATCGGGCGGAATGGGATGCGTTCGTGACTGCGGTCAAGACCGGATCCGCCGTGCCGGTGACGCTGGAAGACGGCGTCGCAGCGCTGGCCCTGGCCGAAGCTGCGACCCGATCGGTCAGGACGGGTATTCCGGTAAAGCTGGAGGAAATTTTGAAACCGGTTGCAAAATGACGTGAAGTATTGAAACTGAAACGGCCCCGATGCGTATCGGTGCGACAGAGATTCGGCCTTGCCGGATGAATGGGTCCAGGACCCGGACAAGACAAAAATCTGTCCTAGTGGGAGGAAACGTAATGAACAAATTTTTCAAAGGTGCTTTGGCTGCCGGCGCGCTGGCGCTGGTCACTCCGGCCTTTGCGCAGGACATCGTCGTGGTATCGCACGGCCAGGCGAATGACGCGTTCTGGAACGTGGTCAAGAACGGGGTCGAGCAGGCCGGCACGGATATGGGCGTGAACGTCGAATACCGCGCGCCCGAAACCTTCGACATGGTCGCCATGTCGCAGCTGATCGATGCCGCCGTGAACCAGGAACCCGACGGGTTGATCGTCTCGATCCCGGACGCCGACGCGCTTGGCCCCTCGATCGAACGCGCGGTCGCCGCGGGCATCCCGGTGATCTCGATGAACTCGGGCTCGGACGTGTCCAAGAAACTGGGCGCGGCGCTGCATGTCGGCCAGGATGAGTTCGACGCCGGCAAGGCCGCCGGTGAGAAGCTCGCCGAAATGGGCGGCAAGAACGCGATCTGTGTGAACCACGAGGTCGGAAACGTCGCGCTGGACCTGCGCTGCGCGGGCTTTGCCGAAGGCTTTGGCGGCAACGTGACTGTTCTGCCCACGTCGAACGACCCGTCCGAGATCGAGTCGAAAGTGTCGGCGGCTCTGGCTTCGGATGAAAGCGTCGATACCGTGATGGCGCTGGGAGCAAGCTCGGCCGGTGAGCCCACAGTGGCCGCCGTCAAAGGGTCGGGGCGCGATGTGAACGTGGCTTCGTTCGACCTGTCGGCCAACTTCCTGCAGTCGATCGTCGATGGTGACGCGGCCTTTGCCGTGGACCAGCAGCAGTATCTGCAGGGTTACCTGCCGGTCGTGTTTATGGCGCTGAACGCCAAGTACGGCCTGATGCCGGGCGGCAACGTGCCCTCGGGTCCGAACCTGATCACCGCCGACAAGGCCGGTCAGGTGGTCGAGCTGTCCGCTCAGGGCATCCGCTGATACCGGCGGGCTGAAAATCGGGGCGGCGTCAGGGCGCCGCCCCTGCCAAACGGGAGGAAACCATGACCGAGTCTGCACAAGCGGCGATGGACGAACGGATCAAGAAGGAACCGTTCCTGACCAAGCTGATGAAGCGGCCCGAACTGGGGGCCATCGCAGGGGCGATCCTTGTCTTCATCTTCTTCGCCATCACGGCCGATGAATCGATGTTCACGCTTGCCGGCATCATGAACTTCATGACCCCGGCCGCCCAACTGGGTATTCTGGCCATCGGCGCGGCGCTGCTGATGATCGGGGGCGAGTTTGACCTGTCGATCGGCTCCATGGTGGCCTTTGCCGGCCTGTTCTTCGGGGTCTGCGTGGTGACCTGGCAGCTGCCCTTGGTCGCTGCGATCCCGATGACTTTTGTTTTTGCGGCCTTTGTCGGGGCAATCAACGGCACCATCGTCATCCGCTCGGGCCTGCCATCCTTCATCGTGACGCTGGCGTTTCTGTTCATTCTGCGCGGCCTGTCCCTGGTGGGGCTCAAGGCCGCCACCGGCGGGTCGACCCAGCTGCGCGGCGTGCGCGACCAGGTCGAAAATGACTGGCTCGCGCCGTTCTTTTCCGGCGAAGCCTTTGCCAGCCTGTTCACCTGGCTGGCCGAAAAGGGCCTGATCGACACGTTCAAAAGCGGCGCGCCCAAAGTGCCGGGTGTCCCGGTTGAAATCCTGTGGTTCGTGGCCTTCGCCATTGCCGCCACCTATGTTCTGCTGCGCACCCCGGCCGGCAACTGGATCTTCGCCTCGGGCGGCGACCGGGTTGCGGCGTCGAACTCGGGCGTACCGGTGAACCGGGTCAAGATTTCACTGTTCATGCTGACTGCCTGTTGTGCCGCACTGGTGGCGATCATCACCGTGATCGACGCAGGCTCGACCGATGCGCGGCGCGGCTTCCAGAAGGAATTCGAGGCGATCATCGCCGCGGTGATCGGTGGCTGTCTGCTGACCGGCGGGTATGGATCGGCCATCGGAGCATTCTTCGGGGCGATCATCTTTGGCATGGTGGTCATCGGCCTGACCTATACCGATTTCGATCAGGACTGGTTCCAGGTGTTCCTGGGGGCGATGCTGCTGATCGCTGTTCTGTTCAACAACGCGATCCGCAAACGCGTAACCGGGGAGCGCTGACATGACCGAAGACACCAAGTTCCATCACGGCGACGCGGTCAAGGACGTGGCCCCGGTCGTCGAAATGAAAGAGATCGAAAAGCATTTCGGCAACATCATTGCGCTGGCGGGCGTCAGTTTCGACGTCAAGCCGGGTGAATGCCACTGCCTGCTGGGTGACAACGGGGCGGGCAAATCGACCTTCATCAAGACGATGTCCGGGGTGCACAAACCCACCAAGGGCGAGATCTATTTCGAAGGCCAGCCGATGTCCTTCGACACGCCCCGCGACGCGATGGAGGCGGGCATCGCCACCGTGTTCCAGGACCTGGCGATGATCCCGCTGATGAGCGTCACGCGCAATTTCTTTATGGGGCGCGAGCCGACCAAGGGGAAAGGCCTGTTGAAACGGTTCGACATCGAGCACGCCAACGAGGTCTGCATGGAAGAGATGCGCAAGATGGGCATCAACCTGCGCGGCCCCGATCAGGCGGTGGGCACCCTGTCGGGGGGCGAACGTCAGACCGTGGCGATTGCCCGTGCGGTCTATTTCGGCGCCAAGATCCTGATTCTGGACGAACCGACCTCGGCGTTGGGCGTGCGGCAGACATCGAACGTGCTGGCCACCATCGACAAGGTGCGCCACCAGGGCATCGGCGTGGTCTTCATCAGCCACAATGTCCGGCACGCGTTGGCCGTGGGCGACCGGTTCACGGTTCTGAACCGCGGCAAGACGCTGGGCACCGCCCGGCGCGGCGAGATCTCGCCCGAAGAGCTGCAGGACATGATGGCCGGCGGGCAGGAGATGGCCGAGCTGGAAGGGTCGCTGGGCGGTACCGTCTGAAGGTTTCTCCCCGGTGTCCCGTATCGTGCGGGGCACCAATATCACCAGGGTCCGGCAGGCCGGGCCACCCGGTCTGGGTGGTGGGCGTGTCGGATCCTTTCACGACAGAATGATTGCAACGGATTGCCCATAGCGGCCTCGTTCTGAAAGGGATCATGATGAGCAAGACAATCCGACTGACCGCGGCGCAGGCCTTAGTGCGCTACCTTGGCGCGCAGATGAACGAGAACGGCGAGCCCTTCATCGCCGGTGTCTGGGCGATTTTCGGCCATGGCAACGTGGCCGGTCTGGGCGAGGCGCTGCACGGTGTGCGCGACAGCCTGCCCACCTATCGCGGTCACAATGAACAGACCATGGCCCATTGCGCGATCGCCTATGCCAAGCAGATGCGGCGCAGCCGGGCCATGGCGGTGACCTCGTCGATCGGGCCGGGGGCGACCAACATGGTGACGGCCGCCGCGCTGGCGCATGTGAACCGCCTGCCGGTGCTGCTGTTGCCCGGCGATGTGTTCGCCACCCGCGGCCCCGACCCGGTGCTGCAACAGACCGAGGACTTTACGGATGGCACCGTCAGCGCCAATGACTGTTTCCGCCCGGTCAGCCGCTATTTCGACCGGATCACCCGGCCCGAACATCTGCTGACCGCTCTGCCGCGCGCCTTCCGCACCATGACCGACCCGGCCGATTGCGGGCCGGTGACCCTGGGCTTTTGCCAGGACGTGCAGGCCGAGGCCTATGACTATCCGCTCAGCTTCTTCGAGCCGTGCATCTGGCACCAACGTCGCATCCGCCCCGACGCAGGCGAGCTGGCCCGCGCGGCCGAGGCCATCCGGTCGGCCAAACGCCCGATCATCGTGGCCGGAGGCGGTGTCCATTATTCCGGCGCGACCGACGCGCTGCAGGCCTTTGCCGAGACCCACAACATTCCTGTTGCCGAGACGCAAGCCGGCAAATCGGCCCTGGCCTGGGATCACCCGCTGAACCTGGGCCCGGTCGGCGTGACCGGGGGCGAACCCGCCAACACCGTGTGCGCCGAGGCAGATCTGATCCTGGGCATCGGCACGCGGTTTCAGGATTTCACCACCGGGTCTTGGGGGCTGTTTTCCAACCCCGAGCGCAAGATGGTCTGCCTGAACACCGCCGCCTATGACGCCACGAAACACGGCGCGATGCCGCTGCTGGCCGATGCGCGGGTCGGGATCGAGGAACTGGACGCAGCCCTGCAGGGCTATCGCACCGACCCGGTTTCCGACACGCTCAAGGCCGAGTGGTTTGCCAAGGTCGATGCGCTGACCCATGCGCCGGGTGACGCCAACGCGCTGCCCACCGACATGCAGGTGGTGGGTGCGGTACAGCGCGCGGCACATGACGACACGGTGGTGATGTGCGCCGCCGGCACCATGCCGGGCGAGCTGCACAAGCTGTGGAAGGCGCCGCGTCCGGGGGCCTATCACATGGAATACGGCTTCAGCTGCATGGGCTACGAGATCGCCGGCGCCATGGGCATCAAGATGGCCCAGCCCGATCGCGACGTGATCTGTTTCACCGGGGACGGAACCTACATGATGGCCAACTCGGAAATGGCGACGGCGGCGATGATGGGCGTGTCCTTCACCGTGGTGATCACCGACAACCGGGGCTTTGGCTGCATCAACCGGCTGCAGATGGGCACCGGCGGGGCCGAGTTCAACAACTTGCTGGACCATGCGGTGCACGAGACGCCCTCGGCCATCGACTTTGCGGCCCATGCGGCGGCGATGGGGGCGACCTCGGTCAAGGTCGGCTCGATCGCCGAGCTGGAAGAGGCGCTGGCAAAGCGTGCTGAAGTCAAAGGCCCCTATGTGATCGTCATCGACACCGACCCGTACCCCTCGACCGAATATGGCGGCACGTGGTGGGAAGTGGCGGTGCCCGAGGTCAGCACCCGCCCTGCAGTGAATGAAAAACGTGCGGCCTACGAGGCTGCCATCAAGGAAAGAAACACCAAATGAGCGTGAAGATCGGCATCTCTCCGATTGCGTGGCAAAATGACGACCTGCCCGACCTGACGGCGGCGTTCACGATGGAACAGGCCCTGAAAGAGGCGCGTCAGATCGGCTATACCGGGGTTGAGCGCGGGCAGCGCATGCCCGCCGATACCGCAGGCCTGCGCGCCTATCTGGAAGGCAACGACATCGCCCTGTGCGGCGGCTGGTGTTCGGGCAATTCGCTGATCAACGATTTCGCCGCCGAACGCGACGCGGTGCGCGCGCAGGTCGAACAGTTCGTGGCGTTGAACAGCCCCTGCATCGTCTATGCCGAATGCTCGAACACGGTTCAGGGCCAGATTGGCACCCCGGTCAATGACCGCCCGCAGCTGTCGAAAGACGAGATCAAGGCCTACGGCGCCAAGATCACCGAACTGGCCAAGTGGATGGCCGATCAGGGGATGCCGATGGCCTATCACCACCACATGGGCACGATCATAGAAAGCGAAGATGACGTGAACTGGTTGATGGAGGGGTCGGGGCCGGAGGTTAAGCTGTGCTTTGACACCGGGCATCTGCTGTTCGGCGGCGGTGATGTACTGGCTACGCTGAACCGCTGGGGTGATCGGGTGCATCACGTGCATTTCAAGGACATCCGCCCCGGCATCGTGCGCGACACCCGCGGCAACCGGCGCAGTTTCCTGGATGCAGTGATCGCAGGGGCCTTCACGGTGCCCGGCGATGGCTGCATCGACTTTCAGGAGGTCTCCCATGCGTTGAAAGCCATGGATTACGAAGGCTGGATCGTGGTCGAGGCCGAGCAGGACCCGGCCAAGGCCCCGCCCTATGAATACTCGAAGATGGGCTATGACCACATCGTCGAGGTCTGCGGTCAGGCCGGATTGACGATCACGGCCTGATCTTTCGCCCCCCGGGGCGCCGCCATGGGAAAGGAGCGTTTCATGGTCCGTCAGCAACCTGGTTTCGCCGGCTATTTCGGCCCCGAGTCCTGTGATCTGGACGAATTCAAGGTGCTGACCTCGCAGAGCCTGCGGCCCGAGCAGGTGCGCCACGCGGCCGCTGTGGAGAAGAACGTGCCGGTCTATGACATGCACGCGCTGCGGCCCGCCTTGGAAACCCCCAACACCCGGCGCGCCCTGCTGGCTGAATGGGGCTGGGTTCTGGGCCGATCTGCCGGGGTGATCGCGTTGAAAGGCGCCTATGCGGATACCGCGGTCATCGACCGGGCGACCGAGGTGTTTCGCCGGATCATCGAAGATGAGCGTCAGGCCGGGGGCGGCGAGGGCGATCACTTTGCGGCCTCGGGCGCGAATGACAGGGTGTGGAACGCGCTGCAAAAGCAATGCCTGCGCGACCCCGAGGGCTTTGCGCTCTATTTCGGCAACACGGCGATTGCCGCCGCCAGCGAGGCCTGGCTGGGCCCCGATTACCAGATGACCGCGCAGATCAACCAGGTGCGGCCGGGCGGCAAGGCGCAGCAGGCGCATCGCGACTATCACCTGGGGTTCCAGACCGCCGACAAGGCGGCCCAGTTCCCGGTGCATGCCCATATGGTCACCGCCGCGCTGACCCTGCAGGGCGCGGTTGCCCATTGCGACATGCCCATTGAAAGCGGCCCGACCAAGCTGTTGCCCTTCTCGCAGCTGTATGGCCCCGGCTATGTCGCCTTTCACGACGACGCGCATCGGGCGCATTTTGAACGGGCCTGCATCCAGCTGCCGCTGGCCAAGGGCGATGCGGTGTTTTTCAACCCGGCGCTGTTCCATGCCGCCGGCGAGAACAGCAGCGCCGACACCCACCGGATGGCCAACCTGCTGCAGGTCTCGTCAGCCTTCGGGCGGGCGATGGAGGCTGTGGACCGCAAGGCGATGTGTCTGGCCGTATTCCCCGCGCTGGTGGCATTGAAACAGCGCGGCGATCTGGATGATGCCCGCATCGGCGCCGCGATCGCGGCCACGGCCGAAGGCTATCCTTTTCCGACCAATCTGGATACCGATCCGCCGGTGGGCGGAAACGCTCCGCCCAGCCAGGCCGACATCCTGCGCCGTGCGGTGTCGGAAAGCTGGACGCAGCCGCAGTTGGAACAGGCGCTGGACGCGCTGCAGGCGCGGCAGGCGGCATGACGGAACCCGGGCGGCCGGTGCTGCCCCAACACAGGTGAAACCGATGGCAGAACTGCTGAGAAAACCGTTCGGAACCCATGGCAAGGTGCATGACATCACGCCCTCCAGCGCCGGCTGGCGCTATGTGGGCTTTGGCCTTTATCACCTGCGGGCCGGGGATCGCGCCGCCGAGATCACCGGCGACCGCGAGGTCATTCTGGTGATGGTCGAGGGCAAGGCCCGGATCACCGGCGCCGGGCAGGATTGGGGCGTGCTGGGCGACCGGATGAACGTGTTCGAAAAATCCCCGCCCCATTGCCTGTACCTGCCCAACGGCACCGAGTGGGAGGCCGTGGCCGAAACCGATTGCGTGATCGCCGTGTGCTCGGCCCCGGGCAAGGGCGGCCATGCCCCGCGCCGGATCGGGCCCGAGGGCATCACCCTGACCGAGCGCGGCAAGGGAACGAACACGCGCCACATCAACAACATCGCGATGGAGGCCGAAGATTATGCCGACAGCCTTCTGGTGACCGAAGTCTTCACCCCCAGCGGCCATTGGTCATCCTACCCCAGCCACCGGCATGACGAGGATGACTATCCCCGCATCACCTATCTGGAGGAGACCTATTACCACCGCCTGAACCCGGCCAGCGGGTTCGGCATCCAGCGCGTCTATACCGATGACGGTCAGTTGGACGAAACCATGGCCGTGTCCGATGGCGATGTGGTACTGGTGCCGCGCGGGCACCACCCTTGCGGGGCGCCCTACGGGTTCGAGATGTATTATCTGAACGTCATGGCCGGGCCGCTGCGCAAATGGCGTTTCGTTCCGGCGCCCGAAGTGGAATGGATCATGGAGCGCGACAAATGACCAAGGGTTTTGCCATCTATCCCAGCCTGAAAGGGCGCACCGTTTTCGTGACCGGCGGGGCCTCGGGCATCGGGCGCGAGATCGTGCGTGGCTTTGCCGAGCAGGGGGCCAAGGTTGGCTTTGTCGACATCAACGCCGAGGGCGGAAACGCGCTGCTGGCCGAACTGGACGGAACCCACGCCTTTGCCGCCTGCGACCTGCGCGACATCGCGGCGCTGCGGTCCGTTTTTGACGAGCTGGCGGGCGCGCTGGGCGCGGCGGACGTTCTGGTCAACAACGCCGCGCATGACGACCGGCACGACTGGCGCGAGGTGACGCCGGACTATTGGGACGAGCGCATGGCGACCAACCTCCGCCACATGTTCTTTGCCATCCAGTCCGTAGCGCCGGGCATGATCGACAAGGGCGCGGGGTCGATCATCAATATCGGCTCGAATTCCTGGTGGGAGGCCGGCGCGGGCTTTCCCGCCTATGCCACCGCGAAATCCGCAGTGCACGGCCTGACCCGCACCATGGCGCGGGAACTGGGCGATCACCGGATCCGGGTCAACACGGTCGTGCCCGGCTGGATCATGACCCAGCGCCAGAAAGACCTGTGGGTCACGCCCGAGGCGCTGGCCAAGCAGATCGACCGCCAATGCCTGCCCGACCCGATCGACCCGGTCTATGTGGCGCGGATGGTGCTGTTTCTGGCCTCGGACGACGCGGCCATGTGCAGTGCCGGGAACTTCATGGTCGAGGGCGGCTCGATCTGACGCCCAAGGGATCGTTCCCGTCCGGAATGGACCTACGTCTATACGCTGAGGCCGGTTGACGGATCGATACCCGGCAAGGAAGGATGCGGCATGATTTCCTATGTCACGGTGGGCGCGGACGACATCGCGCGCGCAAAACGGTTTTACTGCGCCTTTCTGCCGGATCTCGGCTATGCGCTGGAGGAGGGGCCCGAAGGGCTGAGTTTCGCCCAGCCGGTGCCGCCGGGCCAGCAACCGGTTCTGCCGGAATTTTATGTCAAACCGCCTTTCGATGGGGCTGCGGCCTCGGCCGGGAATGGTGCGATGGTCGCCTTCGAGGCGCGAAGTCAGCAGCAGGTGCGTGACCTGCACGCCGCCGCGCTGCGGGCCGGCGGGTCGGATGAAGGTCAGCCGGGCTTTCGCGCCATGTACGGACCTCGCTTCTATGTCGGCTATCTGAGGGACCCACAGGGCAACAAGATCGCCCTGTTTTCCAGCAATCCAAACGAACCGGGGCGCGACGACTAGGACCCGCCAGCGCATTTTGCAGAACGGCACAGGTCGGGACGGTTAGAGCTGCGGCGGCGCACCAAAGGCGCGGATCACGGTGCGGGCAGCGGCCTCAACCGGGTCATGGGTTTCCTTCAGGATCGTCACCCGGTCGAACCGGTCGGGGTCGCGGTTCACGGCCTCGCGCAGGGCGGCGCCGAAGGCCATGCGCAACTCGGTCCCGATGTTGAACTTGCAGATCGCGGTTTCACGCGCCAGCCGCGCGCGCTGTTCGACGGGCACGCCCGATCCGCCATGGATCACCAACGGTACGCTGGTCACGGCCTGAATTCGGCGGATGCGGTCCTCGTCCAGCCCGCCTTCCTTGTTCTGCTGAAGGTGGACGTTTCCGACCGAGATCGCCATCGCATCCACGCCGGTCTGGGCGGCGAAGGTGGCGGCCTCGTCCGGGTCGGTCCCGGCCGATCCTTCGCCCCCGGAGTAGCCGACGAAGCCGATCTCGCCCTCGCACGAGATCCCGGCGGCATGGGCCATTTCGGCGATCGCGGCGGTCTCGTCGATATTTTGCTGCAGGGGCTTGCGCGACCCGTCAAACATCAGCGAGGTGAACCCGCTGTCCAGCGCGATCTTGCACTCCTCGAACGTATAGCCGTGGTCCAGATGCGCCACGACGGGCACCGAGGCGTTTTCGGCCAGATACCGGAACATCTTGCCCAGAACCGGCAGCGGCGTGTGCTCGCGGCAGCTGGGTCCGGCCTGCAGGATCACCGGGGCGTTCTCGGCTTCGGCGGCGGCGACATAGGCGCGCATGTCCTCCCAGCCCAACGTCACGAGGCCGCCGACGGCATAGCCCTGTTCATAGGCGGGTTGCAGGACGTCTTTGAGCGTAACGAGGGTCATTTGAACTTGGCGATCATGTCTTTGATGCCCGGGATCGTCTCGATCTGATAGGCGTGGGTGGGTTGGAAATACTGCACCAGCGATCGTTGGGTCAGCCCGCCGAGGATGGTGAAATAATACATCTCGTATCCCGGCAGAACGCAGCAGGGGTGATAGCCCTTGTCGATACAGATCGTGGAGCCATCGACGATGTGATAGGCGTCACCCGGTTCGTTGTCCTCGCGCTGCAGCATCTGCAGGCCCGAGCCCCAGTTCGGTTTGAAACGGAAATTGTAGGTCTCGTCATGCCGGGTCTCGTCCGGCAGGCGGTTGGTGTCGTGCTTGTGGCTGGGAAAGCCCGACCAGCCGCCCTGACCCACGGTGAACAGCTCGCTCACCAGCAGGCGGCCGACCTTGTCATGCTGCTTCTGGCCCAGGATATGCTTGATCTTGCGATGGGTCTTGGTGTCGTCGCTGCCATATTGCACCAAGTCATGCTCGCGCACGTCGAACGGGTCCAGCACCTTGTCATACTTTGCGCCGGCCACGAACACCTCGGCCGTATCCGAGACGCAGACCATCTGCGCCCGTGCCCCTGACGGGACATAAGCCCCCTCGGGCTCGCCATCCCAGACATCCTCGCCCCGGTTGCCCAGATGGGCAAAGTGCACGCCCTCGACATCCACATCGACGCTGCCGGTGGCGGGCACGATGCAGGTCTCGTACCCTGGGACCTGGTATTCGAAGGCTTCGCCGCGCTTCAACTTGACGATGTTGAAATAGTTCAGCGGCACGGTCGGATCATCGACATCGACGATGGGTTTGTTCTGGTTGTCGAACGGGGGGATGTGCATCGGGCTCTCCTATCCGGCCGGGGTGGGGCCGGGGTGGGACGCAAGGAAAGCGTCCAGGTCTTCGGTGGTTGGCATGGCGGGCGCGCAGCCTGGTTTGGACACGACGATCGAGGCGCAGGCCGAGCCGCGCAACACCGCCTGTTCCAGCGAATGGCCCGCCGCGATCGAGGCCAGCAGCCCGGCCATGAAGCTGTCGCCCGCGCCGTTGGGTTTGACGGCGGTGACCGGGTAGATGCCGGTGTGGATCTCTTGCCCGTCGGTCAGGGTCACGGCGCCCTTTTCGCCCATCTTGTAGATGACGATGCGGCCGGGTTTCTCGGCCAGATCGCAGGCTTTCCGGAAGCCTTTCTCGATCCCACCGGCCATGAAGCCGAATTCTTCGTCATTGCCGACGATCATGTCGCTGGCCTCGCCCGCGCGCGACAGCACGTCGGCGGCGACCTGCGCCGAAGGCCAGCTGTAGGGCCGGTAGTCGATGTCGAAGATCACCGGCAGCCCGGCTTTGCGCGCGTTTTCGAAGGCGCGGAAGGTGGCGCTGCGCGACGGTTCGGCGGCAAACACGGTTCCGGCCGAGATCGCCGCGCTGAAACGGCCATAGTCGACCCGGTCCATGTCATCTTCGGTGACCTGAAAATCGACGGCGCCGTTTCGGTAGATGACGTTCTGAAAGTCCTCGATGCAGCTTTCATAGACCGCCAAGGACATGCGGTATTCACCGCCGACGACGCGGATGAAAGAGGTGTCGACACCATAGTGATGCAACTTGTTGAGGCAGAACCGCCCAACCGCGTCATCCGAGATGGAGGTGATCAGCGACGCCTGGCTGCCCAGCTTGACCAGACCCGCGCAGATATTCGCGGACGAACCGCCCAAGTCCGCGCGGAACATGTCGGCATGTTCGCTTTTGACACCGACCGGATCGGCGAACATGTCCATGCCAGCGCGCCCGAAAACGGCAAACCGGTTTCCTTTGATGCCGTCGATCAAGTGACTCAAACTGTACCTCCCAGGCATTTTGATCCCGCCGATCCGATGGACCTTGCATTGGATCGATTCTCACGATACTGATTTTGCAACCGGTTGCAATCAGTATGTTCGGAGCCGCCCAAAATGCCAGAAATCGGAATCGGAATCGTCGGAGGCGGCTATATGGGCAAGGCTCATTCGGTGGCCATGTCCGCCGTGGGCGCCGTGTTCGACACCGCGCTCAGACCGCGGCTCGAGATGATCTGCGCCTCAAGCCCCGAAAGCGCCGAACGCTACCGCGCCGCCTACGGCTTCCGACGCGCCACGGCCGACTGGCAGGCCTTGGTCAAAGATCCGGCGGTCGAGGCCGTCGTGATCGCCTCGCCCCAGTCCACGCACCGGCAGATCGCCGAGACGGCGCTGGCACTGGGCAAGCCGGTGCTGTGCGAAAAACCGCTGGGCGCGTCGCTCGAGGACAGCCGTGCCATGGTGGCGGCGGCCGAGGCCTCGGGCACCGTCAACATGGTCGGGTTCAACTATATCCGCACCCCGGCCAGCCAGTTTGCCCGCCAGCTGATCACCGACGGCGCGATTGGCGACATCACATGGTTCCGTGGTGAACATACCGAGGATTTCTATGCCGACCCCGAGGCCCCGGCGACCTGGCGCACGACCGGCATGGCCAACGGCACCATCGGCGATCTGGCACCGCACATGGTCAATGGCGCGCTGGCTCTGGTGGGGCCGATCGCGCAGGTCATGGCCGATGTGGAAACCGTTCACCACACCCGCCCGGGCGGTGCAGTGACCAATGACGACCACGCCCAGATGATGTGTCGGTTTGAAAACGGCGTCATGGGGAACCTCTATTTCAGCCGTATCGCGACCGGCCGCAAGATGGGTTATGCCTACGAGATTTCGGGCACCAAGGGCGCGATCCGGTTTGACCAGGAGGATCAGAACGCCCTGTGGCTCTATCGCCGCGAAGGCCCCGAGGCCCAGCGCGGTTTCACCAAGATCCTGACCGGTCCGGAGCATCCCGATTATGAGCCCTTTTGCCGGGGTCCCGGCCACGGCACCGGATATCAGGATCAGATCATCATCGAAGCCAAGGATTTTCTGACCGCCATTCATTCCGGCCGGAGCAACTGGCCCACCTTCCGGGACGGGCACGAGGTCAACCGGGTGCTGGCGGCGGCGCTGGCCTCGGCCGACAGTCGCGGCTGGCAGGACGTCGGCGCGTTCTAGGCCCGGCACGTTTTCCAACATCGTTCGCAGAGAGACCAAGACCATGGCAAAGTTGAAATGGGGCATGATCGGGGGCGGAGAAGGCAGCCAGATCGGACCCGCCCACCGTCTGGGCGCACAGGCCGACGGCCTGTTCGAATTCGCCGCCGGCGCGCTGGACCACCGGCCCGAGGCGGGGCGCGCCTATGCGCAGCGGCTGGGTGTGCCCGCCGACCGCGCCTATGGCGACTGGCAGGAAATGCTGGCCGGCGAAAAGGACCGGCCCAACCGGATCGACCTTGTAACCATCGCCACCCCGAACGCCACCCATTTCGAGATCGCCAAGGCCTATCTTGAGGCCGGGTTCAACGTGCTGTGCGAAAAGCCGATGACCATGACCGTGGAAGAGGGCGAAGAGATCGTGCGCGTGGCCCGGGAGTCGGGTAAGATCTGTGCGGTCAACTACTGCTATTCGGCCTATCCGATGGTGCGGCAGGCCCGCGCCATGGTCCGCGCCGGCGAGATCGGCAAGGTGCGCCTGGTCGTCACCAATTTCAGCCACGGCCATCATGGGGACGCCACCGACGCGGACAATCCGCGCGTGCGCTGGCGTTATGATCCGGCCATGGCGGGCGTGTCGGGGCAATTCGCCGATTGCGGCATCCACGCGCTGCACATGGCCAGCTTCATCTGCGATGACGAGGTCGCGACGCTGTCGGCCGACATGGCCTCGACCATTCCCAGCCGCCAGTTGGAAGACGACGCGATGGTCAATTTCCGCATGGAGGGCGGCACCGTGGGCCGGTTGTGGACCTCGTCCGTGGCGATCGGGCGGCAGCACGGGTTCGACATCCAGGTGTTCGGCGAGACCGGCGGGCTGCGCTGGGCGTCCGAACACCCCAACCAGCTGATCTACACCCCGGTCGGTGGACGAACCCAGATCATCGAAAAGGGCGAGGGCGGCCTGCATGAAGACGCGATGCGCCTGTCGCGGGTGGCGATTGCCCATCCCGAGGGCTTTCCGCTGGCCGTAGCCAATATCTATTGCGATCTGGCCGACGCGATCCGGGGCGAGGCCCGTGATGGTCTGCCCGATGCCGCCGATGGCGTCCGTTCGATTGCCGCGGTGCACGCAGCGGTGGCCTCGGCCCGGGCCGAGGGCGCCTGGCAGGACGCGCGCCCGCCGATGTTCCGTTGATCAGGGGCGGGGCCGCAACGTGCCCCGCTCGATCACCCGGCAGGGGAAGATCCGCGCCTCGGGGTAGCGATCGGGCGTTTTCAGCATCTCTTCGACCAGATCGACCGACGCGGTGATGATCTGCTTGATCGGCTGATGGATGGTCGTCAGGTTGATGTATTCCCAGCGCGACATCTCCATGTCGTTCAGGCCGATGATCCCGATGTCAGAACCCGGTTTCAGCCCGTGGTCGGCCAGCGCCGACAGCGCACCGATCGACAGGATGTCGTCGCCGCAGAAATAGGCCTGCGCCGGGTCACCCGCCAGCAGGCGCAGCATCTCGGCCCGGCCGGCCTCGAAGGAGTAGGCCCCGGCGAAAGAGTGGCTGACGGGAACCTGTGGGTGGTTTGCCATTTCCTCGGTAAAGCCCCGTTGCCGGTCCCGTGCCGAGGTCGCATCGATCGGCCCGCCCAGATAGCCCACGCTGGCATAGCCTCGCGAGACCAACTCGCGCGCGGCCATGCGTCCGCATTCCACATTGTCGATGCCCACCACATGCACCTCGGGCGAGGTCGCCGAGCGCCCGAAGGTGTGCACCACCGGCACGCCGGCATCGTGGAACGCCTTGGCAAAGCTGGGCGGCAAGGTCGACGAGGCGACGATCACCGCATCCACCGAATATTGCCGCAGCATGCGCACGGAATTGGCGGGCTCGGTCTCGTCGGTCAGGTTCACGATCAGGGGGCGCAGCCCGCGTTCCTGCAGGGCGCGGGTGAACTGGTCGAAAACCTCAAGAAAGATGGGGTTGTGGAAGTTGTTCGAGATCAGCCCGATCAGCTTGGTCCGCCCCGTCGTCAGCGACGAGGCGAGCGCGTTGGGGCTGTAGCCCAGTTCCTTGGCGGCCTTTTCCACCTTGGCGCGGGTCTTGGCCGAGACCGAGGCGCCCGGCGTGAAGGTGCGCGACACCGCCGACCGCGACACCCCGGCCAAGGCCGCAACTTCCTTCAGCGTAACGCCCACTTGCCTGGTCTCCTTCGTGAGGTCGATCGGGTCTGTTGAATGTCGCATCATTGCAAAAATGGTGCAATCGGTTGCAAGGCATTTCCACCCCTGACGTCAGGTTCCAAGACGCTGCGGCCGTGATCCGACATTATGATTCAATTTTCGTCATTATGGCGAAAAAGCCGCCCGTTTCGTCAACTCGATTGCTGTGCCCGGACGGCGGCGCGGTCATACTGGAACCAGAGCAGAGGAGGAGGCGCGCAATGAGTTGGAACATCTGCGTCGTCGGGGCCGGAAAGATCGGACAGATGATCGCCGCCCTGTTGAAGAAATCGCACAATTATACCGTAACCGTGGTCGACCATGACCTGACGGCCTTGTCGGCGTTGAACAGGAAGGGCATCACCACCCGCCAGATCGACGCGGGCGACGAAGCCGGGCTGGCACAGGGGCTTGCGGGGTTCGATGCGGTGATCTCGGCCGCACCGTTTTTCCTGACGCCTGCCATCGCCAAGGCGGCCAAGGCCGCGGGTGCGCATTATTTCGACCTGACCGAGGATGTCGCCGCGACCAACGCCGTGCGCGAACTGGCCCGCGACAGCGGCACCGCCTTCATGCCGCAATGCGGATTGGCCCCGGGTTTCGTCGGCATAGCGGGAGCCGCACTGGCGGCCGACTTCGACACGCTGGACAGCCTGCACATGCGGGTGGGCGCGCTGCCGCTCTATCCGACCAATGCGCTGAAATACAATCTGACCTGGTCCACTGACGGACTGATCAACGAATACTGCAACCCCTGCGATGCCATCGTGAATGGCGAACGGGTCAAGACCGCGCCGCTCGAGGATTACGAGATCATCGGCCATGACGGTGTGGAATACGAATGCTTCAACACTTCGGGCGGCCTCGGCACCTTGCCCGAGACGCTGGCCGGCAAGGCGCGGGCGGTGTCCTATCGCTCGATCCGCTATCCCGGCCATCGCGACATCCTGAGGCTGCTGTTGACCGATCTGGGCCTGGGCCAGCGCCGCGACCTGTTGAAGGACATCTTTGAAACCGCGCTGCCGCGCACCGATCAGGATGTGGTTCTGGTCTATTGCACGGCCAAGGGCATGATCGACGGGGCCCTGCGCGAGAAATCCCTGATCAACAAATCCTTTGCCCGCACCATCGACGGCCAGGTCTGGAGCGCGATCCAGATCACCACCGCCGCCGGCGTTCTGGGCGTGGTCGACCTGATGCGCACCGGCGCGCTGCCCACCCAAGGCTTTGTCCGGCAAGAGCAGGTCGGGCTGGATGACTTCCTGAACACCGAATTCGGCCAGCTGTACCGCGCTGGCGAAGTGTCCCCCCAGAACAAGGCGGCCTGAACATGAAAGACGTAGTCATGACTGCAGAACACACACTCGAAAAACTGGGCCTGACGGCGGCCGAGCTGACCAGCGGGACGCTGGAGGTCCGCTCGCCCATCGACGGCCGCTTCCTGGCGCGGGTGCATGAAACACCCGTTGCCGACATGGATGCGGTCTTTGCCCGCGCAACGGCGGCCTTCAAGGTCTGGCGCACCGTGCCCGCCCCGCGCCGGGGCGAGCTGATCCGCTTGCTGGGCGAGGAACTGCGCGCGGCCAAGGAGGACCTGGGCGCGCTGGTCAGCTGGGAGGCCGGCAAGATCACCTCGGAAGGTCTGGGCGAAGTGCAGGAGATGATCGACATCTGCGATTTTGCCGTGGGCCTGTCGCGGCAGCTGTATGGCCTGACCATCGCCTCGGAACGCCCCGGCCACCGGATGATGGAGACCTGGCACCCGGCCGGTCCGGTCGGCGTGATCTCGGCCTTCAACTTCCCGGTCGCAGTCTGGTCGTGGAACGCGGCGCTGGCGCTGGTCTGCGGCGATCCGGTGATCTGGAAACCGTCCGAGAAAACGCCCCTGACCGCGATGGCCTGTCAGAAGATCTTTGAAAAGGCCGTGGCCCGGTTCGGCGACGCGCCCGAGGGGCTGCTGCAACTGCTGATCGGCGGTGCCGATCTGGGCAAGGCGCTTGTGGCCAGCGAGGCGGTGCCGATCATTTCGGCCACCGGCTCGACCCGGATGGGCCGCGCGGTCGCACCGATCGTGGCGCAGCGGTTCGGCAAATGCATCCTGGAGCTGGGCGGCAACAACGCCATGATCGTGGGCCCCTCGGCCGATCTGGAAATGGCGGTGCGGGCCATCGTGTTCTCGGCCGTGGGCACCGCGGGTCAGCGCTGCACCTCGCTTCGGCGGCTGATCGTGCACAACTCGATCCGTGCCGATCTGGTTGCACGGCTGAAAAAGGCCTATGCCGGTCTGCCCATCGGTGACCCGCTGGCCGAAGGCACGCTGGTCGGGCCGCTGGTGGACGAGGCCTCGGGGCAGGCGATGGAGGCCGCGTTGAAGGCGGCCGAGGCCGAGGGCGGCACCGTCTTCGGCGGCAAGCGCGTGTCCGACGGCGTGCCCGAGGGCGGTGTCTACATGCAGCCCGCGATCGTCGAAATGCCGGGCCAGACCGAGATCGTAAAGACCGAAACCTTTGCGCCGATCCTCTATGTCATGGGCTATGACGGTTTCGACGAGGCGCTTGAGATGCAGAACGACGTGCCGCAGGGCCTGTCGTCTTGCGTGTTCACGCTGAACATGCGCGAGGCGGAACAGTTCCTGTCGCCCGCCGGGTCCGATTGCGGCATCGCCAACGTGAATATCGGCCCCTCGGGCGCCGAGATCGGTGGTGCGTTCGGCGGCGAAAAGGAAACCGGTGGCGGACGCGAAAGCGGTTCGGACGCCTGGAAGGGCTACATGCGGCGGCAGACGAACACCGTGAACTACTCGGCCGAATTGCCATTGGCGCAGGGCGTGAAGTTCGACATCTGAAAACCCGGCCCGGCGGCCTAGCGCGGCCGGGCCAACACATGCGTTCAGTCCGTGAACAGGTAGTCAAGCCGCATGATCGACTGGGCGGTTTCCTCCGAAACCCCAAGGAATTCTGCGATCGCGGCCACGTTCTCGGCCGGGTCAGCGGTTTCGCGCAATCGGAAGAACCTCTCGATCCCCGCACCGCGCAGCTGTTCGGATTCATAGGCCAGATCGCTGCGTATCGTCGGTAACAGGCGTTCGACGGTTGCGGCTGGGCTGTTTTCTCCGGCCAACCCGACCCTGTGGGCGTGGCCGACAAGATACGCGTCTGAATAAGTGCACTCGATTTCAAGCACATGGGTGCGCGCCTTGTCCGAGCAGAAATCCTGTACGATATCCAGACTGGCCGGATCCAGGCAGATCAGCAGCCGGTTGGCGCCGAAGTGATCGTACAGCATCCGGGTGACCGCCCTGCGATGCCGGGATCGTTTGACCAGCGTGGCCTCCAAGCCCCCCAGATCGGGCAGGGGGGCGGCTTCTTCGTTGAACAGGTATTCGATGCAGGGCAGGTTGGTCTCAGAGGCGATCTGGTCGATCAGCCGCTTGGCCACATGCCACTTCTTGCAGACGACGATGTACAGATCGCGATCGGCGCCCAGCGTGTTGGCCGTTTCCCAGAAGCGGGGCGCATACCGGCGTCCCACGCGGCCACGGCCGGTCAGAAATCCGTGCAGATTCCGACCCTCGTTCGATATCTGGAATTCGACCCCTTCGCTGGCATAGAGCGCACCCAATTTCTGCTTCAGCAACTGCGCCTCGGGGCTGATCTTGCGGGCGAATAAATAATCTTGCGTCAGCAGCAGGTCGTAGTGATCGTTGTAAAACGTCACCGGCATCCCGTAGTCCGAGAACATCAGGAAAGTCAGCGTGCGGTTTTCGATATCGGTTTTGGGGATCAGGTGGCGCACGAGGGTCTGAAAGAACGTCTCGTCCGGAATCCAGGTGGTCGAGAAAAAACGGACCACGTCCCGACGCTGGCGCAGGAAATCCAGGATCATCTCGATTGTCCGGCGGCGCAGGCACCACCACTGGCTGCCGATCATGATCTGGAGATCCTCCGGGATCTCGCGGGTCAGGCCGAGACGTTTCTGGGCCTCGTAGGCGGCATAGAACAATTTGCTCTGCGTGCGTTCGTTGAAATAGTGACGGTAGATCAGCCGGTCTTCCTTCATGCCGGTCTTGATCCAGTCGCTTTCAAAAAAGTCGTGGCTTTCGATGAAATCCTTGTCGGTTTCATCCAGAAACCGATGCGCATATTCCGCGGTCTTTATCGCCATGCAGTCGCCCGACAGCATGTAGAAATGGGTGGCTCGCGGGAAGGCCTCGACCGCGGCTTGCACCGCGTTCAGTGTTGCCTGCACCAGAGACCATTCCCCCCAGCCACATTTGATCCGCCTGGCCGCGAAGGTCACATTGGGATTGCTTTTCAGGGCCGTCTGGATCCGGTCAAAGTCCCGTGCGGATGCGCTGGCATCGAAATGGATGGCCATGCAGTCCCCTGCGGCCGTCAGCCGTTTGGCCTGTGCGATAATCGCGTCAGGGTCTTTGTGACACAGCAGAATGTAGGCGATCTTGGCCATTGGCGTTGCATGAAGTCCGTTACTGCCCGGTTCCAACCGTGATACTGAGGATGAGCGATTGAATAAACAGAATATTTTTGCTTCTCTGGCGTCAAAAGCTGGCGCATCACCTTGAGACTCGGTCGGCTAAGGAGGCATGGCAGATGGGATTTCCCGGTACATGGATGACCGAAAGCGAAAGCATGGTCTATCGCGTCGTGCCCAAATGCGCCTGCTCGACCATCGGGCAGATCATGTATTACTCGGATCATGGTCGGTTCTTTGACGGCGATATCCACGACGCCAATGACGGGATGCACAAATGGGCGTTTGACCACAGCCAGGATGTGATCTCGGCCAATGTGCGCGGGCACAAATCGTTCGCCTTCACCTGCGTGCGCAACCCCTACACGCGGATCCTCAGTTCGTTCTTCGACAAGATCTGCGGCATTCAGCGCAACGGGAAACGGTACCGGGGCAATCTGGTGCCGACGCTGATCTACAATTACGGGATCGAGGTCGGGGGCGAGGACGGCAAGGGCGAATTCGACCAGATCGCCAGTTTCCGCCGGTTTCTTCTGTTTGCCCGCGACACGATCCGTTGGCGGCGGCCAATGGACCCGGACATTCACTGGTCGGCCATGTCGGGGCATGTGTCGACCTTCATCGTGAATGGCGGACGCTATGACCGGATTTTCTGGACCGAGAAATTTAACGACGGGATGCAAGGCGTGCTGGACGCGCTGGAAACCCCGCATCCCGTGACCCTGTCCGAAATTCCGCGCTTCAACGAATCCGAGGGCCACGGCCCCAAACGTGCGCACCCGGTCGAGGACTATTTCGACGACCTGTCGATGCACCTGGTCTATGAGATCTACAAACAGGATTTCGAACTGTTCAAATACGATTTCGAGAACCCGGCCAACAAGATGCCGACAGGTGAAATCGACCTGGATGAGATTCACGCCAAGCTGGGTGATTGATCCCACAGGCAGGGGCGCTCCCGCCCATCGTCGAGGTCTCTGGCGAGAAATCTCCTCTGGTTGGGCCGGGCGCCGCGCACAGCGCGGCGCCCGGCCCAAGACTGAAGGAGGCAGCGGCGCAGCCGATGGGTCCTGTCAGGCGCGGGAGCACTTCGGTTTCAGGCAACGGAACGGCCCGCATGACGCGGGCCGTCAGCGTTCAGACCTGACGCACCGCGCCTTTTGCAGCGCTGGTGGCCAGCTTGGCATAGGCCTTCAGTGCTGTGGACACCTTGCGCTTGCGCGGTGCAGCGGGAACCCAGCCTTTTTCGTCCTGGACTTCCCGGCGGGCTGCCAGCTCTTCGTCGGACACGGCCAGGTGGATCGAGCGGTTTGGGATGTCGATTTCGATCGTGTCCCCGTTCTGCACCAGACCGATCTCACCGCCTTCGGCCGCCTCGGGCGAGACGTGCCCGATCGACAGACCCGAAGTGCCGCCCGAGAAGCGACCGTCGGTCAGCAGCGCGCAGGCTTTGCCCAGACCTTTGGATTTCAGGTACGAGGTCGGGTACAGCATCTCTTGCATACCAGGCCCGCCGCGTGGGCCTTCATACCGGATCACGACCACGTCGCCTTCCTTGACCTTGCCAGTCAGGATGTCGTTCACCGCCTGGTCCTGACTTTCGCAGACATAGGCGGTGCCGGTGAATTTCAGGATGTTCTCATCCACACCTGCGGTCTTCACGATGCAGCCGTCGCGCGCGATGTTGCCGAACAGAACGGCCAGACCGCCATCCTGACTGAACGCATGGTCCTTGGATCGGATCACGCCGTTTGCCCGGTCGGTGTCCAGTTCCTTGTAGCGGTTCGACTGGCTGAACGCCTGGGTCGTGCGCACGCCACCGGGGGCGGCCTTGAACAGATCTTGCGCTTTGGGGTTGTTGGTCACCGTGATGTCCCAGTTGGCGATGGCCTCGGCCATGCTGGCCGAATGCACCGTGCAGCAGTCGTCATGCAGCAGACCGGCGCGGCTCAGCTCGCCCAGGATCGAGAAGATGCCACCCGCGCGATGCACATCCTCCATGTGGACGTTTTCGGTGTTGGGCGCGACCTTGCACAGGCAGGGCACCTTGCGGCTCAGCCGATCCATGTCGGACATGGTGAAATCCACCCCGCCCTCATGCGCGATGGCCAGCAGGTGCAGCACCGTGTTGGTCGAGCCGCCCATGGCGATGTCCAGGCTCATGGCGTTCTCGAAGGCCTCGAAGGTCGCGATCTCGCGCGGGAGGAAGCCTTTTTCGTTCAGCTCATAGTGGCGCTTGGTGATTTCGACGATGCGGCGGCCGGCCTCCAGGAACAGCTCCTTGCGGTCGGCATGGGTGGCTAGCGTCGAGCCATTGCCCGGCAGCGCCAGACCCAGCGCCTCGGCCAGGCAGTTCATCGAGTTCGCAGTGAACATGCCCGAGCACGATCCGCAGGTGGGGCAGGCGTTTTCTTCGATATGCTTGACCTGCTCGTCGGTGTACTTGTCATCGGCGGCGGCGACCATGGCATCGACCAGGTCGATCTTCTTCACATCCAGATCGGCGATGTCGATCTTGCCGGCCTCCATCGGGCCGCCCGAGACGAAGATGGCCGGGATGTTCAGCCGCATTGCCGCCATCAGCATGCCCGGGGTGATCTTGTCGCAGTTCGAGATGCAGACCATCGCATCGGCGCAGTGTGCGTTGACCATGTATTCGACGCTGTCGGCGATGATCTCGCGCGAGGGCAGCGAATACAGCATCCCGTCATGGCCCATGGCGATCCCGTCATCGACGGCGATGGTGTTGAACTCTTTGGCCACGCCGCCGGCGGCCTCGACCTCGCGGGCGACCATCTGACCCAGATCCTTGAGGTGGACGTGCCCTGGCACGAATTGCGTGAACGAGTTGACGATGGCGATGATCGGCTTGCCGAAATCGTCGTCGCCCATCCCGGTGGCGCGCCACAGGCCGCGGGCACCGGCCATGTTGCGGCCATGGGTCGAAGTTCTGGATCGGTACATTGGCATGATGCTGTTTCCCTTTTGCCCGGTTGCAAAACCAGTGTTGCGTGCGTTATAGCGCACGTAACACATGTGCGTTATAACGCACAAGGTAAATCGCGGGACGTGGCCATGGAATCGGACGACATCACCCTGAAACTCAGAGACGTCCGGGCGGCATCGGGGCTGAGCCTGGCCAAAGCGGCCGAGTTGACCGGTGTCAGCAAAGCCATGTTGGGCCAGATCGAACGCGGCGAATCAAGCCCCACCATCGCGACGCTGTGGAAGATCGCCAAGGGGTTCCAGATGCCGCTGAGCGCACTGATCGGAACCGGCGCCCTGCGTGATCCCGCAGATGCGGCCCGGTTCCGCACCGTGACCTTTCCCGGCAGTCTGAAGGTCAAGATCGTCTTTCCCTTCGACCCGGTTCTGGGGGCCGAGACCTTTCACGTCGAACTGGACCCCAACCAGTGCCACGAATCCCCCGCCCATGCCGCCGGCGTGACCGAGGAAGTCTTCGTCCTGAGCGGCGCGCTCGAGGTGCTGCGGAACGGCGAATGGGTGCCGCTGAGCGCGGGCCAGGGGTTGCGCTTTCCGGCCGACTTGCCGCATGGCTATCGCGCCGGTCCCGAGGGCGCGGCCTTCTTGAACATGCATCACTACGGACACCGGCCTGCGACCGCCGCGGTCGGGTGATACGGCGGAAAGGGACAACCTGATGGCGGAATTCCTGAACGGCCTGACGCTGGCCGATGGCATCGGGTCCTTCGGGGCGCTGATCGTGGTTGCGGCCTATTTCGCAACACAGATGCGGATGATGAATTCCGACGATCTGGCCTTTCCGGTGGTCAACCTCGTCGGCTCGGTGCTGATCGCCTATTCGCTGCTGCAGAACTTCAACCTGGCCTCGATGCTGATCGAAAGTTTCTGGATCGCGATCAGCGTAATCGGCATCATCCAGCATTTCCGCCTGCGACGGGCGCGATAGGGCCGCAGGGACCCGATCCAGCCTTGAACCCGCACCCTTGCGCGTATAGGGAAATCCCTGCGCGTAAAGGGGAGGCTTTGATGCTGGACGATCCAAAAACCCTGGTTTCCACCGAGTGGCTTGCCGCCCACCTCAAGGACCCGGATCTGCGGATCCTCGACGCCTCGTGGTACCTGCCCCAGCAGGGGCGCGACGCCCGCGCCGAATACGAGGCAGGACATATTCCCGGCGCAAGGTTCTTCGACATCGACGAGATATCGGACCACCGCTCGGACCTGCCGCACATGGCGCCTCCGGTCGAGAAATTCATGTCGCGCCTGCGGGCCATGGGCGTGGGCGACGGCCATCAGGTCGTTGTCTATGACGGCGCGGGCCTGTTTTCGGCCGCACGGGTCTGGTGGCTGTTCCGCCTGATGGGGCAGGAGAACATCGCCGTTCTGGACGGCGGCCTTCCCAAATGGGTCGCCGAAGGGCGCGAAATCGAGGATCTGCCCCCTGTCATCCGCGACCGCCACATGACCGTGCGCGTGCAGAACCACCTGGTCCGCGACGTGACCCAGGTCTCAGCCGCCGCCAAGCTGGCCGATCACGAAATCATCGATGCCCGCGCCGCCGACCGTTTTGCCGGATCCCAGCCCGAACCGCGCGAGGGTTTGCGGGCGGGGCACATCCCCGGTTCGCGCAACGTGCCCTTCGGACAATTGCTGAATGCCGATGGCACCATGAAATCGCCCGAGGACTGCCGCGCGGTGTTCGAAGCCGCAGGCGTCGATCTGTCGAAACCCGCCATCACCACCTGCGGGTCAGGCGTGACCGCCGCGATCCTCAGCCTTGCGCTCGAGCGCATGGGCAAGAAAGACCATTCGCTTTATGACGGCAGCTGGGCCGAATGGGGCGCCTTCCCGACCCTGCCCGTCGCAACCGGAGACTCCTGATGTTTGAAAACCTCAAGCTGCAGCCAGCCGACAAGATCCTGGCCCTGATGCAGATGTATCGCGAGGACCCGCGCGAGCAGAAGATTGATCTGGGTGTCGGCGTCTACAAAGACGCCAATGGGGTGACCCCAGTGATGCGGGCGGTCAAGGCCGCCGAGCAGCGGATCTGGGAAGAGCAGGACTCAAAGGCCTATACCGGGCTGGCCGGTGATCCGGTCTATGCCGATGCGATGATCAGCCTGATCCTCGGCACCAGCGTGCCGCGCGCCAACATCGCCGCCGTGGCCACCCCGGGCGGCACCGGTGCCTGCCGGCAAGCGTTCGAGCTGATCCGCATGGCCAACCCCTCGGCCCGGGTGTTCGTGTCGAACCCGACCTGGCCGAACCACATCTCGATCCTGAACTACCTGGGCATCGAAACCGTCGCCTACCGCTATTTCGACGAGGAAACCCGTGGCGTCGATTTCGACGGCATGATCGAGGACCTCAAGACTGCCAAGGCGGGCGACGTCGTGTTGCTGCACGGCTGCTGCCACAACCCGACCGGCGCCAACCTGAACATGGTCCAGTGGCAAGAGGTGGTGAACCTGATCAACGACCGTGGTCTAGTGGCGATGATTGACATCGCCTATCAGGGCTTCGGCGACGGTCTGAACGAGGATGCGCAGGCGACCCGGCTTGTCGCTGCGTCGGTCAAGGAATGCTTGATCGCGGCGTCCTGTTCGAAGAATTTTGGTGTCTACCGCGAGCGGACCGGCCTGCTGATGGCCGTCAGCGCCGATGCGGGCCAGACTGCGCTGAACCAGGGCACGCTGGCGTTTCTGAACCGCCAGAACTACTCGTTCCCGCCGGATCACGGCGCGCGCGTGGTGACCACGATCCTGATGGATGAGGGCCTGCGCGCCGATTGGATGGCCGAACTTGAGGAGGTGCGCCTGTCGATGCTGGGCCTGCGCCGCCAACTGGCGGACGAGCTGCAGCGGCTGAGCGGATCGGACCGGTTCGGCTTCCTTGCCCAGCATCGCGGCATGTTCTCGCGCCTGGGCGCCGCGCCCGAACTGGTCGAGAAACTGCGGGTTGAGCACGGCATCTACATGGTCGGCGACAGCCGCATGAACATTGCCGGGTTGAACGAGGCCACCGTGCCGATCCTGGCCAAGGCCATCATCGACGTCGGCGTCTGAGGTCAGGCATTTCAAAAAAAGAAACCCGGGCACAAATGCCCGGGTTTTTTGTTTGGTTTGAAAAGGGCTCAGCCCTTCGAGAACTCGGGATAGGCTTCCATGCCCAGCTCGCCCATGTCGAGGCCATTGATCTCTTCTTCCTCGCCAACCCGCAGGCCGACGGTGGCCTTGAGGATCGAGAACAGGATGTAGCTGACCACGAAGACGAAGATCCCGATGGCCGCAAAGCCGATGATCTGGGTCACGAAGGACGCGTCGCCGTTGGTCCAGGCCACGATGAAGGTGCCCCAGAAGCCCGCGATCAGGTGAACCGGGATGGCGCCGACCACGTCGTCGATCTTCATCTTGTCCAGCAGCGGCACGGTGTAGACCACGATCACGCCGCCGATGCCGCCGATGATCAGTGCCTGGAACAGCGACGGTGCCAGCGGTTCGGCGGTGATCGAGACCAGCCCGGCCAGCGCACCGTTCAGCACCATGGTCAGGTCGACCTTGCCATACATCACCTGGGTCAGGATCAGGGCAGCGACGGCGCCGGAGGCTGCGGCCATGTTGGTGTTGGCGAAGATGCGGCTGATGTCAGCCATGTCGCCGATCGTGCCCATGGCCAGCTGCGAGCCGCCATTGAAGCCGAACCAGCCCAGCCACAGGATGAACGTACCCAGGGTGGCAAGCGCCAGGTTCGAGCCGGGGATCGGAACGACCTTGCCGTCCTTGCTGTACTTGCCGATCCTGGGGCCCAGCACGATGGCACCGGCCAGCGCGGCAAAGCCACCTGCGGCGTGCACCAGGGTCGAGCCTGCGAAATCGCTGAAGCCCATTTCGGACAGCCAGCCGCCGCCCCACTGCCACGATGCTTCGATCGGGTAGATGACACCGGTCAGGACGATCACGAAGATGAAGAAGGGCCACAGCTTGACCCGCTCGGCCATGGTGCCCGACACGATCGAGGCAGTGGTGGCGCAGAACATCAGCTGGAAGAAGAAGTCCGAACCGACCGACGCATAGGACAGATCGGTTTCGACGCCATCAAGGCCGACCGGTTCCAGCGAGGTGGGCGAGAAGGCGCCCAGAATGCCGGTGATGGTCCAGCCGTCGCCCGGATACATCAGGTTGAAGCCAACCAGCCAGTACATGATGGCGGCAAAGGAAAACAGGCCGATGTTCTTGACCAGCTGCATGGCCACGTTCTTGGAGCGCACCAGACCGGCCTCGAGCATGGCAAAGCCCGCGGCCATCCAGAACACCAGGAAGCCGCCCATCAGGAACAGCAGCGAGGTCAGGATATATTGCGTATGCTGCGCGGTTTCGCCGGTTGCGGCGGCCTCCTGCGCCAGGCCCATCTGCGGCAGCGCGACGATCGCGGCGGCAGGGATGAGTGATTTCATCAGGTTCATGTTCAGTCCTCGAATGATTGTCGGTCGCGGCGCCTTACAGCGCCTCCTCGTTGAGTTCCCCGGTCCGCACGCGCAGGGCCTGCTCGACATCGAGGACGAAAATCTTGCCGTCGCCGATCTTGCCGGTCTTGGCGGTTTTGGTGATGGTCTCGACGATCTGGTCGGTCATCGCGGCGGGCACCACGATTTCCAGCTTGATCTTGGGCACGAAGTTCACCGCGTATTCGGCGCCCCGATAGATTTCGGTGTGACCGGATTGCGAGCCGAAGCCCTTGATCTCGGTCACCATCATGCCGCGCACGCCCGCCTCGGTCAGTGCCTCGCGCACCTCCTCGAGCTTGAACGGCTTGATTGTCGCAATGATCAGTTTCACGTCTTTCCCCTCTTCTGTTCCGGTGGGTCCGGCTTTGCACCTGCAGAAAAAGAGCCCGACATGGCCGCGCAAGGAACGATTTCGGCAAAAAGACGCTGGGGAAGAGAGGCAAAGTTGCACATTTTTTGCACAAAAACGGCAAAGTGATTAAAAAATACGCAAGTGTGAGAGGGGAATTCGCGCTATTTCACACCTCTACATGGGCGCAACAGCGCGGTATGGTGCCACAAAAGCAAAAACGGGCAGAGTTTGAGCATGACTGAGTCCAAGCGTCGAAAACCGCTGGTGGCGGACAAACGGTATCCGTCCGGAGGCCGCAAGACCTCGTCTGCCAAGCGGACGGCGAAACCGGCGGGCAAGAAGGCGACGGCGCGCAAGACTACGACCCGAAAGACCAGCCGCAAGCCCCGGCGCAAACGTTCGGGAGGCGGGCAGGGCGGCTTCTTTCGCCGGCTGTTCCGCTGGATAGGGCGCCTGATCTGGGGGCTGACCTGGCGAGTGGGTACGATAGCCGCGCTGCTGCTGGCGCTTGCCGTTGGGGTTGTGTACTCAACCCTTCCCGAGGTCGATGCCCTGCTGGACGGGCGCGCACGCGGGTCGGTCACGCTGCTGGACCGGGACGGCAAGGTCTTTGCCTGGCGCGGGGATCAGTTCGGCGGCGTTATCACCACCGACACCGTGTCGCCGCATCTGAAAAATGCGGTTGTCGCGACCGAGGACAAGCGGTTTTACCGTCACTTCGGCGTAAGCCCGCGCGGCATTGCCAGTGCGGTGAAGATCAACCTGTCCGAGGGACGTGGCCCACTGTCGGGGCATGGCGGTTCGACCATCACCCAGCAGACGGCCAAGCTGCTGTGTCTGGGCGTCCCGTACGATCCGACCGAGTGGGAATCGGAAGCGGCGTATGAAGCCGACTGCCGTCAGGGCTCGCTGTGGCGCAAGGCCAAGGAAGCGATCTACGCGATGGCGATGGAGGTCAAATACTCCAAGGATGAGATCCTGACCATCTATCTGAACCGGGCGTTTCTGGGGGCCGGGGCCCGCGGATTCGAGGCGGCCAGCCAGCGCTATTTCGGCAAGTCCGCGGCCGAGGTGGACCCGGCCGAGGCGGCGATGCTGGCGGGGCTGCTGGTGGCGCCCACGCGTTATGCGCCCACCAACGACCTGCAACGCTCGCAGGACCGGGCCAAGGTGGTCATCAGCCTGATGGAGGATCAGGGTTACCTGACCACGTCACAGGCAACCGTGGCGCGCAACAACCCGGCCGAGCTGTCCGAGGCCGCCGCCGCCCGCGCTGGCGGGTATTTTGCCGACTGGGTCATGGCCAGCGGCCCCGAATTCTTTACCCGCAACACCACCGAGGACGTGGTGATCAAGACCACGCTGGACCAGCGGATCCAGCAGGCGGCCGAGGCGGCGCTGAAACAGGTGTTCGACGAAAAGGTCAGTGAAGGCTCAAAAGCGCAGGCCGCGATCGTGGTGATGTCGGCCGATGGTGCGGTCCGGGCCATGGTGGGTGGACGCAAGACCAAGGTGTCGGGTGCGTTCAACCGCGCGACGCAGGCGCTGCGACAGACCGGGTCCTCGTTCAAACCCTTTGTTTATGCCACCGCGCTGGAACTGGGCTATTCGCCACTGGCCACGGTGGTGGACGAGCCCTATTGCATCGACATCCCGGGGTCCGGCCAGTGGTGCCCAAAGAATTACACCAACAAGTTCTACGGTCGCGTGACCCTCGCGGATGCGCTGAAGAACTCGTTGAACATCCCGGCCGTCAAGGTGGCCGAGGTTGCTGGGTTGGACAATGTGCGCACCGTTGCCAGCGGGTTTGGCATCGAAAGCGATCTGGCGGCGGGCCCAGCCCTGGCGCTGGGCGCCTCGGAAAGCACACTGATCGAAATGACCGGCGCCTATGCCGGTATCCTGAATGGTGGCTCGTCCGTGGAACCGTACGGCCTGACCGAGTTGAAACTGCTGGGTGACGATGCCCCGATGATGGTAACGACGACCGGGATCGGCGAGCGGGTGATCCGAGACGAAGCTGCCAAGCAACTGACCTGGATGATGGAACGCGTGGTATCCGAGGGAACTGGACAACGCGCCAAGTTGCCGGGATGGCAGGTTGCAGGCAAAACAGGCACGACTCAGGCCGCCCGGGATGCTTGGTTCATCGGCTTTACCGCGGATTATGTGGCCGGTGTCTGGATGGGTTATGACGACAACACACCGTTGTCGGGCGTGACTGGCGGTGGGCTGCCAGCCGAGATTTGGAAGGAAACCATGGTGCGGGTCACCGAAGGCATGACTCCGACCCCTCTGCCGATGTTGGCTCCGGCCGCTCCGGTCCAGACGACTCAGCAATCCCAGCCACGCCGCAGGCAGCAGGGTGGCTTTGCCAAGGCCGTCGACAGTCTGTTGAAGGATCTCTTTGGCGGCAACTAGACCGCAGATGATCAGACGGGCGGCGCTGGGCGCCGCCCGGATCGGTCGTTACAGGCTTTCGTCCAGCGCGGCGACGATCGCATCGCCCATTTCGCTGGTCGAAACCGGCTGAACGCCTTCTTCGGCCAGCAGATCAGCCGTGCGGACACCATCGGCCAGAACCTTTTCGACCGCGGCTTCCAGACGATCGGCCTCGGCGCCTTGGTCAAAGCTGTAGCGCAGCGCCATCGCAAAGCTGAGGATACAGGCGATCGGGTTGGCCTTGCCCTGACCGGCGATGTCGGGGGCCGAGCCGTGGACGGGTTCATACAGCGCCTTGGGTCGGCCATTGGCCATCGGCGCGCCCAGCGAGGCCGAGGGCAGCATGCCCAGCGAGCCGGTCAGCATCGCCGCGCAGTCCGACAGGATATCGCCGAACAGGTTGTCGGTCAGGATCACGTCGAACTGCTTGGGTGCGCGCACCAGCTGCATGGCGCCGTTGTCGGCATACATGTGGCTCAGTTCGACCTCGGGATAGTCCTGGCCCACGCGGGTCACCACCTCGCGCCACAGGATGCCCGATTCCATTACGTTGGCCTTTTCCATCGAGCACAGCTTCTTGTTGCGGCGCATCGCCAGTTCAAAGGCCGAGCGCGCGGCGCGTTCGATCTCAGATTCGGTGTAGCGCTGGGTGTTGATGCCCACGCGCTCGTTGCCTTCCTCGAAGATACCGCGCGGCTCGCCGAAATAGACGCCCGAGGTCAGTTCGCGCACGATCATGATATCGAGACCGGCAACCACGTCCTTTTTGAGCGACGAGAAATCGGCCAGCGCGTCAAAGCACTGGGCCGGGCGCAGGTTCGAGTACAGGTCCATCTCCTTGCGCAGGCGCAGCAGGCCGCGCTCGGGCTTCACGCTGAAATCCAGATCGTCGTATTTCGGGCCGCCCACGGCGCCCAGCAGAACCGCGTCGACCTCTTGCGCCTTGGCCATCGTCTCGTCCGACAGGGGCTTGCCGTGCACGTCATAGGCGGCACCGCCGACCAGATCCTCGCTCACGTCGAATTCAAGGCCGCGCTTGGCGCCGAACCAGCCGATAATCTTGCGCACTTCGGCCATGACTTCGGGGCCAATTCCGTCTCCGGGCAGGATGAGGAGCGAGGGGTTGGACATGAACGGTCTCCTTGCGTTTTTCAGCATCGGGCCTAGCGTTTGCGGTGCATCTGGTCAATGAGGCGTTCTGGTCAAAATGCGCGGATTCAGGGCCGTACAGCGCGAAAAACGCCGCTGAACATGCGCTGGGCACCCGATTTGGGTTACAAGCTGGCTTTCAGCCCTTCTGCAAGCAGGTCCCAGACCCGGCGAATGCGCGGTGTCTGCCGCATGGCCTGCGGCGCAGCCAGCCAGACCGGCAGGACTGGTATGTCCACATCCAACGGCAGAATTTCGACCGCAGGATCAGCCTCGGCCACTTGAACCTGGCTGAAACCGATGCCGCAACCCGCGCGGATCAATTCCCAATAGGCGCTTTGAAGATCGCAACGGGTGGCAAAGTCTTCCTTGCTGGCAGGCCAACCCTTGGCCTGCATTTTCGAGATGATCAAGTCGTTGGAGTCGAAACCCACCAGGTCATGCTGAAACAACTCTTCGGGGGTGGTTGGCCGACCGGCGCGGTCCAGATACGACCGGGCTGCGCAGAAACACAACGGTACGTCGCCCAGATGCCGGGTCACGATATCGACCTGCTCGGGGCGATACATGCGAACTGCGATATCAGCTTCGCGGAACAGCAGGTTTTCGCTGGTGTCGGTGGCGACCAGTTCCAGCTGGATTGAAGGTTCTTGCCTGCGGATGTCCGCCAGAATGGACGGCAGGATATGGTGCGATGCGAAGACCGAGGCGGTGATGCGGACCGTACCGCCCAGCTGTTGCGACTGCCCGGCGGCGGCCAGGCTCAGCTGACGCATGGCCGCGTGCATCTGTTGCGCCATCGGCAGCAATTGCTGGCCGGCTGCGCTGAGCTTGAGGCCTCGCGCATGGCGATCGAACAGCGACACGCCCAAATCCGTCTCGAGTGCCTGCACCTGGCGACCAAGCGTCGGCTGACTGCGCCCCAGTTCCCGCGCAGCCGCCGACAACGATCCCGTTTCCGCAACTGCCAGAAAGCTCTGCACCAAAGACCAATCAGAAAGTGCCAAGGTTTTATCCATGCGCAGATGAATACATGCTCTGCGTTTTTCGGCAATTCCCAAAGGTGAGTGAATGGATATCTTTTGTTCAACCGCCAGGGCTGACAGGAGGTTGTGATGACGGGAAAGGTGCTGATCCTGGGATCTTCGGGGCGTTTTGGCCGCAATGCCGCAGACGCGTTTCAAACGGCCGGATGGACGGTGCGGGGATTTGACCGCGCGAGGGATGATCTGTCCACCGCAGCCCGGGGTGCGGATGTCATCGTGAATGGCTGGAACCCGCCATACACCGAGTGGGCGCGGCAGGTGCCGGATTTGCACGCTCAGGTCATCGGTGCGGCGAAGGCAACCGGGGCGACCGTGATCGTGCCCGGTAACGTTTATGTTTTTGGGGCCGACACGCCCGGGCCGTGGGCGGCAGATACGCCGCATCTTGCAACCAACCCTCTGGGCCAGATTCGGATCCGTATGGAGGAGGCCTATCGGTCGTCGGGCGTGCGCACCGTGATCCTGCGCGCCGGGGATTTCCTTGACACGCAAGCCTCCGGCAATTGGTTCGACCAGATCATGATCAAGCCCCTGGCCAAAGGGCGTTTCGTCTATCCCGGTGACCCTGACATTGCCCATGCCTGGGCCTACCTGCCGGATCTGGCCCGCGCTGCGGTTCAGTTGGCCGAGATGCGGCATGACTTGCCGCGCTATTGCGACATTCCTTTTGCCGGATACACGTTGACCGGCCGCCAATTGGCACAGGCCTTGTCGGAAGTGACCGGGGCTCCGGTACGCTTGAAGCAGATGAACTGGTGGCCAATTGTTCTGGCCCAGCCGTTCTGGAAACTGGCCCCGCATCTGCTTGAGATGCGCTATCTGTGGGACACGCCTCACCGCTTGGATGGCTCGTTCTTCGACTCGTTGATCAGCGATTTCGCATCCACGCCGCTGCACGAGGCATTGAAAACCGCTGTGCTTTCCGTGTCGCATGATAGCCCGCGAACCACAGACGTGGATCGGGTTCATGGCCTGTCATAGGCCCGGCGGCATGTCAGGGTGTGACAAGTCAACCCAAATCAGGCGATGTCGGCTGGCCTTGCGGGCCGCGGCAAGGGGCGCGCCTTTGGCGTCAGTCCAGCGGATGCCGGCGTTTTCAACCACCCAGTCGACCGATGGCAGCAGATAGTCAACACGCCGTTCACCCACCGCCTTCCAGACCACCGTTACAGCCGAGCCTGCGCCATCCACGGGTCGCGGATCCTGCAGGCTGGGGTGCTGTAACAGATCGCGGATGGCTTCATTGCGCCCCTCGCCCAGGTTCGGGTCAAGATTGGAGTCACCGGCAATGATGAAACGACTTTTCGGGGCTGGACCCAGCCCGCCGTCAAGCAACACCGACCACAGCCGGATCTCATCGCGATTGCGCAATCCGTTGCGATCCTCAGGCCCGTCAAAGACAGGAGGGGTGGCGTGAAAGGTCATTAGGTTCAGGCGGCCTTGAGGCGTCTCCACCGGAACGATCCAATGGGCGGTCGACGACAGGCGCTGAACAGCGTGGGCCTGTTCAGACGGGAAGGGCGAACCGCCACGGGTGGGTAGTGTCGCGCCGGGCAGGTCCTTCCACAGCAGCGCCGAGAGGTCACGAACCTCATCCTTTGCGATTGGATAACGGGACAGCACGGCCAGCCCGCCATTCCCGGTGAAACGGCCCCATCCCTGGGCGTCCCCGGGTCCGCCCCGTTCTCCGTCCCCGTCCAGATCAAGCGACGTCATCAGCCCCGAGTTGGGCTGACCAGCGAAGAGATGCGGGTAATCCAGCCCTGCCGCGCGCAACCGATCAGCCAGAGCGGACAGGGCCAGGTTGTCATGGTCCCAGTCGATGCCTTGCAGGGCCAGAACATCGGGGGCAGTGGCGGTCAGAACGTCAATCACGGCCTGCACCTGGGGATCATCACGCCGAATATCCCGCAGCAGCAGGCCCGGACCTTTCCGGCCTAGCTCAGCATTGAAGCTGGCAACGCGCACTGGCTCTGCCTGCGCCACAAACGGCAGCAACAGCAGAACAAGAATACGGATCATGCGGTTTGGGTCGTCTCGGTGGTCGAGTAGGCGCGGCGTTTTTCCACGATCAGCCCGGCAATGCGCAGGGTTGCCATCCCGCGCATGATCATGCTGGCCGGCAGGAAAGCCCACGCGCTCATGGTCCAGATCAACGTCTGCGGATTGGACAACGACAGCGGATCAATGAAATCCGTGAGCAGCTTGATCAGGGCCGGAATCAGGAACGGTAGCAGAACGCCGACCGAGATGTTCAACCGACCGTCGCGCTGCAGGCGAGTCACCACGTCTCCACCCTTGGTGGGGTCGAACAGGGGCAGGTTGGTCCAGACATTGAATGCCCCATTGCCAGTGGGCCATCCACGCAGTTTGACCGCATAGGCAAAGCTGGCGATCGTGACCAAAGCGGCGACATAGGCGACACTTGCCGTTATGCGTACCAACTCGACCAGGGGTTGGCTCGCGTCAGCAGGCAGCATCAACACCACCAGGCGGACAGGTGAATAGGGGAAGTCCACGACATTCGCGACCGCCAGGCCGACCGAATACACGGTGCTGGTCAGTTCCGTCGGCGCATAGGCGTTCTTGCAGATCAGGGTCAGGAACGAGATCATCGACATCAGGCCGACAAAGCGCAGCCTGTTCACGGGCGGCGCATCGCGGAATTCGATAAAGCTGGGAAAAGCCGAGTTGTATTCGGCGAATGTCAGAATGAATGCCAGGATTGCCAGAAAGACAACGATCTCGGTCCCGTTGGACGTTGATGCGGGCAGATACAATGCGGGTGTCAGCACCAGAAGTGCCACCAACAATCCCCGTATCGCAGCCCCTGTTGTGCGAGCAATCACTATCCGAACCCTTTCCAAACCGGACCAGTCGATTCTTCGCCGACTTGGTTCCAACTTGATGCCCGCCAATCTCGATATTTGGCGGATGCCCCTTTAGCGCCATCATTGGCGATAAGCGGCATTTCGCTCAAGCCGAGGTGCAGAAAACACGTGATTTCGGGCAAAAAGATGGCGAAACTGGTGCGGCTTTGCATCATTCACGTCGCAAATTCGACGTGTAATGGAAATGATTCTCTACATGTTGTGGTTGCTTTGACTTTAACCCCAAGAATGCGAACGGGGCCGCCTTGGCGACCCCGTCAGGTTGAGTATCCACAGGTTCATCCCCAGAATCACACCCAGGGGCGCGCCTGTCCGGCATGGGATTCGAACGTGTCGATGTGGTGATCTTTTTCCATCGTCAGGCCGATATCGTCCAGACCGTTCAACAGGCAATGCTTGCGGTGCGGGTCGATATCAAACTCGATCACGACGCCGTCAGAGGTGACGATCTGCTGATCTTCCAGATGCACGGTCATACGTGCGTTCTCGCCCTTGTGGGCATCCTCCATCAGAATGACGTGGTGGTGTTCTTCGACGACGATGGGCAGGATGCCGTTCTTGAAGCAGTTGTTGAAGAAGATGTCGGCGAAGCTGGTCGAGATGACCACCTTGATACCAAAATCCTTGATCGCCCAGGGCGCGTGTTCCCGAGATGAGCCGCACCCGAAGTTGTCGCCGGCCACCAGAATCTCGGCGTTGCGATAAGCGGGTCTGTTCAGGACGAATTCTTCGTTCTCGCGTCCGTCATCGTGATAGCGCATCTCGTCGAACAGGACGACGCCGAGGCCGGACCGTTTGATCGTTTTCAGATGCACCTTGGGAATGATCATATCGGTATCGATATTGATCAGGGGCATGGGGGCTGCCACACCGTGGACTTTTTCAAACTTTTCCATGTTCACACTCCTGCGGGAGAGGTCAGGCCCCATGCCCCGCGTTTCAAGCTTGTTGAGCTTCTGTAGTTTCGTCTTTGGGCGCGTTCTTGACGAAGAACGCCATGAAGACCAACCCGAACCCGTTGAACAGCATCTCGATGCCCAGCAGGATGCCCAGCAACTGGAACAGCACCGCCGGTTCCGAGCTTGCATAAGACCAGATGATGCTTGCCAGGATGATCGACAAGATGCCCGAGATCAGGGTTGGCCAGAAAAATGACGTGCCTCGCATCTGAAACGAGAGAATGATCCGTGCGATCCCGCCTGCCATGAACAGGATAAGCACCACCGTTGCCAGCGTCAGAGTGCCCGCCAGCGGATGGTCCAGAAACGACCAACCCAAGAACAGCATGACCGCACCCATGATGAAGGCAAGGATCTTGTTGCCGGTTCCTTCGACGGTGAAACCGCCGACAACCTGTAGAACGCCGGTTACCAGCAAAAGGACGCCGGTGACCACGGTCACTGCTACGGATGCCACGACTGGTGCGCCCAGCACGAAGATGCCGAACACTATCGATAGAAGCCCCATCAGGAGCCATTTGACCCATTCACTCATTTCAGTCTCTCCCTCAAATATCTAGATATGAGGAGACCTTACATCAATTCGCGCACATCTGTCAGCTTTCCCGTGATTGCCGCGGCGGCAGCCATCGCGGGGCTCAGCAGATGGGTGCGTCCGCCGCGGCCCTGACGGCCCTCGAAATTGCGGTTCGAGGTGGCGGCGCAACGCTCGCCCGGGGTCAGCTGGTCGGGGTTCATGGCCAGGCACATCGAACAGCCCGCAAGGCGCCATTCGAACCCGGCCTGCTTGAAGATCTCAGCAATGCCTTCCTCTTCGGCCTGCGCGCGGACAAGGCCCGAGCCGGGCACGACCATGGCGCGGATGCCGTCCTTGATCTTCTTGCCCTTCAGGATCTCGGCGGCGGCGCGCAGATCCTCGATGCGGCCGTTGGTGCAGGAGCCGATGAAGACCGTGTCGATCTCGATGTCGCTCAGTTTCTGGCCCGGCTTGAGCCCCATGTATTCGATCGAGCGGCGCGCGGCCTCGACCTTGCCGCCCTCGAAATCCTCGGGGTTGGGCACGGTCGCGGTGATCGGCAGAACGTCTTCGGGGCTGGTGCCCCAGGTAACCACGGGGGCGATGTCCTCGCCGCGGATGGTGACGACCTTGTCCCAATGGGCGTCGTCATCGGAATAGAGCGTCTTCCACCAGGCCAGGGCGGCCTCCCACTGCGCGCCCTTGGGAGCGTGCGGGCGGCCCTTGACGTATTCGAACGTCTTTTCGTCCGGCGCGATCAGGCCGGCGCGGGCGCCGCCCTCGATGGCCATGTTGCAGACGGTCATGCGGCCTTCCATCGACAGGTCGCGGATCGCTTCGCCGCAATATTCGATCACATAGCCGGTGCCGCCGGCGGTGCCGGTTTCGCCGATCACGGCCAGAGTGATGTCCTTGGCGGTCACGCCCGGCTGCAGTTTGCCGGTGATCTCGACCTTCATGTTCTTGGACTTTTTCTGGATCAGAGTCTGGGTGGCCAGAACATGCTCGACCTCGGAGGTGCCGATGCCGTGGGCCAGCGCGCCGAACGCGCCGTGGGTGGCGGTGTGGCTGTCGCCGCAGACCACGGTCATGCCCGGCAGGGTCCAGCCCTGTTCGGGGCCGACGATGTGGACGATGCCCTGACGGATATCATTCACCGGGTAGTAGTGAATGCCGAATTCGCGGGCGTTCTTGTCCAGTGCTTCGACCTGGATGCGCGATTCGGGGTTCTCGATTCCGTTCACGCGGTCGGGCGTGGTGGGCACGTTGTGGTCGGGCACGGCGATGGTCTTTTCCGGCGCGCGCACCTTGCGGCCCGCCATGCGCAGGCCTTCGAAGGCCTGCGGGCTGGTCACTTCGTGCACCAGGTGGCGGTCGATATAAAGCAGGCAGGTGCCATCGTCGGCTTCGTGCACGACATGGGCATCCCAGATCTTGTCATAGAGTGTTTTGGGGGACATCGGTCCTCTCCCGTCTGTATTGAGAAATGCTGGCGAGTGGCTGGGCGCCGATTATAGGCGGGCCAGAACCGTGCGGGCGGCCCCGAAGAACCGTTCACGCAGGCGCGCGCGGTCTTGCAGGTTGGGAGCAGGGGCCTGATGGAATCTCATGCGATCCAGATATATCGCGCCCCCTCGTCAATCAAGGCTCAATCCGCGTCCCACGACAGGTCGGTGGGCCTTGCAAGCCGCCACATTGCTGTTCAATCTGGCGGCAGGAGACGCGCATGGACAATGATTTGATCCCAAGTTCGATTTCAGAGCTGTTCGACAACATGGCCGAGGCCTTTCTGTTGCAGCTTGGGAACCTGGTCGAGTTGATCGTGACTCCGGGGTGGCGGCAGTATCAGATCGCCATCATCCTGGGGCTGGTGGCGCTGTCCTTCCTTTTGACACTGCTGACAAAAGGCCGGTGGGAAGCCTGGGCGCGGGCGCGCAGTGGATGGCCCAAATGGCGGTTGCGGGTTCTGGTTCAGCTGATGCAGCGGATGACGCTGGTCTACTTCGTCGTGCTGGCCTGGGGCGTCTATCTGGTGATGCAGCAGGTCACCTGGCCATCGCGCAGTTACATCATCGGTGTTCTGGCAACGCTGGCAGCCGCGTGGCTGGCGATCGCGCTGATTTCGCGACTCGTCCGCAACCGGACGATTCGGCGCATCTTCCGCTGGTCGATGTGGATCTACGCCACGCTGGTCGCGCTGAGTCTGACCGATGACGTCGCCGAGTTTCTGGACGGCGTGGCGATTTCGATCGGCAGCCTTCACATCTCGGTATTGGGGATTCTCAAGGCCATTCTGCTGATCGGCACGTTGTTGGTGCTGGCGCGGCTCGGCACCCGGGCGGCGGAACGCGGGCTGAAAAGCAATGACGACATCTCGCCCTCGATGCAGGTGTTGCTGGCCAAGGGGATCCAGGTGGCGCTGTACGGGCTGGTCTTTCTGGTCGGGATCCGGACGCTGGGATTCGACCTGACCGGGATCGCGCTGTTGTCCGGTGCGGTTGGCGTCGGTATCGGCTTCGGCCTGCAGAAGGTCGTGTCGAACCTGATCTCGGGGATCATCATCCTGATGGACCGGTCGATCAAGCCGGGCGACGTGATCTCGCTGGGCGATACGTTCGGTTGGATCAACGCGCTGGGCGCCCGCTACGTCTCGGTCGTTACCCGCGACGGGCGCGAATACCTGATCCCGAACGAGGATCTGATTACCGGGCAGGTGGTGAACTGGTCCCATTCCGACGAGTTCGTCCGCCTCGATCTGACTTTCGGCACCAGCTACGGCGACGACCCGCACAAGGTGCGCGAGACCGCCGTGCGAACGGTGAAATCAGTCAAACGCGTTCTGAGCGGCGGCAAGCACGAACCGGTCTGCCACATCACCGGGTTCGGCGACAGCAGCGTCGATTACGTGCTGCGGTTCTGGATCCGCGATCCGACGGCCGGCCTGACCAACATCCGCGGCAATGTCTATCTGGCGCTGTGGGATGCATTCCAGGCTGAGGGCATCTCGATCCCCTTCCCGCAGCGCGAAGTGCGCCTGCTGGGGCAGGGTGCCACCGACACCGCTGTGCCACATCTGGACACGGATTGATCAACCCCGTGCCATCAACGGTTGCCGTTCATTGAAATGTTGCAATTGCCTTGCTACCTTAATAGTACCTCGGCGCCGGGGTTACACGGCGCTTTAGCAAGGAGGACCATGTCCTGTCTCTACACACACAGGCGGGTTTGCCCGCCGATGAAGGGGCCGCTGTGATGGCCCGCTCTCAGTCAATCAGCGACAAGCTGCTTGAACGCATCCTTTCCTCACTTTCCGATGACAAGGCCGAAGATGTTGTGCAGATTAACCTGCAGGGCAAGTCTTCGGTGGCCGACTACATGGTCATCGCTTCGGGCCGGTCGACGCGTCAGGTGTCGGCGATGGCGGAAAAGCTGACCGATCGCATCAAGCAGGAATTCGGTTTCACCTCGAAGGTCGAAGGCAAAGATGCCGGCGACTGGGTGCTGATCGATACGGGCGATGTGATCGTCCATATCTTCCGCCCCGAAGTGCGCGAATTCTACCAGCTGGAAAAGATGTGGCTGCCTCAGGGCGGCAGCGCCTCGGCCAACTGAGGCGCCATCCCGGCCCGTATTGAAGGGCCGGCGGCGAGAGCGACATGCGTATCAGCATTTGTGCGGTCGGGCGATTGCGTGCCGGACCGGAGAAGACCCTGCTTGACGACTATCTGACCCGTTTCGACCGGACCGGCCGCGGCCTGGGCCTTGGGCCTGCGCGTGTGATCGAGGTCGAGGACAAGAAGAACGTCGGCATGGGCGCCGAGGCCGCCTTGCTGCGCAAGGCGCTGCCCGCTGGCGCGGTGATCTGCACATTGGACGAGCGCGGAAAGGTGATGTCTTCCCCCGATTTCGCGCAGAAACTGGCCGGGTGGCGTGACATGGGCCGGCAGGATCTGGCCTTTGTCATCGGCGGCGCCGACGGGATCGACCCGGCGCTGCGGGCCGAGGCCGATTTTTCGATTTCTTTCGGCGCGATGGTCTGGCCACATATGCTGGTCCGGGTGATGCTGTCGGAACAACTCTATCGTGCCGCGACGATCCTGTCGGGCGGCCCGTATCATCGGGCGTGACCATCATGGCCCGTCTGCTGATCGTCTATCATTCGCGCACCGGCGGCAGCCGGCAGATGGCCGAAGCGGCCGCGCTGGCGGCCAGCGCCGAGGCCGAGGTCAACCTGAAACCCGCCGACGAGGCGGGACCCGACGATTTGCTGGCGGCCGACGGATACATCTTTTGCGCGCCCGAGAACCTGGCGGCGCTGTCAGGCGTCATGAAAGACTTCTTCGACCGCTGCTATTACCCGGTTCTGGGCCGGATCGAAGGGCGGCCCTATGCGCAGATGATCTGTGCCGGGTCCGACGGTCAGAACGCGGCGCGGCAACTGGCGCGCATCGCTACCGGTTGGCGTCTGAAACAGGTGCAAACGCCCCTCATCGTGTGCACCCACGCCCAGACGCCCGAGGCGATATTGGCGGAAAAGACCATCCCCGAGGATGAACTGGACAAATGCCGCGAGATCGGCGCCGCGCTGGGCGCCGGGCTGTCGCTGGGCGTGTTCTGACGATCAGTCCAGCGTCACAAGCGTGGTGTCCGCGTTCCAGCCATCGACACTGCACCGGGCCTGTACCTGAACCTGACTCGCGCCTTCGGGGATCGCGACCCCGCCCAGCGACCGGGTAAAGGGCTGCTCGGTCTCGTGCGGGTGATGCAGCACCCGCATCCCCAGCTCGGTCCCGTCCATCGCCAGAACGCGCCAGCCATCGGCATAGTGGTCCCACCCGGTATCGGGGTGGCGGATGGTCACGTCGAATCGCCAGGTTTCGCCCGTGCGCGACGCGGTGACATTTTCGACTGCCGGTGGGTCGGCGAGGGCCGGGGCGGCCAGAAACAGGCAGGGGATCAGGTGTCGCATTTCGTCATTTTAGGATCTGATCAGGCGGGGCGCGATCACGTCTGCGTGTCCGGCGGCAGGCTCAGCAGGATCGCGCGGGAATGCGAGGCAAACTCGCGCCGATAAAGAACCCCCAATGTCAGAAGCGTGCCGATGATCAACGTGATCGGGCCCAGTATCCACGCCAGCGACGCCAGCGCGAAATAGGTGGCGCGCAGGGCACGGTTGAAGCTGCGCGCGGCGGTCACGCAGATCTCGGCCGCCTGTTCCGCGCGGGGATAGGCCTGCGGATCCTCGGGCTCGTTCGGCACCGCCGCCATCAGCACCGCGCAGTAGCCGAACAACCGATGCGCCCAGACGTATTTCAGAAACGCATTCGACAGAAACAGCAGCACGATCAGGATCTTGACCTCCCACACCATGGCCGGTGCGCTGCCGATGGCCAGATCCTTGGCGACGCCCGACAGTCGCTCGGTATTGCCCAGAAGGGCCAGCCCACCCCCGATGGCGATCATCGTGGTCGAGGCAAAGAACGTGCTGCCCTGACGCATCGTGCCCACGACCTGGGCGTCGAACATGCGGGGCTGACGGGTCACCATTTCGCGCATCCAGCAGCGGCGGAATTCGTCCATCATCACCGCGACCGAACGCTTGCCCGGCGCGGGGTTCTCGATCCGCCATCCGATCCATTGCCAGGCGATCAGCAACAGCAGGACGGCGGCGTAGTCCAGGGGCGAAAACAGCAGGGCGCGTTCGGTCAGTGTCATGGCGCGACAGTACGTCCGACGAAGGCAACTTGCCAGATGCAGAAATTGGTAATATTATTTTACCAAACCGGAGGACTCGCCATGGACATGCCACAGATCAACCCCGACGTTCTGGCCCGCAAGGCCAGCGTGCTTGCCCGTCTGCGGCAGGTCCTGCCCGAAGATGCCATCATCGCCGATCCGTCCGAAACCCGCGCCTATGAATGCGACGCCCTGACCGCCTACAAATGCGCGCCGATGATCGCGGTTCTGCCGTCTTCGACGCAGGAGGTCTCGGGCATTCTGCGCATCTGCCATGACGAAAGCGTGCCGGTCGTGCCGCGCGGGGCCGGGACCTCGCTGGCCGGTGGGGCGCTGCCCACCGCCGATTGCGTGATCCTGGGCGTGGCCCGCATGAACGAGGTGCTTGAGGTCGACTATGACAACCGCTTCATCCGCGTGCAGACCGGCCGCACCAATCTGAGCGTCACCGGCGCGGTCGAGGCGCAGGATTTCTTCTATGCGCCCGATCCGTCGTCGCAGCTGGCCTGTGCCATCGCGGGCAATATCGCGATGAACTCGGGCGGCGCACACTGCCTGAAATACGGCGTGACCACCAACAACCTGCTGGGCGTGACCATGGTGCTGATGGATGGCCGCGTGGTCGAGATCGGCGGCGCGCATCTGGATTCCGGCGGGCTGGATTTGCTGGGCGTGATCTGCGGCTCGGAAGGGCAACTGGGGGTCGTCACCGAGGCGACGCTGCGCATCCTGCGCAAGCCCGAGGGCGCCCGCCCGGTCCTGATGGGTTTTGATGACAATGCGGTGGCGGGCGAATGCGTCTCGGACATCATCAAATCCGGCATCCTGCCCGTGGCGATCGAGTTCATGGATCGGCTGTGCATCGAGACCTGCGAGAATTTTGCCCATGCCGGCTATCCGAATTGCGAGGCGCTGCTGATCGTTGAGGTCGAGGGCTCGGATGCCGAGATCGACAGCCAGCTGGCCAAGATCGTCGAGATCGCCAAACGACACAACCCGGTCGAACTGCGGGAAAGCCAGTCGGCCGAGGAAAGCGCCCGCATCTGGCTGGGCCGGAAATCGGCCTTTGGCGCGATGGGGCAGATCAACGACTATATGTGTCTGGACGGCACGATTCCGGTGTCGGCCCTGCCGGACGTGCTGCGCCGCATCGGTGAATTGAGCAAGGAATTCGGCCTGCCCGTGGGCAACGTGTTCCACGCCGGCGACGGCAACATGCACCCGCTGATCCTGTTCGATGCGAACAAGCCCGGCGATCTGGAAAAGTGCGAGGCCTTCGGGGCCGAGATCCTGAAACTGTGCGTCGATGCCGGCGGCTGCCTGACCGGCGAGCATGGGGTGGGCATCGAAAAGCGCGACCTGATGCATCATCAATACGCGCCTCAGGACCTTGAGGCGCAGATGGCCGTCAAGGACGTGTTCGACCCGAAATGGCTGCTGAACCCCGCCAAGGTGTTTCCGCTGGACGCCAGTGCGGCCCGGCGCGTCGTGCCGATGGCGGCGGAATGAATCCCAAGACAGAACGGACCCCGCAATGAGACCTGAATCAGAGTCTGAACTGGCCGAAATCGTGGCCGGCCTGAACGAACCGGTACGCGTTGCCGGTGGCGGCACCCGTGGTGTGACCGGCCCCGACCGGATGCTGAGCACCGAGGGGCTGCGCGGGATCACCCTGTACGAGCCGGGGGCGTTGACGCTTGTGGCGCAGGCCGGAACCCCGCTGGCTGAGATCGAGGCCGCGTTGGAGGTCGAAGGCCAGCAACTGGCATTCGAACCGATGGATCACCGCGCCCTACTGGGGTCCTCGGGCGCGCCCACGATCGGCGGTGTCGTGGCCGCCAACGTCTCGGGGCCGCGCCGGATCCAGGCCGGGGCCTGCCGCGATTTCCTGCTGGGCGTGCGCTTTGTCGACGGGCAGGGGCAGATCATCAAGAATGGCGGCCGGGTGATGAAGAACGTCACCGGATACGATCTGGTCAAGCTGATGGCGGGGTCTTGGGGCACGCTGGGCGTGCTGACCGAGGTCTCGCTGAAAGTGCTGCCCAAACCCGAGGCCAGCGCAACGCTGGCCGTACCCGCCAAGGACGCGGCGACCGCGGTTCGCATCTTGTCCGAGGCGCTGAAATCACCCTTTGAGGTCACCGGCGCAGCCTGTGATCCGCAGCAGCAGCGCGCCTTGATCCGGATTGAGGGGTTTGCGGAATCGGTCTCGTATCGCACCGAGCGTCTGCAGGAGTTGCTGGGCCAGTTCGGCGCGGTTGATCCGGTCGAGCCGTCGGATGCCCTGTGGCAGACGATCCGCGATGCGGCCGATTTCGCCGACACGCCCGGCGATGTCTGGCGGATTTCGGTCAAACCCGGCGACGCGCCCGAAATCGCCGCGCGGGTCGAGGCCGACCGGACCCTGTTCGACTGGGGCGGCGGGTTGATCTGGGCGCTGGTGCCCGCAGGCACCGACCTGCGCGCGCGCATCGGCGCGTTTTCCGGCCACGCCACGCTGGTGCGGGCCGGGGCCGATACCCTTGCCCGGCTGGGCCGGTTCCAGCCGGAACCGCAGGGAATTGCGTCTCTGACACAGGGGATTCGACAGAAATTCGACCCGCGCGGCATGTTCAACCCCGGGCTGATGGGATAGGGCGATGCAGACCACATTCACCGAAGACCAGTTGAAAGACCCCGGCACCCGCCGCGCAAACGAGATTTTGCGCAACTGCGTGCATTGCGGGTTCTGCACCGCCACCTGCCCGACCTACCAGGTGTTGGGCGACGAATTGGACAGCCCCCGCGGGCGCATCTACCTGATCAAGGACATGCTGGAAAACGAGCGTGTGCCGGACGAAAAGACCGTCAAGCATATCGACCGCTGCCTGTCCTGCCTGGCCTGCATGACGACCTGCCCGTCGGGCGTGCATTACATGCATCTGGTCGATCACGCCCGCGAATATATCGAAAACCGCTACAAGCGCCCCTTCTCGGACCGGGCGCTGCGATGGGTTCTGGCGCGGATCCTGCCCTATCCGATGCGGTTTCGCTGGGCGCTGATCGGGGCCAAGCTGGGGCGGCCGTTCCGCTTTCTGATGCCCGACGCGCGCCTGCGGGCAATGCTGGACATGGCGCCGAAACACATCCCGCCGGTCAGCCGCAATGACGACCCACAAAGCTTTGCGCCCAAGGGGCAGGCGATCAAACGCGTGGCTCTGATGACAGGCTGTGCGCAAAAGGCGCTGAACACCGACATCAACGATGCCACGATCCGCCTGCTGACCCGGCTGGGCTGCGAGGTCGTTGTGGCCGAGGGCGCTGGCTGCTGCGGGGCGTTGACCCATCACATGGGCAAGACCCGCGAAAGCCATACCACCGCCGCCGCCAATATCCGCGCCTGGACGCGCGAGATGGACGGCAAGGGGTTGGATGCAATCGTCATCAACACCTCGGGCTGCGGCACCACGGTCAAGGATTACGGGCACATGTTCCGCGACGATCCACTGGCCGAGGACGCGGCGCGGGTGTCGGGCATTGCCATGGATGTCAGCGAGGTCCTGATCCAGCTGGACTTGCCGCAGGGTGACGACAAGGGGCTGACGGTGGCCTATCACGCGGCCTGCTCGCTGCAACACGGGCAGCAGATCAAGACCTATCCCAAGGACCTGCTGAAACAGGCGGGGTACACGGTGGTCGAGCCCGCCGACAGCCACCTGTGCTGCGGCAGCGCCGGCACCTACAACCTGATGCAGCCCGAGATCTCGGCGAAGCTGAAACAGCGCAAGGTGCGCACGTTGGAGGCCAGGAACCCCGATCTGATCGCGGCCGGGAACATCGGCTGCATGATGCAGATCGGGTCGGGCACCCGACTGCCCATCGTGCATACGGTCGAGCTGTTGGATTGGGCCACGGGCGGGCCTCGGCCCCCTGCGCTGGATCGGGCCGGACAGCCTGCGGATACGGTGCCGATCCTGCGGTGATCGGGCCTGATGCGCCGACGCATCAGTCTGGTGCGGATTAGGCGCGGTGTGGCTCTGCCCTATTTTCGCCAAACGCCACGCGTAAGTAGATTGGCCGATACCTCATGCCGGAGAACCGCGTGCGCACATGGATCAGGGCGATAGCGTTATGTGTTCTGCCATTGGCAGCCACGGCGCAGGATACTGGGCTGCAAAGCCTTGAAACCTCGGATTCCGGACGCGAATGGATGGCGGTCGGACGGCTGAACATCAACGGCACCGGCTTCTGCACTGGCGCGTTGATCTCACCCACCCTTGTTCTGACCGCAGCGCATTGCCTGTTCGACCAAGCAACCCGCCAACGAATTGATCCGGGCCAAATCGAGTTTCTGGCGGGGTGGCGACATGGCCGCGCATCGGCCTATCGCACGGCGCGCCAGGCGGTCATTCATCCGGAATACGAGTATGACCGCGCCGCATCTGTCAGCCGCGTGCGCCACGACGTCGCGCTGATCGAGTTGTGGCAGCCGATCCGAAATACGACCGTGATCCCGTTTGAAACCGGCTACAGGCCAACGCGTGGCGAGGATGTCGGAGTGGTTTCGTACGCCCACAACCGCGCAGAAGCCCCTTCGCTGCAACAGGTCTGCTCGGTCATGGCGCAGCAATCGGGGGTGCTGGTCATGTCCTGTGACGTGGATTTGGGTGCGTCCGGCGCGCCGATCTTCTCGTTCTCAGGGGATCACCCCCGGATCGTATCGGTCGTGTCCGCAAAGGCCGAATTGGAAGGCCGGCGGGTATCGTTGGGAACAGCGCTGGAAGAGTCGCTGGAGGTGCTGCGCACCGAGCTGTCCGCAGGGAATGGATTTGGCGCTTCCGGCAATACGCTCGAGCCTGGAAAGAACGTCGGCGCAAGGTTTGTCCGGCCATGACCTGCCGTATCGTGACATTGGCCCTGATTTTGGCCGGGATTGCTGCGTCGGCGGTGGCCCAGGACAGTGGCAAGCGCCGGCTGACCGATCGGGACGACCTGTATGGTTGGGAGGCGATCGGACGGCTGGACATCGGAGACCGCTCGTTCTGCACGGGTACGCTGATCGCGCAGGATCTTGTTCTGACCGCAGCCCATTGTGCGACGGACAAGGCCACCGGTCGGACCTATGCACCCGGCGAAGTCACCTTTCGCGCAGGCCTGAGCGATGGACATGCGCTTGCAGAAGGCACGGTCGTGCAGATCGCCGTCCTTCCCGACTATGACCCCCGGGTTGGCCTGTCACCCGAGATGGTCCGGGTCGATGTCGCCCTGATGCGACTGGATCAACCGATCCCGTATACCGTCGCCAACCCATTTGCATTGCACAGTGGCCGGGTCGCCGGGGATGAGATCAGCATCGCTTCGTACGGGCGCGGCCGATCCGAGGCAATCACGCGCCAGCGGTCCTGCCGGATTCTCGAGCGGCGCCAAGGTCTGATTACCTTCAATTGCGATGTCACGTTCGGATCCTCCGGTTCGGCCATTCTGGCCCGCAACGGGCCGCGTTGGCAGATCCTTTCTGTGGTATCTGCGGTTGGTACCGACGGCCGTCGCAAGGTCGGGTTCGGCATGGAACTTGAGGGGGTCGTCTCGGACCTCAAGGCCATCATGCGGCGGGATGCGCCGCAGCCAAAGGCCAAGATTCGGCGGCTGCAGGTCGGCTCGGGCAAGTCCAGCTCGGGCGCGAAATTCATCAGCTCCGGCGGGTCTTGAACTCAGCCAGTTTCTTTCCCATCTCCTGTGTGTCGGGCAGCCAAACCGGGGTCCGACGATCACCAACGCCCGTCCAATCGGAGGGCAAAACTCGTAAATCGCTCTGAACATGAGGATAACGAACATGCGTAGCTTTGATTTTGCACCACTGCACCGTGCAACCGTCGGCTTTGACCAGATTGCCGACATCATGGATCGGGTCATGACCAGCGAAGTGTCACAACCCAGCTATCCCCCGTACAACATCGAAAAAACCGATGCCGATGCGTATCGCATTTCGATCGCAGTCGCCGGCTTTGCCGAAGATGACCTGACGATCGAAGTCAAGGAAAACGCGCTGGTCGTGGCCGGCAAGAAAGCCACCGAAGACACCAAGCGCACCTATCTGCATCGCGGCATCGCCACCCGCGCTTTCGAGCGTCGTTTTGCCCTGGCTGACCATGTCCGCGTGACCGGCGCCAGCCTGGAAAACGGTATGCTGCACATCGACCTGAAGCGCGAGGTGCCCGAGGCGCTGAAACCGCGCCGGATCGAGATCACCTCGACCAAGGCGATCGAAAAGGACGTGGTTGACGCCAAGCCCGTGAACTGAGGCTGAGACCGCCCAAGCGGCGATAATCGTCTCCTCCCTCGGTTGTCGCACAACCCCGCGTTCCTCAGAACGTGGGGTTTTTTCATGACGCTTGCAAAGAAAAAGGGCGCCCAAAGGCGCCCTTGTCTCATGGTCCGTCCGATCAGACCGCCATGCAGATGTATTTCATCTCAAGATAGTCTTCCATGCCGTGGTGGCTGCCTTCACGGCCAAGGCCGGATTGCTTGACGCCACCAAAAGGACCCAGTTCCGAGCTGATGATGCCGGTGTTGATGCCGACGATGCCGTATTCCAGCGCCTCGGCCACCTTGTACACGCGGCTCAGATCCTTGGCGTAGAAATACGAGGCAAGGCCGAAGATCGTGTCATTGGCCATGGCGATGACCTCGTCCTCGTCCTCGAACTTGAACAGGGGCGCCAGAGGACCAAACGTCTCTTCCTGCGCGACCTTCATGTCCTGGGTCACGTCGGTGATGATCGTGGGCTGGAAGAAGGTGCCGCCCAGATCGTGCGGCAGGCCACCGGTCAGGATCGCGCCGCCATTGTCCGTGGCATCGGCGATGTGCTCCTGCACCTTGGCCACCGCCTCGTCGCTGATCAGCGGGCCGGTCGTGGTGCCATCGGACAGGCCGTCGCCGATTTTCAATGCCTCGACCGCGGCCTTAAGCTTGGCGGCAAAGGCGTCATAGACACCGGCCTGAACATAGATGCGGTTGGCGCAGACGCAGGTCTGGCCGTTGTTGCGGAACTTGCACAGCATCGCGCCTTCGACGGCGGCATCCAGATCGGCGTCGTCGAACACGATGAACGGCGCGTTGCCGCCCAACTCCATCGAGCATTTCATGACCTGGTCCGCGGCCTGGCGCAGCAGGATCCGGCCCACCTCGGTCGAGCCGGTAAAGGTCAGCTTGCGCACGCCAGGGTTCTCGCAGAACTCCTTGCCGATCTCGCTGGCCTGTGACGAGGGCACCACGTTGAACACACCCGCCGGAACACCGGCCTGTTCGGCCAGCAGCGCCAGCACCAGCGCCGACAAGGGCGTTTCGGTGGCCGGGCGCGCGACAAAGGCGCAGCCGGCGGCCAGTGCCGGGCCTGCCTTGCGCGTTATCATCGCGTTGGGGAAGTTCCACGGCGTGATCGAGGCCGCCACCCCGATCGGCTGTTTCAGCACCATGATCCGCTTGTCGCGCTGATGGCCGGGGATGGTCTCGCCATAGACCCGCTTGGCCTCTTCGCCGAAGAATTCGATGAAGGACGCGCCATAGGCGATCTCGCCCACCGCCTCGGCCAGGGGTTTGCCCTGTTCGGCGGTCAGGATCTTGCCCAGATCCTCGGCGTTTTCCATCATCAGGTCGAACCACCGGCGCAGGATCGCAGCGCGCTCCTTGCCGGTCAGCTTGGCCCATTCCTTCTGTGCTGCCTCGGCCTGCGCGATGGCACCGGCCACCTGGGCGCGGCTGACATCCGCGACCTCGGCGATCACGTCGCCGCGGGCCGGGTTGGTGACGGCAAAGGTGCCGTTGTCACCATCGACCCACTGCCCGCCGATATAGGCCTTGGTGACTAGAAGGTCGGGGTTCTTCAAAAGCGATTTCAGGTCGGTCGTGGTATCCAGCATGGGTCGGCCTCCGGGCAGGGAAAGAATTTGCGCGTACCCAATCAGGTGGCGCAGAACATGTCTAGGGCCACCCGGGGGCGTCAATCAATCCAGATTTGATCAAAAAATCGATCGGCGTGCGATGCAAGGGCCGGAAAGCATCAAAAGCCAGTCAGCTGTTGGTTTTGACGCCTATCTTTTTCGATAGGGTTTTGCCACAGTTCCGGTGATTTGAGAGACCCAAGGGGATGTAAATCGTTATAACATTCCCTATCTTGTTGGGTAGATAAGAAAAACAAGGATTGGACAGATGTCGAACCAGCAATTCGAAGCATTGATCGAGGAAACCCAGGGCAAGGTGCGCGAAAGCCAGTCGCAGATCGAAGGGCTGACCTCGCGGATCGAAGCCGCACGTGCCAAGATCGGAACGGCCGAAGCTGATATCGACATCGAAAATGCCACGCTTGAAGACGTGCACGCCCACACCGAGGTGATGAACGCGAACATCGCTGAACTGATCATGGGGTTGGACGACGTCACCAGCGCGTTTTCCAAGGATTTCGACGAGATGCGCTCGAAGACCGGGTGGGAATCGTTCGTGAGCATCTTCTCGAAGGGTAAATCCGAGTCAATGCGCCAAGAACGGATGCGCTCAGCCAATATCGACGACAAGCTGCAGGACCTGATCGCCAAATCCGACGTGATCGTGAAGCTGCTGGAAGGACAACTGGCCGTGCTGGAAGAGCAGCGCGTTAAGGTAGAGAACAACCTGACCGTCACGCTGGATGACCGTGAGGCCACCGTGGCCGAATTGGAAGCGTTGCGTACCGAGATTCAGGGTATGGACCCGGCGATCATCACGCTGGAAAACAAGATCAGTGTCGAGCAGGACGCCGCCGCGCGCACCAAGCTCGAAACCGAACTGGCCGAGCTGAACAAGCAGTACAACGCGAAGGTTCAGGAAGAACAGGTCAAGCTGGCCAAGTCCCAGACGCTGGAGCGCTATATCGAAAAGGGCAAGACCTGGGTCGATTCACTGCAGAACCAGGCGGCGACGCAGATGGTGCTGATCAACAAACTGCAGACAGACACGCAGCAGCGCGTGGTGCTGTATGACGCCCTGACCAAATCGCTGAAAACCGCACAGCAACAGGACGTGGCGCACCGTATCAACGAGATCGGCGTGCAGACCGATCAAGAGGCGCAAACCGCCATGGCCGCCATCGGCACAGCGACCAACCAGAAAATGGCCGACATGCTTGAGGCACATGAGGACCACATGGTCTTTGCCCGCGACGTGCTGGAGAAAAAGGCCAAGGCGGATGAGCGGTTCGCCCGCCGGTTTGCCTCGATTGTCGAGAAGCATGATAAGAATTTGTATGGCGGATGAAGTGGTTTAGCCAAAAAGACGTAAAGCTGCTCAGGATTGGCCTCTTTCTCGTAGTTTGGCCGCTTCCGATTTATGGACTAACTGCCCTTTTGCACGAATTGGGTGTTGAAGGCGGAGCTTACAAACTGCTCGGCTTTCTCACTGTTTATTTCGGTCCGGGTAGCATAGTTTTCGGGCTTGTCATCTTCGCTTTGTACTTGATCTCAGAAGTTCTTCTCCTGCCTTGGCGGCTCACTCAATTCCACGGAGCCGGCAATAGAAAAAACCAAAATGACTAATCCCACCCAAGATCATGTCGGCCTGACCGACACTTTCGCCTCGCGGCGCTACTTCCGCAAATTCGAGGTGATCACCGTCCACCTCCTGCGCGTGGCCGCGACGATGGAGGCTGAGGGCGCGATCAGCAAACAAGAGGTGCGGATCATTTCGCGGTACCTCTCGGGGCTGCTCTACACCTTCCGCGCGCTCAGCATGAAATACCTGCTGGTCGGGCGCGATACGGGGCGGTTCTTTGGCAGTCTGGCCATGGACAAGCGCGACAGCGGGTTTCCGGTGGCGGCCGAACTGCTGACCATGGCCAATGACGCGCAGCAGGCGCAGGTACATCTGGCGAATATGCCCTCGGAAGATGACCTGAAAACCGAGATGGTGCGGACGATCATCAGCGACAGGGAAATCCCCACCAAGCTGCAATTCGCGCTGTCCCAAAGGCTCTATTACGAGGAATTGTTGAAAGGTCAGTTGTTCTGGGCCCGCAATGACCCGGAGTGCCATTGGATCGAGACCGAGGGCGAGCGGCGGAAGTTCCTGATTCATTGGGCGGTCTATGACAGCCAGATCAACCTACCGGTCATCTACCTGATGCAGTTGGAGGACAGCGGCAAAACGGCCCTGCCCAAGGACCAGCGTCGCTGGCCCGAAGTGCAGGCGCATCTGATGGCGCAGTCGCTTGGTGACTTGAAACTGGTGACCATCGCCAAAGGCTTCGACCAGGATTTCGACGACCTGCACCCCAAACATTTGCGCCGCATCCATGTGGGCCCGATGTATTCCTCGGCCTATACCGAGCAATCCGGCCCCCTGCGGCAGGTGTTGGAGGACGCGCAAGCCCCCGAGGGGCAGGATTGGGCTCTGGCCTGGACCACCGAAGAACTGCACAGCGAAGAGGTCATCGAAGAACGCGCCGGATGGTTCTCGACCGTCGAGCGCGAGGTCTTTGCGTTGGACCCCTTCGCCGGACAGGGGGCCGAGACCGGGGCCACACGCACCCAGCGCTCGATCATCCTTCCCCAGCGTCCGTTCCAGGTTCTGGCCGAACGCAATCCGCCGGGCTTTGCGGATGTGCGCAAGTTTGTGGTCAGCAAGTCCGGGCAGGTGTTGCGATATTGATAATACAAAGGCGATTTTGAAATGAGTTTGACGTCAGACCAGATGGAATTGCGCGAAGACGATATTCGCAAGCACTATCCTGCCGCCACCGCATTGCTGAACGGGTTCGAGCATGCGCCGCGCATAGCCAAACCCGCCGAGGCCGCCGTCGAACGGTCACCGGGTGTGTCGACGGGGCGGCGGTTCAGGTCGACCACGCCGGGGTTGGTAACCCGCCGCACTGCGCGAGCCGATGGGGTGCATCTGGTCGAACGGATCGAGGCCGCGGATGACGGCGACGCGCTGGTGTCCCCACAGCAGGCGACCACACAGCAGGCGATCCGCCGGGCGATTGCCATCGCTCTTGCCTTGGCCGAAACCTATGCGGACCAGACCCCGCTGGCCGATCTGAAACGCGCCAATCTGGCGGGGGACCTGCCTGTCGCGCGCAAGACCGAGTTTTCGGAATTGCTGACCGCCGAAGCGTTGATCACCTTGCACACCTTCGGCAATGCGTTGGCCTATTTGATGTCCTCGCATCTGGGGGAGACCACGGTCGAAATCGGTGAAATCGAAGAGGTCCTGACAGACAACGGCCAACTCGCCCTGCACGGTGCCCTGTGGGAACTGGATCAGGTTCTGGCCAAGCACGCGCCCGATGATGCCCATCTGATCGCGGCCACCAGTGCCTATGCAGAGCAACTGATGGAAAAAGCTGCTCTGCGCGCGCAAACGGCTGGCCATCTGGCCCCGTTCCAGAACGCCGCCTGGCATATCGAGGCCGACGATCTGACGATCCGGGGATTTGAGCCCGCGTCGAAGGCCAAATCCACCACGCTCACCATGACGTTCAAGAAACCGAACGAGGTGGTGGGCAACCATATCGCCAAATATCAGGCCATGAAGCTGGCCAAAATGCTGATGGCTTATGATTTTGACCGTCGCCTGAACCCGTTCGCGGAGCTTGGCGGGTTTATCTTTACCTTCATGGGCGACGGCAAACCGGGCACCGGCAAGACGACCCTGATCCAGATGATGGCCGGGCTGATCAACGACTACTGCCAGAACGCAGGCTATCCATTCCGCTATCAGAACCTGAGCACCGACAATATCGACAGCTATCAGGGCAAGTCCGGCCAGAATGCCAAGGCGTTCATCAACACGATCATCGACCCCTCGGTCATCGGCTTTGGCACGATCGACGATATCGATCAGCTGGCCGGCAAACGCGGCGACCGGCAGTCGTCAGCCGGTCAGCTGGAAATCACCGCCGTGCTGATGGAGAGCTTTGCCGGCGCCAACACCGTGGTGCGCGGCAACTGCACCTTTGGCATGTTCTCGAACTACCCCGAGAATGTGGACGACGCCCTGCGCCAGCGGGCAGGCGCGCGGTTCCTGGTGGACGGGCCGCAAACGCGTGAGGATTACATTGACATTCTGCACCTGCTGATGGGCCGCAACCACGACATCCCGCTGGGCGAGCACGACGCCTATGCCGCGCAGGAAATCAAGAAGGCCGTCGCCGCCAGTTTCGAAAGCCACTCGCGCCCGCATGAGGATGCTTTGCTGCTGGTCTATGAGCGTGTTTCTGGTGAGATCGGCCAGATGGACACGATCGCCAAGCTGGGCACCTACCTCAAGGCGATCCAGCAGGCGGATGAGCGGTTCACCGGCCGCGCGATCAAGAACATCACCGACGCAGTCAAGGTCCGCGCGATGGATTTCGAACTGCCCGACGAGTGGATGGAAAACCCCGACCTGTTCCTGTTCCGCGACTACGACACCAAGAAGGCGATGATCGAGGAGCTGCGCCAGCCGATCACCGTCGAGATGGTGATCCAGGAGATCAACCGCTACGCCGACAGCGAGTTCCGCTATGCCGACAAGAGCGACGAGGTCGCCACAGAAAACGCCGTCCGCGAGATGGGCCGGATGGAAGAGGCCAAGCGGCGATATCTGGAGGGGAAGGGGTGAGCTTTTGGAGCTTTTTCTTACCCTACTTCGTTGCTTTATTAGTACTTTCTCTATTGAGCTATATTTGTGTGTCTCTCTTTTGGCTCAAGCCGCTCGAAAGGCTACATATTCTTTTGGCATTGGTAATCGATGTCGTGATCACGATCTCGCTTATGTCTGTATTGACGGTCATCGCCCTTCTTTATGCAACGGGTTTCGCTGTCTCGGAGACTTGTGGCGACCCCCTCACAAGCGGCTTACCTTGTCCGATTCTGGAAAAATTCGGTTGGTCAGTTTGGGCGATACTTATTTGGATTCCAGTGACTTTTTTTGGTTTGGTACGAAGGCTCAAAGTGGCTTTCGTCGAGAACAGAGCTGCATCATGATGGATAGCTATCTGTCATCAATCGATTGGCCGCCAACTGAACAAAGGCTCGCTTCATGATCCGCCTCATCGAAAAAGGCCTGATGTTCGGCAATCTCGTCCACATCTCCAGCCCGGCTCTGGTCGAGCGGTATAACCGCGCGCTGCAACATCTGGCGGGCAAGACCACGGCGCTGACGGATTTCCATGTCGATATCTCGGGTTATTCGCCGGAGGTGGGGATTGAGTTGGACGACCCGCTCTATCTCAACCCCAACGGGGTCAACCGGCAGTTCATCCTGCTGACGACCGAGCAGAAACGCGCGCCGCTGCTGAACGTCAAATTCTCGACCTCGCGCGATATCCTGCGCGAATTCATCGAGATGAACGAGGCGCAGCTGTTTGCCCTGACCGCCACAGATGCGGTGGCCGGAGAGTTGGTGAACTCGGTCTTCAAACTCACCACCCCGCGCGACCTGCTGAACCTGCGCAAGATCGAGATCGAGGCCGACACCGTCGGCGGCACCCTGCGCAAGGCCGATCAGTTGGCAGGCATGGTGGAACGGTTCAAGACCGAAGAAGACGCGTGGTTCGACGATGTGCTGATCGCGAATATGATCGAAACCGCTAAGGAAACCGGCGACGTCACCCGCAACCCTGTCCGGTTGCGCCACACGGTGTTTGAACAGCGCAACTTCTGGACGGCGCATTTCGGCGGCATGTATCTGTTCCCGGATCTGGATCACCCGGCGGTGATCTGCATGGGTGAAAGGCCAGAGGATTTGCCGATCAAATATGTCTTTGATCCGTCGCAGCGAAACCAGATCGCCAAATTTCTGAATTACAACGATCTGGTCGAGCCGATCGTCAAGGCCCGCGGCGTGGATGCCGCCGCGATCCTGCAACAGAAGATGGACTTTCTGACCGTTGACGCCGCCGCGGATGCGGGCATTGATCTGACCGGGCTGGACCGCAGCGACATGCGGCGTTTGGCGCGCAATCACGCGGATCGCTTGCCCGAAGCCTATCATGGCCTCGCGCAATTGTTGCGCTGGGCGACCGATGGTGGGCCTTGGCCGCGTATCACCTCGGATCATCCGGCCTATTTCTATTCGCTGCGCGCCGCCAATACCCCGAACCGCGATCTTGTGAATATGCTGCTGGCCGAGCTTGCCCCGCTGGACCCGCGCCAGATGTTCATTTGCCACAAGGAACTGTTCTACCGTACCTATGGTGGCTGGTCGGAGCCGAAAAAGGCCTATGTGGCCGAGTTTCTTGCCCGTGAATATCAAGTGGACAAGGCCGGGGCCCGCGCCGCACTGTTCGGGCATGAACCCGACATGAGCGGCGAGGACCGCGTCAGCGAGGCGGTGATCGCACGGGTCGGCCCTTGGGGCGCGGTAAGGAAAGAGTGATATGTTCGGAGCAATGCGCCTGTTTCTCGGTTTGCTTGTCGTTCAGACGATTGCCTACTTTGCCTTGTCACTTTACTCGCGTCGCGTCCGGCGGCAAAAGCTTGAGACGTGGTGGGAAGAGAAGGGCAAGACCGGCAACAAGGAAGCCTTTGTCGAACGCGGATTGCATGTCTATGACAATTCGTTCCGTCGCAAACTGATCCTGGGTGTTTATATCGTGCCTTGGGTGGCGATCGCCGCGCTGATCTATGTCGTGAACTACATGTGAGGTTTTGGGAATGGTCTACATCAAATGGGCGTTCATCCTGATTTTCTGGATCACGCTGGGTGCGATCCTGCAATACTCGCTGCCGCAGCACGACATTGTCCGCATCGTAAACACCTACGAAGAGCGGCAGGATCTGACGGATTGGACCCGCGTTTTCTGGTCTGAGCCCGATGATCAGTCGACCAGCCTTTCGAACCGCGATGTGCAGTTCATCCAAGCCGTGCGGGCGAACGGCAAGCCGATCGTCTATCGGAACGAAGATACCAGCTGGGGTTGGCCACCCTATTTTAAGTTCGATACCGCGAACCTTTACACCGAAGCCAACGACGCAATCTCGGACAAGGATGATCCGGATTGGGTTGTCGTGACCCACTACGGCTGGCGCAACGAGTTTCTGTCGATCTTCCCGAATGCCATCTTCATCAAACATGTCGAAGGACCGGACGTCCGCATCATTCCCTGGTTCAACATCATTTTCCTGACCGTTTTTTTTGCCATCGTCTGGGCGCTTTGGGTGCGTTGGCGCAGGTTCCGCGAAGCCCGCATCGACCCCATGCTTGAAAGCGTCGAGGATGGTCTCTACGCCGCTGGGGATGCGATCGACGAACGAAGGTCCAGCTTCCGGCGCTGGCTGGACAGTTGGAAGTCAAAATAGAACGGAACCGGGAATTTGTCTGAAAGTCGGTTTCCTGCCTATGCGGACCGCTATCTGACGACAAACTCGGCGTGAAGGGCTCCGGCGGCTTTGATGGTTTTGAGGATGTCGATCATATCCCGCGGAGACACGCCCAACGCGTTCAGGCCGGCAACCACCTGCGACAGGGTCGTCGCTTCGGGTATTTCTGCCAACCCGGTGCCGGCGTCCTCTTCAATCCCTGCGATGGTTCGTGGAACAACAACGGTCTCCCCTCTGGCAAAGGGGTTGGGCTGAACGGCGATCGGAGATTCCTCTACCCGAAGTGTCAGGTTGCCTTTGGAAACCGCAACACGTGAGATTCTGACCTCCTGCCCCATGACGATCGTGCCGGAGCGCTGATCAACAACCACGCGAGCCTTGGTTTCGGGTTCAATCAGGATGTTTTCGATCCGGCCGATCGCATGCGCCGTGGAAGGGGCCCGCGTTTCCGGGATGCTCAATTCCACCGTGCCCGAGTCGCGCATGACCGCAACGGCGCGATTGAACTCGCGGTTGATGGCCGCTTCGATCCGGCCGGCGGTTGTAAAGTCCGGCTCGCGCAGGGCCAACCGCAATTGGGAAAGACCTGACAGTTCAAAATCGATCTCCTGCTCGACCCGCGCCCCGGCGGGGATGACACCGGATGTCGGCACCCCCTGAACAACCGATGCAGCGTCGCCCTCGGCGACTGCACCACCTGCCAGAACTGTGCCCTGCGCAACTGCATAGATCTGCCCATCTGCGGCATTCAAGGGTGTCATGACGAGGGTGCCGCCCAGCAGGCTTTTGGAATCTCCGATCGCCGAAACGGTCACATCGATCTGCCCACCAACCCGCGCAAAGGGCGGAAGGGTGGCGGTGACAAGAACGGCGGCGACATTCTTGGGGCGAAAGTCCTCGCCAGTGACGTTTACGCCCAACCGTTCAAGTATGTTCGACATGATTTCTTCGGTGAACGGGGAATTGCGCAACCCGTCACCGGTTCCGTTCAGTCCAACGACAAGGCCATATCCCACCAGATCATTGCCGCGTACACCGTCAAAATTCACCAGATCCTTGAGCCGAACAGCCCCGGAAACCGCCACCGAAGGCAGCATGATCAGAAGTAAGGCCAGAAGTCTCATCTCAGGAAATTCACCAATGATAGGGCCGAATTGCGGACGGTGACCGAATAGAGGCTTTCAAGCTGGAACTGCACGGTCTGCAGGTGTGCCACAGTTTCGTAGGGATCGGCGGCGACAAGTTCGTTGCGCGCGTATTCAAAACTGGTCCTGGCCGCCGCATTTCGTGTTTCGGCCTGTTCGATGCGGGCTTGCGCCGCTCCGATCTGAGCGCGCATCGTCACGACGTCATCCTTGGTGTTGGCCAGAGCCACGCCCAGATCGGTGAACAAGGCAGTTTGCAGGTCTGGTGGCCATCCCAGCGCGCCCTCCTTTGCCAGCGCCGCAAGCGCGACATCGCGCAATCCATCCCGAAGTTTCGGATCATTGGACGTGAACTGCATGTTCACCCGCTCGGTTTCCGAAATCTGCATAGGCGCGAGGGTCGTGTTGGAACCGTTGTACATGACCGCCTCAAACCCGGCAGGATCATTGAACCAATCTTCGGCCGCCTGGCGAATATCGTTCAGGGTTGTCAGCCCCGCCAATTCGGTTCGCAGAGCAGCCAGTAGCGTGTCCGTCGACTGCAGCGGGGAGGCATCCGTGGCGGTTCCCGCGAACAAGCTGCGGCCACCGACCCGCGTGTTCAATGAAGAAATCATCGTGTCCAGTTCGTTGCGCGCCTGAGCCGAGGCCTGAGCATGCGATGTTGCTTGGTTGGATGTCCCAAACGCGAGCAGAGAAGCCGAAACCTCGCCAATCGAGGTTTCAAACGTCTCGAGGCTGATCTGAGTGGCATCAGCAAACAGATTTGCCTCAGCGGTCGCCGTAGAGAAGGCGTCCAGCTGTGCAATTTTTCGATCCAGGTCCAGCAGATGCGAGTAATCGCCACTGAGACGCCCAGAAATGTCAGCGGTTTGACCCGTAGACATCTCATAGGACAGGGTTTCGATCTGCGTTTTGATCTCGGTGCTGCGCGCGCGCAAGGTCAGACCGCGGGCCAGATCACCAATCGAGTTCAAGGTCATGGTTACATCCTCAGCAGCAAATCCATCAATTCGTCGACAACAGTGATGATCCGCGCATTGGCGGCATAGGCCTGTTCAATCTGCATCATGCGCTGCAATTCGGTGTCACTGTCCACGCCCTGCTCGGCCACTAACTGTTCCATTTGGAGTTGCGCGTTGGATGCGTAACTTTGGCGCGATTGAGCGGTATGGGCAGCGGTGCCAGCTTTGGACAAAAGCGCCGCCGACACTTCACTGGCCCGCAGGGCCCCTGTGCCGAAAGCCGGGGCAGGGCGCGGCGAGGTCAATACGGCGCCAAAAGCCTGCAGCTGGGTTGCCTCGCCGGGGTCGTTGGGTGCAACGGCCCCCAACCCCGCGCGCAGTTTCCAACTGTCGCCGCCGGCATCTGGATCGACAATCGGGTTGAGCTCAAGACGGGACGCGAGCCCCGCCGGCGCCGCGGCATCGAAACGCGAACCGGCATCGGTGAACAAGCCTGGATCAGTCGGCATCGCGGTCGGGTCCAGGCCGGCAGTTTCGAACCGTTCGATCAGATCGCGCGCAACTGCGTCCAGGTCCTCATGCGCGTCGATGGCCAACACGTCGCGAATGTCAAACTGGGCTGCCAGAGCGCCGCCGCGGATCTGTGCGGAATCACCGGATGTGCGGACTGGCCGTCCATTGAGTTCGAGCCCGGACAGCAGTCCGTTTCCTACGGTCATGTGCGGTTTGGTATTACCGGTGACCGAGAACGCGAACTCTGCGGCTGATCCTTCTAGAAGTATCAGCCCACCGTCGGAGTACAGCGAGACGCGGTTGTTGTCGCGCGCCACGACATTGACCGGAACCAGCTGGTTGACCTGGTCAATGAGAACCTGGCGTTGATCCAGCAACCCATTGATATCGCCGCCCGCGTTCTCAACAGCCGGGATCTTGGCATTCAATGCTTCGATATCTTTCAGGGTTGAATTCAGTGTTTCGACATACGTCCCGATTGTTCGGTCCGCGTCAGAACGCATCTTGCTGAGGCCGTCGGACGCCATATTCAGATCGGCAACCAGATCCCCAGCTGCGCGCGCCGCCAGATCCAGACGCTCGACCGAGCCGGGATTGCTTGCAGCCGTGATCAAGCTGTTCTCGAATGCGCTCAAAGATACCGCGATCGATCTGCCGTCATCGGGGGTACCGACCAATGCTTCGAATTGCGAGTAAAATTCCGAGATTGCCGAGGCCGCCGCGTTATCCGCTGTTGCCGCGCGCAGGTTCGCCATCAGAACAGGATCTTGATGGCGGGTGATTCCCACGACCCTGACGCCGTTGCCGGAAATAGAGTTGGTGGTCAGCTCCAACGTCCGCTTGGCGTAGCCGGGCGTCAGCGCATTGGCTATGTTGCCCGAGACGACGGCGGCGCCGCGGCTTGCCGCGCCCAGCCCACCCAGCGCGTTATTCAGGGCCGTTGACATGCTCATGAGGCCGTTCCTTTCCGCTTTGCAGGTTCAGATCAGCGCTTGATGTTGGTTGTTTCCTGCAACATCTCGTCGACTGTCTGGATCACCTTTGCGCTTGACGAATAGGCGCGCTGGGTTTGGATCATCGACGTCAGTTCAGTCGCAACGTCGGTCGTCGATTCTTCGCGCGCGAAGGAAATCAATTCGCCCGTCGGACCTTCGCCGGCATCCCACAGGAAATAAGTTCCACTGTCGCGTGACGGGGCATATGTCTGGCTGTCGAGTGCGGTCAGCCCATTCGGGTTGGAGACGTCCGCAAGAGGTATCTGGTACATCCGGCGGGTGACACCCGTGTCGTACAGAGCGTAGACGTATCCATTTTCATCGACCTGAACGCTGGACATGGTTCCGACTGCGGATCCGTCCCGGGTGATCGATACCGGCGCAAACGTGTCGGACAGTTGAGTGATTCCATCGCTGTCACCGATCAGACCGATATTGACCTCCATCGGGCCGCCGGCGACGTTGACGACAAAGCTGCCGGTGGTCGGATCATAGGTGCCACCGGACACGGTGGTCACACTGGCAAGGGTGCCGCCTGCTGTTCTCCTGTCCGTAAATGTCAGCGTGTATTCTCCGATCACGGCACCGCCCGAAGCGGAATCGCGCAAGATCATCGTCCATTCGTTGCTGGACCCGGCGGCCGGCACCGTCGGGACAAGCTCGATATCGACATTCTCGTGTTTGCCCAAATTGTCGAAATATTCGACGGACAAGGGCTGCGTGTCACCAGGTGCGCCGGCATCGGTGGCCGTGGCGGGCAGGTTCATGCGCAGGTTCATTGCGGTGGTCGGCGAGCCGGACAGTTGATTGACGCTGAGTTGAACCGGCTGCAACGCTGCGGGTGTGTCGCGCGAAACGTTGGGAATGGACCCATCGGCGTTGGCGGGCCAGCCCAGCAGCACAAGTCCGGACTCGGTAACCAGATACCCTTCCGCATTGGTTCGGAAGGATCCGGTGGTGGTCAGAAGCATTTCGTTTGAATCTGTTCCGATCTGGGAACTTGGGCGAACCGGCAGCATGCCCCGGCCGCGCACGGCCAGGTCGGTTGAGTTGTTGGTGGTAACCAGCGAGCCGCGCTGATCGATCAGACGCTGGCTGGTGGTCCGGACGCCGCCCGCCGAATAGCTTCCGCCCTGGCCTGACGTCACCATCGAATGAAAATCCGTCTCAACCCGCTTGTAACCGTAGGTCGAAGAGTTGGCGATATTGTCCGATATGGTCGCCAACCTGTTCGCGTTGGCCTTCAAGCTGGCCACACCGGCATTCAGCGAAGAGGAAATTGTCATCGGCACGCCCTTCTGTTGCGTCAATCGTTCTCGCAACAGCTAACGCGCTGGGCCTTAACAGCGCGCTAACAAGTAAAATGCCAGATATCCTCCGATCTCAGGGATTGCGCAGAAACACGATCTCGACCCGGTTGTTGCGGGCCGCCATAGGGTTTTCCACCGCCAGCTTGCGATCTGCATGACCCGTGACCCGTTCAAGCCGTTTGGCGCCGACCCCCTTGTCCTGAAGCATCTGACGTACCACCTGCGCGCGCGAAGTCGACAGATCCCAAGACGGATTTCGGGCCAGAACCACCGGAGAGGAATGAACGTGACCCTCGACCGAGATGGAATTCGTCACCATGTCCGATGAACGTGCAACCAGCAGCACCAGTGCACGCATCATCTGGGTCGGAGAATCGGAACCTCTCTCGAACAGCGGCTGATCTTCGGTATCGAACAGCTCAACGATCAGACCCTCGTCCGTCACCCGAGTGACAATATGCTTCAAGGCCTTTTTGGACACCATGCTTTCGCCGGAGCGCCCCAGCAGTCGCGCCTCGAGAGACGAGAAGTCTTCGAACGCGCCGCGCCCACCGCCATCGGCATCCACACCGGTCGATCCCCGTGCGCGTTTGGACTCGGTCGGGTTCTTGTTCGTCGCTCCCGAGCCGTCCATCACCATGGTATTCTCCGAGAACATGTTGTCGCCCCCAAAGGCCCCGTCGCCCCCGCCGGAAACGGGATTGATCGGAATTGTCGGAGAGAAGTAGTCCGCCAAACCCTTGCGTTGCTTTTCGGTCGTTGCGTTCAGCAGCCACATCAACATGAAGAACGCCATCATGGCCGTCACAAAGTCCGCGTACGCGACCTTCCAGGCGCCGCCGTGATGACCATCGCCACCCGAAACGCGCTTCTTCTTGATGATGATCGGCGCCGCATTTGATTGCGCACCCATCTAAACCACCCTTTTTCACCCGCTTATTGGATTAACAGCGCGGGGATTAAGGGCGGCTTAATATCTAAAACTGTTCAGAGCTTTGCCGACCCCTCATTGGACCATTCCGGCGCTGGCCCGGCGCAGGATGACCGAAAGGCGGTTGAAACTGTTCTGGATTCCGTCCGGATCGAGTTTGCCGAAAAAGCCGTCAAGCTCGTCATGGATGCGAACCGCCTGATCAAGGAGCGGGTCCGTGCCCGGCGTGTACAGACCCGCCTTGATCATCACTTCGGACTGCTCATAGCTTCCGACCAACCGGCGGGCTTCGGCGATCAGCTTGTTTTCCTCGGGTGTTGCCGCGGCCGGTAACGAGCGCGAGACCGACCGGCTGAGCGCGATGGCTGGAAAGCGCCCTCGCTCGGCGATCTCGCGACTTAGCACGATATGCCCGTCAAGAACGCCGCGCAGGATGTCGGCCACCGGTTCATCCATGTCCGAACCTGCGACCAGAACACTGAACACGGCGGTGATGTCGCCCTGGTCGGCGGTTCCCGGACCGGCGCGTTCACAAAGGCCGGCGATCATCGGTGTGACCGAAGGCGGAAACCCCCGCAGGGACGGGGCCTCACCCATGGCGACGGCGATCTCGCGATGCGCCTCTGCGAACCGGGTGACCGAGTCGCAGAGGAACAGAACGCTCAGACCCTGATCCCGCAAAAACTCGGCCGCTGTCATCGCAGACCAGGCGCAGCGCCGGCGAGCCAGAGCTGATTGGTCGGACGTGGCCGCAACCACGATCGAGCGCCTCAGACCTTCGGCGCCCAACGCGGTCTCGACGAATTCATTCACCTCGCGCCCGCGTTCGCCCACCAGCGCGACGACCACGGCATCAGCTTGCATGGATCTGGCCAGCGTTGCCAGCAAACTTGATTTTCCCACACCCGACCCCGCAAAAAGGCCGACACGCTGCCCCTGGACGATCGGAAGCAGGGTGTTCAAAATTGCCAACCCGGTGGGCATACGGTCTCCCAGCGGTTTGCGGTCGACGGCCCGGGGGGGCGCGGACATCACGTTGCGGGCCTGCGTCCCGGGCAGAAGCGGTTTCCCGTCCAGTGGTTTGCCAAACGGATCGACCACGCGACCAAGCCAATGCAAACCGGGTGCAAAAACCGGAGTCGGCTCAAGATAGACCCGGTCTCCCAGGCGCACGCCGTCAGGGGCTGCGCCGGGCAGCATGTGAACAGTTCCGGCCTCGACCTGCAGCACTTCGCCAGCCAACGGGTGGTCGTCGCGTCGCTGCAAAACCAGATGGTCGCCGATGCGCGCGTGTTCCGCCAGCCCTTCGACCTCGATCACCCCACCGGAAACACCCGCGACCAGACCCATGTGCCGCACCGGAGAAAGTCGATCGAACTGGTACTTCAGAATCGAGGGATCGAGGTCGGACATGGCGTCGGCTCCAATTGGTTTCTGAAAACGGTTTCTAAAGGAATCGGGGTTAAGCCTTGATTGAAATTGATCGAGGGAGAAGCCCCGATGTTCTCGGACCTGAACGTCTTTAAAGTTGCGTACGCCCTGGCAACCCATGCCGGACAACGGCAGGCCGTCATCTCGCGCAACATGGCCAATGCGGATACGCCCGGCTACCGGGCTCGCGATATTGAGCCTTTCGCGGAAGCCTTTGAAAAATCCAGTGCCACCAGCGCAATGAGCGCGACCCGCGAAGGTCATCTGAACGGTGTCGGGCCGGGCGGCATGACTTGGGCCGAACATATGCGCGGCGGCGCCGTCGATCCCAATGGCAATGGTGTTTCGCTTGAAGAAGAAATGCTGAATGCGGTCGAGGTCAAGCGACAGCATGACCGCGCGCTGGCCATCTACAAATCCTCGATCGGGATCCTGCGCACCGGTCTGGGCAAGGTGTGAGGAGGCCGTCATGAGCGATTTCTCCAAATCCCTGGCCGTCACCGCCAGCGCGCTGCGGGCGGAAGCCGCGCGCCTGCGCCATGTTTCGGAAAACATCTCGAACGCGGATACTCCGGGTTACCGCCGCAAATCGGTTCCTTTCGAGACGGTGCAAAAAGACGGCACTGAATTGGTTCAGGCCGGTCGGGTCAATCTGGACCGGCGGGCGTTGCCCCGGATCTATGACCCCAGTCACCCGATGGCGGATGCCAGCGGGTATTACGCAGGGTCCAATGTCGATCTGATGGTCGAGATCGCCGACGCGCGTGAAGCGCAACGCAGTTACGAAGCAAACCTCAAACTGTTCGACCAGACCCGACAAATGTCGGCCAGCCTCATGGAATTGTTGAGAAAATAAGGGAAAGCCAGAATGGATATCCGATCGATCACCGCGGCTCAGAGCTATGCGCATGCCCGCCCGGCCACCCAACCGGATCCGGGAACAAGTGACGCGGCACAAGGGCTGCGCACAACCTTTCAGGACTTTGCGGCAACCCTGAAACACAGCGAAGAGGTCGCCAATGCCGCCATGATTGGGCAGGCCGACCCACATGCCCTCGTGCAGGCACTGGCCCAGACCGAACTTGCGGTCGAAACAGCGGTTGTCGTGCGCAACAAGGTCGTTGAGGCCTACCAGGAAATTCTGCGGATGCCGGTCTGAACGATGCTCAGCGAAGGTCTGTTCTATGACGTCGTGCGTCAGGCCCTGTGGATTGCCGTGATCACGTCAGTTCCGATTCTGACGGTTGCGCTGGTCACGGGTTTGGCCGTGGGCCTGTTCCAGGCCTTGACGTCCATTCAGGAGATGACCCTGACCTTCGTTCCCAAGTTGGTGGCCATCGTCATCGTGTTCTGGGTCTCGATGGGGTTCATGACGCAGACGCTGGTCACATTCTTCACCTCGACACTGGTTCCGCTGATTGCAGGAGGCCGCTGATGGATACAGCCTACGTCACCTTGTCCCGTCAAACCGGGCTGATGAACGAAATGCGTCTGGTCGCGAACAATATCGCCAATGCGCACACGACGGGTTACCGCCAGCAGGGTTTGGTGTTTTCCGAGTTTGTGCGGGACCTTCCCGGCAGCCCCTCTCTGTCCATGAGCCGTGCTCAGGCACGCAACACGTCTTTTACGCAAGGCGTGCTGACGGAAACCGGTGGGCAATTCGATTTTGCAATCGAAGGCAGTGGATTTTTCTTGGTTGAAACTCCGTCCGGCAACCGTCTGACCCGGGCGGGCAGCTTTTCACCGGACGCCAATGGCGATCTGGTTACGATGGATGGGCACCGCGTACTGGACAGCAACGGGGCCCCAGTCTTCATTCCACCGGACGCAGCAACCATTGATGTGGGCGGCGACGGGACGCTCAGCGTGAATGGGCAGGTTTTGGGGCAGATCGGGGTGATTCAGCCCGCGGAAGGCACCGAGTTGGTGCGGGAAGGCAGTACCCTGTTCAAACCGGAAGGCGAGGTCGAGCCGGTCGAGCAGCCGGTGGTTCTCAACCGGTTTCTGGAGGGTTCGAACGTCAATGCCATCGGCCAAGTGGCCCGGCTCATCGAAATCCAGCGTGCCTACGAGCTGGGTCAGAGTTTTCTGGACGCCGAAGATGAAAGGGTCCGCGGCGCCTTGAAGACCTTGATGCGCTGATCTGAAACTGCAGGAGAAACCGAAATGCGAGCCCTGAAAATTGCCGCGACCGGAATGGCGGCACAACAAATGCGGGTCGAGACGATCTCGAACAACCTGGCGAACATGTCGACCACGGGCTACAACGCCCGGCGAGCTGAATTTGCGGATCTTCACTATCAGCAGATGGCTCGCGCCGGCACGGTGAACGCCGCGGACGGGACTGTCCTGCCGACGGGAATACAGCTTGGTCTGGGTGTTCGCCCCGCGGCCGTGACCGTCGAGTTGGCCCAAGGCGCGTTGTCCGCGACGGGCAGTGACCTGGACATCGCGATCGAAGGGCGCGGATATCTCGAGGTGGTTCTGCCAAACGGCCAGTCGGCCTATACCCGTGACGGCAGTCTGAAGCGATCGGCCGAAGGCCTCATCGTCACGTCGGACGGGTTTGCGGTCGCCCCCGAAATAACCATCCCGGACGACGCGCGGTCGATTTCCATCAACGCGTCCGGCGAGGTCTACGCCTATTTTGACGACACCGCGGAAGGGCAACTGCTGGGGGAATTCACGCTGGCCAGCTTTTCCAATGCCAAGGGCCTCGAGGCCATCGGCAGCAACCTGTTCAAGGAAACCGAGGCTTCGGGCGCTCCGATCGTGGGCACCCCAGGCGAGGACGGGCTCGGAATGCTGCGTCAAGGCTATTTGGAAGACAGCTCGGTTGATGCGGTACGTGAGGTGACCGATCTGATCGAGGCGCAGCGCGGCTATGAAATGAATGCCAAGGTGATTTCGGCCGTCGACCAGATGATGGGCGCGACGACACAGGTGCGCTGATGCGGGTCGTGGGCTTCATATCCCTGTGGCTTCTTCCGGTTGCCGCCTTTGCTGACATAGTTGTGCCAACCAGAACGATCCGGGCCAAGGAGATCATTGGATCCGCTGATCTTCAGTTGAAATCCGGTGAGGCACCCGGCGCGGTAAATGATCCTGCAGACCTGATCGGGCAGGAAGCCAAGACCGCTCTGTATCCCGGTCGGCCAATTCTGATGGCAAGTGTCGGCCCTCCCGCCCTGGTCGATCGGAACGATCTGGTGACGCTTGTCTTCGTGAAAGGCGGACTGTCCATCGCGGTCGAAGGGCGCGCGCTGGGCCGCGGAGCCGCCGGTGATCGCATCCGAGTCATGAACCTGTCGTCACGAACGACGGTAACCGGAAAAATCCGTCCCGACGGCCAAATCGAGGTATTTTGATCATGAAGCTGTCCAGATCCCTGTTGCTGGCCATCCTGTCCCTTTCCGCCTGCGGGCGTTTGGACCATCTGGGCAAACCGCCCAGCCTGTCGCCAACTACGGAAACTCCGGAACACGTGGCGATGTTGTGGCCGGGTTTGCCGTTGCACACTCAATCCCAGCGCGCCCTGGACCGCGCGTCTCTGTGGAGTGGGGGTCAGCAGTCTCTGTTGGGCGATCAGCGCGCCATCAAGAAGGGCGATATTCTGACTGTCGTGATCGAGCTGGATGAAAAGGCCGAAATCTCGAACGATACAAACCGATCGCGCGGCAGCTCGGAAGATCTCAAGGTTCCCGGCCTCTTGGGATTGCCCCAGCGTGCAGCGAAACACCTGCCCGATGGCGCGTCACTGGACGAGGCGGTTTCGATCGATTCCGCGTCGGTCAGCAAGGGCAAAGGGTCTGTGAAACGCAAGGAAAAGCTGACACTGCGCGTCGCCGCAACGGTGATCGATGTCCTGCCGAACGGCGTCCTGTCGATTTCCGGAACACAGGAACTGAGGGTGAATTTCGAACTTCGCGAGCTGCTGGTGTCTGGTTATGTGCGTCCGCAGGACATCTCGCGCCAGAACGAGATTACCTATGACAAGATCGCGTCTGCACGGGTGTCTTATGGCGGCCGCGGCCAGATCACGGATGTTCAGCAGCCACGATACGGGCAACAGGTGCTGGACGCGCTGTTGCCGTTCTAAGGTGTTCAAATGATGAAGAAACTGCTCCCCGTTCTCTTTTTGATTGCAGGTCTCGGGGCCGGCGCTGCGGCTGGGCTATTTTTGACACCGGGACCAGCGGATACCGAAGCCGATGCCAAAGCACCGGAGCGCCACGCAGAGGAGACAACAGACAAGGAGAATAAAACCTCCGGCCAAAGTGAGACATCCGGCAAGGCTGGTCCCTATGAATATCTCAAGTTGACCAAACAGTTCGTCGTTCCGGTCGTCGAAGAAAGTGAAATCTCTGCTCTGGTGACCATGTCGCTGAGCCTGGAGACCCGGCCGGGCATCTCGGAGGAGTTCTACGAAATCGAACCGAAACTGCGGGACGGGTTTCTTCAAGTGCTGTTTGATCACGCGAATATTGGTGGGTTCGACGGCGAATTCACGCAATCGGACAATCTTGAGGTGCTGCGAAAGTCCCTGTTGGAGGTTGCCCGAAAGGACCTTGGCGGTGACGTGTCCCGTGTTTTGATCATGAGCGTGAGCCGCCAGGACACCTGACGCCAAAGGTCGGGCTTCAGCTTTCGGTTCACTGGTTCATCAGTTTCCTGGCGCGTGCAGTGCGCAGCGCGGTTTCTTGATCGCGCTGCAACGTCTCAACCGCCTGCTTGCGGCCGAATGCTTGGCGAAGGTCCTCCATCATTGCCAGTTTCCGGGATCTGACGCGCGCCAATTTAGTGTTTAGGTCACGCCGGGTTCTGGACTCCCACCCGTGCCACAAGACGTCCGCGCCAGCGATCTGGTACCCAGGGGTTTGCGCGGCGTCCGACACCGTTTGGGCGACCTGCGCGTTTAGCGCGCTGATCTGTGCCTGAATGCGGCTTTCGGCATCAAGTATCGGTTTCAGTTTCTGAAACTCTCTTTCGAATGAAGCCGCCGTGACCGCCGCTAGATCCCTTAGCTTCGTGCGTGTCATCCGACCGTTCCCTTCGCGCGTTTTCGCATGGCTTCGGCAAATCGGATGGCCGCAGCGACAGGGCGATACAGGTCTTCCGTTATCTCCTTTCCGATCTCGACGGTCGCATGCAGGGCCCGCGCCGTCGGCGGATCCGAATGAATCGGAACTCCTGACTCCATTGCCGTTCGGCGGATTGTCGCGGCAACTTCGTCAACGCCCTTTGCGACGCAGACGGGTGCGGTTCCATGGGCGCGGGTCCATTTCAATGCCACCGCAAAATGGGTGGGGTTGACGATGACCACGTCGGCCTTTGGAACCTCGGCCATCATCTGGTTGGTCGCAATCTCTTGCGCGCGCTGGCGTCTCTGCTGTTTGACATGCGGATCGCCTTCCGAGTCCTTCGTCTCGTCCTGCAGTTCTTTGCGCGACATTCGATTTTTGCGCATGTGCTCGGAATACTGCCACAGGTAGTCGATGACCCCGATGGTCAGCGTGACGGCGACGACGATGAACAGGAATCGAAACAGAAGGTTCATCATCAGCGGGATGGAGGCTCGTGCGGGGCTGGCTGCGGCCGTCAGGATGTCCGCCAGGTTGGATTTCAAAAACACGGCAAGGCATATGCTGTAGATCACCAGCTTGATGAAGCTTTTGAGGAATTCAAAAAGTCCGGCACGACCGAACTTGTTCTTGGCATTGGATGGGATTGAAATGCGGGATATCTTCGGCGTCAGTTTGCTTGGGGCAAACACCAGGGCGCGCTGTGCCAAGAGGTTCAACAACACAAACGCCGCTGGAACCGCCAACAGAATACCCGCGGAAACGGCAACCTTTTCTATCAGCCCGCCGACCGGTGCAGCCGCGCTGCCAGACGTCAACAACCGTGACAGTTCCGGGGCCCGATCAATCAGAACCGTCAGGGATGATCCCAAGTGTTCGGTCGGAAACTGCCCGACCGCCAAAAGAGCGATTGTCAGGCCGGAATAGGCGGCAACGGCGGACAGGTCATTTGACTTGACGACCTCACCCTTTTCCCGAGCCTTCTGCAGTTTCTGTGGTGTCGCCTCGAAGGACTTGTCAGTGTCGTCGTCCGTGCTGCTCATTCCGGTGCTCCGATCGGATCAAGCAAGTACTGGAACAGGACGTCAGACCAGACCGCAAGGATGATCGGCGCTCCAGCGAACAGAAGGAACAATCCGGCAAAGGTGATTGCCGGCGCGCCCACAAAAGCGACCATCAGTTGAGGCATGGCCCGGTTGATGACACCCAGGGCCAGGTTGTAGATCAATGATGCAATGACAAACGGCATGGCCAGTCCAAAGGCCAATGCTAAGCTGCGCGATACCTGCGACACCCCCCAACGTGACAGATCGGTCGCTGTTGGGGCTGCACCCACCGGGAATAGTGAATAGCTGTCGATCAGGAATTGGGCCGCCCGGATGTGAACGCCCATCAGTGTGGCAAGGGCCAACCCGGACAGGGTCAAAAAATGTCCCATCGCCGGGGCCGGATCGGCAGCCGCGCTACCCAGGATCTGCGATAACGACGTGGCTTGCGCGGCCATCGACCCGGCGGTTTGAAGGGCGAGTACCAGTAGCCGAAGTCCGATCCCCAGGGTCAGGCCGATCAGGATTTCGGTCAGTATCAATTGAACCAGCGGCATCAGGCCACTGTCGGGGTCGGCAATGGAAACCGACGGCGCGACGACCAGCGTGAACGCCATTGCGACCCCCAGCTTTACGCGGGTTGGAATGCTGTGCTCCCCGAAGGCTGGCAGCAGGGAAACCACCGCTGAAACCCTGAGAAAAACCGCAAACGAGGACCACAGGACGCCCCCCAGCTGAGCCAGCAAGTCCGGCGGCAGCCCAATCACGCCGGCACCGTTCCGACCAGAGCCGGCCGCGCTTCGAGCCCAATTTCCTCGAACGACAGGACTGGATTCGAGATTCCCCGCGCGTGCATGATGGTACGCAGCAACCTGCGCCGCCGCGTCGAGGTTACCAACGCCGGGAACACACCCTGATCCGCGCTGCGTGTTATCGTCGTGACGACACCATCGGCCAGTTTGTTGAACAGATTGGGGGGAAGCGCCACATCCAATCCAGCATTCGGAGCGTCGATCTGGTAGGTGGAGAACGTCTCCTCCCATTCCGGCGCCAACTGGATCAGGGGAATCGAGCCGTCGCCGCGCTTCAAGTCCGCCACCAGCTGGAAGCCCAGTCGCTGGCGCACGATTTCGCAGATCGCCTCAGGCTGCGTCGTGGTCATCCGCGCTTCGGCCACGCTTTCCAGGATCAGCGCCATGTTGCGGATCGAAACCCGTTCTTCGAGCAGCAGACGCAAGACCGCGTGCAAGGTGTCGATCGGAACCTTGTCGGGAATCAGCTCATCCAGCAGCTTTCGGTTTGCCTCGGCCCGGACCGGATCGCTGAGGCGGGTCATCTCGGACAGGAGCCGACGCAGGGATTTCAAGGTGAGCAGGCGCGGGAAGTTCTGCTTGATGATTTCCAGCAGATGGGTGGCCAGAATCTCGGGCGGGGTTACGATGGTTGCGCCGCTCAGCGCGGCGGCCTCTTGATCCTTGGGCAAGATCCATCGGGCGGGCGCGCCGTAGACGGGTTCGGTGACGTCATTGCCTTCCGGCAACAGATCCAGCCCGTCCTGCACCAGCGCCAGGATCAGGTCGGGGTGAAGCACTCCCCGGGCCTGTTCGACGCCCTGAACACGAATGACGTAAGTGCCCGTCGGCAAGTCGGCCCGGTCGGTCAGTCGGATCTCTGGCAGGATCAATCCAAAGCTCGACGCGACGTAGGTCCGCATGTTGGCGATCCGAGCGTCCAATCCGGTGCCGGGGTTCAACACCATGCTGACCAGATCCGGGGCAAATTCGAGGTGAACGTCGTCGAGGTCCAGGACGTCTCCGATGCCTTGTGAAGCCTTGGGCTCGGCGTCCGAAGCCGGCATCTGCGCCGACTCTGTGGCAGCCGATTGTTTTTTGTGAACAACAAAGGCCGCATAGCCCAGGATCACGCCGCCGAGAATGAACGGCGGAAAAGGCAACCCGGGCACCAGCGCAAACAGCACCATCAGGATCGCAACGGTTGCCAGCGCAGCCGGATGACGCCCCAGTTGCGAGAACAAGGCGGTGTCGGTTGCACCCTGCGTGCCACCGCGGGCCAGCAACAGGGCGGATGCGATAGAGATGATGACAGCCGGTATCTGCGTGACCAACCCGTCACCAACGGTCAGGATCGCATAGGTTTCAAACGCCGAGGCGACCGGCATACTGTGCACGATCACCCCCATGATCAACCCCATCACCAGGTTGAGCAGGGTAATCAGCAGCCCGGCAATCGCGTCGCCCTTGACGAATTTGGATGCCCCGTCCAGCGACCCGAAAAAGGTGGTTTCTTGTTGCTCAAGCTCGCGCCGTTCCTTGGCTTGCTGATGATCGATGGCGCCGGCAGACATGTCGCTGTCGATGGCAAGCTGTTTGCCCGGCATACCGTCAAGGGCAAAGCGGGCCCCGACCTCGGCCATGCGCGCCGCACCTTTGGTAATCACCATGAAATTCACGATCAGCAGCACGCCGAACACCACGAGGCCCAGGAAGATGCTGCCGCTCATGACGAATTGGGCAAAGCCCTCGATGACGTCACCGGCGGCGTTGGGCCCGGTATGACCCTGCCCGATGATCAGCTTTGTCGACGACACGTTGAGCGACAGGCGCAGCATCAGCGAAGCCAGCAGGATCGTTGGAAAGGACGAGAAATCCAACGGTCGCTCGATGAACAGGGTCAGGGTGAAAATCAGGATGGCTAGCGCGAACGAGGCCGCAAGGCCAATGTCCAGCACCCAGGATGGCATTGGCAGGATCATCATGACGATCACCGTCATCAAGGCCAACGCCAGTAGAACGGTGGGTGAAAACAGGGATCGGGCGTCAAGCTTTGGCACGCGTCACTCCTGATCGAACGCGATGAACGCAGCAGCAGCGGCGGAGGAGGGAACCAATGAGCCCAAGCGGCCCGTCCCGGTTCGGCCACGACCGGGCGGGATCAAAGGCGCGGCCGCCCAGGAAAAAGGATCGCGGCCCGGGGGTCCCGGTTGCGCCAGCCGCACGCCGTCGAGATTGGCGAGGATGGTTTCAAACCGGTCCGTATAAGCCTGTGCGAGGTCCGGCGTGCGCGAGTGATAGGCACCAACCGCATGCCCCCACGAACCATGTTCGGCATGGAGCGTCTTCAGGAACTGCGCGGCGTAGGCTGCGTTCTGATCCGGATCAAACATAGCGTCTATGGACCGGAAAGCTTTGCCATGCCAGCGGTAGTTGATCTGGAAGCAGCCTACATCAAAACTGCGCGCACCCGCTTTGAACACGTCGAAGACAAAGGCCTTGGCCTCGGTCTCGGTGGCGAACCAGTACCCTTTGCCCTCGACATTGACGGTCCAGGGCCAGGGTGTCAGGCGGCCCTTCATCGTGCGCCCGGTCTCGGTTCGGGTAACGGCCAACAGGATATCCTGCGGCACACCTTCGGCTATTGCCGCCCGACGCGCGGCCCGGTCGCAGACGTCAATCGCGTGGCCATCCGACCATGCTAGGGCGGCAGGCGCGGCGGCGGTTAGCCAAACGGCGATCGAGGTGAAAAACTTGAGCTCTGGCATTCTGCCGGTCCGGGGATTCTTGTGTCCGGGCCAAGCTAGCCAGTTTTGGGTTTACAGAGGGTTATCGGGACCTCAGCCCCGATCGATGCGGCGGCCGAACACAACGCTGGTGTTGGTCCGCAGCACTCCCGGGATCGCCGCTAGCTCATCAACCAGAATGTCCAGATCCTCGATCCGCGGCGCTTCGGCGGACAGCAACAGATCGAATTCTCCATTGATCGACAGGCACAGCTTGACCTCTGGATAGGCTTCCAGCCGCTTGATAATGCGGGCGGTTTCTTTCTGCTGTACCTCCAGCAGGACAACGACCTGGACCTTGGGCGTGTCCTCGGCCTGGCGCAGGATCACCGAATATCCGGCGATCACACCGTTTCTCTCCATCCGGCTGATACGTTCATGCACCGTAGTCCGGGCCACCCCGAGCGTTGCCGCGATATGGGTGGTCGAGGCGCGCGCGTTGTGTTGCAGCGCGGCAATGATGCGGCGATCAAGCTGGTCCATCGATGCTCCGTGTTCCGAAGGGATGGTTCGGGTGTATGCCAGTTTGGCGCCTGCGCTCAAGGCTGATGCGGGTATCGGGGGTGAAGGTCGTCGATGATGATCGGGTGGGCGTGCTCTGCCGATCCGGACAGGTGCGGATGGTCGACCGGCAGGTCCGGATGCTGGTGGATGACCGCGCCCGGCTCGGCGCGAGGCCATGCCAACAGAGCTCCGACCAGACCGCACAGTGACAGAACGGTCAACAAAGCCATGGCCACTGTCGCACCGAACGCTGTCATGACCCATCCGGCCAGCGGGTAGAGAACCAACCAGCAGGCATGCGACAGGGTGAATTGGGCGGCGAAGACGGCCGGGCGGTCTTCGGCGTGGGCCGACCGGGTCAGCAGGCGCCCCGACGGGGTCAGGGTTGCCGAGTATCCGAAGCCGACCAGTGCCCAGATTGCGGACAGCCCGGCAAGGCTCATGGGTACAGCTGCAGACAGGATCGCAGCAAACGCCATGGCCGCGGTGGAAATTGTCGCACCCGCCAGCATCACTTTGCGGTCCTCGAACCGCCGCAAAACCGCCGGCAAGGCAAATGCCGCCAGCATGGACCCGCTGCCGAATCCGGCCAGCGCGATGGCCACGGCACTGTCGGACAACCCAAGGCTTGCACGCACGATGACGACGGTATTGACCAGGACCATCGCGCTGAGCGCTGCGGCGCTCCAGTTCAAAGCCAGCAACCCCCGAAGGCGCGGTGTGGCCAGATAGATCCGCAGACCGCGGGTCGTGCGGTCGAAGAACTCGCGCGGCCGGACGGGCGTGGGAGAGGGAAGGGTAACCGACATGACCAAAAAGGCTGAGGCGACAAAGCCGAGGCTTGTTCCCAGAAACAGGCTGTCGAAGCTGACGAAGATCAGCAGGAACGCGGCCAGCATCGGGCTCACCAGACTTTCCAGATCATAGGCCAGGCGCGACAACGACAGCGCCTTGGTATAGTCCTGCTGGTCGGTCAGAACGTCTGGTATCGTGGCCTGAAACGCCGGGGTGAACCCGGCCGAAGCAGATTGCAGAACGAAGATCAGAACGTAGACCTGCCAGATTTCGGTCACGAACGGCAGGCACAGCGCCACTGCGGCGCGGACGAGGTCCAGCGTCACAAGGAGTTTTCGTCGGTTCAGCCGTTCCGCAAAGGCCGCCGCCACCGGCGCGACCGAAACATAGGCAACCATCTTTATCGTCAGTGCCGTACCCAGAACCAGGGCCGCAGAGCTTCCGGCAAGATCGTAGGCCAGAAGTCCCAAGGCCACCGTGGCAAGACCGGTGCCCGTCAAGGCCACGATTTGCGCAGCAAGCAGGTGACGATAGACCCGGTTTTGCAGAACGCTCAGCATCACAGGTACTTGGTGATGGCCTTGAAGGCGTCGACCGATTCGGCGTCGCCCGAGGCCAGGCAATGGTCGACATGATCATGGATCAGTGTCCGCTTGGCATTCGTGATCGCCTTTTCCACGGCGAAAAGCTGCTGAGCGATGTCCGGACAGGGCTCCTGGTCGTCCAGCATGGCGATGACCTTGGCCAGATGCCCATGTGCGCGTTTCAGGCGCGCGATGATCTGCGGATGAGTTGAATGCTTGTGAGGGTTCATGCATTAACCCTATCCCCCCCATGGGGATGCATCAAGCCTGCCTGAGATCAATCGCGGCATCGGTCCGGATGGCGTTGAGTTTGCAGGCCAAACACCCTATTTCGGGGACGATACCGAACGAAGGAAACACGTGTGGCGAACCATCTGTACAAGAACGACCTGCCCGATGGGCTGGATCTGGGCCCGATCGTGGCCATTGATTGTGAGACCATGGGTCTCAACCCGCACCGGGATCGCCTGTGCGTGATTCAGATGTCCGGGGGTGACGGCGATTGCCATATCGTGCAGGTCGAAAAGGGCCAAACCTCGGCGCCAAACCTGAGTGCCATGCTGGAAAACCCGGATGTGCTGAAGCTGTTTCATTTCGGGCGGTTCGACATTGCCGCGATGTATCATGCCTTCGGGGCGTTGGCCGCTCCGGTATATTGCACCAAGATCGCCAGCCGCCTTGTGCGCACCTATACCGATCGTCATGGACTCAAGAACCTGTGTCAGGAGTTGCTGGGCGTCGATATCTCGAAACAGCAACAGATGAGCGACTGGGGTGCGGAGACCCTGACCGAGGCCCAACTGGATTATGCGGCCTCCGACGTCCTGTATCTGCACCGTTTGCGTGATGCCTTGAACGCGCGGCTGGCGCGTGAAGGGCGCGCCGAGATGGCGCAGGCCTGTTTTGACTTCCTGCCGATGCGTGCCAGACTGGATCTGGCCGGATGGCCTGAAACGGATATTTTTGCGCACTCATGACAGACAATGAATCCTTTCTGAAGGTTGCCCGTCAGGTAATCACCGACGAAGCCCGGGCGTTGGATGTTTTGGCCGACAGCCTTGACGACCGGTTTGCCGAAGCCGTTCAGCTGATCCTGCAGGCCACAGGGCGGATCATCATCAGCGGCATCGGCAAGTCTGGACACATCGGCCACAAGATCGCCGCAACCCTGGCCAGCACCGGCACGCCGGCCTATTTCGTTCATCCGGCCGAGGCCAGTCACGGCGACCTGGGGATGGTGTCGAAGGGAGACGTGGTTCTGGCGATCTCCAATTCGGGCGAGGCGCCGGAACTGGCCAACCTTCTGGCCTTTACCCGGCGGTTCGGCATCCCTTTGATCGGCCTGTCCAGCAAGCCCGAAAGCTCGTTGATGAAACAGGCGGACGTGCATTTGCTGATCCCCTCTCTGGGCGAGGCCTGCGGCTATGGGATGGTGCCGTCGATTTCGACCACGCTGACGCTGGCCATGGGTGATGCGCTGGCGATTGCGCTGATGAAATATCGTGACTTCAAACCAGAGGATTTCCGCGCCTTCCATCCGGGCGGCAAACTGGGCGCGCAGCTGAGCGCCGTACGCGATCTGATGCACAGTGGCGATGCGGTACCGCTGGTTTCTGCCGATACACCGATGAGCGACGCGTTGATCGAGATCAGCCAGAAAGGCTTTGGCGTGGTCGGGGTGACGGACGCGGATGGCAAGCTTGCCGGTATCATCACCGACGGCGACCTGAGGCGCCACATGGAGGGGCTTCTGGACAATACAGCCGCTCAGGTCATGACCCGCAATCCGACCACGATCGCACCGGATTCGCTGGCCGAAGAAGCCGTGGCGATCATGAACGCGCGCAAGATCACCTCGTTGTTCGTCGTCGACCCCGAACAACCGGGATTGGCGCAGGGCCTTCTGCATATTCACGATTGCCTGCGCGTCGGGCTTGGCTGACAGGAGGCGCAGGTGGACCGCTATTCCCGAATGGTGCAGTTCCTGAAGGTTCTGTTGCCGCTGGCGGCGATTCTGCTGCTGTCCACGGTATTCCTGCTGTCGCGCAGCATCGAAACAAACGTCTCGGGTCCGTTCACCCAGCAGGATATCGACGAACGGCTTGAGGGGCAGCTTGTGACCCGCCCGAACTATCGGGGGACCACCCGCAAGGGCGAAGATGTCCAGGTCGAGGCGGTGCGGGCCAGCCAGGGAACTGCCGACAGCGATCCAAGAGCAACCGAATTCCGTGGCCGGTTCGGCCTGCTGAACGGTGGGGTGATCACGCTGGACTCCAACTCGGGGTCGATCCGACCGGACAAGGCGACGGCCACCTTCACGGGGGACGTGGTGATCACAACCACGGACGGTATCCGGGTGACGACAGACCTGTTGAATACTTCATTGGACGAGATCCGGGGCGATACGCCAGGTCAGGTGCAGGGAACAGGACCAATCGGCAATTTCTCGGCCGGGCGGATGACATTCGGCGCTGAAAAAGACGGTGGACCGGTCCATATTCTTTTTACAGATGGCGTTAAGCTGTTATATGAGCCGAAAAAAGCCGAAAGATAGACTGTGTTTGATTTTCGTTTCGTCCTCGTTTGTTTCGCTCTGGCCGTGGGTTCGGTGCCATCTTCCGCGCAAGAAGCGCAGGTGGCCTTTGGGTCGGTGAAAGCCGATCCCAGTCTGCCGGTCGAAGTGACATCCGAGACGCTGAACGTCAATCAAGAGGACGGTTCGGCCGAGTTTCTTGGCAACGTCATTGTAGTGCAGGGCGAAATGCGCCTGTCCGCCGGTCGCGTGTTGGTGATCTACAACCAGGATCGGTCGGGGATCGAACGCATGGAGGCATCGGAAAACGTCGTGCTTGTCAGCCCGCCGGATGCCGCCGAAGGGGACTGGGCGGAATACACCATCGACTCGGGTGTGATCGTGATGAAGGGCAACGTTCTGCTGACGCAGGGGCCCAGCACGATCAGCGGCGACCAGATGATTGCGAACCTGACAAGCGGAACCGCGACCATGTCGGGGCGGGTCAAGACGATCCTTCAGCAGGGCGGCAATTGATGGCGGGCCCGCAACTGTCCGTTGCCGAAGGGTCTCAGGGTCTGAAGATTCAGAAACTGCGCAAATCTTATCGCAAAAAGACCGTGATCCGGGACGTGTCGATGACGCTGGACCGGTCCGAGGTCGTTGCGTTGCTAGGGCCGAACGGCTCGGGCAAGACGACCACGTTCTATTCCGTTGCCGGGCTGGTGTTCCCCGAGGCCGGAACGGTCACGTTGGACGGTCAGAATGTGACCACGCTGCCGATGTATCGCCGGGCGCGCATGGGCATTGGGTATCTGCCGCAGGAAATGTCGATCTTTCGCGGCTTGAGTGTCGAGGACAATATCTCGGCCGTGCTCGACATTGCGGTGAAGCATGTGCACCGCCGCAAGGAACGTCTGGAAGAGCTGCTCTCGGATTTTTCGATCGAGCATTTGCGGCGGGCGCCTGCCCTTGCATTGTCGGGCGGTGAGCGCCGTCGCGTCGAGATAGCCCGCTGTCTGGCCGCCGACCCCAAGTACCTGCTGCTGGACGAGCCATTTGCCGGCGTCGACCCGATCAGCGTGGGCGATATCCGGCATCTGGTGGCGGATCTGAAAAAGCGTGGAATCGGCGTACTGATCACCGACCACAACGTGCGGGAAACGCTGGAAATTGTGGACCGCGCCTATATCCTGCACGACGGGCAGATGCTGATGTCCGGATCGCCCGACGAGGTGGTGGAAAACGAAAATGTCCGCCGCGTGTATTTGGGTGAAAACTTCAAGATTTCATAGGCTTAGCTGTGATTGCGCCAGGCGCATGACAGAATTCGCGTATATACACTCCTGTTTTGATTGACTCTTCTGCCGCCTCTTGGCTCAATTGGGACATGGCATTTTCGCGGTTCCAGACTGGATCTCGATCTCCCTTCTCCGAAGGGCCCTACCGAGGACAACCGCGAAACATGTCTCTACCCCCCACCCGATAAAAACAAGCATGTCACCTGACGTGACGTCATAATGGGTGTGAATTGTGAAGGAGATCACATGCGTTACCAAATCAGCGGCAAACAGATCGACATTGGTGCAGCCTTGCAGACACACGTGCAGGACGCATTGGGCGAGGTCGTGAGCAAATATGCTCAGCGACCGACGGATGCCAACGTCGTCTTTTCCCGTTCAGCGCATGAGTATGTGTGCGAAACCACCATACATATGTCCACGGGCCTGACAGCCCAGGCCAAGGCACATGCAACCGAAATCTATGCAGCATTCGAGGCGTGCTGCGAAAAGATGGAGAAACAACTGCGTCGCTACAAGCGTCGCCTCAAGGACCACCATCGTGAACGGGCTCAGCCGGTTGAACTCTTCGGAGCGTCATCTTATATCCTCGCCTCGAACGAATCGGACGTGGCCGACGAACCCGACTCATTGCAGCCCATCATCGTGGCTGAGATGGAAACCAAGATCCCATCGTTGAGTGTCGGCGAAGCTGTCATGCAAATGGAATTGGCCGGCGCCCCGGTGCTGGTGTTCAGGAATGAAAACAAGGACGGATTGAACGTCGTGTATCGCCGAGATGACGGCAATATCGGCTGGATCGATCCGTAACAGGCAAGAATTGGGCGGGGCCCCCGGATTCTGGGGGCGTCGCCGTGGAGCAAAACATGGATTTGTCGAGCATACTGAAGCCCGAAGCGGTGCGCGTGCTATCTGCAGCGTCCAGCAAAAAACGGTTGTTTCAGGAAATCGGTGACGTCGCCGCGGGCGCACTCGGACTTGATCCGCAGACCATCGTAGACTGCCTGCTGGAGCGGGAAAGCCTTGGACCGACCGGCGTTGGCCATGGTGTTGCCCTGCCCCACGCCCGTTTGTCCGAGATCGACTCGGTTGCCGGCGTGTTCGTCATGCTGGAAAAGCCCATCGACTTCGGATCGGTCGACCGTCAGCCCGTGGATCTGGCCTTTGCGCTGTTCGCCCCGGAAGACGCCGGTGTCGAGCATCTCAAGGCCTTGGCGCTGGTATCGCGCACGCTGCGCGACGGCGCGGTCTGCTCGAAGCTTCGGGCCAACCCGGATCCGGTCAAGCTGTATGCGATCCTGACCACAGCTCAGTCCATGCAAGCTGCCTGAGACTTGTTAGAAAGAAAAAAGCCCCCGGATTTCGGGGGCTTTTTTTTCGTCTTGGGCCATGCTTAACCGCCGGTTCCCATCTCGAGCGTCCACCAGATCTTCCCGCCGTTTTCCTGGTGCCATGCAAACCCCATCTGGGTTGCTTGCGGGTCCATGATCACCGATCGCGGACCCGGTTCCTGCATCCACGCGGCCAGGGTTTCGGTTTCGGTCTCGTAGGTCTCGGAAATCGCTTCACCCAGGAAACGCCCCGCATAACCGGCACGGGCCACCCGGTCGAGCGGCGAAGATCCGTCCGAGCCGAAATGCCAGGGCCGGTTCTGCCGCGACATGTCCTTGGCGTGCGTCGCCGCCGCTGCGTTCAACTGCGCGTTCAACTGCACCGACTGCAGTCCCGACGCCTGCCGCAGGGCGTTTACAGAATCAAGCATGCGGAACTGCAGTTTTTCGGGATTTCCCCGGATCTTGTAGGCTTTGGGCAGCGGGCGCCCATCCGCACCAAGGGTTGAAGTGCCGCTCACGTCGGTACATGCCGCCAGTGCGACAAGGCAAATCAAGAGCAGGGAAAAAATGCGCGTCATGATGAGTCCGGTTTGCTTGTTTCCAATTGGCAATACCCTGCCAGCGGCCCATGAGCAAAGGCTCAAATGCACGAACCCGCATGATTCTGCCGGTTTGATTTGCGACTGAAGCATTCTGGCAATAACATAGAGCGGATTCTTGCACATCTTTCGCAGAGGACCTGTCACCATGGTCAAGAAACGCGTTTTCTCTTCGTCCCGCCGCGGATTCCTCGCAGGCGCATCGTCTTTGCTCGCCAGCCCGGCGATCGCCCAATACATCCCGGGCGACCCATTGCGCCCTGCACCCGAGGCTGAACCGGCCGTTCGCCGCAATGTGTCGGGCTTCAAGGCGCAGCAATGGCAGCCCTACTTCTCGAACACCCGGAACGGGGCGATTCTGGTCGACACCGTTTCCCGCGCTTTGCACTACTGGTCGGAAGACCAGACCGTCTACAAGCTGTACCCGTCGTCGGTTCCGCTGACCGAAGAACTGACCCGCCGCGGTCGCACGAGTGTCATCCGCAAGGTCGAGGGGCCCAGCTGGTCGCCGACGCCGTCGATGAAGAAAAGAAACCCGGAATGGCCGGATTACATCCCTCCGGGGCCCGATAACCCGCTGGGAACGCACGCTTTGTATCTCAGCTGGAAGTATTACCGGATCCACGGAACCCACGATACGCGGAAAATCGGCCGCCGGTCGTCGAACGGGTGCATCGGGTTGTTCAATGAGAACATCGCAGAGCTGTACGCCATGGCGAAGGTCGGGACGCAAGTGTTGCTAATTTGACGACATTTTCGCGCGCCAACCCGCTTGCACTGCAAGTTGCAATTGCATTCGTTCTGCTTTGCTGATTAGAAAAAACCACGAGGTAAGTCTTAGGTGTGTGGTTCCGCAATTGGGATCGCGCAAACTCTGGAGGTTAATATGAAGAAACTTGTACTCGCTGCTGCACTGACCGCTGCTGCTTCGACCGCATATGCTGGCAACCTGGAAGAGCCGGTTGTTGAGGCACCTGTTGTCGTCGAAGAAACCCAGGGCTCGTCGCAGGGCATCATCCTGCCGCTGATCCTGCTGGTCGTTGTTGCCGCAGCTGTTGCCGCAGGCTAAGTCCAACGGACTACGAAAAAAAAGAAAGGCGGTGGATTTCCACCGCCTTTTTTCGTGCTTGTTTTCGGGCCGGTTCAGTCCAGCCAGCCTTTGAGGTTGTCCTCGACAACCTTGCCCAAGGCCGCGATATGCGCGTCCTCGTCGTTGAGGCAGGGAATGTAGGTAAAGCTTTCGCCGCCGGCGTGCTCAAAGCTTTCGCGGATCTCTTCGTTGATCTCTTCCAGCGTTTCAATGCAGTCCGACGAAAATGCCGGGGCGATGACGGCGATATTCTTTTTGCCCTGCCGAGCCAGTTCCGCGACGTGGTCGACGGTGTAGGGCTTCAGCCATTCCTCGGGTCCGAATCGTGACTGGAAGGTGGTCACCAGTTGATCATCCGCCCAGCCCAGCCGTTCTTTCAGCAGGCGTGACGTCTTGGCGCACTGGCAGTGGTACGGGTCGCCCTGCATGAGGTACCGCTCCGGCATGCCGTGATAGGAACACACCAGAACGTCCGGCTTGGTCTCCATCGCGGCATAGGCCGTCTCGACCGACTGCGCGAGGGCGTCGATATAGGCCGGCTCGTCGAAATAGGCGGGCACCGTGCGGCTGGCGGGCTGCCAGGCCTCGTCCATCAGTGCGCGAAAGAACTGGTCGTTCGCGGTGGCCGTCGTGGCGCCCGCATATTGCGGATAGAGCGGGAAGAACAGGATGCGGTCGCAGCCCTCGGCCACCATCTGGCGGACCTTCGACTTGGTCGAGGGGTTTCCGTAACGCATGCAGAAATCCACCATGACCTTGTCGCCATACCGGTCCTGCATCGCCGCACGCATCTTGCCGGTCTGGTCCTTGGTGATGGTCATCAGCGGGCTTTCGCCCTTGTCGTGGTTCCAGATCGACTTGTACGCAGCGCCCGAGCTGAAGGGACGTTTGGTCAGGATGATGGCCTGCAGGATCGGCTGCCATTTCCAGGCCGGATAGTCGATCACCCGCCGGTCGGACAGGAACTCGTCCAGATAGCGGCGCATCGGCCAATAGCTGTAGTCGTCCGGGGTGCCGAGATTGGCCAGAAGAACGCCGACGCGGCCCATCTTCACTTTTGGGTGGTCTGCCGGAGCGTGTTCCGGGCGGGTGGCATCGAACATGGTGAGCTTCCTGAATTCTGGTTTAGAGGCTGAAATAATCGGTTCGGTCAGCGGGTCAATCGGACAGTTTGCCTTCTTTCGTGCCAAGGGCGTCGGCCAGTCTCATCTGGGCCGAGCCAGGGCGCAACGGCTTGGGCTGGCTGGCATCCGGCGCCCAGCCCGTCAGGCAGATCAGCTCGAACGTGGCACTCAGCCGGCCTTCGGGAGATGTGAAATGCGCGGCGTAAATCTCTTGGGCCCGGGAAAAGACCGCGCGGCGCGACGGGTGTTTCAACCGCTGGGTCATGGCGTTGGTTTCACCCATCGCGCGCAGGTCCCGCATCAGGTGCCACAGGTCGCGATACGTCGCCGTCAGGGGCACTTTGTCCGCAACAGGCAATGCAAAACCCGCACGCTGCAGCAGCGCGCCAAGATCTCGCAACTCGGCCATCGGCGCGACACGGGGGCTGAGACCGCCGGTCACCTCGACCTCGGCCTGACCCAGCGCGGCCCGCAATTCGTGCAGGGTTTCACCGCCCAGACACACCACCAACAACAACCCGTCCGGCTGCAGCGCGCGGACACATTGGATCAGCTGTCCCACCGGATCGTTGGCCCAATGCAGGGCCATCGCATGGACCACCAGATCATGCGCAGCGGGTTTGAGGTCCAGCACGTCGGCATCGGCCACGACCCGGGCGCCCGGCAGGACCGGCGCCCAAATCTCGGGGTAGGGGGCTACGATCGCTGGCGCAGTAAAGGATTTGTTAACCATGGAAAGGCGATCCTGCACCTCGTCCATGGCGGCGTGGTGCAGAAAAAGGGCTTCGTCGCTGATCCGCGCGCGGTGTGCCGCAAGCGCTTTGCGATCGAACAGCGAGGGTGCATTGGGTGCTGGCAAATCCATAAGCCGCAATTATCGCATATGGCAGCGGATTCAAACCGCGATCGAGGTCGTGTATCCGCCACGCTGCATCGGCTGCGGCGAGATGGCGGCCTCGGATTTCGGCCTGTGCGGGCCGTGCTGGCGCGAGACCCCGTTCATCGGCGGGACGGTCTGCCACAGTTGCGGTGCGCCGGTGCCTGGCAGCGATGATGGTCACCGAATCGACTGCGACGATTGTTTGCGCCGCCCACAACCGTGGGCCGAGGGGCGCGCGGCATTGCTGTATCAGGGACGGGCGCGGTCACTGGTTCTGGCCCTGAAGCACGGGGATCGTTCCGAACTGGCAAAACCTGCGGCGCGTTGGATGGCGCAGGCCGGTGGCGCGCTGTTTCGACCGGATACGGTGATCGCCCCGGTGCCGCTGCATTGGTCGCGGTTGCTGAAGCGTCGGTACAACCAGTCGGCGCTGCTGGCGCAGCATCTGGGAAAAACGGTCGGATTGCCGGTTTGCCCCGACCTGCTGCTGCGCAGCCGGCGCACCCCGGCGCTGGAGGGGAAAACGGCCGCCGAACGGACCGAAACGCTGCGCGATGCGATCACCGTGCATCCGCGCCGGGCGGACCGCCTGCCGGGGCGCGCCGTGCTGCTGGTCGATGACGTGATGACATCGGGCGCAACCCTGGCGGCCTGCGCCCGCGCCTGCCGGGCGGCCGGGGCGGATGATATTTCCGTGTTGGTACTGGCGCGCGTTGCCAAGGATGCCTAATTCCCCCTAGATTGCGCGAAATCCAAGGGAACGGACCATGAAACCGGTTGTCATATATACCTCGCCGCTGTGCGGCTTTTGCCACGCGGCCAAACGGCTGCTGAATCAGAAAGGCGTCGCCTTCGAGGAAATCGACGTTTTGATGAACCCCAAACGCAAGCCCGAGATGATCCAGCGGGCGGGCGGGCGGCGCACGGTGCCTCAGATCTTCATCGGCGACACCCATGTCGGTGGCTGCGACGATCTGTACGAACTCGAACAGGCCGGCAAGCTGGACCCGCTGTTGGCCGCCTGATGAGAACCGCCCTGCTGCAGATCACCTCGTCGGACGACCCGGCCGCGAACTTGGACATGGTGCGCGCCATGATGGACGAGGCCGCGGGCAAGGGCGCGACGTTCATCCTGACGCCCGAGGTCACCAACTGCGTTTCGACCAGCGGAACGCGCCAACGCGAGGTGCTGCAGCACGAGGAAGACGACATCACACTGGCGGGCCTGCGCGAACAGGCGGCGGAATTGGGCGTGTGGCTGCTGATCGGATCGCTGGGGCTGAAGACTCATGACGCCGACGGGCGGTTCGCCAACCGGTCTTACATGATCGACCCGCAGGGCGGGATCGTCGCGCGCTATGACAAGATCCACATGTTCGACGTGCAGGTCACCGAGACCGAGACTTTTCGCGAATCGGCCAGCTATCGGCCCGGGTCGCGGGCGGTGATTGCCGAGACCGCCTTCGGCAAGGTCGGCATGACCATCTGCTATGACATCCGGTTCCCGCATCTGCACGCCGCGCTGGCACAGGGCGGGGCCACGATCCTGACGGTTCCGGCTGCGTTCTCTCCGGTGACCGGCGCGGCCCATTGGGAGCCGCTTCTGCGCGCCCGCGCCATCGAGACCGGCTGTTGGGTCATTGCCCCCGCGCAGACCGGGGAACACCCCAAGACCCGCGGCAAGACGCGCCATACCCACGGGCACAGCATGGTCGTGTCGCCCTGGGGCGAGGTGCTGATCGACGCAGGCACTCAGACCGGCATTCACTTTTTTGATCTGGATGATAGGTCTGTTACAGAGGCACGGCGGCGCGTGCCGTCCTTGACACATGTTCGCCCGTTCGACGGGCCCTGATCCAGAACCGGGTAATGACTGACGAAACCAACGCCCTTGCGGTCGCGCTGTTCAGCGAGATCCTGACCGCGGACCAATTGCTGCGGAACCGGCTGAGCCGAGTGCTGCCCAAGGGCATGGAAATCTCGCATTTCTCGGTGCTGAACCACCTGGTGTTCGTGGGAGGCGAGCGGACGCCTGCCCAACTGGCCAGCACATTCCATGTGACCCGTGGGGCAATGACCAACACCTTGGCCAAGCTGGAATGGGCCGGATACATCCACATCCGCCCCGATTGGGACGATGCCCGCCGCAAGATGGTGGCGATCAGCCCGGCCGGCCGCCGGGCGCGGGATCAGGCGATCTCGGCCATCGCGCCTCTGATCAACCGGGTCGTGGGCGAGCTGGGCCTTGAGCGTGTGCGCACGACCCTGCCGGTTCTGCGCGACCTGCGCATGAAGCTGGAAGAGGAATAGACCTCAGCCCGGCTTCACGCTGGCGGTGACATAGTTCACGCTCAGATCCCGGTCCGAGATCGACCAGCTCCAGGTGATCGGGTTGAAGACGAATCCCTTGCGGTCCACCGGGTCCAGACCGGCTTGGCGCAGCAGGTCGAACAGCTCGTCCGGGGTGATGAATTTGGACCATTCATGCGTGCCGCGCGGCAGCCAGCGCATCACGACCTCGGCCCCGAAAATCGCCATCGCATAGGATTTCGGGTTGCGGTTGATGGTGGAACAGATTTCCAGCCCGCCGGGTTTCAACAGCTGTTGCGTGGCTGTCAGATAGGCCAGCGGATCGGCCACATGCTCGACCACCTCCATGTTCAGAACCACGTCGAACTGCTCGCCCGCGTCGGCCATCGCCTCGGCGGTGGTGTGGCGATAGTCGATCTGCAGGCCGGATTGCTCGGCATGGATGCGGGCCACGGGCAGGTTGCGCTCGGCCGCGTCGGCGCCCACGACCTCGGCGCCCAGCCGCGCCATCGGCTCGCTCAGCAACCCGCCGCCGCAGCCGATATCCAGCAGGCGCAGGCCCGCGAACGGTTTCGCTGCCGTCAGATCCCGGTCAAATTCGCCCGCGATCTGCTGTGTGATATAGTCCAGACGGCACGGATTGAGCATGTGCAGAGGTTTGAATTTCCCGTGCGGGTCCCACCATTCGGCGGCCATCGCCTCGAATTTTGCGATCTCGGACGGGTCAACCGTGTTCGGATGCGCTTGCATTCCTGTCTCCGTGTGCTCTTTTACGCTGTAGGACTATATAGGGCCATAATGGACAAGTACCCGGACCAAAAGCGCGCAGTGCAATATCTTTACCCGCCGGTCGATCCGTTCGACCAGCGCGTGGTGGATATGGGCGACGGGCACCGCATTTATGTGGAACAATGCGGCAATCCCGACGGGATTGCGGTGGTGGTTCTGCATGGCGGCCCAGGCGGCGGCTGCAGCCCGGCCATGCGGCGCTATTTCGATCCCGAGGTCTACCGGGTGATTCTGTTCGATCAGCGCGGCTGCGGCCGGTCGCGGCCCACGGCCTCGGTCGAGAACAACACGACGTGGCACCTGGTGGCCGATATCGAGCGCCTGCGGAAACTGTTCGAGATCGACGACTGGATCGTATTCGGCGGCAGCTGGGGCGCCACGCTGGCGCTGATCTATGCCCAAACCCACCCCGACCGGGTGACCCGCCTGGTTCTGCGCGGCGTGTTTCTGGCCACGCAGGCGGAGCTTGACTGGTTCTATGGCGGCGGGGCCGGCAAGTTCTGGCCCGAGCAATGGGCGCGCTTCACCTCCCTGCTGCGCGACTCGGAACTGTCCGACACGATCGGCGCCTACAACAAGCGGCTGTTTTCGGGCGATCGCGCGACTGAGATCCTGTACGCCCGCGCCTGGTCGCACTGGGAAAACGCGCTGGCCTCGATCCACACGAACGGGGCCGTCGGTGAAAGCCCCGGCGAATATGCGCGCACCTTCGCGCGGCTCGAGAATCACTATTTCATCAACAAGGCGTTTCTGGAACATGACGGCCAGATTCTGGACCGGATGGACCGGATCGCGCATATCCCCGGCCATATCGTGCAAGGCCGGTACGACATGATCTGCCCCCCGCAGGCGGCTTGGAGCCTGGCCGAGAAATGGCCCGAGGCCGAGCTGAAGATGGTGCGGCAGGCCGGTCACGCCCTGTCGGAGCCTGGGATCAGCGCCGAACTGGTGCGCATCATGGACCGAACCGCGCAGGAGGTTGCATGACCCGCATCGACCGCCGTGCTCTGTTCACCTCGGGTGCCGCCGCAGCCCTGCTGGCCGCGACGGGGGCCTCGCTGGCGGATACGCCGAAATCGGGCGGCGTGCTGCGCATCGCCGTGCCGCGCGATGACAGCCTGGACCGGCTGGCCCGGGGTGCGGTGTTCGACACCCTGACCGAGATCGCGCCGGACGGCACTCTTCGCGGCGAGCTGGCGACCGCATGGCAGACCGATTCCGAGGCCCGTGTCTGGACCTTCGACCTGCGTGCCGATGCGGTGTTTCACGACGGTGTGGCGCTGACGGCCGGAGATGTTCTGGCGGTCCTGTCCGAGGTCGGGCGCGCCGAAGCCCTGGCGCCGGACCGCATACGGATCGAACTGGCCGAGGCCAACCCCGGCCTGCCTTTCCTGCTGGCCGATACCCGGTTCGTCATTACCCGCGACGGGCAGAGCGTTTCGCCGCTGCAGCAGGCGAACGGCACCGGGTGTTACCGGGTCGAACGGGCCGAAGACGGGCGCCATTTCCGCGGCCGCCGGGTCGCGGGCCACTACAAGGATGGCCATGCCGGCTGGCTGGAAGCGGTCGATATCATCGTGATCCCCGACCCGGCCGTGCGGGCCGAGGCGCTGCGTGACCGTTATGTGGACGTGTCGGTGCTGCCGGCGGCGCAAGGGCTGCGCGGTCTGGGTGGCGTGCGGTTCTTCCCCAACGAATCAGAGATGTCGCTGGCAATCTCCGGCACCGTGGGTCTGCCACGCCGGATCGGGCGGGGCGCGCCGTTGGACGATGGGCGCATCGCGGAACGCTGGTGGATGGCCTGAGACCGACCTGAAAACTGACGCGGATTGTCCGTTGGTTGACGGCAGGGGTTGCAGACTCGGGGCGTCCTGCGTATATGCAGTTGCAACAGCGGCGTGTCGGACTTCTGGTCCGAGGCTCCACCGGAAAATTCGACGGGCCGCGCGCCCGTTTTTTTGTGCCCGATTGAAGGGTAGAGCACCATATGACAAACGACCTGATAGCCAAGGCGGCGATCGACCGACGACTGGCCGAGATCATCACTCCGGTGATCGAGGATCTGGGGTACGAGCTGGTCCGCATCCGCCTGATGAGCGGCAAGCAGACTACGCTGCAGATCATGGCCGACAAGCCCGATGGCGGCATCGAGGTGGATGATTGCGCCGAGATTTCGAACGCGGTCAGCGCCACGCTGGACGTTGAGGACCCGATCCTCGACGCTTATACGCTCGAGGTGTCCAGCCCCGGCATCGACCGCCCGCTGACGCGACTGAAGGATTTCGAGACGTTCGAAGGATACGAGGCCAAGCTGGAAACCACCGAACTGATCGACGGCCGCCGCCGCTTCAAGGGGGAACTGGCCGGTGTCGAAGGGGATGAGGTTCTGATCAACATCCCCAACGGCGAAGAGACCGTGACCATCGGTCTGCAATTCGACTGGCTGAGCGACGCCAAGCTGGTCCTGACCGATGACCTGATCAAGGAAATGCTGCGCCAGCGCAAGGATGCCGGCGCCCTGAACGAAAACGCTTTCGACGAGATTGAGACCGAAGGGTCCGAAGAGGAGACGAACTGATGGCAATCACCTCAGCAAACCAGCTTGAGCTGTTGCAGACCGCCGAGGCTGTGGCCCGCGAAAAGATGATCGACCCCGGTCTGGTCGTCGAAGCGATGGAGGAATCGCTCGCCCGTGCCGCCAAGAGCCGTTACGGCGCGGAAATGGACATCCGCGTGTCCATCGATCGCAAGACCGGCAAGGCAACCTTTACTCGAGTCCGCACCGTGGTCGCGGATGACGAGCTTGAGAACTATCAGGCCGAGATGACCGTCGAGCAGGCCAAGCAATACATGGAATCGCCCGAGATTGGTGATGTATTCGTGGAAGAGGTCCCGCCGGTGGAAATGGGCCGGATCGCGGCTCAATCGGCCAAGCAGGTGATCCTGCAGAAGGTTCGTGAGGCCGAGCGTGACCGCCAGTACGAAGACTTCAAGGATCGTGTCGGCACCATCATCAACGGCGCCGTCAAGCGTGAGGAATTCGGCAACGTGATCGTCGATCTGGGTGGGGCCGAGGCTGTTCTGCGCCGCAACGACAAGATCGGTCGCGAAAGCTATCGCCCCAATGACCGGGTGCGCGCCTACATCAAGGAAGTGCGCCGCGAAACGCGCGGTCACCAGATCTTCCTGTCGCGCACGGCGCCCGAGTTCATGGCCGAGCTGTTCAAGATGGAAGTGCCGGAAATCTATGACGGCATCATCGAGGTCAAGGCCGTGGCCCGTGACCCCGGTTCGCGTGCCAAGATCGCGGTCATCTCGTATGACAACTCGATCGACCCCGTCGGCGCCTGCGTTGGTATGCGCGGCAGCCGCGTGCAGGCCGTCGTGAACGAGCTGCAGGGTGAAAAGATCGACATCATCCCGTGGAATGAAGACCAGCCGACATTCCTTGTGAACGCGCTGCAGCCTGCGGAAGTGTCGAAAGTGGTTCTGGACGAAGAAGCCGGCAAGATCGAAGTTGTGGTTCCCGAAGAGCAACTGAGCCTCGCCATCGGTCGCCGTGGTCAGAACGTGCGTCTGGCCAGCCAGTTGACCGGTCTGGACATCGACATCATGACCGAGGCCGAAGAATCGGCACGCCGTCAGAAGGAGTTCGAAGCCCGCACGCAGCTGTTCATGGACAGCCTGGACCTGGACGAGTTCTTTGCCCAGCTGCTGGTCTCGGAAGGCTTCACCAACCTGGAAGAAGTGGCCTATGTCGAGCTGGACGAACTGCTGGTGATCGATGGCGTCGACGAAGGCACTGCAAACGAGCTGCAGGCCCGTGCGCGCGAATTCCTTGAGGCACAGGCCAAGGCGGCGCTGGACAGCGCCCGCAGCCTGGGTGCCGAGGACAGCCTTATTGAATTTGAGGGCCTGACACCCCAAATGGTTGAGGCGCTTGCCAAGGACAGCGTCAAGACGCTGGAAGACTTTGCAACCTGCGCTGACTGGGAACTGGCCGGAGGCTGGACCACGGTTGATGGCCAGCGGGTCAAGGATGACGGTATTCTCGAACCCTTTGGCGTGACGCTGGAAGAGGCACAGGATCTGGTGATGACCGCCCGGGTCATGTTGGGCTGGGTCGACCCCGCCGATCTGGAGCAGCCCGAGGCAGACGTCGAGGACGAAGCAGCAGACGAGGAGGCCGAGGCCTGATTCCAGGCCTCGGGTGGCACACATGGGTCGCGGTGGCGTCCATAAGGAACGGTCCGAAGGGCCAGAGCGGAAATGCATCGCCACGGGCGAGGTGCAGCCTCGGTACGGGCTGATCCGCTTTGTAACCGGCCCGGATGGGCAGGTTTTCCCGGATGTCGCGTCCAAGTTGCCGGGTCGGGGCGTTTATGTCTCGGCGGATCGCAAGGCGCTGGACACGGCCGTCGGCAAGAAGCTGTTTGCACGCGGGTTCAAGGCGCAGGTGACTGTACCGCAGGACCTTGTGGACGAGGTGGAGCGTCAATTGTCGCGCCGCGTGATCGAATTGATCAGCCTGGCGCGAAAGTCCGGCGATGCGGTCGCCGGGTATGAAAAGGTCAAGTCCTGGCTTGATCGCGAAGAGGCCTGGGTTCTGATTCAGGCGGTCGATGGTTCCGGGCGCGGCAAGTCCAAGCTGAGCACGCCGCATTTCGGGAAATACATCGGCTGGCTGACCGCAGACGAGCTTGGGGCGGCATTTGGGCGCCAAACGGTGATTCATGCGGCGCTCGCCTCTGGCGGACTCGCCAAACGTGTTGTAGAGGAAGCGCAGCGCCTGCGTGGCTTGCGCGATATGGATGACGGCGGCAAGGGCCGCGCGGAAGGGTAAGAAGCTTTATGAGCGATAGTGACGGCAAAAAGACATTGGGTCTTCGTGGTGGGGCACGCCCCGGGAATGTGAAACAGAGTTTCAGCCACGGACGCACCAAGAATGTCGTGGTGGAAACCAAACGCAAGCGCGTGGTGGTTCCCAAGCCGGGAGCGTCCAAGCCCAGCGGTGGCGCTGCGCCGTCGGGTGATCCTTCGCGCCGGCCGGCCGGGATTTCCGATGCCGAGATGAATCGGCGCCTGAAGGCGTTGCAGGCGGCCAAGGCCCGTGAGGCCGAGGAAGCCGAACGCCGCGAGGCCGAGGAAAAGGCGCGCGCCGAAGAGCGTGAACGCCGCCGCGCCGAACAGGAGGCCAAGGAGCGCGAACAGCGCGAGGCCGAGGAGAAAGCCCGGCAGAAAGCCGAGGAAGAAGAGCGCAAGCAGAAAGAGGCCGAAGAAGCCGCTCAGCGCGCCGCAGCAGAAGCCGCGGCCGCGAAAGAGGCACCCAAGGCCAAGGCCCCCGCGGCCAGCAAGCCTGCGCCCGCGGAAACGCCGCGCAAGGCGGATCGCGAACAGCGTCAGACGCGCGGCAAGGGCCGCGACGATGGCCGCCGTTCGGGCAAGCTGACCCTGAATCAGGCGCTTTCGGGCGGTGAAGGTGGTCGGCAGCGGTCCATGGCCGCGATGAAGCGCAAGCAGGAGCGCGCGCGGCAGAAGGCCATGGGGGGATCGGTCGAGCGTGAAAAGGTGATCCGCGAGGTTCAACTGCCCGAGGCGATCGTCGTATCGGAACTGGCCAACCGTATGGCCGAACGCGTCGCCGATGTCGTCAAGTCGCTGATGAACATGGGTATGATGGTCACGCAGAACCAGACCATCGACGCCGACACTGCCGAACTGATCATCGAAGAATTCGGCCACAAGGTCGTGCGGGTTTCGGATGCGGATGTTGAGGATGTCATCTCGGATGTCGAGGACAAGGATGAAGACCTGCAGCCCCGTCCGCCGGTCATTACCATCATGGGTCACGTCGACCACGGCAAGACCTCGCTGTTGGATGCGATCCGCGACGCCAAAGTCGTTGCGGGCGAGGCCGGTGGCATTACCCAGCATATCGGCGCCTATCAGGTGCAGACCAACGACGGCACTACGCTGACCTTCCTGGATACGCCGGGCCACGCGGCCTTTACCTCGATGCGCTCGCGCGGGGCTCAGGTAACGGACATCGTGGTGCTGGTTGTCGCGGCGGATGACGCGGTGATGCCGCAGACGGTCGAGGCAATCAACCACGCCAAGGCCGCCGGTGTTCCGATGATCGTTGCGATCAACAAGGTCGACAAGCCCGAGGCCAACCCGGACAAGGTGCGCACCGACCTGCTGCAGCACGAGGTGATCGTCGAAAAGATGTCCGGCGAGGTTCAGGATGTCGAAGTGTCGGCCATCACGGGTCAGGGTCTGGACGATCTGCTGGAAGCCATCGCGCTGCAGGCCGAGATTCTGGAGCTGAAGGCCAACCCGAACCGCGCCGCACAAGGCGCCGTGATCGAGGCGCAGCTGGACGTGGGCCGTGGCCCGGTCGCGACCGTTCTGGTCCAGAAGGGCACGCTGCGCCAGGGCGACATCTTCGTCGTGGGCGAGCAGTACGGCAAGGTCCGCGCGCTGATCAACGACAAGGGCGAGCGCGTCCAGGAAGCCGGGCCTTCGGTTCCGGTCGAGGTGCTGGGTCTCAACGGTACGCCCGAGGCCGGTGACGTTCTGAACGTGACCGAGACCGAGGCGCAGGCCCGCGAGATCGCCGAGTACCGCGCGCAGGTTGCCAAGGACAAGCGCGCCGCCGCCGGTGCCGCGACCACGCTGGAACAGCTGATGCAGAAGGCCAAAGAAGACGAGAACGTGGCCGAGCTGCCCATTCTGGTCAAGGCCGACGTGCAGGGCTCGGCCGAGGCGATCGTCCAGGCGATGGAGAAGATCGGCAACGACGAGGTGCGCGTGCGCGTGCTGCACTCGGGCGTCGGCGCCATCACCGAAACCGATATCGGCCTGGCCGAAGCGTCGGGTGCTCCGGTCTTTGGCTTCAACGTCCGGGCCAACGCGTCGGCGCGCAACACCGCCAACCAGAAGGGCGTCGAGATCCGCTACTATTCGGTGATCTACGACCTGGTGGATGACGTCAAAGCCGCCGCCTCGGGCCTGCTGAGCGCCGAGATCCGCGAGAAGTTCATCGGCTATGCCGAGATCAAGGAAGTGTTCAAGGTCACCGGCGTCGGCAAGGTTGCCGGCTGTCTGGTCACCGAGGGAGTTGCCCGCCGTTCGGCCGGCGTGCGCCTGCTGCGCGACAACGTGGTGATCCACGAGGGCACGCTGAAGACGCTGAAACGCTTCAAGGACGAAGTGGCCGAGGTTCAGTCGGGTCAGGAATGCGGTATGGCGTTCGAGAACTACGACGATATTCGCCCCGGCGACGTGATCGAGATCTTCGAGCGCGAGGAAGTCACCCGCACGCTGGATTGATCCGGTCGAAATTGAAGGAAACGGCGGTCCCCAGGGGCCGCCGTTTTCATATTCAGGGGTGGTCGTTCAGAAACGTCCCGTCCTTGAGGATGATGTCGAAATGATGCGTGCCCGGCTGCAGATCAAAGCTGACCGCATGCCCGGCCTTGCGCAGCGCTTCGGCATAGTCGCGGCTCTGGCGGATGAACTCGCCGGTGTCCCGCTCGCCCACCGTGATCCGATAGCGCGGCCCGGGCGCGGGCAGGTTCAGGATGGGGGACAGGTCGTGCAGCTCGACCGGGGTCAGCTGCAGCGGATCGTTGACCGGGGTCAGGCTGATCGGTTCCAGGTCGTAGACACCGCTGATCAGGATGACTTCGCGCACCCGCAGGCCGATCCGGGCGAATTGGTCGGCCGAGGTCGCCATGACCATCGCCGCGAGGTGCGCGCCGGCGCTGTGCCCGGACAGGGTGACATGCGAGGCATCGAACCCCAGCGACTTGGCCCGGGTGGCCAGCCACATCAGCGCGGTCCGGCATTCATCGACCATCTGGCCCAGCCGCGCGTCGGGGGCGAGCGTGTAGTTCACCGTTGCAAACGCCTGCCCGCCTTGGACCAGAGCGGGTGCCATCATCGCCGAATCGCGCTGGCTGAGCGCCTGCCAATAGCCGCCGTGGACGAACACATGCAGCGGTGCGCCGAGCGTGCGGGCGGGAAAGAAATCCAGCACCTGCGCGGGCGTGTCGCCATAGCCGAGGGTCTCTTGCACCGTCAGTTTTGACCGCGCCTGCCCGCTGAGCGCCGAATAGGCCGCCAGATAGGGCGCAAGGTCGCCGCCGATCATGGAACTGGGCGCGTATTCGCGCTCCAGCTCGGCTTGGGTAAATCCGCGATACAGCATGGCTCAGCCCTGTCCGCCGTACATCAGGTCGGTGCGCACGTCGTAAAGATCGTGGAAGAATCGCAGCTCCAGCGCCTTGCGCAGGAAGGCCACGCCGCTGGAGCCGCCAGTGCCGGGCTGCATGCCGATCACGCGTTCGACGGCGGTCGCATGGTCGAAGCGCCACCGCTGGAACAGCGATTCCACATCCATCAGCTTTTCGGCCAGCGCATACAGGTCCCAGTACCGGCCCGTGTGCCGGTAGATCTCGGCCCAGATCTGCACGATGCGCGGATCGCCGGAGTAAGTCTTTGAATAATCCCGGTCCAACAGGTCCTGCGGCACGTCAAAACCCTGCCGCGCCAGCATGTGCAACACCTCGTCATACAGCGACGGTTTGACTAGGGCGGCGGTCAGCATCTCCATCACTTCGGGGTCGTGCTCATGCACCTTCAGCGTGGCGGTATCCTTGTTGCCCAGGATGAACTCGATCTGGCGATAGCCGTAGCTCTGGAAGCCGGATGAATTGCCCAGCGCCTTGCGGAAGGTCATGTAGTCGGCGGGCGTCATGGTCAGCAGAGTTTCCCATGCGGCGATCAACTGCCTCTGGATCGCTTTGATCCGGTCCAGGTTCTTCATCGCGGGGCCGAACTCATCCTGCTGCAGAAAACGCCGCACCTCGACCAGCTGATGGTGCATCAGTTTCAGCCAAAGCTCGCTGACCTGATGGATGATGATGAACAGCATCTCATCGGGTTGGGCCGGATCCTGAAAGGTTTTCTGCAGGTTGAGCAGGGTCTTGAGCTGCAGGAAGTCGCCATAGCTTTTGCGGTGGGTGTCCGCGAAATCGGTCACCAGCGTGTCTTCGATTCCCCGTTCCAGCGGGCGGTCGCCCTTGGCTTTGTCGGCCATTTCATTTCCTCCCCGGCATGTGTGCGCACCTGTCTAGAAGGTGCGTTTGCAACTATCCAGAGGGTCAGGCCCAGTCCAGCACCACCTTGCCCGATTTTCCCGACTTCATGGCAGCAAAGCCCTGCGCAAAATCGTCGACGGCAAAGCGATGGGTGATGACCCGGCTGACATCCAGACCGTTCTGCAACATCGCGATCATCTTGTACCAGGTCTCGAACATCTCGCGGCCGTAGACGCCTTTAATGGTGATCGCCTTGAACACGATGCGGCTCCAGTCGACGGGCGATTTTCCGGGCGGAATGCCCAGCAGGGCGATCTTGCCGCCCATCACCAGCGCCTCGACCATCTGGTCCAGCGCCGCCTGCGAGCCCGACATTTCCAGCCCCACGTCGAAACCCTGGCTCATGCCCAGGTCGGAAATCACCGATTGCAGCTCTTCCTCGGCCACGTTCACCGCCCGGACCGAAGGCACGACATGCTGCGCCAGCGCCAGCCGGTCGGGGTTGATGTCGGTGATCACCACATGCCGGGCGCCGGCGTGGCGGGCCACCGCGGCGGCCATGATCCCGATCGGGCCGGCGCCGGTGATCAACACGTCCTCGCCCAGCAGGTCGAAGCTCAGCGCGGTGTGCACGGCATTGCCCAGCGGGTCGAGAATCGCGCCGATTTCGTCGGGGATGTCGTCGGGCAGGGGCACCACGTTGAAGGCCGGCAGCTTGAGATATTGGGCAAAAGCGCCCTGTTCGTTCACCCCGATCCCGCGGGTGCCCGGGTCCAGGTGGAACTTGCCCGCGCGGCTTTGGCGGCTGTCGGTGCCGATCAGGTGACCCTCGCCCGAGCACCGCTGGCCGATCTTCAACCCGGTCACGTTGCGGCCCAGCTCGACGATCTCACCGGCGAATTCGTGGCCGGTGATCATGGGGACGGGCACCGTGTGGGACGCCCATTCATCCCAGTTCCAGATATGGATGTCGGTGCCGCAGATCCCGGTCTTCTTCACGCGGATCAAAACTTCGTCGGGGCCGATCTCGGGGACCGGGGCCTGAACCATCCACAGTCCTTCTTCGGGCCTGGACTTCTCCAGCGCTTTCATCGTGTTGGGTCGCATCCGGATCACTCCCACAAATCGGTCGACAGGTATTTCAAGCCGCTGTCACACATCACGATGGCGATGCAGCCACCGCGTTCGGGGCCACGCAGCAGGACGATGGCGGCAGCCAGGTTCGCCCCGGCGGAAAAGCCCGCAAAGATGCCTTCGGTGCGGGCCAACAGGCGGGCGGCGTCGCGCGCTGATGCGCCGGTGACGGACAGATGACCGGCCAATTGCACTCCGTTCAGATGCGTCAGATCCGACATCGCATAACCACCGCCCTGGATGGGATGATCGGGCGCACGGACGGGTTCTCCGGCCAAGGCACGAGCGCCATCGGGTTCGACCGCATAGCACCGCACCCCAAGGGGTGACAGGTAGTCAGAGACCCCGGCAAGTGTGCCGCCAGAGCCGGCAAAATCACAAAAGGCCGTCACGGCACCTGCCGATTGGGTCCAGATTTCCGGACCCGTCCCGGCGGCATGGGCCTTGGGGTTGCCCGCGTGGCCGAACTGATCGGCGCGGAATGCGTTGCGCTCGGCGGTGATGCGGCGGGCGGCGTCATCCACCAGCGCCAGGTCGGCGCCCGAGACTTCGCCCGGTTTGCCGCCTTCGGCCTGAGGGACGATCACCACCTCGGCGCCCAAGGCGCGCATCATGCGGGCGCGTTCGACCGAGTTCCCTGCGCTCATGACCGCCACGAACGGGTGCCCCAGAATGCCGCAGACAATCGCCAGGCCGGTGCCCATGTTGCCTGAGGTCAGCTCGACCACCGTCTGCCCCGGGATCAGGCTGCCGTCGGCGCGGGCCTGTTCGATGATGGACCGGGCGGCCCGATCCTTTTTCGAAAAGCCCGGCAGCAGATAGTCCAGCTTTGCTAGAATACGGCCGTCCAGATCCAGAATTTGGCAAACCCGGGACAGCTCGATCAGGGGCGTATCGCCGATCGCGTCGATGACCGAGTTCAGAACCATCAGATGACCCCCAACGCCTTTCCGACCTTGCCGAAGGCGGCCAGAGCGCGGTCCAACTCGTCGCGGGTCAGCGCCGCGTTCATCTGGGTGCGGATGCGGGCCTGGCCACGCGGGACCACCGGGAAGAAGAAGCCCGAGACATAGACGCCTTCGTCGAACAGGCGGGCGGCCATGTCCTGCGCCAATTGTGCCTCGCCCAGCATCACGGGGATGATCGGATGTTCACCCGGCAGCAGGTCGAACCCCAGCTTTTCCAGCCCGGCGCGCCAGTATTTGGCATTGCCGAACAGTTGCTTGCGCAGCATGTCGCCCTCTTCGACCAGGCGGATCGCCTCAAGCCCGGCGGCAACGATGGAGGGCGGCAGCGAATTCGAGAACAGATAGGGCCGCGCCCGCTGCCGCAGCAGGTCGATCACTGGCTGCGGCCCGGCGATGTAACCGCCGATTGCCCCCCCAAGTGCCTTGCCCAATGTCCCGGTCAGAATGTCCACGTCCACGCCGAAATGATCCGGCGTGCCCGCCCCGCGCGGCCCCATGAAGCCAGTGGCGTGGCAGTCATCGACCATCACCACCGCGTCGTATTTGTCGGCCAGTTCGCGGATCCTGGGCAGATTGGCCAGGTAGCCATCCATCGAGAACACGCCGTCGGTCGCGATCATGATGTGCCGCGCCCCGTCCGCGCGCGCCTGTTTCAGCCAGGCTTCGAGGTCGTTCATGTCGTTGTTCATGTAACGATAGCGTTTGGCCTTGCACAGCCGCACCCCGTCGATGATCGAGGCATGGTTCAGACTGTCCGAGATGATGGCATCCTCGGGTCCCAGCAGGGGTTCGAACAACCCGCCATTGGCGTCGAAGCACGCCGCGAACAGGATCGAATCGTCCTTGCCCAGAAACTTGGCCAGCCGTTGCTCCAGCTCGCGGTGGATATCCTGCGTGCCGCAGATGAACCGGACCGAGGCCATACCGAACCCCTTGGGCTCCATCGCGTTCTTCGCGGCCTCGATCAGCGCCGGATGGTCGGCCAGTCCCAGGTAATTGTTGGCGCACAGGTTGATGACCTGTCGTCCGCCCACCGTGATCTCGCCGCCCTGGGGCGAGGTGATCATTCGTTCCGTCTTGTACAGGCCCTCCGCTTTGATCTGCGAGAGGGTGTCCGAAACGTGGGACAGGAATGCATCAGCCATGGCGGTCTCCTTCTTCTGAGTCGCGTATCTAACATAACGGACGCGCGTCCCAAATAGGAGATTTTCAGTATGGCGGAAAAAAATCCGTGAAGGCGGAAATCGGCCGATATGTGCGGATCAGGCATTCTTGACGATCAGGAACACGCGGGCGGGTCCGTCCGGTGCCGCGATGGCGTGGGCCACGTCGGCCGCATACCTAGCCGTGTCGCCCTGCTGCAGCTCCATCGTCGCGGCGCCCGAAGTGACGCGGACGGCCCCTTCCAGTACGGTCAACTGTTCGCGAGCGCCGCGGGCATGGGGCTGGCTGTTCAGCGCGCCACCCGCGTCGAACCGGATGTCATAGACCTCATGCCCGCCGGCCTCCTCGGGCGGCGAGAGGATGCGGATCCGGCAGGATTGGCCCATATTGTCGATGCTGGGCACCTCGGCGCTGCGCAGCACTTCGATCTGGTCGGTGGTCTCAGACTCTTCCAGAAGTCCGGCGAAATCGACCTGCAGCGCACGGGTCAGGTTCCAAAGGGTCGAGATCGTGGGGCTGCTTTCGCCGCGTTCGATCTGGCTGACCATCGACCGAGATACGCCGCTGAGATTGGCCACCGCTTCCAGTGACAGTCCCTTGGCGCGCCGGGCCTCTTTCAGGCGGGCGGGCAGGCGTGTCAGGATATCGTCTGAGTTTTCCGTCATGGCGGAATTTCTTGCGCGTCCGGGCGCGAATTGTCAATTCCGCCGATGACGGAACGTCCCGCGCGACAGGTCCATGCTGCGGGTGCATACTGCGCGCAAATCCAAGAGGAGAGAGACATGACCGACATCGTGATTCTGGACGGTGCCCGCACCGCAATCGGTACGTTCGGAGGGTCGCTGGCCGCGACCGCGCCGATCGATCTGGCCACCGTCGTGACCAAGGCCGCGCTTGAGAAATCCGGCGTAGAAGGCGAGCGGATCGGGCATGTGGTGTTTGGTCACGTCATCAACACCGAGCCGCGCGACATGTACCTGTCGCGCGTCGCGGCGATGCAGGCGGGCATTCCGAACGCTACTCCGGCGATGAACGTCAACCGACTGTGCGGGTCGGGCGCGCAGGCGATCGTATCGGCGGTTCAATCGCTGATGCTGGGGGATGCCGAATTTGCCGTGGCCGGAGGTGCCGAGAGCATGTCGCGCAGCCCCTATATCGTTCCGCAGGCGCGTTGGGGCGCCAAGATGGGCGACATCAAGTCGCTGGACATGATGCTGGGCGCGCTGAACTGCCCCTTTGGCACCGGGCACATGGGCGTCACCGCCGAGAACGTGGCCGATGAACACCAGATCACGCGCGAGGAGATGGACGCGTTTGCGCTGACCAGCCAGCAGCGCGCGGCGGCTGCGATCGAGGCGGGCTATTTCGACAGCCAGATCGCGCCGGTGCAGGTCAAGGTCAAGCGCGACATGGTCGATTTCAAGGTCGACGAGCATCCCAAGGCCACCACGACCGAAGCGCTGGCCGGGCTGCGGCCGGTGTTCCAGAAGGACGGGCGTGTGACCGCGGGCAATGCCTCGGGCATCAATGACGGCGCGGCGGCGATGGTTCTGGCCACGGCGCGTGCCGCCGAGAAAGCCGGCCTGACGCCCAAGGCGCGCATCCTGGGCTATGCTCATGCAGGTGTCCGCCCCGAGGTGATGGGAATCGGCCCGGTTCCGGCCGTGCGCAACCTTTTGGAGCGAACCGGTCTGTCGGCGGGCGATTTCGACGTGATCGAAAGCAACGAGGCCTTTGCGGCCCAGGCGCTGGCGGTGAACAAGGAACTGGGGCTGGATCCGGCCAAGGTGAACCCGAATGGCGGGGCCATCGCCCTGGGTCATCCGGTGGGGGCCACCGGGGCGATCATCACGCTGAAGACTCTGTACGAGTTGGAGCGCATCGGTGGGTCGAAAGGGTTGATCACCATGTGCATCGGTGGCGGGCAGGGGATTGCCATCGCCATCGAACGGCTCTGATCCGAGGCTGGGCCGGGGGGCTGTCTGCCCCCCATCGCGCCGGGGCGCGATTCCCCCCGAGGATATTTTTGGCCAGATAAAGCGGCGGCGTCTGTCAGCCCAGGCCCGCAAGGATCAGGACGGCCACTGCCCCGGCGGCTGCTCCGATCGCGGCGGGAATGGCCTTGGGCCAGAAATCTGACCCGGAGGGATCATCCTTGCGGGTCTGGGCGATCAGGGCATTTTCGACCAGATCAGGCAGGCGGGGACCGAACCGTGCAAGAACCAGCGCTGTTTTTCCAAAATCGCGCAGAGCGGCGCGGGGTCCGATGGACTGCTTGATATAGTCCTCGACCACGGGGCGGGCGACCTCCCAGATGTTCATATGCGGGTCGAGCGAGCGGGCAACGCCTTCGACCACCACCATCGTGCGTTGCAGCAGGATCAGTTCGGTGCGGGTTTCCATGCCAAAGCGTTCGGTCACCTCGAACAGGTAGTTGAGCAGGCGGCCCATCGAGATATGGGTGGCATCCATGCCAAAGATCGGCTCGCCGACCGCGCGCAGGGCGCGGGCGAATTCATCGACGTCCTGGTCGGCCGGGACGTAGCCGGCCTCGAAATGCACCTCGGCCACGCGCTTGTAGTCGCGGCGGATGAAGCCGAAGAGGATCTCGGCATAGACCCGGCGGGTGTATTCGTCGATATGGCCCATGATGCCGAAGTCATAGGCGATGATGTCGCCGTTCGCGGCGACCTTGAGGTTGCCCTGGTGCATGTCGGCGTGGAAGAAGCCGTCGCGCAGGGCGTGCAGCAGGAACAGGCGCAGCACGCGCTCGGCCAGATCGCGGCGGTCGTGATTGGCGGCGTCCAGCGCGGCGTTGTCGCCCAAGGGGATACCGTCGGCCCAGCTGAGCGTCATGACCCGGCGCGCGGACAGGGACCAGACCACGGGCGGCAGCCAGAAGCCTTCGTCATTCTGCGTGTTGGCGGCAAATTCCGAGGCTGCCGAACTTTCGAGCCTCAGATCCAGTTCGCCGCGGACGACGCCGTCGAAATGCTCGATCACTTCCATCGGGCGCAGTCGGCGCGCACCGGGGGCAAAAAGCTGGACGATCCGGGCGGCGAAATAGAACGCATCCACATCCTTGCGGAAGGCGCGTTCGATGCCGGGGCGCAGGACCTTGACGGCCACATCCTCGCCTGTGCTGGCCAATTTCGCCTTGTGGACCTGCGCGATCGAGGCGGCCGCGATCGGTTCGCTGAACTCCGAGAACATCTCGTCCAGAGGTTGGCCCAGCTCCTTTTCGACCTCGGCCATGGCCACGTCGCGTGGAAAGGGGGGCAGCTTGTCCTGCAGGACGCGGAGCTGTTCGGCCAGCTCTTCGCCGACGACATCGGGGCGCGTGGACAGGACCTGACCGAACTTGATGTAGGCCGGGCCCAGGGCGGTCAGCGCCCGGGTGGCCGGTGGCATGGTCGGGTCGCCCTTGTAGCCCAGCCACTGGAACGGTTTGCCAAGCGTGTGGGCCAGGATCCGCAACGCGCGCGGAGCCTCGAACGCGTCCAGCACCACGTTCATGGCGCCGGTGCGCTCCAGCGTGGCGCCCGTGCGGATCAGGCGGATGATGTTGTGGGGGCCGCGCATGGGTCAGATCTTCCAGCCGGAATGCAGGGCCGCGATGCCCATGCTGAGGTTGCGGTATTTCGCGTTTTCGAATCCGGCGGCGCGCACCATGCCCAGAAAGGTATCCTGATCGGGGAACTTGCGGATCGACTCGACCAGGTATTGATAGCTGTCGTAGTCGTTCGCGATCAGCTTACCCATGCGCGGGATCACGTTGAAGCTGTAGAGGTCATAGAGTTTCTGCAGCCCGTCATTGGGCAACTGGCTGAACTCCAGCACCATCAGGCGGCCGCCGGGTTTGAGCACGCGGTAGGCCTCGTTCAGGGCCTCTTGCGGGCGGGTCACGTTCCGGATGCCGAAGGAAATGGTGTAGACGTCAAAGGTGTTGTCCTCGAACGGCAGGGCCATCGCGTCGCCCACCACCCAATCCAGACTGTCGGCCATCTGCGCGGCCTCGGCGCGTTTGCGACCCTCGATCAGCATCGGCTCGGTCAGATCCAGAACGGTGGCATGGCCGTGGCCCGCGCGCTTGAGGAAGCGGAACGAGATGTCGCCCGTTCCGCCCGCCACGTCCAGCAGGCGCTGGCCGGGGCGCGGCGCCAGCCAGTCCATCATGGCGTCCTTCCAGACCCGGTGGATGCCCATCGACATCACGTCATTCATCACGTCGTATTTCGACGCGACCGAGTTGAATACGCCCTGCACGCGCCCGGCCTTTTCGGCCTCGGGGACGGTTTCGAAACCGAAATGAGTGGTCTTGTCGCTGTTGTCGGACATAAGCCTTGCCGTTCGTCGAATTTCGTCTCTGTTATAGGGCCTGGAAACCGGGGCACAATGCGGCCCTTTGGAATAGGAGCCGTCTAATGCCCGAATTGCCCGAGGTCGAGACAGTAAGACGCGGCCTTGCCCCGGCGATGGAAGGCGTGGTGATCGAAAGGGCGGACGTGAACCGCCCCGATCTGCGCTGGCCGTTCCCCGAGCGGATGGCCGAACGGCTGACCGGCCAGCGGGTCGAACGTCTGCGGCGGCGGTCGAAATACATCCTGGCCGATCTGAGCGGCGGCGAAACCCTGTTGATTCACCTGGGCATGTCGGGCCGCATGACCGTGTCGGGCGATCCGCTGGGCCAGTTCGTGCATCATCATCCGATGCCGCAGAAGCATGACCACGTGGTGTTTCACATGGCCAACGGCGCGCGCATCACCTTCAATGACCCGCGCCGGTTCGGGGCGATGGACCTGATGCCCACGGCCACCGCCGAGCAGCACAGGCTGCTGGCCGTGCTGGGGCCGGAGCCGCTAGGCAACGATTTCAACGAGACCTATCTGATCGAGGCCTTCCGCGGCCGGGCCACACCGGTCAAGTCGGCGCTGCTGGATCAGAGAATCGTTGCCGGGCTGGGCAACATCTATGTCTGCGAGGCGCTCTACCGCGCCAGAGTGTCGCCACGTCGCAAGGCGGGTCAGATCTCGGCCGGGCGGGTCGGAGCCCTGGTTCCGGTGATCCGGACGGTGCTGGCCGAGGCCATCGAGGCCGGCGGATCCTCGCTGCGCGATTTCCGGCAAGCCGATGGAGAGCTTGGATATTTTCAGCACAGTTTCGACGTCTACGGGCGCGAGGGCCAGCCCTGCCGGACCGAGGGCTGCGGGGCCGAAATCCGCAGAATCACCCAGTCGGGACGCTCAACCTTCTATTGCGCGCAATGCCAAAGATAGCTTGATCCGAGTTTTCCGCGTGGTAAGGAATTGGACCTGAACGGAACAACCGAAAGCTCAGACCTCATGGCTTTTGAGACGATCATCGTCGAAATCGAAGACCACGTCGCCCTAATCAAGCTCAACAGACCCGATGCGTTGAACGCGCTGAACACTCAGCTTCTGGGTGAGTTGTGCGAGGCGCTCGAGGACGCGGACACCAATGACAAGGTGCGCTGCATCGTCATCACCGGATCGGAAAAGGCATTCGCTGCGGGCGCGGACATCAAGGAGATGTCCGAGATGAGCTTTGTCGATGTCTACACCACCAACCTGTTCGCCGACGCCAACGACCGGATCACCGCGATCCGCAAGCCGATCATCGCGGCGGTGGCGGGCTATGCGCTGGGTGGCGGGTGCGAGCTGGCCATGATGTGCGATTTCATCATCGCCGCAGACACCGCCAAGTTCGGCCAGCCTGAGATCAATCTGGGCGTCATCGCCGGGATGGGCGGCAGCCAGCGCCTGACGCGGTTCGTGGGCAAGTCCAAGGCGATGGACATGAACCTGACCGGGCGTTTCATGGATGCCGAAGAGGCCGAGCGCTCGGGCCTCGTGTCGCGCGTGGTGCCGGCCAAGAAGCTGATCGAAGAGGCGACCGGCGCAGCCCAGAAGATTGCCGAGAAATCGCTGCTGACCGCGATGGCCGCGAAAGAGGCTGTCAACCGCAGCTACGAGGTGCCGCTGAGCGAGGGCATGCTGTTCGAGCGGCGCGTGTTCCATTCGATGTTCGCGACCGAAGACCAGAAGGAAGGCATGGGCGCATTCCTTGAAAAGCGCGCGGCCCAGTTCCGCGACAAATAACCGGCGCCGACAAGACTGCAGGATCAGGCGGGCGTTGCCCGCCTTTTTTCATGGCGGGCAACAAAGCCAAGAATCGACTTGGCAAAGTCTGAAAACTTGGCTATTGACCGCCACCATACATGCGCGTGCGGCCCGCTTGGCCCGATTCACACTCGTGATTTCTGATCCGGTGCGGGTAATTCCGTGACGTGCAACCCTAGACAAACGTACCGAACAAAGGTCAGAGACACATGGCAAACTCGCCCCAGGCAAAGAAGCGCGCTCGTCAGAACGAGAAGCGTTATGCAATCAACAAAGCACGTCGTTCGCGCATCCGCACCTTCCTGCGCAAGGTCGAAGAAGCTATCGCATCCGGCGACAAGGACGCGGCAACCGCCGCTCTGCGCGCGGCCCAGCCCGAGCTGATGCGCGGCGTCACCAAAGGCGTGTTCCACAAGAACACCGCAGCCCGCAAGATGTCGCGCCTGTCGGCGCGCGTCAAAGCGCTGGGTTGACCTAGCGTCAACATTTGCTGGTTCATTCCGGTTTCGAAGGCGTCGCCCCGTGCGGCGTCTTTTGCGTTGTTGCCAGAATGCCGCGCCTTCACGAAACCGAGAGATTCTTTCGCCCAAAGACCCGAGTCAATATCAGAGTTTCGTTGCCCGGCCCCATTGCCTCTTGCTACGACAGTTTCAGCGATTCACTCGCTTGGGGGGACAGGCTGTTCCTGCGATCGGACTGACGGGCATCAGAATGATCCAGGGGCGAATGTCGGCAACCGGTGCCAACCGGTTTGACGATCTGCTGCGGATCTCGGCTACTCCGATGATCTTGGCCCTGTCGAAAACTGGAACTGCGTGGCGCAAACCGCGGTTTGGGCGGCTGTACTTTTTGGTCGTCGTCAAACAGGCAAGCGTCGTGACCACTGATATTCCCGCCGATTCCTGGGGTTTCGGCGACAGAATATCTGCGCGCGAGTGAACGCATAAGAACCGGGATACCGGTCACAAACATAAGGCCGATTAGGTCAAAAATATTGGGATGCGTGAGGCGCTGGATGACACAAGAAAAATGGGGACAACTGCGTAACAAATTGCTGAAGGCCGTGGGCCGGAACAATTTTACGACCTGGATTGAACCACTGGAATTTCAGGAATTGAAGGGAGGCGTGGCCGTTTTTTCGGTTCCGACCAACTTCATGGGGAACTACGTCAGTCAAAATTTTGCAGACCTCATTCTGTACGAGCTGAACACGGCCGGAGAGTCGGTTCAGCGCCTGGCCTTCCGGGTGGCCGCCAACTCACCGGCGCGTCCCGCCGCCGCGGTCCAGCCGGTCGAAGACCAGCCCGAGCCGGTCAATATCGAGCTGGCACCGGAAAGCAACGGAACCAATGAGGCGCTCGAGTCGCTGCAGGCCGCACCGTTGGACGCGCGCTTTACCTTCGACACCTTCGTCGTCGGCAAGCCGAACGAACTGGCCCATGCCGCCGCGCGCCGTGTTTCCGAAGGCGGCCCCGTCACATTCAATCCGCTGGTTCTGTACGGTGGTGTTGGCCTCGGTAAAACGCACCTGATGCATGCCATCGCCTGGGAGCTGAAGACCAAACGCCCCGAGCTCAATGTGCTGTACCTGTCTGCCGAACAGTTCATGTACCGCTTCGTGCAGGCCCTGCGCGAACGCCGGATGATGGATTTCAAACACCTGTTCCGCTCGGTCGACGTGCTGATGGTCGATGACGTGCAGTTCATCGCCGGCAAGGATTCGACGCAGGAGGAGTTCTTTCACACCTTCAACGCGCTGGTGGATCAAAACAAGCAGATCATCATCTCGGCCGACCGCGCGCCGGGTGAAATCAAGGATCTGGAGGAACGGGTCAAGTCGCGTCTGCAATGCGGACTGGTGGTTGACCTGCACCCGACCGATTACGAGTTGCGCCTGGGCATTCTGCAGAACAAGGTGCAGCAATACGCCAAGACCTATCCCGACCTGAAGATCGCCGATGGCGTGCTGGAATTCCTGGCCCATCGCATCTCGACCAACGTGCGCGTTCTGGAAGGGGCGCTGACCCGGCTGTTCGCATTTGCCTCGCTGGTCGGCCGCGAGATCGACATGGAGCTGACGCAGGACTGTCTGGCCGACGTGCTGCGCGCCTCGGAACGCAAGATCACCGTCGAAGAGATCCAGCGCAAGGTTTCCGACTACTACAACATCCGCCTGTCCGACATCATCGGGCCGAAACGCCTGCGGTCCTATGCCCGCCCGCGTCAAGTGGCGATGTATCTGTGCAAGCAGCTGACCAGCCGGTCGCTACCCGAGATCGGCCGCCGCTTTGGCGGGCGTGACCACACCACCGTCATGCACGGCGTCAAACGCATCGAAGAGCTGAAGCTGACCGACGGTCAGATCGCCGAAGATGTGGAAATGCTGCGCCGGGCGCTCGAAGCCTGAGCCCCTGCAATTCGAAAAGCCGCCCTGGCCTTGCGCGGGGGCGGTTTTTCTGTGCGCATTTTTCCACGATTTCCACGGAACTGGGGCACAGGGCCGCTCGGGACCTTGACGGTTTGCGCGTTCCGACCCAGAAATCGGTAAAAAATCCTTGTGCCTCAGGGCTGAACCGCTAACTTGCCAGTCCCGCCCATGTAAGCACTCAAATCAGAGGAATTGAGGGTATGAAGATCAGCATCGAACGCGGCACGCTGCTCAAGGCCGTTTCGCAGGCCCAGTCCGTTGTGGAACGCCGCAACACGATTCCAATCCTGGCCAACGTGCTGATCGAGGCAGAGGGCGATCAGGTTCTGTTCCGCGCGACCGATCTGGATATCGAGGTGGTCGACAAGGCCCCCGCGCAGGTCGAAAAGGCGGGCGCAACCACGGTTGCGGCAACGACTCTGCACGAGATCGTGCGCAAGCTGCCCGATGGCGCGCTGGTCACGCTGACCGCCGACAGCGCGGCTGGCCGGCTGACGGTCGAGGCGGGGCGGTCGAACTTCTCGCTGGCGACCCTGCCGAAAGAGGATTTCCCGGTGATGGCGTCCTCGGAATACCAGTCGAACTTCACCGCTTCGGCGGCTCTGCTGCGGCGGCTGTTCGACAAGTCGAAATTCGCCATCTCGACGGAAGAGACCCGGTACTACCTGAACGGCGTCTACATGCATGTGACGGATGGCCCCGAGGGCGGCAAGGTGTTGCGCTGCGTGGCCACGGACGGGCATCGCCTGGCGCGGATCGACGCGGATTGCCCCGACGGGGCCGCCGATATGCCTGGCGTGATCGTTCCGCGCAAAACGGTGGGCGAGTTGCGCAAGCTGCTGGAAGATGACGACATGGACATCGCGGTATCGGTCAGCGAAACCAAGGTGCGCTTTGCCACACCCGACATCACGCTGACCTCGAAGGTGATCGATGGGACTTTCCCCGACTACACCCGCGTGATTCCGCAGAACAACACCCGCAAGATGGAAGTGGACGCGGCCGAGTTCGCCCAGGCTGTCGACCGGGTGGCCACCGTGTCGTCCGAGCGGTCCCGTGCGGTAAAGCTGCAGCTGGACGGCGACAAGCTGGTCCTGTCGGTGAATGCGCCCGACAGCGGCGCGGCCGAGGAAGAGCTGGCCGTGGCCTATGGCGACGAACGGCTGGAAATCGGGTTCAACGCCAAGTACCTGCTGGAAATCGCAAGCCAGGTGGACCGCGAGAACGCGGTGTTCCTGTTCAACTCGGCGGGCGACCCGACCCTGATGCGCGAAGGCAATGACCAGAGCGCGGTCTATGTCGTGATGCCGATGCGCGTCTGATCGCGCGGGCGCGGGATGCGTCCGGCGCGCGTCTTTGTGCAAGGATGAAGGGAGGGGTCATGGCTTTGGCCCTGACCGAATTGACGGTCTCGCATTTTCGGTCGCACAAGCTGGCGCGAATGGCGCTGGACGGGCGGCCGGTGGCCTTGTACGGGCCGAATGGGGCCGGCAAGACCAATATTCTCGAGGCGGTATCCCTGTTTTCACCCGGCCGCGGCATGCGCCGGGCCAGTGCCGCCGAGATGACGCGCCGGCCCGAGGCGCTGGGCTGGAAGCTGAGCGGTCTTCTGGACGTTCAGGGCCGCCGGTCCGAGATCGAAACCTGGTCCGAGGGGGGCGCAGCGCGGCAGGTCCGGATCGACGGAAAGGCAGCCAGCCAGATCGATCTGGGCAAGCTGGCGCGGGTTGTCTGGCTGATGCCCGCGATGGACCGGCTTTGGATCGAGGGCGCCGAAGGCCGGCGGCGGTTTCTGGACCGGGTGACGCTGAGTTTCGACCCAAGCCATGCCGAGGCCGCCTTGACCTATGAAAAGGCCATGCGCGAACGGAACCGCCTGTTGAAAGAGCAGGTGCGCGATGCGCATTGGTACGCCGCGCTCGAAGCCCAGATGGCGGAGACCGGGCATCGCATTCATACTACGCGGCTGGGTGCTCTGGCGCAGTTGCGCACGGCGCAGGAACAGGCCGAGACCGCCTTTCCCTCGGCGGAACTGGAACTTGTTCAGTCCGAAGGAGAAATGCCCGAAAGCGCGCAGGATCTGTTGGAGGCGCTGGCCGAAAGCCGGTTCCGCGACCTGTCGGCGGGGCGCACATTGGTTGGGCCGCACCGTTCGGATCTGTATGGGGTCTATGCGGCCAAAGGCGTTGCGGCCTGTGAGTGTTCGACCGGAGAGCAGAAGGCGCTGCTGGTGTCCCTGATCCTGTCCAACGCACGGGCGCTGGCCGCGCAGGTCGGAGCGCCGCCGATCCTGTTGCTGGACGAGGTGGCGGCCCATCTGGACGCGGACCGCCGGGCGGCGCTGTATGATGAAATCTGCGCGCTAGGGGCGCAGGCCTGGATGACCGGAACAGGCCCCGAGCTGTTCGCCGAACTGGGCGACCGGGCGCAGTCATTCGTGGTCAATGACGCGGGTGACGGCTCGACCGTCACCCCCGCCTGAGCGGATCAGGCCGGCTCGCTGGCTTTACGTTCCCACAGGAAGGGACGCATCACCTCGTCAACCGGCGTCTGGGCCATGTGATTGACGTAGTTCGACATGGTTTTCTGCGCCAGGCCCAGGATCACGTCCAGAACGGCGCGGTGCGAATAACCCGCATCGAAGAACGCCTGCAACTGCGCGTCGGTGACATTGCCACGCTGGTTCATCACCTGCAGCGTGAACGTCCTCAGCGCCTCGAGCTTGGGCGTGGGCAACGGGGTTTCATTGCGCAGCGCTTCGGTGATCTCGTCGGACACCTTCATCATCTTGGCGATGCCGGTATGCGCCGGAACGCAATAGTGGCATTCATTTTCGACGTTGATGGTCTGCCAGACGACGGTTTTCTCGTCATTGTCGAAATCGGTCTGCAGGAACAGGTGGTGCAGAACCTGGTAGGCCTCCAGGTGCTGAGGGCTTTCGGCCATGACCTTGTGCAGGCCCGGCAGGCGGCCGAACGCGGCCTGCGATTTCTCGAGCAGGGGTTTCGAGCCTTCAGGGGCGGTGTTCAGGTCATGCGAGGGAAAATCGGCCATTTTGGGTCTCCTTTTCTGGCGGCTGAGTCCGAAATAGGCTTTATTGAGTGATCACTCAAGTATATATTTGAGCAATCGTTCAAGAATTGGTGATCACATGCCCCGCAAACCTGCCTATGACCGTGACGTGCTGATCGCCCAGGCCCGAGACCTGTTCTGGCGTCAGGGTTGGGCGGGCACGTCCCTGAAGGATCTCGAGAATGCGCTGAAGTTGAAGCCAGGCAGCTTTTACGCCGCCTTCGGGTCAAAGGACGCCTTGTATGCACTGACGCTGGAGCGCTATGCGGATGAAGGTGTAGCCCGGCTTGAAGCCCTGGCCCGGGAACTGGGGCCGCTGGGTGCGCTGAAGGCCCAGCCGCGTTTGGTCGTCGAGGCCGCGAACGCGCCCGCAAAGGCCTGCATGCTGGCCAAAACCTATGCCGAGTTGAGCGCAAAGGACCATGACTTGGCGCAACTGGCTGCGACCCATCTGTCGCGAATGAAAACCTGTTTCGCCGATCTGTTCCGACAGGCGCAGGCGCAGGGGCAGATCGGTGCCGACCATGATCCCGAACGGCTGGCGGCGCGCTACCAGTCCGACTTGTTGGGCCTGCGCCTGTCGGCCGAGCGCGGCGATGTCGATGCCCGCCAAATCGCTGCTGATATTGCCGCCGATCTGGATAGATTGTGACCGTCTGAGGTCGGCCGAGCAGCTCGGCCTGCGCCCGAAAGAACCGGCACAAAATCTGGGGGGATGACGTGACATTCCCCACCAGAGAACGTATAACTTACCAAAATAATATAGGTACTGACGGCATGTCCGAAGACGCACAGGCAAATCAGGAATACGGCGCAGATTCCATAAAGGTTCTCAAGGGGTTGGAGGCTGTCCGCAAACGCCCCGGAATGTATATCGGCGACACCGACGACGGGTCCGGTCTGCACCACATGGTGTACGAGGTCGTGGACAACGGCATTGACGAGGCTCTGGCCGGTCACGCCGACCATGTGACCGTCAAGATTCACGCCGATTCCAGCGTCTCGGTCAGCGACAATGGTCGCGGGATTCCAGTGGACATCCACCCCGAAGAAGGCGTCTCGGCGGCCGAGGTCATCATGACCCAGCTGCACGCCGGCGGGAAATTCGACTCGAACTCGTACAAGGTGTCGGGCGGTCTGCACGGCGTGGGCGTTTCGGTGGTGAACGCCCTGTCCGATTGGCTGGAGCTGCGCATCTGGCGCAACGGCAAAGAGCATTTCGCTCGGTTTGAAGGCGGCGAAACCTCGGAGCATCTGAAAGTGGTCGGCGAATGCGGCGACCGGACCGGGACCGAGGTGCGGTTCCTGGCTTCGACCAATACGTTCTCGAACCTTGAGTATTCGTTCGAGACGCTGGAGAAGCGGTTGCGCGAACTGGCCTTCCTGAACTCGGGCGTTCGGATCATCCTGATTGACGAGCGGCCGGCCGAGCGGCTTGAGACCGAACTGTTCTACGAGGGCGGCGTCAAGGAATTCGTGAAATACCTCGACCGGTCGAAAACTCCGGCCATGCCCGAGCCCATCTACATCAAGGGCGAGCGCGACGATATCGGGGTCGAGATCGCGATGTGGTGGAACGACAGCTATCACGAAACCGTCCTGCCATTTACCAACAACATCCCCCAGCGGGATGGCGGCACGCATGTCGCTGGCTTCCGTGGGGCGCTGACCCGAACGATCAACAACTACGCACAGTCCAGCGGGATCGCGAAAAAGGAAAAGGTCAGCTTCACCGGCGATGATGCGCGCGAAGGCCTGACCTGCGTGCTGTCCGTCAAAGTACCTGACCCGAAGTTTTCCAGCCAGACCAAGGACAAGCTTGTCAGCTCGGAAGTGCGACCGGCTGTCGAAGGGTTGATGAACGAGAAGCTGGCCGAGTGGTTCGAGGAGAACCCCAACGAGGCCAAGACCATCGTCGGCAAGATCATCGAGGCCGCCTTGGCGCGGGAAGCGGCGAGGAAAGCCCGCGAACTGACCCGACGCAAGACGGCGATGGACGTCAACTATCTGGCCGGCAAGCTCAAGGATTGCTCTGAGAAGGACCCGGCCAAAAGCGAAGTTTTCCTGGTCGAGGGGGACTCGGCCGGCGGATCAGCGCAGACCGGTCGCGATCGTCTGACGCAGGCGGTTCTGCCCCTGCGCGGCAAGATTCTGAACGTCGAGCGTGCGCGGTTCGACCGAATGCTGTCCAGCCAGGAAATCGGCAACCTTGTGATGGCGCTTGGCACCGGTATTGGCCGGGACGAGTTCGACATCTCGAAGCTGCGCTACCACAAGATCGTCATCATGACCGATGCCGACGTGGACGGTGCACATATCCGGACCCTGCTGCTGACGTTCTTCTACCGTCAGATGCCCGAGTTGATCGAGGGTGGATATCTCTACATCGCGCAGCCGCCGCTGTACAAGGTTTCACGTGGAAAGTCAGAGGTTTACCTGAAGGATCAGGCGGCGCTTGACGACTATCTGATCAACCAGGGTGTCGAGGGCGCCGTGCTCAAGTTGGGCTCGGGTGAAGAGATCGTGGGTCAGGATCTGACCCGTGTGGTGGACGAGGCGCGCCAGCTCAAGCGCGTGTTGGATGCCTTCCCGACGCATTACCCGCGGCACATCCTTGAACAGGCCGCCGTTGCCGGGGCGTTTGTGCCCGGGGCGGTGGATGCCGACCTGCAGGGCGTGGCCGACAAGGTCGCGGCGCGGCTGGACCTGATAGCGCTGGAATACGAGCGGGGCTGGCAAGGCCGGATTACTCAGGATCACGGTATCCGACTGGCGCGCATCCTGCGCGGCGTCGAGGAAGTCCGCACGCTGGACGGTCCGATGCTGCGTTCCGGCGAGGCACGTAAGACAGGCAGCTTTACCCAGAGCCTGCAGGACGTCTACAACCTGCCGGCCACGTTGGTCCGCCGCGACCGGTCGCAGGCCATCCACGGCCCGCTGGATCTGCTGCGCGCCATATTGGAAGAGGGCGAAAAAGGCCTGTCGCTCCAGCGCTACAAGGGCCTGGGTGAGATGAACCCCGATCAGCTGTGGGAAACTACGCTGGATCCGGATGCGCGGACATTGCTGCAGGTACGTGTCGATGACATGGTCGAGGCCGATGACTTGTTCACCAAGCTTATGGGCGACGTGGTCGAGCCGCGCCGTGAATTCATCCAGAAAAACGCGCTGAGCGTGGAAAACCTGGATTTCTAGTCGCTTGTAGGTTTGCGCATAACACTTCGCACACACCATAAGTTTGCGTAGTTTGCCCATAGTTTTGCGCTACTAAAAAAATGTGTAGGCGATCAGCAGTTGAGAGAAAGGCTTGGTCAAGTATCCAGAAAGCTATCGAACCTGTTTGTGCAACAGGACTGCTGACTTGCCTTAACTAAGGCAACGTTCAGCCCATTGCATGTTCCTAATATTCTCCGATCTCAGCCGCGTTATTTTGAAACCAAATGGGTCTTCATGGATCTTGGAATCATGCACTGTTATATTGCAGAATTCTCACTAGCTTCTGGATTGCGAAACAGCATGCCCTTGTACGATCTCGACGTAAAATTCTATCCGTCTTTGAAGTGGCTTGAACCCACCGTTTTGAAACTGGTCATTGTCAAGTAACGCTGTAATAGCTCCGGTTTTGACAAAATTGTACGCTACTCGGATTCCGAAGCAGCTTCTTCAACAGACGAATCAGGCTGCTCCTGAGGTGCAGACTTCAGCGTAGCGCCGAGCCAAACGCCTGCTAGTCCGATTACGGCCGAGAAAATTGTCGCCACCAAAGGTAACCACCAACGACTATCCTGCCTGTCTTGCAGTGCCTTTGAATGAAGGCTGTTGGCAACGTCGATCAACATTTGCAACTCTCCTTCTCCAAGGGGTTCTCTGGTAATTCGCGATTGTCCTTCTGCGTCGCGGCCATCGCGTTCTGCCTTAGTCACTATCTCTAGGGTGTCTACGTCAAACAGTTTAGGTTTCTGTCGACGCAACACCAAGGAAACCTTTGCATCATCCGAACTGAACCGGAAAAACTCTGGATGTTGGCGGAAAACCTTTTCCCAATGCTTGGCCATGTTTTTGTCGCCACTTATGCGCGAAGACCACTTCTCTGATGTAAGCTTATAAAATCTGTAAGTTCCGAGGGTTTGGATTGCCGACAGCACATCACCCAGTCTATCATCGTGCGCAAGATATGGAGATTTCCTCATTTCCAACCCCTAATTATTGGTGACAAATTGACTTCCAAGAGCAATTATTGTTGTTTTTTTTGTAATACTCCCACCGAAGTGTCTTAGCCCCGTAAAACTGTGCCACTATTTTGGTGTCACGGAAGGGATGATGGATGGCTCGGAAGCGGTATTCGGATGAAGATGCGTTGAAGCTTTTGCGCGAGATCGACGTGCATTTGCATGATGGTTTGGATGTTGTGAGCGCTTGTCGGAAGGCGGGGATTTCAGACAAGACGTATTACTACTGGCGCAAGAAGTTTGGCGGCATGGGGCGGTCGCAGTTGTCAGAGATGCGAGCGCTTCAGAAAGAGAATGAGCGGCTTAAGAAGATCGTGGCTGATCTTCAGCTCGACAAGCTGATCCTGAAGGAGAGCCTGGATCATTTAAAGCCCAAGGCCTGACGGTTGATGGGTTGCGTCAGGCCGTGATCCACACCCGCCAAAAGCTGGATACATCGGAACGTCGAACCTGCGCTGTGTTGGGTGTGGCGCGGTCCAGTCATCGCTATCGGTCCAAGGCTACTAGTGATGATGCGCTGCGCCTGGCGATGATCCGGCTGGCCAAGCAATACGGACGATATGGTTATCGGAAAGTGACAGCGCTTTTGCGGATAGAGGGCTGGCAGGTCAATCACAAGAAGATCGAACGATTATGGGGCGAAGAAGGCTTGCAGCTGCCACATCGGCATAAGAAACGAAGGCGGCTCTATCACAAGGGCAGCTCTGTCATCCGGCTCAGGCCCACGCATCCCAACCATGTCTGGGCGATTGATTTTGTCCATGACAAGCTGAGCAGTGGGCGGAGCTACAAGATGCTGACTGTGCTTGATGAGTACACCCGTGAGGCGCTCTGCGTGGCAGTGCGACCCAGAATGAATGCAGCTGACGTTCTGGACGTTCTGCACCGGCTGCTGATGAAACACGGTAAGCCCGAGTTTATTCGTTCAGACAACGGCCCGGAGTTCATCGCTGCACCGCTTCAGGAGTGGCTCCGACGGGTCGGTATCCAACCGATCCAGATCTACCCAGGGTCACCGTGGGAAAATGGCTACAACGAACGCTTCAACGGAACACTCCGTCGCGAAGTCCTCAACGCCGAATGGTTCCACACAACCAAACAAGCTCAGGTCGCCATCAATGTCTGGCTCAGACAATACAACCAGATCCGGCCACATCATGCTCTGAACATGCGCCCACCTGTGCCTGAAACCTTATTAGAGAAACCTCAATTTAGTGGTGCCGAACGAGGGGGCTAGACAGTCTGGGAAGACGCTAGTTGACGCGTCAGGATTGACAAAACCTGCTATTTTCAAGCTGGTTAAGAGTAAATTCTCGCAGAGCAGTGAGGTTTGGGCAGCTATAACAGAACCAGAGGAGTATCAGCCTACCGAGGCTGATCTAAGTGCCGCGATTGGAGATGGTGTAGAGTTTTGGGGCGATGCCGGTGTAGATACGCTTTCGGACATTCTCAGCGGTGATAAATTACCTTATAGAGTCGTGATCGTTGAAGAGCTTCGTTCCGACCCATCACGAAACCGTAAGCTCTGTGCATTCTCTTCAGCAAAACACGGGCGACTACTACATCTGGTTGAAGAATTTGCTTACGATGAAATTGATGTATTTGTTCCTTCAGGAAAGAGCTACCGCCACAAAGTAGCTCAAAAAACTGCCAGCATTGCTACTAGAAGCGGGGAATTGGGGTCAGCTATTGAGTTTTCAACGAGTGAGCCGGGTGGACTTGTCAGCGCTCTATTTGAGAACCACTTGGAAGCCTACCAAACACTTAGATCAAATTTCGAAATCGCACTGACTGGCGGTAAACTTGAAACAATAATATGCGGCTTGGCCGCTGCGGTTCTTCCAGTAAATAGGGTGGTCTACGTGCGGCCGGCTGAGTTTGATTCAAAGAATTTTTCAGTTGGTGTTGGCGACACAAAGGTCTTTAAGTTCTCGTTAGCGGAATGAGGCACAGACGCTATCTTCCTTCGCGAAGTAGCTCACACTGTGTAGAACGTATTGTGAACATTTTGCGCTTGGGCTAAACAAGGTTGCACCAGATTCCGCAACCTGTTGTATTGCACTGAGGAGGATCATCTACATGCTGACATCTCTGGAACTTTGTGCAGGAGCTGGCGGTCAGGCTCTTGGTCTTGAAAGAGCCAGATTTCGTCATCAAGCGCTGGTGGAGATTGACAAGCACTGCTGCAATACCCTGCGTCATAATCGTCCTAAATGGAATGTACTCGAGGAAGACATGCGTGTCTTCAAGGATGCAGCAAACCAGTTTCAAGGAATTGATCTGCTGGCTGGAGGGCTACCATGTCCGCCATTTTCCAAAGCTGGAAAACAGCTTGGGCGGGCCGACGAGCGCAATCTTTTTGATGAAGCCATTGACATCATCAGTGTTATGCGTCCGCGTGCCATCATGATTGAGAATGTACGCGGTTTCCTTGATGCGGTGTTTGAAGACTACCGGCTACATCTCAAGAAGCAGCTACGAAAGTTAGGCTATCACTCTGAACCTAAATTATTGAATGCATCAGATTTCGGCGTCCCACAGCTACGTCCGCGCGTTATCATTATGGCAGTTGAACAAAGCAGAGTAGAGCATTTTTCCTGGCCGGAACCATCAAAGCGGAGGCCTAAAACCGTCGGTCAAACTCTCAAGCAAATGATGTCTGAGAATGGCTGGAGAGGTGTCGATGCTTGGGCGAAGCAGGCAAATGAAATTGCGCCAACTATTGTTGGTGGTAGTAAAAAGCACGGAGGGCCCGATCTTGGGCCAACTCGTGCGCGTAAGGCTTGGGCTTCACTTGGGGTCGAGGGGAGGACAATCGCTCCAGAGGCACCAGGACCAGACCACGTGGGTATGCCTCGCCTGACGGTCCAAATGGTAGCCAGGCTTCAAGGATTTCCCGACAACTGGCATTTCACTGGTGCAAAGACAAACGCATATCGCCAAGTTGGTAATGCATTCCCTCCTCCTGTTGCAGAAGCAGTTGGAAAACAGCTTTTTTCCGCGCTAACCGCGCGCGCCCTCCACGCAGTTGCTTAGCGCCGAGAAGCTACGTAATTTTTCAGTCGTTTCGACTCCACATCTGACCTGGTTGCCGACAAAAAAAATTTCATGAAGATGTTACCTTCAGTTGTAGATCAGGCGCATCCAGACTTCGAAGAGCTGGATCGAATACGATTGGGAATTCTCGATATCGCTGGTGGTGAAACGGCCATAAGAATGGCGTTTCCGCAGGCAGTCCGTGATGCCATCGATTTTGTACTTGACCCAATCCGAACAGGACGAACCGAAATCGGCGAACTCGACAACGTGGAAAAGACCTTTGTGGGTCTCAAGATTGAGCACTACGTTCGCGACTTTCTTGGCGCTCCGAAGGGGATCCGCGATCTTGTGATCGGAAGTAGAGACGTCGACATCAAAAATACGCTGGACAACGCTTGGATGATTCCGCCCGAAACTTACCGCGACGAAGGGCCTTGTCTGGTAATTAACTCTAAAGAGGAAGAAAGCCAATGCTGGATGGGGGTAATGCTCGCCCGTAAGGAATACCTCAACGCTCCGAACCGCGACGGAAAACGGGGTGTGAAGTCAGGAGCAGTTGTTAATGTACTTTGGTTGGTCGAGGGTGCGAGTTATCCGACCTCCGTTTGGCGAGCGTTTGATATGAAAGCTTTCCGAGAGCTCCGAAAAGTTATGCCTGGTACTGCGCGCGCAGCGGAGTTTTTCCGTCGAAACCTTGACAAGCCTGTGCCGCGCGAAGTGGTTGAAGCGCTTCTTTTTGATCAAGATGATCCAATGAAGCGTCTGCGTAAGAATCAAGGCGCACGTGGTGTACTGGGGCCAGAAGGAATAGCTTTACTTTCAGATACCTTTGGTAACGCGCTGCTAGATGAACTGGGGCGCGGTCGACTTCCTCCGCGAACATTCATGGCGATCATGCCTAAAGATGCAATTGAAAGAGAAAAGTTGCTAAAAATCGGCGCAATTGATCCTTAGTTTTATGACTTTAGACTTCTACTCCTGAACCACCAAGTCTTCAAAATGCTTGGCTCCAGCTTCCGGTAGTGTCGCAAAACGAATTCCATCAAGACCAATTTCATCTCGAAGCTTTGCCAGATGTTTTAGGTCATAACCAGAGTCTTGAGGTACGATTAAGAGCGCCTCTGGTACAAGTCTCCTAAGGAGCCAAAGATAGCCAAGTGTGTTTATTGCGAACTGTCTTTCTACTCTCGTCCTGTGCGCGTTTATTTCGACCGCTACTTTGGGCTTCCCATCAACTTCGATGACGTAGTCAGGATACAATGAACCTAGGCTCCTTCCGTCTTTGAGCACCGCGTTATCGGATCCGAACATCTTGGGGCCATATACCCTGAGAAAAGAGAAAACAGTTTGATCAAAAATTTGCGCGCGTTGAGGAGAGGATAGTTTTGAAAGATTTGTATCCGAGTGCTTTTCTGCTCGCTCCTGTCGGAGTCGGTCGAACTCGGCCTTTAGCTCGACTTGTCGCATTTGTCCGCCGAAGACCTGGGGTGCTAGTCTTTCAGCAGTCGTCGGATCCAGTTCTTCTATTTTCATCAAAAACATGACCAGGGTCATACCCAACCAAGCGGGTCTATCTTTTTCTACGTCGGGAAATCTCTTTTTTAACCACTTGTATGCTTCGAGCGGGTTTCTCAGGGTATGAGCACGCTTCCCTCTTAGTTCCGCCACCAAATTCAGAACTTCCGAAGATGTGCGAAGGTCATATTTTATTGGGTTTTCGACCGCTTCTGCTAGGGCCTCACCAAAATCTATCCAATTATCTTTTTTTGCCACGTCTTCGAGGCCGTTGCTTTTTCGCATCGGTTAGTTCACCATTATTGTACATCGTCAACAATTATTTGCAAAAGACGACGCTGATATTGTAGGGAATACCCTATGAAAATCGACAGTAGAGCAGAAATCCCTGCGCGCCAAGCTTGGCGAAGAGGGCAAAAAAAGAAGTCGCATTTCTTGTCCACAAGAAAAGCAAAAGGCGTGATCCAGACTGAAAGTGGGTTGGAGGCAAGTTTTGCCTTTGGTTGTGACCTGCATCCGAAGGTTAAGGCTATCCGGCCGCAACCCTGCACTTTCGATCTGAAATCAGGTCGTGTTTATCCAACAAAAGCGGAGCTCATCACCAAGTTCAAGGGAACGGGATACAAACCAAAACCTTACACCCCTGATTTTGAAGTCATCTGTTTTGATGGCCGGAAGCTCTTCGTGGAAGTGCGACACTCTAGATTGTTGAAGCACAATGAGAGCACGTTGCTATTGCCAAACATCTTTAGAAGCCTCGGTTTAGAGCTTCTGATCCTCACCGATCAATTTCTTGCCAGAGATTTGGTGCACAATATCCGATCTCTGCATCCCTACATTCGGAGGGCTCCGACTGACGAGTTCCTTCGCAAACTGTCTTTAATTGAAGCACAAACGTTCCGGTTGGAATTTCTCCTGCAAGAACTGGGTTGTAGCCAGATCGATGTACTAAGTTCAATCGTATTGGGCCACATCTCAGTTGATCTTAGAGCAGGCATGCTCCGACCCAAATCTGTTGGACGGTTAGCCTACGGCCAAAAGTCTCATCTGGAGATCTTTCCACTGTGACGCAGCAAGGCCCCAACTATGTCGGATGGAATGTTCTCATCGGAACGGAAGCTTTCGTGGTCAAGGAGTTTGATCATCAACGAGACCACGTTTTGCTTCAGGATGAACAAGGGACATACAAAGAAATTACCAATGAAGAATTCAGGACGCTTTATTCTCTCGGTGTGGTAAGCAGCCCGCATCTTCATGGTACGACTTCCAAAAGACTGGGTACACCAGAGGAAAACAACGAAACGTGCTTTCGAGAACTGATCCTTGTCAGAGTAACTGAACTACAAAGGCAAGGATACTCGTGGTCTAAGATTAGAGACAAATTGGCAGATGAGTTCGCCGCGCATCCGCTTCATGTACATCGGAAGAAACCTTTTCCGACTGTAAGGACCATTCAGAATTGGCGCACGCAGTACCTACTTTCAGGAAAAGCAGGTCTACGATCCAAGACAAGTAATTCCGGCAATCGTACTCCGAGGTATAACGCGGAGTTCCGGGAGGTCGTTTTGGATCTTTTGGAAGACCATTTTCTTAACAACGACCTAAAAACTATCACTTGGATTGCCCGGCAAGCCAAGCGGCTGTACCGAAGGCAATGCGAATCCGAAGGCAAGGTGCCCGGTCCCTGCGGAAGAAAGTGTGTAGAAGCAATTGTTTACAGCCTGCCACATGCCGGACTTTTAAAACGGCGACTGGGGGACGAAGAGGCAAACAGGCGCTATCTAATGGCGCTGGAGTACCAAAGAGTATCCACCCCGCTCGAAAGGGTAGAATTGGATTGCACCACGCTCGATGTTTGGTGCGTCGATGATGATGGAACCCCAATTGGCCGCCCCCACATTTGCGTAGCAATCGACTGCGCAACCGGTGTTATTCTTGGGATGCAACTCAGCTGGAGCCGTCCCGACACTGCATTGGTTTCTCGAACCGTAAAGGAAATCTTGGAGCCCAAAACACCAGCATTTTTCATGATGCACGGTATCGAGAACGATTTTCAGACATTTGGGACGCCTCAGCTGTTGATTACAGACCAGGGCACCGAAAACAGCGGTGACGTCTTCCATACGATCATCGATTGTTCGAGCCTGGAATGGCGCAAGATGATCCCAGGTCGACCGGATAAAAAACCGTTCATCGAACGTTTCTTCTTGGAGCTGAGCCGGTTTGTCACTCAATTCCCTGGTGCTTCGCAAACGTCCCTCATCGGCCCGAGAGATCGGACGGACAAGGCACAAAAAGAGGCCCGCCTAACTCTGCAAGAGATTGAAACGCGACTGCAAAAATGGCGCTACGATGTGTACTTACGCATGCCCAGGCGACGCGTACAACACGTGCTCCGAAGACTGGAATCTCCGATGCAATCTTGGAAGAGGACTCTCCGAGAGTGCTTTGTACCAATGCCCCCAGATCCCCACCAACTCAGAGAAATGTTTATGGTTCAGGCCGCGACGAGAACTGCGCAACGGTACGGTATCTCCTACGGAGGAGTGACATACCATAGCGCTGAACTCGCCAACTACTTGAAAATGGTAGGTGTACCCACGACGGTCGATATCCGCGTTGACCCGAATGACATTCGAGAAATTGCGGTTTTGGATCGCCTGAATAATGAGCATTTCTTCGTACCCGCAAAGTATGAAGAGTGCCCGGCTCTATCCTTCGATGAGTTGGCGAGACTGCGAAAGCAAACCTTCACCCCGGAAGACGAAGAGCTTCAAGAAAAGGCGCTGATCGCTGCGATGGCTCTGCACCTTTACGAAGAAGAACCAAAGGCAAGGACAAAGACCGCAAAGTCTCGGGAGAAGGCCGCCAAAGAGGAGCGAAGACAGGAAATCTTCGCCCAATCCAAGAAAGTCATGGATAAGCACGGGCATTCAGAGCCCGCTTACAGGGCGGAAAAACCTGAGTTTGATCTGCCCAGCAAACTGCCAAGTTTTGTCTCTAAAGGAGGGTGTCCGCAATGACAGAGCGAGTGTTTGAAGTTCTGAACCGCACAATTGAACATCCGAGCTATGTGGTTGCCAAAGACAAATTGGTTGAAGCCGTCTCCATCTCTCGCAAGTTAAACGGCGCCGCAGTTTTCTTGTCCGGACCTACACGCTGCGGAAAGACGCAACTCTTGAATGACGTTCAAGTTGAACTCGGCAAGCGACCAGATCTCAGTAGCGACCTGCTTGAGTATTCTGGTTTGAGCGGAGCAAGTGATTTTGTCATCGGAAGTATTCCGACCAAACCAAACAGTAAGACACTGCTTACAGCGATGTTGGAAGCCGTTGGGGTCAAAGCCGGACCAACCCAAAGCGCGCACGATTTACAGGCCCGTCTGTGCTTCGCTGTGCGTGAAAAAGGTATTCGCACAATCGCGTTGGATGAATGTAGCCATTGCGCCGAACGAGGTGCTCATCTGTCAAAACGTGGCGCAACCGACCATTTCAAATGGCTAATCGATCAAACAGGGGTCACGTTGATCCTCGCCGGTTTGCCTAAGTTTCAGGGGCTCATTGATGAAAACGAGCAATTGAGGGACAGAACGCTGTCGACTATCGAGCTGTTTCCGTATGCTTGGTCGAATGGCGCCGATGCTACAAGCTTTGCCGCAGCGTTCTCTGAGGCTCTTTGCAACATGCAAGCCGCCGGTGGCCAGTTTGACTTTGATTTCGAAGAACTGGTGGTCAGATTGTACGGCGTAACTGGAGGTCGTGTCGGAATGCTTGTGCGCATCCTCCAAGTGGCCGCGCTCAAGATGAAGTCGAAGACGCTGACATCCAAGATTATCTCGGACAGCGCAATTCAGTTGACGCAAAAGAGCCTAAACGCTGGTTACTTTTTTGGGAAGGAAGCACCGCAGAAAATCGACCTTGTTCGATCCTACATCCATGTCATGCAGGACGCAGGCTTGGATGTAACACCAGAGTCACTCATTGACCTGGAGGCGCTAGAGGCCGCATGACATCGAGACGCTCTGACTTTCTGCGACCAGAAAATTCAGAAAGCCTGTTGGGCTATTTTAGGCGCTTAGGGCGTGCAAAAGCACACTACTTCACGTCGGATTTCTTTGCAGAACTTGGTAATAAATACGGGCGTCGACTGGTCGATGATATCGTAGCCATTGAACAGGAGTTGGGGGTCCCACCCGGGACACTTGAACGTCTCGCACCTAGCTCGCCACCGAAAGATCCTAGTCGAGACTGGCAATACGAACGTCTTCACTCTGACCCAGTTTGCCCCCAATGCCTCGCGGAAAAGAAACCATATCAAGCGCACTGGCGGCACTCCCTGGTAACTGCATGTCATGAACATCGATTGAGGCTGGTTGATGTTTGTCCAAATTGCTCGGAGAGATCGACACCACATGTGGGTGGCTATCGATTGTGCAGTTGTGGATTTCCCCTTGATAAACTGCCGCGCTATCAAGCTTCAGAACACGAATGCGATATTGCATCCGCAATCTCAGGCACCGGTCCATTGATCCCACATGCCGAAACCGGAACCAGACCCCCGAGCAACGTCGGTAAGTTCGTTCATTTCTTAGCTTCTGGGTTTCAAGCTGGCCGTACGGGTAAGTTCGGAAAAACGAAAATTCCAAAGACCGTTGAAGACGCGGTTCGACTAATGGCGCCGGTCGAATCCCTTTTGGCAAACTGGCCGCATGGTTTCGAAAATTATGTGAAAAAGCTGCTGCATGAAGGTGATCCCGATGCAACTTCCGCTCCTGAGCGGCTTGGCAACTGGTATCAGCGCCTAATGCGGTTTCGAGAACCTGAATACGATGTGTTTAAGGACGCAGTGGCACGTGTGATCGAGAGAGAATTCAGTGGCTTCCATCCGGGTCGTTTGGCGTCTACTTCATCGAGAGAGTGGTTGCCCGCAACGGAAGCGGCACGACAACTCGGAATTTCTGCACAGCGTCTCGTTGCGGCAGTCCAGAAAAAAGAGATCGCTGGCAAGATCAGTCAACGCGGATTTGGACATAATCAAACAGTCGTTCCCAAATTCGAAGTTCTCAACATTGCAGCAGATCGTCGGCGCTTCTGGAGCGCGGCAGAAACATGTGACTACCTGGGAGTTGGACGTACACAATTCCAATTTCTCAAAGAACTTGGTGTGGTCGGCGAAGTCCCAGTTTCAGATCGGCCACCGCTCGTGGATGGCCGGTTCCACTCGAATTCTGTAGAGGAACTTGTCTTTAAGATTAGAGCATCGGCCACTGAATTGACGGGAGAGGCAGTTTTGTTCAAAGAGCTTACGCTTAATCGAACAACTGACAAGACGGCGCTGAAGAAGCTCATTCGTCTCATTTGTGAAGGTTCTATCGCTGCTGAATTGGAAGATCAGGATGTCCTACTGGGTGATTTCAGGTTCCAGAAATCGGACGTCGAAAAGGTTCTGCGATCTGAGCGGCACTCGTTGGACTGGACTGCAAATGATGTCGCGAAGTTAACGGGTTGGAAGGCTCAGGCGGTGACACATTGGTGCAAGCTGGGCCTGCTCGGATCTCGCAAAGTTCCGCACGGCCCAAGCGAGTCTTTCTTGGTCAGACCACAGCAGCTTGCGATCTTTCAAAGCGAGTACATGCCCGTCGCGACACTGGCGAGGTCAAGAGGTACAACATCCCGAAAGCTACTGTCCGATTTTGAGAGCAAAGGGATTGAGACACATGGCGCGCAAATTGAAGGTAAGACGACGCGAGGGCACCTAGTAAAACTAAGTGACCTGGCTTCGCTGCTGCCTGAGGCCGCCTAGTGCTCGCCTGCACCATCCGAAAAGAACACCACTGAAATGCGTTGTCCAATTGCGGGTTCGTGGTCGCGTGATACCTGCTCAGCTTCTTCGATGACCCGGACCATCTTTTCATGGATCTCAGCGGACGCCTGATGATCGCTTTCGAGTTTTTCCAAGATAACCTGAAGCGCGATGTACCCCTTGGGAAGCTCCTCATAGGCGAAGCTGTCACGCACTTCGTGTTTCGCTTGTTCCCAGAAGGGATCAAGCTCACGGCTCCACGCCTCGCACACCATTTCCACGGCAGGCAGTGACAGATGGCCAAACCACTCTTGATCACTGAGTTCTACACCACCTTTGCGTCCCATGAACTCGGCGCAAGCTTTCATGAGGCTCTCAACGCGAGCGGGGCGCAAGTCCCACTCGGTCAGCTTGCCGATCTGCTCTGAAATCGTCTCTAGCGCTTCAGAGAGACCTTCCAGTGACATGTGGACGTGCTCCATGCCAAGGCTTCTGGTCCGTTCGTATGCAGTCTCCAGAGATTGGACGCAGGCCAGCTGGTCGCGTTCCAATATCAGGCCTGGCGCGGTATCCTTAAGAAGCAGCAGGCGAGGCGGAAAGAAGCTATTGCTCTTGCTAAGTCCTTTGAGATGTAGCGCCGTGAATTTCTCACGGGCCGATAGGAGCGCCAACTCCGCGCCCCAGGTTCCCTGGATTTTGGCTTTGTCGATGAGTTTGTAGCGGTCTTCGGGGATTGTTTGCTTGGTGCGTTCCAGAACGTCGTGAAAGTTGTTGTCGCGAAGCTGCCTTGGGGATCGCAGATACTCAACAACACTTGCAAGGATCACTTCTGCGTCTTCCGTACTTTCTTCCAGGACAGCATCGATTAACGCTTCCCCAGCCAATGTCTTATAGTTCTCTATGCGCTGGGCGATTTTTTCGTCAGATGCAAACTGACCTACTGGCACATCAACAAGGTGGTAATTGACGAGCCCGAACTCACTATCGATCCTGTCGATCCTACCCAGACCTTGGATGAGCTCTTTCAGGTTCGAGGTCAGACCAAGCAACACCAGCGTGTCTGACGACTGAAGGTTGATGCCTTCAGCCATCTTGTAAGTCAGAAAAACCGATGCGGATCCTTTTGGTTCGTTCTTTCCTCCAGGTCGGAAGTAAGACTCCACGAATTTGCCCTGTTTGATACGCTTGAAACTGTCGGGGCCATCTCCAAAGATCGCCTTCACGGCGCGATCTTCACCCTTGGTTTGGTTTCCCACGACATAGTTGGTGTGGTGGCCTCTGCGCGAAAGCGCTTCTGCAAAAATCTCGAGTGTGTCCGTCCGTTCTGCGAGAAAGACGACCCTGTCTTTTTCATTTTGTATTCTCAGGCACGCCTCATACCGCTTCTCATCAAGCTCCTTGAGAACACTGAGACCCAGTTTTTGGTTTAGAGCGTCGCATTTCTTTGTGGGTTGAGGCGCTTCTATTCCCAGTGCTGCGAACATGTCGGACTGGTCGCGGTGGGATACCTTTTTCTTCGATTTTCCACCACGCTCGAAGTCGCGAAGCGATTTGCCAATAGCTCCTTGAGACATCTCCCAATGGGCTTGGGCGGCACTCACGCGCAGAATGTTCAAAAGGTTGCGGATGTGGAGCTGATCCTGCGTGCTTTGTTGCGTGCTGACGTGTCCGAAGCGGCTTTTCTCGACTGCGGTCACCCTACCGCCAGGCGCAAGTTCTTTGCAGAGAGCAACAATCTCATCCAGGCGCGTTTGCTGAGGCTTTGTCACCTTAAGTTTCTTCGGGCGCCCGTGGTTTTCTAGTCTTGGATAACTGTGCTTGGTCGGATCTTCGTCCTCGCCAATGCATTTCCGTTGTCTGCGTGTTAAAAACGGCGAAACCAACTGAGCGAGTGCGTTGCGAGCCTCTCGCGTGAGCGTCGTGTCAGGCTCTGATAGGACGGCCAGTTGCGCATCCTGGTTGAAGATATCCTTAGGAACTTGGGTTTCGCGCTCGAACAACTCGCCCATGGCCTGAATGAAAGTCGGCGTCATGAAAATGGACGCGCGTTTCTCCTGCATATGGGTCAACCAATCGACATCGCGGTTCCCAAGTAGGGTTGCGGACAGGCAAACATTCCAGCTCGGCGGGGCAAGCTCAATAGCGGATGCCATTTGAGATGCCTGCTCAAAGCCCGGTGTAACAGTATGGCTCTCATCAATGATCAGAATGCCATATTGTTCGAGCCTGAGCCCGGGTTCCTTGTCATCCCCAGCGCCTCGCAGGTTCTGTTTTGCCAACTTGGTATTCGGCTTCGCGTCCAGAGATGGAGTTGAGTATTTTTCCCAACTTGGGATGACCTTAGGGGGTGCAATCACCACCGCATTATTGCGCGCGACACCATGCACCGGAGAGCTGGGCACGACCTTTGAGTAGGTCTTCGTCAAAGCTTCTCCCAAGTGACATCCGATCTCGGTTTTGCCCGAGCCGGTTGGCGCTTCTACGAAAGCGATACCATGGTCATAGACGATGGAACACGCCTCATAGGTCAGGTCCTGTTGATACCCAAACAGGATATGACCCGTGATCTCTTTTCGATCACCGGTGAGCCAGGGTTCAAACCCCTTTTGCTCCGAGATCGTACGCGCCATCGCGTCTTCGGCGGTCACCGGTTTGATAAGCTTTTCTAGTATCTCCAGCGCTTCGGTATTCCAATCGACAGATACATCCCAAGCCTGCTCAGCAGCTTTTGTGCGTTCGACCTGAAGTTCATGAGTGCCCGCGTCCAGGTCATCGGCATACTCGATGTTTCTGTAGAGCCCTGAGTAGGAAAAGTTTGCGGATCCGGCGACGGCACCTTTTGGCGAGCTGACGATTTTTGAGTGTAGCCGCCGATCCCCAGATATCCCCAACTTGCGTTTTGCGAGTTCCGGATCGAAGACACGCAAATCTATTTTCCCGGTTTTGATGGCGTGTTTTGCTAGCACCGCGATAAGATCGTGGTCCTCTTCCACTTGAAGCCCGGAGCGCTCCAGCCAGTAGAGTTTCATTTCTTCGGTGACTGGTTTGGGGTTGGTCAGCCTTTTGGTATTCGCTGTGTCGATCCCGAACGATATCCGTATCCGGATATCGCTGTCGTTTTCCAGAACCCGCAGTTCGGGCAATTCTTTCATCAAAATCGACAGCGAAGACAAGAAATCCTGATACCCGGTGACAATCAGACAATCCCCGGAGGTGATATGGGGTCGATAAAGATTGATGACCGGCCGGTCGATATTGGTGCCGACCTTCGCAACCGGTTCGGCACCAAGCTCGTCTTCGGGCTTTTGATTTGCTTCGGTGAGCTGCTTTGGCTTGGAACGCAGCCAATCAGGGAGTGAAAACAATGAACAAGACTTGGATTTAGGACGCTTAGTCTAATATTGATACTGCGGGCATCGTCCTTCAAGACATCACCGAAAGAAACATTCGTTTTCCTGAAACTGTCGAAAACGCGCACCGGTTTTGTGGCAGAAAGCCGGGATATCGAGATTTAACATAAGTCGCAATTATAGAGCGTTTGGGCTCTCGTCGGCCAACCACCGCCGCACGAGAAAAACGGCCAGTCGTGAGTACACTTTCAGTGGTTACCTTGAGCCCAAGGTACAAAATGTTTCACCGGAAACTAAGGTCAGCTATGCGCAGAAAGCGGACTTTGCAAAGTCTCGCTAAGGCACCAAAACGGACGCTTATCGCTGTCTCGTATGCAGCAGGTTAATATCCCAAAAATGATCGTTAGTCTTCTGTGCCGCTGACCCAAGCCACCTTCAAGTTTGGATCGAAGAGCAACGGTTTCACCTCGACTTGCCTAGTTCTAAGCCAGACAGGCTCAAATTCTCTGTTGTCCGCCAAAGCATCAAGGCTTGTATCGTGCGTAGTCGAAGTCCATATACACGAGGCTTACGTTTTTCTTTTTCGACCTGCTGTCTCCCCAATTCGGCGTTCAGTCTTTCGATTCAGACCGACCACGCCGAGTCGCCGCAATGATGCGGGCGGCAAGTATTAGGAGACTTCCACCATGGCAAATGGCACAGTAAAATGGTTCAACTCGACCAAAGGTTTTGGCTTTATCGAGCCTGAAGATGGTAAGCGCGATGTGTTCGTGCATATCTCGGCACTTGAACGTTCCGGCATCAGCGAATTGAAAGACGGCCAGAAGGTCACTTTTGACGTCGAAGCTGGCCGTGACGGACGCGACAGCGCCGCCAATCTGGCACTGGCCTGACCTTTTACGGGCACCCTTATGGGGTGCTCGTTTGCACAACGGGCTGCTAAAAGCCCTTGGAGAACAAGTCAGTTGCAACAGCAGGAATTGACCCGGGCGCTCGCGCAATACCGTGTGCCCGATACGAAGCGTAGCGTTTTTGAACTGACAATCACTGTCATCCCCTTTTTCGCGCTATGGGGCGCAGCGTGGTTTGCGCTATCCCTTAGTATCTGGGTCACTGTTCTACTGGCCATCCTGAACGCCGCATTTCTGGTGCGTATCTTCATCATCATGCATGATTGTGGTCACGGATCTTTCTTTAGAAGCCGCAATGTTTGCAATTGGACTGGCCGGGTTCTGGGTGTTCTCGCCCTGACACCCTATGACGTCTGGCGGCAAAGCCATGCGATTCACCATGCCTCAACCGGTAACCTTGATCGGCGTGGTATGGGTGACATTCCTACATTGACCATTGAGGAATACCTGAAACGGAATTGGTTCGGGCGTGCCGCTTACAGGTTAATCCGGAACCCCTTCATCCTGTTCTGTATCGTACCGGTCTACACGTTCGTTTTTCAAAATCGCTTGCCCTTTGGTTTCATGCGGTCAGGCTGGCTGTATTGGGCAAGTGCAATGGGAACAAACGCCGCGATTGCGGTGGTCCTGGCTCTGATTTTTTGGACCGGAGGCCTGGATGTACTGGTTTTTGTATTCCTTCCAACCATGATCGTCGCCGCGTCGATTGGTATTTGGCTATTCTATATTCAACACCAGTTTGAACACACGACTTGGGAGCGGGAAGAAGTGTGGAATCTTCAGAACGCCGCATTCTATGGAAGTTCTCACTATGCCCTGCCAGGCATCCTGCGGTGGTTCTCTGCCAATATCGGTGTGCACCATGTTCACCACCTTGCCAGCCGCATACCGTTTTATCGGCTAAACGAGGTATTGCGTGACCATTCCGAGTTGGAAAATTGCCAGCGTATTACTCTATATGAGAGCCTTCATTGCGCACGATTGCATCTTTGGGATGAAGAATGTCAGCGCCTGCTGACGTTTTCTCAGGCTTTGTCGAACGCCAATCCCAACAAGAGTTTAGTGTAATCTGGCGCGGACCAAATAGGCATCGACCGTATCGCCGCCCAAGGCGCGAATGGCCTCTAATCGGTGAAGGCCTTCAATCAGCACGAACCTCTTGTTGTCCGAGCGTATCTGGATCGGGGTCTTCTGGCCGTTCTTCAGGATATCTTCGGCCAGCGTCAGAACTTTTTGTTGATCAAGCGTTTTCGCCCGTTTCACAGGTACATAGATCAGGTCGAGCGGATATGGTCTTTTCTCCAACATAAGCTAAGTGAGCAACCTCTCGTGCATTTGTTCCGGTTCGAAGTTCGCTACAAAAGCTGGGGCTGGAACGTATGTCATAGAACCGAACGAACAGCGTCGCGAAGTTCCTGATGCATGATCCAGGTTGCTGGCTCATCTTCACTTTCGATGTGAGAAAATGCCAGGACCTGCGCGGATCCATCATTGTGTGCCGATCCGGCTTCAGGAAGTTCGAGCTCCAGATATTCCGCAATCAATAGTCCGATTTTCTTGAATACCTTGATGGCGGCTTCGCGCGATTTGTAACCGGCCGCCTGAGATAAGTGACCAATGGTCAGACCTTCCTTACCAGCGATTGTAAGTGCTTTGAGCATTGTGACTTGCGCAGGGGTGAGCCTGATCTGGCGCAATGCCTCGGCATATTCTCTTTCACTGGGAACGAGGGTGCCGGAGTTTCCCTCCAAACGGCGTTGACCGCTACGCTTCCTGTCTCGTTCTTCGAGAACTTCTTTTAAGGCTTCAATGGCTAATGCCGGCGTTTCGCCAACTGCATCGGCAATCATTGCCTGCGTTTTAGCTGGTGGCATGGGAAATGCCCGTGCAACACTATTACCGCTCAGAACGCCAGCCTTAATCAAGTACTTTCCAAATTCTACTTCAATCACTCCTGATACGTCAGCGTTCCGCGACTTACGAACACTGCGGTCCTGAAACGCTCTTTGTTCCAGACCATGAGCTGACATCTTTGAACCGGGAAGGGTTACCTGAGGGGCATTTTTACGCATCAGAGAAACACCACTACAATTATCGCTGCAACGCACACTGCTGACGCAATAGATATCTTAATCCCATAGGACCGGCGACGCGCCTTTTCGGCTTTGAGACTTTTACCCAGGTTTTCGTCAATCGAGTTATGGTTCACGGCTTAGTCCTTCCGGATTTGTCAGGCGGCTTTGGTTTCCACCGACTTATTGTCGCGGCACATTTTCGGTGCACTTGTCGTTCTGTCTCGTGAACGGCCGATTGCATTCCCAACCATCACCTCTTCGATTCAAATGAGCGTTTGAAGGGACAAGGATCGCAACGCACCTGTCCCGGTTTGCGCGAAAACCACGCTCGCATTTCCATCCGGAATAAGTTTCAGGCGCAAGATATGCATGCTGTGGAACAGCCACTGGCTCACAGCCGCTCTCCGCTGCCCTGTAACCTCTGAGGCATACCCAACCATCCGAGCTTCTTTTGTCGCTCAGACGACCGTTTTTTGGGACAACTATTGCAACACACTCCTGGCTTTCCTTACGAAATCCCCAGTTGCAGTGTACTTCTTGCGCACCAAACCGCGTTTCGACGTACCCATTTTGAGGTGCAATCAGTTCTTCGCATTCTTCTCCAACACGCCGGAACAGCCGATTGCATTTCCACTGATCTCCGGTTGATACAAGAAAGGCATTTTCAGGAACTCTTATTTCCTCACAGAGTTCTCCGACATTCTGAAAACCGTGATTGCATTCCCAGCCGCTGCCATAGGAGCTACCAGTTAAATATGCGTTTTCTGGTAAGTCTATTCTTTGGCACGATCCGTTCTTGTTTTCGAAACCTTCGTCACAAACCGATCCATCGGCATTGCCTGCGACTTGGGCAGGAAGCTGCGTTCCTGAGAGCAACACCAAAAGTGTCGGGATCAAACAAAGAATGCAGCGCGTAAACACGATGAATGACAGATTGATACGGAGCGTCAGACTTGATCTATCTGGCATCAAGTACGCAATTTATGAGCCATGTGCTGTTCATACGGCGCCTTCTTTCATGGGTCACGCGATGACTGGGGCTTGTCAGGTGACGGTTGCGAATGCTTGCGAGGAACGAGCTCATAGCGAAGACCCCAGCGAAACCCGTTCCTATGCTGGGGCACATGCTACAGTTAGTCTGAAGGCCATTGGATTATCGTAACCGGCAGCATCGCGGCGGCGAGTAATCTTTTACCAATGCACTCTTGTCGTTCCTAGTCTGTGAAGAGTCAAGGACGCACGCTCGTCAAGAAGCGTGTGCTGCGGAATGGTCAATTTTTGAGACCGGCGAGTTATTAGGTGGTTAAGAGAATAACTGAGAGGCAAAATTCACTTTGGGGCAATTTAGGTTGACAATTCGTCTGTGAAATCGCCGGATTTCTTGGGCAACAATCTTGGAGGTGGTGAACGCTCGCCGCGCCAGCCTATTGCCGACACCGAACTAGGAGATTCGCAATTTCTATCGACAGTTTTGCGGACACTGAGATTGGAAAACACCTCGCCGACGCTGCACGTCGTTGCCGTATGGTTTTCTTCACTGGATTACCAGCGTCTGGAAAGTCATTTCTGTTGCGCCAGCAAATATCCATTTCGGTCTCGTTGGGACGACGCGTACATATCATGCGGTGGGATACAGGACTCGCGGCGTTTCAGACCGAAGACATACTCGCAAAGTACCCAGATGTTTCAGATGGAACTCATCCGTTGATCCGAAAGGCAGCCGGATTGTGGGGCCGGAGAGCCCTAGCGCGATGGCTGACAGAGACTACCGATCCCACTGACATGATTGTCGGTGAAGTCCCTATCATCGGAAACAGGTTTTCCGAGTTCATCCAGGCGCAGCCGGATCAGGTTGAACCAGCCTTAGCATCCGAGGCAACCACCTTCATCTATCCTGTTCCTACAAAGAGTTTGCGCGCCAATCTCGAAGCCATCCGAAGGTCTACGTTTGCGAACCCAAAACACCCTGATGAGGCCAGAGATGCGCCTCCATCGACAATGGAACTGGCTTGGCGTTTGACGTGTACCAAGGCCGCAGAATTGGGTTTGATCTCTGAAGCGGACAGTCATTCTCCGTACGAGGAGATGATTTATTTGCGGTTTTTTGAGCACCTACTGCAACATCGAAACGCCATTAGAATTGGGGTCGATACGATTTATTCAAATGCCGGATCAGCCCATGATCTGGATGCGAACGTCTTAGAACTCAGTGCTAGCTCAGACGAAGTAAAGTACGCAATCGCAGAGGTAGAGACTACCTTTACAGTCGAAGCAGCCGCCCGAGAAGTTGAAAACTGGTATCGGGTGTAGCCTCGGACAAAGGTCTGTTCGGTTGGCATTTCGGAATTTGCAAAGCTTGGTTGCGAAGGTCCGCTTTGGGCTGGTTGCGGTCAACCATACTCATAGTAGAGACTGGTGGTACATAGTTCCGCAGAGCAGTGCTGGCGAAGTGCTTATCTGGGGCGCTTTGGTTCCTAGCAGGAGAGGAGCTTAGAAGAAGCACGCACTACTACGACGACAGTCGCCATAGACTTCTTATGTCAAATATTGGTTAAGAGCGGCAGGTAAGCTGTACTAGCGGTCTGGGTATGTATCGAGTTTGCCCCAGAGATCATCAACCAGATCTGAGAAGCCATCATTCGAGGCCTCCTTGTGCAGTAGACCAGCTCTTCGCCGGCGTTCGACCTCGGCCATTAGTTCTTCCTGTGTGGCTGTCTCAACCACATCACATCGAAGAGCTTCAATCTCGTCCGCTGTCCACGACTCAAATTTGTCAGCGTAGAAGCCCAGGGAATACGGCTCGTCATCAGAAATCTGCTTGATCACAGCATTCCAGTCTTCGCTCTGGTTCGATGCCTTTTCGATCCTCTCGTCTGGTTCGCGAATGGACTCACGGATCAACGGCAGCAGCTTTGCCTGAGCGCTTTCTTCACCAGCACCAGTCCCTGCAAGCCAAAGGTCTGCGATCTTGCGAACAAGCGACCAAACAGTTTGATTTCGTGGGTGGTCTTCGATTCTGCCGCCAAGGCCTCGTTCTTCAACACCGAGCTGTTCAGATGCCCTCTCATTCATGCGGATATCGTAATTAGACACGTCAGCCAGATCTGAAGCGTTCTCAGCCACAGCTCGGGCGACCTCTTGATCACCAACATAGACAACCACCTTCAACATCCCGCTACCTCTTCCTTCGCCGGTTCATCACTCGGTCCAGGTGGCTGTAGTCTAGATCTCGCATTATCCTTTGAACTCGCTTTGGATCGACTTCGCGATCTTTTCCAGCAGTGTGGACGATGTGTCTGACGTAGATCGTCAACGCGACAATGATCACGGCGGATAAGATCAAGCTGATATGCTCCGCCCCCATCACTAAGTCTTCTTCCTTGGGTCTTCGATCCCGAGGTCGTCGAACACGTTGCCGCTACCATCAGTGATCTCGACATCATCGTCGTCAGTCACTAGATCCCAGGTGTTCTCTTTGACCCATTCATCCCGCCATTTGGGCGCATCGGCCGGACGCTGTGCAAAATCGGCGATTTGCTCGAAAATCATTTTGCGCAATGCAAGCCAGACCTCCGGACCCTCTTTGCGACGAGCTTGCAACTCTGCGATCAAGTCATCCAGAGGAACATCCTGTAACGGGCGCCCGAAGATCTCGTCTTCTGAAAAATCATCTGTCATCGCTCAACATCCTCGACACTGATCGCCAAGACTAAGATCTTGTTTGGTTTTACAGTGATTTCTTTTCCTTCAATCTCTCGAAGTTTGCCGTTCACCAAAGTCTCGCAGATTACGAAAATTGGGATTTCCTCTTCTGAAGTCTCGTCACTCATCTGGCTTACCCTCCGGATCAGGCACCTTTCGCGACCGGATCTCATCCGAGGTAATCGGCTTGGTAAGTTTTGCTCGACCGGCCGCAATTTCAGCCTCCCGAAGCCTAAGCAAACGCAAGGTTTGTTCATCCAGCTCAACGTCGTCGTCATCACCCATCAGACTTCTCCCGAGTACAGTAACAGTGAGAACAGAGCACTTGAGACCTGTCGGCTGTCCGAACGATGTCACCAACGTGGCCACACTCTTCACACGTCACACCGCATCGAAATTCCATCCAGTCAGCGTACTCCTGAATGAGATCGTGGTATCGACTGAAACCGATGCAAATCTTGCCATCCTGGCCTTTCTTAATGTCCGAAATCTGAATAGTTCCAGGGTCCAGTGCCCTGAAGTCCTGACTGAAGGAAAGCTTGTGGAGTGCTTGCGAAATCAAGACGAGCCAGCCCTTTCCGACAGCAGGAACAAGATATGTGCAATCCCGAGAAACGAGGTCTGGATAGTTTTCCACAATGTCCAGCTTCAGGCTGTCGGGCCAGGATTCTTCGGCGCCCTCAAATCGCCGCCGCAGAGCATCATTGTAGCACCAGCTGCAAAGTGTCGTCACATACCCAAGGATGTTCTGGCGTTGGGCAGAATTAGAACAACCTTCACAAGTTTGCTCAATCTGATCGACACGCCATTGAATCTCTTCACTCGTAGCCTGGTTGCAGCCCGGGCCCTCATAGACGCGCAAGCCTCCCCATTTCTGTTTGATCTGAACGATGGACGGGTGTTCATCACCAAACAGGTCGGGCTGCTCGTCGATCAACCTCTTCACTTTCTCAAGTGCAAGCTTAAGCTGCTCCACCCACCCGGCACGATACTCACCAAGCTGCTTGAAGACGCTTCCATGAATATCATTCCAGTCGACAACACTGCCCATCACTGACCTCCGGGCCCGCGCCTCTTTGAGATCGTGTGAAACCTCCGCCATAGCATTCATCATACGGTCGACCACTTCGCGGTCTTCACACTCGACATGCAGACACTCCGCCGACCATGTGACGTCAGAGACGTGCGGAGCTGGGTAGTTGTGCGCCATCACCAAACGCATCTCTTCGGCGTACCAGGCGTCAAATGAGCGGAGATCATCTGGAGCTCCATGCTCCTCGATCACACCTCGAACCTTTTCCCGGAATTCCTTCCAACTCTTTTCGACATCATCCATCAGTCACATTCTCCAGAACTTGGTCTTGTTGAGATGGAAGACCCCTCTCGAGATCTGGCAAAGGGCAATCAGCGGGACATGACCGGTGGCCAGTGAGCCCGTATTCATGAGCTTCCGGGCGTAGTTCTCATCATCGTAGTCTTCCATAATCTTATTGAAGGTCACTTGTTGTTCGGCGGTCATCACCATTCCTTCTTCACGCACGCAGGGCACCGATTACGGTCATCCGTTCGGTCGATCTGACCGAAATAGCCACAAACTGAGCAGGTCATTCGATCTCGAGCAGGCTTTTTTCGAACGCCAAAAAGCCTCTTCCTTTTAGGGTGGCGCTTGCTCGCGATATCATGCGCGCACCAGCAACAAAGTGTCTTGTACCAGCCGTCCAGAAGTTGGGTCTCGGCACTATTCCCGCATCGTTCACAGCTGTGATTTGCACGCGCAATCGTCGCAGCGATCATCGACTGAATTTGTCGATCATCACACCGGTGGTAGATGCGGAGCTCGCCGATTTTCTCTTTGATCTGAAGGACAAAGGGGTAGGTGGCACCCTTCAGATCGCAGTATTCCTTAACCTCTGTGAAGAGCACCGTGACCAAGCCGGACCAGCCTTCGGGTGTGCTTCCGAGGTTCTCCTCGACCGATTGCTTGATGTCGTTGAAATCAATTGCGTTCGTGACGTCGTCCGCCATGTTGGACACCTCCTGAGAATGGTAGGAGGCGTCGGAATCGAACCGACTCGTGCACTCTAATCTGGAGCAATTACAAGGATATAAGCCTCGCCCGCATACCAATGCTGCCTCCCACGGATTTTGCGTGGGTTATCGACCTCAGGCCGATATTCGATGGCAGTGGATGCGTGTGAACGTCATGTCCGCAAGCTGAACCAGTTCGTATAACCATGTCAAGACGGAGCGTGCTGTACTTAGAAATTCACCGCGTAGTTCTGGGAACCTTCTAGCTTAGCGTGTGCCCGATACACTGATGCATGTTATTTTGCGGGTCAGTACAGCATCGAGTAGCTCTCAGACAGCGAAGCGATTCGATACCCTGTGATCCGGAATCGAACTCAGAAACTCCGTCGATAGTTCGCTCTGAACCGACGCGCGTCTTTTTATCTGCGTCTAATGCGCTCCGTTCTGGAGAAATACAAAAGTCTTGATCTGACCAAACCTCAGCGGCGGCATTGACCTGCATCTTTCGAAAATGGAGATCCCGGTTGCAAGACCTTGTAAGTCTCATTCCATTTAGCGTCTCGAGTCATTTGTGATGATACGTTCCTCACCTGAACTGCTGGCAGTTTCGAGGCGTTGGTATGAAATACTCAGAACCAAAAAGAATACTGACGAGTTGCAGGATTTTCTGTCGAAGGTAGATGAACTACGGTTTGTTGGGACAGGCGAAGGAGAGTTTTGGAGTGGGCAAGCAGTTCGCGATGGGGTTAGCGGCTTTTTCGCGGAGATCCCTGCTCCCGTCGTTTTCGAAGAAGTTGAAGCTGAGGCCTTCGAAAACGGAGACACGGGATGGTCATCCTTCGTCCATAAGATTCAGTTTGTCGGCTTTGATGAAGCCGTATTTTACCGCACCGTCCTGATTTTTGTCCTGGAGGGAGCGGCCTGGAAGATCATCAATCGCCACGCTTCAGTGCCCACTCCAAATATTGAACTCGTGGGTAAGGAACAGCTAGCCATCCAAAAATTGGTTGATGCTGCGCGTGAAGATGGACCCGAGCTGGTCCAAACCGAAGGTTTGGCTTCGGTACTTTTCACTGATGTAGAAGGCAGTACAACGTTGGCGGAGGCGTTGGGCGATCAGCGTTGGTCGGTGCTGATCGAAAACCACTTCCAAGTCTTGGCGGCGATCATTGAAAAGCATCATGGCCAGTTCGTGAAATCCCTCGGAGACGGAACGTTGTCCGTCTTTCCGTCCGCGAAAGAAGCACTGACGGCCGCTATCAAGATTCAGAAGGCCATTGCATCGGTATCCGCGGAGCCATCTTTCGATGTTCGGATTGGAATTCACACTGGTGATGTCGTGCAATCTCGTGGAGATTTTTTCGGTACGGTGGTCAACAAAGCATCACGCATAACGACCGTTGGTGCGGCAGGCGAGATACTCGTTTCAGATGCGACTCGCGCTATGGTCGGAGGACGAACCGATTTCTCTTTTTCTGAAATAGAACCCAGACTCCTGAAAGGTCTACGCGGTCACCACGTTTTGTATCGGCTGGATTGGCAAGACTAAGTCTTGGGGGCGCCGTAACTCCGGCAAATCGCCTAGTCTCGTAGGGGAGCAGCACCGCCAGTTGTTTTGAGGTTCGCGCCACAGCTCACATCGCCAGCAATTCCTGATGAATTGCGACCATTGCCCAAGTGTCGCGCGTGCAATACGCCACAAGATCAGAATAGACCTTCTCGCGCGCTGGATCATCCGGTTCGGTCAGTGTTACGTCCTTCCAAAGGCGAGACGCGCTCGCCCCCTCTTTGATGTCCAGATCATCGTATGAAAGTTCTGGCAAAAACGCTGGAAGAACGGCCTTGATAGAGGCGCTTCCTTTGAACGCAGGATCGTTGATCACTTCATCCGCAAACGGCTTCATCAGATCTACAACGCGTGCATTTAGGCCTTCCAGGAACTCTGCATGCTCTGGATAAGTTTCCGCCATTTCCGTATTGCGCGATTTCTCGAACGGCGCATACCAAACCACTAAAGAGCCAACGTCTCCTATGTCCTCACGAAGCCTTTTCAGCAAGGCTGGCATCGGGTTACTGGCGTCTCGGTGGAGATACTCCCTGTGCTCAATTTCTCCGCCAGGCTCATGCTGGACATGCAAGGAATACTGGAAAGCCACTTGCTGATAGGGACGCGTTCCGTCCCAGGGTGGCAGCAAACTCTGAGACGTCTCGTAGTCAAAATAATAAACCGGATAGACAATCTCGCTCAGAAACCTGCTCAACTCCTGATGATCGATTGTGCGCCCACCATTCGCCGTGGCTCTCAAGTAGCGTTGCGTCGACTTGCCCAACACAAATGGATCGCTGATCTCGTCAATCTTTGTGATCCCATTTGCGATGAGTTCGGAGGCTTTTTCCGAATTCATGAACGGAAGGCGGTGGATACTGTCCTGCGCGAGAGGTGGGTCGAGTTTTTCGCGAATTTCCAGCCATTCACCGTAGGATTTAAGGCGCGCACGTTCGGGGGACGGGTCAGGCATCGTACCGCTGGCAACGACGCTCAATGCCTGATCGATACGCGTGCGTGTTTTTTCGAGCTGCTCAGTCACCGCATCCGTGATGTCAGTGATGCTGACAAGCTCTTGCGGATTGATTTCGCCGTTTCTGACGTAATCACGGTTCACATGTGCCACTTCGCAGCGCGCAATGGGGAACCCCGCTGCCTCAAGCACGACACGCTGGAATGCGAGATCAAAAGTGTGTTCGGGCTTTGCAGAAGTCCCGCTCTTGATCTCTGTCAGAACGTACCCATCGCCGCTGCGGCTCACGATGTCGGAGATGCAAGTTATGGTTCCATCTTCATAGCGTCCCTGAGCCACGGCGTTCGCACCATCTCTCCAAGCATCCAGAGTGCGTGCAGGCAGAGCTTGGTATTCAGAAAAATCTGAAAAACCGAGGCGAACGAGATCACCAAAAAGCTCCTCTGCATAAGGCTCAAACGCGTGCCCCTCGTCAAAGCGTGCTTGCAATGAGGGGTCAATTGGCGGCAACAGATGCCTGGCGTGTTTTTTGATCCATAGCCAGGCAGGGTGCCTGAGAAACATCATGTAATCTGATTTGGATAGCATCGTGTAATTTGCTTCCCAGAATTGATGGAACCAGTGGAAGACCATCATGGTCAGCTATTGAGAGCAACTTTTCTTTGGTGCAGTCGGCGTCACCACTCTACCAAGGCCTCATGTAAATCGTACTGATAGCTCGGTGTCCATCACGCCACCAAAACCAGCTGACCATTCTTCACCCGGAGACACTGGCCATGCGTCTGTCAAAGTACCGGTTGTAACCAGCTCGCCTGCCTGAAGCTGGTCGGCTTGTGAGAGTAGAGACACAAGATGAGCCAGGACTTCAATTGGGCCTCCAAGCGCGTTTTCACCTTTGCCGGACTCGATGGCCTCGGCGCCCTTGAACAATGCTAGTGGCACTTCGGCTAAGCCGGTCAAGACATCATGCGTAGCCGCGATTTTGTCGCCAAGAACAAGGCAGCCGTGCAATCCTTGTGCTGCGATTGAGTCTTCGACCGAGAATTTCCAGTTGGGATAAATCGATTGAACAATTTCAAATCCCGGGGCCACCCATTCCACGCAACCTGCCAACTGCTCATTGTTCATTTCAGCCGTCGGCGCATCGCCGAGGCCAAGTACGATTTCTGGCTCGATTCTCGGTTCTGAATACCTTGCCAAGTTTACCGGCTGATCAGTCGAAAACAGCCCATCTGAGTGAACCTCTCCCCAAATGGGTTGATCCACACCATAAACAGGCCAAATCGTGCGGTTCGTGAAGCCGACTTTTCTGCCAACTCTTTCTTTGCCCAAAATCTCGCGGACACGACTAGCAATCGAATATGCGTCATCCAGCGATAGCTGTCCTGCCTCTGAAGACAGTTTAGGTATCTGCCGGGCAGAGGTCAGGGCATCAGCGATTGTCTTAGCGTTAGCTTCAATATCTCTTGTCATATTCGCATTATACGCGCCTACGGCTGGATTGCGATGCAATCAAGGTATTGAAGAACTAGGCTCCTCAATTCACAGGTATGAAAAACGATGCTAACTATTGGCCCATTCCGTTGGAGACCTGACATGACCAAACTTCGCCTTTTTGGTATCGTCATCCTTTTCCTTGCAGCACTAAGTGGGCTTTCAGAGCACCTGTTTTATGGCGGTGTCGACCCAAACGGCGTTCTGCAAGAAAGCTTCTTTTTGCCGCTGACTTTCATTCTCGCAGCAATTGGCGTCGTTGTGCTCGTAGTTTCGTTGTTCCAATCACCGCGTGACTGAGACGTGTCCGTCAGTTAGAACGCTGTTCCAAAACGCAAATCGGGTAATCTCCAGGATGGCGACCTCCGCCCAAGTCTAGGCAGGCCTCCTCATATTGGTAACGTTCGACCGCACGTCCCGCTAGGAACATGCATAACCCGACCGTCAATACGGTGAGCGCCAACAGTATCTTCGTACTCCGTGTCATTGCTCAGTTTATTGTTTCATTCTCTTGGTTTCAGTCAACCAGCTTTCAGATCTTGTCGAAAATTGGCAAACTCTGAAACTCAAAATTCAAATTGGTTTCGTCGAGTTTCTGAATAAGGGACGCGCCCTCGATAAGATCAATCTCGGTCCAGAAGTTTTGGCCTACTAGCTTGAAAAGGTGCGTATCGGCGGAGCGGTGAGCATCTGCATTGATCTTAGCTATCGACTCCGAAATCCAATGATCCATGCCTATACTCAATGGCGCTGTTCAGCGCCCGTCAAGCTCGGGAAAATCGTTTCAAGGCTTGACCTTTTGCGACGGCTTCTACGCAAAGGTGCGTATGGTCGGAATGCAAAACCCGGCTTGTCTTGCCTCGCAGTAATTGCACGAGCAGGTCTGCATTGGGCAGACCTTCCCGTGTTGTGAGTTTGCTCATATGCCACAACAAAAAATCCAAAAAGATAAACTTTGTTTTTCAAGTCCTAAGTTAAGGTAGCTTCGCTTGTACTGCGAGAGGAGAAAGTTGGTGACAAACAATAGGCCGTTCCCACTAAGTCGAATTGCTCAGCTCATCACTCTGGCGAATATCGCATTCGTAATTTTGGCTTATTTGATGTCGCCAACCAAAGCACAAGCCCAAAGCTCACAGGCCTGCGTAGAATTGGGGTCTCCTCGAATAGAGTATGCTTCTGGATCTGAAAGCACTCGCGTTAATCAAACAATCTCAACGACGGAACGCACGTGTCTGCCGATCCCAAACGGACCCATAACAGGACTTACAATTGGTAACTCCTCTATCACGTCCTCAGGTGAAATTGAGTTGTATGTTCCTGGCCAAAATACCGTTCCAAGCAATGCTTCAGTTTTAACTCTTCTGAATGTTGATGTCGCCGCAGGCAGCGGAGACTTTGTATCCCGGGAAGCATTGGCAACAAACATCAACGGGAAGCTCAGAGTGAACCTCATTGGAACTTCGATTGGTTCCGGCAGATCAATGACGTTCGTTCCGTTCAACGGCGCGAATATCGACCCCACTGAAGTTTACTTCCAGTCAGACCGACCGTTAACCTACGACAACCTGACCGTTATGGGGGCTACCGAAGTGGTTTTCGGGGCGTACTATATCCAGACCCGGGTTGCCGAGGCTTCTGATTTCACACTGACGAATAGTTCGATTTCTTCAACCAGTGACATGGCGATTGCGGCAGGCACGACTGTTCGGCTTGGTGCGGCAAGCAGTTTGAACACCGTAAACTTTGAGAATTTTGGCACGCTGGCCGGAACGGGAACCGTGAACGCATTCAACTTCACAGTTAAGAACGGAGGGGTGCTTTCGCCGGGCTTTTCAATTGGTACGCTTAACAATAGTGGCGGTATCGCATTTGAAACTGGGTCAAGGATCTTAAGTGAAGTCGATCCGACGGCCGGTCAGAAAGCCGATTTGGTGTCATCCAGCGGGCCCGTTACAGGGATTAACCGCGCCACTATACAAGTCGAAGCCGCTCGTCTCGGCCTGACTGCGCAGGACTATGCTGCTGGCAACGACTACACGGTTTTTCAAGCCTCGCGTTTCGATGGAAACTCCCCAACTCTTGTTGCCGGAGGATCTCTGCCCGCCCTATCCAGTCTGAGTATCTCAAACACGCCAACCGCGGACGGTAGAATCGACATAACGTTTTCGACCCTCCCCGTCTCGAGTTTACCACAACACCCATCAGTTGTTGGATCTCCCAATGCAAGCAACCTTGCTGGTGCGGTGGCCAACACCACAAACACGTCACCTGGAACTAATCTGACCAATGGCTCAACCTTGGGTAATACCGTTAACACGCTTACCAATTCAGGTTTGGCTGGGTTTAATCGTGTGCACGCAGAACCCTATTCCTCCAATTTGACCGTTGGGCTTGAGCAACTTGACCTGATAACCAACACTGTGCTGAGCCATGCTGACTGCCGCAAGTATCAAGCGGTTGGCTTCAGCAATGCGGATCAACCCGTTGCAGAAGGCGACATCGACTCGGCCCAGAGCCCGAGCGGCGCAATAGACTGCTCTGATCGGCGCTGGTGGATCGACACGGCCTATGTGAGCGGGGACGTTGATGGAAGCAATGGCCTTGGGACATTCGACTATTCGCTGGGCACGATTTTGGTCGGAGCGGATGTCGCAAGCACCGATAGAGGTGTGGTCGGCGTGTACGCAGGTTTTGGGACATCCTCCATGGATGAACACGATCAAGTCGATCAGGACTTTTCGACCGACAGCTATCATGTGGGCGTCTATGGGCGCACAACAACCGGAACTTGGGAGTTCTCCGGGCTGGTCGGTTACATGTTCGGTGAAACCGACGCCAAGCGAAATAACCCTTCTGTTGATGGCTTTACGGGAGGCGAGGCAAAGTCTGATTTGGACCAAGAGGGCATCCATGCCGGTATCCAGGCACGAAAGCTGTTTAACCTGGACAGCGATGCAAGGGTTTCTACGGTTTTCGGATTGAACTACGGGCGTATCCAACAAGGTTCAGGCACAGAGACGGGCGGTGGTGATTTTAATTACTCGATTGAAAAAGCGAACGCAGAATCGCTGGTCGCTTCTATTGGAATTGACTACCAGCGGGATTTCTTGACAGAGAATGGTGTGCTAACCCCAATCGCCTTTGCTCGTTACGAGTATGATTTTTTTGCCAACAAGGACAGTGAACACGAAATCACTGTCACGAGCCCGATATTTGGGACATTCACGCAAGTCGGACAAAACCGAGGCGCCAATGGTTTCGTTCTTGGGCTTGGACTGGGCTATCAGATTTCTGATCTGGCGAGACTAACGGCAGGATATGGCTATTCAGTTCGCTCCAATGGCCAAGAACATGGCCTGGGTGCCAACTTAAGTGTTCGGTTCTGATTAGGGTGGACCAACGAAGAGGAGTGGTAAGCTAGCTGCAACAACTTGCGTCAGCTATTGTGGCGATGTGAGCTTCATTCTCTAGCGATCAAAATTTGGGGATATTAAAAACATAAAGCCGCGATTTCTTGGCATCGTCTGTCAGGATATAGAGAAGCCCTCTGGTCTCATCGAGGGCGATCCCTTCGGGATGTTTAACTTCTTTTTGTTTTCCATCTTCTGTGAACGTCAAACTGATAGACTTTACGGACTTGGACACTGGATTGTAGACGAAGATCTGACGGCTTTTGTCACTCACAATCCAAAGAGAACGCGAGGACCGGGACCATGCCAGGCCACTCAAATCCAGTTCATCATCATCTACACGCTCGGAGATAAAACCTGCATCGCGGGCTAAAGGAATGATCTCAATAATTTCGTCTAGCTCTGGCGATAACACCATTAACAACCTTGGTTGTCCCTCAATGCCAACGAAGACCCGCCCGGATTCCGGGTCAACGGCGATGCCTTCGGGTCCCTTGTTCAATGGGTTGCCGACGAGTAATGCAGCGGCGGTCGGGTAACCTTTAAGAGATGCGAGAGGTATTGTCGTCAGTTGAATGGGGTCAGTTGGGTGAACGACTAGGATTGATCGGTCAGTTTCTTGAAGCACCAAAACAGACCCATCCTTTCGAGGTGCAACACCCTCCAAATCTGATCCTGCCAATGCTGGCAACTTGAAAGAGTTTCCTAATACCCCGTCGACTCCGAGTAGGTGCAGTTTAGGTTCGGCATCACTTACAGACCACAAAAAGCCTTCAGCGTTAGACATTGCCAAGCCGGAAGGCTCTGAAAATCCCTCTGATTTGTCTGCCACCTTGAATTTATCGACCAGAACCAAACCAGCACTTTCGGCGTAGGCAAAATCGGTCCAAGGCAAGAAGGCTGCCGCAACCAAGCTGGCCGTAAAAGCGAGTCGTCTAAGTTTGCAGAAACACCGTGAAATTTCAGCTTTTGACGAAAACACTCTGTTTTCTGTCATTGGATTCTCTCGCGCTTGGACCACATCCCTGTATCAGCGTTCGTATCACAGTCCGGATACGATGTCCGAAGAATGCACTGTAATCTCTTTACCTGATCCCGCCTGTTGCGATTGAATTGGACAAGATGTGCCTTTGGCGGAACGCAATCTGCCAGAGCAAGCAGGAAGGAAGTTAAGTTGAACAAGACTTTCCCACTCATGGCCGCGCTATTGATGGTGCTGTTGCCAGGCGCTGCGGTAACACAAATCGACCCCGCGACCATGTTGGCCGGTACTACGGAGTCGGAAATACTTATCGAACGACGTTGGTTACAGTTTCGGGGCAAACAGGAACTGTATTTCTTCACTCTCGACGTCATCGTAACTGTCATACTGACTGGACTAATCGTCTATCACCCCGTGAGGCGGAGAGCCCGCAGAAGTGTCAGTGATATCGTCATGCCGCGACTGTTCTTCCTATACGCGCTTGTTGGCATGGCGGTTGGGTTTCTGGTCGTACAGCACGGATCGATGATCGGGTTCGTGATATTTGGAATAGGAGCTCTGCTGCGGTTCCGGTCAAATATGGATGACCCGGTCGACACGGTGGAAATGATCATAGTCACCGTGCTTGGGCTGGCGGTAGGGCTGGGCTTGCCCTTGATGGCCACGCTGGTGGCGGTTGTTTGTTGGTGTTTCATTTGGCTTGGTGGACGCAACAAGGGTGTTGAAATTTCCCTCAAGGCCTCAGACGAAGAGCACTCATTAAAAGTCAGCGGAGCCATTGAAGCCATGGCCGCAGACGCTGGCTGGAAGCTGGTCAGAAAACACCACGTTCCGGGCAAATCTCGTGTTTCATTGCTTTTCATCACTTCGGGTGGATTGTCGGAAGCTCGGATCGAAGAGATGATAAACGATCTGGTCCCTGAAAAAGTTGAGTTGAAACTCAACTTCTAGTCATTTCACAAGGTCCAAGCGTTTCAATACCGCATTCGGGGATCTGATCTCTTTTGGGAGCGACTTGAAGTTAACCGACCTTTCGAAATCAGGCCCTCGATATACTGCTATCCCAAATTCTCCGTTTGGCTGGAACGTAACATGCGTGAAGCTGTGAGGTGATCTGGCGCTATCGCCAATAAGCCGCCGCGGGCCACCGCCCAAACAAGCCTGTGAAACATAAGCCACACCGCCTTTCCAACCCGGATAGAAGGCATGATGGTGGCCTGACAGATGCAGAACAACACCGCTTTCCAGATAGATTTTCTCAAGTGTCGGGTCACCGATGATTTCGCGTTCGCGCTGGATCGCGAAAGGCCAAAGTGGGAGGTGACTGAAAGTGACAATCGGGTCTCCATCTGAACCCAGTTCCTTTAGCCGGTCCTGCTGGTCGCCGGATAGCGGCCCTAGGGTTGTTGCATCCAAAGACGCAAATGTTACACCCTGCATCTCAAATGCGTAGAAGAACGGGTAGTCATCCGAAATCAGGAAATCGACGTCTGGCTTTCTCGGTGTCCATTGCTCTGCATATATTTTTCTTTCACGCTCGAACCCTCGGTAAGCAGAGGCATCGTGGTTCCCAGGCGTGACCGCAAATGGAATTCCGGCGGCCTCTAAAGGATCTGATACGGCTTCGTGAAAGGCATTCCACATCTCCCTGACTTGTTTGTCTGACAAGTTGGGAATGCGCTGTCCCGCGACCATATCGCCCGTCGAAATCACCAAATCGGGATCAATCTCGATTATCCGTTCAATCGCCGTATCGACCCGAGGCGCATACTTTACCGAACCGTAACTGCCGTTCAGGTCCGATATGACGATGACGTCCAATGCCGCCGCTTTGCAGGCGATTAGAGCGGTCCAAATGAACGCCGCAAAAAGCGTAGAAAGCCTACGGGTCATTACAATCCACTGTCTCTACCTCGGTGTTGTTTCTCAAAAAGAATGCGACAGGATCCAAGTCGAACATCAAATCACCATTAGAACAATTGTCCTGGAGAATGGACGTTGCCAACTCGGTGTTTTTTACAACCTGTGCAATCTGCCTATCTGACAACCCAAGGCTTCGCGACAACCAGCCGTAGACGGGACCTTGAGATTGAAGATCATTATTCAAAGCGACCAAGCGCCGGTACGTGCTTGGAGAGAAGTGCCGCATTTTCTCCAGCATTTGAGTGGATTTCGCGAAGTTGGCATACTCGACCCGCCCACCAGCATCGTTGTCGTTTAGATTGCTGCGACGGATCAATAATGCGTCGGCGGGAATATCTCCATCGTTTGGCTCATGGTGTTTGGCTTTCTTGTGCTTCAGCTTTCCGTCTTCGACCCAATACCAATAGGGTGTGAAGTCTATGTTTCCTACGCGGTCCTGCTGGCTAAAGATAAAGTCGAGGAGAACAATCTCGGTCAGTTCTTGCATCCAAAATGCCATCTGTTGGTCACTGACATCGGAACCGAGATCCTTGTTGATCATCCGGTCTTTTCGGCCTTCTTTCACGCCCTCTGCAATGGCCTCTAGCAAGGGTTTTGAAGATCGCAAAGCCAAGAAAGCGGGGGTTTCCTGAAAATCGCGGTTCTGACCTTTCCCCCAACCAGATTTGCGGGTGCCGTTGATTTCCGAGCCGTATCGATGCCCGGGACTGTCAAGCAGTACACCGTAAATTTGCGTTCGATCCGAGGTGAACAGATCATCGGTGGGTTGGTATGAATTTGGGTCGGAATCCGCAGCTGCGAAGACCCGCCAGCCTTCATGGTTCATGCGCCCGCCATGAGAGCCACCAGAAATCGCAAGGCCAGGTTCGGCAACCTCGGAAAAATGCGCCTGGGCGTCCATGCTGCGCCAAACAGCGACTGGAACTTTTACAGTCGTGTCGAAATATCTGGAGAAATGATAGTAAAGCAGCGACGAGGTGGAAAAGGTTCCGCTGGTGCCCTTTTGGTTCATGGTGGATTTGAATTTGGCCACCCTGTCCTTGGCCAGATCTTTCGCCGCCTTCCCCTCTTTGCAAGCGTTTCTCTCGAATTCAGAACGGTTCCCCGCGTAGGGCCCTTCCGAAATATCGTAGACGGCCATACCTGGGCTGGTGCTCCAGGTTTTTGGGCAAATAGCAATTTCGGAGGCATAGAAATCGATCTCGCAATAGGCCGTCTCTTCCTCGAGATCGCTTTTTTGATACGCGCCCGTTGGAACTTTTTCGATCCGAATGCAGCGTTCCGTAACGCCGTTGGGACTCTCAAATGTCGTGGCTTCACCGAGGACATCGTCGCTCGCCCACAAGGCAGTGGGTGCAATGAAAGCCAGTGACCCCAGAAGATTGAACCTCATTTGGATACTCCTCCCGATATCATTTGGGGCAAATCGCTGCCTGTTGTTCGGTAGAGATCGTCAAATTGGGGTCGACACTGAATTTGGAGAACTTTGAGTCAATCCACTGGTCACACCCGCCTGAACATGGGGCACCGTTACGGGCATCATTCCAATAATCCTTGGCCCTTTCTTCCGTCCAACCGCAAAACTGAACGAGCGCCATTGCCGACAATGCTCCCGAGGAATGAACGCCCCACATGCAGTGCACCAGAACAGGACCCTTTCTAGGGTTTTCAATCACCTCATGTATGGACGCCATGACGGCACTGGGACGGGAGGATCTGGCGCTCTGATAGTCAAAGGATCCGTTTCCACAACTGGTGCGACCGTATTCAGTGTTTTTGCCAAAGTCGGCATAAAACCCGGTTGAAAACCCTTCACCGCACAGAGTTTCGCGTTGACCTTCACTCAGGCCCGTTCGATCCTTATCGCCACCTTTGAAACCAGAGCGATACAATACTCCGCTTAAGACTGGGCGAAAGAAAGCAACGCCGTCAACGCCTCCGTCGCTACCTTTTGAGAGCATTTGACTGTTGCTTGGACCGCCATTTCGACTGGTTACGTCAGAATTCGCAGCGGTTGCGAGAACACCAATGAATATGAGGGACGCCAAAAACCGCATGCCAAATCCTTTCTATTCTTGAACCTTTAATGCTCAAACTCTTGCGACCTGATAGTCTCTCGGAAAGGCTAGTTCATGACAACCATATCAAGTGGGCAAATAGCTTTCCGCTGTGAAACTTTAGATGGGCCACACGAGATTGATGATAACGACGACTACGAAGTAGGCTAGAACAACTTTCCAGTTCCATTGGTGCTTGTTTTCTTCGTTGATCACGCCAGCCGATTTCAATGCCAGGTTAGTGATGATTAAGGCGACAACGATGACCGCCGCGTGTGCCAGGTCGAATTGCAAGTTTGGGCTCCTTCTCTTGGATTTGGGATTGATGGAAATTTGTCAGCAGTCACCTGATGGCAGCATAGCTACATCTGAGTACCTTCCCTCAGACGTCGTGATCTGAGCACATGCACCTGTATCCTTGTTAAACCAGTACGAGGTCAGCCCTTCGCTTCGGATGAGTTCAAATCCGAGACTTTGGATGCCCATTTCAGCTTGGCCCGCTCTTGCCCCTTCAAATGGCGAAAGATCGCTAGAGCTGCCCACAGTTGGTGCACTTGCATCCACCGATCCGCCACTCTCTTCGCATGCTGCAAGTGCAGAAATACATACCGCGCCGATCACCATTAGGACATTGGTTCTCATGTGTTTTTCCTGGCTGTTTTGGGAACGTGTTCAAGGGCTTCTGGTCGATCACCTATTCAATTCCGAAAATTACGTTGTAGCCGACGGAAGAGTTGCTGCGATTGATAACCTCCACAACATGATCACCAGATTGCCAAAGCTGCCCTCGATACTCCTTGTCCGCCGACATTAATCCCAACAGTTCAGAACCATCGGGGTTACGAATAACGTAGTCTAAGGAGCCATTTCGCGGAGCAACGCGGACGTAAAGAAACTGTTCGTTTTTTGCCCCGAGAACATATTGCTGTGACGCTCCGGGCGCGAGTTCACCAACGAGTTCGGCGCCGGTGGAACCAGCATCGAATTTGACACGTTGGCTACCAGTAGACCCGGCGGCGCCTGCCATGGCTCCACCGCCATCATCCATCGCTTCGACAACCGACATCTCGCCGATGCTACCATCCTTGTACGCGATGCAGCGCCAAAGTGTTCCGCCTGCGTCTCGTAGCATGACGAGCGTGCCCGCTTCTGAGAACTCTGAGCTTTCAATCGTACCTGATTGACCGTCTGGTCCTCCAACCTGTCGCAAATGATCGATACACGCGTCGTCTGCTTCAGACATTGCAAAAGAAGCCGTGCCTGCGATTGCGAACATCGGTGCGAGGAATTTGAGTACAGCGAATTTCATCAGATGGTCCCTTGCTGGCTGATCCTTAGAGTTTTGTTCCGTACAAAGCGGAACCTCACTTCGCGTCTCGTAACTTTGACAGAAATTCATCGCATGCCTGCGCGCTGCCGACGATCTCGTCCGTCGTTTCAATTCCTTGCAGTGACGCCATTTCGGAATTTACGCGGTTGAGGATCTGATCCGCTTGCTCGGCGGTGATAAGGTTCTCAGCTTGTGCTCCTTTCAATGTGGTGCAGACACCGGCGGACAAGCCTGTCGCAACGCCGACACCCACCGCGGCCCCGCCACCCAAGGTCATCGCCCCAACCACGCCGAGGACGAGCCCGATCACAATTCCCAAGATTACTTTTCCCATGTTTTCCTCCCTTTTGGTGAGAAAGAGTTCAGCCACCACTACTGGCGCAATCTGCGTGCCCATCTGCAAATCAAAACCAGCGCTAACAGGTTGAGCGCCGGAGCAATCGCCGCGAACCACGGCTTGGCGGAATCCGAAAATAAGTCCGCCACAAGTATCCAAGGTAGTCCCAACGGCAGCAGGAACACTCCGGACAAAGGGTCTCGTTCCTGTCCCAACCAGCCAAATGTGCCCGTCAAGAATGCAACCAACGCCAATAGGTACATGACCGCGAATACGATGATGGTGGTTCTACAAACCAAGTCGAGCCTCAGCTGATCAAGCCAGTGCTGCGCAGCCGTTTTCAGCTACGCAGCAGACAGGTCACAATGCGCCTTCGTCGCCCAGGAACTCGATACCAGCTGTCGCGCCATCACTGTAAGCAATGCAATTCCAAGGAGCACGATCCTCGCCAACGCCGACTGTGACCTGTGTTCCCGCCTCGCTAAACGCGGATGAGAGCACCACGACTTGTGAATTGTTCGTTGTGCTGGCTACATCTCGCAAACACGCCTGCTGAGCCGGCGTGAGTTCGGCGGACGCACTGGATGTACTCGTATCGTCGCAGGCCGCAAGCAGTGCGAAACATGTCGCGCCTGCAATCATCACCATCTTGTTAGACATTTTCTTCTCCCTCTGGTTCCCTTGAAATTAGTGAAATTGGATGCGCTTGTTTGAAGCTCCCGCGTCTGTGCAGCCAATTGAACATACCTTGATCCTGTGACTACCATTCCCAAAACTTGCCGCGGGGGGCTTGGTCGGCGGGAAGATATTTCGTTGACTATCGGGGCCGACAATAACGTGTGAAGGCCGAATGACGTCACTGGCAAATGCTAGAGCAAACTCTGGACAGAGGGCGAGTACGTTTAGTCTGAGCATCGCGTCCTCCCAGCGCTCAATCATTGTAAAGTGCCTTCCGACCGCCAGCACTCACTCCAGCAGTCGGAAGGGCTCGGCACAGCGAGCAGCAACGACAACAACGGAGGTAAAATAAAGTTGTGTCGAATTCGCATGTTTGAATCTAATTTCTAATAAATCAATATTTTTTCCGCGCGTAAATTTCTCTACGCTCTCGTACGATAGGCCTCTGCGCTCAAACAAAAAGGTAAGAGGGAGCATCCTTAGGGGCGAGTGTGTTCCCCTGAACGGCGAAGCGATTTGAGGCCGCAAAGAAAGAATGGAGTGAAATATGGGATTTGGTGAAGCCGTAAAAACGTGTTTCTCGAAATACTTCCAGTTTTCCGGGCGGGCGAAACGCTCAGAATACTGGTGGTTCGTCTTGTTTGTAGTTCTCGTGAGTGCTGCTTTAGCTGTGCTGGACACCATCTTATTCGGGACTGACCCTGAAACAGGGCAAGGATCTCGGGTCCTGTCCTCTGTTTTCCAACTGACTGTTCTCATACCTATGCTGGCCGCCGGTTGGCGGAGGCTGCACGATACAGGACGACCTGGCTGGTATTTGCTGCTACCGATGGCGCTCAGCATTACAACGCTTTTTGTTATGTTGGGTGGGGTAGCGTTTTTTTCGGTATTGGAGCAAGGGACCGAAAATCCCGATGCATTGCGAGGACCTGCGGCCGTCCTGGGTGTGACCGGTATCGTTGTTGTCTCAATTCTTCAATTGGTTCTGTCCATCCTGATGATCTGGTGGCTTACGCGACCTTCCCAAGAAGGCGCAAACGAATACGGCGAACCTGTTTCTTGACCTGGCTGCCCGGGCAATTGGCTGGAATCTCTGCTGAACGACAGCGCGAACCGTAACTCCATGGAGAGAAAAAATGAGTTTCAAAACGATTTCCACTGGGACGCTGATGGTGGTTATGGCGACTACAGCATCAGCGGAGTGGTCGTTTAGTTCCGGGCCCAATCCCAATGCATTTATTCAATCTGGAAACATGACGCTGGAACTTCAGTGTAACCGTATCCGCTTTGCACCGGCTGGATATGAGGACAGCCAGGACATTGTGGAGAAGCAGGGGCTTTCCATTCGATTTTTGAAGAACGGCACCACCGAAGTTGGGGCATTTCAAGTTGGCGCAGAAAACGCGGCTTTGCAGATCGTCGACAATTTTCCTGTCGAGGTCAGTTTCAATAGTCAGCAAGACTATGGTTTTGTGCTGGACCAGCTTGCGGCCAATGCATCGGTTAATTTGTCGATGATTGATCAAGATGTCAGCTACGGAATCTTTGACTTAAAAGGCTCCAGCGCGGCAATTCGGTCCCTTCGTTCCGCCTGCGATTCAGGTCCTAGCCAGGGGGCCTCCTACGAACCCCCCGAAGGCATCGTCTATTGTGGTGGCGGAGCGATAAAACGCGTGATCGAACCCGTGATTTTGGACAACCCTGAGGGAGACTGGGACGCGCGAGTAACAGTCAACGGTGATTCAATCAGAGCAATGACGGCCTACAGTTACTTCGGAAACTCTGAGCCGCCGGCCGGATTTGTCGTAGCCCTACTTGGGGAAGACAGGTCCGAGTTTCTGATTTTTAGCGAAGGCTCGGTAAACTGGCTGGAATACGGGGACTACAGATATGATCAGTGCAATTGATGCTGCCTTCCAAACACCTTCCCAAGTAGTGCGTCAATTGAAAGGTCCAGTTTCCAGGTTTGTGCTGGTCTCTGGTCTAGTATGGAACTCACCAGCTGTCGCGGCTGACGTTTCGCAACTTCCAACCGGTTTGCGAGCAAAGGTTGATCTGGCGGCGCAGGCATGCGCGGAGTTCAACAACGGTCAGTTTGACTTAGATTGGGGCGCGGTTGAAAGGGTCGATCTCGACGGAGATCTACAACGCGACTGGGTTTTGAATGAGTCTGGTTTTGCGTGTTCGAGCGCCGCATCTCTTTACTGCGGAACTGGCGGATGCATGTCGCACTTCTTGATTGAAGAGGAGGTTCAATCCTTGCTCAACCAGGGCTGGACGGTTGTTGATTTTGGGCGTCAACGCGTTGTTGTTGCGGATATTCATGGATCCAATTGCGACGGAATAAACCCAACGCCTTGCGTCACCGCCAGTGTTTGGGATGCGGACGCTAATACGTGGCGCTCGTCTGCTGGCGATTGGGAATAAGTTGCATTTGAGAATTGCAGATAAGCCATAGGAGCTGGTTTGTTCGATGGGTTCTCTGTGGCGCGCAAACTTATGGGCAAATCGTGCAAACTTATGCGCAATTGCTGTGCAAAATTATGGGCGAAGACACTTAGATTTTCTGAATAAAATCAATGATAGGAATGCAGCGTTATGAGCGCACCTACATCGCTTCGCAAGACTGCTGAACCGGCCTAACTGACGGCATTTTTTTACTCAGGGCGCTCCTACGGCCAAAAAACGTGGCCTGGGAGCGGACCTGAATGAGCGGTTCTGAGTGGCGCGGATCAAGGAAGTTGGACCCGATGCGGGCTTGCTTGGCTAAGTCATCCCTTCGGGGTGAGTTCCGTACAGTAGCGATCAAAACTCAGGGATATTGAAAACGTACAGGCGCGATTTCTCGGCATCGTCCGTGAGGATGTAGAGAAGCCCTTTGGCCTCATCCAAGGCGATCCCTTCGGGTTGCTTCACGACCTTTCGGTCTCCATTCTTCATATACGTCAGTTCGATCGCATCTGCTGTTCTCGTCTCCGGGTCGTACAAAAAGATCTGGCGTCCTTTGTCGCTGAGAATCCACAGCACACCTGACATGGACCAAGCCAAACCGCTTACATCCAGTTCATCGTCATTCACGCGATCCGAGACAAAACCAGATCCACGATCCAAAGGGATGACTTCCTGAATTTCAGTCAGGTCCGGTGACACGACCAGCAACAGACGCGGTTGTCCTTCAATGACAACGAATACTCGCCCAGTGTCCGGGTCGACGGTGATGCCCTCAGGCCCCTTGTTCAGCGGATTGCCGACAAGCAGTTCGGCAGCGGCCGGATACCCCTTGAGGGACGCAAGTGGGACCCTTGTCAGTTGGATAGGGTCGGTTGGGTGAACGACCAATATCGATCGATCGGTTTCCTGAAGGAGCAAAACCGACCCATCTCTTCGCGACGCGACGCCCTCCAAATCTGATCCGGCCAAAGACGGCAACTGGAAGGAGTTTCCCAATACTCCGTCGATTCCAAGGAGGTGCAGTTTGGGCTCAGCGTCGCTTACAGACCACAGGAAGCCTTCAGCGTTGGACAGCGACAAACCGGAAGGTTCTGAAAATCCTTTTGATTTATCCGCCACCTTGAATCTATCGACCAGAACCAGATCAGCACTTTTTGCATAGGCAGAGCCAGACCAAGGCAAAAACGCTGCCGCTAGGAAGCTGGCCGCAAGAGCGGATCTTCCAAATTTGCAGAAGCGCCGTGAAATTTCAGGCTTTGACGGAAACACGTGCTTTCTGCCCTTCGATTTTCTCGTGTGTGTGACACACCCCTTTATCGCATTCGTATCACAACTTGTCTGCGATGTCGGGAGAATGCGCTTTGAACTCTTTACCTGATCCTCCTTGTTGGGATTGACTTGTAAGGGGCGCGATTTGCGCGTGATGACGTGTACTGTCTGGGCACAAGCAGGAAGGACGATGAATTGAATACGATTTTCCCGTTTGTGACTGTGTTGTTGATGCTGCTGTTGCCCGCTACGGCGATGTCGCAAATCGACCCGGCAACGATGCTTGCCGGGGCATCGGAATCGGAAATTCTGATCGAACGCAGATGGATCCAGTTTCGCGGCAAACAGGAACTGTATTTCTTTTCTCTTGATGTGCTGGTCACGATCATTCTGGCCGGCTTGATCGTCTTTCATCCGGTGCGGCGTAAAGCCCGTAGAAGTGTCGGCGACATCGTCATGCCCAGGCTCTTCTTCCTCTATGCGCTGATCGGCATGGCGGTGGGATTCCTGGTCGTCCAGCACGGGTCCATGATCGGGTTCGTTATCTTCGGCATCGGCGCGTTGCTCAGATTTCGCTCCAATTTGGATGATCCGATAGACACTGTCGAATTGATCGTCGTAACCGTTCTTGGGCTTGCGGTCGGGTTGGGCCTGCCGCTGATGGCCACATTGGTGGCGGTTGTCTGTTGGTGTTTCATTTGGCTCGGAGGGCGAAACAAGGGCGTTGAAATATCGCTTAAGGCTTCGGACGAAGAGCACTCATTGAACGTCAGCAGCGCCATTGAAGCCATGGCCGCAGATGCCGGCTGGAAGCTGATCAGAAAACACCATGTTCCCGGAAAATCCCGAATTTCGTTGCTTTTCATTACCTCGGGTGGGCTTTCCGAGGCCCGCATCGAAGAGATGATAAACGATTTGGTCCCCGAAAAAGTTGAGTTGAAACTCAGCCTCTAGTCATTTCACAAGGTCTATACGTTTCAACACCGCATTCGGGGATCTGATCTCTGTCGGGAGCGACTTGAAGTCGACCGACCTTTCGAAATCCGGCCCTCGATATACTGCTATCCCAAACTCTCCGTTCGGCTGGAAGGTGACATGTGTGAAACTGTGAGGTGATCTGGCGCGATCACCGATTAGCCGCCGCGGGCCACCGCCCAAGCAAGCTTGCGAAACATAGGCCACGCCATCTTTCCAGCCTGGGTAAAAAGCATGATGGTGGCCAGACAGATGCAGAACGACACCGCTTTGCAGATAGATTTTTTCAAGCGTCGGGTCGCCTATGATTTCGCGTTCGCGCTGGATCGCGAAAGGCCACAGCGGGAGGTGGCTGAAAGTGACAATCGGGTCTCCATTTGCCCCAAGTTGCTCAAGTTCGTCCTGCTGATCCCCGGATAGTGGTCCAAGGGTCGTGGCATCCAAAGACGCAAAGGTTACACCCTGCATTTCAAACGCGTAGAAGAACGGATAATCATCCGACATCAGGAAGTTGACGTCTGGCTTTCTGGGGTCCCATTCCTCGGCATATATTTTTCTCTCGCGCTCAAACCCGCGATAGGCCGAGGCATCGTGGTTTCCAGGCGTGACCGCAAATGGAATTCCGGCAGCCTCCAGCGGGTCTGACACCGCCTTGTGAAACGCTTTCCACATCTCTCTGACCTGATTGTCTGAAAGGTTGGGGACGCGTTGTCCAGCGACCATATCGCCGGTCGAAATCACCAGATCGGGATCAATCTCGATTATCCGCTTGATCGCCTTTTCGATGCGGGCATCATATTTGACCGAGCCATAGCTGCCGTTCAGATCCGATATGACGATCACATCCAAAGCGGCCGCTTTGCTGGCCAGAACGGCGGTCCAAATGAACGCCGCAACGGTGATCGAACGCTTACGGATCATTGCAGTCCAAGCTCTCTGCCTCGGTATCTTTTTTCAGAAAGAATGCAACAGGGTCCAAGTCAAACACCAGATCGCCATTAGAGCAATTGCTTTTTAGGATGGATGTTGCCAGCGCGGTGTTTTTGACGACCTGCGCAATCTGACGGTCCGACAGTCCAAAGCTTTGTGACAACCAGCCGTAAACCGGACCTTGCGTTTGAAGGTCACTGTTCAACGCAACCAGGCGCCGGTACGTGTTTGGAGAGAAATGCCGCATTTTCTCCAGCATCTGAGTGGATTTCGCGAAGTTGGCATATTCGACGCGCCCTCCGGCATCGTTGTCGTTCAGATTGCTGCGACGGATCAATATTGCGTCGGAGGGAACGTCTCCATCATTCGGCTGATGGTGCTTCGTTTTCTTGTGTTTGAGTTTTCCGTCCTCGACCCAATACCAGTAGGGCGTGAAATCAATGTTTCCCACACGGTCCTGCTGGCTGAAGATGAAGTCGAGCAGAACAATCTCGGTAAGCTCCTGCATCCAGAATGCCATCTGCTGGTCGCTGACATCGGGCCCAAGGTCCTTGTTGATCTGCCGATCCTTTCGGCCTTCCCTGACGCCCTCTGCAATGGCCTCGGGCAAGGGTTTTGACGACCGCAAGGCCAGGAAAGCGGGTGTTTCCTGAAAATCGCGATTTTGGCCTTTGCCCCAACCGGATTTACGGGTGCCGTTGATTTCCGAGCCGTAGCGATGACCCGGGCTATCAAGCAGGACACCGTAAATCTGCGTTCGATCTGCGGTGAACAGATCATCCGTCGGTTGGTATGAGTTCGGGTTGGCATCCGCTGCCACGAAGACCCGCCAGCCTTCATGGTTCATGCGCCCGCCGTGAGATCCACCGGAAATCGCAAGGCCGGGCTCTGCAACCTCGGTAAGATGCGCCTGAGCGTCCATGCTGCGCCAGACCGCCACCGGAATTTTCACCGTCGCGTCGAAATACCTGGAGAAATGGTAATAAAGCAGCGACGAGGTTGAAAACGTTCCGCTTGTACCCTTCTGGTTCATGGTGGGTTTGAATTTGGCCACTCTGCCCTCGGCCAGTTCTTTTGCCGACTTGCCCTCTTTGCAAGCGTTTCTCTCGAACTCAGAGCGGTTCCCCACGTAAGGTCCTTCCGAAATGTCGTAGACGGCCATTCCTGGGCTGGTGCTCCAGGTTTTGGGGCAAATGGCAATTTCGGGGGCATAGAAATCAATCTCGCAATAGGCTGTCTCTTCCTCAAGATCGCGTTTTTGATACGCGCCCGTTGGGACTTTTCCGATCCGAATGCAGCGTTCCGTAACACCATTGGGACTATCAAATGTCGTGGCTTCTCCGCGAACATCGTCGCTCGCCCACAAGGCAGTGGGTGCAATTAAAGCCAATGACCCCAGAAGATTGAACCTCATTTAGATAGTCCTCCCGATATCATTTGGGGCAAATCGCGGCCTGTTGTTCGGCGGAGATCTTCAAACTGGGGTCGAAACTGAAGTTGGAGAATTTCGAGTCAATCCACTGGTCACACCCGCCCGAACATGGGGCCCCGTTTCGGGCATCATTCCAATAGGCCTTGGCCCTTTCCTCCGTCCAACCGCAAAACTGAACAAGTGCCATTGCCGACAAGGCGCCTGAGGAATGAACGCCCCACATGCAGTGCACCAGGACAGGACCCTTTCCAGGGTCCTCAATCACCTGGTGTATAGCGGCCATGACACTGCCGGGGCGGGACGATCTGGCGTTCTGATAGTCAAAGGCTCCGTTTCCACAGCTGGTGCGGCCGTATTCGGTGTTCTTGCCGAAGTCCGCATAAAACCCGGCCGAAAACCCTTCATCGCACAGTGTTTCGCGCTGAGCGTTGCTCAAGCCCGTTCGACCCTTGTCGCCGCCCTTGAAGCCAGAGCGATACAAAACTCCGCTTAGGACTGGGCGAAAGAAAGCGACGCCATCGATGCCTCCGTCGCTGCCCCTAGAGAGCATCTGGCTGTTGCTTGGGCCACCGTTTCGACTGGTGACGTCAGAATTCGCCGCAGTTGCCAGAACACCGATGAATATGAGGGATGTCAAAAACCGCATGCGTATTCCTTTCTGTTTTCAGCCGACGATGCTCACGCTTTTCCTGCCGGAAATCCCGCGGAGAGACGCGTTCACGGTAACCAGGTCAGGTCGGCGGTTGGATTCCCGCTCTGAAGCTTTAAATCGGCCACACTAGGTTGATGATAAAGACGACCACGAAGTAGGCCAGAACAACTTTCCAGTTCCATTGGTGTTTGTTTTCTTCGTTGATCACGCCGGCCGATTTCAAGGCCAGGTTGGTGATGATCAAGGCGACAACGGTAATCGCCGCATGTGCCAGGTCGAAATGCAAGTTGGAGCTCCTTTTTGAAGATTTGGGATTGATGAATGTGTGTCAGCAGTCACCTGACGGCAGCATCGCTACGTCCGAGTATCTTCCCTCAGATGTCGTGATCCGAGCACAGGCACCGGTCTCCTTGTTGAACCAGTACGAGGTCAGCCCTTCGCTTCGGATGAGTTCAAACCCAAGACTTTGAATGCCCATTTCAGCCTGACCCGCTCTTGCGCCTTCAAATGACGACAGATCGCTGGAACTGCCCACAATCGGTGCACTTGCTTCCACTGATCCGCCACTTTCGTCGCATCCTGCAAGCACAGAGACACTGACCGCGCCGATCGCCACTAGAGTCTTGGATTTCATCTGTTCTTCCTGATTGTTTTGGAAATGCGGTTCAGGGTTTCAGGTCGATCACCTACTCAATTCCAAAAATGACGTTGTAGTCGACGGCAGAGCTGCCGCGGTTGATGACCTCGACAACATGATCGCCGGATTGCCACAGCTGTCCGCGATACTCCTTGTCCGCAGACATCAATCCCAACAGTTCCGACCCATCGGGGTTGCGAATGACGTAGTCCAGGGGTCCATTTCGCGGAGCAACGCGGACGTAAAGAAACTGTTCGTTCTTCGCGCCAAGAACGTATTGCTGCGATGCCCCTGGCGCGAGTTGGCCGACGAGCTCGGCGCCGGTTGACCCGGCATCGAATTTGACGCGCTGGCTACCTGTAGACCTGGCAGCGCCGTCCATGGCTCCGCCACCATCATCCATCGCCTCGACAACCGACATCTCGCCGATGCTTCCGTCCTTGTACGCAATGCAGCGCCAAAGTGTTCCACCCGCGTCACGCAGCATGACGAGCGTGCCGGCTTCCGAGAACTGTGAGCTTTCAATCGTGCCGGATTGACCGTCCGGTCCACCGACTTGCCGCAGATGGTCGATACAGGCGTCGTCGGCGTCTGACATGGCCAAGGCGGCTGTTCCGCTGATCGCAAGGGCGGGCATTAAAAGGTTCAAAAAACTGCGTTTCATAAGCAGGTCCTCTGTTGGTCTATCCGAAATGTTCCGTTCCTCGTGGGCATGAGCCTCAATTTGCTTCGCGCAACTTTGCCAGAAACTCGTCGCATGCCTGTGCGCTGCCGACGATCTCGTCGTTCGTTTCAATTCCTTGCAATGATGCCATCTCGGAGTTCACGCGATTTAGGATCTGATCTGCTTGCTCGGCGGTGATCAGGTTCTCGGCCTGAGCTCCCTTCAATGTGGTGCACACACCGGCGGACAAGCCTGTCGCAACGCCGACACCCATCGCGGCCCCGCCGCCCAAGGTCATCGCTCCAACCACGCCGAGGATGAGCCCGATCACAAGCCCCAAGATCACTTTTCCCATGTATTCCTCCAATTTTGAGGGAAAGAGTTCCGCCTTCATTCCTGGCGCAAACCACGTACCCATCTGCATATCAAAACCAGTGCCAACAGGTTGAGCACCGGTGCAATCGCCGCGAGCCACGGTTTGGCCGACTCTGAGAAAAGGTCCACCGCAAGGACCCAAGGCAGACCCAGCGGCAAAAGGAACACGCCGGACAACGGGTCTCGTTCCTGTCCGAACCAGCCAAAAGTGCCCGTCAGGAACGCAAACAACGCCAACAGGTAAAGGGTCGCGAACGCGATGATGGTTATTCTGAAGACCAAGCCGGACCTCTGCGTATCAAGCCAGTGCTGCGCAGCCGATTTCGGCTACGCATCAAACGGGTCACAACGCGCCTTCGTCGCCCAGGAACTCGATACCGGCTGTCGCGCCATCACTGTAGGCAATACAATTCCACGGAGCCCGATCCTCTCCAACCCCAACGGTAACTTGTGTTCCAGCCTCGCTGAACGCGGATGAGAGCACGACCACTTGCGAATTGTTGGTTGTTTTGGCCACGTCTCGCAGACACGCCTGTTGAGCGGGCGTCAGTTCGGCAGGTGCGCTTGACGTGCTGGTGTCGTCACAGGCCGCTAACAGTACGAAACACGTCGCGCCTGAAATCATCATGACTTTGTTAATCACTTTCTTCTCCTCATAGGTTTGTCGATACATGTGGATTAGGTGGCCTCATTTTCGCGCGCTCACGTCTATGCAGTCCCCCGGTTTTGCCGCCAATGACATGATTGGCAGACAGTTAATCTGCTGATCCCCGGGATCGTGAACAAAGAGTGCTGACGCAATGACGTCATGGGCAAAAACCGGTGCGAAGCTTCGAGGAAGGGTTCGTACGTTAAGTCCGGGCACCGCGTCCTCCCAACGCTGATCTTCGTGAAATGCCTTCCGACCGCCAGCACTCACTCCAGCAGTCGGAAGGGCCCGACGAAACGGGCGACAGCGACAACAACGGAGGTAAAGCTAAAGTTGTGTCGAATTCGTATGTTTGAATCAATCACAGGATAAATCAATGATTTTCCGCGCGTAAATTTTGTACGCTTGCCAACGATAGGCTTCTGCATTCAAAGGGAAAGGGCGAGGCCGTTCATGGAGGCTTGGCATACTGGCTGGACTGCGAAGACTTCATCTGCGATCAATGTAGTTGATGCCGCCGAAAGGGCTGCTACCCTATTGCTTCGCAGCTAGAATGCTAGTTGTCTGGAAGTGTGCTAGTGTGGGTGCTCGTTTTCGACCTAGATTTCAGCTGGCGGTTTAGTTTCACACAGAGCTCAGCGACAGCAAGTTTGGCTCAGACTGCGGCGCGATGATCTGCGTCGAACTCCACGGAGATCTACAACCTAGTCGGTTTCTCAAGGAGACTCATTTTGCACGCTCGAACGCCGGTCTTGTTGCCGTGGCGTTGGCGGGTGAACGTTACATTGCTGGGTCAACAAAGGATCTGCTCTTTAAGCTGAACCTAAGCTCGACGAGCATCGGTTTTGCTGTCAACGCAGTGTCTTTGCGAACATACAAAGGTCTAATTGGGACGTTATGAACCTGATGTCATTCATCGCGGGCATTGCTCGGGATGCCTAAACAAGGCTTTGCACTAGCCAGTATGCAAACTTTTTGCCAATCGCGAAGAGTTATTCGCAAATAACGCGCAAAACTGTTTGCGTCCCTGCAAGACTTATCAGACTTTTAGGATGTCGGTTTATCAGCGAATATCGCGCGCAAACATTGAAGATAGACTTTGAAGAATTGGGTCGTGTTAGACCCGCACAGCGACCTTGCTTTTTCCGTGGAAAAACACGAATGAGATTGAACCGGAGTTTTTGGGGCCGCTGCCTGAAAAAATTCAAAAGGTTCTCGAAAATCGGCGCTAGCACGTACGCCGCCTAGAACACCGTCAATACAACCGCACAAAAAATTCGAGGAAAGAACTTTGTGTGACTCCAGCAACGTCACCAAAGATGGCTAACCTGTCAGCGTTAGCTCAAATATTGCAATCAATGCAGATATCAATGCAGATATCAATGCAGATATCGGCAACGTGAGTCCGAAACCGTCCGTCCGACAAGCCGAAGGTCAGTCGCACACTAGTAGGTACAAATTACCAGTCAGTTCAGAATTCCCACGTTCTTGACGGTTATTAAGGGCGAGAAACTACGCCTTACCAAAGCATCCTAGTGTAACCATTTACCTTTGGCGCCAGGTATGTGGTGCTCTAACACTGGTCGCGAAGAGTTTCGAAAAAGCAAACTTTGAGCGCTTACGATTTCTACGTCATCAAATCAGCCAGATATTTACCATATGCGTTCTTCGCAAACATCTCAGCACGCCTGCGCAACTGTTCTTCGTCGATCCATCCCAGTTGCCAGGCGATCTCTTCCGGACAGCCGGTCTGCAATCCCTGTCGCTCTTCTAGCGTGCGCACGAAATTGCCTGCATCCAATAGACTGGCGTGGGTGCCAGTATCCAGCCACGCATAGCCGCGCCCCATGGTTTCGACCCCAAGCTGACCTTTTTCTAAATACATTTGTAGCAGATCCGTGATTTCAAGTTCACCCCGCGAGGATGGCTTGACTTGTCGGGCGCGCTCTGGCGCAGAACCGTCCAGAAAATACAAGCCCGTAATGGCGTAGTTCGATGGCGGAACAGATGGCTTTTCTATGATCTCACTTGCTCGACCTTCGGAATCAAATGCGACCACGCCGTAACGTTGGGGGTCGGCCACGTGGTATCCAAACACTGTTCCACCCTCAGTTTTTTTGTCCGCCGAAGCTAATAGTCTTGGCAAACCGTGGCCAAAAAAGATGTTGTCGCCCAAAACCAGGGCAGAGTGAGCACCGGCAAGAAACTCTTCGGAAAGGATAAAAGCTTGCGCCAGACCGTCCGGGCTGGGTTGCACCACATAGGTCAGGTTAATTCCCCATTGGCTGCCATCTCCCAGCGTGCGAACAAACTGATCTTGGTCTTGCGGGGTGGTGATTACACAGATCTCTCGAATACCAGTCAGCATAAGCACCGAAAGCGGGTAATAGATCATCGGCTTATCATAAAGCGGTAGCAACTGCTTCGATACGGCCATCGTGATCGGATATAGCCGGGTTCCCGATCCTCCAGCGAGTATGATACCTTTCCGTTTCGTCATTTTGTGGTTTCCAGTTGCCTTTGAATATCTCTTAATCCCTGTCTCCAGTCGGGACGGCAGAGGCCAAAAGTTGTTTCAAATGAAGAACAATCCAGGCGAGAGTTCAGCGGCCGTCGCGCGACGGTTGGAAATTCTCTGGAAGAGATATCAGTTACATCACAATCGATTTCCAACTTGGCTAATATCGCGCGCGCGAACCCGGCCCAGCTGACATTCGGTGTGCCTGCAAAGTGGTAGATACCCGCCTTGCTTGCGTCTTTGGCCAATGCGCGCGCCATCAATAGGCAGGAGGCTGCAATATCTCGTGCTGGGGTGGGGCCGCCGACTTGATCTGCCACGACGGACAATTGGCTCCGCTCGGTTCCCAACCGTCGAATTGTCTTGACGAAATTGTTCCCGTGGGCCGAAATTACCCAAGAAGTGCGAAGAATGCCGTAGGCACCGCCAGCCTGAACGATCTTTTGCTCTCCAGCGAGTTTTGACCGACCGTAAGCACCTAATGGCCCAGTATGATCGTTGGGCCTCCACGGTGTCTCTCCCGAACCGTCAAAAACGTAGTCCGTAGAAATGGAAACGAAAGGGATCCCCAACGCGGCGCATTCCTGAGCCATCGCAGCAGGCGCGACCGCATTGATAACGGTTGCCAGCGCCTCTTCCTCCTCAGCTCGGTCCACGGCCGTATAGGCAGCCGCATTGATCACCGCGTGCGGAGCAGCAGAGCGGATGGCCTCCCTACAGGTTTCCGGATTTTCGAGATTTACCTCGGATCTGTCGACACATGTGACACCGTCAAAAGTCGACAGTTCCTGCCCAACTTGACCGGTTTTGCCGAAAACAAGGAGGGTCATACTGGAGTCCCTAGCCGCTTACCAACGCCCTTTCGGTTTTGCAATGCACGCCACCAGGTTTCATTGTCCATGTACCACTGAACAGTTTTCATTAGACCTTCGTCGATGTTGACGGATGGACGCCAACCTAACTCTTCGCGGATGCGCGTTGGATCGATTGAATAGCGAGCATCGTGGCCAGGGCGGTCGGAGACGAATGTAATCAGTTCGTTGTAGGGAGTTTCCCTTGGGCACAGACGATCCAATACACCACACAACTTTTGCACGAGCTGTAGGTTGGTGCATTCGTTTTCACCACCGACATTATAGCTGCGTCCAACTTGGCCCTTCTGGACCACTAGCAACAGAGCTTCAGCGTGGTCCTCTACATACAGCCAGTCCCTAACGTTTGAACCGTCGCCATATATTGGTAGCGGTTTTTCGGCCAAGGCGTTCAGAATGGTTACCGGAACCAGCTTTTCCGGGAACTGATAAGGGCCGTAATTGTTGGAGCAATTTGTTAATACGACCGGCAGACCATAGGTCTCGGCCCAAGCTCTCACCAAGTGATCACTCGCTGCTTTGCTGGCCGAGTAGGGTGACCTTGGGTCATAGGGGGTGTCTTCGGTAAATTGCCCATCTGGTCCCAACGAGCCATATACCTCATCAGTTGAAATATGGTGAAATCTGAACCAGTTAGGCCTTCCCTTACCTTGCCAGTACGCTCGGGCGGCTTCCAGCAAAACAAACGTGCCGGTCACGTTGGTATCGATAAAGGCGCCAGGCTCGTCAATCGAGCGATCCACATGACTTTCCGCCGCCAGATGCATGACAGCATCCGGGGTATAGTCGGCCAACGCTCGATCCACGGCGGCCCGATCACGAATGTCAGCTTCAAGAAAGGTGTAATTCGGGTTATCGTCCACTTCAGCCAGATTTTCGAGACAGGCTGCATAAGTGAGCGCATCCAGATTTACCACCTGATGCCCTTCCGCAATTGCGCGACGCACCACAGCCGAACCAATAAACCCTGCACCTCCTGTCACCAGTAACTTCATGGCGTGTTTTCCCAAGAAAAGGGGCTGTCGAACTCTGCCAATGTGGTTGCTTCAGTATCCTTGCTGGACATTATCGGATCGCGATCTATTCCCCAGTCGATGGCACAACTGTCCCAGCGCACGATCCCTTCGCATTCAGGTGCGTAGTAGTCGGTGCATTTGTAGCAGATTTCAGTTTCAGGGGCCCGCGTGACAAACCCGTGCAAGAACCCCTTGGGCACCAAAATCTGTTTTCCGTTCTCTGCAGTCAATTCGACCCCCAGCCACTTTCCAAACGTGGGTGAACCCTTGCGTACGTCGACGACCACATCGAACAGCGCTCCTCGCCCGCAACGCACAAGCTTGTCTTGCGCATGAGGTGGTGACTGAAAATGCATACCGCGCAAGGTACCGACGTTCGAGGAAACCGAATGGTTGTCCTGTACAAAATCCAAGGTAATCCCATGCTTCTCTAGTGTTTTTCGATTCCAGGTTTCGGAAAAAAAACCGCGTTGATCACCAAACCGTTGCGGTGTCAGGATCAAAATACCGGGTAAGTCTGTTTTTTCAATCTGCATGCACTTAAGATCCTGTTTTCTCCAGCAGTAACACAGCAACTGACCGATGTGTCGCAAACTCCTGGAGCAGCTAGTGCCAGTTGGTAACCGGATACACTTATCCTGCAGTCTCCGCAAACCTGTCGTGTCGTTTAGCCAAAAGCGCTTCAGTGCGCCCTTACGTGGGTGCGCCATCGCCGCAGTAACCCAGAAATTCTTCATAGCCCAGCTGTTGCCAGTGGTATTGAAGAACTTCAAGTAGCCTATGTCCTTGACCTCGTTCGAATTTCAATTTGCCACTGTGTAAGGCGAATGGAAAAGTACATAGACTTTAGGGCGAGTGCAGCGTTTGAAAGTAATATTGCTCAAACTACTCGAGGAGCTTTTTCCATAATCGCCACTCAAACCTGCAGGCTGATCGATTCAGACATAAGGTTTGCGACACTTCTCAAAATATGCGTCCAATCCAAGGCTTTGTGAAAACCACAACTTCAATTGAGTGGTATGATAGGTTTTCTTGGGTAAGAACTGGCAGCGGCAGCAAAATTGATCTGGTCATGCCTCCATTGTCACACTTAGCAAAACACAGTCTTTGCTTTTCCGTTCAAAGATCAGCAAGTAGGTTAAGTGGGTAATCCTGTCGCCAATCCAGCTTTTGCATTTCGGACCCGGAAACGGCCAGTTTGATTTTTTTATCCAAGCCTCCATTTAGCCAAGACTTCAACTTGTATTTATAGCGCTTAAGACCTCGGCGGTTGAGCGTCTCCTCATGAAACATCTCGGCTAGTCTGTGCGGGACAGAAGCACAGACTCTTAAACGTGAATTCCAAGCATTTTGGAATTGTGCATCCGTCTGCAGTAATATCCCAAACAGATGATGAACCCAAAAATACGGATAAGGCATTGCAGGGTTAGTTTGGAATGGCTTCATTACTTTTTCCGGTTCTTCTGGAACAAAATATGTTTCTTGACCGGTCGTCAAAGGCGAGCGCTCACACAGCCAATAGGTCTTAGAGAGATCGTGCCACCTTTTTGGAATAAGAGCGTCCGGTTTGGCCGCCAAAAACCATGATGACAGCGGTAGAGTGTAGCCCGCCCTTTCGTAAGCAAAAAAATCGGATTTCGATAAGGCAGCTTCCAGCCAATCGTCAAGTGGCCGCAATGGCAAAACTGACGCGTCAGTCCAAATGCCTCCGTGCTGGCTAAGTAAAGACAACCTAATTATGTCTGATCGGGCTTGGTGGGTGAGACAGTTGGCATCGAACGGCAAGTGTTCTAGGTAGGGCTCGCAAGTTTCGGAGTCTAAAATCACCAACTCGTATGATGGGTTCAGTTCACGCCACTTTTTCCAGTTCAAGCGGACAAGTTCGGGAGCGCTATCAATCCCCTGATACCAGAGAGAAAAAATCCGCTTTGGGAACTTACCTGTCCGCACTACGAATCTTCCCTACGAGCAAAAAGCACGTTGTGTCTTCTGCGCCAAGAATACCCTTTCGCATCCAACCGTGTCTGTAATTCTTCCGCAGGGCTCTGACCAACTCTTTCCGGGCTTACATCAATGGCGATTTTCTTCGGCCGAAGTTTTTCTAAGCCGTCGAACACCTCAATCTCCACACCCTCTGCTTCAATTTTTACAAAATCGGGCTCGCAGCCGACTTCCTCAAAATATGTACTCAGACGTTTGACCTGAATCCTTCGAGTGAACAATACCGCACCATCATCGGGCTCCAGCACCGAGTGTTCCACCGCAGATTCGGAAATATTGAAAGTCAATTCTGTATCGTCGTTGTAGAGGCCAAACTCGTTGATGGTGACGTTGGAATACTGTGAAAGGTTGGCTCTTGCGGCCCTAGCATTCATTTTGTCTGGTTCAAAGAGATGTACGTGTTTGGCCAACTTTGATGCGCTAAGGCTAAACCCGCCGACAAAACCACCACAATCCACCACAATATCATCTCTCTCCACTTCGATATATTGGGGAAGCGTGTACTTTCTTTTTAATATTTCCTCATACCCATAGGCAACATGTGAGTACTTGATCAACGGCATCGGGCTGGGGAACGCGATCGTTTCACCATTTTGGCACACAAGAACCAGTCCATTGCCTTCTTCGAAATTGCTAGCAATAAGCCCAGGGGTCAAACGCGTTAACAATGAATAGACTGTTTGTGTTGTGGACGCTGAAGTTGACCTACATTTTTGGCGGACATAGTCTTCAAAGCGTCGTAAGTATTTGCCACCCATTGGGAAGTATTCATTACTCATTTGTGCCCCATCTGATTCCAATTTTTAGACTGCAGCGCCACCGCGAAGGAATTTTCTTGATGCATATTCCTAGGTCATCTACTTGTCGGATGTCTGGATTGCTCTTTACTAAGTTCTGACACTATCTTCATACTACAAAGAAAATGTCGGCTTGTCGTCACGGATGATCTGTAAAAACAGGCCGCACGCCATACATATATTCTAGTAAAAAAAGAGCTTTCCCAAGAATGATTGTGACAGTTTGAACTTTCTGCGCTGTTTTCTCCGGTATCTCCTCTGATATCTCCGAAGCGCGTATTCATCCTGTCGGATATTGAGGAATGAAATCGGGTTATCTGACACACGGACCCGTGAGATGCTATTCTGGAAATCGAGCTCACGGTCGAAATAGCGCTCAACGTCCTCGCGACCAAAATCTAACCCGAGTTGCGTCCCCAAAGAAACAACGATTTGGCCAATTTCGATCTGTTGATCTCGATGGGCGACAATCTCAAGCGCCTTAAGGGAATCCGCTATACCCCGATAGAAAAGGTAGCCGAACTCGATAGGCTCTTTCGAACGCCACTCCAAGTCAATAAATCTTGTTTTCCCATCGGGGGTGACCACTAGATTTTTCGGCAATGCGTCAAACAACCGGCTGGGGATTTCATGTCTTTTGTTTGGGACGTTATTTGCTTCAAGTTTGAGCTCCTTCAACAGAGCGTCAATCCAAGTGTCCGACCATTTCTTCAAGTCACCTATCTGCCAGTTTTCATCTAAAACCAGCTTTTGCAGCTGGTCAGTCCACATGACGCCTGGACAGAAATTCTCGTCCTCCAAAACCAGTGTGAAATGGTCTGTACTCTCTTGATGGTGATCCGTCACCAAAGCGCGAAAAACGCGCATGCCGTCGGGGGAAGACCGAAAGGTGACTGTCTTCAAATAGGCGTTTTTTCGGTTTCCACTACCATAGTGGATAGCGAGCAGGTCGTTCTTTGAGTTATTGGCAACGACATTGGACTTGCGAGCCATCACAATAAAGGAATTTGCCAGCTCCCCGCCAAGACCATTTTCCATAACTGATTTGACGGCCCCAGACATCGAAAAATGTTGCAAATCCGGCTTTTGCCTGTCTGATGCGTTGGCTGCGGCAACCAATGACGCCAGTTGCGACGCATAGGGTTGCGCGGTCGCAGGTTCGAAGAGTACCGCTTGTGGGAACTTGTAGTCTGGGAAGGCGTAGGCAAACTCGACGTTCTCGAGACCGGAGTTTTTCAAGCGCTGCTCAAGTTCCGCACGTCCGAAAGTTGCAATCGTTTCTGGACCGTATCGATCCTCGATTCCGAACATCGGCTTGCCAAAATGATCTTCCGAGTAACCTGCAAAGTATTTCAGGCCCAACTTATTCTCGATCGCTAAAACTAGGACACCATCGGGCTCCAGAATTTTCGAAACTGCATGAAGCATATGATCCACAGCGTCTGAATCTCCGGCGCTCCCAAAGTAGACCCGTGCGTATTCCAGAACCCCGATGAGCGTGATAGTTTTGAACTTCTTCTCCGGATTGAAATCCTGAAAGTTGCAATTAATCACTTGGACATTTTGCAAATCCCGGCATCGTTCGCCGATTATTGATGAACGTCTTCGGCTGCCTTCCAAGGCGTAGACAGAGTGTCCCAGTTCCCCTAGGTACCGTGTCAGGACGCCGCATCCTGCCCCGATTTCAAGGATCGGCCCAGTGAGGCAGTCCGCAATGGGACGAAAGACGTTACACCGTTGGTGATGCAAGTGATATGTCGACGGCCAGTCTTTCATTCCTTCTGAAAGCTCACTGGACATTACACTTCGGTCGGTAACTGACTTCAGTTTGGCCAGCAGGTACTCTTCATTCTCGTCGCCATCCGAATACCCAAAATCACCCATTTCGGAGCGAGTCGACCAAACATTTCGGGACGGATCGTAAGTGAAATCTGCTTCCAGCCAAGCCGCCTGTGCATTGTATTCGGGGTTTTCATTTTCGGACATGACCTGCTCCAAAGCTAGATTATCGCCGGTGCCCACCTCAAGGGAAGAACGGTTTGCACTCGCTTCCCGTGACCACTCAGGACGCCCTAGCAGTAAGAGGCGTAGTCCACAATACTGAAGCTAGATTACAGTATTTGGCTTGCTAGTTCCTGGTTGTTCTAAGTATGCGTGCGTCCAACTCGGAAGGTGCTTTCGCCAGAACTGGGTATCATAAACATTGAAGGCGTGGCAGCCAAATGGCAGTTTTTTCCCGTTCTTTTCATACAAATATTGTGACATCGTTTCGAAGGCGAATTGAGATGCAACGCGGCAGTTGGGAACCTTGAAGTCTTCCAAGCTGTCGCTGATGGGTCCTGTCCAGACAACGTCTTCGTGTGGGTTTTTGGGCACGATCAGGATAGTTTTTCCCAATGTGCGCAAAACCAGATTTGCAGCCTTGATCAACCCAATCGCCTTAAGCATACTAGTTATCCAGCTCTTCTTCAGGAGAATGATCTTTTGGAGAGCTAGTTGTGAGTCTGCGACTTTGCGTAGAGAGAGACCTCCATTTAGCATGCCCGTGAATTCGAGAGGTGTTACCGGTTTGTCAAAGCCTTTGAAGATTGGGGCACCCAAATACGAAAATTCGCTTTCCAGCCACTGCTCAAGGTTCTTTGAAAGCACAATTGCATCAGTCTGGCAGACCAAGATATGTGAGACGTCATCAAAGCGCGCAAAAAATTCGGGGTGCAGAAGTAGCCAGCTATAACTGAAAACACTACTGAAGTACTGATCATCAAAACACTCTGTCGAAATGTTCGAACCAGTTACTTCTTGCAGTTCTTTTGCCGTTGATTTGAGAAGCTGGCTATTTGATTGCGGTCCAAAAAGTACGGCCTGAAAACCCGAAAGGAGCGAAAGATTGTGGGCTGCCACCGCTGTTTCAAACTCCGTCAGGCGCCGGTGTACCGGAACCACAATCTTACAGGTCTTAGAACTACTTAATTTGGCCATCATTCGTTGTCCGTTTTCTGTGTTTGCCGCGAGATCGACAAGTATCAAGACAGTTTTCACAATTGAGGTGGCCCTTGGTAAGCAAAGAAGCGGTGATTTCGGTGCGGCCTAGGGCTTGCGCAAAGAGCCTCATTGTGCTTTGGCGGCGATGTTGTTTCCCAAAGTACCTACAATCTCAAAGCCTTGTGCTTCGAGCTTCTTGACCAGAGTAGATACAAGCTCATCGCGCTGGTAATAGTGACGGGGATGTAGTGCCATAATAAGCAATCGACACCGCGATAAGGCACTCCTGTCGCAGTCGATTAAATCCAGTTCCATTCCGCCAATGTTGCAGATCAATGAATAGTATCCCGTCAGCGAGGCATCCTGTAAGATCTTCCCGAGCGAAGCTGCAGGAACTCCTGCATGATACAACTGGCGACTTGGTGCACCAGACTTTTTGAGATCCTCGTCCCCGTCGACAACTAATGACGGAGCCTTGTCTTTTGTGGCGGCTTCCGGGTACGAGATAGTACAGTTCAAGACGAGAGTATTTGTGTGATCTTTTCCCAAGGACGCGTTTTGCGCGCACAGATCTATTAGGGCCGGGTCTTTTTCAACCACAATCTGACGCGTGTCAGTTTGGAGTGAATTTCTAGCTAAACCGCAAACAACTCCAAATGAAGCGCCGAGAACTATGTTGGGCAAGTCGTTAGGCAAGTGTCTTTTGATTAGTTCAAGGCGTTCTTGCGCGTATTTTCCCTTTCGAAGCGACTGGAATTTGGAAACCGTTATCTCACGTGGATAAGAAAAGCGTTTCCCGTCCAACTCGACGGTGTACCCTGACGACCATCCACGAATCGCTTTGAGTATTTTTGCGCTCTTTCGCTCGAATCCAACGCCCCGCTCGAGGTATCGAATTCGTCTTCGTCTGCCGGGCCCTGTGATTGTTCCTAAGTCTAGGGATGTGCAAGTCGTCGTAACGCTTCGCTTGCTGAATGCCTTTGCATACTTGGCCTCGAATTCTATGCAAGCTTTGTAGAACCTGGAGTCCACGTTACCGCTGGACAAATGCTCAACGCGAAAGTCTACAACGTAGGCAGTGCTCCCACGCACGTGGGCCTGTGCAACTAGGTCAGTTCCGTATAAATGGAAGCCTTCCAGGTCCACAGAAAATCCAATTTGTGCCTCTCGCTTCAAAACAATGAAGTTTTCGTCGACCGACATGACTTTCACTGGGGGTCGGCGAACCGGACCGACACTTATGTTATTGGGTTCGTTCAGATAAAAATAGCAATTATCTTCATTACATCCTGCGTTTGCCGCTATCGACCAACGCGGATCGCGTTCAGTTAAGTCTAAAATTGCGGTCCGCAAAGCTTCCGGACCGTCGATTGCCACCACATCCTGATGGCAAAAAATAAGATATTCGCCTCTTGCGAACCTTGCTAGCCGGTTGAGCCCTGAATATGCTGAATCCGAGTTGCCGTTGGTGTTGTCGATATACAGATACTCACTGTTGGTTTCATCGAAACCAGCGCTCCTGAATGAGGAGACCATCTCGCGAAATTGCTGTGGCTTTGTTACCAAAGAGCAAAATGAAAACTCGACTTCGTAAGCTGGCTCTCCACTGACCGCTACGGCGTCAATATCGCAATCCACTTTTTTCTCCGAACGCATTTGTGTGTCCTCCGAGGACTAGTCTAAGCCGCAGAGATTGACAACGTTTCAGCAATCAGCACGATCCGCAATATTCTTTCCAAAGATTGGGTTGCACGGTTAGGTAGGCAAACTACCGGGTGCTTGGGAATGTTGATTGCACTGTATTGACCGTAGTGCGGAGCCATAACTGACTGGTTCGGCGTGAATGAATTTGATGGCTTATGACCGCTGATTAATTCATTGGGACTTGATTGATAGCACAGGTCAGCGGGTTCCCAACGATTTATAGGCTAACTACATGCCGGTGATTTAACTCGCTCTTCGACGAATATTGGGGTCAGGACCCATAGCCAGCGAGCCACCCCACGTGAACTGATCCACCTAAATGTTTAGCTATCGGAGGGCCGCGAACGGCAAACAAGAGACCGAAGTCCGAAGAAATTTTCGTGACTTCACCGCAGGTTGAAGTTCTGATGCCTGGGAGAACACGCCGAGCCTTCTCTCGCTTCGTCTTCAAAATTGGACGCAGCACTTCTTCTATTTCTTCTTGGAACAAATTTTCTACTGACACTTCACCGATTATTGGAAACGCGTATGACTGTCGGGTTGCCACCCTAACGGGCAGTCTTTCTGAATTCGTGAACCTTCCCACCCGCTTCGCCCAGAGAGACGAGCCATGCGGACCCGAGGCCAAGTCCCCCGCAAGTCTCCCGCTTGCCTCCTCCACCCACTGTGATGCAAAGCAGCCAGAGACTCGCACCTGGCTCGTTAACCTAGAGATAGAGGCCGCCGCCGTCAGTGCGGCGCCCCAGCGGCGCTTTTTGCACGAAAGTAGTTTGTAACCGCTTCTCTAAGTCCGGCCCGGAGTGCTTACCGCTTCGGACGTTTTCTGTAGGCGATGAGCCATACTTTTTTGCCCCACCTTTTTTGTGGATAGTTTGGCATTAAATGTTGGAAGCTCGGCTAATAACCTTCGAATATCATGGGTATTCTTGATCCTTCGAACCTTCAATAGAGGGGTAATGGCGGAGACGAAGTCCGAAAGTTGTGTTTTGTCAGTACTTTAAGTGGCTGTTTTTGTTGGATACAAGACTGCTGGCTGTGGCAAATTGTGCAGCAAAGTGTGCAGCAGATAGAGGCTTATGCCAACTGCATCGTTCCTTAGTCGAACACATGGTGCCAGATAAGGGACCCAACCCAAGATCGACCGAGCTCATCTACGACCCCCCATGGACGTACGTCGACCGAAAGCTGTTGCGCTTTGACATGCAAGAGTGGTTTGATGCGGCAAATTCTAGTTCCGAAAGGCAGAGAGTTGGTCGTTAGATTTGAAGAAATTGACGAAGCTGAAAAACGTCGTTTGTGCGACTTCATGCTTGCGCAACGCGTATACTTGTTCGTCGGTTCCGGAGTTAGCCTTGATTCCATAGGCCTAGACGGAGAAATGTTCTCCGCAGGTAAGTTGCGCGAAGAGCTTGTCGCGTTAAACAGCCTTCCTTCAAATGCCACGCTTCAAAAAGCATACTCTGCTTTGAGTGATGAGCAAGTTGAGAAACATATAACGCGCCACTACACATGTACGGAGAATGGTCCAACAATAACGCGCTTGGCTAATCAACCATGGCGGCGAGTATACTCACTGAATGTTGATAACTGTTTCGAGAGTGCGTTTGGCTCTGTCATCGAATCAAACGAGTTTTCTCCTACATCGATTGAAACACTTAACTTCGACGATAGCTTTGTTGAGTTGCTTGCGGACAAACGCGCCTCAATAATTCACCTTCATGGATGGGTCGAGCAGACACAGAGTGGTTATGTTTTTAGTCAAAACGAGTATGCCAAGGCGATGACTCGTCCAAATTCGTGGATGCTGACGCTTAGCCAATTAATCCGAACCGAAACATTCATCGTAGCCGGCACTTCTTTTGATGAGATTGACGTTGAGTATTACCTCGAACAGAGAAGCCAAAAGACCGTTCGTGGTGACGTCCCGCCATCTGTCTTGATTGAGCCTTATCCAAACAAGCTTACCGAAATGCTATGTGAAAATCACCAGTTCTGCCTTTTTGAGGGAACAGTTCTGGACTTCTTCTCTAGACTAGAGACCATAGATGACCGTCTTCGTATACCGTGGCGCAATAACGAAAGCGATGGTTTGTCGGGGCTTGACTTATCGGAATCCGAACGACTGAGATTCTCTTCTAATTTCCATCGACCGCCTGACGATCCTCAAAAAATCCCGAACCCTGGGCGGTTCCTTCTCGGCGCAGAGTTGGATTGGTCGATGCTCGCCGCCAACTCGGATATTGCTCGAGAGGCATTTTCTGACGTTAGGCGGGATGTAGTGACCGCGGCCGACAGTCCACAATTCAAGCTTATTTTGCTTGTCGATGAACCTGGAAGTGGAAAGACGGCATTCCTGAAACGCCTCGCTTTTGACCTTTCCAGAGGTTCAGATGAGGTCTTTTGGTATGATGGCTTGGGTCTCGAACTTGAACCGAGCGAGGCCGCGGAAATATTTAATAAAATTGCCGGTCGCGTTTTTGTCTTCATTGATAATTTCGCGGATTGTTTAAATTCAATTTCACTGATCCTTGGGAGAATAGAGAAGCCAGATATTCTTTTCGTATGCTCTGAGCGAAACTACCGATTAAGGTACATCCAGAATGCCTTCACCGGCTTTGATTACCCTACGATTGAGGATAGACTTAAGCTTACCAAAGATGAAGCTAAGGCGCTTAGGACCGCCAACGAAGAGTATGGTCTATCTACAATAGGTGAAACATCGGAGAACCTTTACCTTGGGCAAGTTGTTGGTCGCACAATGGCCGAAGCAAATTGCAGAATTCAGAATAACTTCAAGACGCTTGATCGCATTGTGCAAGACCTAAGCAATGAGTGTGATCAGGATGAGAAGTTTGCCTACTTGCTCGTGGCTCTTGCGAGGTTCTGCTATTCAAATGGCGTCAGACGCAGTGTGCTCTCGACAGTATCCGTTCCAGATGCATTGGAGCACTTGCTTTCAGATCAATCTTCTTTATCTGTTTCTTACTCGGATATTGGTAGTTCGTTTGTTGTTCCCAAGCAGGCTATAGTTGGGGATCGTTTTCTAAGTCTAGCAAGACGCGATAAACATCGGCAACTATTTGAAGCTTTCTTGGAGTTGGCGAAGAGCGTAGCACCGAGAGTAAATATTACGACGATCAAGCACAAGACCCCAGAGGCACAGCTTCTCGGAAGGTTGATGGACTATGATAATAACGTAAAGGACTACATTGATGACTACGCGGAGGAGTATTATGCCGGTTTGAAATCTCTGTGTGATTGGAACTCTCGATATTGGGAACAGCTGGCTCTCCTGAAGTTAGATCGCTTTTATAGTTCGCCAGACGATAACCTCCTACTCGAGGAGAGCATACAACATGCTCGCTCAGCTATTTCGGCAGAAGTGCATCCTTTCTCTTTGGCTACACTGGCTAAGGTATTGTTCCAGGCAATGGAGAAATCCTCAAGAAACCGTGACCAATACTTTGCCGAGGCGTGGCAGAATGTTGTTGAGGCCAATATTCGCGAATCTCAATGGACAAACCGCGGGGCAACGCTGTTCATAATTGCGTTTGGAGGTGTGCTTAAGTTCCTTGAAATGGGTGGACAGCTATCGGGCGAGCAGAGCGAGTGTCTTCGGGACATGATTGCGGAGACTCGGACCCTCAAAGTGTCTGACAAAAGATTGATTGGATTGCGCGCTGAGTTAGAAGGTGCTCTTGGATGAACCAAGGTCAGCAGACTGACACTCAGTTTTCGGGCGATATTCGCGGCACAGAGATCGCCGAAAATCAATCGGCAACAGCTTTCTTGGCTAGTAAAATCGAACCGCTCAAGGTGAACCGGGATAGCCATTATGCTGCGTGCGAGTCGCTCCAAAGAACCCATACTTGGCTGGGTGTCGTCGTTGTAGCGCTTTCCACGATCTCGTTGGGGTTTGCTTTTGGCGGTGGAGAGATGCTTGGCGAGTTTGAGAGCTACTTTCTCGGCGGGACTTCCGTTGCAGTTGGCATACTGGCAGGGATACAAACATTCTCCAATTTCTCGGGACGAGCGTCCGAACATCAAGGCGCGGCAGTGGCGTACGGTACGTTGCTTCGAGAGTTGGAATTCAGGGTATCTGGAGCGATTAGCGACGGCGATAACCTGAATGAGTTGCCAAAATTAATGGACCGGTGGTCGGAGATATCGGAAATGGCGCCGTTGACGAAGTCGTCAATGCGAAAGAAATATGGCGATCCATGACGGCTGCTTCTTATCTCTAGCTCTATGCGCCGCTATGTGCATTTCGACTAGCAAACGAAAAAAGGGAATTGTCTAATTTCATGCGTCACGGCTACCGCCAAGATCAATCAATTTATTCCTGCAAGCCGGCGTGGCTAAAGAAGGTTAGGTTTTAGCACCATATTAGCACCATAGTGGCAAGCATTCTCACACTTCGAGTACCGGTGATCCGTACTATAGTCACAGCCCCAACCCCCGCTTCCGCCCGAAGGCCCAATCCACGCCTCCGCCCGGCAGCCCGACGCCGCCGATCTGTTGCCCCTTCCGTCGTTCCAGCGCGTCGTTCCAGGGGACGAGGCTGAAGCCCATGCCATTGTCGATCATGGCGAAGCGGCCGCTGGGAAGTTGGGTGCTGCCGACGAGTTCTCCACTGAAGCGGCTGCCGGGTTCGACGGGGAGCCAGTTGCGGCCGCGCTCGGCTGCCATGGCGCGGCCGACGCGGTCGATCTCGCGGGCTTCCAGCCGTTGCACGAGGTGGCGCGGGGCGCGGATGCGGCCTTGGCCGAGGTCTCGCGCGTCGCCGCGCTGGACGAGGACCTGCTTGCGGCGTTCCATGGCGCGTTTCATCTCCAGACCGAATCCTGTCGCTCGCAGATCGGAACTGCCTTGCCGCATCAACTCCTTGTCGAGCCAGGTCGCGCCATCGTGGGCGACTTGCTTGTCCAGCCCAATTGGTGACAGGAGTTCCATCCGCGCGCCGGAGCCGTGCGATTTCCGGTCATGGGCAAGACCGCTCTCGGGCAGGTCCTGCGGCACCTTCCAATGATCTGCGCTCCAGCGTTCGACGATCCCGGCGCGGCGCAAGGCTTCGAGGCGGCGCACATGGGCCGCGACGAAGCGCTCCGGGTCGGGCGTGATCTTCTCCTCCCGGGCGATCTCGATGTGCCGCGACGGATGATAGGTGCCGTCACTTCTGGTCGCGGCGAGGATGTTCCGGTCGGCGGTGCGGGATTCGGTCGGTGGCGGCACGGCGGCCACGATCATGCCGCGGGTGATGCCGTCGCAGCGGTCCGCACGCAGTTCGATCTGGTGCACGCGCCCGTCCGTGCCGTCGATGACCAGCTGCATCCGGTCGCCAATGCCGTCGCCCGCGAGGTCGCGCGCCAGCACCCGGCCGGTGATCCGGTCTCGCAGCTTGTCGCGGTGAACCGCCAGTTGGGATATGCCTCGAGCCTCGTTGAGGTCGTTGCCCTCCAACGCCCGGTGCATCGACTTGATGATGTCCTCGCGCTCGCCAATGCACGCAAGGCGCCTTCGGCGTGGTCGGAGATGTGCCATTTGCCGGGCCGTACTTCTGTTGCCAGACCCATCTTCTCGAGCCGCTGGGCACGGGCGATCAGCAACGCGCGGTTGCGCTTCATGATCTCCAGCGTGTCACGATCTCGCTCGCGCGTTCGCGGAGTCCGTGCGCGATGTAGTCGCCCGCGATGTTCAGGATCTTGCCCTGGTCAGTCACGCCACGGACAAGGATGTGGCTGTGCGGATGCCCGGTGTTGTAGTGATCCACGGCGATCCAATCGAGCCGCGTCTGCAGATCGGCCTCCATCTGGGCGATGAGATCGCGCGTCGTCTGGCGCAGGTCGGAGAGATCGACGCCGTCCTCGGCGGAGACGATGAAGCGGAACTGGTGCCGATCGTCGCGTCCACGGTCGAGGAAGTCCCGACCGTCGGCGACGTCCTCGGTCGCGGAATAGACCTGGCCGCGCTTGCCGTCGCGTGTTACGCCGTCGCGTTCGAGGTAGCGCAGATGCGCGTCGACCGCCTTGGAACTGACGAAGGACCGACCACGTGCCGCGCCGTGCTGCGGGTTCAGCTTCACGATCCGCGCCTTCACGGTCACCCGCCGGGCACGCGTCCGGCTGCCATCCGGACTGCGCGACCACGGGTTCCGGCCTTTCAATTCAACCGCCACTTTCGCACCCCGGCCGCGCGCGTTGAACCTCCCGCTCGCCTTTCCCTTTCCGGCCAGTCGGTTTGGATCGCCACCCGCGCGGCGCACGGCCTGGTGCACTTCGGCGAGGAAGCCCTGCGGCTTGCGACGCACCCTCGGCAGCCGCGGCGGGTGGTCCCGTGGCTTGCCGGGGCGGTTGCGGAACTCGGTCTCGTCACGGGTCATGGAGAGACGATTGGGGTTCGTATTGGCACGGATCAAGGGGCGTCCGAGCGCCATCGCAACGAGGCGTGCAAAGACAGGCCATGGCGTAGAGTGCTTCCCGATCGCGGCGTCGCGTGGCAGGAAAGAGTGTTGAATTCATTGAAGAAAGTGTCGGAACTTGCCGCACACTATCCGCGCACCGACCGCGACAGAGCCCAAAAAGCAATGTGCAGACAACAGCTTAGGGCCAAAGGCCCGGCCAGCGAGGAACTCGCTTTATCTTGCCATCCCTTCTGTTGTCTCCCGCGACCGTCCCAGGCGAGAATTTTACGCTCTCCCAAAGGCGCAAATGCGGCGACCCTTGCAACGCTCTTCGACGCATGAGTCGTGATCTGGAAGTGACCGCCAAGGTCACGGCATCGACGACCAGTAGCTGCCCCAGATCGCGCGAGTATCCCGTCCGATTTGCACGCTGTGGCAGGCCGCTTTGCGCGGCGCGGCCGCGCGCCCTGCACAAGACGGACGCGCCGCCACATGCTTGTTGGCATGACACGCGCCCGACCTTCACAGCGACGCAATCGCCCGGCCCAACCGGTCGATGCCGCGCGGATCGAGGCGGCACTTCTGAAGGTGGCTGCGCTGGTTGCCGATGACCCGACCTTTGCGCCAGTCTTCGAGCGACTCGAGGCCGAACTGGCCGCGGCCGTGAAGAAGGAAAGACGGCTGTTGGAGGCGCAGCGACGAGCACAGGCGCTGCTGGCTCAGAAGGCGAAGCGCGCGACGAGTTCTGCGACGTGTTCCAGCGACGCGCCCTTGCCGTATCGTTCGCGGTCAAGCCAGTGACCGAAAAGGTCGCGCCTGATGCGATCGTCGATCCCGGCGGCGAGCATGCGGTCCTCGAAGGAATGACGCAGGGAATACATCGAGTGGCGCGGCGTCTCGAGCAGGACGTTGGCGCGGAGGAACTTGTTCACGACCGCGCTGAGGGTCGCCCGATTGCGGTAACGCGGGAAGCCTTACGGGTGCTGTTTGAAGGCTTCGAGCGAGACGCCGGTCAACGGGATCACGCGGCGCGCATAGTGGCTCTTCAATTGCCGTCCCTCGGGCTCGATGGAGATGTGCGGCACGTCGCCATCGAGCCGGATCGTGTCCGCCGTGAGCGCTGCGCCCTCGGAGGGCCGGTAGCCGGTGTTGATCATCCCCAGCAACAGAGCACGGGCCTGGCCGTTCAACCCGTCCAGCGCACCGGGGGCGAGGAGCCGTGTCCTGATCCAGTCCTCGCTGAACGGCGGGCGCGTTAGCTTCTCGCCCTCTTTGAACGACAGCTCGCCCAAAGGCAGCGACAGCCCCAGCCGCTTCATCGTGTTCACGGTCTTCAACACGTCGCCAAGATGGATCAGGTCCTTGTTGGCCGAGTTCGCCGTGACCTCGCCCGCCTCGATCCGGTCGAGCCAGTGCTGGCGAAAGTCCAGCATGTCGTCGCGGGTGATGTTGGCGATCTCCTTGTTGCCGACGACTGCGACGAAGTTCTTCACCGCCTTCTTGCGCGGTGCTTCCCAGCGGCGAAGCTGGTCCTCACTCTTGCCAAGTGTCTTTTCCTTGGCGAGGCCTCAATACAATTGCAGCGCCTTGATGACCGTGATGCGGGGTTCCGGGACGGTGCCGAGAAGGGCGACGGCCTCGATGGTATCGGGCTGGTTCGCAGGCGCGGGGATCGCCTCCACGCGCATGATGACATCTTCGACCGGGAGCTTGGCCACGGCCCCCGCATCGAGATACCGAAAGCCCCGCGCCCGGGCCAGATCACGCGCGGCCTCGTAGCGGGCCTCCGCATCCACGTTGTTCCCGGCCAGTCGCGCCTCCCAGGCCTCGATCATCTGAGACCAAGCGCGATCCGCTTTGCTCCGAGCGACCGTCTCCGAGTCGGTACGCAGGCTGATCCAGACGGTTTCGCGCGGCTCGATGCCCCGATACCGACGCGGGACGCGGCGGCGGAGGTGGTAGAGACGGCCTCGTTTCGCGATGCTCATGGCGGAGAAATCCCCCGTTTGTGCAGCAAATTGTGTAGCAAAATGTGCAGCAAATCAAGCGGACCAAACACCGCCGTCAGCGCAAAAACGCCGAATTCCGACCTACTATCATGCGGTTAAGAGATAGCGATTTTTGGGAAAATGGCGGAGACGAAGGGATTCGAACCCTCGAGACGGTTTCCCGCCTACTCCCTTAGCAGGGGAGCGCCTTCGACCACTCGGCCACGTCTCCGCCGACGGGTATAGCCGTGCAAGCGACGGAAATACAAGGCCAATTCCTGCACCGCGGGAAATTTTTGCCAGATTGGGCGAAGCCCTTGAAAACGCTTGGAATCGCTTGAGTCTGCACCCGCTTGGGCCAAGGCGTGGTCACCATGTCTTGCTGTTGGATTTCCAAGAACCATGCGTGGATTCGCGTTCTGCTTCGATTTGGTTTCGATATCCCAACGTCCGTTGGCCTGAGAATGTACGCGCGGTCAGAGTACGTAATCGGACACAAAAATTATGGCGAGCCAGGTGCGGTGGGGAACTGCATCCGCAAAATGATGGGTGTCGCAAACGGCTGAACCAATTGGAAAGGTTGCCTGCCTTTGGCTTTGGAACGCGCTCTGCTGGATCTCCAGTGTCAGGTGGTTTGAGTTGCAGAAACGGCCGTTTCTTTTGACTAAACTCGGCGGCTCGGCTTGTCTGCGGAACAGGCATAAGAACAGAAAACTTGCCAATTACATGCCAATGGATGCATATTTGCTAAGATTTTAGTCATTTTGATTGATCCAAAAAACAGTTTCAGAGGCTGGCCGGGCAGTGAGCGCATCCGCGCTCGACAGTAACCTTTGGGGGAAGGGCTGGCATTTTGGCTTGGTTGAAGATTGTTCTGGTTGGTTTTTTCGTTCTTTGCGTTCCTGCCCTCAGCTGGGCAAACATCGGAACCGTAATCAGCGTGAAACAGGGGGCGGATGTGACCCGTGGCGGCAAAACGCTGCCCCTCCGTAATGGGATGGAGGTGTTGTCCGGCGACTCGATCGTCACGGATGCGAATGGCGTGGTTCAGCTTGTCTTTGTGGATGACACGAAGATCGCGGTTGGTCCCAATGCGCGGATGGTTCTGGACGTGAAGATGTTGCGCGGCAACCGCAAGGCCAAGAGCTTTGCTGTCGAGGCGCTGGGTGGAAGCTTCCGGTTCATCTCGGGCAAAAGCAGGAAACGCGCCTACTCCATCAAGACGCCGACTGCCACCATGGCGGTGCGGGGCACGGTATTTGACATGTGGATCGCGCCGGGAAACCAAAGCGCGATGCTCGTGCTGCACGGCACGGTTCAGATGTGTGGCCTCGGCGGCTCTTGCCGATCGACGGGCCGGATTTGCAGCTTGTATGCAACCAGCCAGCGCGGTGCGGTGGGGCGGCCGGTCGATCAGGCGATGTATGACAAGGCCGTGGTCAGCGGTTTTCCTTTCATTCAGTCGCAGAAAGACCTCAAACCGCCTTTGCAGGTGGATGTCGAGGGCTGCTCGGGTGAATCCCAACCTGCGCCGCGCGCAAAGTCGGACGCGCCCGAACCGCGCCGGTCCGCTCCGCCGCAGAGGCAGGTCAAGGCAGCGGTTGCCGCGCCGCCCGAACAACCGGATCCGGTCGGGCAGTTCGACAGGCCGGGTGACCGGCCCGAAACTGTCGATGATCGGCCGGATACTGGCGGCGGTGTCTTCGGGTCCGGTGGCGATGGCTAGAGCGTTGTCCATGTCGTTGCCGGCGAGCAGAGGTTGACGTGAGCGTCAGGCAGCACGAGAAAGCCGGACGGCGCCGTGCTTTTCGGCTGGTGGGCCTGGGTCTGATCCTGTTTGGTTGTCTGCTGCGGGTACTGGACCCTTATCCGGTCCGCATGTCCCGGCTGATCTATTTCGACGTGTTGCAGCGGTTGTCCCCGCGCGCCTTCGATCCCGATTTGCCGGTCCGGGTCGTCGATATCGACGAAACGTCGCTCGAGAATTGGGGCCAATGGCCCTGGCCCCGGACCCTGTTGACGCAGATGGTCGAGCGTTTGGGCGAGTATGGCGCCGCTTCAATTGCCTTTGACATGTTGTTCGCCGAGCCCGATCGGTACTCACCGTCGTGGCTGCTGAGTGATCCGGCCCTGGCTGACATTCTCAGCGCCAAAGAGGAGGCCGCCCAACTGGACAATGACATCTTGTTCGGGGCCGAGGTTTCGAACTGGCCCGTGGTGATGGGTGTGGCGGCGCGGTTGACCGGAGGGGATCAGGACATTGCCCCGAAGGCCGGGATCGTGGAGATCGGCGAAAACCCGGCCGCCGGGCTGGTGTCCGTGCCCCACTGGACTCCGCTGGCGCCACCGCTGGACCAGGATGCAACCGGGATCGGCGGTGTGAATGTTTCACCTTTGGGCGGCACGGGCGTGGTGCGTCGCGTTCCGGTGTTGTGGCAGGGGCCAAGCGGTGTTCTGCCCGGACTTGGGCTGGAGGCCCTGAGGGTCGCGACGGGCGAGCCGGTGATCTTCATCGAAGGGGCTCAGGGCGAGGCCGGCATCGTGCTGTCGGTCGAATTGGCGGGTCTGGTCCTGCCCACAACGGAAAACGGAGAGGTCTGGGTCAGGTACAGACCGGATGATCCCGGGCTCTACCTGTCGGCCAATGACATACTGCAATCCGCAGATGATCCGGTTCTGCGCAGCCAGATCGAAGGCCGGATCGTATTGATCGGAACATCGGCGGCAGGTCTGTTCGACATGCATCAGACTGCGTTGGGAGAGTCCGTTCCCGGCGTCTCCATCCACGCCCAAGTCATCGAGCAGGCGCTGCTGGGCGACATGCTGACCCGGTCGGATGTCACCGCCGCCCTCGAACTTCTGGCTTTCATCATCCTTGGAGTCGTCGTCACGGTCGTCATGTCCAGTTTCGGGGCCGTTGCCTCGTTCATGGCCGGCGGCATCGCGGCGGCCGTGGTTGTCGGGGTCAGTTGGTTGGCATTTCAGAACCAGTCCGTGCTGTTCGATGCAACCTTCCCGCTTGCCGGCGGGATGGCCAATTTCGGGCTGTTGTCCGGTTATCTGTTCATATCGACCGAGCGGGAAAAGCGGGTGATCCGGCGGATCTTCTCGCACTATGTCGCGCCCGAGATCCTGGACGAGATGGATGCAACCGGACACCAACTTCAACTGGGCGGTGAAACGCAGGAAATCACGGTCATGTTCTCGGACATTCGCGGGTTTACACCGTTGTCCGAGCGGGTGTCGGCCACGGACCTGGTCGCGCTGCTCAATGAACTGTTTTCGGTCATCGGAGACCGGATCCTGCACGAAAAAGGCACCATCGACAAATTCATCGGGGATGCGGTCATGGCGTTCTGGAACGCGCCGGTTCCGGTGGAGCGGCACCCGCTTCTGGCGGCACAGGCTGCGTTGCAGATGCGGCGAGCTCTGGCCGAGTTCAATGCTTCGGACACGATGCGCGGGCATCCTCCGATCGCATTGGCGACAGGATGTGCCACGGGAATGGCCTGCGTCGGCAACATTGGCTCGCGGCGGCGATTCAACTACACGGTGATCGGAGATGTGGTCAACGTCGCCGCTCGAATCGAGCAGAGTTGCCGCCAGGTCGAATATGACATCCTGATCTCAAGCTCAGTCTCACAGGCTGCTGGCGCCGATCTCGCGATGCTCGAAGCCGGGCTTGTTCATCTGAAAGGCAAGACCGAACTGGAGCCGTTATTTGCTTTGGTCGGTGACAGCGTGTTGGCCCATAGCGCGGATTTCCGGAAGCTGCAGGAGATGCATCAGGATCTGATCATTGCGATACGTGCACGGCGGGCTCACGACGAAATACAGCGCTTGAGCGAAGCCTGCAGCGCCCAAGCAGGCTTGGTCGAACCGGGCCTGCGCGCGTTCTATGCGGCCTTGCCGGGACGGTCGGCTGATTTCCGGTTCGACATCCGCTCGGGCCAGGCGATGTTCAGCCATCATGGTAACGTGCACCGGTTTCCCGGATGACAGGGTCCCATTGCGGGCCGCAGAGTCAAAACGGGCCGCGCCTTTTTTCAAAGGCACGACCCGTTTCGATCGGACAGGGTTCTCAGTCTCGCCCCCTCGAATACTATCTACAAAATCACGAACTAAAACTTCGATACATTCGAGACTGATCCACATTCCCAATCGGGATGACACATTGATGCCCGATTTCAACCGGGGCGACAGTGAAGCAGTTCACATTCGCAGAAACTTTTTTACAAATTTCTCCACTCGAAGAATCCGGGCCCGGCACGGTGCAGCAGTTTTGCCGCCATGGCCCGGCCCATTTCCGCTGCGTCCTCCGTCGAACCGGTCTCGCTCTCACTGATAGCATCCGATCCGTCCGGGCGCAGGACTTCGCCGCGTAGTCGCAACTGCCCATCGGTAAGTTCAGCCAGACCGGCAATCGGAGTTTCGCAGGACCCATCCAGCGCGGCCAGCAACGTGCGCTCGGCCGCCAGACGACAGGCCGTTTCAGAGTGATGAATGGCTTCCAGCATCTCGGCGGCCCGGTGGTCGTCCGCGCGGCGTTCGATGCCGATCGTACCTTGTGCGATGGCCGGCAGCATGTCGTCGGGCGAGATCGCAGTGGCAGGTACGTCCTGCATGTTCAGGCGGCGGATGCCGGCCATGGCTAGAAACGTGCATTCGGCCACGCCATCAGCCAGCTTCTTCAGCCGGGTCTGCACGTTGCCCCGGAACTCGACCACGTTCAGATCGGGCCGGCGGTGCAGCAACTGGGCCCGCCGCCGCAGCGACGAGGTGCCGACGACCGCGCCTTCTGGCAGGTCATGGATCGAGTTGAGGCGGGGCGAGATGAAGGCATCGCTCACGTCCTCGCGCGGCAGGAACGTGTCCAGCACCAGCCCTTGCGGCTGTTCGACGGGCATGTCCTTGGTCGAGTGCACGGCGATGTCGATATCGCCAGCCAGCATCGCCTCTTCGATTTCCTTGGTGAACAGGCCCTTGTTGCCGATCTCTTTCAACGGGCGGTCCGCGTCGATCATGGCGCGGTTGTCGCCGGTGGTCTTGATCACCACGATCTCGAACGCCTGTTCCGGCAGGTCGAAAGCATCACACAGCCGCTGGCGGGTTTCATGGGCCTGGGCCAGCGCCAGCGGCGAACCACGGGTGCCGATCTTCAGCGGCGATGCGGGGGTGGGCAGGGTCAAAGTCATGGGCACAGCTTTAGTCGCGTCACATTGCCCTGACAATGGGGGCCGCGCTTGACATTTTGCCGCTGAAGGCGGACCCGTTGCGCAAACCGGAATAGTGGGGGCTGACATGGCCGAGAACAAGAAACTGCTGCGGGCGCTGGCGGGCGAGGTACTGGACACGCCGCCGATCTGGATGATGCGACAGGCCGGACGCTATCTGCCGGAGTACCGCGCGACGCGGGAACAAGCGGGCGATTTCCTGTCGCTGTGCTACACCCCCGATCTGGCGGCCGAGGTGACGCTGCAGCCGATCCGCCGCTATGGGTTCGATGCCGCGATCCTGTTTGCCGACATCCTGCTGGTGCCGCAGGCGCTGGGTGCCGATCTTTGGTTCGTCACCGGCGAAGGGCCGCGCCTGTCGACGATCACGCAGCAGTCGGATTTCGATGCGTTGAAGCCGGTTGATGCGATTCACGAGACCTTGTCGCCCGTCTATGAAACCGTGCGCATCCTGTCGCGCGAGTTGCCGTCCGAGACGACCCTGATCGGCTTTGCCGGCGCTCCGTGGACCGTTGCGACCTATATGATTGCCGGGCGTGGCACCCCTGATCAGGGCCCTGCCCACGCTCTGCGCGAGGAAAACACCGCGCTGTTCGAGGCGTTGCTGGACCGGATCACGGCGGCCACGATCGAATATCTGTCGGCTCAGATCGAAGCGGGGGCCGAGGTGGTCAAGATTTTCGACAGCTGGGCCGGGTCGCTGAAAGGCGAGGCTTTCACCAAATACGCGGTCCAGCCGTGCCGGACCATCACCCAGGCGCTCAAGGAACGCCACCCGGGCATTCTCGTCATCGGTTTCCCGCGTGAGGCGGGCGAGGGCTATGTCGGTTTCGCGAAGGCCACCGGTGTCGATTGCGTGGCGCTGGACAACTCGGTTGCTCCGGAATGGGCGGCCGAACATGTGCAGGTGGATGGCTGCGTGCAAGGCAACTTGGCCTCGTCGCACATGGTCACCGGCGGGCAGGCGCTGGTGGATGAGACCCGCCGCATCCTGCGCGCCTTTTCCAAGGGGCCGCATATTTTCAATCTGGGTCACGGGATCACGCCGGATGCCGACCCGGAGAATGTGCAGTTGATGATTGACACGGTCCGCGGCGGGTAGGCGGCGCGGGAGGGGGCCAGCGCCCTCTTGGCCGTTGGCCAGATGAAGGGTGTGTCAGGTCTTCTTGAGAGCCTGAAGTTCCGTAAGGATTTCGGTCGTGTGTTGGCCGCGGGCCGGGCTGGGTTTCGGCTGCCATTGGTGGGTGGAGAAGCGCGGGGCGGCGGCGGCCTGCAGGGTGCCGTCTGCCGTGCGCCAGGTTTGGCGGGCGGTGTTCATCGGGTGGGTTGCGGCCTCGTCGGGGCAGAGCACTGGGGCGACGCAGGCGTCTGAGCCTTCGAACAGTTTGGCCCAATGGTCGCGCGGTTTGGTTGCGAAGATTTCCGCCAGGCGCCGGGTCAGGTCTGGCCAGTGCGTGCTGTTGTATTGTCGCTGGAACGCCGAGTCTTGGGACAGGCCCAGGATTTCCAGGAATTGGGCGTAGAATTTCGGCTCGAGACATTGGACCGAAACAAAGCCGCCATCCGCGCAGGCGTAGGTGCGGCTCCAATGCGGGCCGTCCAGCAGGCTCTGGCCGCGCGTGTCGGACAGGTTGCCGGTCTGGCGCAGGCTCATCAGCAGGTTCATCATGTGCGCGGATCCGTCGTAGATGGCGGCGTCGACCACCGTGCCTGTGCCCGTTGCGCGCGCGTTCAGCAGCCCGGCCAGTATGCCGGTGACCAGATACATCGCGCCGCCGCCGATATCGCCGACCAGCGTGGCCGGGGTCATCGGTTCGCTGCCGGGTGGTGAGCCATACCAGAGTGCCCCCGACAGCGCGATGTAGTTCAGATCATGTCCTGCGGCGTCGGAAAGCGGGCTGTCCTGGCCCCAGCCGGTCATGCGGCCATAGACCAGCGCCGGGTTCACGGCGTGGCAGGTATCGGGCCCCAGACCCAGCTTCTCCATCACGCCGGGGCGGAAGCCCTCGATCAACGCATCGGCGGTTGCGATCAGGTGCCGGGCGGTTTCTAGGTCGCCGGGGTCCTTGAGGTCAAGCGCGATCGAGCGCTTGCCCCGGTCCAGCACGGATCGGTCCGGCATGCCGGGTGTGACGGCGCCCCCCTTGCGGTGGATGGTCACGACATCGGCCCCCAGATCCGCCAGCATCATGGCGGCGAACGGGCCGGGGCCGAGACCCTCGATTTCGACAACACGGATTCCGTTCAGCATGAGCAGCACTCCCTCGCGGCGATGCTGGCCGGCGCCCAGCAGGAATGCAAGACCGACCGGCGGCGACGCGGCGTCTGGCATCGGTCTGATCCGGAACGGGAAAAACCAACAAACACATCGGAATACTTGCCAGCTTGGGGCCAGCGGCGTAGCGTGCTGTCCGGGGTGGACCAGCGAGGGGTAGGATGCGTCTTTGGATCACGATCAGTGCCGCCATGGTCTTGGCGGTTCTGGTGGCAATCATCCTTCTGCTGCACCCGCCCGGCGACCTGCGCATGGCAGCCGGACCGGCGGGTGGTGCCTATATCGAAGTGGCGCAGGACTACTCCGATATCCTTGCCGAGGATGAGATTCGGCTCGAGATCGTCGAAACCGCAGGGTCTGTCGAAAATGCGCGTCTCCTGGAAGACGGGGCTGTGGATGTGGCCTTCTTGCAGGGCGGCATCGAAGTTGACCCGGATCGGGCGCAGGCCATCGGGACCGTGTTTTTCGAGCCGATGATTTTCATGGCGCGCGAGGATGCCTGGATTCCGCCCAATCCCGCGCTGTGGCGTGGGTTGAGCATCAACAGCGGTGCACCCGGGTCCGGCACCGCGGACGCATTCCGCGACTTCGAACGCGCTGTCGGGCTGGCCCAAGAGGATAACGTGCATGTTGCACTGCCCTATGACCAGGCGGCCGACGCCTTGTTGGACGGAACGTTGGACATCGCCGTTTTTGTCGCCCCGATCGAAGCTCCCTACCTGCTGGCCGCGTACGAGGTGCCTGGACTGAAGGTGCTGAACCTTGAACATGTCGAGGCGATTTCGCGTCGTTTGTCCTATGCCACCGTGGTGACCGTACCGACCGGAGGCATGTCGCTGAACCCGGTTCTGCCGCCGCGCCCGGTAGATCTGATCGCTCTCGAGGCGCGGCTGGTCGTGCGGCCGGGACTGCATCCGGCGTTGGTCAACCGGCTGACGATGGCGGCGATAGCCCTGCACGAGGCTCAGGGCATCATTAATGACCCCGGGGCCTTTCCGGGGATCGAAGGGACCGCATTGCCCCTCAACAACACCGCACGGCAGCTGATACTTGAAGGGCCATCCACCTGGCATGATTGGTTGCCTTATTGGGTGGCGGCGCAGGTCAATCGGGTTTTCCTTTTGTTCCTGCCGTTCTTTTTCATCGTCCTTCCGCTGGTCCGGTTGTTGCCGCGCATCTACGCCTATTTCCAACGATGGCGTGTCTGGCAGCACTACCCGGAAATTCGTCTGATCGAACAGGACCTGGCCGACAACCCTTCCGCGGAAGACCTCGCGCGGATGCAAGGCCAATTGCAGGTGCTGGACGAAAAGCTGGCGGACCTACGGCTGCCAGCGGCCTACAGGCAAGGGCAGTATGATGCCCGTCTGCATCTGGAACTGGTGCAGAAACGGATTTCCGACATGCGGGCTCAGGATTCCGGGGGCGGCGGGTAATGTGTGGAACACGGTTGCCGCAACGGCAGTTCGTGGATAGGTCTTTGGTCGAATATCAGACATTTCAAGAAAGGGGGGTGCTCCCATGCAAATGAGTGACACGCGTGAAATTCAGGCGGCGCCGTCCGATGTCTATGCGGCCCTGCTGGACCCCGAGGTGCTGAAAGCCTGCGTGCCCGGTGCGCAAGAGGTTTCGGGCAATCCGACGGACGGTTACGAGGCGACCGTGGTGCAGAAGGTCGGGCCGGTAAAGGCCACGTTCAAAGGCACCGTCACGATGTCCGACATGGTTGAGGGTCAAAACCTGACCATCGCCGGTGAGGGCAAAGGCGGGGCCGCGGGTTTTGCAAAGGGCAGCGCCAGTGTCACGTTCAGCGCCAGTGACAGCGATGGAACGGTTCTGGCCTATAACGTGGATGCCAAGGTCGGCGGCAAGCTGGCGCAGCTAGGCAGCCGTTTGATCGACGGCTTTGCCAAAAAGATGGCTGACCAGTTCTTCTCGAACCTTCAGCAGCATTTCGAAGGCCCTGCAGAGCCGGAAGAGGGCGGCGAAGACACTCCCGAGGGGGAAAAGAAAGGCTGGCTGGGTCGCCTAACCGGGCGCGAGTGAAACCTGCGTTTGCGCGCAGAGGACTGTGCGGATTTGGTCTGTTCGGCAATCCTCTGGCGCGATACTGTCCCGGCCAGAACTGGGAAAACGCATGACGACAATTCTTTCGATCAAGGATCTGCGCAAAACCTATGCCGGCGGGTTCGAAGCGCTGAAAGGCGTATCGCTGGACATCGAAGAGGGCGAGATCCTGGCCCTGCTCGGCCCGAACGGGGCGGGAAAGACAACCCTGATCTCGACGGTTTGCGGGATTACCACGCCCACGTCTGGGACCGTCACAGTAGGGGGGCACGACATCCTCACGGACTTTCGTGCAGCCCGGCGCATGATCGGCCTCGTGCCGCAGGAAATTGCGCTGGAGCCGTTCGAGAAGGTCTGGAACACCGTACGGTTTTCGCGCGGTCTGTTCGGCTATGGGCAGGACAGTGCCCGGATCGAAGAGATCCTGCGCAAGCTGTCGCTGTGGGACAAGCGCAAGAACGCGATCAAGGAACTGTCGGGCGGCATGAAGCGGCGGGTGCTAATCGCCAAGGCGCTGGCGCACGAGCCGCGGGTGCTGTTTCTGGATGAACCCACCGCCGGTGTGGATGTCGAACTGCGCAAGGACATGTGGGCCATCGTCGACGAGTTGAAGGCTGCCGGTGTTACCATCATTCTGACCACCCACTACATCGAAGAGGCCGAAGCCATCGCCGACCGGATCGGTGTGATCGACAAGGGCGAACTGATGCTGGTGCAGGACAAAAACACCTTGATGGCGCAGATGGGCAAGAAGCAGATCGAGGTCATGCTGACCCGCACGATCTCGGACATTCCCGGCAGTCTGGCCCACCACAATCTGGTGCTGAACGGGCAGGGCGATGCGCTGATCTATACCTACGACACCAAGGCCGATCGCACTGGCATCACCACTTTGCTGAATGACGTGGCAGAGGCGGGGCTGGTGTTGCGTGACGTTCAGACCCGGCAATCGAGCCTGGAAGAGATTTTCGTCAACCTCGTGTCCGGAGATGCCGCATGAACTGGTCCGCCATCGCCGCCATCTACCGGTTCGAAATGGCCCGGTTCTTCCGAACCCTCGCGCAGAGCTTTCTGTCACCGGTTCTGTCGACCTCGCTGTACTTCGTGGTGTTTGGCACTGCCATCGGCAGTCGCATCCAGGAGGTCGAGGGCGTCTCCTACGGCGCCTTCATCGTGCCGGGGCTGATCATGCTGTCGGTGGTGATGCTGTCGATCTCGAACGCGTCCTTTGGCATCTATTTCCCCAAGTTCCTGGGCACGATCTACGAACTGCTCTCGGCTCCGGTGAATTTCATCGAGATCGTGATCGGCTATGTGGGCGCCGCCGCGACCAAGGCGTTGTTCGTGGGATTGGTGATCCTGACCACCGCCACGTTCTTCGTGGACATCCGCATCGAGCACCCCTTCGCGATGGCCGCCTTTCTGATCCTGTCCTGCCTCAGCTTTTCCCTGCTGGGCTTCATCATCGGGATCTGGGCCAGCAATTTCGAACAGATGTCGTTGGTACCGCAGCTGGTTGTGACGCCTCTGATCTTTCTGGGCGGCACGTTCTACTCGATTTCGATGCTGCCGCCGGTGTGGCAGACGATCTCGTTGTTCAACCCGGTGGTCTATTTGATCTCGGGCTTTCGCTGGTCGTTTTACGGGCTTTCGGACGTGCCCATTCTGCTTAGCCTTCTGGCGATCCTGGCCTTTACCGGCTTCTGCCTGGCGGTCATCGGTTGGATCTTCAAAACCGGGTGGCGCATCCGCAGCTAGGGCGTTGCATTTTTGCCGTGGCTGAACAGGATTTTGGTTCACGTCACGTTCATGGCAGGTGGGGTCCCTTGTTTAAGGGGCGGGCGCACTCTACATCGGCACCCATGAAACTCAGCCTGCCGTTTCTCAACAAGCAGCCAACCGTGGCTGTCGTTCGCCTGTCCGGAGCCATTGGAATGGCTGGCCGAGCCTCGCTGAACGATGCCTCTTTGGCACCGGTTCTGGAAAAAGCCTTCCGCAAGGGAAAACCTGCCGCCGTCGCGCTCGAGATCAATTCGCCGGGCGGATCGCCGGTGCAAAGCTCGCTGATCGGTGCGCGGATCCGACGGTTGGCCGACGAGTTCAAGGTGCCAGTCCATGCCTTTGTCGAGGACGTGGCGGCCTCGGGTGGTTATTGGCTTGCGGCTTCGGCGGACGAGATCTGGGCGGATGACAGCTCGGTTCTGGGGTCGATCGGGGTCATCTCCTCGGGGTTCGGAGCCCATGTTTTTCTGGCCCGTCAGGGGATCGAGCGGCGCGTGCACACCGCCGGGAAATCCAAATCGATGCTGGACCCGTTCTCTCCGGAGAAAGAAGAGGATGTCGCGCGTCTCAAGGGGCTTTTGGAGGACATCCACCAGAATTTCATTGCCTATGTGAAAGCTCGGCGCGGCAGTCGCTTGGACGAGGCCGCCGATCTGTTTACCGGTGAAATCTGGCTGGCGCGGCGTGCGCATGAACTTGGGCTGATCGACGGCATCGCGCATCTGAAGCCAAGGATGCAGGAAGTGTTTGGCGACAAGGTCAAATTCCGGCGCTACGGGTTGCGCCGACCGATCTGGTCGCGGTTCGGAACGGACATGGCGCAGGACGCCATTTCCCTGCTCGAGGAGCGCGCGGCCTACGCGCGCTTTGGTATGTGACGTGATCGTCAAGGTCGTCATTCTGTTTCTGGTTGCCATGGGGGTCCTGGCGATGTTCGGAAAGCTGCGCTTTCCCGGTCAACAGCGATTGAATTCCGCGAAATGTCCGCGCTGCGGTCGGTTCCGGATCGGCAAGGGCCCCTGCACATGTGAGCAAGGAGGGCGTCGATGACGGCCTGGCTGCTTTCCGGTCTTGGCTTGTTGATCCTGCTGTTGGCCGGTGACGCGCTGGTGCGGGGTGCGGTGAATCTCAGCTTGCGCCTGGGTGTTCCCGCCTTGATCGTCAGCCTTACGATCGTGGCCTTCGGTACCTCAGCGCCTGAGCTTCTGATCGCCATCAAGGCCATCGAGGAAAATGCGCCCGGTATCGCGCTGGGCAATGTCGTCGGTTCGAACACGGCCAACATTCTGCTGGTCTTGGGTTTGCCGGCCTTGTTGGCAACGATCCACAGCAGCGAATGCAACACGCGCAGAAACTACATCTTCATGTTGCTGGCCTCGGTTCTGTTCATCGGTTTCGCCTTTTGCGGAGAATTCAACCTGTTCAGCGGGGCAATCCTGCTGGCGGGATTGGCTCTGATCCTGCTCAACGCCTTCCGAGAAGCGCACGCGCATCGCAATTCCTGCTCGGAAGAGCAGGATCTTGAAGCGCTGGAAGAGGCCGACCCGGACATGCCGTACTGGAAGGTGTCGCTGTATCTGGTGCTGGGGCTGATTGGTCTGCCGATGGGCGCACATCTTCTTGTCGACAACGCGACCATCATTGCGCGGACCTACGGGGTCAGTGAAACGGTGATCGGGCTGACGCTGGTCGCGGTCGGAACCTCGCTTCCCGAACTTGCGACCACCGTCATGGCCGCGTTGCGCCGGCAGGCCGATGTTGCTCTGGGCAACGTCATCGGTTCGAACATGTTCAACCTTCTGGGCATTGTCGGTATCGCCACGCTGTTCGGGCGCATCCCCGTGGACCCCGAATTCCTGCAATTCGATCTTTGGGTCATGCTGGGCTCATCCCTGCTGCTGATCCCGTTCGTCTTCTTCAAGCAAGACATCACCCGGGTCTGGGGGTTCATCTTGACGCTGCTGTACGTCACATATGTCGTGATCCTGTTGGCCTGATCTGACTGAAAGGAGCCCCTACATGACCCGAGCACTGGTGACCGGCGCCGGCATTCGACTGGGGCGGGCCATGGCGTTGTACCTTGCGAAACGTGGCATGGACGTTGCCGTGCATCACGCAACCTCAGGCGCTGCCGCTGCCGAGACCGTGTCCGAGATCCAGGCAATGGGCCGCAATGCCGTGGCGCTGCAGGCCGATCTGCTGGACGAGGATCAGGTGCAGACCCTTTTGCCGCGCGCGGCCGAGGCGCTGGGCGGTCCGATCACCTGTCTGGTCAACAATGCGTCGATCTTCGAATACGACAACATCCGCACTGCCACCCGGCAAAGCTGGGATCGCCACATGGACAGCAACCTGCGCGCGCCCTTCGTGCTGACGCAAGCCATGGCAAGCCAGGGTCTGGAACCCGAGATGGATGAGAATGACGAACCCGTCGCGACCGGCTTGATCGTGAATATGGTCGACATGCGGGTGCGCAAACTGACGCCTGAGTTCATGTCCTACACCATCGCCAAGATGGGGCTATGGGCATTGACCCGGACGGCGGCCCAGGCACTGACGCCAGCCATTCGCGTCAATGCCATTGGGCCGGGTCCAACCCTGCAGGGACATCGGCAAAGCCCCCAGCACTTCAAGACGCAACGCGAAAACACGGTCCTGGAACGCGGTGCAAACCCGTCGGATATCAACGCGGCGCTTGGGTATTTTCTGGACGCACATGCGGTCACGGGCCAGCTTTTGTGCGTTGATGGCGGCCAGCATCTGGGCTGGCAAACGCCTGATGTAGTGGGCCTTGAATAGGTATTGGCCCTGCAAGTTTTGCACCGCTCTCGATCCTGTTACAGGTTCGTTACAAAAATGTCTTTTTTTTCATACACTTGTAAAACGATAATAAAAATATCGTTTAGAGTCAATATGTTAAAATTGTGCCTATTTATTGTGCAACGCAGTGAAAACACAAGGATTCAAGGAAAAATCACGGTGCGGGGAAAGTTGTCCGCACAGTTATCCACAAGAATCGTGGATTTGTTTTCTCTTGATCTGAGGCGCGCAAGATTGCAGCCACGGTCAGAGAATCGTATCTCTCTCTCATGACCGCCGACAGCGCCCCTCAATCCCAGCCTCAGCCGACCGGCTATGCTTGCATCCAGAAATACGTGAGGACGCTGGACAGTTCGCCGGGTGTCTATCGGATGCTCGATGCGGACAGCCGGGTTCTGTATGTCGGCAAGGCGCGCAACCTGCGGGCGCGGGTGTCGAACTACACCCGCCCGGGACATTCCGGCCGGATCGAGCGGATGATCGCCTCGACCGCGTCGATGATGTTCCTGACCACTCGGACCGAGACCGAGGCGCTGCTGCTGGAGCAGAACCTGATCAAGCAGCTCAAGCCCAAATACAACGTGCTGCTGCGCGACGACAAAAGCTTTCCCAACATTCTGGTGGCCAAGGACCACCCATTTCCGCAGATCAAGAAACATCGCGGGGCCAAGAAGGAAAAGGGCGCCTATTTCGGCCCCTTCGCCAGTGCGGGCGCGGTGAACCGCACGCTGAACCAGCTGCAGAAGGCGTTTCTGCTGCGCAACTGCTCGGATTCGATGTTCGACAGTCGCACCCGGCCCTGCCTGCTCTATCAGATCAAGCGCTGCTCGGGGCCGTGCGTGGGCATGATTTCGCAGGCCGACTATGCCGAAAGCGTGCGCGACGCCGAGCGGTTCCTGTCCGGACGCTCGACCCGAATCCAAGAGGAACTGGCCGCGCAGATGCAGGAGGCCTCGGATGCGATGGAGTTCGAGCGCGCCGCCGCCCTGCGCGACCGAATACGCGCGCTCACGCAGGTGCAGACGGCGCAGGGCATCAACCCGCGCGGTGTGGCCGAGGCGGATGTGATCGGCCTTTATATGGACAGCGGGCAGGCCTGCGTTCAGGTGTTCTTCATCCGCGCCAACCAGAACTGGGGCAACCGCGATTTCTATCCGCGGGTCGGGCCCGACGTGTCGGCGGCCGAGGTGATGGAGGCCTTTCTGGGCCAGTTCTACGACAACAAGGAGCCGCCGCGCCAACTGATCCTGTCGGACGGGATCGAAAACGCGGACCTGATGCAGCAGGCCCTGTCCGAAAAGGCCGGCCGCAAGGTCGAAATATTGGTGCCGCAGCGGGGCGAAAAGCTGGAACTCGTCTCGGGCGCGCTGCGCAACGCGCGCGAGGCGCTGGCCCGCCGCATGTCGGAAAGCGCGACGCAGGCCAAGCTGCTGCGCGGTCTGGCCGAGGCCTTCGATCTGGACGCGCCGCCGAACCGGATCGAGGTCTACGACAACTCGCATATCCAGGGCACCAACGCGGTGGGCGCGATGATCGTGGCCGGTCCCGAGGGGTTCATGAAGAACGCCTATCGCAAGTTCAACATCCGCGGCGACGACCTGACGCCGGGCGACGATTTCGGGATGATGAAAGAGGTGCTGACCCGCCGCTTCACCCGCCTTCTGAAAGAGGACCCCGACCGCGACAAGGGCCTGTGGCCCGATCTGTTGCTGATCGACGGGGGCGCGGGGCAGGTGAGCGCCGTGCACGAGATCATGCAGGCGCACGGGGTCGAGGACATCCCCATGGTCGGTGTCGCCAAGGGCGTCGATCGCGACCACGGCAAGGAAGAGTTCCACCGCATCGGCCAGCGCCCCTTTGCCCTGAAACGCAACGACCCGGTGCTGTATTTCATTCAGCGGCTACGGGACGAGGCGCACCGCTTTGCCATCGGTACCCACCGCGCCAAACGGGCCAAGGCGATGGGGGCGACGCCTCTGGATGAAATCCCCGGCGTGGGCGCGGCCCGCAAACGTGCCCTGCTGGCACATTTCGGCAGCGCAAAGGCGGTCAGCCGCGCCAATCTGGCGGATCTGAAGGCGGTGGACGGGATCTCGGCCGGTCTGGCGCAGAAGGTCTATGATTTCTTTCACGAAAAGGGCTGAGGCCGCTGGCGCCCGCGCCACAGGATGTAAAGCCCCGAGGCCACGATCAGCGCGCTGCCCAGCCACATGGTCTGGTCCAGATGCTCGTCGAATATCAGCACGCCCAGCCCGATGCCGAACAGAAGGCGGGTATAGCGAAACGGAGTTACGGCCGACACTTCACCCGTCCGCATGGCCAGCATCAGCGAAGAATAGGCCACCGCGCCCATCACCACGGCTCCAGTCAGGTGCAGGGCGGCTCTGGCGTCCACCGGCACCGCGGCGGCGCCTTCGAAAGCCCGGTACAGTCCACCGGCGACGACAATTGACAGAAAGCCATAAAACCCAAGAACGGTGGTGCCCAACGTGGCGGGGGCGGCGCGGCTGGCCAGATCGCGGCCGGCAAAGCCCAGCATTCCCAGTACCGCAAGAATGGACAGGGCCGAGAAACTGTCTCCGGTCGGCTGGATGATGATCACCACTCCGATCAGTCCGACCAGAATGGCACTCCAGCGCCGCCAGCCGACGGTTTCCCCGAAAAACAGCGCGGCACCCGCCACCACGACCAGCGGCGTGGCCTGCAGGATCACTGTGGCCGAGGACAGCGGCGTCAGGGCGATGGCCAGCACATAGAACAGGCGGCCGAAGACTTCGAACAGCACTCGGATCTTCATCGGCTTGGACAGGACATCGGGGTGCAGCAACCGCCGCCCCTGAATCAACGCGACCCCGGCGAAAATCAACGCCCCGCCCAGTCCGAACAGCACCAGAACCTGCCAGATGGGCAGCACCTTGGCGGCACTTTTCAACAGCGCGTCCTCCAGGGCGAACCCGGCCATGGCCGCGATCATCCAGGCGCTGCCGATCAGATTGGCGCGCGCATCGGTTCTGATATGTGAGGTCACGGGGCGGATCTTTCCTGATGTGCCGATACCCGCGCAACCTGACCCGTTCTTCGCGCCGCGCCAAGGGGGAAACGGTCGTCGATCCTCCGCCTGCGACGGTCTGACCTGTCGTGGTCCAAACACCTGTGTTCTTGGCAGTTTTTTGTCGTGCCGTCTTTTCTGTTCCCGGCCATGGTTGTAGGGTCCAGCGCATGAAGTGGAACCTGCCGAATATTCTGACTTTGCTGCGCCTACTGGCCGCGCCCGGCCTGGCGGTGATGTTTCTGTATTTCACACGGCCCTACGCGGATTGGTTCGCGCTGATCCTGTTCCTGTCGGCGGCCATAACCGATTGGTTCGACGGCTATCTGGCGCGCGCTTGGAAGCAGGAAACCAAGATGGGTGCGATGCTGGACCCGATCGCCGACAAGGCGATGGTGGTGATCGCACTGATGATCCTGGTCGGCTATTCGACCGAGCACTGGACGCCCTGGCTGGTGCTGCCCGCCACCGTGATCCTGTTCCGCGAGGTCTTCGTCTCGGGCCTGCGCGAGTATCTGGGCGACGTGGCCGGAACGCTCAAGGTCACCAAGCTGGCCAAATGGAAGACGACCGCGCAGATGGTGGCGATCGCCGTGCTGTTTTCGCAGGGCATATTCGAGCACTATTTCGTCATGTCCACCTTCGGCATGGATGCCGCGCTGATCGACCAGATCCTGTCGGGTCAGGTCGAGGACATCTCAGGCCTGCAATGGAAGCTGGATGGCATGTTCTGGTCGGGCCGCATCGGGTTGTGGCTGCTGTGGATCGCGGCGACGCTAACATTGATCACCGGCTACGACTACCTACGTAAAGCCATGCCCCATCTGAAGGAGGGCTGACGCATGGATGTTCTGTATTTCGCCTGGGTCCGCGAGCGGATCGGCGTGCCGAAGGAAAAGGTCGAAACCACCGCGGCCACGGTCTCCGATCTGGTGGCGGAACTCAGCGCTCGTGAAGACCGCTATGCCGCGGCCTTTGCCGACCTGTCGGCCCTGCGGGTCGCGCTGGATCAGGAACTGTCGGATTTCGACGCGCCCTTGGCCGGCGTCCGCGAAGTGGCCTTTTTCCCGCCCATGACCGGCGGCTAGGGCGATGCGGATCTCCGTCCAGCAAGAACCGTTCGATCTGGGGGTCGAGGCCAATGCCTTTGCCGCGGGTGACACGGCCAATGGCGCCATCGTCACCTTTACCGGCGTCGTGCGCGATCTGGCGCAGACCGATCTGGCTTGCATGGAGATCGAGCATTATCCCGGCATGACCGAACGCGCCATCGCCAAGATCGCCGAGGAAGCCAAGACCCGGTGGTCGCTGGGCGATGTGCTGGTGATCCATCGCCATGGGCGGCTGGCCCCGGGTGACCGGATCATGATGGTCGCAACAGCAGCCCCGCACCGCAAGGATGCGTTCGAGGCCGCTGAATACCTGATGGATTACCTGAAATCCCGCGCCCCGTTCTGGAAGAAGGAAATCACAGGTTCGGGCGCCGAGTGGGTTGCCGCCACGGACGAGGACGAGAACGCGCTGTCGCGCTGGTAGGCGCTCAGTCGGCGTTGTTGATCCGGCCGCGCAATTCCTCGGCTTCCTGGCGGGCGGCGCGCAGCCCGTCCATGGCCGCGGCCAGCTCGGCCTCGGTCTGGGTCAGCTGGTTGGTCAGCTCGGCCTCGCGCTGCTGCAGATAGGTGATCGCCTGATCGCGGGTTTCCTCAGCCTCGTGCAACTCCTGGCTCATGCGGTCCAGATCGGCCACGTCGGATTGGCGCACGCGCGACAGGCGGTGCACCAGCCAGTTGGCGAACCAGCCCATGCAGAAGGCGGCGAACAGGATGACGGCGGTGGCGATGATGAATTCGGTTCTGTTCAACTTACTGGTCCCCTGCATCCGTTTCGGATGCTTCTTCTTCTGTTGGCGCAGGTTCGGTTGCGCTTGTCTGGGTCTCCAAGGCTTCCAGACCGGTTTCCTGATTGGCGATCGGCTCGGGCCGGATCAGCCGGAATTCGATGCGCCGGTTTTTCTCGCGCCCGTCTTCGGTGTCATTGTCTGCAATCGGCTGCGTCTCACCATATCCTGCGGCCGAGTAGCTTTTGGTCGGCACCCGGCGGGCGCGCAATTCGTTCAGGATGGACTGGGCGCGTGACTGGCTCAGCTGCTGGTTCATCTCTTCACGGCCCTGGCTGTCGGTATGACCCTGGATTTCAATCCGGATCGGTCCACATTCGCGCAGGATCTCGGCAATCTGGTTCAGACTGTCGCGGGACTCTGATGAAACCGTAGCCGATCCGGGCTCGAACGTGATTTTGCGGGTTTCCTGAACCTCGGCGATGCGACTTTCGCACTGCTCGGGGTCTGGCAGCGCGTCTTCGGGTTCGGGCGGGGGCTGATAGGTGATCGACAGGTCAAAGTCCTGCGCATCGCCCAGCTTGTCGGACAGCAGGCCCGCGATCTGTGCCTTGGCGTCTTCATCATGGCTGACGCCTGTCAACTCGACCTTGTCAGGCGTTACGGTCAGCACGCCGTTGTTCAGCCAGGACAGGGATTCCAGCCCCGCCAGAACGCGCACGGGCCAGTCCTGCGGCATCTGGTCGACCACGCGGGCGGCACTGTGAACCTGATCGGATCCGAAGGCAGCCCGGGCGTAGCTGTCGATCATGTCGCGCTGCAAATCGTCGCCCAAACGGCCGCGCAATTGTACCAGGCCTTCCGGGCTGCGGGTGGCGGTGAATTCCACAGGTCCGGCCTGTTCGTTGTTTTCTGGTTCGGGCAGAACCGCGTGCAGGGCGAACACTTCGGGCAGGGCGTTCTCCAACTCGCCCACGACCTTGTCGAAGGTGGCCGGGCTGGTGTTCGGTTCAGCAATCAGCGTGATGTCGGCATCCGACATCGTGACGGAACCTTGCCCGATCTCGGACAGCGCCCGGATACTCAGTTCAGCGGCCTGCGCCCATCGGGGCGATGGCACACCCAGGCCAATCGTGCAGGTATAGGGCCCTGACAGCCCGGCATCCTGCGCGGCGGCAACAATGGTGTCGCGCGCCTTTTCATCCTGTGCCGAACAGGCGTCGAACTGGCCGCCTTCCTCCGAAATCAGGTAGCGCAGGGTGAACGGAGTGATCACCGGGCGCGGTGCCGAAATCGCCAGACCGATGCGCAAGCTGGGCGGCGCGGCGCGTGTCAGCTCTTGTTCCAGCCGTTCTTTTTCCTGCTGGCTGTCGGCGATGGCAGTGATCTTGACCAGATCGGGGCTGGCGGAAATCTTGGCTCGCGGCAGCTTGGACAGGGCAAGGATGGCATAGGAAATCGCGTCGTCCCAGCCTTTGGGTTTCTTGTAGTCTGCGGTCTCCAGCAGGTCCGACACCCGCGCCTGGGGGTCCAGCTTCTGCAGCCGGTCCATCAGTGCGTCGCGATCCACGCTGGCGGGAACCAACCCGATCACGGAAATGCCGCTGTCGTTCCGAAGAATTTCAGCCGAGAATTTGGGCGGAGTCAGGTCAGCCGTCGGGGCAATGTCCATCTCATCGATCACCCGAGAGGTGTCGACCTGTGTACCGGCCGCGGTCAGCGCATTGAATCGCGTGGCCTCGTCCGGGGCAGTACCGGTCAGCACAACGCGCAGCCCATCCGCCTGCACTTCGGCCCACTCATGGCCCTGCATGCTCAGTGCATTTCGAACGGCAGTTTCCGAGGTTTCTTCGATCTTGGTCACCGCGAATCCGGCGGCCAGCAGACAGACCCCCGCCGATACGACAAAGATCAGGGCTGATGTCAGGAAATACGGCAAGCGCATGAGCGGTTTCTTATCTCCTCGGGCCATTGGGCGGGACTCTTACAGGCACCGGTACCGTGGTGCAATCAGAGGAGCAATGCGACGCAAAGGAAGATGAGCGGAATAAGGCCGGTGTCCCGGTTGGCGCGAAACAGTTGCAGCAGTTTCGCGTTATCTTCGATGTCCAGCCCGCGCAGTTGCCACGCCATGTGCCACCCCATTGCCCAAGGTCCACCGATGGCCACGACCAGCGCCAACACGCTGGAATTGGGCAGCGCGGCCTCGACGATGGCCAGACCCATTAGCGCCACGGTCGCCACAAGGAAATACTTCAGCCATTTCGCGGTGTCGGTCCCGAACAGGCGCGCGGTGGACTTGATGCCGATCAGCTCGTCATCCTCGGCGTCCTGGTGAGCATAGATCGTGTCGTAGAACAGCGTCCAGGCGATGCCGGACAGGTACAGCAGGATCGCGGGCCATTCGACCGTACCGCGATGCGCCGCCCAGGCCAGCAGGGCGCCCCAGTTGAAGGCCAGCCCCAGAAACACCTGCGGCCACCAGGTGAAGCGCTTGGCATAGGGGTAGATCGTCACCGGCAGCAGCGACAGGACGCCCATCGCGATGGCCGCCTGGTTGAAGGTCAGCAGGATCGCCAGCGCCAGAAGGCATTGGATGCCCATCCAGATCACCGCCTGCCGCACGCTGACCTGACCCGAGGGGATGGGCCGCGAACGCGTGCGTGCGACCTGCGCGTCGAACTTGCGGTCGGTGATGTCGTTCCAGGTGCAGCCCGCGCCGCGCATCAGAAAGGCCCCGGCCGCGCACCCCACGGCAATCCACAGATCGCCCCACCGCGGCTGACCGTCATGAAGGATCGCCAGCGCCAGGCCCCACCAGCACGGGATCAGCAGCAGCCACGTCCCGATCGGCCGGTCCGCGCGCGACAGCCGCAGATAGGGGCGGGCAAAGGCCGGGGCGCGGGTATCGACCCAGTTGCCGGTAACGGCGTCGGCGACCTGACCGTCTGGTGTTGGGGCATTGCCTTGCATATGTAGGGTCTCATGAGTGCGAAGATCAGGCTGTATGTAGATCACCCTTTGGGTGCGGGGCAATCGGTTCCTTTGACGCGCGAGCAGGCCCATTACCTGTTCGGCGTGATGCGTCTGGCCGTGGGTGGGGAGGTGGCCCTGTTCAACGGCCGTGATGGCGAGTGGCTGGCGCAGGTGGCCGAGGCGGGCAAGCGGGGCGGTGTTCTGAGCTGTCTTGAACAGACCCGGCCACTGCAACTGCCGCCGGACCTGTGGCTGCTGTTTGCCCCGATCAAGAAGGCGCGGACCGATTTCATCGTCGAAAAGGCGGCCGAGATGGGAGCCGCCAAGATCATGCCGGTGCAGACCGCCTTCACCAATTCCGAACGCATCCGCCAGGACCGGCTGCAGGCCCACGCGGTCGAGGCGGCCGAGCAATGCGGCGGCACCTTCGTGCCCGAGGTCTGCGACCTGCAGCGGCTGGACAAGCTGTTGGACAACTGGCCCGACGGCCGCCAACTGATGTTCTGCGACGAGGCCGAGGCCGGGTCGGCCCTGCGCCTGGCCGCGCAGGACAAGGGCCGGCCCTGGGCCATCCTGATCGGCCCCGAGGGCGGGTTCTCCGATGCCGAGCGCCAGCGGCTGAAGGATCTGCCGTTCACGCATGTGGTCAGCCTGGGGGCGCGCATCTTGCGGGCCGATACGGCGGCGGTGGCCGCGATGACCCTGTGGCAACAGGCGCTGGGGGACTGGTCCTGATGTGGCGGCTGGCGCAGCAACAGGACGTTCCGGCGATCGAACGGTTTCTTCTGGACCATGTGCAAAGTTCGATGTTCGCGCTGGCCAACCTGCGAGAGTTCGGCCTGAACGCACCTGCACCGCGCGCGATGAGCATGTGGATGCTGGGCGACCCGCTGCGCGGCGTGTTCGGCATCACCAACGAAGGCATGATCCTGCCGCAATGCCCGGATGTTTCCGATGCCGACCTGGCCGCGGCGGCAGTTCTGATCCGCGACCGCCGGATCATGGGGCTGGCGGGCGAGGCTTCGCAAGCCCGCCGGTTTCTGCGACAGGCCGGATGGCAGGACCGCGCCGCGCATCTGAATCGGGATGAGCCCTCCTTTGCGCTGGACCTGCGCGACCTGATCGTTCCGCAAGCGGAAAACGCAAGGCTGGTGCCGCTTTCGGATGGGGATCGGAGCCTGTTGATCCGCTGGCGCGAGGCCTATCATCTGGAATCCTTGGGCACCGACCCGGGCATGGCCCACGCGGCAGCGCAGAAGGACATCGACGGATATATTCAGCGCGACTCCCACCGGCTGCTGATGGTCGATGGCCAGCCCGTCAGCATGACGGGCTTCAATGCCACGCTGCCCGAGACCGTCCAGATCGGTGGCGTGTTTACCCCGCCCGCGCTGCGCGGTCGGGCCTATGCCCGCACCGCCGTTGCCCTGCATCTGGCCGAGGCGCGGGCCGCCGGAGTGCGCAAGGCCGTTCTGTTCGCGGCTTCAAACGCCGCCGTGCGTGCTTATGTTGCTATTGGGTTTGCCCCTGCCGGGACCTTTTCACTGGTCCTGTTCAGCGATCAGATGGAGGCCGCGTCATGAGTTTCATCCGACCCGAAGCCAAACTGGCCCTGTGGCGCTGGCGCGAGGTGCTGGCCGCCGGGTTCGTTCTGATCCTTGGCCTCAGCTGGATTGGCGGTCCGGGCGGGTTGCTGGGCTGGCTGGGCTGGGTGCTTGTGCTGGTCTCGGTCGCGCTGGCCGTGATCGGCGTACAGCGCGCGCGGTTCCGGCTGGGCGCGGGCGGGCCGGGCGTGGTGTCGGTGGATGAAGGGCAGATTGCCTATCTGGGGCCGCTGGAAGGTGGCATCGTCGCCACCCGCGAAATCGAGAGCCTGACGCTCGACCCCACCGCCAGCCCCGTGCATTGGGTGCTGGAACAGCCCGGCCAGCCGCCGCTTCACATTCCCGTGAATGCCGAAGGTGCCGAGGCACTGTTCGACGTGTTCTCGGCCCTGCCGGGGCTGCGGACCGAGCGGATGCTGTCGGAACTCAAGGGCGGGGCGTCGCATCCGGTGGTCATCTGGGAACGCCACCCCTCGCGCCCGGCACACATCCGGTTGAATTGACGGTGCATTGACACCGGGGGAGATTGCGACCACCACTGACCCCCACGACTCGACACTTCAGGATCGGAGCACGGTTCATGTCCATTCCTCAGTCCGGCGGCGGGCCGATCGAACGCCACGAACAACTGGCCGAATACCTGGCCGATGGCTGCAAACCCAAAAGCGAATGGCGCATCGGGACCGAGCACGAGAAATTCGGCTATTGCAAGGACACGCTGAAGCCGCTGCCCTACGAAGGCGAACGCTCGATCCTGGCGGTACTGCAGGGGCTGCGCGACGGGCATGGCTGGACCCCCGTGGAAGAGGCGGGCAAGCTGATCGGGCTGGAAAAGGACGGGGCCAACGTCTCGTTGGAACCGGGCGGGCAGCTGGAGCTGTCAGGCGCTCCGCTGGAGACCATCCACGAGACCTGCGACGAGGTGAACGCGCATCTGCGCGACGTGAAGGACATCGCCGATAAGATCGGCGTAGGCTTCATCGGGCTGGGCGCCGCACCGATCTGGAAGCATGAGGACATGCCGCTGATGCCCAAGGGCCGGTATGTCCTGATGAATGACTACATGGAAAAGGTCGGCGACATGGGCCGCGCCATGATGCGCCGGACCTGCACGGTTCAGGTCAACATCGATTTCGGGTCCGAGGCGGACATGGTGCAGAAGCTGCGCGTGGCGCTGGCCCTGCAGCCGGTGGCGACCGCGCTGTTTGCCAACTCGCCCTTCTTCGAGGGCAAGCCCAACGGCCACAAAAGCTGGCGCAGCTACATCTGGCGGCATCTGGATGACGCGCGCACCGGCATGCTGCCCTTCGTGTTCGAGGACGGCTTCGGGTTCGAGCGCTATGTCGAGTACGCTTTGGATGTGCCGATGTATTTCGTCTATCGCGACGGAAAGTATATCGACGCGCTGGGCATGTCATTCCGCGATTTCCTGCAGGGCAAGCTGCCCGCGCTGCCGGGCGAGACGCCGACGCTTTCAGATTGGGCCGATCACCTGACCACCGCCTTCCCCGAGGCGCGGATCAAGAAATTCATGGAAATGCGCGGGGCCGACGGCGGCCCGTGGCGCCGTCTGTGCGCGCTGCCCGCCTTCTGGGTAGGGCTGACCTATGACCAGTCCGCGCTGGATGCCGCATGGGATCTGGTCAAGGGCTGGGACGCCGAAACCCGCGAGGGGCTGCGCGTCGCCGCGGCCCGGGACGGGCTGCAGGCGCAGGTCGGCGGCATCAACATGCACGATCTGGCGCGCGAGGTGGTGGCCATCGCCGAGTCTGGCCTGAAGGCGCGGGCGCGGCCGGGTGCGGGTGGTCTCGTCCCGGACGAGACGCATTTCCTGAACGCGCTGAAGGAAAGCATCCAGTCCGGCAAGGTGCCAGCCGACGAGCTGCTCGAGCATTACCACGGCGACTGGCAGGGCGATCTGACGCGGATCTACCCCGAATACAGCTACTGACCGCGACCTGTTGCAATTAGGGGCCTGTTAGCCACATTCCCGGATCGCGCCTTGTTCGGCGGCGGCGTTTGCGCGATACATTCGGGTCAGGTTTTCCGGTCGTGGTGCTTTCATGGCGCGTATCAGTGAGTTGCATTATTCCAATGCCTATGCCGCGAATTCGGGCGTGTCCGAGTTCCTGGAGGTGTCCCTTCGCCCGGACGAAGACCCGGCGGATTTCACCGTGTCCTTCTATCAGGCGAACGGGCAGGTTGGGATCGAGATCCCACTCAACGATCCCTCCGTTCAGGTCACCGTGGACCCCGACAACAACGAGATCGTCTATGTCATCTCGGCCGATGATTTCCCGATCTTCCTGACCGATCCGGATGGTGGCGGCCCAACCAATTACGAAGCCTATGCGCTGACCAATACCGCCACGGGTGAGGTGATAGATTTCTACGACATCGGTGGCGGCACGCAGAACATCGTCGCGGTTAACGGGTTGGCGGCCGGGGAAACCTCGGTCAACCTGCCGGTGCTGGTCGGGCCGAACCAGACCACGACGACCCTGCAGTTCAATCAACCCGATCCCGACACGCTGACCTATGGCCCCTTGTCGCCCGGGGATACCGGGGCCGCCTGTTTCACGGCCGGAACCCTGGTGGATACCCCCGAGGGGCCGCGCCGGATCGAGACGCTGCAGCCCGGCGATACGGTCCTGACCGTCGATGACGGCCCCTGCCGGGTGCGCTGGATCGGCGGCCGCACGGTGCGCGGCGTGGGCCGGTTCGCGCCGGTGCGCATCCGCGCGGGTGTTCTGGGCGCCAAGACAGACATTCTGGTCTCGCCCCAGCACCGCATTCTGGTCGGCGGCTGGCAAGCCCAGCTTCTGTTCGGCGAGGATGAAGTTCTGGTTCCGGCCAAATCGCTGGTCAACGGCGACACCGTTACCGTGCAGCCCTGCGACATCGTCCGCTACGTCCACCTGTTCTTCGACCGGCACCAGCTGGTCACCACATCAGGCCTTGTGTCCGAGAGCTTCTTTCCGGGGCAGGAGGTTCTCTCGGGGCTGGAGCAGGAGGCCGCGCGCGAACTGTTTGCGCTGTTCCCCGAACTGCAGACCCATCCGCAGGGCTATGGCCCCACGATCCGCCCGGTCCGGTGTGATCGACAGGCAGCGGTTCTGCGCGCGACCTGATCGCGCGGCCCGGCCCTCTTGCTTTCGCGCGCTGCTGTGATAGCAGGACAGCAACAGAATTCAGGGGACCGTCATGGACGATCTTAAGGCAAAATACCTGGGTCAGATCGCTGACGCAGGCGACGAAAGCACGCTGGAAGCGATCCGCGTGGCCGCGGTGGGCAAAAAGGGCGAAGTGGCGCTGAAGATGCGCGAACTGGGCAAGATGACGCCCGAGGAACGCCAGGTCGCCGGCCCCGCGCTGAACGCGCTGAAGGACGAGATCAATTCGGCGCTGGCCGCCAAGAAGGCCGCATTGGCCGATGCCGCGCTGGACGAACGTCTGCGGACCGAGTGGCTGGACGTGACCCTGCCCGCGCGCCCGCACCGCCAAGGCTCGATCCACCCGGTCAGCCAGGCGACCGAGGAACTGACCGCGATCTTTGCCGAACTGGGCTTTTCCGTCGCCGAAGGTCCGCGGATCGAGACAGATTGGTACAATTTCGACGCGCTGAACATCCCCGGCCACCACCCCGCGCGGGCCGAGATGGACACGTTCTACATGCACCGCGCGCCGGGCGACAATCGCCCGCCGCATGTGCTGCGCACCCATACCTCGCCGGTTCAGATCCGCTCGATGGAAAAGCAGGGCGCGCCGATCCGCGTGATCTGTCCGGGCGGTGTCTATCGCGCCGACTATGACCAGACCCACACGCCGATGTTCCACCAGGTCGAAGGCCTGGCCATCGACAAGGATATCTCGATGGCGAACCTGAAATGGGTGCTGGAGGAATTCGTCAAGGCGTTCTTCGAGGTCGACGATGTCGAACTGCGCTTCCGCGCCTCGCATTTCCCGTTCACCGAACCCTCGGCCGAGGTCGATATCCGCTGTTCTTGGGAAGGCGGCCAGCTGAAGATCGGCGAGGGCGACGACTGGATGGAGATTCTGGGCAGCGGCATGGTCCACCCCAAGGTGATCGCCGCCGGCGGGATCGACCCCGAGGTCTATCAGGGCTTTGCCTTCGGCATCGGCATCGATCGTCTGGCGATGCTGAAATACGGCATCCCGGATCTGCGGGCGTTCTTTGATTCCGACCTGCGCTGGCTGCGCCACTATGGGTTTGCGGCGCTGGACATGCCCAACCTGCATGGTGGCTTGTCACGATGAAATAGCGTGGGGCTTGCCCTGCTGCCCAAGAGAATTCGGCGGGCTGGCCCGCCTTACCGGACAGGAAAACAGAAATGAAATTCACCCTCTCCTGGCTGAAAGACCACCTGGACACCGACGCCTCGGTTGATGAGATCGCCGAGGCGCTGACCGATCTCGGGCTCGAGGTCGAAGAGGTCATCAACCCGGCCGACAAGCTCAAGGATTTTACCCTTGGCTATGTGAAACATGCCGAGAAACACCCCGATGCAGACAAGCTGCGCGTCTGCAAAGTGGACACCGACGAGGGCGAGCTGCAGATCATCTGCGGCGCCCCCAACGCGCGCGAGGGCATCACCGTCGTGGTCTGCAAGCCGGGCATGTATATCCCCGGTCTGGATCTGACGATCAGCGTTGGCAAGATCCGCGGCGTCGAAAGCTTTGGCATGATGGCGTCCGAGCGCGAGCTGGAACTGTCGGACGAACATGACGGCATCATCGAGCTGCCCTCGGGCGAGGTGGGCCAGCGGTTCGTCGACTGGCTGGCCGAGAACGACCCCGCCAAGATCGACCCGGTGATCGAGATCGCCATCACTCCCAACCGCCCCGATGCGCTGGGCGTTGCAGGCATCGCGCGCGATCTGGCGGCGCGGGGTCTGGGCACGCTGAAGCAGCGCGACTATGCCCCGGTGCCGGGGGATTTCGAAAGCCCGATCAAGGTGACGATCGACGACGACACGCTGGATGGCTGCCCGCATTTCACCGGCCGCCTGATCCGCGGCGTCAAGAACGGCCCCAGCCCGCAATGGCTGCAGGATCAGCTGAAGGCGATCGGCCTGCGTCCGATTTCGGCCTTGGTGGATATCACCAACTACATGACCTTCGACAGCAACCGCCCGCTGCACGTCTTTGACGCCGACAAGGTCAAAGGCAACCTGCGGGTGTACCGCGCCAAGGGCGGCGAGAAACTGGTGGCGCTGGATGAAAAGGAATACACGCTGCAGCCCGGCATGATGGTGATTTCCGACGACAACGGCCCGGAATCCATCGCCGGCATCATGGGCGGGCAAGAGACCGGCTGTACCGAAGACACGGTGAACGTGTTTTTGGAAAGCGCCTTCTGGGATCATGTCCAGATCGCGCTGGCGGGGCGCGCGCTCAAGATCAACTCGGACGCGCGGTACCGGTTCGAACGCGGGGTCGATCCGGCATACACGCTGGAAGGGTTGGAGCACGCGACACAGATGATCCTGGACATCTGCGGCGGCGAGGTTTCGAAGGTCGTCGAGGCCGGCAAGGCGCCGGACCATTCGCGCGCCTATCGGCTGGATGCTGCGCGGGTACAGTCGCTGGTGGGCATGGACATCCCCGAAAGCGAGCAGCGCCAGACCCTGACCCGGCTGGGTTTCCGTCTGGAAGGCGACATGGCCCATGTGCCCAGTTGGCGCCCCGACATCCAGGGCGAGGCCGATCTGGTCGAGGAGGTCGCCCGCATCGCCTCGCTGACCAAGCTGCAGGGCAAGCCGCTGCCGCGTGTCACGGATGGTATTCCCAAGCCGGTCATGACCCCGGCCCAGCGGCGTCAGTCGATGGCGCGGCGCAACTGCGCGGCGCTGGGGTACAATGAATGCGTCAGCTACACTTTCATCGATCAGGCCTCGGCCGCGCTGTTCGGCGGCGGTGATGACGCGACGATGCTGGAAAACCCGATCTCGTCCGAGATGAGCCACATGCGCCCGGACCTGCTGCCCGGCCTGCTGCAGGCCGCGGCGCGCAACCAGGCGCGCGGCTTTGCCGATCTAGCTCTGTTCGAGGTCGGCCCGGTCTTTCATGACGGGGAACCCGGCGAGCAACGCGCTCAGATCGCAGGCCTTCTGGTCGGGCGGACCGGTCCCAAGGATGTGCACGGCGCCGCTCGCTCAGTCGACGTGTTCGACGCCAAAGCCGATGCGGAGGCTGTGCTGACCGCCATCGGGGCCCCCGCCAAAGTGCAGATTCTGCGCGACGGCGACGCTTGGTGGCATCCGGGCCGTCACGGCAAGATCTGCCTGGGCCCCAAAAAGGTGCTGGGCGTGTTCGGTGAACTTCATCCGCGCGTGCTGCAGCAGTTGGACATCAAGGGCCCGGCCGTGGCCTTCACCATCTGGCCGGACGAGGTTCCGCTGCCGCGCAAATCCGGCACCACCCGCTCGGCGCTGGAACTGCGCGACCTGCAGGCGGTCGAGCGTGACTTTGCCTTTGTCGTCGATGCCGATGTCGAGGCGCTGACGCTGGTGAATGCCGCCGCCGGCGCCGACAAGGCGCTGATCGAAGAGGTGCGCGTGTTCGATGAGTTCATCGGCGGCAGCCTAGGCGAGGGCAAGAAATCTCTGGCCATTACCGTCCGGCTTCAGCCGACCGGCAGCACGCTGAAGGAAAAAGACATCGAGGCGGTGGCGGAAAAGATCATCGCCAAGGTCACCAAGGCCACCGGCGGCGTTCTGCGCGGTTGAAGCCGCTCTAACCCGAAGAGACACGCGCGCCGATGGTGCGCGTGTTTCAGTTTGCGAAGAAATCCGCCAGCAGGTCAAAGACCAGCCGGATGCGGCGGCTGGTATGCAGTTCGCGATGGGTGGTCAGCCAGATCGGGAACCGCAACGGCTCCATGTCGGGAAGGACGCGCTCCATTCCCGGTGTGGCATCGCCCACCGGCTCGGACATGGGCGCGATGCCAAAGCCCTGCCGGGCAAACTCCCACGAGACGATGCCGTTCTGCGACCCCAGGCGGAAGTTTTCTTCGGTCAGGCGCAGGCCGATCGGTTCGAAATAGGCGATCATCTGCGCGGTGTCGCCGAAACTGATGAACTCGTGCCGGGACAGGTCCGACAGGGACTTGGGGCGTCCAGCGCGGTTCAGGTAGGCGGTGGCGGCATAGAAATGCCCGTCAGCCTCCTGCACCAGTTTTGCGATCAGGTCGGGCTGGTCGGGGCGGACATGGCGGATGGCGATATCCGCCTCGCGCCGCATCAGATCGCGAATGTCGTTCGCGGCGATCACGTCGATCCGCAGTTTCGGAGCTTGTGCGCGAATCTCGCGAAGCAGATCCGGCAGGATATAGGCCGACATCACGTCGCTTGCGGTGATCCGCACCTGCCCCTCGATCGACTGCGCCTGACCGGACGCCGCCAACGCAATGCGATCTGCGGCGGCGCCCATGGTCCGGGTGTGCTCCAACAGCTCGATCCCGGCGGTGGTGATCTGAAGTGATCGGCCGACCCGTTCGAACAGCATCACGCCCAGGTCGGATTCAAGCGCGGCGATCTGGCGGCTGAGGGTCGGTTGCGTCTGGTCCAATCGCCGTGCCGCCGCCGAAAGCGAGCCGGTCTCGGCCGTGGCCAGAAAGGAGCGGATATGGTTCCAGTCGAATTTGCGCGGATCATCCATGCATGAATGTATAAGGATTCTGCGAATTTCGGCAATTCACCTTTGAAACGCGTATCACTAGCTTGCGCTCAAAGGAGAGCCGACATGACCGCCACAGCCAAATTCTGGGACGGAATCGCCGAGAAATACGCGAAATCCCCGATCCGGGACATCGAGTCCTACGAACACACGTTGCAACGCACGGTGTCCTATTTGAAGCCAACCGACCAGGTGCTGGAACTGGGCTGCGGAACCGGGCGCACCGCGCTGCGGCTGTCCGGCCATGCGGATACGATCACGGCGAGCGATGTCTCTCCGGGAATGCTGGCCGTGGGCCGCAGGTTGGCGCAAGAGGAGCAGATCGAAAACGTCGTCTTTGTCGAGGCCGACGCCAACCGACCCCCGAATTGGGCCTATGATGTGGTGATGGCATTCAATCTGCTGCACCTGATCCGGGATCTGGAGGCGACGCTGGCCGGGGTTCATGAGGTGTTGAAACCCGGCGGTCTGTTCATTTCAAAGACGCCCTGCCTTGCCCAGGGTGGATTGGGGTTCAAGTTCGGCTTGCTCAAGCTGCTCTTGCCGGTCATGCAGCTTTTGGGCAAGGCACCATACGTCAGCCAGTTCGACATCAAGACGCTGGAAACCGCCATTGAAAAGGCCGGGTTCGAGATCATCGAAAGCGGGAACTTCCCAGCGAAACCGCCCTCGCGCTATCTGGTGGCCCGCAAGCTGTGACGCCAGCGCCGCATCGGCAGGCAACTTCCGCATTGGGCTTTGCGGGTTTGGACAGTAAACAGGGCCAGAAGCAAAAGGCGGAGGCTGCAATGGGTTTGAATGTCTACCTGTCGGGCGAGATCCACACGGATTGGCGCGAACAGATCATCGAAGGCGCGCAAGGGCTGGACGTCACGTTCAACAGCCCAGTGACCGATCATGCGGCCAGCGACGATTGCGGGGTCGCCATTCTGGGGGCCGAGCCGAACAAGTACTGGCACGACCACAAAGGTGCGATGGTCAACGCGATCCGTACCCGCAAGGGGATCGCCGATGCCGACGTCGTCGTGGTGCGATTCGGGGACAAGTACAAGCAGTGGAATGCGGCCTTCGACGCGGGCTATGCCGCGGCCCTGGGCAAGTCGATCATCGTGCTGCACGGTCCCGAGCATCAGCATGCGCTGAAAGAGGTCGATACCGCCGCGTTGGCGGTGGCCGAGGAGCCCCACCAGGTGGTCGAGATTCTGCGCTATGTGCTGACCGGGAAACTGCCCGGTTGATGGCACGGAATGCCGACGCCGCTTGCAAGGCGGCGACGGCGTGATCCCTTACCCGCGCGGAGGCGTGACCAGACCCTTTTGAACCGCGGGCCGGTCCAGGAACCGGTTCAGATAGGCGATGGTGTTGCGATGATCGTCCCAGCCGACCAACTCTTTGGCGCCGTAGAAATCAAGGCCGCGCAGCCACGGGGCCAAAGCGATATCGGCAATTGAGTACTCACCGGCGATCCAGTCCTGCCCGTGCAACTGGGTCTCGACGACATTCAGCAGCCGTTTGGCCTCGTTGATATACCGCTCGCGCGGGCGCGGGTCTTCGATCGCGCTGCCGGCGAACTTGTGGAAGTAACCCAGCTGCCCGAACATCGGACCCACGCCGCCCATCTGGAACATCAGCCATTGCGTGATCCGATACTTGTCGGCCGTGTTCTGGCCGAGGAACTTGCCGGTTTTCTCGGCCAGGTACAGCAGGATCGCACCACTTTCGAACAGCGCCAAGGGCTGTCCGTCCGGGCCGTCAGGATCGATGATCGCCGGAATCTTGTTGTTTGGGTTCAGCGACAGAAACTCGGGGCTTTTGACGTCAGCGTCTGACAGGGTGACCTTGTGCGCCTCGTAGGGCAGGCCTGTTTCTTCGAGCATGATGGACACCTTCACGCCGTTCGGCGTCGGGAAGGAATAGAGTTGGATCCGCTCCGGCGAATGCGGGGGCCATTTGGTCATGATCGGGAAGGTGGCGGTGTCCAGCATGGCAAGCTCCTTGTTCGGGTACTATTGCAAGCTAGGCATTCAGGGGCGGATTGTTAGATGGCGGTCTGTGCAACCCCGGGCAGCGACTGTTTGCTGAAGCACAGCGGGGAAATCCGGGACATTTCAAACCTAGACCTGTGCGGTTTTATCGCCCAATGTTGCGGAAACCCCGCGCAAAAGTCGCGGGTTTGTTGCTGTTGGAAAGGAGACGCCCGTGGATGAGGTCGTGACGCAGGTAGGGGCATTTGCCCCATTGATCATGAGCGCGGTCAAAGCCCTGATCGTTCTTGTTGTCGGCTGGATAGCCGCTGGCATGATCGCAGGGATCGTTCGCCGCCGAATTAATTCGACCCCGCAAATCGATCCGACTTTGGGGAATTTCGTTGCCAGCACGGTCAAATGGGTGATCCTGGCCATTGTTCTGGTTGCTGTGCTTGGCATCTTCGGGATCGAAGCGACGAGTATCGTTGCCATTCTGGGCGCCGCTTCGCTGGCCATCGGCCTTGCGCTGCAGGGCACGCTCAGCGATCTAGCCGCAGGTGTGATGCTGGTGGTTTTCCGGCCATACAAGCTGGGTCAGTTCGTGGATATCGGTGGGACAGCCGGCACGGTGAAGGACCTGAACCTGTTCACGACCGAACTGGTCACGCCCGATAATGTGCAGATCATCGTTCCCAACGGTCAGGCCTGGGGGTCGATTATCACCAACTACTCGGCGCACGACACGCGGCGTGTCGATCTGGTGTTCGGGATCGACTATGGCGACAGTGCGGATGCGGCCATGAAGATCATTCTGGATGTGGCCAAGGCGGACAAGCGCATACACTCGGACCCCGAGCCCTGGGTGCGTGTGACCAACTTGGGAGACAGCTCGGTAGACCTGACCGCGCGGTTGTGGTGCGCGGCCGCCGACTATTGGGACGTCAAGTTTGATCTGACCAAGGCCGTCAAGGAAGCGTTTGACAGCAAGGGCATTTCGATTCCCTACCCGCACTCGGTGGAAATCCACAAAGAGGGCTGAATGCTCCCGCCCGTCCGTCGGGCATTGGAAATGCCCTTCTTCGGTTGGGCCAAGCGCCGCGCAGATGCGCGGCGCTGTTGCGTTTCGATCAGGCCTTGACGACCATTGCGGGCGAAACCACGTCGATCCCCAGTGCCTTGCCTACAGCATAGTATGTCAACTGGCCGGCGTGCACGTTGAGGCCCGCCAGAAGGTGGGGATCGTCCTGACATGCCTGTTTCCAGCCCTTGTCGGCCAGCGCCAGCATGAACGGCATCGTTGCGTTCCCCAGCGCGATGGTCGAGGTCCGTGCCACCGCACCCGGCATATTGGCCACGCAGTAGTGCATGATGCCATCCACCTCATAGATCGGATCCGCGTGTGTCGTTGCCTTGGAGGTTTCGAAGCAGCCGCCCTGGTCGATGGCAACGTCGACAAGCACAGCGCCCGGCTTCATGGTCGACAATTGCTCGCGGGTGATCAGTTTCGGGGCGGCCGCGCCCGGGATCAGAACGGCACCGATCACCATATCCGCCGACTGGATCAGCTCGGCCGTGGCGCCGGCGGTCGAGTACTGGTTCTTGAACCGGCCACCGAAGACGTCGTCCAGATAACGAAGGCGCGGCAGCGAACGGTCCAGAACGGTCACATCAGCGCCCATGCCCGCCGCCACCTGAGCCGCATGCGTGCCGACGACGCCGCCACCGATCACGACAACCTTGGCCGGGCCCACACCGGGGACGCCGCCCATCAGAACGCCGCGCCCGCCATTGGCTTTTTGCAGGGTCCACGAACCCACTTGCGGGGCCAGACGACCTGCGACTTCGGACATCGGGGCAAGCAGCGGCAGACCACCGTTGGAATCAGTTACCGTTTCATAGGCGATCGCCGTGCAGCCCGAGGCCAGCAGATCGTGGGTTTGCTCAGGGTCGGGCGCAAGGTGCAGGTAGGTGAACAGCAGCTGGCCTTCGCGCAGCATCTTGCGCTCGACCGCTTGCGGTTCCTTGACCTTGACTATCATGCCGGCGGTCGCGAACACCTCTTCCGCGGTGTCCACGATGCGCGCGCCTGCGGCGACATAGGCGTCGTTGTCAAATCCTGAACCCAGCCCGGCGCCGGTTTCGATGATGACCTCGTGACCACGGGCAACCGCTTCCTGCGCGGCGTTGGGGGTCATGCCTACGCGGAATTCCTGCGGTTTGATTTCCTTTGGGCATCCGATTTTCATGGGGCTCTCCATTCATAAACTGCACAAATTATGTGCAGAAAGCGGTGCAATTTCTGTGAAACTCGGTGCGCAACTGCGCTAATATGTGGGAAATTTTTCGATGAAATGAGAAAATCTTGCAACGGATGTGCGTGAATGTCACTTGATGCGACTGACCGAAAGATTCTGGCGGCCCTTCAGCGCAAGGGGCGTATGTCGAACGCGGAACTGTCCGAGCAGGTCAACCTGTCACCGTCGGCCTGCCATCGCCGGGTTCAGCGGCTTGAGGCGGAAGGCTATATCCGGGATTATGTCGCGCTGTTGAATGCGCGCAAACTGGGGGTGCCGACAACCGTATTTGTCGAGATCACCTTGCAGGGTCAGGCCGAGGAGGTGCTGGAGGCTTTCGAGCGGGCGGTCCGGCGCATTCCGGACGTTCTGGAGTGTCACCTGATGGCCGGGTCGGCGGATTATGTCCTGAAGGTGGTCGCCGAAAACACCGAGGATTTTGCGCGCATCCACCGCCAGTATCTGTCGCGCCTGCCCGGAGTTGCGCAAATGCAAAGCTCGTTCGCCCTGCGGACCGTTTTCAAGACGACCGCACTGCCTGTTTGACCCTGGTGCGGCAGTCTTGCCGATGCGGTTGTATCTGCCGTTGAGCCGGTTCAATATTGGCCTTCGGGGCGGGAAAAAGGTCGGCATGACATTGGCCGGTTACACGTACCCGATATGGTCCGAGACTGTTGAAAGATAAGGAGCAGGCCCTTGGCTGAAGACTATGAGAACACAGTCGACGATTGGCTGGAAGCCGAGTTGCAGGACACACTGGACGAGGATTTTGAGATCGAGTTCAGTGAACCCATGCTGTCGATGGAGGTCCGCAAGATCTATCGCGAACAGCATCCTGAAATGCTGGATCGCAAGGTCTATTTCCGCAACCTGTTGCGCCTGCAGGCCGAACTGATCAAGGTTCAGGACTGGGTGCAGCATACCGGCGCCAAGGTTTGCATCCTGTTCGAAGGGCGCGACAGCGCTGGAAAGGGCGGGGTAATCAAGCGGATCACCCAACGGCTGGACCCGCGGGTTGCACGTGTCGTTGCTTTGCCTGCCCCCAGCCGGCGCGAGCAGAGCCAGTGGTATTTTCAACGCTATGTGCCGCATTTGCCGGCGGCGGGTGAGATCGTTCTGTTCGACCGGTCGTGGTACAACCGGGCGGGCGTTGAACGGGTGATGGGCTTCGCCACCGAGGCCCAGGTCGAGCAGTTCTTTCAGGACGTTCCCGAATTCGAGCGCATGTTGGTTCGGTCGGGGATCATCTTGCTGAAATACTGGTTCTCGATCACGGACGAAGAACAGCAACTGCGCTTTCTGATGCGAATCCACGATCCGATGAAGCAGTGGAAACTGTCACCGATGGACCTGGAATCGCGGATCCGCTGGGAAGACTATACCAAGGCCAAGGAAGACATGCTGTTCCGAACCAACATTCCCGAGGCCCCTTGGTACATTGTCGAAGGCAACGACAAAAAGCGGGAAAGGTTGAACTGCATGGAGCATATTCTGACCAAGATTCCGTACGAAGAGGTGCCCCACGAAAAGGTCACTCTGCCGGATCGGAAATACAATCCCGAGTATGAACGGCGGGTTCTGCCGGACGAATTGTACGTACCCAAGATCTATTGAAACGACAAACCCCCGGGCGATGCCTCGGGGGTCGTCAAATAGTGTCATCCAAAGCTGGACGAGGAAGATCTTAGAGCAGACCTTCGCGCTGGGCTTTCTTACGTGCCAGTTTACGGGCACGGCGGATCGCTTCAGCTTTCTCGCGCGCTTTTTTCTCGGACGGTTTCTCGAAATGTTGCTTCAGCTTCATTTCACGGAACACGCCTTCGCGCTGCAGCTTTTTCTTCAGGGCACGAAGCGCCTGATCGACATTGTTGTCGCGAACACTAACCTGCATGTGGTTGTCACCACCTTTCTAGATAGAGTTGCAAGGAAATTGCAGGAGTTGGCCGTATAGCAAAGCGGACCTAACTTGTCTAGTACTGGGCACAACAGTCGGAGGACCGCCATGACCGTGACCTATGAAGATGCAAAACAGCAATTGCTGGACGCAATTCTGACCCATGTTCCTTTTGATGGTTGGTCCGAAGAGAGCTTTCGCGCGGCCATTGCCGACTGCGATCTGGACGAAGGTCTGGCCCGTGTCATCTGCCCGCGGGGCGCCGTGGATCTGGCGCTCGCATTTCACGCCCGCGGGGACGCCGAGATGCTTGAACGGCTGAACTCCGAGGACCTGAGCGATCTGAAGTTCCGCGACAGGATTGCCGCCGCAGTGCGCTTCCGCCTGCAGGCTGTCCCCGACAGGGAGGCGGTGCGCCGAGGCGTGACTTTGTTTTCGTTGCCGTCATATGCAGCAGATGGCGCCAAAGCGGTCTGGGGCACCTGTGACCTGATCTGGGATGCGCTGGGCGACACTTCGGATGATGTCAACTGGTACACCAAACGCGCAACACTGTCGGGTGTGTATTCCTCGACCCTCTTGTTCTGGTTGGGCGATGACAGCCCGGACCACCAGCGGACCTGGGAATTCCTGGATCGCCGCATTGCGGATGTGATGCAGTTCGAGAAGCTCAAGGCGCAGGTGAACAACAATCCGCTGTTCAAACCGTTCCTTGCGGTTCCCAACTGGCTGGCAAGTCAGGTTCGGGCGCCAGTCAGGATGCGGGCCGATCTGCCGGGTCTTCTGAACCCGCGCAAGTAACCGCCTCTTGTTGCTGGGCCTTTTCCGATTCGCCTGATACCCATTGCGCAAAGGAGTTTTGCCAATGCCCCAGATGATGCGCGCCATAGAGATCACCACGCCCGGAGGTCCGGACGTTCTGCAACTGACGGAACGCCCCATGCCCGAGCCGGGTCATGGTCAGGTGGTTTTGAAAGTGGCCTATGCCGGCGTCAACCGCCCAGACGCTCTGCAGCGGGCCGGGGCCTATGATCCGCCACCGGGGGCCAGCGACCTTCCCGGGCTCGAGGCTTCGGGCGAGGTGGTGGCCATCGGGTCCGGCGTCTCGGGGTTGGCACTGGGGGATCAGGTCTGTGCGTTGTTGCCCGGCGGCGGGTATGCAGAATACGTGGCGACACCGGCGGCACACTGCCTGCCTGTGCCCTCGGGCCTGAGCCTGAAACAGACCGCCTGCCTGCCCGAAACCTTTTTTACGGTCTGGTCAAACGTGTTCACTCGTGGCGGGCTGAAGGCTGGCGAACGGTTCCTTGTACATGGGGGATCGAGCGGGATCGGTACCACGGCCATTCAACTGGCCAACGCTTTCGGAGCCCGGGTCTTCGTGACGGCCGGTTCGGACGAGAAATGCCAGGCCTGTCTGGACCTGGGGGCCGAGAGGGCGATCAACTACAAGTCCGAGGATTTTGTTGCTGCCATGCGGGCCGAAGGTGGGGCGGATCTGATTCTCGACATGGTTGGCGGCGATTACATCCCTCGCAACGTCAAGGCGTTGGCCGAAGATGGCAGGCTGGTTCAGATCGCGTTTCTGCAAGGACCCGTCGTTGAGTTGAACTTTGCACTGATGATGGTCAAACGCTTGACCCTGACCGGCAGCACGCTGCGGCCACAGAGCGATCTGGCCAAAGCGCGCATCGCGCAGGATCTGCATGAGGCGGTCTGGCCGCTGCTTGAGGCTGAAAAAGTTGCCCCGGTCATGGACAGCGAATTTGATCTGGCCGATGCCGCCGCTGCGCATGCTCGAATGGAAAGCTCCGGCCACACTGGCAAGATCGTTTTGAAAGTATCAGGCTAGGCCTATCAGCGCGGGGGGTTGCCCCGCGCTTTGCTCAGGCGATGGCGCGTCGATATAGGTGCCATGTCGCGTGCCCCAAGACAGGCATTACGACGATCAGGCCCAAAAGCAGCGGGATCGCACCAAGAACCAGCAGCGCGGCGACGATGAAGCCCCAGGTCAGGATCACGGTCGGATTGTGCCGCAGGACCCGGACCGAGGTGACAACGGCCACGGGCAGGCCGACCTTGCGGTCAAGCAGCAACGGGAAGCTGACAACGCTGACGGCCAAGGCCACCAGAGCAAACAGGAACCCAACCGCCGATCCGACGATGATCATGGTCCAGCCGGGGCCGGTGGTCAGAGCCTGTGTCAGAAATTGGCCCAGCGTCTCTGGCGGCTGCGGATCCAGTGTTTCGACATAGATGCCGTGTGCCACCATCAGCCAGACCAGCAACAGCATGACAAGATAAAAGGCCAGTGCCAGTATGGCGCCGAACGAGGGGGATCGGAAAACACCCAGCGCGTCCAGCCAGTGAACCTCGTGCCCCTGTTCCCGCCTGCGGCTGATCTCGTACAAGCCCAGTGCAGCGACCGGACCGATTAGCGCAAACCCGGCCACCAGAGGAGCCAGAAGCGGCACCATGTTGGCTTGCATGGCGAATCCGAACATCAAAAGCCCAGCGATCGGGTAGATCAGAACGATGAAAATGGCATCGGCCCGGATCGCCAGAAAGTCTTCGTATCCGGCGCGCAGGCACTCTCGCAAGTCTTGCAACGTCAGCGTTTGTACCGTCGGCAGATGCTGGGTGTCAGCGCTGCCGATGCCCGTTACGTTTTCAGCGATGTGATCGCTGGTCGCGCCGAGTTGCTGCGCGGTCCAACTGATCGGGTTTCCGATTGTCTTTGCCATTGTCATCCCTTTCCTTGGCGCAGGTGCGCCGCAGGATGCATCCGGCGAAAAGTTGCCCGTGGCCGGATGACCCGGCAACGCCTGACCCTAGTGTACCACAGTTTTTTCCAATCCTGGTTCACCCTTGCGAGATCGCCGGATTGCCCTGCGGCGCCGAAGTGATAGCTTGGATCCAGGCAAAAGGAGGTCAGCATGCAGAAAACGGCGCGTACCGTAGTCATTCACGAAACCGGCGGCCCCGAGGTGCTGAAGATCGAGGATAGACCGTTGGGTGACCCGGGACGGGGTGAAGTTCGGATCCGCCATCACGCCTGCGGTCTGAATTTTATTGATGTCTACCAGCGGACCGGTCTGTATCCGATGGAACTGCCGCACGCGCTGGGAATGGAAGCCGCCGGGGTGATCGAGGCAGTCGGTGAGGGCGTGACCCATCTGAAACCGGGCCAGCGGGCGGCCTATGCCGCGGTGCCGGCCGGTGCTTATTGCGAAGCGCGGGTGATGCCCGCGTCACAGGTGTGCCCTTTGCCTGGCGGCATCTCATTCGAGACCGCGGCGGCCATGATGCTCAAGGGCTTGACGGTTGAATACTTGTTTCACCGCACCACGCCGCTGAAACGTGGTGATACGGTTCTGTTCCATGCCGCCGCCGGGGGTGTCGGCCTGATCGCGTGCCAGTGGGCCAAATCCGAAGGCATCAAGCTGATCGGTACGGCCGGGACCGATGACAAGTGCCGTCTGGCCCAGTTCAACGGCGCCACACACTGCATCAACTACCGGACCGAGGATTTTGCGTCCCGCGTGGCCGAGATTACCGGCGGCAAAGGGGTCGATGCGGTCATGGACTCTGTCGGTGCCGATACGTTCGAAGGGTCGCTGGACTGCCTCAAGCCATTGGGGATGATGATTTCCTTCGGCAACGCGTCTGGACCCGTGCCACCATTCAACATAGGCATTCTTGGGCAGAAAGGGTCGTTGAAAATCACCCGGCCGACGCTGTTCACCCATATTGCGGACCATTCCGTATGTCAGGCCATGGCCCGGCGGTTGTTCGGCAAGGTGGCCGGCGCCGAGGTCAAGATTCACATCGATCAACGCTTTGAACTGGATCAGGTCGCTGAGGCGCACCGCGCACTGGAGGCGCGGCAGACAACCGGAAGCACAATCCTGGTGCCATGAAAAAGGCCCGGCACGCCGTGCCGGGCCCGTTCGATTCTGCGCGAGGGATCAGAAGCGGTATGCCGCCCGGATCTGGAACGTGGTTGCATCCACGTCGACACCGGTCGAGTTGAAATTGTCGAACTCGTGGTACAGCAGCTCGCCCGCGATGCTGACGTTCGGCGCGACGATCTGTTCATAGCCGGCGCCGATGAACCAACCATCGTCGCTGCCCAGCGTGTCGGTTCCCGCATCCGCGTAACCAGCGACACCATACAGCAGCCCCTGCGGGTTGACCTTGTAGCCGGCGCGGGCTTTCAGCCGCCAGACGTCTTCGACCGTTGCGGCACCCGAAAGGTCGACGTCAGACCAGTCATAGTCAAAGCCGCCGCCTACAACCCAGTCGCCCAGATCATAGTCGTAACCAAGGATGAGACCGCCGATAGCGCCGTCTCCGTCCACACCGGACAGGCTGGTGCCGATATCCGCGTAGCCGACCTGCGCACCTGCATAGAATCCGGTCCAATCGCCCGAGGACTGCGCCATGGCGGTGCCGGCTGCAAAAGTTGCAACGGTGGTCAAAAGTGCCAGTTTGCTCGTCATCCTGCTATCCTTTCGTTGGAAGTTATCTGCCTCGGCCTTTCGTTGGCCTGAAGGTTTGTATTGATCATTACGTTCCGGTCGGTGGACCGGATCATTGGTTTTTCGCTGTTATTCCGACCCGGATTTCCGCAAGGTCTGCGGCTTGCCGCCCTTTTGGAGTGTTGTTCTGATCAGATAGGTTCGGGGTCGTGGGGCTTCAAATCACGATCGGCGGCAGAGGCATTCTGCCGCCGATCCTTGCCGCCAGTTCAGCAGATTATTGCTGCAGTTCGGCCGGATCCTTGTCGGCGATCGTTTCCCAGTTGACGCTGGCTTTTTCGATGAAGCCGGGGATGTCGCCTTCCCAACGCTGCTGGATGTCTTCCGACAGGTTGAGGTACAATTTGTTGTCCACGATTTTCCAGTAGGTCGGATCGCCGTCAAACTTGAACCCCATGGCCGCTCCGAAGGCACAGTAGCCGCCGTAGGCGGGCAGGTAGGCCTCGGGATTGGCTTCGAACGCGGCCTTGTTCTCTTCGGTGGCAAAACGGTACAGCGCATCGTTGTGCAACGCCGTGATCTTGTAGCTGCCTTTGGTCGGCTCGCCTTCGGTGAAATAGGCCACAGGGTCGTAACCCTGCATCGCCAGGCCGGTCGACGAGGCGTTGATTTCCACGCCGGCCGCCAGGGCCGAGCTTGCGATTGCCACGGACAGCGCCACGCCGCCCAACAGGGATTTGATCTTGTTCATGGTTCCACCTTTCGTGATCGGGGCTGCCCGGCATGTCCAAGCGCGGGCGTTCCAGCACCGAAATTGCGTTTCGTGCACCCGGTAATTGAGCGTCACGGAAACTGAGGTGGGAAAGGCCGCGATCACGTTCAAAGCAATCAAACGTGAATGTGCGGAAATGCCAAGCGGTCTGTTCGCCTGCGCAGGTCGGTCCGCGGTTCAGCTGTCGGGTACCAGGGCAAGAACAAAGCGTACGACCTTGGCGGCAGGCATCTCGCAGGGGCGCAGCAAAGCGCCGCTCTGATCCGTCAGGTACAGGTTCATACTGATGTAGTCTGCGCCACCCCGTTCATGGGCGACCAGCTTGTGCGATTTGCCGCCCGCCATCGCCAGCCGCGTGACCGAGTAGCTTCGACCGTTTGCGGTTCCGGTGAAGGAACCCGCCGGCAAGGCAAAGGATGCGTCCAAAAAGTCGACCGGCGCGGTCACGATTTCCCGATCTTGGGCTCTGTTCCCGCCTTGATGCGGGCCAGATTCTCGCGGTGGCGCCAGTAAATCAGCAGCGTCAGAACGACGCCCAGCAAAAAGGTCGACCCGTCCGTCAGGATCATCACCCATGTTGTCGACAGGGCTGCCGCGGCCAGCGCGCCGAGGGACGAGATTCGCCAGATCGCAGCAGCGACCAGCCATGTCAGACAGCACGCAACGCCCACCCGCCAGTCCAGCGCCAGCCACAGGCCCAGGAAAGTTGCCACGCCCTTGCCGCCCTTGAAGCTCAGCCAGACCGGGTAGCAATGGCCGACAAAAGCCGCCAGCGCCGCGACCTGGGCGGCATCGTCGCCGGCCAGTGCCCGGGCCAGCAGGACCGCGACCACGCCTTTGCCGGCGTCGAACAGAAGAGTCAGCGCCGCCGCCGCCTTGCTGCCAGTGCGCAACACGTTGGTGGCACCAATATTGCCGGACCCGATCTGGCGCAGGTTGCCCAGCCCCATCACTCGCGCAACGATCATGCCATAAGGTACCGACCCCATCAGGTATCCGATCGCGGCCCAGATAATCAGTTGGGTCGTCGAGCTGTCGAAAACGGGCATCAGGATCTCCGGAAAATTTCTTTGCCTGCAACGTAGGTTGCGGCGACCTTACCCTGCATCTGCTGTCCGTCAAACGGGGTGTTCTGCGATTTCGATTTCAGCGTGAACCGGTCCAGCACGAAGGGCACATCCGGGTCGAACAGAACCAGATCGGCCGGGGCGCCCGCGCTCAGGCGGCCGCAGTCCAGCCCCAGTCGTTTCGCCGGATTCAGTGTCATGGCCCGGAACAGGGTCGGCAGGTCCAGTTGATCGGCATGATACAGGCGCAGTGCGGCCGGCAGCAGGGTTTCCAGCGCCACCGCGCCCGAGGCCGCCTCTTCGAACGGGAGGCGTTTGCTTTCCTCGTCCTGCGGCGTGTGCATCGAACTGATCGTGTCGATCAGGCCGGACCGAACGGCCTCGATAACCGCCTTCCGGTCGTCCTCGGAGCGCAGCGGCGGCTTGACCTTGAAGAAGGTGCGATAGTCGGCCACGTCCAGCTCGTTCAGCGTCAGGTGGTGGATCGAGGTGCCGGCGGTGATGTCCAGCCCGTTGCGCTTGGCCCGTTCCAGTGCAGGCAGGGCGCGGGCCGTGGTGATCTGATCGGCGTGATAGGCCGCGCCGGTCATTTCCAGCAAGGCGATGTCGCGGTCCAGCCCCATACGCTCGGCCATGGGCGAAACGGCGGGCAGACCGCGCAGGGCGGCGAACTTACCGCTGGTGGCCGCGGCGCCATGGCTCAGCCCCGGGTCCTGTGGGTGGGCGATGACAAGCGCGCCGCAGGCCCGGGCATAGGTCAGCGCGCGGGAAAATACCTTGGTGTCCGTCACCACATGGTCGCAGTCAGTAAAAGCCACCGCGCCCGCATCCATCAGAAACCCGATCTCGGTCATCTCGCGCCCGTCGCGGCCCTTGGTCAGAGCGGCCATGGTCAGCACGTTGACGGGCGTGTCGGCCTGCGCGCGTCGGGTGACGAACTCGAGCGTTTCCGGCGTGTCGATCGCAGGCAGGGTGTCGGGGCGGGTGACCATTGTGGTCACGCCTCCGGCCGCGGCGGCAAGGCCCGCGGATTTGTAGCTTTCCTTGTGTCGCTCGCCCGGCTCGCAGACCTTGACGCCGATATCGACGATGCCGGGGGCCAGACACTGACCGCCGCAATCAATCACCTGCGCGTCCGCCTCGGGCGCCGGACCGTCGCCGCTGGCCAAGATGCGCCCGTCGGCCACATGCAGCCAGCCCAGGGTGTCGGTTCCGGCTTCGGGGTCGATCAGGCGGGCGTTGGTGAAGATCAGGTTGGTCATGCCATTGCCCTTTCAATCGCGGCTTTGGTGGCGGCCGGGTCGGCCTGGTACTTGATCAGGTGCTTGTCGCCGCCTTTGGTGACGATCTGCACGAAGCTGCCCATCGTGTTCACGGCCGCGATCTGGTTCAGCGGCACGCTGCGCCCGCCCGGGCCGGTCAGGGCGGTGTCGGTCATCTGCCAGTTGGCCACCAGTTCCTCCGAGGCCAGGTACCACGCTCGGACGCCCACCGCCGCCAGACCGGCCGGGGCGCCGGTCCAGACATAGGGATTGCCGATCAGCCACAGCACGAGCATCGCCCCCGCCATCGCGCCCGCGGCCAGCCAGGCGTTGGTGCGGACATAGGCGCCCTTGTCCGGCGCAAAGGTCACAGGATCAGCCACAGGACGCCTCCGATGACCAGCAGTATGATCAGCGCAAGCACGGCCGATCCCGTCCGGCGGGGCTGCCCGCTTGAAACAGGGTTGGGCGTGGCCGAGTAAGGTCGCGCGCTTTCGGTCTCGATGGTGCCGCCGCTCCAATTCGTGGCCTCTTCGGTGTAAAGGCCGATCAGGCGCAGGCGCGGGTCGGGGCTCAGCGTGGCCGCGCGCCCGCCCAGGGCCGCGCTGCGCAGCACCAGAACCCAGCCGTCGACCGACTCCAGCTTGGCCCTGTCCAGCTGGTCCTCGGACACGCCGCAGCCGTCGCTGAGATAGCCGTAGAGGCCCAGATCCTCGAGGTCGGACACTGGAAACACGTCGATCTGCTCGGGGTCCATGCCCGAGACGCCCAGAACCTGATCGGCCGCGCCGGGTTCGCGCAGGAACTTCGCCTCTTCGGGGCGCATGTCCAGCGCGAACAGGCGGATCACGCCGCGCTCGCCAGCGGATAGGGTCAGATCTCTCATGCCGCCTCCTTCAGGTTGCGGGCCAGCAACTCCATCGCGGCCATGCGCACGGCGACACCCATCTCGACCTGTTCCTGGATGACCGAGCGGTTGATGTCATCGGCCAGCGTCCCGTCGATCTCGACCCCGCGGTTCATCGGGCCGGGATGCATCACGATGGCGTCCGGCTTGGCCAGCGCCAGCTTGGCGGCGTCCAGGCCATAGCGGTGATAGTATTCCCGTTCCGACGGGATGAACCCACCATCCATCCGCTCTTTCTGAAGGCGCAGCATCATCACAACGTCCACGTCGCGCAGGCCCTCGGTCATGTCGTCATAGATCTCGGCCCCGAATTCGGCGAATTGCGCGGGCACCAGCGTCGGCGGGCCGATCAGACGGATGCGGTTTTCCATCTTGCCCAGCAGGATCAGGTTCGACCGCGCCACGCGGGAATGGGCGACATCGCCGCAGATCGCCACGTTCAGCCGGTGCAGCCGCCCCTTGGCCCGGCGGATGGTCAGCGCATCCAGCAGCGCCTGCGTTGGGTGCTCGTGCCGCCCGTCGCCGGCGTTCAGCACCGCGCAGTTGACCTTCTGCGCCAGCAGGTCGACCGCGCCCGAATGCGGATGCCGCACCACCAGAAGGTCGGGATGCATGGCATTCAGCGTCATCGCCGTGTCGATCAGGGTCTCGCCCTTTTTGATCGAGCTGGCCTGCATCGCCATGTTCATCACATCTGCGCCCAGACGCTTGCCCGCCAGTTCGAAACTGGCCTGCGTGCGGGTCGAATTCTCGAAGAACATGTTGATCTGGGTCAGCCCCGCCAAAACGTCCGAGTGCTTGGCCGATTGCCGGTTCAGATCGACGTATTTTTCGGCCAGGTCCAAAATGGCGGTGATGTCGGATTGGGACAGATGCTCGATGCCAAGAAGGTGACGATGGGCGAAACGCATGGGCCGGGCTCCTGTCTGACAGTCGCGCCGCTTATAGAAAGCGCAGCGCGTCGGGGCAACTGGAGTCAGTCCTCATCGGGCAGTTTCTCGCATCCGCCTTCGGGCAGGCACTGCTCGCCGGGTCTGCACCACTTGCCGTATCCGCAATCGACGGCCTTTCTGGGCACGCAGCCCTGATTGGCCGAGCATTTGAAACCGGTGCGGCACTGCGATCCGGTCTCTTCGCACAGGTACCAGCCCGGGCGCGTGCAGCCGCCGCCCGGCAGGCAGGTCGAGCCGGCTGCGCAGGTCCGCCCGTCGTCGCAGGGCGTTGCCGGTTGCGGAGAGGGGTCGAAGTCGGGCGAACTGCGCTCGCATTCGCCGCGCGCGTTGCAGAAGGAGCCGCTGGGGCAATCCAGCCGCGAGGCGCATTTGTTCGCGCCCGCGGGCGCGCATCGGGTGCCCCCGGCCACGCATTTCTCGAACGGCCCGCAGGACCTCCCGCCGCCGCAATAGGTGCCCCCGGCCTGAATGCAGAACCCGTCATAGCTGCAGCGCTGGCCGACCGAGCAGCATTTCAGACCGCACTGAAACTGGCCCCCACGGCATTGGCCTTGATTGTTGAGAAACGACTGCGCCTCCGACCCGCCGGGCAGCAGGGCGAACAGAGTGATCAGCAGAAGGCCCAGGGTTCGCGTCATGACGGGGACCATCGTCGGCCCGGCAATGCGCCAAGGCAAGGCCAATTTGCTTTCCCTTCCCGCAAAGCTGAGTAGATTGATGGTCATGGAATCGGCCCTTGACCCTTACACCGCGCGTGCCCTGCTGGAATGGCAGGTTGAGCTGGGCGTAACCGACGCGATCGTCGACGCGCCGGTTGACCGCTATGCATTGCCGGATACCGCGCCAAAGGCCAAAAAATCCGCCGTAGCGCAGCCCGCGGTGCAAAAGCCCGCCAAGGCGGATCCGGTGGTCGAGGCAAAGAAGGCTGCGTCTGCGGCATCGTCTCTGGATCAGCTGCGCGCCGCTCTGGAGGCGTTCGAACACTGCGATCTGAAGCGTGGCGCGCGACAGTTGGTTTTTGCTGATGGGACACCCGGTGCGCCGGTCATGATCGTCGGTGAGGCCCCGGGCCGTGACGAAGACCGCGCTGGAAAGCCGTTCGTTGGCCGCGCCGGGCAGCTGCTGGATCGGATGCTGGCCGCGATCGAATTGGGCCGCGCCCAAAACGTCTACATCACCAATGTCCTGCCCTGGCGCCCGCCGCAGAACCGGGACCCGCGGCCGGACGAGATCGCGATGATGCAGCCGTTTTTGGAACGGCACGTGGCCCTGTCCAAGCCAAAGGTCCTGGTGGTGATGGGCAACATCAGCTGCCAGGCGGTTCTGAACAAGCGCGGCATCACGCGGCTTCGCGGGCAGTGGGATCAGGCGCTGAATCTGCCGGTTCTGCCCATGCTGCACCCCGCCTATCTGCTGCGCCAGCCCCATGCCAAGCGTCAGGCCTGGGCCGATCTGTTGGATCTGCGCGCATATCTGGAGAACAAGGAATGAAGATTCTGGCCTTTTCCGACCTGCACATGGCCCGCAATCGGGCTGCGGAATTGGTGGCAGCCAGCGTCGAAGCTGACCTGGTGATCGGCGCGGGTGACTATTGCAACATGCGTCAGGGTCTGGACGAGGCGATGGATATGCTTTCCGGCATTTCCGCGCCGATGGTTCTGGTTCCCGGCAACGCCGAAAACGCCGAGGAGCTGGCGGCGGCCGTGCCGGACGGCGTGCATGTTCTGCACGGAACAGGCATGACCGTGGACGGGCTGCGCCTGTTCGGACTTGGCTATGGCGTACCGGTCACGCCATTTGGTGACTGGTCCTGCGACCTGACCGAAGCCGAGGCCGCAGAGCTGCTCAATCGCTGCGCGTCGGCCGACATCCTGATCACGCATGCCCCGCCCAAGGGCAAAGGCGACCGGACCTCGCAGGGGCAATCGATCGGATCGAGCGCGGTGCGCGACGCGGTGGAACGGATTCAACCTGACTTTGCTCTGTGCGGTCATATCCACGACAGCTGGGGTTATCGCGGCGAGATCGGTCGCACCCGGATCGCGAATCTGGGGCCCAAGGTGAATTGGTTCGAGGTCGATCCATGATCGAATACGCAACGCTGTTGACCTTCATCCCAGCCGCCATAGCGCTGAACATGACGCCGGGGGCTGACATGATGTTCTGCTTCGGGCTTGGGCTTCGGTCGGGCGCCCGATCGGCCATCGTGGCCAGTGCGGGTGTTTCGACCGGTCTGATGGTTCATGTTCTGCTGGCTGGGCTGGGGCTTGGCGCGGCTGTCGCGGCTGTGCCCTGGCTGTTCGACGTCATTCGCTGGCTGGGCGTGGCCTACCTGTTGTATCTGGCCTGGGGCACCATCAGAAACGGTGCGGTCCGGACTGACGCTCCAATGCAGTCGTCGGGCCATGCCTTTCGCGAGGGGATGCTTGTCAACATGACAAACCCCAAGATCATTCTGTTCGTTCTGGCCTTCATCCCGCAATTCGTCTCGCCGGCCAACGGATCGGTTCTGGCTCAGTTTCTGCTGCTGGGCGCGATCATCGCTGTGGGCGGGTTCGTCGTGAATGCCCTGGTGGGGTCATTTGCCGGCGGCGCCGGGCGAGCGCTGATTTCAAGCCCGCGGGCGTCGCGAATTCTCGGCTGGGTCAGTGGCGGCGTGTTCGTCGCGCTGGCGGCCCGGCTGGCCATCATGGAAAGAGCCTGACACGACATGTCCCGAATTGATGAAACAATGGAATTCATCCCCATCCGTATCGCTGTTCTGACCGTATCGGACACGCGGTCACTGGCCGAAGATCGTTCGGGCCAAACATTGGTCGACCGGATCGAGCGTGCGGGGCACACCGTGGCCGACCGCAAGATCATTCATGACGAGCGCGCCCAGATCGCCGAGCAGTTGCGGGCGTGGGTCGCCGACCCCGAGATTGACGTGGTAATCTCGACCGGCGGCACCGGCTTGACCGGGCGCGATGTCACGGTCGAGGCGCATCGCGATGTCTACGAAAAGGAAATCGAGGCTTTTGGCACCGTCTTCACCCTGATTTCGATGGAGAAGATCGGAACCTCGGCTGTACAGTCGCGGGCCACAGGTGGCGTTGCCGGCGGAACCTATCTGTTTGCGCTGCCGGGCAGCCCGGGGGCCTGCAAGGATGCCTGGGACGGCATTTTGGAAAAACAGCTGGATTATCGCCACCGGCCCTGCAATTTCGTGGAAATCATGCCCAGATTGGACGAACATCTGCGACGGAAGTAGACTGGTCGTACGTTTAACGGCTCATAACCGCCTTGTGGGTTGGTATTTTTTCCGGCCCGGCTACCTATTTATAGACGGCGTCCCGTTGCAACCGGAGTGAAAGATCTATGCGATTTCTGCGGCAGAGCCTCATCGGTGTCTTTCTGGCATCCCTGATGCTTGCGCTGTTGATTGTCGCTGCGCAGATGATCACCGGCGCGGTGCAAGAGGTCATGACCCGCGACAACAAACCTCCGCAGGCGCGCGAACGCGTGTTCGCCGTCACGGTTCAGAAGGCCGAGCCACAAACCGCCACCCCCTATCTGGAAGCATTTGGCGAAGTTCAAAGCCGCAGGCGTCTGGAGTTGCGGGCGGCGCTGGGCGGCCGCGTCATCGGGCTGGCGGAAAACTTCGAGGATGGAGGGGTTGTGCGCGCAGGCGAAGTTCTGGTCGAGCTGGACCCGGCCGATGCGCAGGCGGCGCTGGACCGGGCGCGGTCGGACCTGCTGGATGCCCAGTTTGAAGAACGCGATGCCGAACGCGCCCTGCTTTTGGCACAGGATGAATTGAAGGCCGCCGAGTCCCAATCGGATCTGCGGGAACGGGCCCTGCAGCGTCAGAAGGATTTGCTGGACCGTGGCGTGGGCGCGACCGCCAGCGTTGAAGAGGCCGAATTGGCCGCGGCCTCGGCCCGGCAAACCGTGTTGTCGCGCCGTATCGCTTTGGCGCAGGCCGAGTCCCGCGTCGATCAGGCAACGACGTTGCTGGCGCGGGCCCGTATCGCTTTGGAATCGGCGGAACGCGATCTGGAAGACATGACCATCCGCGCCCGGTTCGACGGGACGCTGACTGGTGTCACGCTGGTTGAAGGGCGCCTGGTCACGGCCAATGAAAAGCTGGCCGAACTGGTCGACCCGTTTGCGCTGGAGGTCGCGTTCCGTGTTTCGACCGCGCAATACGTGCGGTTGCTGGACGATCAGGGCAAGCTGATCCCGGCACCGGTGACCATCTCGCTTGAGGTGACGGGCACGGACCTGAGCGCCACCGGTCGGATCAGCCGCGACAGCGGGTCGGCCGGCGAGGGCCAGACCGGCCGGTTGCTTTATGCCCGGCTTGATGACGCGCCGGGGTTCAAGCCCGGCGATTTCGTGACCGTTTCGGTCGAGGAACAGCCGCTGGATAATGTCGTGCGTCTCCCGTCTTCGGTTCTGGATGCGCAAGGCACAGTGCTGGTGCTGGGCGACGACGACCGGCTGGAAACGCTCCCGGTCGAACTGGTGCGCCGGCAAGGGGACGAAGTGCTGCTGCGCGGCGCCGGGCTGGAAGGGCGCGAAGTCGTTGTGGGTCGGACCCCGCTGCTGGGGTCGGGGGTCCGCGTGCGCCCGGTTCGCATCGAAGACAGCGCCGCGGTCGAGCCGGACATGGTCGAGCTGACGGACGAGCACCGCGCGCGGTTGGTGGCGCAGGTCGAGGCCAGCGACCGCATGTCCCAGGACGCCAAGACCCGTGTTCTTGCTCAGTTGAGCGAGGCGAAGGTGCCGTCGTCTCTGCTGCGGCGGCTTGAAAACCGGGCCGGGGGATAGGCGCCATGATGCGCGAGATCCCGGGCGCGGCCAGCGGCATCCTCAGCTATTTCACGCGTCACCGGACCATTGCCAACCTTCTGCTGGTGGTCATGCTGGTCCTTGGCGCGGCTTCGGCGCCGAACATGCGGGCGCAGTTCTTTCCGGACGTGATCCTGGAACGGGTCAATGTCAACGTCGAATGGGATGGTGCGGGGCCCGAGGATGTGGACAACGGGATTGTCCAGATCCTTGAACCTGCATTGTTGGCGGTCGAAGGCGTTGCCAGCACCGAGTCGACCTCTCGCGAAGGATCGGCCCGCATTGCGCTGGAATTTGAACCCAACTGGGACATGAGCCGCGCCGTCGAAGAAGTACGCACCGCGGTCGACAGCGTGACCAACCTGCCTGAGGACGCCGAAGAACCGTCCATCCGGCGGGCCGCGTGGCGAGACCGGGTGACGGATGTTGTCCTCACCGGCCCGATCGAGACCGGGCAGCTGGCCAAATTCACGGATGAGTTGATCAATCGGCTGTTCGCTGCCGGTGTCACGCGGACCACGATCCGCGGCCTTGCGGCCCCACGCATCGTGGTCGAAGTTCCCACCGCGCAGTTGATCGCCAACGACATCACCCTGTCCGAGATCGCCTCGGCGGTCGCGGCCGAGGTCACGGCCAATCCGGCCGGGGACGTGACCGGCGCAAACGCCCGGATCCGCACCGGTGTCGAAAAGCGCACCCCGGAGGAGATCGAGCGCATCGCTTTGCGCACCTATCCGGACGGGTCCAAGCTGGTGGTCGGCGATGTCGCGCAGATCCGGGTCGAGGGCGTTACCCGCAATCGCAGCTATTTTGTGGGGGAAAATCCGGCCATGTCCGTCCGGGTGGACCGGTCGAACCTGGGGGACGCGATCGACATTCAGCACACGGTCGAGGATGTGGTTGCCGAGATGCAGGCGAGCCTGCCGGATGGTATCTCGGTCGAGCTGATCCGTACCCGGGCGCAGGCCATCACCGACCGGTTGGACATTCTGATCGACAACGGGCTGGTCGGGCTGGGCTTGGTGGTGTGCCTGCTGTTCCTATTCTTGAATGCACGCATCGCTTTTTGGGTCGCAGCCGGTATTCCGGTGGCCATGTCGGCGGCCATCGCCTTCATGTATATCGGCGGGCTGTCGATCAACATGGTCTCGTTGTTCGGCCTTATAATCACGCTGGGTATCGTGGTGGATGATGCGATCGTGGTGGGGGAACACGCCGATTTCCGGGCCCGCCGTCTGGGCGAGCCACCGGTCGTTGCCGCCGAGCGCGCCGCCCGGCGCATGGCGATGCCGGTTTTTGCGGCCACGGTCACGACCGTGATCGCCTTTTTCGGTCTGACCGCCATTGGCGGACGGTTCGGAGAGCTGATCCGGGACATTCCCTTTACGGTGATCGCTGTACTGATCGCCTCGTTGATCGAGTGTTTTCTGATCCTGCCGAACCACATGGCGCATGCCATCGCACATTCGGCCAAGGAACACTGGTATGACTGGCCCAACCGGGTTGTGAACAGGGGTTTTCGCTGGGTGCGCGACACTCTTTTCCGACCTTTGGTGGCGTGGGCAATCTGGGCGCGATACGTGGTCGTGGCCCTGATGATCGCCATTCTGGCCAGCCAGATAGCGCTGTTCATCAAGGGCGACGTCAATTGGCGGTTTTTCAACGCGCCCGAGCGGGGCTCGGTCACCGGCAATTTCATCATGGCCGAAGGCGCTACCCGCGCCGACACGATCGAAATGATGCACATTCTGCAGCGCTCCACCGAAGAGCTGGGCCAGATCTACGAAGAACGCCACGGTCGCAACCCGATCGACTATGTTCTGGCCGAGATCGGGGGCAGCGCCGGCTATGGTCTGTCCGCCGCCGATGGCAAGGATGGCGATTTGCTGGGCGGTATCTCGATCGAGCTGATCGATGCCGACCTGCGACCTTATTCCAGCTTTGAATTCGTGGGCGAGCTGCAGGAATTCGTGCCGCGCCATCCCAAGGTCGAATTGCTGACGTTCCGCGGCTGGCGCTCGGGTCCGGGTGGTGATGCCATCGACGTGCAGCTTTTCGGCGCGGACGTGAACACACTGAAATCCGCGTCCGAGGCCCTGCAGGCGGAACTGTCGAAATACCCCGAGGTTTCAGCGCTGGAAGACAATCTGGCCTATGACAAGGAAGAATACATTCTGGATCTGACGGCACAGGGTGAGGCGTTGGGTTTCCGCATCGAGACATTGGGCAGGGTTCTGCGTCACCGTTTGAACGGGATCGAGGCGGCGACATTCCCCGACGGTCCTCGCAGCGCCGAGATCCGGGTCGAACTGCCCGAAAGCGAGCTGACCGCAGATTTCCTGGAACGCACGTTGATGCGGTCACCGGACGGGGTCTATGTCCCGCTGGCTGACATCGTCTCGGTCAAGCGCGAGTCGGGGTTCTCGACGGTGCGCCGGGAAAATGGCCTGCGGGTGATCGCAGTGAACGGGGACATTTCCGAGGATGACCCGGCCCAGGCGGCGGAAATCACCCGCGCCATGCGCGAGGAAATCCTGCCTGATATCGCCGCCGAGTATCAGGTCGAGTGGCGCATGGCCGGTCTGAGCGAACAGGAGGACGAGTTCCTGACCGAGGCGCGCACCGGCCTGATCCTGTGCCTGACCGGGATCTACCTTGTTCTGGCTTGGATCTTCGCCAGTTGGACAAGGCCGCTGGTGGTGATGGCGATCATTCCCTTTGGTCTGGTCGGCACCATCTGGGGGCATTACATCTGGGGCGTTCCCCTTAGCATGTTCACAGTCGTCGGCTTGTTGGGCATGACCGGGATCATCATCAATGACTCGATCGTTTTGATAACGACCATCGATGGCTATCAGCAGGATCGCGGGCTGGTGCCCTCGATTATAGAAGGCACCGCTGACCGTTTGCGGCCGGTGATGCTGACCACGCTGACGACGGTGATGGGGCTGGCCCCGTTGCTGTACGAAGGGTCGCAGCAGGCGCAATTCCTCAAACCCACGGTGATCACGCTGGTCTACGGGCTCGGGTTCGGCATGGTGCTGGTGCTGCTCCTGGTCCCCGCGTTGCTGGCGATCCTGAGTGACATTTCTCGCCCGATGACGGCGATGCGCCGCGCCTTGCGGGCGCCAGACAAGGTGGTCCGGGTCGCGGCCGCGGGGACGGGCGGGGCGATGTTCCTCTGGCTGCTGGTCACGATGGTCTGGCCGGTTATGGCCGGCGCGCCGCTGGGTGTGCTGTCCGGGCTGTACGGCGGCGAGGACGGTCTGGCGTTGCAGAGAATGGGGCTGGGAGCGTTCGCGGCCGGTGCGGTTGCCATTCTGGCCGTCAGCCTGACCGTGTCCGGGGCGCTTTATGTCAGGCTTTCATCCCGGGCCAGTGCCTGAGACAGAAGGTCGGGCACCCGGGCGCTCATCGCAAGGTCGCGGTCCAGCACCTGCCGGATTGGGAACCAACGCGCGTCCTGCGCATCGTCCGCTGCGATCGGAGTACCTGATCCGAACCGGCAGGACACGCCGACCAGCAAGTAGTGGGCGGTGATCTGCCCGGCCGAATCCCGAACCAGCAGATCAAGGTTGCCCAGATATGCCTGCGGGGTTGCTTCGATACCGGTTTCTTCCATCAACTCGCGCGCGGCGGCCTGCAAGACGGTTTCGCCCCACTCCACATGGCCGCCCGGAAATCCCCAGAGACCGGCATCGGGGGCCTTGATGCGTTGCACCAGCAGGACATGGCCCTGATCTACGACAACCGCCAGTGCGCCGATCCGGGGAACCCGCTGCACCCGCTCAGCCCGCGCTGCAGCCCAGAATGTCGACCGCGTGTTTGGTCCCCAGAACCGTGATCCGCACGGCGGACCGGTCCAGCGCAAAGGGCTGACCGTCGGGGCTGATCACCTCGGACGTAGCGGTCAGCCGGTTGCCTTGCCGCCTGGTTTCAGTCTGCGATGCCCACAGGGCCGGGTTCCCCGGTTCGATCACCGCAAGTTCGGCACCACCGGCCGAGGGCATGTCGATCTGGACCTGAACCTGCAAACCGTCCGCGGTCGGGCTCAGGCGACAGGCCGCGCCAGTAACGCCAGCCTCGCGTGCAGAGAAGGGCCGTTGCGCCAGCGCAGCCGCAATCGCTGGATTCCTTGCTGCGCCCGCATCCAGTTCGTGGTCGAATTTCAACGATGCGGGAATGCAGACATCCTTGCACACCCCCAAGTCGACTTCGCCCCGCAACCGGACCGGTTTGGATGCGTCCTTGGGCGTAATCCGAACCGGCAACACCAGCTGGGTTTCATAGCCGATGGACTTCAGGCCGTTCTGGTCAAAGACATGCGGGGTGGGCCAGGTGATCGCAACCGCGCCGACATTGCCGGACCGGCGCCAGTCGAATTCAGGCGGAATGCCAGCGTCACCGGGGGCCCGCCAATAGGTCTTCCATCCGGGTTCCAAATCCAGCCGGATCGCGGTGAGATAGGTTCCATCCTCGGATTGGCCGCCATCGATCACGTCCAGCCTGACGATCGAGTCGATCGATTGCCCCTGCGCAGGTGCGGACAGGGCCAGGCAAGCCGAAACAACGGTCAGAACGGGTTTGAACAGCGATCTCATGATCCATACATGCGACTTGCGGGCAGGTTTGCCAAGTCACGTTCTGGTCACCGGCAGAAATCGCGGGATTTCCGGCGTGATCCCTTGCCAATCCGGGTTCCGCAAGGTCATTGTAAGGGAATAAGCCTCACGAGTTTTTTTGATGGATCTGACTGGAAAACTGTTGATTGCGATGCCCGGCATGGGCGATCCGCGCTTTGATCATTCAGTGGTGTACCTGTGTAGCCACGGCGATGACGGCGCGATGGGTCTGATCGTGAACAAACCGTCGGATTTGCGGATCAAGACACTGCTTGAACAGTTGAACATCGCGTGCCGCATCCCGGTTGTCGGAGAACGCCTTGTGCATTTTGGTGGTCCCGTCGAATTGTCCCGGGGGTTTGTCCTGCACAGCGCGGACTACGACGCAAATCTGCATTCGCTGCACGTGGCCGGTGATTTCAGCATGACGGCGACGCTGGACGTGCTCGAAGATATCGCCTCTGGCAAGGGGCCGCTGAACTCGATGCTGATGCTGGGCTATTCGGGATGGGGGCCGGGACAGCTGGAAGATGAGATCGCGGCCAATGGCTGGTTGACGACCGATGCCACATCGAAACTGGTCTTTGACGTTGCCGACGACGAAAAGTGGGAGGCCGCCTTGGCCACGCTGGGTGTCGATCCGCTGACGCTGTCGGCCAGCGCCGGTCGGGCCTGATCAGGAATTGCGTGGCGCCGCTGCCCGGCGCAGGCGGTCGTTGATGGCCGCCCCCACGCCCTCGGAAGGGATCGGGCTGACGGCAATTGGCCGCCCCGTACCGTCCAGTTCGTGCAGATACGCAAACAGTTTTGCCGCCGCCTCGATCAGGTCACCCCTGGCAGATAGGTTGCGGTCGCAGTCGACATTGCCAAATCCCAGCAGCAGCTCGTCCCCGCGCCGCTCGGTGGCGTTCAGCCGCACCGGTGCGTCCGGAGCATAATGTGACAGCAACTGCCCGGGAGCGGTCAGCAGATCTCCGGGCTTGTGGCGGGTCAGGCGCGTGCCCAGAACTGTTTCGATCTGCTCCAGAGCGACACCGCCGGGCCGCAGCAAAGCGGGGGTGCCGGCCAAGCCCACGATGGTCGATTCCAACCCGACAGAACAGGGTCCGTCATCCAGTACGGCGGCGATCCGACCGTCCAGACCGGCGCGCACATGAGCCGCAGTGGTCGGGCTGATCCGACCGGAGGGGTTTGCCGAAGGGGCAGCGACGGGTCCGTCAACTGCGCTCAGCAATGCGCGCGCGGTTGGGTGGGCGGGCACCCGCACGGCCAGCGTCTCCAACCCCGCCGTCACCAGTGAGGACACGCCATGTCCCGCGCGCAGCGGCAGCACCAGCGTCAGCGGACCGGGCCAGAACGTAGCCGCCAGCTGTTCGGCATTGTCCGACCACTCGACATAGCGTTTGGCGGCCTCGACCGAGGCGACATGCGCGATAAGCGGGTTGAAACTGGGTCGTCCCTTGGCGGCGTAGATCGCGGCGACTGCCTCGCCGTTGCGGGCGTCGCCGCCCAGCCCGTAGACGGTCTCGGTCGGGAAGGCGACCAGCAGTCCCTGACGCAGCAGGTCGGCCGCGGCTGCAATCCCGGCGGGATCAGCATCCAGATATTGCGTGCTGTTGGGGATCATGGGTGGTGACGCGGCGTTTTGGTTGCTTGCAACAGGGGGACGGATAGGTAATCGAACAAGCTTAGATGAATACCGGCGCGGGCCATGGATTCCAAGCCCGCCATTGCGACCGACACACGATTTCTGGGGGAAACCATGCCATATCGCGCTCCTGTCACTGATTACGAGTTCCTGATGGACAAGGTGGTGGGGTTCAAGGACGTCGCCGCGACCAAGAAATTCGCCGAGGCCACCCCGGACGTGGTCAGCGCCATTCTGTCCGAGGCCGGCAAGATGTGCGAAGAGGTGATGGCCCCCCTGCAGCGCCCAGGCGATCTTGAGCCGGCGCGACTGGAAAACGGGGTTCTGCGAACCTCCCCCGGCTATGCCGACGGCTGGAAGGCGATCGCCGAGGGCGGCTGGATCGGCATGAGCGGCGACCCGGAATACGGCGGCATGGGCCTGCCCATGACCGTGACCACCGCCGTGAACGAGATGATGAGCGCCGCCTGCCTGTCGCTGCAGCTGGCACCGTTGATGAGCCAGGGTCAGATCGAGGCGCTGGAACACCACTCCAGCGAAGAGCTCAAGGCGCTGTACCTGCCCAAGCTGATGTCGGGCGAATGGTCGGGCACGATGAACCTGACCGAACCGCAGGCCGGGTCGGACGTTGGCGCGCTGACGTCCAAGGCCGAACCCAACGGCGATGGTACCTATGCGATCACCGGCCAGAAGATCTACATCTCGTGGGGCGACAATGACTTCTGCGAGAATGTCTGCCACCTGGTTCTGGCCCGTCTGCCCGATGGCGCGCCGGGGACCAAGGGGATTTCCCTGTTCCTGGTGCCCAAGTACATCCCCGATGAAAACGGCAATCCGGGCGTGGCCAATGACCTGAAGGTGGTGTCGCTGGAACACAAGATGGGCCTGCATGGCTCGCCCACCTGCGTGATGCAATATGACGGCGCCAAGGGCTGGCTGGTTGGCCAGGAACACAAGGGCATGGCCGCCATGTTCACCATGATGAACAACGCGCGGCTCGGCGTCGGCGGGCAGGGCGTGGGTGCGGCCGAGGGCGCCTATCAGCACGCGCTGGCCTATGCTCTGGAGCGCAAGCAGGGCAAGACGCCCTCGGGCACGATCATCGATCATGCCGATGTGCGCCGGATGCTGATGGACATGCGGGCCGACCTGTTCGCCGCCCGTGCGATCATGCTGGCCAATGCCGCGGCAATCGACATGGCCAAGGCCACCGGCAATGCCGACTGGGCCGCGCGGGCGGCCCTGCTGACCCCGATCTGTAAGGCTTTCGGCACCCAGACCGGCATGCGCGTGTCCGAGACCGGCCTGCAGGTGCATGGCGGCATGGGGTATGTCGAGGAAACCGGCGCCGCGCAGTATTACCGCGATGTTCGCGTGACCGCGATCTACGAGGGGACCAACGGCATTCAGGCCATGGACCTTGTTGGCCGCAAGATGATGGACGGGGGCGAAGCCGCCGCCCGCCTGCTGGACGAGATCGAAGATCATGCCGAGCGCGCCCGCGCCACCGTGCCCGAGCTGGCCGGCCCGGTATGGGAGGCGACCGAATCCCTGCGCGAGGCGACCGAGTGGCTGGTGGTGCAAGAGGACATGAACAACCGCTTTGCCGGGGCCGTGGCTTATCTGAACGCCTTTGCCCGCGTGCTGGGTGCGCATTACCACCTGATCGCCGCTTTGGCCGATCCGGATGGTCCGCGCGCCAAGCTGGCGCGGTACTACATCACCGCGCGCCTGCCGGAATACGCGGGCCTGCTGGATCAGGCGCAGATCGGAGCCGGAGACCTGTTCGCGCTCAGCGCTGACGAACTGGTCGCGTGATGGACGGCGCGCGGCCTCCGGCGTTTCGCCATCCCTGGCCCGAGCCGCCCGCGCCCGGACAAGCCACCGAGATCGCCGAGGGCGTGCTGTGGATGCGCCTGCCGCTGCCGATGGCGTTGGACCACGTCAACGTCTACGCGCTGGAAGACGGCGATGGCTGGACGGTGATCGACACCGGGATTTCATCGAAAAAGACGCGCGGTCTGTGGTCCGACCTGATGGCCGGGCCGCTTGCGGGCAAACCGGTGACCCGCGTGGTGGTCACGCATCACCACCCGGATCACGTCGGAAATGCCGGGTGGTTCCAGTCGGAGCACGGCGCCGATCTGGTCTCGAGCCGCACCGCCTGGCTGTTTGCGCGAATGCTGACGCTGGACGTGCAGGAGAGCTGGCCGGAAGAGACGCTGGAATTCTACCGCAGCGCCGGCATGGCCCCCGGGCTCCTTGCCAAGCGCATGTCCGAGCGGCCCTTCAATTTTGCCGACACGGTCTATCCGATGCCTCTGGGCTTTGTCCGCATCAAGCAGGGCGACGTGATCCGCATGGGCGGGCGGGACTGGGACGTGCATATGGGCAATGGCCATGCCCCCGAACACGCCACGTTCTGGAGCCGCGACGACAACCTGGTGATCTCGGGCGACCAGATCCTCAGTTCGATCAGCCCGAACCTGGGTGTTTATGCCACCGAGCCGATGGCCGACCCGGTGTCCGACTGGCTGGAGGCCTGCGAGCGCCTGCAACAGCTGGCACGGCCCGATCAGGTGGTGCTGCCGGGGCACAAACTGCCCTTCGTCGGCCTGCCGATCCGCATGAAGCAACTGATCGAGAACCACCACGGCGCTCTTGCACGCCTGCTGGACGATCTGGACGCGCCCAAGGCGGCGTCGGATTGTTTCGTGACCCTGTTCAAACGCCCCATCCGCGACGGCGAATACGGGCTTGCGCTGGTCGAGGCAGTTGCGCATCTGAACCATCTTTATCACACTGGAGCCGTGACCCGGGCGCGTCGTGAGGACGGCGCATGGGTGTATCAGCGCAAAGGTTGAGACGATGCAGGACAAGATCGAAACCTCGGCCGAGGCCGCCGAAGCGGCGGCTTTGCCCCGGTGCTATGAGGTGCATGCCGACCCGGATAGCACGTCGGGCACCAAGGATCTGCCTGAACCCCTGCGCCAGCCGGTCGACAGCAAAAGCCCCGCCCAATGGGCGTATGAGCGGCTGATCCTGTACATCCAGAACTTTGAAAAAACGCTCGATGCCGATCACGAGGTCGCCATGGGCTTTACCGGCGGTGACGCCGGGGTGATGCGGATCGAGGGGATGGGGTATTTCGACCCCGACGTGATCACCTTCTACGGCTCGGACGGTTCGGGCGCACGCACCCAGCTGGTGCAGCATGTCAGCCAGCTGAACGTCATGCTGCGCGCCCTGCCCAAAACGGTCGAGGACAAGCCCGCCAACCGGATCGGCTTCCGCCTGGCCGCCAAGCTTGAGGAAAGCTGAGCGTCACGCTTGCAATTCACATCTGCGCGGCCTTGAATGAATTCAGCATTCAAAGGGGGCCGGCGTGTCACATTTCTCAACCGTAACAGATGCCTATCGCGGGGCCTGGGCCCGACGGCGAACCTTTGTTCCCATCTATATGGCGGTGCGTCTGCTGCTGATCGCGCTGATCGCACCCGGGGTAGCCTTCACCGTGAACCTAGCGGTGATGCTGTCCGACCAAACCGCGCTGACCGATCAGGACATCGCCATGTTCATCCTGTCGCCGGTTGGTTTCGTGGCGGCGGTGGTCATTCTGGGCCTGTTCTTGTTGGCCGAGGTGTTCGTCTTTTCGGTCATGGCCGGATCGCTCAGGATGGGCGAAAGCGACCCGTGGCGGGCCGGCGGGTCGGCGCTGCGGTTGATCCTGTCGCGCCTGCCGACGCTGTTTTCCTTCGCGGTGCGCTTCATCCTGCGGGTGCTTGTTCTGGCGGTGCCCTTCGTGGCGGTCGCAGGCCTGATCGCGTGGTGGACGCTGACCGAGTACGACATCAACTACTACCTGACCTTTCATCCGCCCGCGTTCCAGGTGGCCGTCGCGCTGATCGGGCTCGTGGTGCTGGCGTTGGCCTGGGTGCTGATCCGCCGCCTGTCGGCCTGGGCGCTCGCCCTGCATCTGGTGCTGTTCGAGGGGATTGCGCCCTCGGACGCCTTCGCCGAAAGCGCCCGGCGAATGGAGGGCAAACGCGGCCGGTTGAAGATCGAACTGGCACTGTGGCTGGCCATACGTCTGGTGATTGCTGCGCTGATTGCCGCCGTGGCCAGCCTTTTGTTCCACCTTGTACCTCTCGAACAGGGCACGAACCTGCGGTTTGCCCTGACGCTCAGCCTGCTGGTGGCCGGGCTGTGGTCTCTGGCCGGATTGGTGCTGGCGGCGGTGGCGCTGGGCGCGCTGGCGGTTCTGCTGGATGGGTTTTTTGAAACTCGCGCGGCAGAGCTGTCTCACCCCGAAGCTGGAAACCTGCGCGCCCGGGTTCTGGTGACCGTTGCCGCGGCAATCGTGGCCCTGCTGGCCGGTATCTGGTTCAGCCAGGACGTGCTGGACCAGATTTCGGCACCCGATCATGCCGACGTAATCGGCCACCGGGGCGCGGCGGCGCTGCGGCCGGAAAACACGATGGCTGCGGTGCTGAAGGCCATTAAAGACGGGGCCGACTGGGTCGAGATCGACGTACAAGAAAGCGCCGACGGCGAGGTGATCGTGGCCCATGACAGCGACTTCATGAAGCTGGGCGGGGTCAACCTGAAAGTCTGGGACGCCACGATGGAGGATGTGGGGCAGATTGATATCGGCAGCTGGTTCGACCCCGAATATGCCGATCAGCGCACTCCGACCTTGCGCGAGGTTCTGAAGGCCGCGAAGGGTAAATCCAAGGTCATCATCGAACTGAAATACTATGGCCATGACGTGGATCTGGAAAACCGCGTGGCCGCCATCGTCGAAGAATTCGGGATGGAGCAGGACATCGCCACGATGTCGCTCAAATACCCGGCGGTGCAGAAGATGAAAGCGTTGCGCCCGGACTGGCGCGCCGGCGTTCTGGCCGCGACGGCGGTGGGCGATCTGACCGGGCTGGAGGGCGATTTCGTCGCGGTGAACGCCGGGATGGTCACGCCCGGGCTGATCCGCTCGGTCCATGATGCAGGCAAGGATATCTATGTCTGGACGGTGAATGACCCGCTGCAGATGTCGTCGATGGCCTCGATGGGTGTCGACGGTCTGATCACCGACCGCCCCGCCATGGCGCGTGAAGTGCTGCGTGTCCGCGCCGAAATGGAACCGGGCGAGCGCTTGCTGCTGTGGCTGGCCACGACCTTCGGCCTGTCGGTCGATACCGAGGCGATGCGCGATGAAAGCCCCTAGCTTCGGTCTTTTGCTCGCCTGCCTTGCCGGGTCGGCTTCGGCGCAGGATCTGATGCGCGGCGTCGAGATGCCCGCGCATCGGGCTTTGATCGCGCAATCGGTTAGGCAACCATTGAGCGCGTTTGAAACCGATGGCTGCTCGGGCGGTATGTCGTCCAGCTGGCGGCTGGTGGCAGAGACCTTTCCCAGATTTCGCGCCGTTTACGAAAGCCACCCGCCGTGGGAATCCTGCTGCGTGACTCATGATCGCGCGTATCACACCGCCGGGGGCGCCACGTCCGCCGACGCCAGTTTCGACGCCCGGTTGGAGGCTGACCGCGCCCTGCGCGCCTGCGTCAAGGAATTCGGAGCCGTGCATGCGCAGGACTATGCCACTCAATACGACATGACGCCCGAGCAGGTGAAGTCGGCCATGTCAATCACCGCCGAGGCGATGTTCATGGCCGTCCGATTCGGAGGTGGTCCCTGCACCGGCCTGCCGTGGCGGTGGGGCTTCGGGTATCCCGGCTGCTCGGTTTTTGCCACCGATGAGGCTGCGGGCGACTGAACTCGGGCACCTGCGCGCGATTGACGTCGTGACAGGCCGGAAAATATGATTTATCCAAATCGGCAAACACGCGAATTGGGAATCTTTCGAAATGGCTGAACACAAGCACGGCGAGATGGACATCACCGTCCAGACCAAAACCTTCAACGGGTTCATCAAATTCACCACCTACAGCGTCGTGGTGATCTGCTTTATTGCCCTGTTTCTTGCGATCTTCGGGGCATAAGCCGGACTGACGGGTCATGTTTCGCATCTTGATTGCCTGCCTGCTGGCAGTAACCGTCGCAGGCTGTGCCACGTCGCAGCGCCCTCAGGCCGACCAGTCCGAGATCGTTGCACGATCCTACCGTGACCCGGGTCCTTCAACGCTGACCCTGTACACGATGATCAACACGCGTACGGGGTCTGGCGCGCATACCTCGCTGATGATCAGCGCCAGCGAGCGGGTAATTTTCGACCCTGCCGGGTCGTTCCGCGCCGACGTGGTGCCAATCAAGGATGACGTGCTGTATGGCATCACCCCCGCGGTCGAGCGTGCCTATCGCAGCTCGCACGCGCGTGAGACGCATTATGCGCGAATCCAGACCATCCAGGTGACACCCCAACAGGCCGAGATCGCCTATCAGCTGGCCAAGCAGTCCGGACCGGTTGCGGGCGCCTACTGCGCCAACTCGACTGCTCGGCTGCTGCAGCAGGTTCCCGGGTTCGAGCAGATCCAGACCACCTTCTACCCGGTCAAGTTGTCCGATCAGTTCGGGCAGATTCCGGGGGTCGTCACGACCGAATACCGTGAAAACGACAGCGCCGATCTGCAGGCGGGTCTGGCTGCCAACAACGCCGCGCTCAACCAGCTGGAAGCGGCTTCAGCCAACTAGGTACAGCAGACCATACAGCGTGCCGGCCCCGGCAAAGATGGCGGCCAGCACGTTCTTGGTGATCAACCCGACGCTCAGGGCAACCACGGCCGAGGCCATGCGCGGCAGGTCCGGCTGGCCCTCGGTGGCTGTGGGCCACATGACCAGAGGGGCAATCAGGGCCGGCAGGATGGCCACCGCCGTATAGCGTAGATGCCGCAGCAACCATGGCGGCAACGGACGGTCTCCGACAAAGCCGATGAACACGAAGCGCAGGGCATAGCTGCCGATCGCCAGCCCGACGATGATCGTCCAGACCGTTGTCTGATCGGGGGTGGTCATGACGCTACCTTTCTGCGTTCCAGCATCACTTCGGCCTGCGCACCGGCCATCATGCCCGCGCAGCCCGCGATCAGCAGGCCAAGATTGTAGGGGATTGCCACGCATAGCAGCGACACGACGATAGCGACCAGAGCCGCGACCACATGGGCCGGAGTGCGCATCATCGGGCCGATCATGGCCAGAAAGGTGATCGGCAGCGCGAAATCCAGTGCCCAGCTATCCGGGATCTGCGTTCCCAGGTAAGCCCCAATAAAGGTGGCCAGTACCCACATGGGCACCAGAGGCGAAACCGACCCCATGAAATAGGTCATGCGCTGCGGAACCGACATGTCCGGTTCCTTTTCGAACTGGACGATCGAGCAGGCATAGGATTGGTCGACCGTAAGATAGGCGGCAAAGGCCCGTTGCCACAGGGGCGCCGCGCCCAGATAAGGCGTCAAAGACGCTGAATACATGGCCATCCGCAGGTTCACGGCCAGTGCCGAAACTAGAATGATGGCCGTGGGTGTGCCGTCCTGCAGCAGCTGCAGCGATGCAAACTGCGCGGCGCCTGCAAATACGGCTGCGGTGAACACCATGGTCTGCAGAATGCTCAGGCCCGCCTCGGTCGCGAAGACGCCGAACAGGGTGCCGAAGGGCACCGCCACGAAGATGAACGGGGTCCCGTCGCGAAAACCCTGCCAATAGTATGACTTGGATGTGGAGATTGCCATGGCTAGATCCTATGGTGGTCTGCGCAGCAGTAGCGGGTCAGCGAGAGGGTTGCAATTGGCCACCGAAACCGATCTGTCGGAATACATCATCGCCCCCGATCCCGGCGCGGCGCGGTTGACCCGCGTGGTCGAGGGGGTGGACCAGAACGGCGAGGTCAGCCGCATCTCGGTTGTCGAGGAGCGCCCGCTGACGATCTTCCTCAATTCGCAAGAGATCGTGACGGCCATGACTATCGGCGATTACCCGGAATATCTGGCGCTGGGCTTTTTGCGCAACCAGGGCATGTTGCGCCCCGATGACGAGATCACGCGGGTCGATTACGATGACGATCTGGAAACCGTCGTGGTGCGCACGACCCGCGAAACCTCGTACGAGGACAAGCTGAAGAAAAAGACCCGCACCAGCGGCTGCGCGGTGGGCACGGTGTTCGGCGACATGATGGAGGGGCTGGAGGGCGTGCGCCTGCCGCAGGTTCAGGTGCGCACCTCGTGGCTGTATGATCTGGCGGCCAAGATCAACCGCACGCCGTCTCTGTACCTGCAGGCTGGGGCGATCCACGGTACGGTTCTGTGCCGCGAAAACCGCCCGCTGGTCTATATGGAGGACGTGGGCCGCCACAACGCGGTGGACAAGATCGCCGGCTGGATGCTGTCCGAGGGCGAGACGGCCGGCGACAAGATCCTGTACACCACCGGTCGGCTGACCTCGGAAATGGTGATCAAGACGGCGATGATGGGCATCCCGGTTCTGGCTTCGCGGTCCGGCTTTACCGCCTGGGGCGTCGAAATCGCGCGCGAGGTCGGCCTGACCCTGATCGGCCGGATGCGCGGCCAACGTTTCGTCTGCCTGTCGGGCGAGGACCGGCTGCTGCGCGACGTGGACCCGGCCTCCGTACCGGTCGAGGACAAGAAGCATCGAAGGAAAAGCGCCGATGGGAGGTGAAACATCACGCCCCCTCGGCGTCATACTGGCCGGAGGTTTGGCCACGCGGATGGGCGGCGGTGACAAGGGGTTGCTGCAACTGGGCGGGCAAAGCCTGTTGGGGCATGTGATCGACCGGCTGGCGCCGCAGGTGGCCGGGCTGGCGCTGAACGCCAATGGCGATCCGGCGCGCTTTGCCGATCTTGGCCTGCCGGTCCTGCCGGACAGCATCGCGGGTTACGCCGGGCCGTTGGCGGGCGTTCTGGCCGGGTTGGATTGGGCGGCGGGGCAGGGCGCCGATTGCATCGTCACCGCTGCCGCCGACACGCCTTTCTTCCCGCGCGATCTGGTCGACCGGCTGACGCGGGCGGCGCAGGGGCAGGCGCATCCGCTGGTTCTGGCCACCACGCCACGCGGCGAGGGCGAGGCTCTGAAATCCGGCGGGCGGGTCAACCGGCACCCGACCTTTGGCCTTTGGCCCGTGGCGCTGCGCGACGATCTGCGGGCGGCGCTGAACAACGGGCTGCGCAAGGTGGTCCTGTGGACCGACCGCCATGACGGGCGCGAGGCGCTGTTTCCGGCCGCCCCGTTCGATCCGTTCTTCAACGTCAACACGCCCGAAGATCTGATCCGGGCGCAGCACCTGTTGGAGCGGGCATGAGGATCTACGGTGTCACCGGCTGGAAGAACGCGGGCAAGACCGGGCTGGTCGAGCGGCTTGTGGCCGAGATCACCGGGCGCGGGTTCTGTGTCTCGACCGTCAAACACGCTCACCACGCGGTTGACGTGGACCAGCCGGGCACGGACAGCTACCGCCACCGAACCGCCGGGGCGTCCGAGGTTCTGCTGGCCTCCAGTCGCCGAATCGCCGTGATGCAAGAGCTGCGCGGCGCGCCCGAGCCGCCGTTGGATGACCTTCTGGCGCGCCTGTCCCCGGTCGATCTGGTTTTGGTCGAGGGGTACAAGCGCGCGCGCCACCCCAAGGTCGAGGCTTTTCGCGCCCAGCCCGGAAACCCGCTGATTGCCGCCGACGATCCGACGATCCGCGCGGTGGCCAGCGACACGCCGCTGGATCTGGACCGTCCGGTTTTTGATCTGAACGACACGCCTGCCATTGCCGATTTCATCTTGGCCGAGGTCGGCTTGGGGCCGCGGCCCAGCCCCTGACCATGCCCGAGGACCGGACCATGCCGAAGATTGCGCCTCCACCGCTGAAAAACGACTGTTTCGCCCTGCCGCCGGGGGTCGAATGGACCCCGGTCGATGACGCGCTGGCCCTGCTGCGCGACCGGTTGCACCCGGTTGCCGGCGTCGAGACCCTGCCCGTTGGTCAAGCCTGCGGGCGCGTTCTGGCGCAGGACGTGATCGCGCAACGGTCGAATCCGCCGCTGCCCAACACGGCAGTGGACGGGTACGGTTTTGCCGGTGGTCGGCCCGAGGGCCCGCATGTTCTGCCGCTGGCCGAGGGACGCGCGGCGGCGGGCGTGCCGTTTGCGGGGGCCGTGCCGGAGGGGCAGGCGCTGCGCGTTCTGACCGGCGCGCCGCTGCCCGAGGGGGTGGACACCGTCATTCTGGAAGAGGACGTGACCGTGCAGGACGGTCACATCGCCTTCAACGGGCCTTTGAAGGCCGGTGCCAACACGCGCAAGGCCGGCGAAGACGTGCAGGCCGGGGCCTTGGCTCTGCCTGCCGGGCGACGCCTGACGCCCGCCGATCTGGCGCTGCTGTCGGCGGTGGGCGTGGCCGAGATCCCGGTCCGCACGCCCTTGCGCGTGGGGGTTCTGTCCACCGGCGATGAATTGCGTGATCCGGGTCAGGCCGCGGGGCCGGGCCAGATCTATGATGCGAACCGCCCGATGCTGTTGGCGATGCTGCAACGGATGGGTTTTGTGCCGGTCGATCTGGGCCGCGTGGGCGACGACCGGGCCGCGCTGCGGGACCGCTTGGACCAGGCCGCGCAACAGACCGGCGCGATCCTGACCAGCGGCGGCGCTTCGGCGGGGGACGAGGATCATGTCTCGGCCCTGCTGCGCGCGGCGGGGGCCTTGCAAGAATGGCGCATCGCGCTGAAGCCGGGCCGCCCGCTGGCGCTGGGCCTGTGGCAGGGCACGCCGGTGTTCGGCCTGCCGGGCAATCCGGTGGCGGCGATGGTCTGCACCCTGATCTTTGCCCGGCCCGCGCTGGGCCTGATGGCGGGCGAGGGCTGGCGGCAGCCGCAGGGCTTTGACCTGCCCGCCGGGTTCGCCAAGCGCAAGAAACCGGGCCGCCGTGAATATCTGCGCGCCCGGGTCCGCGAAGGCCGGGTCGAGGTGTTTCATTCGGAAGGGTCGGGTCGCATCAGCGGGCTCAGCTGGGCCGAAGGGCTGGTCGAGCTGCCGGACGGCGCGCAAGACATCCAGCCCGGAGACCCTGTGCGTTTCATACCCTATGGCAGTTTCGGCCTGTGACGGTTTCGGTCTCGTGCGGGTTTTCCCCTGATGAGCGGGCCCGGGCGGCCGCGCTGTTCTGGCAGGCGTTCTCGGGCAAACTGTCGCGCGTGATGGGTCCGGACGCGCGCGGGTTGGCCTTTTTTGAACGGGTGCTGAACCCCGATTTCGCCCTGGTGGCGCGGGATGCGGATGGGCGGATGCTGGGGCTGGCCGGGTACAAGACCCGCGACGGCGGGCTGACGCAGGGCGGGCTGGCGGATCTGGCCTGGGTCTATGGCTGGTTCGGCGCCCTGTGGCGGGGCCTTGTCCTGAGCGTTCTGGAGCGCGACCTGAAGCCGGGCGTGTTCCAGATGGATGGCATATGCGTGGCGACCGAGGCGCGCGGGCAAGGTGCCGGGACCCTGCTGCTGCGGGCGATCAAGGACGAGGCCCGGAGGTTGGGCATGCACGAGGTGCAACTGGACGTGATCGACACCAACTCGCGCGCGCGGACCCTGTACGAGCGCGAAGGGTTTCAGGCGATCGGGCAGGACCGTACCGGCCCGTTCAAGCATCTTTTCGGATTCAGTTCGGCCACGAAAATGCGGTGGGTCGTGCCCAACGGTGGCTAGTCGAACGTTCCGGCCACTCGGCCCAGCAGCATGAAGGCGCGCGCCGTGCGCGTGTCGCCTAAAGCGGTCAGGTCGGCGTCGCTGGCCTGAGGTTCGAACTCGGCGATCATGGTGTCGAAGCGGCGCAGGAAATGGTGCACCGCATCGCGAAAGATCGGGTCCTGTTTCAACCGCGCCGAGGTCAGCGCCAGGCACGACCGGTCGCGGATACCGCCCAACGCGGCGACCGCACGCCCGCGTTCGCCCTTGGCGAACTGGCGCCAGACCTCGGGGCGGGCCATGTCCGGACGCAGGTCGTCCATGTAGATGCCTTCCTGGCTGAGCAGAGTCAGCACGTCCTCGGCGGCCTGCACCAGTTGCGCGGTCTTGCGGTCCTTCATCGCGCGGCGCAGGGCGTTGAAGCCTTCGGTATCCTCGGCGGTTTCGGGAAAGTTCAGCGCGCGGATGAAAATGTCGGTGGGCAGAGGAGTCGTGATCTCTTCGGCCGGAGTGCCCAGTTCCAATGAGGTCTGACCCGAGGGTGCCGCAGGTCTTGCCAGCGGCGCAAGATCCCGCCGTTTGCTGGAGAACGTGGCCAGCGTGCTTTGGGTGTGCCGGGCGGCCGCGGCGATTTCATCCAGTTTCCGGGCCACCGCGGGTTCGTAGGTGCTGGCCGAGCGCTGTTGCTGCGATACATAGGCCTGCCGGATCGCGTCGATCGCGGTCTGCAGCCGGGCGCTTTCTTCGCGCATGATGCGGCTGGCGCGCATGGCCAGCGCCGCGACCCAGATCATCGCCACCGGCATGAACACCGCCAGCAGCATCACGATGAAACTGCCGGCCTGCGTCTGCTCGGGCAGCACAAGAAAGGCTACGGCCACCACCAGCCAGATCAGGCTGAGGGCCGCGGCCGCAATCTCGATCCCGCTGACACTGGGTCGGCCCGGACGGTCATAGATGCCCAGCCAGGTGGGGCGTTTGCTGTCCGGATCAGGGTCTTGGCCCGACATGACGCGCTCCGATCAGGCGTAGTGGATGCTCAGCACTTCGTACGAGCGCACGCCGCCGGGGGTGCGCACCTCGACACTGTCGCCTTCTTCCTTGCCGATCAGGGCGCGGGCGATGGGCGATTTGATGTTCAGCAGGCCCTTTTCGATATTGGCCTCATGCTCGCCCACGATCTGCCAGGTCTTTTCCTCGTCGGTGTCCTCGTCCACCAGGGTGACCTTGGCGCCGAACTTGATCGCACCCGACAGTTTGGTCGGGTCGATCACCTCGGCCAGCGACAGAACGCCTTCCAGTTCCTTGATGCGGCCTTCGATGAAGCCCTGCTTTTCGCGGGCCGAGTGGTATTCGGCGTTTTCCTTCAGGTCGCCCAGTTCGCGCGCCGAGGCGATGGCCTCGATGATGGCGGGGCGTTCAACGGACTTGAGTTGCTTGAGCTCTGCCTCGAGCGCGGCAAAGCCCGCGGGCGTCATGGGGATCTTTTCCATATCTTCTTTTTTCCACGCACAAATTGAGTCGCCCCGCCGCATGAGACCAGCGTCGGGGCGAAAGATGGGTTGGCAATTACCTGACCCAAATATGGCGTGAAATGCAAGAGGCCAAGGGGTTTGACCCCTGCAATCCGCAACTTAACGCCGTCGGGGCGGTGGGGGTTTCCGATTGTGCCGATGCCCCAGCAGATCACCGCGTTTCCAGCGATGCGCCTCGGCGCCGAACCAGAGCATCTCAATCATATTGAACGACCTCGAATTCGATTCCGTTGTCATCGTCGAAATAGAACCGGCGGCCGGGCTCATAGTCGGCGTGGTTGTGCGGCTCGAAGCCCGCGACGCGGACCTTGGCCTCGGCCGCGTCGATGTCCTCGACCAGCACGCCCACATGGTTCAGTCCGCCGACGATGTCATAGCTGCTTTCGCCCGACGGTTTCGGGTCGGCCGGGGCGTAAAGCGCCAGATAGGTATGCGCGCTGCCCACATGCACGGTATAGCCGCCCGCGATGGCCGGGCCTTCCCAGCGGGTTTTCCATCCGAATACGTCCTGCATCCAGGCGGCAGTTGCCTGCGGGTTGCGGACGGTGAAGTTCGTGTGTTCCAGCGTCGCCATCATGGGGTCTCCTTTTCATGTTCAGGCTTGTTTCGACTCACCGTAATTCCTAAACCTAACTTTAGCTCAAGAGATTTTTTTCGGGAGGAGATCATGCCCGCATCCGAAGGCCTTTCCATCGGCGCGCTGGCGCGCCGCACGGGGTTGGCGGTGTCCGCCATCCGCTATTACGAGGCGCAGGGGTTGATTTCCCCCTGGCGCAATCCGGGCGGTCAGCGGCGGTATCAGCGCGCCGACATCCGTCGGCTGAGTTTCGTGATGATCGCTCAGCAGTTCGGCCTGACCCTGCCCGAAATCCGCGAGGTTCTGGCCGGGCTGCCCGACAACCGCACGCCCACGCCGGCGGATTGGAAAAAGATCAGCCTTAGCCTGCGCGCGCATCTGGACCAGCGAATCGACACTCTGCTGCGCCTGCGCGACAATCTGGACGGCTGCATAGGCTGCGGCTGTCTGAGCTTGCCGAAATGCGCGCTCTACAACCCAGACGACCGGGCCAAGGCGCATGGTAGCGGCCCCAGGTACCTGATGGGTGACGCGCCCGAGGGCTGATCTGCCGCATTGCAGCAATGTTACGCCGTGTTTTGATTGACCAAGGTCTTTTCCAGCAGGTAATCAGCCGGGAAACAAAATTTCGCCGAGCCCGCGCCCCAGGCGCCAATTCGGATAGTTAGCGGAGGAGCCCACGATGGCCGAAATTGAACGCGAAGCGATGGAATACGACGTGGTGATCGTGGGCGCAGGCCCGGCGGGCCTGTCGGCGGCCATTCGTCTGAAACAGCTGGACGCCGACCTGAACGTGGTCGTGCTGGAGAAGGGCTCGGAAGTGGGCGCGCATATCCTGTCTGGCGCGGTGCTGGACCCGTGCGGCTTGGATGCGCTGATCCCCGACTGGAAGGAAAAGGGCGCGCCGCTGAACGTGCCCGTGCGCGAAGACAATTTCTATATGCTGGGAGAGGCCGGCAAGTTGCGCATCCCGAACTGGCCGATGCCGCCGCTGATGAACAACCACGGCAACTACATCGTCTCGATGGGCAATGTCTGCCGCTGGATGGCCGAACAGGCCGAGGAACTGGGCGTCGAGATCTTCCCCGGCATGGCTTGCTCGGAGCTGGTCTATGGTGACAATGGCGAGGTCAAGGGTGTCGTGGCCGGTGTCTTCGGGCTGGAGCCCGACGGATCCTATGGCCCCAACACCGAGCCGGGTATGGAACTGCACGGCAAATACGTCTTCCTGTCGGAAGGGGTGCGCGGGTCGCTGTCCAAGGAAGTGATCGCGAAATACGATCTGTCAGGCGGGAAAGAGCCGCAGAAATACGGCATCGGTATGAAGGAAATCTGGGAGATCGACCCCGCCAAGCACAAGGAAGGCAGCGTCACCCACACGATGGGCTGGCCGCTGGGCGGCAATGCCGGGGGCGGGTCGTTCATCTATCACCTGGAAAACAACCAGGTCTATGTGGGCTTCGTGGTGCACCTGAACTACAAGAACCCGCACCTGTTCCCCTACATGGAATTCCAGCGGTTCAAGCACCACCCGGTGGTGGCCGACCTGCTGAAGGGCGGCAAGCGCGTGGCCTATGGCGCCCGCGCGATCACCGAGGGCGGGTACCAGTCGATGCCGAAGCTGGTCGCCCCGGGTGTCGCGCTGCTGGGCTGCTCGGCGGGCATGGTCAACGTGCCGCGCATCAAGGGTAATCACAACGCGATGCTGTCGGGCAAGGCCGCGGCCGAGGCCGCGTTCGAGGCCATCAAGGCCGACCGGTCGGGCGACGAACTGTCCGCCTATGAAGACGAGGTGCGCAACGGTGCGATCGGCCGCGACCTCAAGAAGGTTCGCAACGTCAAGCCGCTGTGGTCGAAATACGGCCTGACCGCTTCGCTGGTGCTGGGCGGTATGGACATGTGGACCAACACGCTGGGCTTCTCGCTGCTGGGGACGCTGGGCCATGGCAAGAACGACGCCGAGGCGACCGAGGATGCAGACAAGCACACCCCCATCGACTATCCGAAGCCCGATGGCACGCTGTCTTTCGATCGTCTGACCAACGTGGCGTTCTCGTTCACCAACCATGAAGAAAGCCAGCCCTGTCACCTGAAGCTGACCGACCCCGAGATTCCGGTGAAGGTCAACCTGCCCAAGTTTGATGAACCGGCGCAGCGGTATTGCCCGGCGGGCGTGTACGAAGTGGTGAAGGACGAGGCCGAGCCTCGATTCGTGATCAACTTCCAGAACTGCGTCCACTGCAAGACCTGTGACATCAAGGATCCCAGCCAGAACATCACGTGGACCACGCCGCAGGGTGGGGACGGACCGAACTACCCCAACATGTAGGCAAAAACCCGGGCAATGGCGGGGCCGTGAACGCTCGGCCATTGCCTCTGGCGGGCCAAGGCCCTAGCTTATCCTGCAATCGTAGGCAGACAAGGCAGGTATTAGGTGGTTTCACTGGTTCGTCGCACGGCGCTGGCCGTGTTTCTTGCGACAGCAGCTGTCGTTCCGGTTCACGCTGATTCCGGCGCGGGATCCTATCTGGCTGGACGCCAAGCCATCTATGAAAGCGACTACAAGGCTGCCGAGGAGTACTACTCCAAGGCCCTGATCTTCGACCCGGGCAACACCAAGCTCAAGGAAAGCGTGCTGCTGGCGCGCGTGGCGCTTGGCGATGTGGAACGTGCATTGCGGATCGCCGAGGACATGGAGGCGAACGAGCAGCCCAACCAGGCCGCACGTATGGTTGTTTCCGCCAAACTGGTATCTGACGGAAAGTTCGACGAATTGCTGGCCCGTGATCCGGAAAACCAGGGCGTTGGCCCGCTGGTCGATGGGCTGATGACGGCCTGGGCGCATCTGGGCAAGGGCGAAATGACCAAGGCGATGGCGCAGTTCGATGAGGTCGCCCAACAGGACGGTCTGCGGGAATTCGCGCTGTATCACAAGGCGTTGGCGCTGGCGTCGGTTGGCGATTTCGAGGGGGCCGAGGCGATCTTTGCGGCCGACGACAGTATCGTTGCGCGATTCTCGCGACGTGCAGCGCTGGCGCGGGTCGAAGTCTTGTCGCAGCTCAACCGCAACGATGAAGCCCTGCAATTCCTGGAAAACGTGTTTGCGGCGGGCAGCGATCCGTCGATCGAGTCCTACGTGGACACGCTCAGCGCCGGTGGCACTTTGCCATTCACCCATGTTGGGTCGGCCACCGATGGCGTGGCCGAGGTCTTTTTCTCGGTCGGGGCGGCGTTGAACACCGAGGCTGCACATGACTATGTGCTGCTATACGCGCGGATCGCGACTTACCTCCGGCCCGATCACATCGATGCGATCCTGCTGAGCGCGGAACTGCTTGAGCAGTTGAGCCAGTACGACCTGGCCGCCGAAGCCTATCGAAAGGTTCCCACGGGTAGCAGCGATTTCCACGCAGCCGAGCTGGGGCGTGCCGAAATCCTCGCTCAGTCGGGGAAACCGGATGCGGCGATCGAAGTGCTGGAAAATCTGGCGGCCCGGCAGCCCAACCTGCCCAGTGTCCACGTCGCCTTGGCCGACCTGCAGCGGCGTCAGGAAAACTACGCCGCAGCTGTCACCTCGTATGACCGAGCCATCGAACTGACCGAAACCGGTTCGGGTGGCAACTGGTTCCTGCACTACGCCCGCGGCATCTGCCACGAACGGCTCAAGGCCTGGGACAAGGCCGAGGCGGATTTCAGGCGTGCCCTGGAGTTGAATCCGGATCAGCCGCAGGTTTTGAACTATCTCGGTTACTCGCTGGTCGAGCGGCAGGAAAAACTGGAAGAGGCGCTGGACATGATCGAGCGCGCCGTCGCGATCCAGCCTGACAGCGGCTATATCGTCGACAGCTTGGGCTGGGTTCTGTTTCGCTTGGGCCGGTACGACGAGGCGGTCGAACATATGGAGCGCGCCGTTGAACTGATGGCCGTGGACCCGGTGGTCAACGACCACTTGGGCGACGTCTACTGGGCCGTCGGGCGCACCCGTGAGGCCGATTTCCAATGGCGGCGCGCGTTGTCCTTCATCGATCCCGAAGATACCGATGGCGAGGCCGACCCCGACCGGATCCGTCGCAAACTCGAGGTCGGGCTGGACGCGGTGCTGGCCGAGGAAGGCGCGGCCCCCCTCAAGGTCGCCAATGGCGATTGAGGCCTTTGCACCCGCGAAGATCAACCTTTCCCTGCATGTGACCGGACGGCGGGCCGACGGATACCATCTGCTGGATTCGCTGGTCGCCTTTGCCGATGTGGGAGACACGTTGATCCTGTCACCCGGGCCCGAGATTCGCCTGACCGTGATCGGTCCCCATGCCGCCGGGGTGCCGACCGACGACCGCAACCTCGTCTGGCGGGCCGCTAGGGCGATGGGATGGAGCGGGCAAATCCAGTTGGACAAGCTCCTGCCGCATGGCGGGGGAATCGGCGGCGGCTCATCGGATGCGGCAGCGACTTTGCGGGCCATCGCAGGGGAAGACGCGGAAGTTCCGCTGGAAACGGCTTTGGCCCTGGGCGCGGATGTTCCTGTTTGTGTACTGGGCAGAGCCGCACGGATGCGGGGCATTGGTGACCATGTTGCCCCGGTTGCATTGCCGGCTTTGCCCGCGCTGCTGGTCAATCCGGGTGTGCCTGTTCCGACGGGGCCGGTGTTCAATGCGCTGGCTTCACGCGACAATCCGGGGATGCCCGATCAGATACCGGCATTCGAAACGCCCGAGGCCTGCGCTGACTGGCTGGCCGGGCAACGCAATGATTTGCAGGAAGCGGCAATAGGTTTGGCGCCCCAGATTTCAGACGTGTTGCAGGCGCTGGGTGAAACGCGGGACGTTCTGCTGGTGCGCATGTCGGGGTCGGGTTCGACCTGCTTTGCGCTGTACCCGTCCATGAAGGCCGCACATTTTGCAGCCTACGAGATTGGTGTTTCCCAGCCGGACTGGTGGTGTTGCGCCAGCGTACTCAGCTGAGGCGGGATACGACGTAATCGGCCAGATCACCGAGCAGGTCGCGCAACTCGTGATCGGGCAGCGCGGTCAGAGCGGTTTTGGCCTTGGCAGCCCAGGCCAGAGCGTCCTTCCGTGTCTCCTCCAGGGTGCCGTATTTGCGCATGAGGTTCAGGGCCAGGTCCAGGTCTCCATCCTGTTGCCGACCCTTCTCGATCGTGCGTTCCCAGAACGCACGCTCGTCGGGTGTGGCCTGGGCCACGGCCTTGATCACTGGGAGGGTCAGTTTACGCTCGCGGAAGTCGTCGCCCACGTTCTTGCCGGTGGTCTTGCTGTCGCCCTGATAGTCCAGCAGGTCGTCGGCGATCTGGAAGGCGATGCCCAACGCGTCGCCATAGGCGAACAGCGCCCGGACCTGTTCCTCGGACGCACCGGCGATCACGCCGCCCACCTCGGTCGCCGCGGAGAACAGCGCCGCGGTCTTTCCGCGCACGACCTGCAGATACACGCTCTCGTCGGTGCGCAGGTCGGTGGCAGCGGTCATCTGCAGCACCTCGCCCTCGGCAATGGTGGCCGAGGCATTGGCCAGGATGTCCAGAACCCGCAGCGATCCGGTTTCCACCATCAGCTGGAAACTGCGCGAAAACAGATAGTCGCCGACCAGCACGCTGGACTTGTTGTCCCACAGGAGGTTGGCAGTAGGCCGGCCCCGCCGCTGCGCGCTTTCGTCCACGACGTCGTCATGCAAAAGCGTGGCGGTGTGGATGAATTCGACCGTGGCGGCCAAACGGATGTGATGATCGCCGCCATAGCCGAACAGCCGCGCAGCGGCCAGTGTCAGCATCGGGCGCAGGCGCTTGCCGCCCGCTTCGACCAGATGCGCGGTGACTTCGGGGATGCGGGGCGCGTGTTCCGAGGCCATGCGGGTGCGGATCAGAGTGTTTACCGCCTCCATTTCACCGGCCAAAATCTCGGCCAGTCGCTCATGCGGTTTCGAGATCGTGCTGATCGTCATCACACTCCTGATACAAGGCTCGACTTTCGTCCTGCCTTGCCCTTACATCCATCCCCATGAAAGAACTTCTGCGCAGCACTGATCCGACCATCATCGCCTTTGCATCCGCTCTTCTTGAGGGCGAGGATATAGACTGCTTTGAGATGGACGTAAATATGAGCGTCCTCGAGGGAGGCATCGGAATCTTTCCGCGCCGCCTCATGGTTCGGACCGATGACCTCGAGCGGGCAGAGCGGGTGATGCGTGACAATGACATTCCGCTGGGAAAATGACCGGGTTTCCTGACAGCGCGCTGACTTGCAACGACTTTCTGGGTGGCCGCCTAAAGCTGTGGCAGCCGCGTGACGGTTATCGCGCCGGTATCGATCCGGTGCTGCTTGCTGCCGCAGTTCCGGCCAAAGCCGGGCAGTCGGTGCTGGAGCTGGGCTGCGGGGCGGGTGCTGCGGTTCTTTGTCTCGCGACCCGCGTACCTGGTCTGCGCTCGACTGGGGTCGAGCTTCAGGCCGACTATGGCGATCTGGCCGCAAGAAACGCGCAATGCAACGAGATTGATCTGTCCGTTCACGTGGCCGACCTGTCCAATATGCCGACTGATCTGCGTCAGCAGAACTTCGACCACGTGATCGCAAACCCGCCCTATTATCGGCCCGGTGCACATAGCGCGGCCGTCGATGCTGGTCGGCGAACGGCACTGAGCGAGCAGACGCCGCTGTCCGACTGGTTTGATGCGGCAGCGCGCAGGCTGGCACCGCGCGGGTACTTGCACATGATCCAGCGCGCGGAACGCTTGCCCGACATGCTGACGGCCTGCGTGGGTCGGTTGGGCTCGGTAGAGGTTCTGCCCATCGCGCCGCGCATGGGGCGCAGGGCCGAGTTGCTGATCCTGCGGGCGCGCAAGGGCGGGCGCGCGGATTTTCGATTGCATGCGCCGCTGATTCTCCACAGCGGTGACCGCCATGAAAGGGACGGCGAGAGCTATACCGACATGGTATCTGGCATCCTGCGCGTGGGCCGACCAATGCCCTGGCCGGACGCCCGATAGGCAATGACCAGCCGAAATTGTCGGATTTGAACAAGAATCCGAGCGTCTGCAGCGTGACAGGCTGGAAATGATGTGATCAACTTCCCATGTGATATTCAGAAACTCAGAAGGAGGATCGCCATGAGCGTAAGCGCACATCTGACGGAACTGAAGAAGAAGCACGAAATCCTCAGTCTCGAAGTGGAACAAGCCCAGCGCTCGCCCGGTATCGACGATCTCCACATCGCTCAACTCAAAAAGAAGAAGCTGAAGCTGAAGGAAGAGATTGAACGCCTGTCGGCTTAATGTCGCAGGCTGGCGCGTGCCGCGATTGCAGCGCCGCCGGTAACAAGCAATGCCGCGATCGCCAGCGTCCAGGATGGCGTGGCGATCCCGGCGACCACAAGCACCAAAGTTGACAACAGGGGTGCCGCGTAAGAGCTGGTGCCCAGCATCTGGATGTCACCGTGCTTGACCCCGATATCCCAGACATAGAACGCCAGCCCAACAGGCCCCAACCCCAGGGCAACGGTCGACATCCAGGCCAGCGCGTCGGGTGGCCAGACTGTCTGCTCAAGGCTGAAATGCAGGATCCACGAGGCGATGGCGGTCAGCACGCAGAACACTGCTACCGAGCTGGTCGGCGTTTGACCCAGCCTGCGCGACAATACGGAATACCCCGACCACGTAAGGGCGCACAAAAGCGCCAGCGCATAGCCCGGCAGATGTTCGGCCTGAAACCCTGCGGTTCCGCCACCGGTGATGATCAGCGCGGCCCCGGAGAAGCCCAGGCATGCTCCGAGCAGATGGCCCAGACGCAGCGTTTCGCCGGGAAGCAACCCTGAAAAAAGAACGATCAGCAAAGGCCAGAGGTAGGCAATCAATCCGGCCTCGGCCGCAGGTGCCATGCGCAGGGCCGAAAAATACAGGGCGTGGTATCCGAACAAGCCAACCGTGCCGAAGGCGAATACCTTCCAACTGACCCGTTTCAGTTGCGCAAGCCCACCGCTGCGCCACGTCCAGATCAAGCCAAGGGTTCCGCCGATCGTAAAGCAGATGGCGTTCAGCAAAAGTGGCGGGGTCGGCGCCGAGCCAACCGTGAACAGCGCCAGCAGTGCCCACAAAAGGACGGCGACAAAACCGATGGCGGTGGCGCGTTTCTTTGTCATGCGGGGGGAATTTCCTCGACGGGTATGATTTCAAGACCGTCGGATATGTGCGCGGTTTTTTCGATCTCTGCAAGGAACCAATCCCGGAAGGCGGCAATCTGAGGGCGCGTCTCTTCTCCCGAACGGCACAGGAACCGGAAGCGGGCCTTGGTTTCGATGGCGGTCTTGAAGGGCATGACCAGTCGGCCCTCGATCACATCCTTGATGATCATCGGGCGCCGTCCCAATGCGACGCCGACACCCGCAACCGCGGCATCAATGGCGTGATCCGCGTTCGAGAAATGCGCACCATGAGTCGGCGTGAAGTCCACCCCGACCGCGCGAAACCAGGCGGGCCAGTCACAGGGCGGATTCAGGAAGTTGATCGAGTCATCGTGGATCAGCGGTGCTTTGGTCAGATCCTGCGGCGTCGGAAACCGGGCCGCAAGCTCGGGCGTCATGACAGGCGTCAGCCACTCTTGCCGCACGGGAACTGAATACAGCCCGTCATCCTGCCCGTACCCGAACCGGATCGCGACATCCACGTCGTCGCGCTCGAAATCGAGATTGCGCAGCGTGGCTGAAAACCTCAGGTCGATCTCGGGATGGGCGCGGGCGAACTCGTAAAGGCGGGGGGCCAGCCATTTGGCTGTCAGGGCCGGCCCAGCGGTCACCGTCAGTGTCGTGTTGTCCTGCAGGCGGCGGGTGGCCGACCAAGCCGCCTGCAGCGCAGCAAACCCTTTTTCCGTGCCTGGAGCCAGGGTTCGTCCGGCCTCGGTCAGCTCGACCGCACGGTTCAATCGGCGGAACAGCGGCTGCCCCAGATGCTCTTCCAGAGACTTGATCTGAAACGACAGCGCGGCTGGTGTCACGTTCAACTCGTCCGCGGCCTTGGCAAAGGACATATGGCGGGCGGCGGCGTCAAAGGCCCTGAGGGCGGTGAGTGGGGGAAGTCGGTCGCTCATCTTCACATAAGATTTTCTAAACTGAATACGGAAAAACTCTCGTTTGTACCTATTGAAAACAACAGGCATGTTGAATGCAAGTCAAGCTCACCTTTAGCAGAAGGGAAAAGCCATGATCGAGATGACGACCAATCCTGCCGCACAAAAGGCAATTCTGCGCGCTCATCAAGAGCGCGGCAAGGCGATCCGGAGTTTCTGGAAGTGGGTTCTGGGTTCCCGCTGAACGCTGCGCGCGCGTTCTTACGGGATCATTTTAGGCTCTGGCGTCGTGCAACGATGCTGGGGCCTAATTGTATTTGGGAACAACGTTGTCATATTCGTTAACCCACCTTGTTAGCGTAATACGGTCTTGGGTTTTTACTTCTCGCCCGGCGTTTTCCCGGCTTTCATAGCAATCCTTCAATCGCGGAAACCGCCTGTGCCCGGTCGTCGTTGTCCGGTTTCTGATAGCTCATGGTTTGCTCCGGAGAAGCGTGTCCCATGATGCCTTGTAAAACCCGGATATCCGCCCCGTTGCGCAGCATCATCGTTGCGAAAAAATTGCGCATTCCGTGGGCAGGGCTGAACGCTTTCGGCAGTCCCAAGTTTTTCTTGGCTCGTCGCCCCGCATCCGAAACTGCACCCATTGAACGCGGTCCGCCGTTCTTGCCCGGGAACACGTATTCGCTGCCCCCAGACTTCAGACGCGCCTTGCGCAGCAACTGGACAGCTTCCGAGACGAGGGGAACAGTTCGGGTACTGGTTGGTGTCTTGGGTGGACCCAATACCCACTCTCCGGCCTTGTTTCGGGTCAGGTTGTGGCGAACATGAATCTGACGGTTTTCGAAGTCCACGTTGTCCCAAAGCAAACCACCTGCCTCGCCCCGGCGCAACCCGGTCAAAGCACAGAGCCGATACAGCAGTCCGTGTTCTGTGAGATCGAGTGCCGATAGGAACGCTCTGACATCTTCCAGTGGAGGCACCACACGTTCACCGTGGCGCGGGGTCTTAGGCAGACGTGCGGCCTGACACGGGTTGTAGATGATCTTGCGAGACTTAACAGCGTCGTTGAGGGCTGACGACAGGATTGCTTTGTAGTTGACCAGTGAACCCGCACTGACGCCCCGGTCCCGCATTGCTGCCAACCAAAACTCAATTTCGTCCACCGAAACTTTCGCAAGCGGCACTGTGCCGATGTGTGCGTTCACATCGTCAATCACCGACCGATACCCGACCGCCGTGCTGGGCCGGATCAGGTCCATCTGCTCTCGGTATTCGAGCCAAGAAATCAGATATGCGGCCAGTGTGCCTTTGCCGAAGGTCCCCCCGACCAGTTCACGCTTTGCAGCCTCGGCCTTGGCCTCGCTGAAACTGTGGAAAGTGGCTGAAGGCGCGTGAACACGTTCGCCATTGGGCAACGTTCGTTCGGATTTCACCCGCCAACGCGGTTCGCCTTTCTTGGTGTACACTTTGTTGATGCTAGCCATCACGGTTCCTCCGGTACTGCGCGCCACTCTTGCAGCTGGGGCCACACCAGTTGGCAGATGATCGTTTGGGAACGATATGCCTTCCGCAGTATCCGCACTGAATGATGCTCTTGCCCTCGGCGATGGTGTGAATCCCGCTCACAGCGATTGCTGTCAGTGGGTCCCTGGCATTCGGAAAGAAGCCATGTTTGCCTGTGTAGTCCCAAATCAGGTGAGGGTTGAGTATTTCGACTGCCTTTCCCATCCGTGCGGCGTTCGGAACGGGGTGCAGAGCGTCTTGACCGTCTTCGCCGCCTATATAGGCCACCGCCAACAGCTTGCACGCCTCTGCAACGCTCTCCAGCGGTTCGAGGTCCGTTGCCCCGGTGAGTTCCCCGAGCGTTACAGCCAGCGCGCCCATCTGAGCCTCTGTCCTTGGTGCGTATTGCGCCACCAGCCAGTGAACGGCCCTGAACCTCAGTTCGTGGTCCGTGGCATCCGCGATTTCTCGCAGCAACGCTTGTTGCCTTTTTCCTATCATGTCTCTAGTCCTGTACTCTAATCGATATGTTTTTTAGTATAGGGGTATACTTGGGAAGTAAAGGCCGTTACCGTTCTAAGCCTTAACAGCGCAGTTTTGGAGTATAATATGGCGCAGATTGTTGATGAGACGGAGTACAGACCAGACGAGGCCGCAGATTTGCTGAACATCAGTGTTCAGTACCTGCGCATCGTCATGCGGGAAGGTCATCTGGCGTATCGGGAGTATGGGCCGCGAACCCGGCGTATCACCGGAGCCGAGTTGCGCCGCTATCGCGACAACAAGGTTCGCAAGGCCAGCTGACCAACACAATTGTCCCTCGAATACAGGATACCAGCCACCGATGGGCCGAGCGAAATACTTCCGAAACGACCGGGAACAGTCTGCCTTCCGCCTGTGCCAGTGTTTGTACGGGTGGGGATACGAGGATTTCGACCGTTACCGGGCGAAGATGTGGAACGAGTTCTTCGACAACAGACACCCTCCGGCGCTGGGGGCAGAGTGGCGGTTCGGGTGGTGTAGGCGGGGGAACATAGACGACTGGACGCCGGGAGGCTGGTTCGACCCGGCCACCGGGGAACGAATAACCAAGAAGGGGAAGAAGTGATGGAAGACAACTACGATTACGAACAACAGCAACGCGACGAACGCTTAAAGATGCAGCTGCGCCAACGGCACATGGCTCAGGAGGCCGCTATCGTCCGGGCCAAGTTCCTTGCCGAAAATCATGGGGTGTCGGTGTCCGAAGCGTTGCGGGCGATGGAGTTCGCTGCTGGCGTGGACGACAGGCAGCTGCTCGCCAAGCTCGACGACATCGTGGACGCAATCGGCAACGTGTCTGTGACCGTAAACGCGATGGGGGAGATGCAGGCTAAGTAAAACTTGCCCTATCTTTTACAACCTATGCGGGCCAGAATAACAGGACCCCCAGCCGCGAACCGGGGGTCCTAAATCCACCAGCAAGGAGTTCCTCGACTTGCCGACAGACAACCATAGCCTACCCCAAACCGCCCATACAAGAAAGGGTGGTTCGGCGTGTGTTATGCACGATTACAGGAATACAGCCCCAGAAGAGCGTGGGGGTCCCGTTCGCAGCAGGACCCACCACAATTTCGACAAAAAGTCGGGGCAAAGTTACAACCTCTGGTTTAATTTATCCAGTGGTAGAAGTAAAGCCCCGAGCCTATTTTAAGGGGGCGACAATGCCACGCACACAAGAACAATACGACGCGATTTCTGGCAGCACAGAACGCGCATATATCCCACCACTAGAAGACTTCGCCCAAAACATCGCAGTGCCCCGCAAGGTGGACGGCGAACCAGTGGTTGCGGCCTATCCGTACACCGAACTGGGGACCAAGAACATTGTCGGATACCAGCTGCGCCTAGGGCACGGCGACGACAAGATCTTCGTGCCCATGCGAGTGGTAAAAGGCAACCTGTCGCACGAGTGGGGCCTGCCCTACGAAGACCTGCTGTACGGCTGGGACCGCTGGCACCACGTAAACGGGTCGCCAATCCGGTACACTGGCCCGATGCCCATCGTCGGCGAAGGCGAAAAGGTGATCGACGTTCTGCGCGAACAGTTCCCCAACCGCCTGTGCCTTACCAACCTCAATGGGGCTGCGTCGGTCCACCTCGCGCCGTGGCACAAGATGGCTCCCCTGTTCCGAGAAACAGGTGTGGTCCTAAACTTCGACAACGATTACCCCGGTCGCACTGCTGGCAACAAGCTGCTGGCCCTGTTGCGTAGGGAAGGCGTTACCCAGTTTTACAGGTTTGCGTACGAAGAGGGAGAGAGGGAAGGTTACGACGCTGCCGACCTAGCAGACCGTTGGGGCGACGAGTTTCCTGCCCGATACGAGGCCGCGCTCGAACCCATACCGGACGGGGAAGACTACGACGGCACTCCGCTGTACGGCGAACCCGCCAAGGCTGCTGTGCTGACCGAACCGTCGCTGGACCGGGCAGTGTGGCGCATCGTTGGGTTCCCGCAGCTATCGGAAGTCGATATCGAACTGCTGGCACACGAACTAAAGCAGCGCCACGGTGTAAGCAAAAAGGCCATCGACCGAGACTTGGCCAACAAGCGCAAAGCCGAGGAAGAACGGATTGCTGCCGAACACCAGCGGGCACGGGAACGCGCACTGCGGCAGCGAGCCGAAGAGTTGGAGACCCCCAACAACGTAATTTCGCCCACCGACTGGCCAGCCAACGCAGAAGAGTACCTGCGCACCGAACGCTGGCACGGCGACGACGACCAAGACCACCAGTCCGTGTACCACTACCGGGGCGAGTTCTTTAAGGGCGACCGCGACTTGGGTTGGCAACCCGTACCCGTCGACGACTGGGACCAAACAATGTGGGAGTGGCTGCGTGGGTCTGTGTTCGAAGTAACCGAGATGGACCTCGTGGTGGCCCACCGTCCTGTGGTGCCCGAAAAGCCGATGGTGGAAAAGCTGTCGTACGCACTACAGCAAAAGACCCACCTAAAGGACGCACTCGAAGTCCCGGTCTGGGTCGACGGTTCGATGCCCAAGGCTCTGGTGCCAGAACAGCGCCACCTCGTGCTTACAAACGACGGTGTGTACAATGCCCGAACTGGCGAGCACGTCGCGCAGAAAGAAGCTGTGTTTTCCCCATACCGGGTTCCGGTGTTTTGGGACGCCAACGACGAACCCAAGGAGTGGCTGGGCTTCCTGCGGGAAGTGTTTACCGAAGAAGCCGAAGCACAGATTGTTCTGCTGCAAGAAGCGTTCGGTTACATGCTTACCACCGACACCAGCTTCCAGAAGGCGTTCTCGATCCGTGGGCCAAAGCGAAGTGGGAAAGGCACCATTGCCCGAGTGCTAAAGCGGTTCCTGGGCGCACAAATGACGTCCGTAACAGCATCGGACCTGTCCGGTGGATTCGGCAAAGAGAACCTTATAAACAGGCAAGTGGCTCTTATTTCCGACATGCGCGTCGACAACAACACAAATTTCGCCAAAGTGGCCGAGGTTCTGCTGTCGGTAACGGGCGAAGACCACCAGTCGATTGCTCGCAAATACAAGACAAACTGGGACGGAACCCTAAAGTCTCGGTTCCTCGTGCTGTCCAACGAACCACTGGGGCTGCGCGACGGATCGGCGACCTTGGCCTCCCGCTTCCTGTACCTCGTTACTGGCCAGTCGTTCTACGGCAAAGAAGACCGAGGATTGCTGGAAAAGCTGTGGAACGAGCGGGAGCAGATATTCCACTGGGCAATGGTCGGGTACCAGAGGCTGGTGGCCAACAATGGCTTTACCGAAACCGAAACACACAAGCGGGAACTGCACAGCAACGAAAAGGCCATGCGTCCTATCCGGTCGTTTGTAGAAGACTGCTGCGAGGTCGGGCCAAACGTGCGTGTGGGACCGCAGACCCTGCTCGATGCCTTCGAACTGTGGGCAGAGAACAATGGCGTCTGGCGCAGCTACACCAAGCAAACGATGGGCAAGGAGATAAGCAAGGAGTATCCCGAAACGCGCACAACGCAGAACAGCAAAGAAGGTGGCCCAGGATACGAAAGATGGCGCGAAGGCATGCGTCTAACCAAGGCCGCAGCGGACGAATTCGCTCTCGAACAAGGGCAGGAGAAGGTCGATGGCCAGTGGGTCTCGCCGAAAAAAGACCCGAAATAGGGGCACGACAACGCGCACAACGCGCACAACGCTGTATATCTTTGCGTAGAGAGATATTAATTTACCTCCCCTATAAGACTATATAGGGCGTAAGCACTCTACCTAAGAGAGAGTAGTGCCACGGCGTTGTTCGCGTTGTGCGAATAAAATACTGGACGCAAACAACACACATAAGCCTACCACAACACACTGCTGTGTCTTCACCTCCTGTGGTTGTGCTGTTTGGCGACAGAACAGACCCGCACACCAGTGTCTGTCCTCCTCCCGGTAGGACCCACCAGCGACCCGAGGCCACGCGCCGGGCGACGGTAGACCGGGGGGGAGTAGACGAAGAAACACGTTTACTCCCCAAGCGCGCCCCTACCCGCGCATTTACTTTTCGTGCGGATTTTAATAGATTTTTTGCTCCACGCTAATCCAAAATCCCGCAAACGTATGATCCTGCCCGCGAGTACGCGGAAAGATGCAGAATTCACTATTTGGCTACCAAGAAGCGGTATTAGTTAGAGAACGCCAAAAAACAGTCCCGCAACCACAACAAGCAACAACCATATAACGCCTACGATCGTTTTGGACGCAAGGGAAACCGACCTTTTGATTTGCGTTATTTCCCCACTGATAAACTCTGCTTGATCGTTCAATTTAGTTAGTTGCGGGACATCACTGACGATCACAGCCGGAGGTTCCGACTCTAAGTTTCGGGCTACTTCCAAAGACTGTGAACCTGAATAAACTTTTGCATAAGGGTGCCAGTATTGCCCATCACCCCGCACGGTTTCGAGGTGAGAGTATATCGCTTTGAACGGCCCAGTGTAAGGGACCCAATAGATGTCCCAGTCAAACGCACTAGTCCCTGATCGTTGAACCAAAAGTGGGTTGTCGCCGAAATCACCTATTTCGATGTACAACTGACCAGTTCGATTTATCATTCGAACGGTTTGATCAAAATCAATCGGCCCCAGTGTTAGATAAAGAGAAAACGTGCCATCAGAATTATCGACGTCAAACCTTGCAGGCCTGCCAACTGAACCGCGGTCAATAGTGACTGTGCCCGACGTGTTTTTAAAATCGCCGATACCCAGCACACCAAGCGTTCGACCGTTTAGTAGTTCGCCCTTTCCCCGCAAGGTTCCAGTTTTTTTGGTAACTGGTTCAGTATGTGCGAAACAAATTGAGTGGTCATTTCTTGGAAGAATTGGTGTTCCGTCCTGATATTCGATTGGTTCTCCTTCATAGTACCATTTCACACGATCATTCTCAGAGTCTTCGCGTTCTCTGAACGTTTCGCGCTCGATACGCCAGCCGCCACCTGTTTCAACTCCTTCATTCAGTGAAAGCTCACTGGCACGAATATCGATCCCGCTAATGATGCGATGAAATAGCTCTGGCTTCTGTTCTGTGTCAGACGATGTCTTTGCAATATAAACTTCTAATGGGCGTTTAGGGTCCGCTTCATGTACCAGATACTCGGCGTCAAGTTTGTCTTCTTCCGTTTGGTTCATTGCGTCAGCCTATTCTAGAAACCTCTGTAGGAGCCTAGGTTCACCACTCAGACCAGGCAAGTTTTACCAGCAAATGTCCAGAGGTGTCTAACACTGGCCTTTGCTTAGCTCTCATCGCGACCAACTTTCACCCGCACTGGTTCAAAATGACCATTTTGTTGCGACAAAGCAAAAGGTTATGCTTCCGGCGTCACTCAACTTAAAGGAGAGTTCTTGATATGTCTGGTAACACACGCGCCGACAATGTTGCGCAGCCCGATTACGTCGAAGTCCCGATGGATTTGCCCCAGTTGCAGGTGGATACTTGGTACACTGTGACCAGAGGCTTACCCCGAGGTCATTTTGAACCGCACCATGAGCCTTTACTGCGCCGATATTGCCAGTTGGTACACATGATGAACGAACTAACCATTTGGGAAAACGATGTGTTGGAGACCGATGGCATCGACGGGTTGTTCTATACCACCGACAGCGGCCAGCAGAAAAACCGTCCGCAGGTTGACCACGCTCACGCAGTTACAGCCGAGGTGCTGAAGCTGGCGACCAAGTTACAAATCCTGCCAAGCTACAGCCAAGCGACCGCCACGAAGAAGAAACAGGCCGCACAAGATCGTGTCTTGGACGATGATGGTGAAGGTTTGTTGTACAATAGCAAAAGGCACTAAACCAAATTCTTCGACAGCTTCAGCAGCTTCGGCAGGAATCAAATAACGCACCTGCAGCTTGCCATCAAAACAAACCACAATATCAGTGAATGTTTAAAAACACTGGAAACATCAGAAATTTAGCCTTCAAATGCAGTAAAGAATACATCGCCTCCAAATACATCACCGGAGTATTCGGGCGTTTTGACAGATTTCTTTTTTATCATGTTGTTCTTAACGATTTTGTCTTCTGGGCAGTCTCTCTTGAAGCCTGCGTAAACATCTTTGGTCATCAAGATTGGAGGGGTGCTATGCGTCTCCACGATACTGCGTATCGTTTTGAAGTGAGAACGGAAGTAAGAGTCCTTGTGTTGCAGTTTATTTGACGCAGGAATATTTTCGAGGTCATCCACAAACCCTTCGAAACTCTGATCCCGCCAAGTCCAGTCATTGAGACTCGGGTAATAGCGACCAACGTGGAGACAATCTTCCAATTTTGTTTTCGCGGGTTTGTTGGCTAAGTCAGTAAGCTTTGAGGCAACATTCGCCGGACGCCCAAGCCACACCAAGCCTTTGTAATTATAAGATTCCTGCGCTCTACGAACAATGCCGACTTTTGTTACGAGCATTTTGCCGTAGTCTATGCCAATTCCACAATTAATTTCATTTTTGTCGAACTCCTTGTTTAGTACATACTTTGCAATAGAGTTCATTAGCACGGCTGTATTGACTGCATCCTTGAAACAATCCGCTTTGTCAAACACAACCATTACTCTGTCGCCAATTATACCGCGGACATGTCCACCGTAGAACCTTGCCGCTCGAGTCATCGAGCGTCCAAATGCACTATAAAGTTTGGCAACTGTGGCGCGGCGGTGCGACAAGTTTAGTTCAGTGGATTTTCGAATATCGATATAAAGAACGCAGGTTTCAATCATTTTGCAGCATTGCTTTTTACTATCAGCGTTCGGAAAAGTGATTTTGGGGTCGCCAGAATTGGGCACATAATCCGTTTCTACGACTTCAACTTCAAAGTCTGTCGACAAAATGGATCGGATCTCTTCGGAGACCTCGTCTCTAAAAGTAGCTAATTTCATTGGGAAAGTCTCTGCTTATATTCGGGAGAAAATTTCAAAAACTATGCCTGATGTTGTGAGGATCATTCCAGCTATCAACAGTAAAGCTGCGATAGTGAAATGATCCATCTTGCTTTTTGCGATTTGGCTGTTAGCAACTGTTTGAACTGAATATTCATGGATAAGTTCGATTTCAGAGTTGGCTAGTTCTAAGAAATCTTCTTGAAAGTCTTTGGCCGACATCTCAGCGACGTCGGAAAAAAACAGTAAATTCGGCTTTTTTGGGTCTTGATTCTTGTTCGCTGACTTCCCGCTTAGCCTTGGCACGAAGCTGCGCGCTGACACCAATCCTGCTGACAACGCAAATGTAATACCTAACAATTCGAGAAAACTAAAATTGGATAACTTCTCTCGAAATTGAAGAGCAGTTAAAACAAGCGCGCTTGCAAAAGCGATGGCGGCGCCGTTTTTTGCTTCAGCAAACTTTAGAAAGTCGATTGCACGCTGAAGATTTTCTTGGTGCAGAGAAACTAAAAAATGGTTTGGAGCGCTCATGCTTAGCCTGTTTTCGACGCACTATACGCGTTGGTTGGAATTCTCGATACATATTCCACACATAGTTGAGCTACAACCCAGTCCGTTTCAAAATTCGCTCGGGGCAGACGCTCTGACACATACCTATGCCCCGAACTTGCCGGTTCCACCCGGACGGTGGCTGGGAACGACCGACGTTGAGTCCTCCAGAGAGCCAAGCCGTCGGTCGGGAGTGGGGTCCGCCGATCACGCAGCCGACCCCAAACTAATCACCAGCGCGACCCGGTGTAGTAGTGCGGAAACCTGTCGTAGTGACGCTGTTCGTGTTCTTGCTGCCGTTTGGTTTCGACTTCCTGGGCAACCTGCTGTGCCCACGCGACCAGCTTGGCCCGCGACTTCCGGGGTTTGACGGTCTTCTTGGGTCGCACCGAAGACTTGTACATTGGCTTGGTGTGACCAACCTGTTTGCAGGCCGCAGCCCATAGCTTCCGTTTGGCTGTCCGCGGCATTTCGTCGAATTCGCCGCGCGACACAGCTTTGAACAGCGCAGCCCGAGCTTGTACGAGTTTAGACATCTTGGCCTCCTGCGAGTTTTGCCTTCTTCCGGCGTTTGGCTTCGGCCTTGTCCCAGACAGACTTCGGTGCCGGGGGTGTCGACTGCTTGCTGTAGTCTTCGCACAGCACCCCAGCCGAGTATTGGCAGGCCAGACCTTCGTGGCCTCCGGTTGTACGTTGTACCTTCATGCTGCGGGCCTCCCGATGCGGTTGAAATACCCGACCAGTGCCAGTGCGATGATCTCTTTGACCTTCTTGTTGGTCGGGATGTGATACGTGACCTCGCCAGCCGTGGCCGTGGCGACAATCTTGCCATCGGGGGTGCGCTGGACTGCGGCGCAGAGGCGTCCGTTGCCGTCGCGTTCGACTGCCAGTTTGAGGTCGGCGACTTGTGTGTTTTCGAACATGCTGCCCTCCTATGGTGCCGGGATTTCGCCGGGGTCCGCGTACAGCGGGAACCAGTCGTCGGCGCGTCCGTGCAGGGTTTGCGACCGCCCCATTTGCACCATTCCTGTGCTGGCGATGGTCCGTTGCAGGTCGTATTCGGTTTCGTCGAACTGCTGGCCTTGCAGCACTCCGAACTTGTTGCGTGTCGGTGTCACCAGCTTACTCCCGTTACATATGCTGCGGTTCCGGTGCGCATCGTCCCCCATGTGACGGGTGCAACCATGCGCATCGCAGTGCTGTAGGTCTGTAGCATCGACCGGACTTCCGACGGTGGGACCGTTGTTGCCGCGTCCGACACGTGGACGGAACCGCCAGTGTCGTTAACCGCGTTCGTGTCGGCCATCGTGGGCGCCACACCATCGTCGTCCACCATGACCACGGTTGCGGACTGGGAGATATCGATGATCGGGGTTTCGGCCCAGTAAGCGAAGTCTGCTGCGTCGATGATGTAAACCTTGTCATTAGGAACGTGGCTGGCCGACAGGATGGGCAGGCCCATGATCGTTCCGTTCTCCACTTCGTCCCGGAACGGGAACGCTCCGTTGGCGGGGTCGTACGCCATACGAAGGCGCTGTACCCGGTCGTTCGACATGATGAGAACCGGGCGACGAGGCCGGATGGTGGCTGCGGTAGCGACCAGCCATGCGAGGTCTGCCACGATGCTGGCGATATCCGTCCCTGCCGAAGCTTGGTTTGGTGCGCCGTTCCACGGGCTGGCAGGTCGGATGCCCGCCAAGGCTGCGTTGGCCGGGTCCAGCAGCACTCCGTCGAACCCGAGGCCCATGTCGTCCAGTGCGTCGTTTTCGATGACGTCCAGAACTGCCGGGTTGCTGACTGCGATGAGTTCGTTCGACACAACTGTGATGAGAGCAGCTTTGTGGCGGGAGAACATGATCGAGCCGAGAACGTCGGACTTTACCGGGATTGTGGCTTTCTCGCCGACGAACGACAGGCCGAGAGACCCTTTGGCGTTTGCTCCGCGCATGGGCATCGTGAGCGACTGGTTCGGCCCGAGCGGGATTGCGACCCCGGCTTGCATGAGTTGGCCCCAGATCGACCGTTCGCGTAGGGGTTCGACCCACTCGCCGATGTCGTGGTTTGTGAGTTCTGCGGCCCAGCCAGCGTCCACTGTTGCGCCGACCGAGGTTGCCGACTTGAGCAGTCGTTCTGCCGACTTTCGGATATTTCGGTTGTCGTCGCCGGGGTAGTATTCGGCCAGCGTGGTTTCGTGTTTGATCTGCTTGCTGAACCGCCGAGCTTCGGCGATTGCCGCCAGTGCCAGAACGCGAGAGGCTCGGATCTTGTTCGGCTGTTTCTTGGGTTGCGCCGGAGCCTTGGTTGTTGCTTCGACGTGCACCGGGCGTTGCAGAGCTTTTTCGAGCGCGTCCAGTCGGCCCAGCAGTTCCGGGACCACGGCCCGAGCCTGCATCGCGTCGTCCAGTTCGGCTTCGAATACATCGAAGGCTTTGGCCGCGATGGCCCGGTCTTTGGCAACGTCCAGTTCTTTGCGAACCTTGGTGCTTTTGATTTCCAGTGGTTTGTTCATTTCTTGTCCTCCTCGCGCAGCCTGTCGAGCTCTTGTCGTGCGGTGCGCAGCAATGCCGATACGTCTTCGGGTTCGAGGGGGCCTTTGTTCGGCTCCGGTTCCCAGTTGTCGGGGGGTTGGTCAAACATCTTCGTCACCAAGCCGGACGGAGCGAAAGCTGCCGACGTCTTTGTGCGACGTCACCCCCAGTTCTGTTTCGAGGTGCGATAGCCGACGTTCGAAGCTGTCGAAGTTGGTGTGCATGATCCGTGCGCTTTCTTTGGCGAACGGTTCGAGCATTGCGAGGATTGTGTGTTTGACCCAAGGCGCATTGACTGGTCGCCCTTCGAACACTTGGTCGCCGCTCTTTATTCGGAACGACGCGCCTCTGGTGCTGGGTGCGGGGAGTTCGGCCTCTGTCGAAGGCCGGAAGGGATTTTGCATACGTGTCCTCCGTCCGGAAGTTGGCAATTTTGCCGCCACTATTGTGCACAAAGGATACGCCCTGCGATGTTCCTGGCAAAACGAAATTACGTCCAAGTGCAGAAAAACATTGAAGAAATTTAGCCTGTGAGGGTTTACTTCGGGAGTTTCGGTACCTACATATCTCGTATCTTGAATATGTTTACAGGAGATACAGAAATGAAACTGACTGCCAACGAACTGACCGTTCTTACCGCCATCTGCCCGTTTGAATCTGCCGCATCGGCACTGGGCGATACCGGGTCGACTTGGACCGATGCCCAGGAACTGGCCGACCAGACCGGGAAGTCCGTGCGTTCCGTGAAGGGTATCCTCGGCTCTCTGGCGAAGAAGGGGCTGGTCTACACGGACAACGACAACGGTGAGGGCGACGTGCTGCAGTGTGTATCTGAGGACGGTGCCCAGTGGCTGATCGACAACGCACCTGAGGCCCCGGTCGTCGAAGCCGACGACGAGCAGGTTTTCGAGACCCAGAAGCAGGTGGCCGACTACCTCTACACGCGGAAGGGTGCGGTCTTTGTGTCGCTGCCCGTCGTGGGTGGTTCCATGCGTGTGAAGGCACCAAAACTGCCGCTATGGAACCAGCTGATGGAGAACCCGACAGCTTCGACGTCGCTCCGTGTGGACGACCTGGGCAATGGCGATTTCCTCGTGTGGTCGCCGCTCAATTGACGGAGGGGGCTTCGGCCCCCACAAAGGGAAACACAGGAGACATAGATATGAATATACAGACCCCTATCGCCATTGTAGTTGCCGCTGCTTCGCTCATTACGGCCAACATCGCAGTTGCGAAGGACGCCGATGACTATCGTTCCGAATTGAAGATAGTGGCGGAGAAATGTTTATCGAAGGCTGAGGCCGACGAGCATGACTACTATCGCATCAACATGGCATACGGTGTTGCGCGCCGCGAGGTCGGTTTGGACAACATGCGTGATGTGCTGGAAGGCCCAGCCTTGGAGTGTATGCGTCGGGTGAAGAACCCAGACTACATCTGGGACCACGAGCAACAGAAGTATGTGACGCCGGATGAGTCTGAAGCTGCGGCCGAAGCGAAGGCAGAACGCATCGCTGCCGAAACCCTGGAACGCCACATCAATATGAATTTCCTAGCCGAGAAGCAGGAGCTTGCCGCCCGAGTTTACCAGGCCTGCCAGAAGCTGAGCTTTAAGGAGGCATACACCAACGAACTTTGTGTTGAATCGTTCCGCGTGAACGGCCTGCCGGACTGGGAAGCACCTTTCCCAGTCGAATAACCAACTGAGGGGCCCAAGGCCCCCACAAAGGAAACACCGGAGATACCGACATGAGAACGATTTTCGCTGCCACCGCTTTTGCAATTGCCGCCACTTCCGCGCTAGCTCACGACGAGCCGACCGACGAACAACAGGCTGCGCTGCTTGCATGTGTTGCCGAACATATAGAGGTTAGTGTCCGGGTCGAGATCTACGAAGGCCGCGTTAGAACTTCGAGTTTTCTTATGGCCGATGTTACGAACAACCTCGACTATGCGATTGCTGGTGTGGGTGTAGAGTACACAATTGCGGACCCGAACCGGACTGTTCCTTGGGAAACCGACAACGCATTTGTTCCGATTAGTGGCGGTATCGAACCCGGCGAGACGGTTGAAATCACTTTGGATGTGACTAACCTTGACCCTGAGAAGCTAGAAGCGGCTGTCTTTTCTGCAACCGCCATAGAGGTCATTGACCACGAGCTTCGCCAATTGGTGCGTACGATCAACATTATAGACTGGGACCACGACCACCAAACCCCATTTGGATGTGGCGAGATTGCTACAGGTGGCGACCACAGCCAATAACAGCCTCGGACAGCCCCGGAGCAGCCTCTCTCGACGTGTTGGGTGTGACGGTCTGTACCCTAGCCGCCCGAGCGAGGCCGGAGGGCCTCTGGGCTGTAGCTTGACCTCCTGATTTTGCGCACATATCGTAAAATCGCAGGCCGATGTTGGGTGTCAGGCGACTGATTTGACTAAATGTGGGAACATTCGTATAGTCTGCGACGCGCACTGATCCCGTGATAGCTTGATTCGCTCCCTTCTTGGGGGCGTTTTTCGTTTCTGGGCCTGCGTTTTCACAACATAACAAAATGAGGTTCTGCGTGGATCCAATCGAACCGATTGTGATCGACGTTGTGATAGCTCTGGTGGTTGGTATCGTTCTTGTCGAATACCAACGCTGGCGTGATCGCAACGATCGTCGCTAACCCCGATTTGAGTTGACGCCTCCGCCCGAGGCCAACTCTCGTACCTTTTTGAAAAAGGCGAGTCAGGGCACAGGAGAGGTGTGTCTGGACGCCCCCACACTTGCTGTGCTACCGATGTGGCATACAGCAGATGGCCGCTTTTCGGCGGGACATACAGGCCACCCAAATCTTTGGGGCCAACAATGCCACACAAACTCGTATTTTCGTTCTCGGTCGACAAACAGGCCGAGGTTCTTACGTTCTGCTACCACGAACACACTCTGTCTGTGCAGCTGGACCACGCTCGATGGTCGGCTGGCGACGAGGAAGACAACATCCAAACACTTAGGAGCCGTAAGCGGCTGTTTGCGGACTGGGTGGAACAAATCTCCCTCGACCCGGAAACCGACGAGTGGATTGCCAGTGTGATGTGCAAAATCTGCAAATCTGTGTGCGACGACTGGGTGTATGTGGTCGGGGAAATTTGACCCGGCGTTTTCCCGGCGCTGAGAGCCTCGAAGCCCTGTAAAATAAGGCTATGAGGCTCCCGCCGTTCTTACGGGATCAAAGACGGGCCGACCCGTTGGGTCGGCCCGTTTTCATATAAGCCGCGATCAGACGAAAAACTGCGCGCCGTTGGCCGAAATCGTCGACCCGTTGATGAACTGCGACTCTTCCGAGGCTAGGAATGCGACGCAGCGGGCAATTTCCTCGGGTTCGCCCAAACGGCCTGCGGGGATCTGGCCGATGATGGCTTCACGCACCTTTTCCGGAACGGCCATGACCATCTCGGTCGCGATGTATCCGGGGCAGATGGCGTTTGCGGTGATGCCGGCGCGCGCGCCTTCCTGAGCCAGGGATTTGACGATGCCCAGATCACCGGCCTTGGTGGCAGCATAGTTCACCTGGGCGAACTGGCCCTTTTGCCCGTTGATCGAGCTGATCACGATCACCCGACCGAACTTGCGCTCGCGCATCCCGGGCCAGACGGGGTGTACCGTGTTGAACACCCCGGTCAGGTTGGTGTCGATCACCTGGTGCCATTGTTCCGGTGTCATCTTGTGGAACGGCGCGTCGCGGGTGATGCCGGCATTGGCGACAACGATGTCGATCGGGCCGAGCTCGGCTTCGACCTTTTCGATGCCCGCCTTGGACTCGTCATAGTCGGCCACGTTCCATTTATAGGTCGCAATGCTGGTTTCCTCGGTGAACTTGGCCGCGGCTTCGTCATTCCCCGCATACGAGGCGGCTACATTGTATCCTTCGGCCTTGAGCGCTTTGGAAATTGCTGCGCCGATGCCGCGGGTGCCGCCGGTTACGAGTGCTGTACGTGCCATTTAGGACTCCTCCAAATTTAATCGTGTTGGTAATTCTGTTACTCTGAGAGATTGAGTTGCGCAATATCGTTTCGTCGCGAGATGGCTCTTTCCGTTTGGTGATATTGTCGCATCCTAGGGATATTCCCGGAGTGTAACAAAAAAGGGCGCCCATTGGACGCCCTTATTCGTGACTTGTCAAAGCACTTAGACGCGCTCCACGCACAGGGCGACGCCCATGCCGCCTCCGATGCAGAGGGTTGCCAGGCCCTTTTTCGCGTTCCGGCGCTTCATTTCGAACAGCAGCGTGTTCAGAACCCGGCAGCCGGATGCTCCGATCGGATGGCCGATGGCGATCGCGCCGCCGTTCACGTTCACGATCGAGGGATCCCAACCCATGTCCTTGTTCACGGCGCAAGCCTGTGCCGCGAAGGCCTCGTTGGCTTCGACCAGATCCAGATCGTCAACCGACCAGCCGGCCTTTTCCAGCGCCTTGCGCGAGGCATAGATCGGTCCGACACCCATGATCGACGGGTCCAGCCCGGCGGTCGCATAAGACGCGATGCGGGCCAGCGGTTCGATCCCGCGCTTTTCGGCGTTGTCGGCTGACATCAGCAGGGTTGCCGCCGCGCCGTCATTCAGACCCGAGGCGTTGGCCGCAGTCACCGAGCCATCCTTCGTGAAGGCTGGACGCAGCTTGGCCATCGCCTCCATGGTCGCGCCGTGACGGATGTACTCGTCACTATCCATCACGATGTCGCCCTTGCGAGTCTTGATGGTGAAGGGGACGATCTCGTCCTTGAACTTGCCGGCCTTCTGCGCGGCCTCAGCCTTGTTCTGGCTGGCCACCGCGAACTCATCCTGCATATCGCGGCTGATCTGCCACTTCTCGGCCACGTTCTCGGCGGTCTGGCCCATGTGGTAGCCGTTGAACGCATCCCACAGGCCGTCGCGGATCATGGTGTCGATGTATTTCATGTCGCCCATCTTGTGGCCCGCGCGCAGAGATGCGGCGTGGGGCGACAGGGTCATGTTTTCCTGACCGCCTGCGCAGACTATCTCGGCATCGCCCAGCTGGATATGCTGAGCGCCCAGTGCGACGGCACGCAGGCCCGAACCACAGACCTGGTTGATGCCCCAGGCCGCGCTTTCCTGCGGCAGGCCGGCGTTGATGTGCGCCTGGCGTGCGGGGTTCTGGCCTTGGGCGGCCGTCAGAACCTGACCCATGATGGTTTCGCTCACCTCGGACTTGTCGATCCCGGCGCGTTCCACGACGGCTTCGAGGACGGCAGCGCCCAGATCATGTGCGGGGGTGTTCGCAAAGGAACCGCCAAAGCTGCCGACGCCCGTGCGTGCGGCGGATGCGATTACTACGTTGGTCATACAGTCAATCCTTTACCGTCAAGGTCCTGTGGGAAATCTGACGGCGCAGGTCGCACAGAGCCTCTCTGGCGATGCAAGAGCGCCTCGTGATCCCCCGCTCCAGCACTTTCTGCCATAGCGCAATGCTGCACGTGCAGCAACGGACAGCTTGTCTCATGAGAAAGCCTCGGCTGGATAGCGCCCAAGGGAATTGGGTTCAACTTCCTGTTTTGGCTTCTTTTTCCGGTTGCCACGGGGCTTTCACCGTCGGAGCGCCGAATAGGTAGCCCTGCAGACAGTCCACACCGCTGGCCACCAGAAACTCGGCATCTTCACGCGTTTCGACCGATTCGGCGATGACCAGAATCTCGAATTCACGGGCGACGGCGATCAGCGCGCGCACCAGCGCCTGATTGTCCGGGTTGGTGCTGACACCCCGTACGAACTGCCCGTCGATCTTCGCCGCGTCAAAGAAGAACTCGCGAAAATACCTGAAGCTGAAGTTGCTGGCGCCGAAGTCATCCAGCGCAAAAGCGATCCCGCGATCCTGAAGCCGGTCCATGAAATCGATCACCAGTTCGGGAACCTGCATTGCCGAGCTTTCGGAGATTTCGAGGATAAGCCGCTCGCCCAGCGTTTTGTCCCGCTTGAGAAACCGGTCCAGGATCCGCGACCAGCGCGCGTATCCGATCGAGCGTGCGGACATGTTGACCGAAAGCCGGATTTCCGGATTGCGAGACAGGGCGCGCAATCCTTTTTCCAATGCTATGCAGTCCAATTCCCGGCCGATTGGTGTGTTTTCCACCTGCGGCATGAACTCCCGCGCGGGGATCACACGGCCGGTTTCGTCCAGCACGCGGATGAATGCCTCATAGAAGGCAACGCCGTGCGGGTCTCGTGCTTGCATGACGGGCTGGAACGCCAGGCGGCATTGCTGATGCTTGACAGCCTCGGTCGCCATTTGAACGGTCGAAGTGTCCCGCGCGGCGACGGCCGAATTCAACGGGCTGTCCCCACCTTCTGGAAGATCTGCAAAGTCCTTTTTCCGCATCGACGCCGAATCCCCGCACGTTTCCGAAACCGGTCAGCACGTAGTTTCGGGTCGTACCGGTGAATTTGTGGTTAATGCGCGCCGGGAATCAGTCGCTGGGATCAGCGGGTCGTCTGGGCTGCGTGGCGCAATTCGACTACGGCGCCAATCACGGCGCCCAGGAAGCCTGTGCCCACCATAGCCACTCCAAGCATCATTACCGCCGGGGCAGGCTGCTGGCCAAGGGCGCTGAGCATCGCGATTACCAGGCCCAACAGACCGGTTGCGGTGAATATGGCAGTAACGCGGGACATGGTGGAACTCCGACCGAACAAACTTGTCGCATTTCCGGATATGGAGCACGCGCGCCGGAATTCAAGCGCCCGCCCGGCAGACGCCGCCAGTCTCAGGCCTGTTTTGCCTGTTGGTTGGGCAGGTTTTCGTCGAATTGCTCGAAACCGGGCGTTCCGAGATCTTCGGGATGGCGGGCCAGGTGCTTGGACTTGATCTGCTCGGAGCTGTCGCGGCTGCCGTCATGGCTGTAGCCCGGCGGGGCAAAGCAATAGGCCAGCCGCTGTTTCAGGGTCAGGCCCGGCTGGGTCGCGTCGCGCCAGATGGCCACCCATTCGTGAAAGGCCACCCGCAGCGGGTTGAAGGTGCCGATATTGTGCACCAGGCCATAGTCGACCCGGTCGTGCTCCTGCTCGGGGACGAAGGTGCCGAACAGCTTGTCCCAGATGATGAACACCCCGGCATAGTTGCAATCCAGATAGCGCGCGTTGCGGCCGTGGTGGGCACGGTGGTGGCTGGGGGTGTTCATGACCGCCTCGAACCAGCGGGGCATCTTGCCGATGGCTTCGGTGTGGATCCAGAACTGGTAGATCAGGTTCAGGCCGCCGCAGAACAGCACCATCGCCGGGTGGAACCCCAGCAGGATCAGCGGCGCGCGCACGACCATCATGAAGGTGAAGGTATAGGTCCAGGTCTGCCGCAGGGCGGTCGTCAGGTTGTAGTGCTGCGAGCTGTGGTGGTTTACATGGCTGGCCCAGACCCAGCGGATGCGGTGCCCGAACCGGTGCACCCAGTAGTATCGCAGGTCATCCAGCACAAAGCACAGGATGATCACCGGGATCGATGTGCCCAGATCCAATGGCGTAATCTTCCACAGCCACATGAAGAACCCATAGGCGATGAAGCCCAGCAGGAATCCGGACGCGATGTTGCCCGCTCCCATGATCAGCGAGGTCACGGCGTCGCGGGTTTCATACCGCCCGCCACGGCCCTTCATGGCGATCCACAGAAATTCGGCCAGGATTGCGGCGATAAAGAACGGCACGGCCCATTGGACGACATCGGGAAAGCTGATCTGGTCGGTCATGCGGGCTCCAGCAGGTGGCGCCAGTGGCGGCGCTCGGTTTCATCAAGGCGGACGGTGACGCCGGGGGTGGCGAAGTCGTGGAACTGGACCTCGATGCCCTCGGGGTGGTCGATCCAGTCGAAATCGCGCAGGTGGCGGGCCACTGTATCGGCGCCAAAGGACCACAACAGGCCCGGCCCGGTCTCGGTGCGCAGCAATGCGGCGTGTCCGTCATGGGCCAGGGTGACGTCGATGATGGTGTCGTCGGGGAAATGGCGCAGCCATTCGGCGCGCGCGACATCGGCGCTCAGCACGCGCTGGCGCGATTTGCCCGTCAGATGCAGCAGTGCGGTGATGCCGGCAATGCCACCGACCACCAGAACCAGCAGGATTTCCAGCGGCATGATGTCCTCCCGCGGACAGAGTGCAAGCGGGGTCAGGCCCTGTCAAAGGTGGCGTTGCGTCAGGGGGTGTTGTGCGGCTCAAGCACTTCGTGCCGGACAACGCGCTCGACGAAGGGCACCAGCCCTTCGGGTCCCGAGGCGCGATCCTTGAGGTGAATGCAGATATCCGGCCGCCGCGCCGCGATGATGCCCACCAGTTCGCCGCGCACCTTGTCATCGAGGCCCGCGCCCATAATCGCGCAGGCGATGCGCGGTTCGGCGTCCAGTTGCCGCCGCACCTCGTCGGGATCATGCGCGCCCAGCCACCGGATCGGAAGATGCTCCAGTTGCCGCGCCACGTCGCCGATCACGTTGGGCAGCCGGCCGATCAGTAAAACCACCGGTTTCATCTCAGCCTCCTGTCTGTTGCCAATGAAAAACCGGCCCTGTTCAGGCCGGTTCCAGTCTAGCACAAAAGGCCCGTCAGGTAGTCAGCTTTCGGGGTTCAGCAGGGCCGCGATGATCGCCTTGGCACTGTCCGAGTTCCATTCGGCGTCGCCGATCAGCCGCGCGATTTCCTGGCCGTCGGGGTCGATGATTATGGTGATCGGCAGGCCGACGATGCCCATCTCACGCGCGACGGCCTGTTTCGGGTCCTGGTGGCGGGGCAGATTGGTGATGCCGTTTTCGTCAAAGAACTTCTTGATCCCCGCGGGCGAGTTGCGCCCGGTGGCCAGCGTCAGAACCTCGAACTGGTCTCCGCCGAATTCCTCCTGCAACTCGGCGATCTGGGGCATCTCTTTTCGGCAGGGCGCGCACCAGGTGGCCCAAAAGTTCAGCAGAACGTATTTGCCGCGATAATCTGCCAGCGTGGCGGTGCCGCCGTCATCTTCCAGCAGGAATTCCGCGTCCGAGACCGGTTTCGGCTCGGAATGCAGGATCAGGCGTTTCAGGCTGCCGTCGCGCAGGTCGGCCAGGGCCTGCGTGTCGGCGGCCAAAGCGGCATTTGCACCCAGCGCAAGGGCCATATAAAGGGGGATCAGACGAAACAGGCGCATATCAACTCCGGGTTTTCCAGCATGACCGAACAATCCTCGAACCAGATGTGGGGCGGCCGCTTTGCCGCCGGACCAGACGCGATCATGGAGGCGATCAATGCCTCGATCGGGTTCGACCGACGGATGGCGGCCCAGGACATCGCGGGCTCGCGTGCCCATGCCGCCATGCTGGCCGCCACGGGCGTGATTAGTGATAGTGATGCCGAGGCCATTCGGGAAGGGCTGCTCACCGTTTTGTCAGAGATTGAACGTGGTGAGTTCCAGTTCTCGACCGCGCTGGAAGACATCCACATGAATGTCGAGGCGCGGCTGAAAGAGATCATCGGCGAGCCCGCAGGCCGCCTGCACACCGGCCGCAGCCGCAATGACCAGGTGGCGACCGATTTCAAACTGTGGGTCCGCGATCAGCTGGACGCCGCCGAATCCGGGTTGCTGGCCCTGATCCGCGCGCTTTTGGCGCAGGCCGAGGCCGGGGCCGATTGGGTCATGCCCGGATTCACCCACCTGCAGACCGCGCAGCCGGTGACCTGGGGCCACCACATGATGGCCTATGTCGAGATGTTCGGCCGCGACCTCAGCCGCGTGCGCGACGCGCGGGCGCGGATGAACGAATGCCCGCTGGGTGCTGCGGCGCTGGCCGGCACGTCCTTCCCGATCGACCGGCACATAACGGCGCAGGCGCTGGGCTTTGACCGGCCCGCCGCCAACTCGCTGGATGCGGTCAGCGATCGCGATTTCGCGCTGGAATTTTTGTCGGTGGCCTCGATCTGCGCGGTGCATCTGTCGCGGTTCGCCGAAGAACTGGTGATCTGGTCTTCGGCCCAGTTCCGCTTCGTCACCCTGTCCGACCGGTTCTCGACCGGCTCGTCGATCATGCCGCAGAAAAAGAACCCCGACGCCGCCGAGCTGATCCGCGCCAAGGTGGGTCGGATCTTTGGCGCCAACACGGCGCTGATGATGGTGATGAAGGGCCTGCCGCTGGCCTATTCCAAGGACATGCAGGAAGACAAGGAACAGGTCTTTGACGCCGCCGACAACTGGATGCTGGCGCTGGCCGCGATGGAGGGCATGGTCAAGGACATGACCGCCAACCGCGACAGCCTGGCCGCTGCCGCCGGCTCGGGCTTTTCCACCGCGACCGATCTGGCCGACTGGTTGGTGCGGGTGCTGGGCCTGCCCTTCCGTGATGCGCACCACGTCACCGGATCGCTGGTCGCCATGGCCGAAAAGAAGGGCTGCGACCTGCCCGATCTGACGCTCGAGGACATGCAATCGGTCCACGCGGGCATCACGCAGGATGTCTATTCTGTCCTTGGCGTGGATAATTCGGTAAACTCGCGCCAGTCCTATGGCGGTACGGCCCCGGACCAGGTCCGGGCGCAGATCGCCCGCTGGAAGGAGATGCTGGAATGACAATCTTGCGTGTGATTGCCCTGATCGGGGCCGCCTTCACCTTGGCGGCCTGCGGCGCTGACGGAGAGCCCGTCCAGCCGACCCTGAACGCCAATGTGGGCGTTTCGACCAGTGGCACATATGTGAGCGGGGGCGTCGGCCTGCACCGAGGCCCCCTCAGCGTGTTTCTGGGGATCTGAACGCTCTGCGGTTGAAAGCGACGTTCCAGTCGCCATTTAGCAAGTGATCCAACAAATGAAGGCAGCGAAATGAAACCACTCGGCCTTATCCTGTCGCTTGCCATACTGGCGGCGTGTGAGACCACGAATCCGCCGCGTTCGCAGCCAGTAGAAGAGCCCGCGCGCTCGGGGGCTGGAGTGTCCGTATCCGGATACGCGCGGGCCGGGGTGTCGACGAATTTCTGAATGAGCCGTTGATGCGCTCAGCCGGCCACTGGGTGCCCGCGCTGCCGCAGACACTCGATCAGAATGTCACGCCGGGTGTTGCGCATCTCGGCGGCTCCGGCGACCGCACCTGCCGCTGATCCCACAGCTGCGCCGGCTATGGCGCCTTCTGTGTTTCCAACCGTGTCGTCCGAAATGCCTGCCAGTGCGCCGACCCCGGCGCCGATCAAGGCCTGTGACCGGGTTTCCGGGTTCCACAGGTCCTGAGACTTGGCCAATGCGCGGCACTGGTCCAGATCAGCGGCGTAGGCCGGGCCCGGCTCGGCAGACAGGACGGGTTGGTGTTGGGCCCCGGTGCCGCTGCATGCGGCTGTGACCAGGGTCAGCGGCAAGACGGTCAATGTGAATCGTTCCTTGAACAGCATGAGTTGTCTTTCCTTGTCGGTATTCCGGCGGAACCCGGAGCCACTTCCTTTTGCTGTGGCTTCGGGCCCTATGCGAGTGCGCGCCGGGCGGGTTCAGATGTGGCCAAGGCCACGATGAGCCAAGGCCAGGATGTAGAAAGCCAGGATGAAATCCAGAATCTCGATCAGTCCCAGCATCAGCGGAATTGGGTCGGGTGATGTGGGGAAGACGTGACCCAGGTCCAGCAGGACCACGAAGATGTATCCCCAGGCCGCCACGATGGCGCCCCAGCTTGCCGTTGCCGAACCGCGCAGCATGGCCACCGCCGACCCCACGGCCAGCAGGGCAAGCGCGATCAGAAAGGCGTTGAAACCCCAGAACACCGCTCCACCCAGCCCGGAAAAGTCCCGGGTCTCGATCGGTCCGCCGGGGACCAGCGTGACAAAGCTGGCAACGAGGACAAGCATCAGTTTGGCGGCTGTTGCCGTGGGTTGGGACGCCATAGGCCGTGTTGGGCCGGCGTTGATTTGTGACGAATGCACCATGACAGAATCCTTTTAATGACTGGCGGGTCATAAATGGAGATGGCGTTACTGACCGTCAAGTCATTAAAAGATTGAATTTGCGTGACGCCGCGTACAATCTGAGTCAAGAGGGGCGCGCCGGAAGAAAATCGGGGGGCAAGATGCCGAAGATCGTCGATCGCGAAGAGATGCAGGGGCGGATATTGAATGCCGCCATGGCATGCTTTCTGGATCAGGGCTATCACGCGACCAAGATGCAGGACGTGGCCCATCAGGCCGGCATGGCCAAGGGCACGTTGTATCTGTACTTCCAAAGCAAGGAGGCTCTGCTTCTTGCGTTGCTGCGGCGGTATTTCGAGGATATCCGCGCTCGCATCAGCGACATACCGGCCCCGCAGACGCTGGACCAGTTCATGACCGGGCTGCGTCTGTCCATGCCTGCCGACCGTCTGGCGGCGACGCGGCTGTTCTTTGACGTGCTGGGCCCCGGATTTCAGGACCCGCGCGCGGCCGAGATCATTGGCGGGTTCTTCGCCTGGCTTGCCGATCATTACGCGGCTCACTTCGCCCCCTTGATCCGCGCGGGGGAAATCCGCAGCGACCTGAGTGCGCAGGCCGCCGCGCAGGCGGTGACGGCGATGCTGGATGGATTGGTGATCCATCTGGCGATCTTCGGGGGCGATGAAAGCGACTTTGAGGCGCGGCGCGAGGCGACCCTTTCGTTGCTTGAGGCCGGCCTGCGCGGATAAGCCGTTGTGCCCGACTTCTGTGCGGTTCGCACCGGATTGCATGCCCGCGATGCAAATCCCGTTGATCCACAGGCCTGTTTTGGTCTAAGCGCGCAGATATGGATCACTTTCTCTACCGCGATGGCGTTTTGTGCGCCGAGGACGTCCCGGTCGCCGAGATCGCGGCTGCGGTCGGCACGCCGTTCTATGTCTATTCCACGGCGACGCTGCTGCGGCACTACAACCTGTTCGACGAGGCGTTGGCAGGTACCGACCACGTGGTCTGTTATGCGATGAAGGCCGCCAGCAACCAGGCCATTCTGAAAACGCTGGCGCAAGCCGGCGCGGGGATGGACGTGGTTTCGGGCGGCGAGTATCTGCGGGCCAAGGCAGCGGGTGTGCCGGGCGAAAAGATCGTGTTCTCGGGTGTCGGCAAAACGGCCGAGGAAATCCGCATCGCACTGACCGGCGGGATTCGCCAGTTCAACGTCGAATCCGAGCCCGAGATGGAGGTGATCAACGCCGTCGCACAGGAATTGGGCGTGATCGCGCCGATCACTGTTCGGGTGAACCCGGACGTTGACGCCAAGACCCACGCCAAAATCGCCACAGGAAAATCCGAAAACAAATTCGGCATCCCGATCGCCCGCGCACCCGAGGTCTATGCCCATGCCGCTAGCCTACCGGGGCTGAAGGTGGTGGGCATCGACGTGCATATCGGCTCGCAACTGACCGATTTGGAGCCGTTCCGTCTGGCCTACTCCAAAGTCGCCGAGCTGACCGAACAGCTGCGCGCACAGGGCCACGACATTCACCGTCTGGACCTGGGCGGTGGGCTGGGCATCCCCTATGCGCGCTCGAACGAGGCTCCGCCGCTGCCGGTCGAATACGGTGCGATGATCAAGGAAGCGCTGGGCCATCTGGGCTGCGAGATCGAGATCGAGCCGGGCCGACTGATCGCGGGCAACGCGGGGCTGATGGTGTCGAAGGTGATCTATGTGAAGTCGGGAGAAGGACGCGATTTCCTGATCCTCGACGGGGCGATGAACGATCTGATCCGTCCGGCCATGTACGACGCCTATCATGACATCGTTCCCGTCATCGAGCCCGCCCCGGGGGTCGAACAACGTCCCTATGACATTGTCGGGCCGGTTTGCGAGACCGGGGATACCTTTGCGAAACAAAGGGCGATGCCACCGCTGAACCCGGGGGATCTGGTCGCATTTCGCAGCGCCGGCGCCTATGGCGCGGTTATGTCCAGTGAATACAACACCCGGCCTCTGATCCCCGAGGTTCTGGTGAATGGCGATCAATTCGCGGTTATTCGTGAACGGCCAACCTTTGACGAAATCATAAACCGCGATACCATACCTGAGTGGCTGTGACGCGATAACCGCGCGGGCCCGACCCGGAGGCCTGACGTGACCGACACTCGCAACCTGCCGATCCCCAGACTGTCCCTGTTGCTGACGCGCACGGGGATGCTGGCCGAGCAGGTGATGCGCGCCTTTTGGCCGTTCCTGTCGATTGCGGCTCTGATCATGGCGGCCTTGCTGCTGGGCCTCCACGACCTCGTCGGCGTTGAAACCGTCTGGATCATCGGAGCCGCATCCATTCTGGCGTTTACGGTTGCATTGGTCTGGGGCGCGCGGAGGTTTCGGTTCCCTACCCGCACGCAGGCGCTTGTCCGACTGGACGAGACACTGCCGGGCCGTCCCATTCAGGCGTTGCTGGACGATCAGGCCATCGGGGCGATGGACGAAGATTCGCGCGCTTTGTGGCAGGCCCATCAGGCGCGCATGGCCGCCCGCGCCGCGCAGGCAGGACCGGTCAAGCCTGACCTGAACCTTGCCGCTCGTGACCCCTACGCGCTGCGCTATGCGGCGCTTTTGGCGCTGGTGGTCGGATTGCTGTTCGGATCGTTCTGGAAAGTTGGATCGGTCGCGCAGATGACACCCGGTACGGCCGTGGCCGGCCAGGGCCCCAGCTGGGAAGGCTGGGTCGAGCCGCCTCGCTATACCGGCCTGCCGACGCTGTATCTGGCCGATCAATCCGGTCCGACGCTGACAGTGCCACAAGGCAGCCGCGTCACTTTGCGCTTCTATGGCGAGGTCGGCGCGCACAGTTTGACCGAAACCAGTTCCTTAGCTTCCACCACGACAGCAACCGATCCGGATCAGGAGTTTGTCGTCGAGCGTTCGGGCCGATTGTCGATCGAAGGCCCTGCAGGGCGTGACTGGGGTGTCGAGGTCATTGCGGACGCGCCACCGGTAATCGCCGTGGCTGAACCCGCCACCGCCGAGGCTGGTGGCCAGATGAAACTGCCGTTCTCGGCACGTGACGATTATGGCATTCTGTCAGGAACCGCGTTGATCGAATTGGACCTGGCCGCGGTGGATCGTCGCCATGGTCTGGCCGTTGCGCCCGAACCACGCGACGCGGTCACCATCGACCTGCCCATGCCGATCGCTGGTGACCGGAGCGATTTCACGGAAGATCTGATCGAGGACTTTTCGGAACACCCTTGGGCGCACCTGCCGGTCAAGATTACCCTTTCGGCCGTCGATGCCGCTGATCAGGTGTCGGAGTCGGATGTCTACCGAACCGACCTTCCTGCCCGCCGGTTCTTTGATCCGCTGGCTGCGGCGGTGATCGAACAGCGCCGCGATCTGCTGTGGTCGCGCGACAATGCCAAAAGGGTGGCTCAGCTGTTGCGGGCTGTTTCGCACCGGCCCGAGGATGTCTTCCGTTCGGAAACCGCATATCTGCGACTGCGCTACATTCTGCGCCGGTTGGAAACCTTTACGGAATTCGGCCTGGGCCCCGAACAGCAGACCGAGATCGCGCAAGCCTTGTGGGATCTGGCCATCCTGATCGAAGAAGGCACGCTCGCCGATGCGCTGGAGCGGATGCGTCGCGCTCAGGAACGTCTGACCGAAGCGATGCAGAACGGTGCCAGCGATGAGGAGATCGCCGAGTTGATGCAGGAACTGCGTGAAGCGACCGACGAGTATCTTCGTCAGCTGCAGCGGCTGGCGCAGGAAAACCCGGACGGCCAGCAGGGCCAGCAGAACCAATTCGGTAAATCCATGCAGATGACGCAGGATGACCTTCAGCGGATGATGGACCGGATCCAGGAACTGATGGAGCAGGGCCGCATGGCCGAGGCCCAGCAGGCGCTGGAGGAGTTCCAGCAGATGATGGAAAACATGCGGGTGACCCAGGGCCAGGGACAGGGGCAACAATCCGAAGGCCAGCAGGCCATGGAAGGATTGGCCGAAACCCTGCGTGAGCAGCAGGGCCTGAGCGACGAGGCCTTCCGTGACTTGCAGGAGCAATTCAATCCCGGCGCGCAGGCCGGTGAAAGCCAGGGCAATGAAGGCCGCTCGGGCGGTCAGGGGCGCGGCCAGAGCCATGAGGGTCAGGGCGGCCAGGGCCAAGGATCGGATCAGGCGGGCGAAGGCCAGCAAGGGCAAGGGACTCTGGCTGACCGCCAACAGGCGCTGCGCGATGAACTGAATCGCCAGCAGCAGAACCTGCCGGGCGCCGGAACACCCGAAGGCGACGCCGCACGCGAGTCGCTGGGGCGTGCAGGTCGTGCCATGGATGAGGCCGAAGATGCCCTGCGGAGCGACGACCTTGCCGAAGCGATCGACCGCCAGTCCGAAGCAATGGAAGCGTTGCGCGAAGGGATGCGCGAGCTTGGTGAGGCCATGGCCCAGAACCAGCAGAACCAGCCCGGTCAGGGTACGCAGGAAGGCGACATGCAGGCCAACAACCGCGATCCGCTGGGTCGGAATCCGGGCGCTGCGGGCTCGATCTCGACCGAGGAGAACCTGCTGCAGGGGGATGATGTGTACCGCCGTGCCCGCGAGTTGCTGGATGAAATCCGTCGCCGCACGGGCGAAACCGACAGGCCCAGAATCGAACTGGAATACCTCAAAAGGCTGCTCGAGCGGTTCTGACCGGCAGAGTTACTCGGTCGCGGAGCCAGCCTGCGATTCCAGCCAGATCCGGGCCTGATCGACCATCGAGACATACGACTGCAACACAGGCTCGGCCTGGGGAACTGCCTCGCTGATCTGGCGGGCGTTGCCGTAGATCAGGAACAGGATGACCCCGATGATCAGGATCAGCGCAAAGCCCCGCAGGAACCCGCCCGATTTCCGCGGCGGGGCTTCGGCGGGCTCTGCCGCGGTCGGGGCGTCGTCGCTGCGCAAAGTCGAATTGATGCTGTCCACATCCGGCAGCGCCTCTTTCTGACCGGTTCCCGAGGCGGTTTCGGTCGCCGCAGGAGGTTTGGGCTTGGGGGCCGGTTCCGGCTGCTGATCCAGGCCCAGATCCGGCTGGCTTTCCAGGCCGGACCCTTCCTTGGCGCGCAGTTCGGCCTCACGCGCGGCTTCCTCTCGCAGGATTGTCGCAACGGCCGGATCGACGTTGCCGGTCGGAGCGGCTGGCCGGGCTTCGTCCGTGGGTTCGGGATCGGGCTGTTCGGCTTCGACCTGTTCGTCTTCTGCCTGCTCCGGTTCCGGCGCAGCAGCTTCGGCGGCCGGCGGCTCAGACGTATCCGAGGGCGCGCTTTCGGCCGGCCCATCATCGGTTTCGGCCGCGACAGGCTCAGCCTCCGGGTGTTTGGGTTGGAACCAGGTCTGCTCGCAGCTCGAGCATTGCACGTCTCGGCCTTCTTCCGGAATGACCTCATCCGGAACCTCGTACTGGGCATTACAGTTCGGGCATGTTAGTCGCATACTGCCTCCCCGGCCGCCAGCGGCCTGTCGTCGTTTTTCCAAGAATGATAATCCGTTAAGGCGAAACAGCAAAGCGCGTTTTCGGCCCGGTGGATCAAGTGTCGCCAAATGGACTCGGTGCAGGCATTGAAACCGTGGTCGTGCTCGGGCAAGAAGGGCGCAAGCAATATTGAGGGCAGGCGTGATCGAGCTTGAAAATGTCAGCTACAGCTATGGCGGCGGTGAACTGCTGAGCAATGTCTCGGTCCAGTTGCAGCCGGGGTCGTTCCATTTTCTGACCGGCCCGTCCGGAGCGGGCAAAACGACCCTGTTGAAACTCTGCTATGGCGCGTTGCTGGCCAGTTCGGGGCGGATCAGCGCCTTTGACCAGGACATTGCCCGACTGGACCGGGACCAGATGGCCCTGCTGCGCCGCCGCATCGGTGTCGTTCATCAGGACTGCCGGTTTCTGGACCACATGACTCTGGCTGAGAATGTCGCCCTGCCACTGATGGTGTCGGGACGCTCTGTCGAGTCCGAGCAGGAAGATCTGACCGAACTCCTGTCCTGGGTCGGTCTTGGTGGCCGCCTGGACGCACTTCCGCCGGAGCTTTCGGGCGGCGAGCGGCAACGGGCTGCACTGGCGCGGGCGGTCATCCTGTCACCGGACGTGGTGTTGGCCGACGAACCCACCGGCAACGTCGACTGGGAGATGTCCCAGCGTCTGCTGCGTCTGCTGATCGAGCTGAACCACATGGGAAAGACCGTGGTGATCGCCACCCATGATCTGAGCTTGATCCGGGCGGCCAAAAGCCAGGTGCAGGCCCGGGTTCTTCGGATCTCGCAGCGGCGGCTGCAACTGGCGGGGGCGGATCTATGATTGCCGATGACATTCGTGCCCTGCTGCGCCGGGACGCCCGGGCTGACCGCGTCGTGCCGCCAACCGGATTTACGGCGCACCTGACCCTTTTCGTGTCAGGTGCGATGGCCTTTCTGACAGTATTCGCGCTTGCGCTGTCGCTGGCCTCGGGCCGGTTGGCCGATCGCTGGGCCTCGGAGCTGGCCGGAGCGGCCACTCTGCGGATCAATGCGCCTGCTGAACAGCGTGCCGCGCAGTCCGAGGCCGCTCTGGAGGTTCTGAAACAGACCTCGGGCGTGGCCTCGGCCCGCGCGCTCAGCGCCGAAGAACAGGCCGCCTTGCTGGCCCCCTGGTTCGGCCCCGATCTGCCGCTGGACACGCTTCCGGTGCCTCAGCTCATCGAAATCATCGAGGGCGAGCCGGGGCTGGACACGATGGGCCTGCGCCTGCGGCTGGCGGCCGAGGTGCCAGGCGCGGTTCTGGATGACCATTCCCGCTGGCGCGAGCCGCTGGTCGATGCAGCCACCTCGCTGCGGCGGTTGGGCTGGATCTCGATCCTGCTGATCGGCGGGGCCACGGCGGCGATGATCACGCTTGCTGCCAATGCATCGCTTGCGGCCAACGCCCAGATCATCGAGGTGCTGCGTCAGGTCGGCGCGCGCGACCGCTTCATCGCCGGTGCCTTCGTGCGTCGGTTCACCTGGCGTGCGTTTTTCGGTGCCGTAGTGGGGACGGTTCTGGGCCTGACCGGGGTGCTGCTGCTGCCCGAGGCCTCGGATGCGGGTGGTTTCCTGACCGGCCTTGGATTCCAGGGCGCCGACTGGTTGTTGCCCGCCGTAATCCCCTTATTGGGCGCAGCCGTGGCCTTTGCCGCGACATGGTCGGCGGCCCGTCGCAAATTGAAGGAGCTCTCGTGATGGCAATGGCGGTCCAATGGGTGCGCTCGCTGATCTTCATGGTAACGATCTACGCATGGATGGCGGTTCTGGGCCTGGTCTTCGCGCCCTATGCGCTGTTCTCCAAGCGCGGGGCCCTGCGCGCCTGCAAGACCTATGCGCGCACGACCATATGGCTGGCGCGCTGGATGGTGGGCATTCGCGGCGAGGTGCGCGGCAACGTGCCCACGGGTGAAGTGGTGATCGCCGCCAAGCATCAATCCTTCTTCGACATCATCCTGATCTTCGACGCGATCCCCCATGGCAAGTTCATCATGAAGCGCGAACTGCTGTGGACCCCGATCATCGGCATGTATGCTCGTCGTCTGGGCTGTATCCCGGTCAATCGCGGCAAGCGAGGCGCGGCAGTGGCCAAGATGGTCAAGGACGTTTCCAAAGAGTTTACCGAGCCCGGGCAACTGGTGATCTATCCGCAGGGCACCCGCGTGGCGCCGGGGGTCTACAAGCCCTACAAGGTCGGCACCGCCGTTCTGTACGAGGGGCTGGGCTTCCCCTGCGTGCCGGCGGCCACCAATGTCGGTGTCTTCTGGCCTCGGTCGGGAATTCTGCGCAAACCCGGCCATGCGATCGTCGAATTCCTTGATCCGATCGAACCGGGCGTTGATCGCGACTCGTTCCTGGCCCGGCTGGAAGAGGTGATCGAGACGCGCTCGAACGAATTGATGCGCGAAGTGGGGTTCGATCCGGATGCAGTTCATCAATGACATCACCGCGCTCGAGGCGCTGTACGGCACCCCCGGTGCCGCCTCGTTGCGCAAGGTCGCGCGGCAGCTGACGCCGCTCTATCGCAAGTGGATCATGGCGTCGCGGCTGTGCGTGCTGTCCACGGTAGGGCCCGAAGGGGTGGATGGCAGCCCTCGGGGCGATGACGGCCCGGTGGTGATGGAGCTGGACCCCGGCACCCTTGCCTTGCCCGACTGGCGCGGCAACAACCGCTTGGACAGCCTGCGCAACATCGTGCGCGATCCGCGTGTGGCGTTGATGTTCATGGTGCCCGGCTCGAACAACGTGGTGCGGGTGAACGGTACCGCCCAGTTGACGTCCGATGCCGACCTGCGCGCCCGGTTCGAGAAAAAGGGTAAGCGACCGGCCACCGTGATCGTTATCGAAATCGGGGAAATCTACACGCAATGCGCCCGGGCCCTGATGCGGGCCGAAACCTGGACCGGCGGCGATCTCAGCGCTGATTTGCCGACGGTGGGCGAGATCCTGGCCGAGGTGTCGCAGGGCGAGGAAGGCGGCGCACGCTATGATCGGGAATGGGGCGCGCGCGCCGCAAAGACGATGTGGTGATCACGCTGCCGCTGCGCCCAGTCGGGTGACCCGCGCGATCCATTTCTGGACGCTGTCCTGCTTGGGATAGCTGGCACCGGAAAACCAGGTGAACCGCGTCGGCTTGAACCCGACAAATCCCAGAACCTGACCGCGCATCTGGTGAATCAGCGCCCGGCGGTAAACCAACCGCATGAACCAGCCCGGCGTGTCCGAGGTGATGATGACGCGCGCAGTTCGGCCGTCGAGCATCGGCGCCGGGAATCCCAGTTTGTTGGGATTGCGGGTGTCGAACGTACGGCCCGGGATGAACATCCGGTCGATCAGCCCCTTGAGCTTGGCGGGCAGGCCGCCCCACCACATGGGCGTGGTCAGAACCAGATGATCGCTCCATTCGAAGTCCTGCAGAACCTGTTCCAGAACCGGCTCCAGCGGTTTGAAATCATGATAGTTGCCCTGACCGAAATCGAAATCGAACTCCAGCTCGCTGAGGTGAACAGTCTTCACGTCATGGCCCTTGGCGCGGGCGGCTTCGGCATAGGTGTCGGCAAAGGTGCGCGACAGGCTGCTTTCGGCGGGGTGACCGTCGAGGATGAGAATTTTCTTGGGGTGCATCGGGATTCTCCTAAAATTGACCACGGTCAGTTTATAGAATCAAAAAATGACCACGGTCAATATTAAATTTGACCACGGTCAAAAAACATGCGAACAAGCCTCATGCAAAAGACGATTCAGAAACGAACCCTGAAAACCCGCGCCAAGCTGCTGCAGGCGGCGGCGGACGTGGTGCAGAAGAACGGATACCAGGCGTTGCGTGTGGAAGAGGTGGTACAGGCCGCCGGTGTGGCCAAGGGCACCTTCTTTGCCCATTTCCACGACAAGGACGCGCTGATGGAGATCCTGATCGGCGAAAAACTGGACTCCTGTCTGGATCAGGCGCAGGCGTCGGAAACGCCGAATACCGTGCCGCAGATTATAGTGGCCCTGGCCCCTGTGCATGATTTCATGATGTCCGAACGCTATGTGTTCGACCTGCTGATCCGTTATTCCGGTGCCGCCGCGATCTCTGAAATCGGGCCGATCGCCTATTGCTTCGAGAAATACTTCCGGATCGTGATGATGTGGCTGGATCAGGCCGAGGTTAGACAGGACGTGTCGACTGACCTGCTGGCCGAGGGCGTGCAGGCCTTTGCCATCCAAGCCATGTCACTGAAATTCTGCGCCCTGCATTCGGCGACGACATTCACCGACCGGCTGGAAACCTATCTGCGGGCGTGGCTGACTCCGGCGGCCTGACCGCCGGAGCCGAACTCATCAGGCGTGGATCGGACCATCGCCGCAGGCCAGCGCCGCTTCGCGCACGGCCTCGGAATAGGTCGGGTGCGCGTGGCAGGTCAGCGCCAGATCCTCGGCCGAGGCGCCGAACTCCATCGCAACGCAGACCTCGTGGATCAGGTCGCCCGCGCCGGGGCCGATGATGTGGCAGCCCAGGATGCGGTCGGTCTCCTTGTCGGCCAGGATCTTTACGAACCCGTCGGCAGCAAAGTTCGCCTTGGCGCGGCCATTGCCCATGAAGCTGAACTTGCCCACCTTGTAGGCGCGGCCCTGCTCCTTGAGGGTGGCTTCGGTCACGCCGACATTGGCGACCTCGGGCCAGGTGTAGATCACGCCCGGAATGACGCCATAGTTCACGTGCCCATGCTTGCCCGCGACCACTTCGGCGGCGGCCATGCCTTCGTCCTCGGCCTTGTGGGCCAGCATCGGGCCTTCGATCACGTCGCCGATGGCGTAGATGCCCGGCACGTTGGTCTGCAAGTCCTTGCCGACCTTGATCTGGCCGCGCGGAGTCAGCTCGACCCCCAGCGCCTCCAGACCCAGCCCGTCATGGAACGGCTTGCGCCCAGTGGCGACCAGAACGGTGTCGGCCTCGATCACGTGCTCGCTGTCATCCTTGCGCAGTTTGTAGGTCACCTTGGCCTTGGTCTTGGTGGCCTCGGTCTTTTGCACCGCAGCACCCATGACGAAGTTCAGGCCCTGCTTTTTCAGGATGCGCTGGAAGGTCTTCTGCACCTCGGGGTCCATGCCCGGGGTGATGACGTCGAGATATTCGATAACCGTTACCTCGGCGCCCAGACGCTGATAGACCGAGCCCAGTTCCAGCCCGATCACGCCTGCGCCGATCACAACCAGCTTTTTCGGGATCTTGCCCAGCTCCAGCGCGCCGGTCGAGGTCACGACGACCTTCTCGTCCACCTCGACGCCGGGCAGCGACGTCGCCTCGGAGCCGGAGGCGATGATGATGTTCTTGGCCTCATGCACCTCATCACCGACCTTGACCTTGCCCGCCGCCGGGATCGAGCCCCAGCCCTTGAGCCAGTCGATCTTGTTCTTCTTGAACAGGAACTCGACGCCTTTGGTGTTGGTGTCGATCACGTCTTGCTTGTAGGCCAGCATCTGTTTCCAGTCGACCGAGGGGCTTTTGCCCTTGAGGCCCATCTTGGCAAAGTTGTGCTCGGCCTCGTGCAGCTGATGGCTGGCATGCAGCAGCGCCTTGGACGGAATGCAGCCCACGTTCAGACAGGTGCCGCCCAGCGTCTCGCGCCCTTCGACGACGGCGGTTTTAAGGCCCAGCTGCGCGCAGCGGATGGCGCAGACATAGCCGCCGGGACCGGCGCCGATTACGATGACGTCATAGTTAGCCATTTTGTTCTCCCAAATCCGCGGAGTGTTCTTTTTGAAAAGGCGACCCACGGGGTGGATCGCCTGGGTGCCTGTTCAGACGGGTGTCAGAACCTTCACCTGAATATGTGCGACGCCGCCACGTTCATGGTGCATGGCCAGCTCTTCCGATTCGATGAAGCTCTGGGCCCTGTCCAGATCGGTAATCTCGAACAGGGCAACCGCATGATCGCGCTGTTCGGGGTCTTTCCAGACGTGCAGATCGACAATCCCGGCCGCCTTGCGCATCGGCTTGTCCTCGCGGAACACCTTCAGCCAGGCGTCGAAATCGGCCACGTCGGCCTGCCAGAGTACGTGCGTCGCCATGATCACAGATCCATCAGCAGACGGCGCGGGTCTTCCAGCGCCTCTTTCACGCGCACCAGGAAGGTGACCGCGCCCTTGCCGTCGACGATGCGGTGGTCATAGGACAGCGCCAGATACATCATCGGACGGATCTTGATCTCGCCATTGATGACCATCGGACGTTCCTGAATCTTGTGCATGCCCAGAATGCCCGACTGCGGGGGGTTCAGGATCGGCGAGGACATCAGCGAGCCATAGACGCCGCCGTTCGAGATGGTGAAGGTGCCGCCCTGCATTTCGGCCATGCTCAGCTTGCCGTCACGGGCGCGTTTGCCCTTCTCGGCGATGGCTTTCTCGATCTCGGCAAAGGACATCCGGTCGGCGTCACGGATCACCGGAACCACCAGGCCCTGCGGAGTGCCGGCGGCGACGCCCATGTGGACGTAGTTCTTGTAGACGATGTCATTGCCGTCGATCTCGGCATTGACCTCGGGCACCTCTTTCAGGGCGTGGCAGCAGGCCTTGGTGAAGAAGGACATAAAGCCCAGGCGGACGCCGTGCTTCTTCTCGAACTGTTCCTTGTACTGATTGCGGAGGGCCATCACCTCGGTCATGTCCACCTCGTTGTAGGTGGTCAGGATCGCGGCGGTGTTCTGCGCGTCCTTCAGACGCTTGGCGATGGTCTGGCGCAGGCGCGTCATGCGCACGCGTTCCTCGCGGGCGGCGTCCTCGGCGGCTACGGGCGCGCGCGGGGCTGCTGCCGGTGCCGGGGCCGCCGCGGCCGGGGCAGCGGCGGTTGCGACGGCGCGGGCCACGTCTTCCTTCATGATGCGACCATCGCGGCCGGTACCGGTGACCTGATCGGCCGACAGACCGGCTTCGGCCATGGCCTTTTCGGCCGAGGGCGCATTGGCCACGTCCTTGCCGGTGGCGGCTGCTGCGGGACCAGGGGCTGCCGAGGCCGGTGCGGCCGGTGCGGCACCTGCTTCAGCGCCCGAAATCACGGCAAGCTTGGCGGTCGCGTCGACGGTCGCGCCCTCGGGGGCCACGATCTCCGCGAGTACACCCGCAGCCGGAGCCGGGACCTCAACCGAGACCTTGTCGGTTTCCAACTCGCACAGCATTTCGTCCTGTGCGACGGTGTCGCCGACCTTCTTGAACCAGGTCGATACGGTCGCTTCGGTCACGGACTCACCCAATGTCGGAACCATTACGTCGACGCTGCCGCCCGAGGCCGTAGGGGGCGCTGCCGGAGCGGCTTCAGCTTTTGGAGCGGGGGCCGCACCCTCACCGGCCTGGATCGTTGCCAACAGCGCATCAACGCCGACCGTCTCACCTTCGGCGGCTACGATCTCGCCCATAACGCCGGCTGCGGGCGACGGAACCTCGACGGTGACCTTGTCCGTCTCAAGCTCACACAGCATCTCATCCACGGCGACAGCATCGCCAGGTTTCTTGAACCAGGTTGCGACCGTGGCTTCGGTGACGGACTCGCCCAGCGTGGGAACACGAACTTCAATCGTCATCGTTAATTATCCTTCAATGGTCAGCGCTTCGTTCACCAGCGCTTCTTGTTGGGCTTTGTGTTGGCTGGCCAGACCCGTTGCGGGCGAGGCCGAGGTGGCGCGGCCGGCATAGATCGGCCGGGTATGCTTGGCGCCGATGCGGGACAGGACCCATTCGATGTTGGGTTCGATGAATCCCCAGGCACCCTGGTTCTTGGGCTCTTCCTGGCACCAGACCATCTCGGCCTGTTTGAACCGCTCAAGCTCGTTGATCAGCGAATGGGCCGGGAACGGATAGTATTGCTCGATCCGCAGCAGATAGACGTCGTCGATCCCGCGCGCATCGCGTTCTTCAAGCAGGTCGTAGTAGACCTTGCCCGAACACATCACCACGCGCTTGATCTTGTCGTCGGGCACCAGCTGTGTGTCCGAGTTGCCTTTTTGCGCGTCGTCCCACAGCACCCGGTGGAAGCTGGATCCGGTGGTGAAGTCCTCGGCATTGCTGATCGCCAGCTTGTGGCGCAGCAACGATTTGGGCGTCATCAGGATCAGCGGCTTGCGGAAGGTGCGGTGCAGCTGACGGCGCAGGATGTGGAAATAGTTCGCAGGCGTGGTGCAGTTGGCGACGATCCAGTTGTCCTGGCCGCACATCTGCAGGAATCGCTCCAGTCGCGCCGACGAGTGCTCGGGGCCTTGCCCCTCGAACCCGTGCGGCAGCAGGCAGACCAGACCGGACATGCGCAACCATTTGCTTTCGCCCGAGCTGATGAACTGGTCGAACATGATTTGCGCGCCGTTGGCGAAATCGCCGAACTGGGCCTCCCACAGAACCAGCGCGTTGGGCTCGGCCAGCGAATAGCCGTATTCGAAGCCCAGCACCGCGTATTCCGACAGCATCGAGTCGATCACTTCGTACTGCGACTGTCCGGCGCGGATGTGGTTCAGGGGATAGTAGCGCTCCTCGGTCTCCTGGTTGATGAAGCCCGAGTGGCGTTGGCTGAAAGTGCCGCGGGTGGCGTCCTGCCCCGACAGGCGTACCGGATAGCCCTCGGTCAGCAGAGACCCGAAGGCCAGCGCCTCGCCGGTGGCCCAGTCAAAGCCCTCACCGGTTTCGAACATCTGCTTCTTGTGCTCGAGAAGGCGACCCACCGTCTTGTGCAGGGCAAATCCTTCGGGCACCGTCACCAGCGCCTTGCCGACCTCGGCCAGCGTGTCCGGCGTGATTGCAGTGTCGCCGCGGACATATTCTTCCTTGTTCTTGTCCAGATGCGACCACCGGCCATCCAGCCAGTCGGCCTTGTTGGGTTTGTAGTCCTTACCGGCCTCGAACTCGTCGTTCAGATGCGCCTGGAAGGCGGCCTTCATGTCCTCGATCTCACCCTCAGGGATCAGACCGTCCTTGACCAGCCGCTCGGTGTACAGCGACAGCGTGGTTTTGTGGGTCTTGATCTTCTTGTACATGATCGGGTTGGTGAACATGGGCTCATCGCCCTCGTTGTGACCGAACCGGCGGTAGCAGAAGATGTCGATGACCACGTCCTTGTGGAACTTCTGGCGGAACTCGGTCGCGACCTTGGCCGCGTGCACCACCGCCTCGGGGTCGTCGCCGTTCACGTGGAAGATCGGCGCCTCGACCATCAGCGCGATATCGGTCGGGTACGGGCTCGACCGCGAGAAATGCGGCGCGGTGGTAAAGCCGATCTGATTGTTCACCACGATATGCATGGTGCCGCCGGTCTTGTGACCGCGCAGACCAGACAGGCCAAAGCCTTCGGCCACGACACCCTGGCCGGCAAAAGCCGCGTCGCCGTGGAGAAGAATGCCCATGACCTTGCTGCGATCGGTGTCGCCAAGCTGGTCCTGCTTGGCGCGGACCTTGCCAAGAACAACCGGGTTCACGGCTTCGAGGTGGGACGGGTTCGCCGTCAGCGACAGGTGCACGGTGTTGCCGTCGAACTCACGGTCGCTGGACGCACCGAGGTGATATTTCACGTCGCCCGACCCATCCACATCCTCGGGCTTGAAGCTGCCGCCCTGGAACTCATTGAAGATGGCGCGGTAGGGTTTGCCCATCACGTTGGCCAGGATGTTCAGACGTCCGCGGTGCGGCATGCCGATCACGATATCGCTCAGGCCCAAGGCGCCGCCACGCTTGATGATCTGTTCCATCGCCGGGATCAGCGCCTCGCCTCCGTCCAGACCGAACCGCTTGGTGCCCATGTATTTCACATGCAGGAACTTCTCAAAGCCCTCGGCCTCGACCATCTTGTTCAGGATCGCCTTGCGGCCTTCCCGCGTGAACGAGATTTCCTTGCCATAACCTTCGATCCGCTCTTTCAGCCAGGCGGCCTCCTCGGGGTTCGAGATGTGCATGTACTGCAGCGCGAAAGTGCCGCAATAGGTGCGTTTCACGATCTCGACGATCTGGCGCATGCTGGCCATCTGCAGACCCAGCACGTTGTCGATGAAGATCGGCCGGTCCATGTCGGCATCGGTAAAGCCATAGGTCTTGGGGTCCAACTCGGGATGGTTGGTCGCGGCGCGCATGCCCAGCGGGTCCAGATCAGCGGCCAGGTGACCCCGGATTCGATAGGCCCTGATCAGCATCAGCGCGCGAATCGAATCCAGCACGGCGCGCTTGATCTGTTCGTCGCTGACATCAACCCCCGCCTTGGCAGCCTTTTCCTTGATCTTGTTGCCTGCAGCTTTGGCGTCGACCTCGATCCACTCGCCGGTCAGGGCGCCGGTCAGGTCATCATTCGGCATCGGTGGCCAGTCGGTGCGCGCCCACGAAGGTCCTTCGGCCTCTTTCTGGACGTCCGGTGCCGCGTCTCCCATCTGCCGGAAAAACTCGGCCCAAGCCGCATCGATTGCGCCGGGGTCCTTGGTGTACTGGGCGTATAGCTGCTCCAGGTACTCGGCATTGTGCCCCTGCATGAAGCTCGAGGCATGGAAGGCAGAATTGGGCGAGTGTTCGGTCATTGGGTTACCTCATATGGGTTGGGACCGTATTTGTTGGTGCCTGGCTGACTAGGGCGGGACAGCCACCACAGAACCAGGAGGGGCGACACGAGAAGAACAAGCAGTGTCGGAATGACGATCAGCAGCGTGGCGCGCGTGAACAGGATGTCGAGGCTACCGCCGTGCTGGAAGCTTGAGGCGAGGCCGATGCCGAAGACCAGAACGGCAAAAGCCCCAAGGATCAAAAGGATCGGCAGCAGCGCGTAAAGACCGTTGCGCCCGGTGTCATGCATGCGCCGCCACGCCACGGCCAGATGCGGAAAGAACACGATCAGTGACACGATGCTCTGCACCGGCTGGCTGGATGTGGCGGCCACCTCGACCGAGCCTTCGGATTGCACGGTCGTGACCTGTCCGAAGAAATGCCAGTCGATGACCGTGGCGATTGCGCTCCAGACCAGAATGAACAGGAAAAAATACCAATACTCGGGGCGAGAGGCCCGCCCCGAGAATGTGAAATATTTGGAGAAACACGTTTTGACGGCTTCGTTGAAGGTCATGTGTTTCGCTCCGCTGAGGCCAGCCCACGCAAGGGGCCGGCGGTTTACTTGCCGATTGCTTCCAGCACAGCCTCGCCCAGCTGCGCCGGGCTTTCGGCCACGACGATGCCGGCGCTGCGCATGGCTTCGATCTTATCCTCGGCACCGCCCTTGCCGCCGGCGACGATCGCGCCCGCGTGGCCCATGCGGCGGCCCGGAGGCGCCGTGCGGCCGGCGATGAAACCGGCAACGGGCTTTTTGCGGCCTTTCTTGGCCTCATCCGCCAGGAACTGCGCGGCTTCTTCCTCGGCAGAGCCGCCGATCTCGCCGATCATGATGATCGACTCGGTCTCGTCATCGGCCAGGAACCATTCCAGCACGTCGATATGCTCGGTGCCTTTGATCGGGTCGCCGCCGATGCCCACGCAGGTGGACTGGCCCAGACCCACATCGGTGGTCTGCTTGACGGCCTCATAGGTCAGGGTGCCGGAACGCGACACGACGCCGACCGAACCACGCTTGTGGATGTGGCCGGGCATGATGCCGATCTTGCAGGCATCCGGCGTGATGACACCGGGGCAGTTCGGGCCGATCAGGCGCGATTTGCTACCTTCCAGCGCGCGCTTCACCTTCATCATGTCCAGAACCGGAATGCCTTCGGTGATGCAGACGATCACTTCCATCTCGGCGTCAATTGCTTCGAGGATCGAGTCAGCCGCGAAGGGCGGCGGAACATAGATCACCGAGGCGTTGGCTTCGGTCACATGCTTGGCCTCGTGGACCGAGTTGAACACGGGCAGGCCCAGATGCTCCATCCCGCCTTTGCCGGGGGTCACGCCGCCGACCATCTTGGTGCCATAGGCAATGGCCTGTTCGCTGTGGAATGTGCCCTGCGAGCCGGTAAAGCCCTGACAGATCACTTTGGTATTTTCGTCGATGAGGACTGCCATTTGGCGTTCTCCTATTTTAGGCGGGCCACGGCCTGCCAGAATTCTTCAGAAAAGTGGGCGAAACCCACTCCACGGAATTGGGCTTAGCCTTTCACGGCTTTCACGATCTTCTCGGCACCGTCTTTCAGGTTGTCCGCTGCGATCACGTCCAGGCCAGAGGTGTTGATGATCTCTTTGCCTTTCTCGACATTCGTGCCTTCCAGACGCACGACCAGCGGAACCTGCAGGCCGACCTCTTTCACCGCGGCAACAACGCCCTCGGCGATGACATCACAGCGCATGATGCCGCCGAAAATGTTGACCAGAATGCCTTTGACGTTCGGGTCCGAGGTGATGATCTTGAACGCCTCGGTCACCTTCTCTTTGGTCGCACCACCGCCTACGTCGAGGAAGTTGGCCGGCTCGGCACCGTACAGCTTGATGATGTCCATCGTCGCCATCGCCAGACCCGCGCCGTTGACCATGCAGCCGATCTCGCCATCCAGCGCGATGTAGTTCAGGTCGTATTTGCTGGCTTCCAGCTCCTTGGGGTCTTCCTCGGTGGTGTCGCGCAGTTCGGCGATATCGGGGTGGCGGTAGACCGCGTTGCCGTCAAAGCTCAGCTTGGCGTCCAGCACCTTGAGGTCGCCGCCTTCGGCCACGATCAGCGGGTTGATCTCCAGCATCTCCATGTCCTTCTCGACGAAGGCCTTGTACAGGATGCCCATCAGGCGCACGCATTGCTTGATCTGCGCGCCTTGCAGACCCAGCGAGAAGGCGATGCGCCGGCCGTGATACGGCTGGTACCCAGTGGCCGGGTCAACCGAGAAGGACAGGATTTTCTCGGGTGTCGCTGCGGCTACTTCTTCAATGTCCATACCGCCTTCGGTCGAGCACACGAACGAGATGCGGCTGGTCTGGCGATCCACCAGCAGGGCCAGGTACAGCTCGCGCTCGATGCCCGAACCGGCCTCGATGTAAACGCGGTTGACCTGCTTGCCTACGGGGCCGGTCTGGTGGGTGACCAGCGTGCGGCCCAGCATCTTCTTGGCTTCTTCGGCGGCTTCTTCCACCGATTTGGTCAGACGGACACCGCCTTTTTCACCGGCATCGGACTCTTTGAAGTGACCTTTGCCGCGGCCGCCCGCGTGGATCTGTGCCTTGACCACCCAAAGGGGGCCATCCAGTTCACCGGCGGCTGTTTTGGCTTCCTCGGCGCGCAGAACTGCACGTCCGTCGGAGACCGGAGCGCCATAGCTGCGAAGAAGAGCCTTGGCCTGATATTCGTGAATGTTCATCGAAACTGTCCCGTCTGACTGCGATTAGATCGTTATAGGGGTGTCTAGCGGTAAAAATTAAAGGGTTTTCTGTCTGGATCGGGTTATTTGCCGAAGATTTTCAGCATTTGTGATCACACATTTTCGGGGTGTGATCACAAACAAACCGGTGCCAAAAAATGATTCGAGCGAGTCAGAATAGGCTTTGAAAACATATTCGAAGACCGTGTTCGCACCCCGTTTGCGCCAACATTTCCGGTAGCGTTCGAAGTGGCGGGACCGGACCTGCCAGGCTTTCGGGGCTTGGCGCATTCTCGCAGGCTGGCTAATCTGACCGGGCCTGTGCGGGTCCGGTTGGGTCGGGCAGGTCAAACATGAACAAGCTCCGAGCAGATGACAGTGCCGAACCCAAATTTGCCCGATGTCATGACCTGGATCTTCGATGGATCCGGCAAAGCCGTATCACTGGACGCCGATGAATTTGCCAGCTGGATACCGGCCGGACCGGAGGGGCAGTTCGCTTGGCAACACCTGAGGCTGGAAGCGCCAGGCACGGTTCCGCTTCTGCGCGCCGGCGGGCTTGATGAGTTCGTGATCGACGCTCTGACGGCGGACGAGACCCGGCCCCGCTGTACCGTGCATGGCGATGGCGTAATCCTGAACCTGCGCGGAGTGAACCTGCAAGAAGGGCAACCGCCCGAAGACATGATCTCGGTCAGGCTGTGGTTGACGGAGAACAAGATCATCGGTGTCTGGCGCCGCCCCTTGGATGCGGTTGCGGACATGTTGGCGGCAATCGACCGCGGGCAGGCACCGAAATCGCCGGGTGACTTCGTCGCGCGGTTGGCCTTGCGGCTGGCAGATAGGGCCGAACCTGCGATCACTGATCTGAACGAACGTGTGGATGATCTAGAAGAGGCGCTTCTTGAGGCGAATGCCGAGATTTCCCGGGCCGAGTTGGCGGCGATCCGCAGGTCCTCCATCGTTCTGCGCCGGTATCTGGTCCCTCAGCGCGACGCGCTGTCGACGCTCGAGATCGAAGACGTGCCGTGGCTGCAGGCTCACGACCGGTCGCGGTTGCGCGAAGCCTCGGAGCGCATCTACCGGATCGGCGAGGATTTGGCGGCTGTACGGGAACGGGTTCAGATCATACACGATCAGCTGATGGATGAACGGGCCGAACGTATGAACAACCGTATGCTCGTGCTGTCAGTGGTCAGCGCGGTCTTTCTGCCGCTGGGCCTGGTGGCGGGTGTTCTGGGGATCAATGTCGGTGGCATTCCCGGCGCCGAAAGTCCGCATGCGTTCTGGGTCGTTTGCGCCTTGCTGGTCGCACTTGGCGGGATGCTTCTGGGAGTAGCCAGGTGGCTTGGGATGTTCCGATAGAACTCGAGAGCTCAAAAGAAATGCCCCGCCGGTTGGAGCCAGCGGGGCAGGGTGTCATGCCTTTGGCCGGATCTTTGGTGGGGTCCAAAGATCCGATCAATGTATCAGGCCAATGAGCTGTCGATGCCCTTGCAGGCCTCGATCAGACCTTTCACGGCGTTGACCGAATTGTCGAAACCGGCCTGCTCTTCTTCATTGAGCTGGATGTTGACGACCTTTTCGATTCCGCCGGCGCCGATCACGGTCGGGACGCCCACATACATGCCCTTCACGCCCAACTCGCCATCGCAATAGGCGGCGCAGGGCAGAACGCGCTTCTGATCCTTCAGATAGGCTTCGGCCATTTCAATCGCCGAGGTCGCGGGGGCGTAATAGGCCGAGCCGGTCTTCAGCAGGCCGACGATCTCGGCGCCGCCGTCACGGGTACGCTGTACGATGGCGTCCAGCTTCTCCTGCGTGGTCCAGCCCATCTTGACCAGGTCGGGCAGCGGGATGCCCGCAACGGTCGAATAACGCACCGACGGTACCATCGTGTCGCCATGGCCGCCCAGAACGAAGGCGGTGACGTCTTTCATCGATACGTCGAACTCTTCGGCCAGGAAGTGGCGGAAACGGGCCGAGTCCAGCACGCCGGCCATGCCGCAGACCTTGTTGTGGGGCAGGCCCGAGAATTCGCGCAGCGCCCAGACCATCGCGTCCAGCGGGTTGGTGATGCAGATGACGAAGGCGTCGGGTGCATTGGCGGCGATGCCCTCACCGACCGACTTCATGACCTTCAGGTTGATGCCCAGCAGGTCATCGCGGCTCATGCCCGGCTTGCGCGGCACACCGGCGGTCACGATGCAGACATCGGCACCGGCGATGTCCTCGTAGGATTGGGTGCCTTTCAGCTTGGCGTCAAAGCCCTCGGACGGGCCGGATTCGGCGATGTCCAGCGCCTTGCCTTCCGGGATGCCCTCGGCGATGTCGAACAGAACGACATCCCCCAGTTCCTTCATTGCTGCGAGGTGGGCAAGCGTGCCCCCGATCTGACCTGCGCCGATCAGCGCGATCTTGGGTCTGGCCATTTGGATTGTCTCCGGTCGGTTTTGAAATCGCGGTTTTGCTAGTCGCTAAAACGCCGTTGCGCAAGGGTTCTGCGGCGCGGCATGCGACCGCATACCGTTTGCCTGCCCCCTGCCGGTTGCGCTAAACCACCCGCAGGACAAGCCGTTTCGGGGCCGCCGCATGGTTGAATTGAACCTGATGTTTTTTGCCGTGGCGATCCCGGCTGTGATCTTTGCGGGCATTTCCAAGGGCGGCTTCGGCTCGGGCGTGGCTTTTGCGTCGTCGTCGATTCTGGCGTTGATCCTTGATCCGGGGCAGGCGCTGGCGCTGATGTTGCCGATCCTGATGGTGATCGACCTGGCCACCCTGCGCCCCTACTGGAAACGGTGGAACTGGCCCGACGCGCGTCTGCTGATGCTGGGGGCAGTGCCGGGTGTGGCGCTGGGCGCGCTGCTGTACCGGGCGACCGACGAAGACCTGCTGCGCCTGCTGATCGGGGGCATCTCGGTGGGCTTCGTGGTCTGGCATGTGGCGCAATCCCGCGGCTGGGTGCGCGGTTTCGCCAACCGCCTGCCGCCTCCGGCCGGGCTGTTCGCCGGGCTGGTCGCTGGCTTCACCAGCTTTGTCAGCCACGCCGGCGGCCCGCCCGCCGCCGTCTACCTGCTGTCGCAACGCCTGACGAAAACCGAGTTCCAGGCCACCACCGTGCTGGTCTTCTGGGTCATCAACATCGCCAAGTTCGTCCCCTACGCCTATCTGGGCATGTTCACGCTGCAGACCGCCTGGGCCGACCTGCTGCTGACCCCCTTTGCCATCCTTGGCGCCTGGCTGGGCGTGCGTGCCCATTGGATGATGTCCGAGCGGCTGTTCTTCGGCATCGCCTATGTTCTGCTGACCCTGACCGGGTCAAAGCTGATCTGGGACGCGCTGACCTGATCCTCAGGTGTTCGGCGGCAGAGCTTCGGCCAGCACCTCATAGGTCTCGCCCGCGGCCACCAGGCAGGTCAGCCCGTTGGGCAGGGTCACCGTGATCGTCCAGGTGCCGGTTTCGTCCGAGGCAAAGACCTCCATCACCGTACCCTGCCGCGCCATGCCGATGCCGCGCCGGGTCTCGCCATAGGTCTCGGCCAGCCGCTGCAGCACGTCCGGCCGGGGCGCACAGTTCGGCGTTTGCGCATGTACCTGCTGCGCCGCCAGCACCATGATGCCCAGCCCTATCGTCATCTGAAACAACCGCTGATTCATTTCCGGCCCCCTTTGCTTGCTGACTGGACCAAAGCTGCCCGAACCCTCTGCAATTGCGGTAAAACCACCGCGCGTTGCGTCACATGCTGCAATGCGGCGATTTGGGCCTTGAAGTTTCCGGCAAAAAATGCCCCATTCTGCGCAACTTTATTTCAAAGAGAGGTTCCCATGGACCCGCGCCAGCGCCCCTACCGCTCTGTTCTGTACATTCCCGGCTCCAAGGAACGGGCGCTCGACAAGGCGCGCACGCTGCCGGTCGATGCCATCATTTTCGACCTGGAAGACGCGGTTGCCGCCGATGAAAAAGAGAACGCACGCGAAACGCTCAAGGCCGCGCTGGCGACGGGCGGCTATGACCCGCGCGTCAAGATCGTTCGAATCAACGGTCTGGACACCGACTGGGGCCGCGCCGATGCCGAGGCCGTGCGCCAGATGGATGCCGACGTGGTGCTGCTGCCCAAGGTCAACTCGGCCGCCGATGTCGATGCGCTGGCCGCGATCACCGGCGACCTACCGATCTGGGCGATGATGGAGACCCCGCGCGGCATGCTGAACGCGGCCGAGATCGCGGCGCACCCGCTGATGGCGGGCTTTGTCATGGGCACCAATGATCTGGCGAAAGAACTGCAAACCCGCTTCCGCCGCGACCGCCTGCCGCTGATGACGTCGCTGGGCCTGTGCCTGCTGGCCGCCAAGGCCGAGGGGTTGGTGATCGTCGATGGCGTCTACAACGCCTTCAAGGATACCGAAGGTCTGGCTGTCGAATGTGCGCAGGGCCGCGACATGGGCTTTGACGGCAAGACCCTGATCCACCCCGCGCAGGTCGAGACCGCCAACACCGCCTTCGCCCCCTCCGAGGCCGAGATCGACCTGGCCCGCCGCCAGATCGCCGCTTTCGAAGAGGTCGAGGCCAAGGGGCAGGGCGTCGCCGTGGTTGATGGCAAGATCGTGGAAAACCTGCACGTTGTAACTGCCCGCGAAATTCTGGCAAAAGCAGAGGCGATATCAGCTTTGCAAGCGGGGTAAGCCAGCATGGGCTTCGTTCTTCTCATTCTCGGCGTGGCGCTTTGGTGGGCCGCGCATCTGTTCAAACGCCTGATGCCCGCGCGCCGTGCGGCCATGGGCGACGCCGGAAAGGGCGCCGTCGCGGGCGCGCTGGTCGTGTCGATCCTGCTGATGATCTTCGGCTATCGCATGACCGATTACATCCATGTCTGGGCGCCGCCCAGCTTCATGATCCACATCAACAACCTGCTGGTGCTGATCGCGATCTGGATGATGAGCCCGGCCGGAACCAAGGGCCGACTGCTGAACAAGGTGCGTCATCCGATGCTGGGCGGGTTCAAGCTCTGGGCCTTTGCGCATCTGCTGGTCAATGGTGATCTGGCGTCGATCATCCTGTTCGGCGGCCTGTTGGCCTGGGCCGCGGTCGAAGTGATCGTCATCAACAAATCCGAGCCCGACTGGACCCCGGGTGAGCCCGGAACGCTGGGCAAGGATGCGATGTTCTTCGTGGCCTCGATCGTGCTGCTGGGCATCATCGGCTACATCCACGGGCTGGTCGGCCCGTCTCCGTTCCCGGGCTAGGCAGGTGATGTGATGGCGAAACTTTATCGACTGCTGACTGAAGAGGACACCTCGGACTTCTGCCACAAGGTGTCCGAGGCGCTGGCCAAAGGGTGGGAGCTGCACGGCTCGCCGGCCTATGCGTTTGATCCGTCCACCAGCAAGATGCGCTGTGCGCAGGCCGTGACCAAAGAGGTCGCGGCCGACTATTCCCCCGACATGAAACTGGGACAGCAATGATGGCAAAAACCAATCCGGGCCGCTTTTTCGAGGATTACTCCATCGGGCAGGTGCTGCACCACGCGGTGCCCCGCACCGTGACGGAGGGCGAGCGCGCGCTCTATCATGCGCTCTATCCCGCGCGCCACGCGCTCTATTCCTCGGACGAGTTCGCCCGGAGCTGCGGCCTGCCGCAAAGCCCGATCGACGATCTGGCGGCGTTCCATGTGGTGTTCGGCAAGACGGTGCCGGACATCTCGCTGAACGCGGTTGCGAACCTGGGATATGCCGAGGGCCGCTGGCTGCAGCCCGTCTATCCCGGTGACACCCTGCGGTCGGAATCCGAGGTCATCGGGCTGAAACAGAATTCGAACGGCAAGACCGGCGTGGTCTGGGTGCGCACGCGCGGACTGAACCAGCGCGACGAGGTGGTCATCGAATATGTGCGCTGGGTGATGGTGCGGAAATCGAACCTTGATGCGCCGGCGCCCGAAACCGTGGCGCCGGACCTGAAAAAGGCGCTGACGTCCGGCGACCTCGTGGTGCCGAGCGGGCTGGATTTCAGCAAATACGACTTTGCTCTGGCCGGTGAACCGCACCGGTGGGGAGACTACCAGATCGGCGAGACCATCGACCATGTCGACGGCGTAACCGTGGAAGAGGCCGAGCACATGCTGGCCACCCGCCTCTGGCAGAACACCGCCAAAGTGCATTTCGACCTGACCTTCCGCCCCGATGGGCGGCTGATCTATGGCGGCCACGTGATCTCGATGGCGCGCGCGCTGTCGTTCAACGGGCTGGCCAATGCGCAGATGATCGTCGGTTTGAACGGCGGGGCCCATGCCAACCCTTGTTTCGCGGGCGACACCATCAAGGCGTGGTCCGAGGTGCTGGACAAGGCCAAAACCGGCGTGCCCGGCGTGGGCGCAATCCGGTTGCGACTGGTGGCGACCAAGGGCGGTGAGCCCTTTGCGCTGCGCGGCCCGGATGGAAAATACAGCCCCGACGTCCTGCTGGATCTGGACTATTGGGCGCTGATGCCGACCTGAGCGGGCTGACCCCCACAGTCTTGTGATTCCGACCGGGCCGAACCGTGCTAGGTTCGGCTCATGTCTTATCTGCGTAACCTTGCTGCCGCGCTCTGCCTTGCCCGCCCGGCGTCGGCCTGCGAACTGGCGCTGGCGCTGGCCGTGGATGTGTCCGGCTCGGTCGACAGTTCGGAATACCGCATCCAGATGGATGGTCTGGCGGCCGGACTGCGCGACCCGGTCGTGTCCGAGGCGCTGGTGCGCGGCCAGGCCCGGTTGATGCTGGTGCAATGGACCGGGACCTCGCGGCAGCGGATCACCATCCCCTGGACCAAAATTGACGGGTTCGACGCACTGGATGCGTTTGCCGCAAAAGTGTCTGCCGATCCGCGTGTCTGGCGCAATTTCTCGACCGCGATCGGTGAGGCGCTGGAAATGACCGTGAACAGCTTTCTCGAGGTGCCCGAGTGCAAGCGTCATCTGATCGACATCTCGGGGGACGGCGTCTCGAACGAAGGGGTTGAACCCGCCGAGATCCGGGACCTTTTGCGCCGTCAGGGGATTACGGTGAACGCAATTGCGATCGAGGAGAGCGAACCAGACCTGACGGCCTATTTCTTTGAAAACGTCATAGTCGGCGAAGGGGCCTTCGTCGTATCGGCTGCCGGTTTCAAGGACTATCCCGAACGGATCCGGAAAAAACTTCTGCGTGAAGTCACGCGGCAGACTGCCGATCTGCGCTGAGCGCAGAAAGATTCGTGATCACATTGCTTGACCCTTGAAAACGCTAACATTGGAGGGTTGGAATGCATTTTGTGATCACGAGAATATTTTGTGTGATCACGTTTCCGAATTATCGGCCGAATTGCGGGTGATTTGATCTTTTTTGCACGCGCAGCGCGTGACAGGGTCGCAAAATGGAGTAAAAACTTCGGTAGCCAACCTCAAAAGGAGCCGCCATGGCCGATGTCAATCGGGGGAACCGCCCGCTATCGCCGCATCTGTCGATCTATCGTCCGCAGTTGACCTCTGTCACTTCCATCCTGACCCGGATCACCGGCAATGCCATGTTGGTGGCCGCGCTGTTGATCGTCTGGTGGTTCTTGGCCGCAGCCACGTCGCCCGAAGCCTTTGATCGCGCCAATGGTGTGATCACGTCGCTCCTCGGGGACTTGGTCATGGCACTGTCGCTTTGGGGTCTTTGGTACCACACGCTTGCCGGCATCCGGCACCTGATCTGGGACAACGCGATCGGACTGGATATCCCGACAGCCTACAAGCTGGGCTGGGCGGTTGTGATCGGCTCTTTCGTGCTGACTTTCCTGACACTGTTGATCGTTGCCTGAGGGAGGCTGACATGCGTTATCTTACCGACCGCAAACGCGCCGTAGGCCTGGGATCGGCCAAGTCGGGCACCGAACATTTTTGGGCGATGAAGGTCAGCTCGGTTGCGCTGCTGATCCTTGTCCCGCTTTTCGTCTTCACATTCGGCCCCACGCTGGGACAGCCCTTTGACGTGGTGCTGGACTATTACTCGCGGCCATTCCCGGCGATCGTGGCGGCCCTGACGCTGGCCGTCGGGTTCAAGCATTTCGCTGATGGTGCCCAGGTGATGATCGAGGACTATGTGCACGGCACAATGGAAAAGGTTCTGATCATTCTCGTGAAGTGTCTCTCATATGGCGCCGCGGCCGCAGGTATCTTCGCGGTCGCCCGCATTGCCCTCTAACACCCCGGAGCTGAATGAAATGGCTGCTTACGAATACGAAACGCACGAATATGACGTGGTCGTGGTCGGCGCCGGTGGGGCCGGTCTGCGTGCCACGCTGGGCATGGCCGAACAAGGTCTGCGCACCGCTTGCGTAACCAAGGTTTTTCCGACCCGCTCGCACACCGTTGCGGCGCAGGGTGGCATTGCGGCGTCGCTATCGAACATGGGCCCCGACCATTGGCAGTGGCACATGTATGACACCGTCAAGGGCTCGGACTGGCTGGGTGACACCGACGCGATGGAATACCTGGCGCGCGAGGCACCCAAGGCCGTCTATGAGTTGGAGCATTACGGTGTGCCGTTCTCGCGCACCGAAGAAGGCAAGATCTATCAGCGTCCCTTTGGTGGCCACACGACCGAATTCGGTGAAGGCCCCGCAGTTCAGCGCACCTGTGCTGCTGCCGACCGGACCGGTCACGCGATTCTGCACACATTGTACGGGCAGTCACTGAAGAACAACGCGGAATTCTACATCGAATATTTCGCCATTGACCTGATCATGTCCGAAGCAGGGCAGTGCCAAGGCGTCGTCTGCTGGAAGCTGGACGACGGCACCATGCATGTCTTCAACGCCAAGATGGTGGTTCTGGCCACGGGCGGTTACGGCCGCGCCTATTTCAGCGCGACCTCGGCCCACACCTGCACCGGCGACGGCGGCGGCATGGTGGCCCGTGCCGGCCTGGCCTTGCAGGACATGGAATTCGTGCAGTTTCACCCGACCGGCATCTACGGCTCGGGCTGCCTGATCACCGAAGGCGCCCGCGGCGAAGGTGGATATCTGACCAACTCGGAAGGTGAACGGTTCATGGAGCGCTACGCTCCCCAATACAAGGACCTCGCACCGCGCGACTATGTCTCGCGTTCGATGACAATGGAAATCCGCGAAGGGCGCGGGGTCGGTCCCGAAGGCGACCATATTCACCTGAACCTAAGCCATCTACCAGCCGAAGCCCTGCATGAGCGTTTGCCGGGCATCTCGGAAAGCGCAAAGATCTTCGCCGGCGTGGATGTCACCAAGGAACCGATCCCGGTTCTTCCGACCGTGCACTACAACATGGGCGGTATTCCGACCAACTATTGGGGCGAGGTGTTGAACCCGACCGCCGACGATCCGAACGCCGTCGTGCCCGGCCTGATGGCCGTCGGCGAAGCCGGTTGCGCGTCGGTTCACGGAGCGAACCGGTTGGGGTCGAACTCATTGATCGACCTCGTGGTCTTTGGCCGTGCGGCGGCGATCCGGGCCGGCAAGGTCGTCGACCCCGAAACGCCCAACCCGGTCCTGAACCAGGCCTCGGTCGACAAGGCGTTTGATCGGTTCGATGCGGTGCGCAATGCCAGCGGTGCAATCCCGACGGCCGATCTGCGGCTTGAGATGCAGAAAACCATGCAGGCGGATGCTGCGGTGTTCCGGACGGCCAAGACCCTGGCCGAAGGGGTCGAGAAGATGACCGCAATCGCGGCCAAGATGGAGGACATCAAGGTCACGGATCGCAGCTTGATCTGGAACAGCGACCTGATGGAGACGCTGGAACTGACCAACCTGATGCCCAACGCGCTTGCCACAATCGTCGGCGCCGAAGCGCGGAAGGAATCCCGCGGCGCTCATGCACACGAAGACTTCACCGAGCGCGATGACGAAAACTGGCGTGTTCACACCGTGTCCCGGGTTGACGGGAACAGGGTCGAACTCAGCTATCGCCCGGTCATCGTCGATCCGCTGAGCACCGAGGCTGAAGGCGGTATCAGCCTTGAAAAGATCGCGCCCAAGGCGCGGACATTCTGAGGAGAGGAACACATGGTCCAACTGACCCTCCCTACGAATTCCCGGATTACGACGGGCAAGACCTGGCCGAAACCGGAAGGCGCGAGCAACGTGCGCAAGTTCCAGATTTATCGCTGGAACCCTGACGATGGCCAGAACCCGCGGGTCGATACCTATTTCGTCGACATGGAGGATTGCGGGCCGATGGTTTTGGATGCGCTGATCTACATCAAGAACAAGATCGACCCGACGCTGACCTTCCGCCGGTCGTGCCGCGAGGGGATCTGCGGCTCTTGCGCGATGAACATCGACGGGATCAACACGCTGGCCTGCATCTACGGCATGGACGAGATCAAGGGCGACGTGAAGATCTATCCGCTGCCGCACATGCCGGTGGTCAAGGACCTGATCCCCGACCTGACGCATTTCTATGCGCAGCACGCCAGCATCATGCCGTGGCTGGAAACCAAGACCAACCGGCCTGCGAAAGAATGGCGGCAGTCGATCGAGGACCGCAAGAAGCTGGACGGGCTGTATGAATGCGTGATGTGCGCCAGCTGCTCGACCTCGTGCCCCAGCTATTGGTGGAACGGCGACCGCTATCTTGGCCCCGCCGCGCTGCTGCACGCCTATCGCTGGATCATCGACAGCCGCGACGAAGCCACCGGCGAGCGTCTGGATCAGCTTGAGGATCCGTTCAAGCTGTATCGGTGCCATACGATCATGAACTGTGCAAAGACCTGCCCCAAGGGTCTGAACCCGGCCAAGGCGATTGCCGAGATCAAGAAGATGATGGTCGAACGCGCAGTTTGAACGATGACGACCAACGTGCTTGCCGCGTTGCGGCAAGTGCATGGCCCACATGCGAAATCATTGGATGTGGGCCGCCCCGGCCAAGACTATGTTCGGTATCGGGGAGGAGTGACGGATTGGAAACAGGATCACTCCGATGAAGAACGAATCCAAAAAATCAGACGCAGCCAAAGCCTTGGTATATCTTGAGCAAGCCTGGGCCTATTACGAGCCCGAGCCGGTCAAGCCTGCAAGAGATGCAGAGCCGGAGCTGTTTGAATACGCCAACGCGGCCTGAGTTTACCAAGCCAAGTCTTGAGTCCCGGCGTATATTGCGCGAAGCAGGGGAATGCCTGTTCTTCTGCTTCTGCTCGGCGCCGGCGTGTTCGCCTATTTCGTCTGGCGGTCCCGCACGTCTTCTTTGACCCGGGACTGCCGGTGGCGACAGCACAGGCAGGCCGGCACGTGGAGTTGTGCGTATTGCGGGGCGGTTTCCGTCTCCGAGACGCAGCCCACGCGATGCGAACGGAAATAAGCCTTTTTGCCGGAGGGAAACGGGGTTTTCCCAAAGGTCATTCTGGGTCAATCTGCGCAAAACAGCGGAAAGATGCAGAATGCCAAATCCTCCTTCGGATGCCGCCGCCCGCCGCGGGATCGCTCCAGTCATTTGCTACCCAAATGACACCCTGCCCAGCGTTGACCTTGACCTGCTGCTGGACGCCCGAAAGAGCGCGCGAAAGACAGCCGAAGTTCTGGTGCCGCCACGTGATGCCCGTTGCTTTGAGGTGCCGGCCGGACACTTCTTTCGGATCACCTCGGTCGAAGGCCCGCAGGTCGGCGACCTGAACCTGTGGAACCTGCACGACCTGAACGAACGTTTCTATTCGGGCAAGACGCGTGCATTGCATGGCACCCATGTCACGACCGGCGAGCGGCTATGGTCCAGCTTTCCCTTTCTGCGCCCGATGGCCACGATCGTTGCGGACACCTTGGACTGGTACGGAATCGATCAATTCGGCGGATCGGTGCATGACGTGATCGGAACGCGTTGCGATCCATATACCGGAAACCTGCTGTCGGGCACTCAGTACCATCATTGCTGCCACTCCAACCTGACCCGGGCGCTGGCTGACCATACTGGTCTGGAAATACCGGTATCCGAGCGTTTGGTGCACGACGTGTTGAACGTATTCATGTGCACCGGCTTTACCCGCGATACGGGGCAGTATTTCATGAAGGCTTCACCGGTTCGACCGGGTGACCACTTGGAGTTCTTCGCGGAAATCGACCTTCTGGGAGACCTCAGCGCCTGTCCGGGTGGGGATTGCTCGTCCGAGCACTCGTCGGATACCGCCGCCTGTCACCCGCTGTTGGTCGAGGTTTTCGCACCTGCCGAAGGCACGCTGAGCGGATGGCAAAGTCCAGCGCCCAATGGCTATGACCGTACGCATGGGCGCTGAGGCCCGGGGGTGACCCGGGCCGGTTTGTGTCAGGCGTTCGGGAAGGCGGCCTGCAGCGCAATTTCCACCATGTCACCAAAGCTGCTCTGGCGCTCGGACGAGGGCAGGGCCTCGCCGGTCAGAAGGTGATCGGACACGGTCAGAACCGCCAAGGCCTGGCATTTGTGCCGCGCGGCCAGGATATACAACTCGGCTGCCTCCATTTCGACACCCAGGATTCCGTGACGCACCATCTGTTCGTTCAGGTCGGGGCGTTCGTCATAGAAAACGTCAGACGAGTAGATGCCGCCGATATGGGTTGCCGTGCCCTTGGCCTCGGCTGCTTTGGCGGCAGCCTGCAGCAGGCCCCAATCTGCACAAGGCGCAAAGTTGAGCTCTTTCATGATGCCCCGGGACGGGGTGCTGAGCGTCGTTGACGTCATGGCCAGGATAACATCCCGGACCTTCACGTTTTCCTGCATGCCGCCGCAAGACCCGATGCGGATCAGGGTTTTTGCACCGTAGTCCCGGATCAGTTCATTTACGTAAATGGACAGCGACGGCATTCCCATTCCGCTGCCCTGAATGGTGACCGGGTTTCCTTTCCATTCGCCGGTGAAACCCAGCATCCCGCGGACATCGTTGATTTGCCGCACATTGTTCAGAAAAGTTTCGGCGGCCCATTTCGCACGATACGGATCACCCGGCAAAAGCACGGTCTCGGCGATTTCGCCTTTTTCGGCGCCAATGTGAATTGTCATTTTGATACTTTTCCCGTTCAGATTTCCAGATCGGAAATATCTGCCCCGGCTTTCAGCGCTTCGTGGACCCATTTCGGTTTTCGCCCACGCCCCGTCCAGGTTTGCGCCGGATCGGCCGGATTGCGATATTTCGCTTTGGCTTTCGATCCCTTGCCGGACCGCGTGGGCTGAGACGCCAAGTCGGACAAGGAAAACCCGTAAGCGGCAGCTGCTTTTTCAGCGGCCATCAATGCTTCCTGACGCTCTCTGGCCTCAGCGTTTTCCAGCGCCTTGTCGACCTGATCGCGCAATTCAAGCAATTCCTTACGCGACAGCTTTTCCAGATTTATGCCCATTGTCGTTCTCCGTACCCACCTGATTCATTTTTTACTCATCAGGCAACGTTACGGAGAATCCCAATCAATGGCCATTCTTTAAACGAAATGGGCAATGGAATTAATTTTGGGCGATTATTCCGCGGCCAGCGTTTTTGGATCGGCCAGCAAAACGATATCCCCCATTATGGCATTCAGCTCGAAATTCTTGGGCGTATAGACCTTGGCAACACCCATTGATCTGAGACGATCCGCGTCTTCGTCCGGGATGATGCCTCCGACGACAACCGGAATATCACCCAGACCCGCTTCTCGCAGGCGTGTCATCACTTCCTGAACCAGCGGCAGATGGCTGCCGGATAGGATCGACAGGCCGATCACATGGGCTTGCTGCTCGATGGCCGAAGCCACGATTTCCTCGGGGGTCAGGCGTATGCCGTCATATGTGATGTCCATGCCGCAATCGCGGGCGCGAAAAGCGATCTGCTCGGCGCCGTTGGAATGGCCGTCCAGCCCCGGCTTGCCGACCAGGAATTTCAGACGACGCCCAAGGCGGTCGCTGACTGCATCCACCGCTGCGCGCAAGTCGTCCAGGCCTTCGGTCTTGTTCGAGACCGAGCCCGAAACGCCCGTCGGGCCGCGATAGGTGCCAAAGACGCGGCGCATCTCTTCGGCCCACTCGCCGGTGGTGACACCGGCCTTGGCCGCGGCGATCGAGGGCTCCATGATGTTGGCACCCGATTGCGCGGCGGCGCGCAGATCGGCCAGCGCCGCGACCACGGCAGCGTCATCGCGGGCGGCACGCCAGTCGTTCAGGCGCGCGATCTGTTCCTGCTCGACCGCCGGATCGACGACCATGATCCCGCCATCCTCGGTCTGCAGGGGCGAGGGTTCGCCCTCGGTCCAGCGGTTCACGCCGACGACGATGGTTTCATTGCGCTCGATCCGGTTGAGACGCTCGGCGTTGGAATCCACCAGCCGCGATTTCATGTAGTCGATCGCCGCAACCGCACCACCCATCGAGTCCAGATTGGCCAGTTCGGCCCGGGCGCCCTGCTTCAGTTCCTCGACCTTGGCGTCGACCACCGTGTTGCCATCGAACAGGTCGTCGTATTCCAGCAGGTCGGTCTCATAAGCCAGGATCTGCTGCATCCGCATCGACCATTGCTGGTCCCAGGGGCGCGGCAGGCCCAAGGCCTCATTCCACGCTGGCAGTTGCACCGCCCGGGCGCGCGCCTTTTTCGACAGGGTCACGGCCAGCATCTCGATCAGGATGCGATAGACGTTGTTCTCGGGCTGCTGCTCGGTCAGGCCCAGAGAGTTGACCTGAACACCATAGCGGAATCGGCGGAACTTGGGGTTTTCCACGCCATAGCGCTGTTGCAGGATTTCATCCCAAAGATCGACGAAAGCCCGCATTTTGCACATTTCGGTGACAAACCGGATGCCCGCATTCACGAAAAACGAGATGCGGCCGCACAGCGCCGGAAAGTCCTCGGCCGGAACGCGGGGGCGCAGCTCGTCCAGTACCGCGATGGCGGTGGCCAGCGCATAGGCCAGCTCCTGCTCGGGCGTCGCGCCGGCCTCTTGCAGGTGGTAGGAACACACGTTCATCGGGTTCCATTTCGGTACGTTCGAATAACAATACTCGGCCACGTCCGCGATCATCTTCAGTGAAGGTTTGGGCGGGCAGACATAGGTGCCGCGGCTCAGGTATTCCTTGATCAGGTCGTTCTGCACCGTGCCCTGCAGCTTGGACACATCGGCGCCCTGTTCCTCGGCCACCGCGATATACAGCGCCAGCAGCCAGGGGGCCGTGGCGTTGATCGTCATCGAGGTGTTCATCTGCTCCAGCGGGATCTGGTCGAACAGCACCCGCATGTCGCCCAGGTGGCAGACGGGCACCCCGACCTTGCCGACCTCGCCCCGGGCCAGGGTGTGATCGCTGTCATATCCGGTCTGCGTCGGCAGATCGAAGGCCACTGACAGACCGGTCTGCCCTTTGGCCAGGTTGGACCGGTACAGCGCGTTCGAGGCTTTGGCCGTGGAATGACCGGCATAGGTTCGGATGAGCCAGGGGCGGTCTTTCTGCGTCTGCGTCATGGTCAGAGCCTCATGCGTCGATGGGTAACAATATTTCTCTCATGGGTTCTAAAGCGCAATTTTCAGCACATGTCAATTCGCTGCGTTGCGGCATGTACGGCGTGCTGCCGATTGTGACAGCGGCGGTTTGGTGGCACTGTGCGGGCATGACGCAGACCGTTGAGTTACCGATTTGGCTGTTTGTTCTGATCGTGGTGTTTGCCGCGGTCACTTTTGCCTCGCATTTCCTGTTCCCGTCGGTGCGCTGGTTCTTTCGCCGTCGGCTTGAACGGGCTGTTGAACGGTTGAACCAGCGCCTGCAACGGCCGATCCAGCCGTTCAAACTGGCCGAGCGTCATGACATGATCCAACGCCTGATCTATGACCCGCAGGTTGGTCAGGCTGTTCAGCACCACGCCGAAGAACATGGAATCCCCGAAGCGGTCGCGTTCGAGCAGGCCCGGCGCTACGCCCGGGAAATCGTCCCGTCGTTTTCGGCCTTCATGTATTTCAGCTTTGCCATTCGGTTGGCTCGATGGTTGAGCAACGCGTTCTACAATGTCCGCCTCAGCCACGAGGACGAGGCCGCATTGAAGGAGATCGATCCCAAAGCAACCGTGGTCTTTGTGATGAACCACCGGAGCAACATGGATTATGTTCTGGTGACCTATCTGGCCGCGCAACAGTCGGCGCTGTCCTATGCGGTGGGCGAGTGGGCACGGGTTTGGCCGCTCAGCCGGTTGATCCGCGCGATGGGGGCTTATTTTATTCGACGCAAGTCCGGCAGCGAACTCTACCGGCAGGTTCTGGCCAGCTATGTGCGCCTGGCCACCAATGCCGGTGTGACGCAGGCGATGTTCCCCGAGGGCGGTCTGAGCCTCACCGGGTCTTTGGGACGACCCAAACTGGGACTGCTGAAATACATCATCGACGGCACCAGTCCCGATGGTCGCGACGTCGTGTTCGTGCCGGTTGCGCTGAACTATGACCGGGTGCTGGAGGATACGATTCTGACCGCCGCCGCCTTGGGCAGCGAACGGCGTTTCCGCGCGCGGATCGGCGTGATCACAAGGTGGAGCCTGAAACAGATATGGCGCCGTATCATCGGGCGTTACAAACGGTTCGGTCTTGCCTCGGTCCGATACGGCCTGCCCATTTCGCTGCAGGAGTTTCGCGAACAAGCCGGCCCGGACCTGATGACGGATCTGGCTCGAGAGTTGATGCGCCGGATTGGCCGGGCGATTCCTTTGGTCCCAGCGCCCGCCGCGTGCTGGCTCGTTCGCGAAAACGGCACCATCTCCGAGTCTGACGTTCAGTCACGGATCGTCGAGCTGATGCGGCGCGAGGGCGCCACGGACGAAGACCTGAAGGCCATCCCGCCAGCGATCGAACAACTGGTCGAACGGCGAATACTGAGCAGAAACAACGGTATGCTGTCGCCATCGGTCGAGCGGCTGGATCTGATGAAGTATTATGCGGCCTCAGCGCCCATCAGCGAAGACCCGGATGGTTCTGCGGCTGCAAAAGAAATTTCTGCGGTCGCTGGGTCATAAAATTTCAATAATGATCCGAAATGGGTTGCAAAATTACTCATGGGCCAATATTCCAGCCTATGAAGCGCGCGATTCTGCGTCGCGGCGAACACGTTTGACAGAGGAGGCCACAATGGCTTTGGACACCGACGGCGGCATCGCGTCCTACGAGGCACCGGAAAAAGACCTCTATGAGATGGGTGAAATCCCTCCGATGGGATATGTGCCCAAACAGATGTATGCGTGGGCCATCCGTAGAGAGCGCCACGGCGAGCCCGACACTGCGATGCAGTTGGAGGTGGTCGATGTGCCCAAGCTGGACAGCCACGAAGTGCTGGTTCTGGTGATGGCGGCGGGCGTCAACTACAACGGTGTTTGGGCCTCGCTCGGCAAACCGATCAGCCCCTTTGATGGCCACAAGGCCCCGTATCACATCGCGGGCTCGGATGCGTCGGGCATCGTCTGGGCGGTGGGCGACAAGGTGAAACGCTGGAAGGTCGGCGACGAGGTCGTGATCCACTGCAACCAGGACGACGGCGACGATGAAGAGTGCAACGGCGGCGATCCGATGTATTCGCCCAGCCAGCGCATCTGGGGCTATGAAACGCCCGATGGGTCATTTGCGCAATTCACCAACGTGCAGGCGCAACAGCTGATGCCGCGCCCCAAGCACCTGACTTGGGAAGAAAGCGCCTGCTACACGCTGACGCTGGCCACTGCCTATCGGATGCTGTTCGGGCACGAGCCGCATGATCTGAAGCCGGGCCAGAACGTTCTGGTCTGGGGCGCGTCGGGGGGGCTGGGCTCCTACGCGATCCAGCTGATCAACACGGCCGGCGCCAACGCAATCGGCGTGATCTCGGACGAAAGCAAGCGGGACTTCGTGATGGGGCTGGGCGCCAAGGGCGTCATCAACCGCAAGGACTTCAACTGCTGGGGCCAGTTGCCTACGGTCAACACACCTGAATATGCCGAGTGGTTCAAAGAGGCCCGCAAGTTCGGCAAGGCGATCTGGGACATCACGGGCAAGGGCGTGAACGTCGACATGGTGTTCGAACACCCCGGCGAGAGCACCTTCCCGGTCTCGACCTTTGTCGTCAAAAAAGGTGGCATGGTCGTGATCTGCGCCGGGACCACCGGCTACAACCTGACCTTTGACGTTCGGTACATGTGGATGCACCAGAAGCGTCTGCAGGGTTCGCATTTCGCGCATCTCAAGCAGGCGTCCGCTGCAAACCGGCTGATGCTGGAGCGGCGTCTCGATCCCTGCATGTCCGAAGTGTTCACTTGGAAAGAACTGCCCGAGGCGCACATGAAAATGATGCGGAACGAGCACAAGCCGGGCAACATGTCTGTCTTGGTTCAGGCCCCGCGTACGGGCATGCGGACCTTGGAAGAGGTTCTGGACGCCCGCGGTTGATCACCGCGCATTGAAAGCAAGCGCCCGCGAATCGTTCGGACGGTTCGCGGGCGTTTTGCGTTCGGAAGATGGGACATTGTTTTTCAATGCCATGCAAATTCGGGACCCGCTGTTTTTGGGGAGTAGAAAGCAGTGAATAGGCAAGAAAACAGCGTACATGTTATGGTTGTGTTAACCCTTCGTTAACTGTTTCGGAGAGACCATGATGGCGCGAAATGAGTGGATACTGGACGTATTGTCGGACCTCAACGCCTTCGCCGTTGCGAATGGGTTGACCGCGCTGGCCGAGCAGCTTGACGACACCAGGCTGATCGCCGCGGCCGAAATTGCGTCCCTGAACGATGAGGCAAAAGCGCCGTCGAATGGGAACACAGTTCGATTTGAGCCAGGTCCTGGAGGATTTGGAAAACACCAGCACGCTTGACGAGCTGGGTGCGGTTGCTGTCCGCATCAGGGACAAACTGAAGGTCGATCACATCGTCTATCACTGGGTCGATGGCGCCGGCGATCAATATGGCTACACCACCTATCCGGATGCCTGGGCCGACCGATACCGTGAACGCAACTATCACCGAATAGATCCCGTAATCCTGGGCTGCTTCCAGCGGTTTCATCCGGTCAATTGGAAATCTCTGAACTGGTCCGGCAAGGTCGCAAAAGCCTTTCTGCAGGATGCTTTGGATCATGGTGTCGGCAATCAGGGCTATTCGATCCCAATTCGTGGGCCGAATGGCCAGTTCGCGCTTTTTACGGTCAATCACAGTTGCAGCGACGAGGCTTGGGGCGCCTTCATCGTGACCTACAGCCGCGAGTTGATACTGCTCGCCCACTACTTCAACCGCAAAGCTTTGGATTTCGAGCAGGACCGCAGACCTGAATCCGCGCGCGGTCTCTCTCCGCGCGAGATCGACGCGATGACGCTGCTGGCCTTGGGCTACAGCCGGGCGCAGGTCGCGCACTCCCTGTCTATTTCCGAGCACACATTGCGTGTCTATATCGAAAGCGCCCGGTCCAAGCTGGGTGCTCTGAATACAACCCATGCCATCGCCACTGCCCTCAGCAGAGGATTAATAGTGGTTTAAGGCCCGCGCGAGGGCCACACGGTAAATTAACCACGACTTTGTACCCCCTTCGTTCCAGTACTGGACGACAAGGGGAAAAGTCATGCTGCGTTATGTTTACGCTGACGAGCTTCATAAATTTCCAAAATTGGCCGAGGGGATGTTTCGCGACCGCGCAGATCAATTCAAAACCCGCTTGGGATGGGATGTTCATGTCAATTCCAAAGGAGAGGAACGGGATCAGTATGATGATCTGAACCCGCTGTATGTCATCTGGGAAGAGCCGGACGGCAGTCACGGCGGATCGATGCGGGTATTGCCCACGACTGGCCCTGTCATGGTAAATGAGGTGTTCGGGCATCTGACCGGCGGCAGCCCAATCCGCAGCCCGCTGATCTGGGAAGTGACGCGGTTCTGCCTGTCCCGCACCGCTCATCCACACACGGCCGGGGCAATCATGCTGAGCGGGGGGGAGATCATGGAAGGCTTCGGTCTGACCCACATCGCCGGGGTCTTTGATGCAAGGATGATCCGTATCTATCGGCTAATCGGTTCCTCGCCGGTGGTCTTGGGCTCGGAGGGGGCGGGCCGTGACCAGATTTCGGTCGGTCTTTGGCCCTATTCCGCTGACGATTGCAACCGCGTGGCCGAGCGGGCGGGCATCCCGCGCGAACTGTCGCGATTGTGGTTCAAGACTGCGTTCGGGTCCGCCGCGCGGCATCGGTTCGCACTGTCTGCCTGACGTTGAATTCCGCATCTGGCGCAGGTTGGCGCGGCCCTGTAGGGTCGCGCCATGTCTCTGCCTAAGGTTACTTTTTCCGAAGATCAGGCCGCCGCGTTCGACAGCATTGCCCAGATGCTGAAAACCGCAGGCGTGGACCTGGAAGATGATGCGCTGCTCAAGCTGCCCGGCCAGGGCGAATCGGGGGTCATGGCGGTGATCGGCAAGGCCGGGTCGGGCAAGACCCTGCTGTTGGCCGAACTCTACAAGGCGCTGGCTGAGACCGGAGTTCAGATCGTCTCGGGCGACTATGAAAGCCGCAAATCGAAAGACAAGCGCAGCCTTGCCATTTTGGCCCCGACCAACAAGGCCGCCAGCGTGTTGCGATTGCGCGGTGTTCCGGCCACCACCATTCACCGCATTCTGTACACGCCGGTCTATGATCCGGAATACGAACGGATCGCCGAGTGGCTGGCGGGCAATGACGACCGCCCCGAGATCGAAGGCCTGACCGACGAGGCGTTGGACCGCGCGGCCGCGTTCTATGCCAACAACAAGTCCATCCCGGGTGCCCTGGCCGCCGCCGGCCTGCGCGGGTCGGATTTCATAACCGGATGGAAACGTCGCGACGAGCCGCTGGATATCGGGTTCGTCGATGAGGCCTCGATGCTGGATGACCGGCAGTTCGAGGATCTCAAGGAGATCTTTCCCACTTTGCTGCTGTTCGGCGATCCGGCACAGTTGGCACCAGTGAATCAGTCCGGGTCGATGGTGTTCGATGCTCTGCCCGAACCGCGCAAGCTGATCCTGCACCGGGTGCACCGGCAAGAGGCCGACAACCCCATCCTGGACCTGGCTCATGCGCTGGCCGATCCTGCGATGGGGTTCGAGGATTTCGAACGCCTTGTCGAGCAGACCGCACGCACGGATGACCGCGTGGTCTGGGGCCAGCGGGTCGAGGTCGACCTGATGGCCCGAAGTCCGGTTTTGGTCTGGCGGAATGCGACGCGTATCCGGCTGATCCAGGCCTTCCGCCAGGTGCATGGCGCCCCCGAGACCGAGCTGTTGGAAGGTGAACCGTTGATCTGTGACGGGATCGAGCTGCCGCTGAAGCACCGCAAGAAGCGGCTGGACCTCGAGGCGCGCGGGCTGATCAAGGGCGCGCAGGTGATCTATCTGGGGCCGGGGCGCAAGCCGGGGTTCTCGCGGCTGCATGTCATGGGGGCCGAAGACCCGCAGGTCAGCGCCGCGTCGATCGTGCAGATCGAAAAGCCCGACGAGGAAGAGCCCTTCATCCCCTTTGCCGCGCGCATGGGGGCCACGTTTCTGCATGGGGCCGCGGTGACGATCCACAAGGCGCAGGGCTCGCAATGGGACACGGTGCAGGTCTTTGCCCCTGACCTTTACGCCGCCGCCCGCATGGGCCGGACCGAGGCCGGGCAACCCCTGTGGAAACGGCTGGCCTATGTGGCCATCACCCGGGCGCAAGAGCGGCTGATCTGGGTGGTGCGCAACCGGCTGTCCAAACCAAGCCACCCGCTGCGGGTTGACGACCTGCGCGCGGTCCCGGCCGCAAAACTTACGCTGGAGGCGGAAGAGACGTGAGGACGATCATTGTAACCGGGGCAAGTTCGGGCATTGGGCGGGCGACGGCCGAGCTGTTTCTGGACCAGGGATGGAAGGTCGGCCTTCTGGCGCGCAGTGCAGACAAGCTGAGCCAGATGGCCGCAACGCGCGAAAACGCCATTCCCCTGGTGGCCGACGTAACCGACCCCCAAGCGGTGTCGGCGGCGTTCGATGAATTTCAGGCGCAGGCTGGACGGTTGGATGTTCTGTTCAACAACGCAGGGATCCTTGCCCCCGCGGGAACGATCGACGAGATCACGCTGGACGACTGGTATCAGAGCGTCAACGTGAACCTGAACGGGATGTTTCTGTGCGCCCGCGCGGCCTTTGGCCTGATGCGCAGACAGGTGCCCAAGGGGGGCCGCATCATCAACAACGGCTCGATCGCGGCGCATGTACCGCGCCCGAATTCGGTTCACTACACCGCCACCAAACACGCGATAACCGGGCTGACACGAAGCCTGTCGCTTGACGGCCGCGCTCATGGTATCGCCTGTGGGCAGATTGACATCGGAAATGCCAGAACCCAGATGGTGCAGACCCTGGTCGATAGGGCGGTTGCTGAAGGGCGAGAGCCTGATCCGAGGATGGCGGTCGAAGATGCCGCGCGCTCGGTCCTGCACATGGCCAGCCTGCCGCCCGAAGCCAACGTCCAGTTCATGACCGTGATGGCAACGACGATGCCGTATATAGGGCGCGGGTAGCGGTCAGTTTTCGCGCAGCAGTCGGAAAGCCGTCGAAGCGCCCCAGCCTGCGGCGATGGCAATGACAAGGGACATCAACCCGTACCAGACCGGCTGTTGGCGCGACATGTTGTAGAGAAACCGCTCGAGCCCGACTTTCCGAACGTCGATAACCGTCTCGAACTGCGAAATGACTTCGCCATTCCGCATCAGGAAGATGCGGGTCAGGTAGTCGCCTTCGGTCAGGTCGGCCGGCATCTCGATGGAGGTGCGGAATAGCGTTTGCTCATCCACGGCAACCGTGTTCTCACGGATCGAATACAGGCCCTCATCCTCGCGGATCCTGACGACAGCCCGGGCGAAATTCTGCGCCTCCCGGATATGCATGGCCGCCCCGACGGACCGGATCGCGCGCCGGATCGAGATGCGATAGCGCAGGTCTTCGGTGTCGGTGATGATGTCCGTGAACGGCGCGCTTGTGGCGACTGCGTAGAAGCTGGGTGCGGAATCGACCAGAACGCTGTCGGTATTCACCCAGATGCCGAATTTCTTCTCCTTGCGCCGCACCATGACCGGCTCGGACGGGCCCGCGACTGCCACGATCACCTCAAGCGGAGGGCCGGGCGGGATAGGCGCTTCGCGCTTGACGGCGCCAAAGATCAGAATCTCGGATCCATCGAAATCGGCGGTAATGGCTACGCGATCTTGGCTGAGGCCAAGAACGACCTGCTCATCCGCGGCATGGGCGGGGAGGGTCATGAATACAAGGGCGATGAACCACCGCAACACGTCAATGCCCCCCATCGGTGCCAAGCGAATAGAGCTCGGCCGGTTGCAACAACAGATCCAGGGCCAGCTTGCCGCAAACCGCCAAGACAAGAGCTGCCAGCAGAACGCGCAGCTGCTCGGCCGGGATGCGTGCCCCCAGCACGGTCCCGATCTGAGCCCCGATCACCCCGCCAACCAACAGTAGGACAGCCAGCATGATATCGACCGTAAAGTTGGTCGTGGCGTGCAGCATGGTGGTGAAGCCAGTGACGAAAATAATCTGGAAAAGGGATGTCCCCACAACCACTTTGGTTGGCATTCCCAGCAGATAGATCATGGCGGGCACCATGATGAACCCGCCGCCCACGCCCATGATCGCCGACAACACGCCGACGAACAGGCCGACAATCACCGGCGGGATGACTGAGATATACAGCCCCGAGGTCCGGAACCGCATCTTGAACGGCAGGGCGTGGATCCACCCCCTCTGGCGCCGTTTGACAGGGACTGCACCGGCTTTTCGGGACCTGCGCAGTGCATTGAGGCTTTCAAAGAACATCAGCCCGCCAATGACGCCCAGAAAGACGACATAGCAGAGCTTGACCAGCAGATCGACCTGACCCAGGCTTTTGAGATAGTTGAAGAAGACAACGCCCACGGCGGCGCCGATCAGACCACCCACAAGAAGGACCGTGCCCATCTTCAGATCGACCGTCTTTCTTCGGAAATGCGCCAGCACGCCCGAGAATGACGAGGCAACGATCTGGTTCGCCTCGGTTGCCACGGCAACGGCAGGTGGGATGCCGATAAAGAACAGCAGCGGGGTCATCAAAAAGCCGCCACCGACACCGAACATGCCGGACAGAATTCCCACCATGCCGCCAAGGCCCAGCAGCAGAAAGGCGTTCACGGAAACTTCGGCGATAGGCAGATAGATATGCATGTGGGCTAGCCGATCCGTGCTGCGGTGGACTGGTTACAACGATCAAAGGTGGGTGCGCTGCGTTGGGCGAGGGAATGCACTGGCGAGTACACGGCGGTTTCGAGGGAAAAACTGGTCACGGTCATACCCCCGCCAATTCAGATAGCGAATAGAATTCTGTCGGAGCCACGATCAGTTCCAGCCCGACTTTTCCGGCCACGATCATGACCAGTACCGCCAGCAAAACCCGCAGCTGCTCAGCCTTCAGCCGGGCGCCGACCATGCTGCCGAACTGGGCCCCGACGACACCCCCGATCAACAGGAACAAGGCCAGCACGATATCCACGCTGAAGTTGGTCGAAGCGTGTATCATCGTCGTGAACCCGGCCACGAAAATGATCTGAAACAGCGAGGTTCCGATCACCACCTTTGTCGGCATTCCCAGGATATAGATCATTGCCGGAACCATGATGAACCCGCCGCCAACGCCCATGATGGCCGACAGGATTCCGACGCCAAAGCCGACCAGGATGGGTGGAATGACCGAGATATACAGATTTGACTCGCGGAACCGCATTTTGAACGGCAGCGCATGAACCCAGGTGCGTTGGCGACGTGCGATCGGTGCGGTGCCGCCCGCTGCCCGTGACCGGCGAATTGCACGCAGGCTCTCAATGAACATCAAGGTGCCGATGAGGCCAAGAAACACGACGTAGCAAAGCTGAACCGCCAGATCGACCTGCCCCAAATGCTTGAGATAGTTGAAGACAAGCATCCCCAGCGTCGCGCCCAGCAGGCCGCCACCCAGCAGAACCGATCCCATCTTCAGGTCTACAGTCCTGCGCTTGAGATGGGCCATCAGCCCAGAAAATGAGGATGCCACTACCTGGTTGGCCGATGTCGCCACGGCGACCGCCGGCGGAATACCGATCAGAAACAGCAGTGGCGTGATCAAAAAGCCGCCTCCCACTCCGAACATGCCGGACAGAACGCCCACGGAAACACCAATCGCCAGCAGCATAAACGGGCTAACGGATACTTCGGCTATGGGAAGGTAGACGTGCATACCCCCTTAGAGCGCTTGCGGCATGCAAAATCAACTCTGCATGCCGCTTTGCAGCAAACAGGACTGAAAACCAGTCCTGAACTGGCCTTATCAGCGCTCTTTCACATAAGGCTCGCCACCGGCCCTTGGCGGGACCGCTTTGCCGACGAAACCTGCCAGGATCACCACGGTCAGGATATAGGGCAGCGCGTCCATGACCTGAACGGGGATTATGATGCCGCCCAGGTCGATATTCTGGAACCGCAGAGCGACAGCCTGCAGCAGCCCGAACAGTAAACACGCCCACATGGCGTGCCATGGCCGCCACTTGGCAAAGATCAGTGCGGCCAGTGCGATGAAGCCCCGGCCGGCCGTCATGTCTTTGACGAACCCTGCCTGCAACGCAGTAGCCAAATAGGCCCCGGCGATGCCACACAGCACGCCACAGATGGCGACGGCTGCGTAGCGAAGCCCCACCACCGAGACGCCCGCAGTGTCCACTGCCGCCGGGTTTTCACCCACGGCGCGCAGGCGCAGGCCAAAGCGGGTGCGGAACAGCACCCACCAGGTGGCGGGCACCATCAGGAACGCCACGTAAACAAGAATCGAGTGGCCTGAGAGCAATTCGGCGTAGATGGGACCGATGATCGGCACACCGCTCAAAGCTTCTGCGAAGGGGAAGTTGATCGGCTCAAACCGGCCACCCCCGAACAACGACGGAGTGCGGCCGCCTTGCTGGAACCAGTCCTGGGCCACCAGCACTGTCAAGCCGGCAGCCAGGAAGTTGATGGCGACACCGGAAATCAGCTGGTTCCCCCGGAACGTGATCGAGGCAAGCCCGTGCAGGCCAGACAGCACCAAGGACGATGCGATGCCGGCCAGCAGGCCCAGCCAAACCGACCCGGTGACGGCGGCAACGGCGGCCGAGAAGAATGCGGCCATCAGCATCTTGCCTTCCAGGCCGATGTCGAAAATGCCAGCGCGTTCCGAATACAAGCCGGCCAGACAGGCCAGAAGCAGCGGCGTGGCCAGGCGAATGGTCGAGTCCAGAACCTGGACGATCGTCAGGAACAACTCCATCAGTTCGCCTCCTTCCGCAGAGCCAGGAACAGCTTTTCAAGCGGCATGCGGACCATGTTGTCCAGCGCTCCGGTGAACAGGATTACCAGCGCCTGGATCACCACGATCAGCTCGCGCGGGATCGACGTCCACAGGGCCAGTTCCGCGCCCCCCTGATAGAGGAAACCAAACAGGATGGCCGCCAGGAACACGCCGAACGGGTGCGAGCGGCCCATCAGGGCCACCGCGATGCCGATAAAACCCGCGCCCTCGGTCGAGTTCAGAACCAGCCGCTCGGCCTCACCCATGACGTTGTTGATCGCCATCAGGCCCGCCAGAGCGCCCGAGATCAGCATCGCCACGATGGTGATGCGCACCGGTGAGATACCGGCATAGACCGCACCGGTTTCCGAATGCCCATAGGCCCGGATTTCATAGCCCAGGCGGGTGCGCCAGATCAGCGCCCAGACGACGATGCAGGCGATGACCGCGATGATCAGCGAGATGTTGGCCGGAGCCGCCTTGGAGAAGGTGATCCCGATCGGGGCCAGCATCTCGTGCAGGGTGGGCAGATGTACCGCCTCGGCAAAGCGGGCGGTGGCCGGGTCTTGCGAGCCGGCCGGTCGCATCACGTTGACCAGCATGTAGTTCAGCAGCGCCGCAGCGATGAAGTTGAACATGATCGTGGTGATCACGATATGGCTGCCGCGCTTGGCCTGCAGATAGGCCGGTATCGCAGCCCAGGCCGCGCCGAACAGCATGCCGGCGGCCATCGCAGCCAGCAGAGCGATGCTCCAATGCGGCCAAGGCACATAGAGGCACACCATGGCAACGCCCAGTCCGCCCAACATGGCCTGACCTTCGCCGCCGATGTTGAACAGACGGGCGTGGAAGGCCACCGCGACCGCCAAACCGGTGAACATGAAGTTGGTGGCATAGTACAGGGTATAACCCCAGCCATAGGTCGACCCCAGCGCGCCGGTGACCATCAGGTTCACCGCCTCGACCGGGTTTTCGCCAATGGCCAGAATGACCAGTGTCGACAGGATTGCGGCCAGGATCAGACTGATGAGCGGGATCAGAATGACGTCGGCCCATTTTGGCATCTTGTCCATGTTACGCGGCCTCCCCCGCAACACCGGCCATCAACAGGCCCAGTTCTTTTTCATCCGTTTCATGGGGCAGGCGCTCGCCCATGATATGTCCATCGAACATCACTGCAATCCGGTCGGACAGAGAGAAGATCTCTTCCAACTCGACCGAGACCAGCAGGATCGCCTTGCCCTGATCGCGCAGGGCGACGATCTGCTTGTGAATGAACTCGATCGCGCCGATGTCCACGCCGCGGGTCGGCTGGCCCACCAACAGCAAATCGGGGTTCCGCTCGATCTCGCGAGCAACCACGATCTTCTGCTGGTTTCCACCCGAAAAGTTCTTGGCCGACAGCCAGCCATTGGGCGGACGCACGTCGAATTTCTCGATCTTGCGTTCTGTGTCGGCGCGCAGGGCGGCGTTGTTCATGAAAATCCCGCGCTGATAAGCGGGGTCGCGGTGATAGCCGAAGGCCACGTTTTCCCAGGCGTGGAAGTCCATGATCAGACCTTCGCGCTGCCGGTCTTCGGGCACATGCGCGATGCCTTGGGCGCGCCGCGCCTGACCGTCGGCCTCGGGTCCGCTGAGCGCCAGTGGCGTACCATTCAGTTTGATCACGCCTGATCCCGGGCGCATTCCGCCCAACACCTCGAGCAGCTCGGACTGCCCGTTGCCGGCGACGCCCGCGATGCCCACGATCTCGCCCGCGCGGACGGTCAGGTCGATACCTTTGACGCGCTCGACGCCCGCCGAATCCGTCACCCGCAGGTTCTCGATTTCAAGGATGGGCTTGCCGGGTTTGGCCGGCACCTTGTCGACGCGCAGCAGAACCTTGCGCCCGACCATCAGCTCGGCCAGCTCCTCGGGGTTGGTCTCGGCGGTCTTGACCGTAGCGGTCATCTGTCCGCGGCGCATCACCGACACGGTGTCGGTGGCCTCCATGATCTCGCGCAGCTTGTGGGTGATCAGGATGATGGTCTTGCCTTCGGCGCGCAGCCGGTCGAGGATGCGGAACAGCTGGTCGGCCTCGGCCGGGGTCAGCACCCCGGTGGGCTCGTCCAGAATCAGGATTTCCGCCTTGCGGTACAGCGCCTTGAGGATTTCGACCCGCTGCTGCATGCCCACGCCGATCTCGTCTATACGCTTGTCGGGGTCTACGAACAGCTCGTATTCTTCCTCGAGCTCTTTCAGCTCTTTCCGGGCCTTGGCCAGCGAGGGGGCCAGCAGCCCGCCATCTTCGGCGCCCAGAACGATGTTTTCCAGAACGGTGAAATTCTCGACCAGCTTGAAATGCTGAAAGACCATGCCGATCCCCGCGGCGATCGCGGCCTGGCTGTCGGGGATGTCGGTCTTTTTGCCGTTGATCCAGATTTCACCTTTGTCGGCCTTGTAGAAGCCGTACAGAATGCTCATCAGCGTGGATTTGCCCGCACCGTTTTCACCGATGATCCCGTGGATCGTGCCGGGGGCGACGCTGATCGAGATGTCCTTGTTCGCTTGAACTGGCCCAAAGGCTTTGGAAATCCCTTTGAGCTCGATGGCGGGGACTGTCATGTCTTGTCCTCGATTGCCGTAGAAGCTGCGCTGATTTCGCGATCATTCTTTCGTGGCGAAACAGCGGCATGAGTGGATGCGGGACGGGAGGTTTCCCCCGCCCCGCGCGATATCAGAACTGCAGTGCCGGGCAGCTGTCGTTCTCGTAGTAGCTGACGACGGTGACATTGCCGTCGATGATGTCGCGGCGCGCCTTTTCGACGGCGGCCTTCATCTCGTCGCTCACCAGCGAGGCGTTGTTTTCATCCATGGCAACGCCGACACCGTCCTGTGCCAGACCCATGGTGAACTTGCCGGTTTCGACATCTTCGCCTGCTTTCATGGCGTCATAAACGGCCACGTCCACGCGCTTGAGCATCGAGGTCAGAACCTTGCCCGGGTGCAGGTGGTTCTGGTTGCTGTCCACGCCGATCGACAGGATGCCTTCGTCGGCCGCGGTCTGCAGAACACCGACGCCGGTACCGCCTGCGGCAGCGTAGATCACGTCAGCGCCTTGGCTGATCTGAGCTTTGGTCAGCTCCGAACCCTTCACCGGGTCGTTCCAAGCGGCCGGGGTGGTGCCGGTCATGTTGGCTACGACGTTGATGTCAGGGTTCACGGCCTTCGCGCCCTGGGCGTAGCCGCAGCCAAAGTGCCGGATCAGCGGAATGTCCATGCCACCGATGAATCCGACCGTACCCGACTTGGATGCCATCGCGGCCATCATGCCGACCAGGTACGAACCTTCATGCTCGGCGAACGAGACCTGGCGGATGTTAGGCGCGTCCAGCCAGCTGACGTCGACGGCAACGAACTTGGTGTCGGGATAGTCAGGTGCGACGGCGGCCAGCGGATCAGCCATGGCAAAGCCCATGGTGATGATCGGGTTTGCACCGGCTTCAGCGAAGCGACGCAGGGCTTGTTCGCGCTGCGCTTCCGACTGCAGCTCGATTTCGCGATAGGATTTGCCGGTTTGGTCGGCCCAGCGCTTGGCGCCGTTATGGGCTGCTTCGTTGAACGATTTGTCGAACTTGCCGCCCAGATCGAAGATGATCGCCGGTTCGGCCAGCGCCGCACCTGCGGTCAGTGCAAACGCGGCGGCCGCGCCCATCAAGGATTTCATCAGGGTCATCATATACTCCCGTTGTTTTTTATGGCTTCGGGGCAGGGGCTTTTGCCCAGCCCCGCTCAGAGCGAGCAGAACTGCTGTGATAGCGGCAATTAAGGCCGTCTGAAACAGCCATGGTCAACCGCTTTTTGACCATTTGGTCTCAGAAATGCCCGGCTTTCGTCAGGGTAGCGCGCGCTCCATCAAGATTGCATCTACTTTGTCAGCCTTGCCGCGCCGGTAATATCCCGGCCGAAGACCGCAGCGCGCATAGCCGCAACTTTGGTAGAGTGCAATGGCGGCCGCGTTGTCCGATGCCACCTCAAGAAACGCCCGGCGCGCACCCAGATCGTGAGCCTTGTCATGCCAAGCCTGCATGCAGGCGCGGCCCAGACCCTGCCGCTGATGATCGGGATGCGTCGCGATGGTCAGCAGCTCGGACTCGTCGCCGATGACCTGGATCAGGGCAAATGCTGTTTTGTTTCCAACGACATGGGTGAAGCGGCTGGCAAGCAGATCAGCGAATTCATCATTAGTCCAGGGGCGGGACTGGGTGAAAGCCGCGCCGTGGGTCTCGGCCATTTCCTGTGGGGTCATGGGTCCAGCAAAGGCGGCGGCGTATCGCGCGACGGGGCGGCGTCTGCGGCACGAACGTACAGGGGGGCCGGGGGACCTGACACAAGGTCAACACGTTCGGATGCAATCCGGGCGATGGCCCGGACGACTGCATTCGCATCGTCGCACAAAAACAGAGCGCCAAGTGATTCTGTCTGTTCCTGCGTCATCAGCTGCGGCGTCCCGTCGGGCGCTTGCAGGTAAACATGTTCCCGGGGGGCTGGAATGGCTGGGGTCCGCCCTTCAGGTGCCAAAGCCGCAAGGGCTTCAAGGCCCGAAACGCCGATTGCCGGTTTGTTCAATCCAAGCGCCAGCCCCCGGGCGGCAGAGACCGAGATGCGAATTCCAGTGAAATTGCCCGGACCCGTCCCGACACCGATCGCGTCGATATCCGCCCAAGAAACCCCGCCTTCTGCCAGGATGTCCTGAAGCAAAGGCATCAGGCGTTCCGCCTGGCCGCGGGTCATGGTTTCGGCGCGGCTCACGACGATGTCTGGCCCGCGCAGCAAAGCGGCCGCGCAATGCGCGGCCGATGTGTCAAATGCCAGAATTGTCTGATCAGACGGCAACAGGGCGAACCTCGGTCACCTCGGGGATGTAATGGCGGAGCAGGTTCTCGATGCCCATTTTCAGGGTCAGCGTCGAGGATGGGCAGCCTGCGCAGGCCCCTTGCATATGCAGGTAGACGACGCCGCGGTCAAAGCCGTGGAAGGTGATGTCACCGCCGTCCTGCGCCACGGCGGGGCGTACGCGGCTGTCCAGCAATTCCTTGATCTGGTTGACGATTTCCGAGTCCTCACCCGAATGTTCAGCATGGCCGGACGCGGTTTCCACCCCGGCCCCCATCACCGGCTGGCCGGACTGGTAGTGCTCCATCACAGCGCCCAGGATGGCGGGTTTGATGTGGTCCCACTGCACGCCGTCGTCTTTGGTGACGGTTACGAAGTCATTGCCGAAGAAAACTCCGGTCACACCGCTGACCGCAAAGATGCGCTGCGCCAGCGGCGAGTTCTGCGCGGCTTCGGCGGTCGGGAAATCCGCTGTACCGGCCTCGAGCACGGTCTGACCGGGCAGGAATTTCAGCGTGGCCGGGTTGGGTGTGGATTCGGTCTGGATGAACATGGCGCGCTCCGTATCAGTTGGCTCTGATATGCGCGTCAGCGGCCGGGAAGTCAAGATTTGGAACGGTTCTAAATCGCTGCAGCCTGTCGGATGGCCATGTCCAGTCGGTCATCGCCCCAGTAAAGCTCCTCATCCACGACAAAACTGGGGGCGCCGAAGATCCCCAGCGATTTGGCGCGGGCAACCTGGTCGAACAGAGCACTCTTGATGTCAGAGTCTGCGGTTCGGTCGATCATGTCCTCGGGGAGGCCGGCGGCGGACAGGGCGCTGCGCAGGACTGGCTCTACCGAAATGTTCAGGCCTTGGCCAAACTGCGCGGCAAAAACGGCGCGGGAGAATGCAGCGCGCGCTTCGCGTTGAGGGATGGCGAGCGCAAGGCGTGCGGCCTTAAGGCTGTTTTGCGGAAACTCGGCAGGTCGGGTCAAGGGCAGGTCACGCTGCCGGCACAGCCGTTCCATGTCGCGCCACATGTACCGCCCCTTGGCCGGATAGATGTTGAACGGTGAGGTTTTCCACCCCTGTTCGGCAAAAATGGGACCCAGAAGGAATGGCTGCCAGTCCACCTGCACGCCACAGGCTGCTGCGTCCTGTTCGACCCGCATGGCGCTGAGGTAGGAATAGGTCGAGGCGAAATCGAACCAGAAGTGCAGGGTGGCGGGCATCAGGTGATCTCTTCGAGCTTCTCCTTGCTCAGGTCGCCCGGAACGATGGTAATCGGAATCGGCAAGCTGCCGGAATTCCGCGTCAACTGAGTGACCAGTGGACCGGGGCCCTTCTTGTCAGTACCTGCACCCAGAACAAGGACGCCGATTTCGGGATCCGAGCGCACATGCTCAATGATCTGCGGAACGGGTTCACCCTCGCGGATCGCCAGTTCAGGCTCGATCCCCTGCTTGTCGCGCATCCATTTGGCAAACACCTCGAAATGCGCATGGATACGTTCGCGGGCTTCTTCCCGCATCACTTCGGCCACGCCGATCCAGTGGTTGAACTCGTCCGGAGGAATGACCGAGAGGATGGTCACCCCCCCGCCGGTATGCGCAGCACGCATCGCGGCGAAACGCATGGCGTTCAGGCACTCGCGGCTATCGTCAAGAACTACAAGGAACTTGCGCATGAATGTCCTCTTCGGTTTTCGGGATCATGCCCGAGCATTCGGTGTCTGGCAACTCGGGCCGCGACGGACCGTCGCTTATTGGTTGCTGGCTGCCCAGTCCCAGTAGAGCGCGCGCGTGCGGCGCGTGATAGGGCCAATCTGATATTGCGTGTCATCCAGTGCGGTCACGGGCGTGACCTTGTTCATGTTGCCGGACATGAACACTTCGTCCGCGTCGTGGAAATCGTCGAAGGTCAGAACAGTTTCGTGAACCGTCACCCCGTCGCGACGCAGGTTGTCGATGTGCCGAGCGCGCGTGATGCCTGCAAGGAAGGTTCCGTTCGGTGCCGGAGTAAACACCTCTCCATCCTTGGCCATGAAGATGTTGGCCGTTGCGGTTTCTGCCACGTTGCCCATGGCGTCGGTCACCAATGCGTTTGAAAACCCCTTGGATCGCGCTTCCGCCAGCATTCGGGCGTTATTTGGATACAGGCACCCGGCCTTGGCGTTGACGACCGCGCTTTCCAGAACCGGGCGGCGGAAGCGGGTGGTCGTCAGAGTGACCGAGGCCGCCTCGGGTGCCATTGGGATCTCTTCGAGGCAGATGGCGAAACCTGTGCTGTCACCCTGCGGTACGATCGCGGTCGCGTCGCCGTCGATCCCCCAGTACATCGGGCGAATGTAGACGGCGGCCTCGGTCGGGTATGCTTCCAGACCTTCGCGGATCAGTTCGACCATTTGTTCGGTGGTCACGGTCGGAGTGAGCATCAGCGCCTCGGCCGAGCGGTTCACCCGGTCGCAATGCGCGACCAGATCAGGGGTCATGCCATCAAATCGGCGGGCCCCGTCAAACACCGACGAACCCAACCAGGCCCCGTGGTCCGCAGCCCGCATGATCGGGGCATCGCCATCGTGCCATTTGCCATCGAAATAAGTGCGGATATTCTTGCCGACTGCCATTGTGCCCTCCGTCAATTCCGCCGAACCGTAGGAGCGCGCGCGCCCGAGGTCCAGCAGATTATCCGGCCGACGATGGCAACACGTCGCGCTTGACCATCGCGCGCAGGGCGAAGTTGGAGCGCAGGTTGCGGATGCCCGGAATCTGCATCAGCCGGTTTTCCAGAAACGCATCAAAGGCGGTCAGGTCACGCGCCACGACGCGCAGCAGGATGTCGCGCGAGCCTGTCATGAGGTAACACTCCATAACCTCATCGCAGCGCAGGATGGCGCGTTCGAAGGCGTCGATGGCGTGGCGGTCCTGTTTCTCCAGTTCGACCGACACGAAAATCGTGACGCCAAAGCCCAGCTTCTCAGGGTCGACCTGCGCCGAATATCCGGTGATCACCCCGTCGCGGCGCAGGCGGTCCAGGCGTCGCGCGCAGGGTGTGGGCGACAGGCCCACCTTTTCGGCCAAGTCCAGAACGGTCATGCGCCCGTCCTGCTGCAGCGCGCGCACGATCTTGCGGTCGATCTGGTCCATGGAGAAAATCCCTAAAATTGTCGGTTCAGTTTACCATTATCGCCAAGAAGGATGTGTTGGCCAGCATGTATTGGCGAAAATCGCTCGGTCGAATGTGGCAGACTCCATCTGTCTTTCCGGAGGAGCAAAATGGAAATAACCACGATTGACGCGCCAGATCACGAGCGTGTGGTCGAATTCAAAGACGCCGCCAGCGGGCTTTCGGGCTTTGTGGCAATCCACTCCACGCAGTTGGGGCCTGCAGCGGGCGGCGTGCGGATGCGCACCTATGGCCACCCGTCCGAGGCGCTGGACGATGCGCTGCGCCTGTCGCGGGGCATGACCTACAAGAACGCGGCGGCCGATCTGCCGCTGGGCGGGGGCAAGGCCGTGATCATCGGCGACCCGAACGCGGACAAGACGCCTCGGTTGCTGCAGGCCTTCGGGCGCGTGATTCAAAGCCTTGGTGGCCGGTACTGGACGGCCGAGGACATGGGGATGACCCCGGCCGACATGGCCCAGATCGGCACCGAAACCGAATATGTCGCCGGTCTGCCCGACGGCCCGTTCGCCAGCGGCGACCCGTCGCCGGTCACCGCCCGCGGGATCTTCAACGCCATCCGCGTGACTGCGCGGCATCGGTTCGGGTCCGCGGACCTGAGCGGCAAGACCGTCTCGGTGCAGGGTCTGGGCCATGTGGGCGAACATCTGTGCGCGCTGCTGAATGATGCCGGGGCGAAACTGGTGATCACCGACATCGATACGGGCCAGACCGCCCGGTTGGCGGACCGGTTCGCAGCGCAGGCTGTCGCGCCCGATGCGATCTATGCGGCCGAGGCGGATATTTTCGCGCCCTGCGCCATCGGCGGCATCCTGAACGAAACCAGCATTCCGTTGCTGAAGGTCGGCGCGGTGGCCGGAGGGGCCAACAACCAGCTGGCGACCAATGCCGACGCGCAGCGCCTGCATGACCGCGGCATCCTCTACGCCCCGGATTTCGTGGCCAATGGCGGCGGGATCGTGAACGTCGCGACCGAGATCCTGAAGATCAAGGACCGCGAAGCCTGGGTCGGTCAGCGGCTCGAGGCGCTGGAGCGGACGATGGACCGCATCCTGACCCGCGCCAAGGTCGATGGCGTCAGCCCCCATGCGGTAGCCGAATCCATCGTCGAGGAAAAACTGCACCCGCAGGCCGCCTGACCTGCAACGAAAAACGCCGCCCCGGGTCAGGGGCGGCGCTGATGTTTCCGTCTGGGTCTCAGGCGCGGCCGGCACCCACCATCCCCACGATCTCGTAGGTGCGGCTGAGGATCGGAGCCGCGATTTCCCGCGCCCGTTCCGCGCCACGGTCCAGGATCCTGTCGATCTCGGCCTGATCGCCCATCAACCGCGCCATCTCGGTCGAGATCGGCGACAGCTTTGCGACCGCCAGATCGGCCAGCATCGGCTTGAATTCACCGAACTGCTTGCCACCGACTTCGGCCAGAACCTGCTCGACCGTCTGATCGCTGAGCGCGGCATAGATGTTGACCAGGTTGCGCGCCTCGGGGCGGCCTTCCAGCCCGTCCACCTCCGAGGGTAGGGCATCGGGGTCGGTCTTGGCCTTGCGGATCTTCTTGGCGATGGTGTCGGCATCGTCGGTCATGTTGATCCGGCTCATGTCGGACGGGTCCGACTTGGACATCTTCTTGGCCCCGTCGCGCAGGCTCATCACGCGCGTCGCCGCGCCCTCGATCACCGGCTCGGTGATCGGGAAGAAATCGACGCCATAGTCGTGGTTGAACTTGATGGCGATGTCGCGGGTCAGCTCAAGATGCTGTTTCTGGTCGTCGCCCACCGGGACATGGGTCGCGTGATAGACCAGAATGTCGGCGGCCATCAGCGAGGGATAGGCGAAAAGGCCCAGCGAGGCGTTCTGCTGGTTCTTGCCCGCCTTGTCCTTCCACTGGGTCATGCGCTGCATCCAGCCCATGCGCGCAACACAGTTGAAGATCCAGGCCAGTTGCGCGTGCTCGGGCACCTGCGACTGGTTGAACAGGATCGACTGCTCCGGGTCGATGCCGGCGGCGATGAAGCCCGCGCACAGCTCGCGCGTGGAATGAGCCAGTTCTTTGGGGTCCTGCCAGACGGTGATCGCGTGAAGATCGACCATGCAGTACACGGTCTCCATCTCCGGCCCCTGCATATCCACAAAACGCTTGAGCGCACCAAGGTAGTTGCCAAGATGCAGGTTTCCCGAGGGCTGAATGCCGGAAAACACGCGCGGCGTGAACTTGGTTTCGGTCATGGAAGGGAACTCCCGTCTGGAAAAATAAGCCTCCGTCGCTTACCCATGAGGCAAAGGGACGTCAACAGCCGCGAAAGGCCCGCCCAATGAGCAGCGAGCATTACACACCCCCCGTGAACCCCCTGCCGCCCGTGGTGGTGGCGCTGGTCTTGTTCATCATGGGGATCGAACTGGCCTTCACCCTCGGCACGCGCGGCCTGGTCGGCGGACCGGGCGCGGTGGGATGGCGGCTAGAGGCGATTCAGCGCTATTCCTTCTCGGCCGACATCTTCGACTGGATGGTGATGAACGGGCGTTGGCCGGTCGAGCATGTGATCCGGTTCTTCACCTACCCCTTCGTGTCAGGCAGCTTTACCCAAGCGCTTTTTGTCTGCGTCTTCGTTCTGGCGATGGGCAAGATGGTGGGCGAGGTCTTTGGCGGTTTTGCGATGCTGGTGATCTTTGTGTTGTCCGGCGTGGGCGGGGCGTTGGCTTATGCGGTGCTGCTGGACCCGCGCTATCCGCTGGTCGGGGGCTTCCCGCCGGTCTATGGCCTGATCGGCGCCTTCACCTGGCTGCTGTGGCGCAGGCTGTCGCTGGTCGGAGAGAACCAGGCGCGGGCGTTCCAGTTGATCGCGGTGCTGATGGGCATCCAACTTCTGTTTGGGCTGATCTTCGGCGGTACCTCGGATTGGGTGGCCGACCTGGGTGGCTTCGCGACCGGGTTCGGGCTGTCGTTCTTCGTGGCACCGGGCGGATGGGCGCGGCTGGTGGGCCGTATCCGGCGGGATTGAGGCGGTCAGGATCTCCGCAGGGCGGACCGGAACTCGGACAGACGGAATGCGCCCAGCAGGTGGCCCAGAAGGAAGTAAGACACTGCGGCGACCACGATCAGGCCCAGCAAGGCCAGATAGCGCCAGCCCGGAACCTGGAACGTCCAACCGAACAGCTGCATCGCTGCGATCAGCACCACACCCATTCCCATTGAGGCGGCCAATATCCTGGGCGCGCGGCGCTTGAACCGGTCGTCGAAACGGGCCTCGTCGCCCATGCGCCTTGCACCCAGTGCCAACAGCGCCACCATGCCCCACCCGGCGGCCGAGGCCGCGATGGCCGGGGCGATCCAGCCGACGATCGGGTACAGCCCAAAGGCCAGCACGGCGTTGATGACCATCGCCACAACGGCATACCGGAAGGGCGAGCGGGTATCCTCGCGCGCGAAGAACAGCGGCTGCAGCAGTTTTTGCAGCATGAAGGCCGGCAGGCCGATGCCATAAACCGCCACGGCCAGCGCAGTGGCAGCCGTGTCTTCGGGGGTGAACTGTCCACGTTCGAACAGGACCGAGACCAGCGGCACCGGGATGAGCACGAAAGCCACGGTTGCCGGAATAGTCAGCAACAGGGTGAACTCTCCGGCGCGGGAAAAGGCGTTGCGCGCGCCATCGCCGTCCCCCGCGCGCAGGCGGCGCGACAGGTCGGGTAACAGCACGATGCCCACGGCGATGCCAACCACGCCCAGCGGCAGCTGATACAGCCGGTCGGCAGCAAAGAGCCAGCTGATGGCCTTTTCGGTCTTTGACGCGACCAGCTGCCCGACAACGAGATTGACCTGCGTCACCCCCATGGCAAGTGCCGCCGGTACCGCGATACGAACCATGTTGCGCATTTCAGGGCTGAGCTTCGGTCGGCCGAACCGGATGCGAATTCCGGCGCGTTCGGTGGCGACCCAAACCAGCGCCAGTTGAGCAACCCCGGCAATGGGTATGACGGCGATGAGCCAACGGATGACCTCGCCACCGGTTGCCGCGCCTACGATCAGTGCTGTGCAGGCGAAGATGTTCAGCAGGACCGGAGCCGCAGCAGCGGCGGCAAAGCGCCCCGTGGCATTGAGAACCCCGGAAAACAGCGCGGCCAGAGACATGAACAGGATGTAGGGAAAGACGACATACCCGTAGCCGACCGCCAGATCGAAACGTTCGTCGCCATAAAACCCTTCGGCCGTCAGCCAGACCAGCCCCGGCATGAACACCATGGCCAGCCCGACCAGCGCCAAAACGGCCGCCGCCAGCAGGTTGAACGCATCCTGCGCAAACCCCTGCGCGTCTTCGCCCCCTTCCAGCCGTTTCGAGAACATCGGAACGAAGGCCGCATTGAAAGCGCCCTCGGCGAAGAACCGGCGGAACATGTTGGGTAGGCGGAAGGCTGCGACGAAAGCATCCATGACCGGCCCCGGCCCGATATAGGCTGTCAGCAGGATTTCCCGCAGAAAGCCCAGAATACGGCTGGCAAGGGTCCAGAACCCGACCGTGAACAGGCCCGAGAACAGGCGGATCTGCTTCATGAGGCCGCCCGCTCGGCGCCTTCGGTGATCGCGGTGCGCAGCTTGGCTTCCAGCGTCCTCTGCTTGGCCTCCGAGTGGTATTTGAGCCCGAACATGTCCTTGACGTAGAACGTATCCACCACCTGCTCGCCATAGGTCGCGATCACGGCATTGGCGATATAGACATTGGCGGCGGCAAGGGTCCGGGCCAGATCATAGAGCAGGCCCGGCCGGTCGCGGGTGTCGACTTCGATGATCGTGTAGATCTCGGACCCTTCATTGTCGAAGGTGATGTGCGTCGGGACGTTGAACGCCTTTTCCCGCTTCTTGATCTTGTCGCGGGACTTGAGCGCCTCGCGGGCCACCACCTCGCCCTTGAGGGTGCGGTGGATCATCTGGGTCAGGCGCGGCAGACGCGACAACTCGAACGGGTGTCCGTCAGCGTCCTGAATCCAGAATGCGTCAGTCACGTAGCCGTCCTTGGTGGTATAGCTGCGGGCATCGACCACGTTTGCGCCCACAAGTGCCAGTGCACCCGCAATCCGGGAAAAGATGCCGGGATGGTCGGCCATGGCAAAACAGGCCCGGGTCGCATCCCGGTCTTCGTCCGGGTGCAGCCGGATTTCCATCGCCGCCGGATCCGCGCTTTTTTCCAGCGCGCGCAGCATTTCGGCGAACTCGACATGGGTCGAGAGGTTGAGCCCCTGCCAATACGGATCGTAGTGCCGCCCGGTTTCCGTCTTGAGGTCGGCCTTGGACCAGGCTGACAACGCGTCACGCAGCGCTTTCTTGGCCTCGGCGCCGCGATTGGCACGGTTGAGGTCCTCCATGCCGGTTTCCAGCGCGCGCTTGGTTTCCGCGTGCAAGGCCCTTAGCAGAGTGGCCTTCCAGTTGTTCCAGGTGTTCGGCCCAACGCCGCGGATGTCGCAGACTGTCAGAACCGTCAGCAGATCCAGCCGTTTGACGGTCTGAACCGCCTTGGCAAAGTCGCGCACCGTGCGCGGGTCCGAGATGTCACGCTTCTGCGCCATGTCCGACATCAGCAGGTGATAGCGCACCAGCCATTCGACAGTTTCGCAGTCTTTCTTGTTCAGCCCCAGCCGAGGCGCGACCGTCCGTGCGATCTTGGCCCCCAGGATCGAGTGATCCTCGGGGCGGCCCTTGGCGATGTCGTGCAACAGCAAAGCGACGTAAAGCACACGCCGGTTCACTCCGCCCTCGAGGATCGACGAGGCCAGCGGCAGCGCTTCGACAAGTTCGCCCCGCTCGATTTGCGCTAGGTTGATTATGCACTGGATCGTGTGCTCGTCCACCGTGTAGCTGTGGTACATATTGAACTGCATCATCGCCACGATGGGCTCGAACTCGGGGATGAAGGCCGACAGAACGCCCAACTCGTTCATGCGGCGCAGCGCGCGTTCGGGATTGCCGTGTTTCAACATCAGATCCAGAAAGATGCGCCTCGCCTCTTTGTCGTTGCGCATTTCGTCATCGATCAGGTGCAGGTTGGCCGTGACCAGCCGCATCGCATCGGGATGGATCAGCATACCCGTGCGCAGACCTTCTTCGAACAGACGCAGTAGATTCAGCTTGTCGGACAAAAAGCTTTTTGGGTCGGCCACATCCAGCCGGCCATGAACAACCCTATAGCCCGGCTTGACCCGTGGCTTGCGGCTGAAGATGCGTTCCAGCAACGGCGCGTTCTTCATATGTGCCGCTTCAAGCTTGGTCAGGAAGATCCGTGTCAGTTCTCCCACCTGAGTGGCTTCTCGGAAATAGCGTTGCATGAAGATTTCGACGGCCCGGCGGCCGGCTCGGTCTTCGTAACCCATGCGGTCGGCCACCTCGACCTGCAGATCAAAGGTCAACTGTTCGGTTGCGCGCCGTGTCACCAGATGAAGATGCGAACGTACGGCCCAAAGGAAATCCTCGGCCTGCACGAACGTGTTGAATTCGTCTTGGGTGAACAGCCCCAGCGGGACAAGTTCAGCCACGTCCTGAACGCCATAGATGTATTTGGCGATCCAGTACAGCGACTGCAGGTCACGAAGGCCGCCTTTACCTTCTTTCACGTTCGGTTCGACCATGTAACGCTCGCCCTGCTTGTGGTGGCGTTCGTCGCGTTCATGCAGTTTGGCTTCGATGAATTCGCGTTCGGTTCCTTTGAACAGCTCGGATTTCAGCCGGCTTTCCAGCTCATCCGCAAGGTCCCGATTACCGGCCAGATAGCGCTGTTCCAGCATCGCTGTCCGGATCGTGAAATCCTCGTCTCCCAGACGCAGGCAATCACGGATCGTGCGCGAGGAATGCCCGACTTTCAGCCGCAGGTCCCAGAGAATGTACAACATCGACTCGATCACGCTCTCGGCCCAGGCCGTGATCTTGTAAGGAGTCAGAAACAGCAGATCGACATCCGAAAACGGCGCCATCTCGCCGCGCCCATAGCCGCCCACCGCCAAAACCGCCATCTTCTCGCCCTGGGTCGGGTTGGCCAATGGATGCAGATGCTGTCCGGCCACAGTCATCGCGGCGCAGACAAGCCCATCGGTCAGATAGGTGTAGGACCGCGTTAACGGCCGGGCGTCAAAGGGCCGGGCGGCGAACGCCTCCTCGATGGCCTGTCGCCCGGATTTCTGAGCATCCCGCAGAATCCGGACGGCCTCGTTTCGGGCTGCGGCCGTCTCCGGAATGTCTTTCAAGGCCTTCGACAGCAGCGCGTTGACCTTTTCGCCATCGAAGATTTCGCTGGCGTCGCAGATCAATGCGCCAGCCGGCGCGGGGATCGTCACAAGCTGATCAGAAACCGGCGCCAGAGAAGCTTTGCGGGGCAGGGTCAATCACAACTACCTGTTTGTTCTGGATCGTGGCCACGGCCAGACCTCGTTCATTCGTACCGTTCGGGCGCAGACGGAAAATTCCGCCAACACCCTGGAACCCGGCATTCTGGGTCAGGGCCGCGGCGGAAAGGGCATTGGACTTGCCTTGGCTGGCCAGAGCGCCGATGGCGGCGATGCCGTCATAGGCCAGGCCGCTGATCGGATGCGGTGCCTCGCCATAGGTCGCGTTGTAGCGCACGCGATAGGCCTGGGCCTTGGCAGGGTCGGGCAAGGCAAACCACCCGCCTTGCACGCCCGGTAGTTCCAGCGTCTGGGCCGGAATGTCCCAGCGGGTCAGGCCAATATATTGCACGGTTGCCGGTGGGACACCGGCCTCGGGCAGCAACTGGCTGAAGAGCGGCAGCGCACCGGCGGTCGTAGCGGTCAAAAAGAGCGAATCCGCCCCCGTCGAATCCACAGTTGCCTTGATTGCAGGGATGGCGTCGATCACACCTTGCTGAGATCGATCAAAACCGACCACACCCGCATTCGCCACACGGCTGTTGCCAAGTGCGTTCGAGATTGCCGCCTGGCCCAATTGGCCTGCCGCATCATTGCTGTGCACGATGACTGTGCTTTTCTTTCCCTGTTTGCCGGCGTAGCTGACAAGCCGGTTGGCCGTGTTGTCGAAGGTCGGGCCAAGGACAAACACGTTTCCGCCGGCAATGCTTGTATTGTTCGAGAAGGACAGAACGTTCACGTTCTTGCTCAGAACCGCAAGGCCCGCAGCATTTGCAGCCTGCGCGTAGACCGGCCCCAAAATGACCTTTGCGCCGTCGGCAACGGCCTGCTGCGCAACTGCGGCTGCCGTGTTCGGATTGCCGGCAGTGTCATAGACGCGAAGATCGATCTTGACGTTGTTCAGATCGGCCATGGCCAGCCGTGCAGCGTTCTCAAGGCTTTGCGCCAACGCGGCGTCGCCCGATTTGGGCACCAGCAGGGCAACGGGGATCGGCTCTGACGTGTCTATCGACGGTCCGCGCCCGGTGGCGCCGGGTTCGCAGGCGGCCAAAAATGCCGCCGCGGTCAGGCCGATGGCGAATTTCGCCAGTTTGCGAACGGGCTTGCAAACGGTAAACATCTAAATGAAAACTCCCTGATCCGGCGGCAAAGAACGCTGCTGTTCTATCACGCCGCGATAATAAACGTCACGCTGCGAGGGTCCAGCTTTGAATTTCCAAAAGGTAAGATTGGCTGGGGGGCTGTATTTTGTTGCCACTCCGATCGGAACGGCGCGCGACATTACGCTCAGGGCGCTGGACGTTCTGGCCTCGGCTGATGTGATCGCGGCGGAAGATACACGCAGCCTGCGCAGATTGATGGAGATTCACGGTGTACCCCTCGAAGGGCGGCGCATCCTAGCCTATCACGACCACAGCGGCACGGCTGCGCGTGAAAAACTGATTGCCGAACTGTCCCAGGGCAAGTCCGTGGCCTACGCGTCCGAGGCCGGCATGCCCCTGATCGCCGACCCGGGTTATGATCTGGGCAAGAAGGCGGCCGAGGCCGGGTTCAGCGTGACCTGCGCCCCTGGAGCGTCAGCCGTCGTTACGGCGCTGACCCTGGCGGGCTTGCCGACGGACGCCTTCTTTTTTGCCGGATTCCTGCCGAATGCGTCAGGCGCCCGCCGAACACGGATCGAGGCGTTGCGGGATGTTCCCGGGACGCTGGTGTTCTACGAATCTCCCAAGCGTTTGGGGGCGTGCCTGTCGGATCTGGCGCAGGTTCTGGGTGGCGAGCGACAGGCCGCGATCTGTCGTGAACTGACCAAGAAGTTCGAGGAAGTCCGGCGGGGTAGCCTGGCAGAGCTGTCCGAACAGTATCGAGATGCCACTGTGAAGGGGGAGATCGTCTTGCTGGTGGACCGTGCCCATTCACAAGCCGTCAACGATTCAGATGTAGAAGAAGCGTTGCGACAGGCTCTGGAAACGCACTCGGTCCGGGATGCGGCGGATCTGGTGTCCAGGATGTATGACCTGCCGCGACGGCCGATTTATCAGAAGGCCCTGAAGATGGGAAAGGGATGACATGGCGCGACGGTCGGTCCAAGGCTCGGTTTCCTATCACGCCGGGCAGGCTGCCGAGCACAGCGTCGCTGCCGACTACGAAAGACGAGGGTTCGAGGTCTGTCAAAGGCGCTGGCGCGGCGCAGGGGGTGAGATCGACCTGATCGTTCGGGATGCGCAGGGCCTTGTGTTCGTCGAGGTCAAGAAAAGCCAAAGCTTTGACACCGCCGCCGCGCGGATCAGCAAACGGCAGATCGACCGGATATGCGCCTCGGCGGCGCAGTATTTGGCGCAGGAACCGGGCGGGCAGCTGACCAATGTCCGGTTCGATGCGGCGCTGGTGGATGCAACAGGCGCAGTGCAAATCGTCGAAAACGCCTTTGGTCAGGGCTGATCGCCATTGAACACCCGTCCCCGCTGGGCCATGTATCTGGCGTGACTACGAGGGACACGCCATGAAAATCGCCTTTCAGATGGACCCGATCGGGGCCGTGGACATCAATGCCGACAGCTCGTTCCGGCTGGCCGAAGAAGCCCAAGCCCGTGGGCACCAGCTGTTTTACTACGGACCCGATCAGTTGGCCTATCAAGAGGGGCGCATCACCGCCCGCGGTCACGACATGACGGTGCAGCGGGTTGCGGACCAGCCGGCGGTTCTGGGGCCTGAGCGCGAGGTTGATCTGGCGGATTTCGATGTCGTCTGGCTGCGGCAGGACCCGCCGTTCGACATGCACTATATCACCTCGACGCACCTGCTGGATCGGTTGCGCGGACAGGCGCTGGTGGTGAATGATCCGTTCTGGGTGCGCAACTACCCGGAAAAATTGCTGGTTCTGGATTTTCCCGACCTGACACCGCCCACCACGATCGCCCGCGATCTGCAGACCATCAAGGCGTTCAAGGAAAAGCACGGCGACATCATCCTCAAGCCGCTCTATGGCAATGGCGGGGCCGGCGTGTTCCGGCTGGATGCCGATGACCGCAACCTGACCTCGTTGCACGAGCTGTTCACCGGTTTCTCGCGAGAGCCGCTGATCGTTCAGAAATTCCTGCCGGATGTGCGCAACGGCGACAAACGGGTGATCCTGGTCGATGGCGAGCCGGTCGGTGCGATCAACCGCGTTCCGGCCGAGGGTGAGACCCGGTCGAACATGCATGTGGGCGGCCGTCCCGAAAAGATCGGGCTGACCGACCGCGATCTTGAAATCTGCGCGGCCATCGGCCCACTGCTGAAGGAAAAGGGCCAGATCTTTGTGGGTATCGACGTGATCGGAGATTATCTGACAGAAATCAACGTGACCTCGCCCACCGGAATCCAGGAATTGGAGCGGTTCAACGGTACAAATATTGCCGAAAAGATCTGGCAGGCGATCGAGGCCAAGGTCTAAGCCGAAACTCGCGCGCTGATCCTGTAGCTCAGCGCCTCGGCCACATGCGGGCGGCGCACATCGGGCGCGCCCTCGAGATCGGCAATGGTGCGGGCCACGCGCAGGATGCGGTGGTAAGCCCGTGCCGACAGGCCGAACCGCTCGGCCGCCTTGACCAGCAGGTCCTTGCCCTCGGCATCTGGTGCGGCGACCTCTTCCAGCAGATTGCCCTCGATATCGGCGTTCTGGCGAATCCCGGGCGTGTTCTGAAAGCGCCGGGCCTGAACACCGCGCGCCTGTTGCACCCGCGCGGCGACGGTGGCCGAGCTGTCGCCGGATGGCGGCAGGTCAAGGTCGGTAAAGCCCACGGGCGGCACTTCGATCCGCAGGTCGAACCGGTCCATCAGCGGCCCCGAGATGCGGCCCAGATAGTCCTCGCCGCAGACGGTTGCGCGCGAGCAGGCGCGGGACGGGTCGCTGAGATATCCGCATTTGCAGGGGTTCGCCGCCGCCACCAACATGAACCGGCAGGGGTATTTTACATGGGCGTTGGCGCGGGCGACCATGACTTCGCCGGTCTCGATGGGCTGGCGCAGGGTTTCCAGAACCGTGCGTGGAAATTCGGGGAATTCGTCCATGAACAGGACGCCGTTGTGGGCCAGGGAAATCTCGCCGGGTTTCGCGCCTTTTCCGCCGCCCACGATCGCCGCCATCGACGCCGTATGATGCGGTTCGCGGAACGGGCGGGTCCGGCTGATGCCGCCTTCGTCCAGCATGCCGCACAGCGATTGGATCATCGAGGTCTCGAGCGCTTCGGTGGGCGTCAGCGGCGGCAGAATGCCGGGCAAGCGGGCGGCGAGCATGGATTTGCCCGATCCCGGCGTGCCGATCATGATCATGTGGTGACGGCCGGCCGCTGCGATTTCCAATGCGCGTTTTGCCCGTTCCTGCCCTTTTACGTCGCGCAGATCGCGGGTCGAGGGCTCCAACCTGACCTCGCCGGGCTGGGCGACCGGCAGGGGCGACTGGCCGGTGAAATGGCGCACGACGTCGGCCAGGGACGCGGCCCCGATCACCTGGGTCGCGTCGACCCAGGCCGCCTCGGCACCTGACGCGCGCGGACACAGCAGCGTGCGGCCCTCGGCCGCGGCGGTCATTGCGGCGGGCAGGGCGCCGGCCACGGGCACCAATGAGCCGTCCAGCGAAAGCTCGCCCAGAGCCATGGTGCCTTCGGCGGCGTCGGCGGGCAGGATGTCGATGGCACAGAGCAGGGCCAGCGCGATCGGCAGGTCGAAATGGCTGCCCTCCTTGGGCAGGTCAGCGGGCGACAGGTTGATCGTGATGCGTTTGGAGGGCAGCGCAATGGCCATCGCGCCAAGCGCGCTGCGCACGCGTTCGCGGGCCTCGGACACGGCCTTGTCCGGCAGGCCGACGATCGAAAAGGCGGGCAACCCGGGGGAAACGGCGCATTGCACCTCGACCGGGCGGGCCTCGACCCCCTGAAAGGCAACGGTATGAGCGCGGGCGACCATGGCGATCCTGTTCTTGGTTAACAGGACCTTGCTGCCATGGCGCCGGTTTAGGAATGGTTAACGGTCACACTGCCTGCCGGATCATTTGCGTGAATTTCGGCCATGCGCCGGGGTCGGCCACGGTTTTGTCGCGGCAGAAGGTGTTGCAGAAGCCCCATCGTTTGCCATCCAGCTCCAGAAATGCGGTCACCGGCTTGCCGGAATAAGGGCAGAGGTCATTGACCGATGACGCCGCCTCAACTACGCGGGCCGTCGAGGCTCCGCCGATCGGCCAGGGCTCGGCGTCGAGCGGCTGGTCATAGGGGAACGGGTCGTAGTCGACCGTCAGCCCCATCGCGCGCCATTGCCGAACCGCCGGGTCTGACAACAATTCCATGCAATAGTCGTGGTTCTGCACGGACACGGGCAGACCGTAGCCGATGATCCGGGCTGCGACCGGCGTATAGAACACATCGGCCAGGGAATAGCTGCCGAACAATGGGCCGGTCTCCGTGCCTGAGATTTTGCGCGCATGCGCCCACAGGGTCTCGATCCGGGTCAGATCGGCGCGGGTTTCGCCTGACGGCTCGAACCCTTTCCAGCGGTGTTTGAGTTGCATGGGGCAGGCCGACCGCAGCGCGTGGAACCCGGCGACCATCTCGGCACACAGCCAACGGGCGGTTGCGCGGGCGGCGGCGTTCCGCGGCCAAAGCCCCGCATCGGGGTGGCGTTCGGCGAGCGTCTCGGCCATGGCGAGGCTTTCACCGACCACCGTGCCGTCGGGCAGGCGCAGCGCGGGGACCAGACGGGCCGGGACCAGCGGCTGCATGTCCCGGGCCATCGTGCCCGAATACAGGCCGATCATGTGGGTCGTGTAGGGCAGGCCGAATTTTTCCAGTATCAGCCAGCCGCGCATGGACCAGCTGGAAAACAGGCGGTCCCCGATGAAAAGGTCATAGGTCATGGCCCGAGGATGGCCGAACTTCTGGAATCAGTAAAACGCCGATTTGTGCGTGTTGCGTTCACGGAAGATGATTGATCCGGCCGGCCGACCAAGTTCTGCCGTCAAAGGCCAGCTCGGTCACCGACAGGTTGTCGATGCGATGGGCAAAGGTCCGTTGCGCGTCCATGTCAAGGGCGCGCTGTACCTGGGTCAGGATTACGCCGAAATGGGCCACGATCACCAGATCGGCGCCTGTATGCATACCGATCAACCCGTCGATCGCCGCGTCGACCCGCGCGCGGACCGCGTTCCAGCTTTCGCCGTTGGGCGGGCGCACGTCGCCGGGGCTGTCCCAATAGGCAAAGGCCAGTTCGGGGTCTTCGGCCTCGATCTCGGCGAATGCGCGCATCTCCCACGTGCCGAAATGGATCTCGCGTAGGTCGGGATGGTGCGGCAGCCGGCGACGCGTGCCCTGAATGGCCGTGGCCGTATCCGCGGCGCGCGACAGGTCCGACGAAATGACCAGCGCATCCTGCGGCAGGTGGTCATGCAGGCGCGCGATGGCCGCGTGGTCGCTCAGGTCGGCGGGAATATCGGACCAGCCCACCATCGTTTTGGCATGGGTCGGGCCATGGCGGACAAGATATAACCGGGTCACGGCAACTGGCCTTTCAAAATCTGCGGCAGCCCCGCGATGACCTGAACCACAAGGTCGGCTTGGGCGGCGAGGGCGATGTTCAACCGCCCCTGCGCCTCGCGGAATTTGCGGGCCAGCGCATTGTCGGGGACGATACCGTGCCCCACCTCGTTCGAGACGATCACGACCTGCGCGGGGCAGGTCCGTAGCGCGGCCAGAAGGGCGGCCTGTTCCTGTTCAAGATCGCTGTCGGCCAGCAGGTGATTGCTGAGCCACATCGTGGCGCAATCGATAAGACAGACCTGATCCCGGCTCAGCCCCGCCAGCGCCGGGCGCAGGTCCATCGGGGCTTCGATCGTGGCCCAGCCGTCGCCTCTTTGGTCCACATGGCGCCTGATTTTTAGGCGCATCTCATCATCAAACACTTGTGATGTTGCTAGGTAGACGCGGGTTTTTCCTGTTGAAACAGCAAGTTGTTCGGCAAATGCAGATTTTCCCGATGCCGCGCCACCCAGCACAAAGGTTAAATCGGGATGCATTTTTTACTACCTTTACAGTGATCCACCCGGTGCGCCCTTGCGTATCGACCATACGTCGGCAAGGCAAGACCGGCGGCGCCTACGACAGATGGGAGAGCTGCATGGCACTGGATAACCCGAACGACTTCTCGATGTCCCGGCAGGCTATGAAAGCCGAATTGCTGGATGCGGAAACCGAATTGCGCCTGGCTTATGCTTGGCGCGACGAGCGCGACGAACAGGCCCTTCACCGGTTGATAACGGCCTATATGCGTCTGGCCATTTCAATGGCGGCCAAATTCAAACGCTATGGCGCTCCGATGAATGACCTGATCCAAGAGGCCGGGCTGGGTCTGATGAAGGCCGCTGACAAATTCGACCCGGATCGCGGGGTCCGGTTTTCGACCTATGCGGTGTGGTGGATCAAGGCCAGCATTCAGGATTACGTGATGCGCAACTGGTCGATGGTACGGACAGGTTCTACATCGTCCCAGAAATCCCTCTTCTTCAACATGCGTCGCGTGCAGGCTCGGCTGGAGCGCGAAGCCGCGACCGATGGTGTCGAATTGGACCGTCATCAGCTGCACCAGATGATCGCGGCCGAGATCGGTGTACCGCTGCGCGATGTGGAAATGATGCACGGCCGGTTGGCCGGCTCAGACTTTTCGCTGAACGCCGTTCAATCGGCTGACGAGGATGGTCGCGAGTGGATCGACGCGTTGGAGGATGATCGCGAGCAGGCTGCGGAAACTGTCGAGAACAGCCACGATACCCGCCAGTTGCGCGAATGGTTGATCACGGCGATGCAAGCGCTCAACGACCGGGAACGTTTCATCGTGCGCGAGCGCAAGCTGCGTGAGCCGGCGCGCACATTGGAAAGCTTGGGTCAGGAACTGGGTTTGTCCAAGGAACGCGTGCGACAGCTTGAGGCAGCGGCGTTCGTGAAGATGCGCAAGAACCTTGAAGCTCAATCGCGCGAGGTGCAACACTTCTTCGCATGAGACATCTTGCGATTCTGACGGCGGCCGTGCTGTCGCTGACACTTTTGACCCGGCCAGTTCTGGCCGGGGACCTTATTGCCGACGATATATTGGCACAGATGAGGGACGCCGATGTCGTGATCCTTGGCGAAGTTCACGACAACCCGCTGCATCACCTGGTCCAGACCGAAGCGATTGCGGACATCGATCCGTCTGCGATGGTCTGGGAAATGGTGACCGAGGAAGGGGCTCAGAGACTGGCGCAGACTGCCGCCTCGAACCCCGAGGAGCTGTCACGCATCCTGAGATGGGCCGAAACGGGATGGCCGCCGCTCAGCATGTATTACCCTGTTTTCCAAGCATCAGAGGCCCCGGTATACGGAGCGATGGTGCCGCGCGCGGCTGCGCGGGCTGCGATGGAACGCGGTGCCGCAACGACTCTGGGCGCGGATGCGGCGCGATATGGGTTGAACATTCCGTTGGCGCCCGAGGATCAGGCGGCGCGCGAGGCCGAGCAATTGGCAGCGCATTGCAACGCACTTCCCGCCGAGGCTTTGCCGCAACTGGTGGCGATCCAGCGTCTGCGCGATGCTGTTCTGACCCGGGCCATTCTGCGTGCAATTGATGAAACTGGCGGTCCGGTGGCGGTGATTACCGGAAACGGGCACGCGCGCAAGGATCAGGGCATTCCGACCTTTCTGTCGCGCCTGCGTCCGGGCCTTAAGGTTTTTGTTCTCGGTCAGGCCGAAGACGGTGTCGTGACCGGTGAATTTGACGCGGTGATTGACAGCCCCGCGGCCGAACGCGAAGACCCCTGCACGGCCTTCGAGTCTCAGAATTAAGCGCTGGAACTCGGGGCACGGGTTGCATAGTGTCGAGGCCGAGCACGACCGGGAAGGGCTGAACATGCTGGCATCCAAACGGATCCTCCTGATCCTTGGCGGTGGGATCGCGGCCTACAAATCGCTGGATCTGATCCGAAGGTTGAAGGAGCGCGGGGCGGCGGTGACCCCGGTCCTGACCCGCGCTGCCGAGGAATTCGTGACCCCCTTGTCCGTGTCTGCACTTGCCGGTGAAAAAGCTTATCGTGATCTGTTCGACCTGACGGACGAGGCCGAGATGGGACATATCCAGCTGTCACGTTCGGCCGATCTGATCGTCGTGGCACCGGCGACCGCGGATTTGATGGGAAAGATGGCCGGGGGGCTGGCCAATGATCTGGCATCGACCCTGTTGATGGCCACGGATACCCCTGTTTTGTGCGCGCCGGCGATGAACGTGCGGATGTGGAACCATCCGGCAACGCGTCGGAACCACAAGCAGCTGATCGCGGACGGCGTCCGGTTTGTCGGACCCAATGACGGTGACATGGCTTGTGGCGAGTTCGGTCCCGGCCGCATGTCGGAACCTCTCGAAATCGTGGCGGCGGTCGAGTCTGCCTTGTCGGATGGCCCACTGAAGGGTAAGCGGATTCTCGTGACGTCGGGGCCGACGCATGAGCCGATTGATCCGGTTCGGTACATCGCAAACCGATCCTCGGGGGCGCAGGGGACGGCGATTGCCAACGCTTTGGCGGCCCTGGGGGCCGAAGTCGTTTTCGTAACCGGCCCCGCGGATGTGCCACCACCCCAGGGCGTCCAGGTTGTGCAGGTTGAGACTGCGCAACAAATGTCGGATGCGGTGGACGCGGCTCTGCCGGTGGATGCGGGCGTGTTTGCCGCAGCCGTGGCCGATTGGCGGGTAGACGGGGCATCAGACCGCAAGTTGAAGAAAAGCCGCGACGGAATGCCTGCACTGCAATTTGCCGAAAACCCGGACATCCTCAAACGGATTTCGCATCTGGAGACCGGCCGACCCAGCTTGGTCGTGGGTTTCGCCGCCGAGACGGATGATGTGATCGCCCACGCAACCGCCAAGCGGGCGCGCAAAGGGTGCGATTGGATTCTGGCCAATGATGTCAGTTCGGTGACCGGCATCATGGGTGGGGCCGAAAATGCGGTCGTGCTGATATCGGATGCGGGTGCCGAGGAGTGGCCGCGCATGGGCAAGGACGCAGTGGCCGTACGGCTGGCGGAAAAGATCGCGGCCGCGCTGGCGCTGTGATGCGGTTGTTTGACAGAAGATGAAGGTTGGGATGCGCTGATGGTGGCAATCCGGGTGATTCGAGAAGACGGGGCCGATCCGGCCATTGCATTGCCGTCCTATGAAACGGCCGGGGCAGCCGGCGCGGATGTGCGGGCCAACCTGCCTGATCGAGGATCGATCACCCTTCAACCCGGTGAGCGCGCCTTGGTTCCGACCGGCCTGCGGGTAGAGATTCCGGATGGATATGAGATCCAGGTGCGTCCGCGCTCGGGACTTGCGTTGAAACACGGGATCACGCTGCCGAACGCACCGGGCACGATCGACAGCGACTATCGCGGTCCCTTGGGGGTGATCGTGCTGAATGCGGGTCAGGAAGCCTTTGAGATCGGACATGGCGACAGAATTGCGCAGCTTGTCGTGGCCCCGGTGATCCAGGCGCGGTTCGAGATGGCGGACAGCCTGCAGGAATCGCAGCGCGGTTCCGGTGGGTTCGGATCCACGGGGCGCGCCTGATGGTTCTGGTACTGGCACTGGCAGCGGGGCTGTGGGGGCTTGGCTACCTCGCTGGTGCCTCGCGTACTGCCCGTTGGGTGTCGGTTTTGGTGTTGCTGGCAGGTGTGGTTCTGTCTCATCTGGTTTTGCCCGACGGGAACCCACTGCGCGAGGCCACAGGCGGCTCGGCCGCGATGTGGCTGATCCTGGGTGGCTTCGTTCTGCTGGCCATGGGTTATGGCGCTGTGGTGAAAGCCCTGAGGCGCCGGGCCAATCCTCCGTCGGATATTCGACCGCGCAGCCCATCTGACCAGTTCAGCGAAGCCGAACTGGAGCGCTATGCCCGTCACATCGTCCTGCGCGAGCTTGGTGGACCCGGGCAGAAACGGATGAAGACCGCTCGTGTATTGGTGATCGGGGCAGGTGGATTGGGCGCACCGGCGCTGCAGTACCTTGCCGCCGCCGGCGTGGGCACGATTGGCGTCATTGATGATGACGTCGTCGAGAATGCCAATCTGCAGCGGCAGGTCATCCATCGGGATGCAGACATCGGAATGCCCAAAGTCTTTTCTGCGCAGCAAGCAATGGAGGCGCAGAACCCCAATGTCATCGTTCGCCCCTATCACCGCCGCCTGACGGACGACATCGCGGCCGACCTGTTCGCGGATTATGACCTTATCCTCGACGGCACCGACAATTTCGAAACCCGGTATCTGACCAACCGCACCGCGGTGGCTTTGGGCAAGCCCCTGATCTCAGGCGCGCTGTCCCAATGGGAAGGCCAACTGAGCGTGTTTGACACCGCCAACAACGCTCCCTGCTACCAATGCATTTTTCCCGAAGCGCCTGCGCCGGGTCTGGCGCCCTCCTGCGCCGAGGCCGGGGTGGTCGGGCCACTGCCGGGCGTGGTGGGGGCGATGATGGCGGTTGAAGCGGTCAAGGTAGTCACGGGTGCAGGTCAGGCCTTGCGTGGCGAGATGCTGATCTATGACGCGCTTTATGGCGAAAGCCGCAAGATCACCCTGTCCCGGCGGGACGATTGCCCGGTTTGCGGTCAACCCGTTTGATCGCGGCCACTGGACGAGCTTGCCCGGCATTCCTAGCTTGACGCTTGAAGGAGACCCCAATGACCAATCCGATCCTGTCCGACTGGACGATCCCGTTCGAAATCGCGCCCTTTGCCGAAATCTCGGATGACGATTTTGCCCCGGCACTGGAAGCTGCTCTGCAGGCCCATGCCGACGAGATCGACACCATCGCGACGAATACCCAGCCCGCGAGTTTTGCCAATACGATCGAAGCGCTGGAAGCGGCGGGCGAGGCCTTGAACAAGGTTCTGTCGGTGTTCTTCACGGTCGCTGGCGCAGACAGCAACCCGGAGCGCGAAGCGCTGCAACGGGAGTTTTCGCCCAAGCTTGCAGCCCATTTCGCCGCGATTTCCTCGAACAAGGCGCTGTTCCAGCGTTTGGACGACCTTTGGGCGAAACGAGATACGCTGGATCTGACCGAGGAACAGGATCGGGTTTTGATGCTCACCCATCGCGGGTTCGTCCGCTCGGGTGCAGCGCTGCACGGTGCGGAAGATGCCCGGATGCAGGAGATTAAGGCGCGTCTGGCGTCATTGGGCACCGCGTTCACGCAAAACCTGCTGGCGGACGAGCGTGGCTGGTTCATGGAACTGACCGAAGATGACCTGGCGGGACTGCCGGGTTTCGTGGTTGATGCGGCACACGCGGCCGGTCGGGAAAAAGGGGCCAAGGGGCCGGTTGTCACGCTGTCGCGGTCTCTGATCGTGCCGTTCCTGCAGTTCTCGCCACGTCGTGACCTGCGCGAAAAGGCTTACCGCGCCTGGGCGTCACGCGGGGCAAACGGAGGCGAGACCGACAACCGCGCGATTGCCGCCGAAATCCTTCAGCTACGCGAGGAACGGGCCAAGCTGCTGGGCTATGACAGCTTTGCGGCCTTCAAGCTGGAGACCGAGATGGCCCGAACCCCCGAACGGGTGCGCGACTTGCTGATGCAGGTCTGGGCACCCGCCAAGGCCCGGGCCGAGGCCGACGCGGAGATCCTGACGCGGATGATGCAGGAGGATGGCGTCAACGGTCCGCTCGAACCCTGGGACTGGCGGTATTATGCCGCTAAACGGCGCAAGGCCGAGCATGATCTGGATGAGGCAGAACTCAAACCCTACCTGCAGCTGGAGCGCATGATCGAAGCCGCCTTTACCTGCGCCAACCGCTTGTTCGGTTTGGAGTTCGCGCCGTTGGATGTGCCGCTGTACCATCCGGATTGCCGAGCCTGGGAGGTGACCCGGCGTGGCAAACACGTTGCCGTGTTCATCGGAGACTATTTTGCGCGTGGATCGAAACGGTCGGGTGCGTGGTGCAGCGCGATGCGCGCGCAGGCCAAGTTTCCCAAGGTCCAGACGTCAATCGTCATCAATGTTTGCAATTTCGCCAAGGGCGATCCGGCGCTGCTGTCATATGACGACGCACGGACCCTGTTTCATGAATTCGGGCACGCGCTGCACCAGATGCTGTCGGATGTGACTTATGACAGCATCTCGGGGACCAGCGTTGCGCGGGATTTCGTGGAGCTGCCCAGCCAACTGTATGAGCATTGGCTGGAAGTACCGGAGGTTCTGGCCGAGTTCGCAACTCATGCCGAAACCCGAGCTCCGATGCCACCGCAACTGCTGGACAAAGTTCTGGGCGCCGCCAATTTCGATCAGGGTTTTCAGACGGTCGAATACGTCGCCTCGGCGCTGGTCGACCTGGCCTTCCACGACGGTCCGGCCCCGGCTGACCCCATGGCGAAGCAGGCTGAGGTTCTGGCCGAGATCGGGATGCCGCATGCCATCGGTATGCGCCACGCGACGCCGCATTTCGCTCATGTATTTGCGGGTGATGGCTACAGCTCGGGTTACTACAGCTACATGTGGTCCGAAGTGATGGATGCCGACGCATTTGCTGCCTTCGAAGAGGCAGGAGGCGCGTTTGATCCCGAGCGGGCGCAGGCTCTGGAGGACAATATTCTGTCCAAAGGAGGCTCGAAGGAAGCCGAGGATCTGTATCTGGCGTTCCGGGGCCGGTTGCCGGGTGTCGAAGCCCTGCTGAAAGGTCGGGGACTGGTGGACTCGTAGCGGTCGAATAGCGCCCGGCAAGACGGGGGCGGCGGCCCCCGATGGCCTTAGTACCCGAGTGCGCGGTCGACGAGATGCAGCAGCGGCCGTCCGGATTCGCTGCGTTGGATGTTTTGGCAGATCACCTGCGCAGCCGTTTCGGGCCGGGTTTCCGACGCGATATGCGGCGTCACGGTCACATTTGGATGCGCCCAGTACGGATGATCGGGGGGCAGCGGCTCGGTTCGGAACACATCCAGCGTGGCATGCCCCACTTGGCCGGTGTTCAGCGCCTGCAACAGCGCTTCGTCGTCAATCAGCGGGCCTCGGCCGGGGTTCAGTATGCGCGCACCTTTTGGCAGAAGTGCCAGAGTGTCCGCGTTCAGAGTGTTCTCCGTGGCTACCGTTTCAGGCAGCAGCAGGACGAGTATCTCGGCCTGGCTCAGGGCGACGCGCAGCCCGTCCGATCCGTGCAGGCACGTGACACCAGACACGTCCTTGGCCGAACGGCTCCACCCTGTCACGTTGAAGTTCAACGCCGCCAGCGCCCGTGCCGCAGCCCGGCCCAGGGCGCCAAGTCCCAAAACGCAGACCGATCGCTGTGTGGCGAGCGGAGGCGGATCCGGGGCCCATACCCCATCCTGGACCGTGATGTGTCGATCCATGCCCAGATGGTAGCGCAGAACGTGCCCCACGACCCATTCGGTCATGCCCTGGGTAAGACCGCGATCGACCATCCGGGCCAGCGGCACGGTCAGCGTGTCGTTCGAGGCTATCTTCTCGACACCGGCCCATAGGCTGAGCACGGCCTTAGCGCGCGTGTAGGGCGTGAAATCAAGCAGCCCGCCATTGGGTGCATAGACGATGTAATCCACCTGATCGGGCGGCAGGTCGGTGGCGATAGTGGCTTTGACCCCTGCATCGGCCAGCCCGGTGTTCAGCAAGGGCTCGTAAACCGGCCAAAGTGCCGGGCGGGCGGAAAACAGGACGTTCACGGACATGGTCGGCCTTTCGGATCAACGAGGACGGTGAATATGCGCGCTTTGCACGATGCCGAAGGCGGCCATCAGAACCAACATGGCCGAGCCCCCATAGCTGACCATCGGCAACGGAACACCGACCACCGGCGCCAGCCCCATGACCATCGACATGTTGACGGCGAAGAACAGAAAGAAGTTCAGCGAAATGCCCAGTGTCACCAACGATGAGTACCTGTCCTTGGTCGACAGCGCCGTGACGAGGCAGAAGATCAGGATCAGTCCGTAAAGCAGCAACAAGGTAGTGCCCCCGACAAAGCCGAACTCTTCGGCCAGTGTCGTGAAGATGAAGTCGGTGTGCTTTTCGGGCAGGAAGTTCAGGCGTGACTGGGTGCCTTGCATGAAGCCTCGACCGTTCCAGCCGCCGGATCCCAGGGCAATCTTGGATTGTGTGATGTGATACCCCGCGCCCAACGGATCGGTCGAGGGGTCAAGGAATGTGTCGATGCGCCGGAATTGATAGTCCTTGAGCAACTGCCAATCCGTGCCACGGCTTTTGAACACCGTTGAGATCAAGCCGACACCCGCCGCGATGACCGCTGCGAAATAGGCCCAATGCACGCCCGCCAGAAACATCAGGCCTCCTCCGGCCGCCAATAGCAGGATTGCAGTTCCCAGATCGGGCTGACGCAGCACCATGAAGGTCGGGATCAGGATCAGGACAACCGGGATCAAGACCCAAATCGGGCGCGAGGTTTTGTAGGAGGGAAGCCAATCGTAGTAGGCCGCCAGCAACATGACCAAAGTCACCTTTGCCAGTTCGGAGGGCTGCAGACGCATGAACCCCAGGTCGATCCAGCGTTGCGCACCCATGCCGATGGTGCCGAACAGTTCGACGAACAGCAGAAGTCCCAAAGATACAAGATAGGCGACGACGGACATGTTGCGCCAGAACCAGATCGGAACCAATGCGACGATGAACATGACTGTCAGGCCCAAGCCAAACCGTTCCATCTGTGGTTCCGCCCACGGCGACCACGAGCCGCCGGCCACCGAATACAGCATCAGAATACCGGCACTTGCGACGCTGATCAGCAAAAGCGTCAGCGGCCAGTTCATGTACAGAACCTTGCGGATCCCCGTCGGCGTGGTCTTGACCGCATATTCAAGATAGCTCATGCGCGGTCCTTTTCGTCAGGGCGCGCTTTCGGGCGGCGATCACCTTCCAGACGTTTCTGCTGTTCCTTGATGCGGTCGCGGTCGGCCACGGGATATGCTTCCAGCGGCGGGGTGCCGTTGTACAGAGCCTGCAGCATCACGTCCCGGGCTACGGGGGCTGCAGCCTTCGAACCGCCGCCGCCATGTTCGACCACGACGGCCACCGCATATTTCGGATTGTCGTAAGGGGCAAAGCTGACATACAGCGCGTGGTCCCGCCGTTCCCAGGGCAGGTCTTCGTTGCGGATGACCCCGGCGGCCCGTTCGGCCTTGGTGATGTTGCGGACCTGGCTGGTGCCCGTCTTGCCGGCCATGCGGAATTCGTCTGCGATGATCCGGCTGCGATAAGCGGTGCCGCGACGGTCGTTCGAGACCTTGTACATCGCGTTGCGCACCTGTTCCAAGTTGGCCGGATTGACGTCCAGCGGCTCGCCCGCGCCCGAAGGCTGTTCGACCCCGTCGACACTGCGGATCAGACGCGGTGTCACCGATCGGCCGGTCGCGATGCGTGCAGTCATGACGGCCAGTTGCATCGGCGAGGCCAACATGAAGCCCTGTCCAATCGAGGCGTTTGCCGTGTCGCCGACCAGCCAGTCCTGTCCGTGGGTGGTCTGCTTCCATTCCTGGTTCGGCGCTAGGCCGGCCGCCACGGCAGACATCGGCAGGTCGTGTTTGATGCCGAGGCCGAACTTGCGCGCCATGTCCGAAATTTTGTCGATCCCGACCCGCAGGGCGACGTCGTAATAGTAGACGTCGCAACTGCGCTTCAACGAGGTTTCCAGATCGACCATTCCGTGTCCGCCGCGCTTCCAGCAGTGGAATCGACGGCTGCCCACCTTCAGGTAGCCGGGACAATAGACGGTGTTGCCCGGGCCGACGACGCCGGCCTCGAGCGCGGCCAGCGCGGTGATCATCTTGAAGGTCGAACCGGGCGGATAGGTGCCCTGAACCGTCTTGTTGGCCAACGGGCGGTGGTTGTCCTGGGTCAGGGCCTGGTAATCCGCCACCGAGATCCCGCGCACGAACAGGTTGGGGTCGAAGCTGGGGGTCGAACTGATGGCCCGCAGATCGCCCGTCTCACAGTCGATCACGACCACGGCGGCGCTTTCGCCGGCCAGCCGGGCCTGCGCGTATTCCTGCAGGTCGGCGTCGATGGTCAATTGCAGGTCGGCGCCGGGCTGGCCCTCGCGGCGGTCAAGTTCCCGCATCACCCGGCCAGTCGCGTTGACCTCGACCCGCTTGGCGCCCGCCTTGCCGCGCAGCAGGTCTTCCTTCTTGGCCTCAAGCCCGACCTTGCCGATCTGAAAGCGCGGGATCATCAGAACCGGCTCGGGGTCTTCCATCTTGCTCAGGTCATAGTCGCTGACAGGTCCGACATACCCGACCACGTGGGCGAAATCCTCGTAGCGGGGATATTGACGGGTCAGTCCGACCTCGGGCGTGACGCCGGGAAGGGCGGGGGCATTGATCGCCACCTTCGAGATATCTTCCCAGGTGACCTGGTCGGCCAGCGTAACCGGCAGAAACGGCGCCGTGCGTTTCATCTCGGCTTTGGCCCGCTCGATCTCGTCTTCGTTCAGCGGGATCAGCTGTGACAGTTTGGCAATGACCTTGTCGACGTCGCCGGCATCCTCGCGCACGATCACGATGCGGTAGGACGGCGCATTCTGCCCGATGATCTGACCATTGCGGTCGTAAATGCGCCCTCGGGTTGGCGGAATGAGCCGGATGTTGATGCGGTTTTCTTCGGCCAACAGGCGATATTGGTCGGCCTGATCGACCTGCATGTAACGCATGCGGGCCGCCAGACCGCCGACGAATGCGAATTGCATACCCCCCAGCACCAGCGCGCGCCGGGTCAGCCTTTTGTATGCGGCGCCTTGTGTTTTGGGTGTGCGTTTCATGAGCGTGTTCCCACAGTGGCAACATCTACCGCAGATGGCCTGCGGACGCCAAATATGGTTTGGCTGAATGCAACGACAAGCGGGTAGGCCAGGACCGTGAAGACCACTTGGACAAATACCGGGCCAATGCTGGCCTGACTGACGGACAGCAGCGCCAGAACCGTCCGGTTGAAGGCAAAGATTGCCGCGATGACGACGCCCACCGTCGTCCACTCGCCCACGAATCCGACGTCGCGCATTCCGGGGCCTGCCGATCGCAGATAGGCGGAACCGATGACAACGGATGCCGCCAGCAGCCCCGGCGGCCGTTGCAGCAGCAGGTCGGCCATCAGCATGACCGCAGCGATGCTGAGTGTCGGTACATATTCCGGCCGCCTGAGGACCCATGCAAAGGTCAGGCAGATCAGGAAGTCAGGAAAGGGCAGACGACCCGGTTGCGTGTTCAGAGGCAACAGGTGAAAGAACATCACCGTCAGAGCGAGGAACAGGTACAGGCCCCGCATCAGCCATAGGCGTGACGTGGCGCTATCCATCGGCGGCCTCCTCGGTCGGGAGAAGAGCCTCGGGGCGCGGAGGTCCGACGATGCCGCCCGGGTCTCGGATCGGGGCGGCCGAGTGGTAGCGCAGGACTCGCAGGAATTCCAAACGTTCGAAATCCGCGGACAGTCGGACGCGCAGACGCCCCCCCGGATCGGCGGCGATCTGGCCGATCAGAAGGCCCGCAGGAAATACGCCGCCATCGCCTGAGGTCACCACACGGTCGCCGGGTCGCACCAGTTCACGGCTTTCAAGAAACTCGACGGCTGGGGCAGGGGTATTGTCACCGGTAATCAGCGCGGTCTGGCCCGAGGGCTGGATCGTGGCGGGAATCGCGCTCGAGGCGTCGGTCAACAGGATGACCCGCGCGGTATCCGGGCCAACGCCAGAAATCCGGCCCACCAGCCCGATGCCGTCCATTGCGGCCCAGCCGTCGACGATCCCGTCACGCTCGCCGACGTTCAGCAAGACAGATTGCCGAAATGGCGAGCCGCTGTCGGCCATGACGACCCCGGTAATATAAGTCAGACGCGGATCCAGTCGAACGTTGTTGAGGTCCAGAAGCCGCGCGTTTTCCTGCTCCAGCTGCAGGGCCGCCTCTTTCCAGGCGCGCATGCGGCGCAGTTCACTGCGCAGTTCCTGGTTCTGCTCGCTCAGCCTTTGGTAGCTTTGGAAATCCCGTACGAGGTTAATCGCGGCCGTGACCGGAACCATCGCCCATTCCATCGAGGGCACAACGGCATCCACCACTTGGGCCCGGAACCTTTCGACCCGCGGGCTGTCGATGCGCCAAATCAGGAATATGCCCAGCAGACACAGAACAAGGATCCCCATGAACAAGCGGCGCAAGGGGGTGGTGTAGTCGTCGCGCTGTGCTCGGTCTTTTGCCACAGGACTCCTTCCCGTGCTGCTCGTGCCCGATCTTGAACCCTCAGATCAGAGGGTGCGCGCCTTAGCTTTCGTAGTCAATCGCGTGGCGCAGCTGTTTTTCGTATTCCAGTGCCTTGCCGGTGCCCAAAGCCACACAATTCAGGCTTTCGTCGGCAATCGACACGGCCAATCCGGTCTGTTCGCGCAGGGCCAGGTCCAGATCACCCAGCAGCGCGCCGCCACCGGTCAGCATCACGCCCCGGTCCACGATGTCCGCGGCCAGATCCGGCGGGGTGGTTTCCAGCGCGGTCATCACCGCCTCGCAGATCTGCTGGACGGGTTCCGACAGCGCCTCGGCCACCTGGGCCTGGCTGATCTCGATTTCTTTGGGAACACCGTTCAGAAGGTCGCGCCCGCGGATGTGCATCGACTGCCCGCGCCCGTCATCGGGCATCCGGGCGGTGCCGATGGTGGTCTTGATCCGCTCGGCGGTGGATTCGCCCACCAGCAGGTTCTGCTGACGACGCAGGTACGAGATGATCGCCTCGTCCATGCGGTCGCCCCCCACGCGGACTGAGCGAGCATAGACGATGTCTCCCAGCGACAGGACAGCCACTTCGGTGGTTCCGCCGCCGATATCCACGACCATGTTGCCGGTGGGATCGGTGATCGGCATCCCGGCTCCGATGGCGGCGGCAATCGGCTCGGCGATCAGACCCGCGCGCCGCGCGCCTGCTGACAGAACCGATTGACGGATTGCGCGCTTTTCAACCGGCGTTGCCCCATGGGGAACGCAGACGATGATCTTGGGCTTCGAGAAGGTCGAACGCTTGTGCACCTTGCGGATGAAGTGCTTGATCATCTCCTCCGCGGTGTCGAAATCGGCGATCACCCCTTCGCGCATGGGGCGGATGGCCTCGATCGAGCCGGGGGTGCGGCCCAGCATCAGCTTGGCGTCTTCGCCCACGGCCAGAACCTTCTTGACCCCATCCTTGACATGGTAGGCAACAACCGAGGGTTCCGACAGGATCACGCCACGCCCCTTGACGTAGACCAGCGTGTTGGCCGTCCCGAGGTCGATGGCCATATCCGCTGTGAACAGGCCGCCCAAACTGTCAAAGATCCCCATATTCCCCTGATCCTGTCTGTCAGATGTTTTCTACTGCCCGCGACTCGACGGTTCCGGGACGGATGACTTATAGGGTGCCATGACGCCCGGTTAAAGGCCTGATTCCGCGTAAATCAGCACCTTTCCGCCTCTTTGACAGGGACTTTAGAAGGCAACATGCTCTCATATCAACACATTTACCACGCGGGAAATCTGGCGGACGTGCAAAAGCACGCTTTGTTGGCATGGATGCTGGACTACATGACCCGCAAGGACAAGCCGATCAGCTATCTCGAGACCCATTCGGGGCGTGGTCTGTACCACCTCGATGCGGCCGAGGCCGTGCAGACCGGAGAGGCGGCGGCAGGGATCGGGCGCGCGCTGAGCAACGGGTGGTTTGCCGACGATCACCCGCTGGCACGCGCGTTGCGCTCGGTGCAGGCGAAGTTTGGCGAAACGGCCTACCCGGGCTCGCCGATGATTGCGGCAAGCCTGCTGCGTCCGCAGGACAGTCAGCATTTCGCCGAGCTTCATCCGCAGGAATACGCGGCGTTGAAAAAAGCGCTGACCGGGCGCGGTGCCAAGACCTACAGACAGGACGGGTTCGAGCTGGCTCAGTCGGTTCTGCCGCCCACGCCTCGGCGCGGGGTGATGCTGATTGACCCTAGCTACGAGGTAAAGGCGGACTATGGCCGCCTGCCGGGGCTGATCGCCAAGTTGCACCGCAAGTGGAACGTGGGTCTCATTGCGCTGTGGTATCCGATCCTGACAGACGATCGGCATGTTCCGATGGTGTCGGCACTGAAGGGCTTGGACCTGCCCAAAACGTTCGTGCACGAAGTTCGGTTTCCGCCTGCGCGTGAGGGTCATCGGATGATCGGTTCGGGCATGTTCGTGGTCAACGCGCCCTTCGGGATCGAAGACGAGGCGGCGCGCCTTTCCGACCTGTTCGCAAAGATCTGACGGTGCTTCAGGGGCGAAGGCCTCCCGCCCCGTCTGACAGCATCAAAGATGCCGCTAAACGTGTTGGGCCCGGCACCGCGCCTTGGCGCGGTGCCGGGCCCAAGTCCGTCAGGCTGCGCGGCGAAGCCGGGCTGCCGCGGGCGCGGGAGCCCTGCCTGCCATGTCTGATCAGGTCAGATCCTTGTAGCTGATCTCGCGCGCATCCGCGCCCGGGCCGGCCTTTTCGCGGCGCATGATCAGACGGTTCAGCGCGCTGATATAGGCCTTGGCCGACGCCACCACGGTATCCGTGTTCGCGGATTGGCCCGTGGCGATCATGCCGTCTTCCTCCAGGCGTACGGAAACAGTGGCCTGTGCGTCGGTGCCCTCGGTGACGGCATGCACCTGGTAGAGCTGCAGATGCGCCTTGTTCGGGTAGATGGCCCGGATCGCCTTGAAGGTCGCGTCGACCGGTCCGTCGCCGTGCTCGGTGGCGATGACATCCTTGCCGTCGACCTCCAGTTCGACCGTCGCTTCGGCCTGACCGCCGGTGCCGCAGGTGACTTTCATCGAGACCAGCTGCAGGTGGTCGTTGGCCTCGTCATCTGCACTCATCAGCGCGATCAGGTCGTCGTCGAACACCTCTTTCTTGCGGTCGGCCAGATCCTTGAACCGCACGAAGATGTCCTTGAGCTGGTTGTCCCCGATCTCATAGCCGAGTGTCTCCAGTTTGTCGCGCAGCGCGGCCCGGCCGGAATGCTTGCCCAACGGAAGCGAGGTGCCTGAAAGGCCGATATCCTCGGGGCGCATGATCTCGAAATTCTCGCGGTTCTTCAGCATGCCATCCTGATGGATGCCGCTTTCATGTGCGAAGGCGTTCTTGCCGACGATAGCCTTGTTGAACTGCACCGGAAAGCCCGAAACCGTCGCCACCCGACGCGAGATGTGCATGATCTTGGTGGTGTCGATGCCCGTCTTCCACGGCATGATGTCGTTGCGGGTGCGCAGGGCCATCACGACCTCTTCCAGCGCGGTATTGCCCGCGCGTTCTCCCAGGCCGTTGATCGTGCATTCGATCTGCCGGGCCCCGCCTGAAACGGCGGCCAGAGAGTTGGCGGTCGCCATTCCAAGGTCGTTGTGGCAATGGGTGGCGAAAATCACTTCGTCCGCGCCCGGAACGGTTTCGATCAGACGTTTGATCAGGTCCGCGCTTTCAATCGGCGCGGTGTAGCCTACCGTATCGGGAATGTTGATCGTGGTCGCGCCGGCCTTGATCGCAATCTCGATCACGCGGCACAGGTAATCCCATTCGGTCCGGGTCGCATCCATCGGCGACCATTGCACGTCTTCGCAAAGATTGCGGGCGTGGCTGACGGTCTCGTGGATCTTTTCGGCCATCTCGTCCTGCGTCAGGTTCGGAATGGCGCGGTGCAGCGGCGAGGTGCCGATGAAGGTGTGGATCCGGTTCTTTTCGGCGTGTTTCACCGCCTCCCAGCAGCGGTCGATATCGGCGAAATTGGCGCGCGCCAGGCCGCAGATGCGGGCGTTCTTGGACCGCTGCGCGATTTCCGACACGGCCTTGAAATCACCCTCGGAAGCGATGGGAAAGCCGGCCTCGATGATGTCGACGCCCATGTCATCCAGAAGCTCGGCAATTTCCAGCTTTTCGTCATGGGTCATGGTTGCGCCGGGGCTTTGCTCGCCGTCGCGCAAAGTGGTGTCAAAGATCAAGACGCGGTCTTGGTCGGTCACGTTGGTCATGGGGGTCACTTTCTTGTCTGTCCTAAAGCCAATGGCGCGCAGGCGTCCTCCTCTGAGCGGGCGCGCCGGATGGCACGCTCAGAGGCGGATTAGGATCAGTAGGCCACGCAGGGCAGCGCCGGCGGACGCGGCGAAAGCAAATGGGATATCTGCGCGGTTGATCATGGGTTCGAGGTTATACACCCCGAACCGGGAATGAAAAGAAAGAAAATGCGCGGCTGTCCGATTTCGCGAAAGGATCGGAAACGGGGATTGATTGCGTGAGCAACTCCGCTAGCTGGAGGGCGATGAGAAACGCATTGGTCATAGGTTCAAGCGGGGGGATCGGCCGGGCCGTCTGCAACGAGCTTCTGTCGCGGTCGGTTCATGTGGTCGGTCTGTCGCGGTCGGAAAATGGGCTGGATTTGATGCAGCCGGAACTGGCCGACGAGATTCTAGGCCGGATCGAGGGGCCGTTCGACCTTGTTCTGGTGGCATCCGGTGCGCTCGAGATCGACGGGGCGGAACCGGAAAAGACCATTCGGGCGGTGTCGGCCAAGGCCATGATGGATCAATTCGCCCTGAACGCAGTGGGCCCGGCCTTGGTGTTGAAACACGCGCATCGCTTGTTGCCGCGCAATGGGCGGTCGGTTTTCGCCGTGCTGTCTGCGCGCGTGGGCTCGATCGGGGACAACCGTCTGGGCGGCTGGGTCAGCTATCGCGCGGCCAAGGCGGCGGTGAACCAGATCGTGCACACGGCCGCAATTGAACTGGCCCGAACCCACAAGGATGCGATCTGCGTCGCCCTGCACCCCGGAACGGTCAAGACCCCGTTCACGCAGAAATACCTGGGCCGCCATCCCGCGGTCGAGCCGAGTGACGCCGCCCAAAACCTTCTGCGGGTTGTGGATGGTCTGACGGCTGATCAGACCGGCCAGTTCTTCGACTGGGCCGGCCAACCGGTTCCCTGGTAGCGGGCTATCCGTCCGATGGGGTGACTTCCGGGTCCTGTTCGGCCTCAGGCGGCTGCGGCTCGTTGCCCGCGGGTTGCGCCGCGCCTGCTTCGGACAGAGCGCCGTTTTCCCACGTGCCGCTTTCCTCTTCGCCATTTGCATAGCGCATTGTTCCAGTGCCTTGGCGTTTGCCGTTCACGAAGTTGCCTTCATAGACATCGCCATTTGCATATGTCGCGACACCTGCGCCGGTGATTTTGCCCTCGGTCCACTGGCCGGAATACTTGAAGCCATTCGCCATCACGACCTCGCCCTGGCCATGGCGCTGACCGTTCTGGAAATCACCTGTGTAGACCGTGCCATCCGCGTAGGTGGCGGTACCCTTGCCTTGACGCACGCCGTCTACCCATTCGCCATCGTAGCGAGAGCCGTCGGCACGGGTCAGAACGCCGGTGCCATGCGTTCGGGCATTCTTGAACTGTCCTTTGTAGATCGTACCATTTGTGTAGGTCGCGGTGCCCTGACCCTCGATCACCCCTGCAACCCAGTCGCCGTCATAGGACGACCCGTCGGGATAGGTGATCCGGCCTTTGCCATCGGCGAGGTCCGCCTTGAAGTCACCGACATAGACCGAGCCGTCGGGATAGGTCAGTTCGCCCAACCCTTCGATCTGACCGTTTTTCCAGTCTCCGGTGTAGACATAGCCGTCGGTGCCAGTGAACGTACCCTTGCCGTGTCGGCGGTCGTCGACGAAATCGCCTTCGTAGGTATCGCCGTTCGCGTAGGTCGCCTTTCCCTTGCCCTGCCGGCGCCCGTCCACCAGGGCGCCTTCGTATACGTCACCGTTGGCCTGTTTCAGTACGCCGGTTCCGGTGATCCGGTCCTCGGTCCATTCGCCGGAATAGATCATGCCGTCGGGCAAGGTCAGCGATCCGTTGCCCTGACGCTGGCCGGCAATGATATCGCCTTCGTATACCGCGCCGTCCGCATAGGTGATCTTGGCCTTGCCCTGGCGAACGCCGTCCACCCAGTCGCCATCATAGGCATAGCCGCCGGGGTCTGTCATGACGCCTTTGCCGTCATGCTGGGCATTCATGAAGCCGCCTTCGTAACGCATTCCGTTTGCGTATTTCGCGATGCCGGTTCCGTTTATCGCGCCGTCGGTCCAGTCGCCCTCGTAGGTGCCGCCGTCGGCAAAGGTGATCTTGCCTTTGCCGTGCGGGCGACCTTTGACGAAATCGCCCTCGTAGACCGATCCATTGGCGTAACGTGCCACGCCTTTGCCCTGAATTTCTCCTTCGACCCACTCACCGGTGTATTCAAAGCCGTCGGGTAGGCGATAGGTGCCGGTTCCGTGACGCAGCCCGTTTTCAAAGGTGCCTTCGTAGACCCCGCCCACATCGTCATCTGCGGTGATGATCTGGCCCTGCTGCGCGGACGCGCTCTGTGCGGCGATGCCCATTGCGGCAACGGCAATCGTTGTACGAAAAGCGTTCATGGTAGTCCCTGCCTGCCCGATTGTCCCGTGGTGCATTGGTTCGTGCAAAACTATGACACTGATGAAGGTCGGGCAACGGGTTTTGCCGCATTGGCCTTTCACTTGCGGCCTGATCTGTTAAATGCCTTTTCAGGTGACGAGGGCAAGAGGGCAAAGATGGCCGACCATTTCCGCATCACGCTGGCGCAGCTGAACCCGACGGTGGGCGACATTGCAGGCAACGCCGCAAAAGCCCGTTCCGCATGGGAGCAGGGCCGCGCTGCGGGGGCCGATCTGGTGGCTCTGCCAGAGATGTTCGTCACCGGTTACAACACTCAGGACCTGGTTCTGAAGCCGTCGTTTCACATGGCTGCCATGGCGGCTGTGCAGCAGTTGGCGGAATCCTGCGCGGATGGACCGGCGATGGCCATTGGTGGGCCTTGGGTCGAAGGTGGCAATCACTACAACGCCTATCTGATCCTCAGCCGGGGGCGGATCGTCAGCAAGGTGTTGAAACACCATTTGCCCAACGAAACTGTGTTCGACGAGGTTCGGTTGTTCGACGCCGGGCCGTTGGGTGGCCCCTATGCGGTGGGCAACACACGCATCGGCAGTCCGATCTGCGAGGATGGTTGGCACGAGGATGTTGCCGAGACGTTGCAGGAGACGGGCGCCGAGTTTCTTCTGATCCCCAACGGATCACCCTATTTCCGCGACAAGCACGATGTGCGCCTGAACCAGATGGTGGCCCGTGTGGTCGAAACCGGGCTACCGGTGATCTACCTCAACATGGTGGGCGGGCAGGATGATCAGGTTTTCGATGGCGGGACATTTGGCCTGAATCCCGGCGGCGAACTGGCCTTTCGAATGCCAGTCTTCGACGAGGCGGTGATGCAGATCGATCTGCGGCGCGGTGATGAAGGATGGGCCATCGTCCCCGCCGAAATCGCCGAGCAGCCTGACGCGTGGGAGCAGGACTATCGCGCCATGGTGCAAGCGTTGCGCGACTATATGGGTAAGACCGGGTTTTCCAAAGCACTGCTGGGACTGTCCGGAGGGGTCGATTCCGCGCTTGTTGCGGCCATCGCGGTTGACGCTCTTGGGGCCGACAATGTGCGTTGCGTGATGCTGCCGTCGGAATACACCAGCGCCGAGTCGCTGGAGGATGCCGAAGCCGTCGCCAAGGCGCTGGGTGTGCGATACGACTATGTTCCGATCAGCCAGTCCCGCGCCGCCGTCACCGAGACCCTGGCGCCGCTGTTTGATGGTCTTCAGGCCGACATTACCGAGGAGAACATCCAGTCCCGTCTGCGCGGTCTGCTGTTGATGGCGATGTCCAACAAGTTTGGCGAGATGCTGCTGACCACCGGCAACAAATCCGAAGTGGCGGTCGGGTATGCCACGATCTATGGCGACATGAATGGCGGCTACAACCCGATCAAGGATCTGTACAAGACCCGGGTGTTCGAAACCTGCCGCTGGCGCAATGCCAATCACCGCGACTGGATGAAAGGACCGGCCGGCGAGGTCATTCGCCCCTCGGTCATCGACAAACCACCCAGTGCCGAGCTGCGCGAGGATCAGAAGGACAGCGACAGCCTTCCCGATTACCCGGTCCTGGACGGCATTCTCGACATCTTGGTTGATCAGGATGGCTCGATCGCGGATTGTGTTGCAGCCGGGTACGACGAGGCTGATGCCCGCCGGGTCGAGCACCTGATCTATATCAGCGAATACAAACGCTTTCAGTCCGCGCCGGGCACGCGCCTGACACCTCGGGCCTTCTGGTTGGACCGGCGCTATCCGATCGTGAATCGTTGGCGCGATCCGAGCTGACGGAAACTGCGGCTGAGCGCCCCGTGCCCGGGTCCGGGTGTTTGTTTACAAATGGGCGGCAATGAGGGGGGTCTCATGCTAACTGTTCTGCAGGTGGGGCGGAATTGCTGACAGCGCTTGGCCGCATCCTTGTTTTTTGGACATTTTTTTGCCATAGTTTAGGACCGATCTTGCCACATATTTTGAAAGATCGGCGCGCGGGGGCCGGGCATTGATTTGTCGGCCGAACCGCAGTTGAAGACCAAGTTTTCTGGTGACGCATCCGTGGTGGGGTGCCGGTTATAAGGTTTAGGTGGTCCGATGGTTGATGGATATGACAAACCGCTGCATGCGCCGTTGAGGTACAAGACAATGGAGACGCCGGCGCGCGAATTGGATGAGGCGCGTCTGGAAGCGGCAATCGCCGGTGTGTTGGCCGAGGCTGACGCAGAGAGCGAGGAGCCGTCCGAGGAGTTCTCAGCCAAACACCCGGAATTGCCCGAGCTTCAACCCGAAGAGACCGAGACAGAGACCCAAAACTCGGGTGTCGCTGCTTTGTTGCGTCAGAAATGGGCCGAGTTCTCGGGTGCGGCCTGAACCGCGTGCCGGTCTAGTTCCATTGTGGCGTTTGCATCGACGCCACACAGCCGAACAAAGTGATGCTTTTTCCGTTATTCAGGATTGCCGGATGACGTTTGCCAAGGCTCGATGAAGCTCGTGTCTGACTAACAAGATCCGTTGATGCCCGGCCCCAAGCCCAACCCTGTTGAATCCGATCTTTGCCTGCCCAAATCCGTTGACGTCGTGATCGTCGGCGGAGGGATTATCGGTGTCTCAACTGCGCTGGAACTGGCGGAACATGGCAATTCCGTCCTCTTGTGTGAAAAGGGCCAGATCGGCGCTGAACAGAGTTCCAGGAACTGGGGCTGGGTTCGCCTGGGGCTGCGCGACCCGCGCGAAATACCGTTGATGACCGAGTCGCTCAGGATCTGGCAATCGCTTGATGAGCGGATCGGGTGCAAAACCGGCTATGTGCAATCCGGCATTCTGTTCGGTGCGCGGACCGACCGGTCCGCAGCTGAAATGGAACGCTGGTTGCGAAACCTCGAAGGCTACCAGACCGGAGCGCGCATGGTTTCCGGATCCGAGTTGGAACAGCACATGCCTGGCCTCAAGACCAAGCTGAAGGCCGCGCTTTTCATGCCTCAGGACGGACGGGCCGAGCCGCAATGGGTTGCTCCGGCGTTGGCCGAGGCGGCGCGTGAGCAAGGCGCGGTCATCATGACGAATTGCGCGGTACGCTGCCTCGACCTGCAAGCTGGTCGTGTTGCCGGGGTTTACACGGAACGGGGGCGGGTCGCTTGCGATCAAGTGGTTCTGGCCGGGGGGACTTGGTCTCGGTTGTTTGCCGGTAACGAAGGAATTGCCCTGCCACAGCTGAAGGTGCTGAACACGGTTCTGCGGACCTCGCCTGTGGAACCGGGTCCGGAAACAGCTCTGTGGTCGGATGATTTTGCCATTCGCAAACGCGCCGACGGCGGGTACACGATCGCCTCGGGCCATGAAAACACGGTGGATATCGTTCCTGACAGTTTTCGGTTGGCCGCGAAATTCCTTCCGGCATTCGCACAGGAATGGAAATCGCTCAGATTCCGCCTGTCGCACCGCTGGACCATTGAGGCGCGTCAGCGCCGGTCATGGGCGTCCACCGACGTAACCCCGTTCGAACTCTGTCGGATACTGGACCCCGAGCCGTCGCAGAAGGCGCTCCGCAAGTCATGGGCCAAGGCCCGTCAGGCGCTTCCGGCACTGGTTGGTGCCGAAATCGTGCAGAGCTGGGCCGGGATGATCGATGTGACCCCGGATGCAATCCCGGTCATCTCGAACGTGCAGGAGATCCCGGGACTGGTGATCGCAACCGGATTTTCGGGACATGGATTTGGCATAGGTCCCGGTGCTGGCCGCCTGGTTGCCGATCTGTTGACGAACACTTCGCCTTGTGTGGACACGGCCGCCTTTCGACTGTCGCGGTTTTCGGACGGTACGAAAGTACGGCCGGACCCGGGGTATTGATCAGCCCATCATCTGATAGCTGACAGGTACAAAGCGGAAGCCTTCGCCGCGCGGCTCGACATAGCCGGCGGCCGGGAAAGGCATGTGGTACCCGATCATCGGGACCTTGTCCGCAGCCAGCATACCCAACACGTTCCGACGGGATGCGGTAGCCGCTGCTTTGTCCATGTCAAACCGGACTTCCCATTCCGGATGCGCGAAGGACCAGACATAGTGATTGGCAAGATCGGCGGTCAGGATCAGCCGCTGACCGTTGCTTTCGAGATGATAGACCATGTGTCCGGGTGTATGCCCGAAGGCCGCCATGGCGGTAACGCCGGATGCGACCTCGCCTCCGTCTTCGATGAACGACATCTTTTCAGCCATCGGGGTGACCTTGGCTGCCACAAGATCGCCGACGCGGTTGCCGGCCTCCTGTGCTGACCAGAAATCATACTCGGCCGCGGCGGTCACATAGCGTGCGTTCGGAAAGGTCGCGGCATCGTTGGTCGTCATGCCGCCAATGTGGTCGGGGTGCATGTGGGTCAGGACGACGACGTTGATCGCCTCAGGGCCAACGCCCGCATCGGCCAGAGCCTTCTGGATACCGCCTTGGCCCAATCCCGTGTCAAACAGGATCAGTTCGGATCCGGTATTGACGAGCGTTGGCGTGAAGAAGAACTGGGCAATGTCGGGCGAGATGAAATTGTCGGCCGATACCTTGGCAAACTCCTCGTCTGACGCGCCACCGCCGAAAATCTCTTGGGCGCCGTCTCGCGGCAAGCTGCCATCCAGCAGGGTTGTGACCGTGAAATCGCCCAGTTGAAAGCTGCGGGCGACGGTCGAGTTGGCCTTGGTTTCGGCCCCGGCAGCCAGTGACTGTGTCGCGATAGATGCAAAAGGTAGCGCAGCGGCCGTGCCCAAAGCGGCCCGGCGGGTCAGTTTCATGGTCATTTCAAAGTCTCCCTGTCAGATTACGTGCATCGAATTAGAACGCTTTCGGATAATTGCCACTTTCCACTCTACCATATGGGCTGCGCGCTGGCCGATCGCATGTTAAATCTTGTTCATGTCCCGCTCAGGAAACAAAACCGTTCCGACCGATCAAAGCGTCCAGGAGTTTTTGGCGGCGATCCTGCCGGCCGCGCGCGCTGCGGATGCGCAGAGGCTGAACACCCTGTTTGAAACCGTCACCGGGTTTCGGCCAGTCATGTGGGGGCCATCCATCGTTGGATACGGGCGATATGACTACCGCTACAAGTCCGGGCGGGAAGGCACGTTTCTTGCCACCGGGTTTTCCCCACGCAAGGCCGAGTTTTCGATCTATATCATGCCGGGCTACTCCGACTTCGACAGTATTCTGGCGCGGCTGGGCAAGCACAAGACCGGCAAGTCATGTCTGTACGTGAACAAGCTGTCGGACATTGACGAGGACGTGTTGGCCGAATTGATCCGCGCAGGGTTGGATGACCTGTCATCACGTTGGCCCATCAAGTCCGAGTAAACGGCAAGCATTCGCACCGCCTTCTGGACAAAAACGCGCTCATGTGACATGAGCCGCGCCAACAGGAGACATCCATGACAACCACCCGTTTCGCCCCTTCGCCCACCGGTTATATTCATGTGGGCAACCTGCGCACCGCGCTGATGAACTATCTGATCGCCCGCAAGGCCGGCGGCACGTTCATCCTGCGTATCGACGACACCGACCCCGAGCGGTCTAAGGAAGAATATGTTGATGCGATCAAGCAGGATCTCGAGTGGCTGGGTCTGCACTGGGATCGGGTCGAGCGGCAGTCGGACCGGCTGGACCGCTATGCGGAAGCCGCCGACAAGCTGCGCGAGATCGGCCGGTTCTACGAAGCCTTTGAGACCCCGACCGAGCTGGACCTCAAGCGCAAGAAGCAGCTGAACATGGGAAAGCCGCCGGTTTATGACCGCGCTGCCCTGAACCTGTCGGATGCCGAGAAAGAGGCGCTGCGGGCCGAGCGCGGCAACGGTGTGTGGCGGTTCAAGCTGGACCATGAGCGCATCGAGTGGACGGACGGCATTTTGGGCGACGTGTCGATCGACGCGGCCTCGGTATCGGATCCGGTGCTGATCCGCGGCGACGGGCAGGTGCTGTATACGCTGGCCTCGGTCGTGGACGACACCGAGATGGGCGTGACCGACGTGGTGCGCGGCGCCGACCACGTGACCAACACAGCGACCCAGATCCAGATCATCACGGCGCTGGGCGGAACCGTCCCGCGTTTTGCCCATCACTCGTTGCTGACCGGCCCGCAGGGTGAGGCGCTGTCCAAGCGTCTTGGCACGCTGGCGCTGCGCGATCTGCGCGAGCAGGGCGTGCAGCCGATGGCGCTGTTGAGCCTGATGGCGCGGTCGGGCTCGTCCGACCCGGTGGAACTGCGCAGCGACATGGCCGAGTTGATCGAAGGTTTCGACGTGACCCGGTTCGGGTCGGCGCCGACCAAGTTCGACGTGCAGGACCTGTTTCCGCTGACGGCCCGATATCTGCAGACGCTGCCGCTCGAGAAGGTTTCCGACGCGGTGGCCGCGGCCGGTGTACCCGATGAACTGGCCGAGCCGTTCTGGATGATGGCGCGCGAGAACATCACCACGCTGAACGACCTGAAGGGCTGGTGGGAACTGTGCCGCGATGGCGCCGAGCCGCTGATCGACGACGAAGACCGCGAATTCGTCGCGCAGGCGATGGAACTGCTGCCCGAGGGGCCGTTTGACGGCGAGACCTGGGGCAAGTGGACGGCGGTCGTGAAAGAGGCGACCGGCCGCAAGGGCAAGGGCCTGTTCATGCCGTTGCGCAAGGCGCTGACCGGGATGGAGCGTGGCCCCGAGATGGCGACCTTTCTGCCGTTGCTGCAGGTCATGCGGGCGCGAAAATAAGACACCGCGGGGCGGTGTCGCCTTCAAACTGAACAAGAACCAGAGGCGGGTGCTGCAGGCGCCCGCCATTTTCACGCGGTCTGAACGATCCGGGCCGAGACCCGGGACAAGTGCTCATCGACCAAGGCTGTTTCGTCGAGGTGAAGCTGTTGGTGGCGCGGATAACGCGGCGCGTTCCGGTCATTCAGGATCGGCGCGTCCCACCCGTCGGTCGTGGCGAAGAAACGCTCGACACCCGGCAAGCCGAATGCGCGCAAATACCCCTGTACCACAACGTCCACATAGCTGAGCAAAACCGGGTGGCTGTGCGTCGGGTCCTTGCGGTGCTGTTCCGGAACCGCATAGACCGCAATCTCGACCTCTGTCTTCAGAGGATGAGTTATGGCGTGGGTGGCGGGGATCCGATCATAGGCCCACTCCCGTTCATCCAGTGCCGCCCAGTCGTTTTTGGGGACATGTGCGATCATGCCGTCGATCTCGCAGTCGGGATCCGGCACCGCGGTCAAGAAGGCGACCGGGCGCAGATCGGTATGCCGCCACGCCCGGCGCCAGCCCTTGAGTCGCGCCGGTCGCGGGTCGGGAAAGTCATGCGTGGCAAGGTTTACGAGGCTGCCATAGCCAAAGAAATAGGGCTCTGCCATGTCGCGTGCTGTCCTTTTTGACGATTGATGTATGTCAAACCGTTTTTTTGCGGCCTGTGCAATAAGGCTGCATCTTGAAATTCGGGGGGAGGATCTGATGCGGATCACCAAACGAACAAATATCGCCGTGCGGCTGTTGATGTATTGCGCTGCACATCCGGACCGGCTCGTTACGAAATCCGAGATTGCGAATGTCTGCAACATTTCGGAAAACCACCTGGCGCAAGTCATCAACCAGCTGGGTCAGCTGGGGTATCTGAGCACGCAGCGCGGTCGCAACGGCGGCATGACTCTGGGTCGGCCGGCGGACCAGATCCGGATCGGATCCGTCTTTCGCCATGTCGAGGGCAGTTTGCCGATCGCCGAGTGTTTTGCGGATGCTGACAACACCTGTCCGTTGACCGATGCCTGCCGCCTGCGTCTGGCGCTGCAGGACGCGGCCGAGGTCTTCTTTGCGTCGCTGGATGAAATATCGCTGGATGCTTTGGTATGCGACAACGATCCGCTGCTGAAAATTCTGCAACCCGTTACCTGCGCGCGTTGAATTCAATCGCTGGCCCGCAGGACGCGGGCCGGGCTGACGGATAGGGGGCGGAGGGCGAAGAACAGCCCCGCCAGCAGCGTGACGGCGAGCCCGGCAGCGACGATACCCAATGCCGAAGGCCATATCACCGCAAAGCTGGTATCGAAAATGAATGTCGCCACAGCCCAGCCGCCAAGGATGCCGGCCAGCAGCGCCACGCAGCCCGCAGCCGCACCCAGAAGCGCCGAGCGCAAGCCAAAACTGAGAAGTATCCGTCGGCGATCTGCGCCGATCGTCTTGAGGATTGCGGCCTCGTAGCGACGTGCGGGCTCTCCTGCGGCTGCAGCGCCGATCAGGACCAGAAAACCGGTCAGCAAAGAGACACCGGCGCCGTAGGAGGTGGCCGAAGCCAAACCGGCAAGCAGGCCCGAGACACGGTCGATCGCGTCCCGAACCCGGATCGCGGTGATGTTGGGGAACTGGGTCGCAAGGTCTTGAAGGATGGCTGCCTCGGCCTCTTCCTCGGCGTAAACAGTTGCAATGAAACTATGAGGGGCGCCGGCCAGTGCGGATGGATTCATCGACATAATGAATCCCATGCCCGCGTTCGAGAAATCCACCTCGCGCAGCGATGTTATGGTCGCGGTGATATCACGCCCGAGAATATTCACCGTCAGTTCGTCACCAAGCTTGAGACCCATTTCCTCGGCCTCTTCCGCGGCGAAGCTGATCTGAGGCGGGCCTGAATAGTCCTCTGGCCACCATTCCCCGGCGGTGATGCGGGCGTTTTGTGGCGCATTGTCCGAATAGGTCACGCCGCGATCGCCCTCCAGAACCCAATGATCGCCCGCAACCTGATGTGCGGGCTGGCCGTTGATCTGCGAGATGATTCCGCGCAGCATTGGTGCGCTTTCTACACGTGTGACACCGGGGTCGTTTTCAAGCCGGCTGCTGAAGCCGGGCATCTGGTCTTTTTGAATGTCCACGAAAAAGTACGACGGCGCCACGTCCGGCAGGTTCCCGGATATCGCATTGCGCAGAGTGCCGTCGATCTGTCCGACCGCAGCCAGAACCGACAGGCCCAATCCCAGAGACAGGACCACCGATGCGGCACCTTCACGGGGGTTGGAAATTGCGGCAAGTGCCCAACGCAACGCCGGGCGGCCACGGGCGCGTGTGGCGGCCCTTTTTGCCACATAGCGGATGCCTTGGGCCGACAGCGCCAACAGCACCAATGCGCCGACAAATCCACCTCCGGTCCAGAGAGTCAGCCAGGGGGATCCGCTGAACCAAGCGGCGGTGGCGATCAGTGTCGCCAGGGCAAGGCCCGTCGCCAACAGGTAAGCGGCGCGGGGCAACCTGCGGGCACTGCTCAGCTCATCGCGGAACAGGGTCGCTGCCCGGACGTCCTCCGCCCGGGCAAGGGGCCACAGGGTGAAAAGCAAGGCGGTCAGCAGGCCATACAATGCCGCCTCGAACAGCGGTTGCGGATAGACAGAGAAAACGGCCGGTACGGGAAGCCGGCTTTCAATCAGGGGTGCCAGGAGAATCGGCGCCAGCCCGCCAAGGGCTACACCAGCGGCGATCCCGACAACCGAAAGAACGCCGATCTGGATCAGATAGGTCTGAAAGATCGTGGCGCGGTCTGCGCCCAGGGTGCGCAGTGTGGCGATGGTTTCGGTCTTTCGGGCGAGATAGGCGCGTACGGCCGCGGACACGCCGATGCCGCCCACAGCCAGACCCGAGAGACCCACCAGCACCAGGAACGCGCCGAGGCGCGAGACGAATTCGGCAATTCCGGGTGCGCCGTTGCGCGCATCGGTCCAGCGCAGTCCTGAGCCTTGCAGAACGCTCTCGGCCTGTTGCGAGAGTTCTGCGAGGTCGGCCTCGACCGGCAGGTCCATACGGTATTTGGTTGAAAATAGCGTGCCGGGCTGCAATAGGCCCGAGTTTTTCAGATCGGTTGTGCGAACCAATGTGCGCGGGCCCAAGGTGAACCCATCTCCGGCCGCGTCGGGTTCGGATATCAGGGCGGCGGACAGCACAAAGTCCTGCGTGCCCAGTGCAAGACTGTCGCCGATGTCCAGCCCCAGACGCTCGATCAGAACCGGGTCCATCACTGCCCCGGGAAGAGTGGCATTTCCGTCCAACGCCTCGGACAGCGAGATTTCGGGGTCCAGTTGGACGGTGCCGATCAGAGGATAGGCGTCATCGATGGCCTTGACCTGAGTAAGTCCGCGTTGCGGTGCGTCGCTGCGGGTCACGGCCATCGAGCGGAAATCGACGACTTCGGACACGCGATCGGCGTTCTGCTTCATCCATGCGGTTTCTGCTTCGTTTGCGAAGCGGTAGGTCAGCTCGATCTGGGCATCGCCGCCCAGCAAGGCTGCGCCCTCTTGCGCAAGGCCGGTCATGATTGCTTGCCGCACCGATCCAACCGCAGCAATGGCGGCAACCCCCAGGGTCAGACAGGCCAGAAAAACCCGAAAGCCGCGTAAGCCGCCCCTGAGTTCACGTCGGGCCAGGCGCGTCGCCAGGCGCAAGCTCATTCCGCTGCCTCTTGGCTGGCCTCTTCGGTGATGCGGCCGTCGCGCAATCGGACGACCCGGTCGCATCTGCGGGCCAGCGAGTGGCTGTGTGTGACCAGAACCAGCGTTGCCCCGTGCCGGTCACGCAGGCCGAACAGCAAATCAACGATGGCCGCGCCATTCGCCTCATCCAGATTGCCGGTCGGTTCGTCCGCCAACAGGATCCGAGGCCGCGGGGCCGAAGCGCGGGCCAGCGCGACCCGCTGTTGTTCGCCGCCCGACAGTTGAGCCGGGTAGTGATCACGCCGATGCGAAAGCCCCACCGCCGCCAATTCGGCCTCGGCCCGCTCGAAGGCATCGCGGTGACCGGCCAGTTCCAGCGGGGTGGCCACGTTTTCAAGCGCCGTCATCGTTGGGATCAGATGGAAATTCTGGAAAACGACGCCCATCGCATCACGACGAAAGCGGGCAAGCGCGTCCTCACTCATCAAGGTCAGGTCCTGCCCCAGTGCGGTGATGCGACCCGCGGTCGTCTGCTCCAGCCCACCCATCAGCATCAACAGCGAGGATTTGCCCGAACCGGACGGGCCGACGAGGCCCAGCGTCTCTCCCTCTTTGACGGTCAGATTGATGTCCCGCAAGATTTCAACGGGTCCGGCATTGCCATCCAGCGACAAAGCGGCATTTTGGAGTGTCAGAACGGGTTCAGTCATAAGTCTTTCCGAAAGGGGCAGTCATTTGGGATATGGAGCGGTCAGGAATTTGCGCAAGGCTCTGGCGGCGGGGCTGTTGTCGCTCTGCGGCATTGCTGCCACAGCCGAGCCGGTGGTCCTGGCCGCTCTCGGAGACTCGCTGACTCAAGGCTACGGCCTTGTTGAGAAGGATGGGTTCGTCCCTCAACTGAACCGGTGGCTGGATGCGCAAGGCGTCGAGGTGAAGATAATCAACGCCGGTGTTTCCGGGGACACAACGGCCGGTGGTGCGGCGCGTGTGGGCTGGACCCTGACACCAGAGGTGGACGGGATGATCGTGGCGCTGGGCGGAAACGACGTTCTTCGTGGGATCGACCCGGCGGTCTCGAAGTCGAATCTGGAAAAAATTCTGACCGAGGCGCAAACGGCCAAGGTTCCGGTTCTGCTGATCGGCATGCAGGCTCCGGGCAATTATGGCGCGGACTACAAACAGGCGTTTGATGCGATGTATCCGGATTTGGCCACCCAGTTCGGCACACTTTATTCCCCCAGCTTTTTTTCCGGGTTGCAGGCGGGTGGCGACCCCGGAGCCGTGCAGACCTACATGCAACCAGACGGGATTCATCCCAATGCGCGCGGCGTTGCGCTGATCGTGGATGATCTTGGACCTGCTGTCCTTGATCTGATCGCCGCCGCAAAACAGCGGCCGTAAACCGTGCCCGGGCGGTTCTTTCTGACGCGGCCGTTTTCCCAGATTTCCGAATTCCTGGGTCGAGAAACTGCTTGGCCGGATGAACAGCCGCGCCAGAACATACAACCCGGTCAGGAAGTGATCGTTCTGACTGCTGAAGGCGTCGGGCCCATGCGGTGGGGCATGATCCCCGTAGGGCGCGTCAATGCCCGGGGGCGACCGGTCATGGAAACGATCATCAATGCGCGGTCGGAAACGGTTTTTGACAAATCTGCTTTTCTAGGTGTCGGTCGCGCGGTTGTTCCGGTTGATGGCTGGTACGAGTGGACCGGCGAAAAGCGCCGCAAAACCGCGTGGCGGATTGAATCCGCCGACGGAACCCCTTTGTTGTTTGCCGCGATTACGGACAGATGGATCGCGCCCGGTGGTCAGCATGTCGATCAGTTCGCTGCTGTGACCTGCGAGCCGAACGATGATCTGCGGCCGATCCACCACCGCATGGGTGTCCTGTTGCGGCCCGAAGACGTCCGGACCTGGCTGAACGGATCGGACAGGCAAGCGGCAAGCCTTTGTGTCCCGTGGCCAAACGGAAGACTGAAGATTGAAAAAGCCGAAGGGGTGGATTGGTCGGGGCCTTGACCGCTGCCTTAGACGACGGTGACGACCGTTCCGATCGGGACGCGGTTGTACAGGTCGATCACGTGCTTATTCAGCATTCTGATGCACCCGTTCGACACGGCTCGTCCGATGGTCTGCGGCTGGGTCGTTCCATGGATGCGGAAATACGTGTCGACGCCATTCTGAAACAGATACAGGGCACGGGCGCCCAGCGGGTTGTCTCCGCCACCGGGCTGGACATAGTCATTGTCCTTGAATTTGGCATAGGCAACGGGGTCCCGCTCGATCATCTCTTCGGTCGGGCGCCAGGTGGGCCATTCCTTTTTCACGTCGATCGTCGCAGTGCCGGTAAATTCCAGCCCGGCCTTACCGACGCCACAGCCATAACGGATGGCTTTGCGGGGCTCGGTCACGAAATACAGGTAGAACGAACGTGGCGCGACCAACAATTGCCCGGGCAAAAACTGCTTCTTGATCCGAACGATTTGCGGAGTCGGGTCGTACTCGACCGGCTTCTTCTTCGCGTGGGCCGTGCCTGGCGCGGCGCTGAGAGCAGCAGCGGAGATCAGAAAATTGCGGCGTGAGAACATGGCAATACTCGGCTAATCAACAATGAAAACAGGGTAACAGTCTGTTCAGAATAGCCGATCCGGTCAATTCCCGCGCGGGTTTCACCGGAAAGTGATGTTGTTTTCCTGCCCCACTGGGGCTGGAAAGCGCGATCAGAAACCGCGCAAAAAAAGGGGGCGACGGTCATCCGTCGCCCCCAGAGACCTGAATTAGGCCAGTTCGATGTTGTCGGCGCTTTCGCGACCGTCACGACCCGAACGCAGTTCGTAGGTGACTTTCTGGTTGTCGGCCAGGCCGGTCAGGCCCGAACGCTCGACGGACGAAATGTGCACGAACACGTCTTTGCCGCCCTCTTCGGGTGCGATGAAGCCGTAGCCTTTGGTGGTGTTGAACCATTTTACGGTGCCTGCGGGCATATCCGTATCTCCTGTTTTTAGTGCTGCCCACGGAATTGCGGCAGCCCGGCGTCGTTGTCTGGATCGATAGACTGAACGCCGAAAACGGAGACAGTAGGTCGAAGTAGAAAAACGTAAGCTCTTTGCATATGGCACTGAGAACGCCATGTGGCAAGGGCTGGTTGGGCAGAATGTGCTGCGCTTTCAGGGATCAACGGGCGTTTTGAACGTAAATCCGCCGAAGTGAATTCGAACCTGCCTCGGGCTTTTTTGTTGTCAGATTATCGCGCCCTACGCGGGCCGAACGGGCGCGAGGCCAGCAGCGGCACAACTAAGAAAGAGGATCGGTCACCTGTCTGATAGTCGACTCCATTCAATGGCATTCGGACGCCCGAAAGCCTGCATCGGCACAAGCAATCACCCAGATGCCGGGATGTCGTTTTCTAAATGTGTGCCGAGATGATGTTGAAAATCGCGAATGCAGCGACCCAAAGGAACACGGCAAAATCAAGGTCGCAAATGCCAGGAGGAGCATGCGAAAAAGGTTGCGATTTGGAGTGGTTTTGATTGCACCCGGTGCAGGTGAGTCGTGCCCCCAATCTATCTTAAAGAAATAGCTGTTAGCCCCGTAAACCGTCAGAAGCAGACGAAGACGGGTGGGCGGTGCGCCGCTTACCCTCAATAGATACTCGGTATACTCTTTCTTGAAGTTGAAGAATGGAAACACAGACGCCAAGATCAGCGAAGACACCCACGCCGAAATGCTTGCGAGCATAAAGAAACCAAGCAACAGTAGCGCTTCCGCCATACCGTTCTCCAACTGTCCATCATCCCGTTGATAGTATGGGCTGATTTCTGCCCACACTATCCATCCGGAGATGTGTCAGGAGTGTTATCGCGCAAATTTCTTGTGCTTCAGCCGCTTGGGCTCCAGCGCGTCCGGTCCCAGGCGGCGCTTCTTGTCTTCTTCGTAGTCTTCGAAGTTGCCCTCGAACCATTCGACATGCGCATCACCTTCAAAGGCCAGGATGTGCGTACAGATCCGGTCGAGGAAGAAACGGTCGTGCGAGATGACCACGGCGCAGCCTGCGAAATCGACCAGCGCGTCTTCCAACGCGCGCAGGGTTTCCACGTCTAGGTCGTTGGTCGGTTCGTCCAGCAGCAGGACGTTGCCACCCTCTTTCAGCAGGCGGGCCATGTGGACGCGGTTGCGCTCACCTCCTGACAGCAGCGAGACCTTTTTCTGCTGGTCGCCGCCCTTGAAGTTGAAGGACGAGCAATAGGCGCGGGAATTGACCTGCGCGTCACCCAGTTGGATGATTTCGGCACCGCCAGTGATCGCCTCCCACACGGTGTCGTTGTCGTTGAGGTCGTCGCGCGACTGATCGACATAGGACAGTTGTACCGTGTCGCCGTATTCGATGGTGCCGGCATCAGGCTTTTCCTGGCCGGTGAGCATTTTGAACAGGGTCGATTTACCGGCGCCGTTGGGGCCGATGACACCGACGATGCCGCCCGGCGGCAGGCTGAAGGACAGGTTCTCGATCAGTTGCTTGTCGCCCATATGCTTGGCCAGCCCGTTGACGTCGATCACCTTGCTGCCCAGGCGTGGGCCGTTGGGGATGACGATCTGGGCGCGGGTCAGCTTTTCGCGCTCGGACTGTTCCGCCAACTCGTTGTAGGCGTTGATCCGGGCCTTGGATTTGGCCTGACGGGCCTTTTGACCCTGACGCATCCATTCCAGTTCGCGTTGCAGGGTCTTCTGCTTGGATTTGTCCTCGCGGGCTTCCTGCTCAAGCCGCTTGGCTTTCTGCTCCAGCCACGAGGAATAGTTGCCCTCGTACGGGATGCCACGTCCGCGGTCCAGCTCGAGAATCCAGCCGGTGATGTCATCCAGGAAGTAGCGGTCGTGCGTGACGATCAGGATGGTGCCCTTGTAGTCGATCAGGTGCTGTTGCAGCCAGGCGATAGTCTCGGCGTCCAGGTGGTTGGTCGGTTCGTCCAAGAGCAGCATGTCGGGCGCTTCCAGCAGCAGCTTGCACAGTGCCACGCGGCGTTTCTCGCCGCCCGAGAGGTTGGCGATGTTGGCATCGTCCGGCGGGCAGCGCAGTGCCTCCATCGACACGTCGATCTGACTGTCGAGGTCCCACAGGTTTTCCGCGTCGATCGCGTCCTGCAGGGCGGTCATCTCTTCCATCAACTCGTCCGAGTAGTTCTCGGCAATCTCCATCGCGATCTCGTTGAAACGGTCGACCTTGGCCTTTTTCTCGGCCACGCCCAGCATGACGTTTTCACGGACGGTCAGGGATTCGTCCAACTGAGGTTCCTGTGGCAGATAGCCGACCTTTGCGCCCTCGGCGGCCCACGCCTCGCCGGTGAAATCGGTGTCGAGGCCGGCCATGATCTTCATCAGGGTCGACTTACCGGCGCCGTTCACGCCGACGACACCGATCTTTACGCCGGGCAGAAAGCTCAGGTGAATGTTTTCAAAGCACTTCTTGCCACCGGGATAGGTCTTCGAGACACCCTGCATGTGGTAGACATATTGATAGGCGGCCATGTCGCGTCCTCTGGGTCGGAGAATTCAGGTTGACCCGCTTGATAGCCAAGCGGGACGGGCGGGGCAAGCTGGTGCGTTGGCGAAATTCTGGCTGGCCTTATGCGCCGGCCGGACCGGACTGGGAGGGATGCTGGGAATGCCGGAACTTGCGCAATTGGTATCGGGTTGGGCCAAGGCCGGACGGATCGAATGGATCGGCGTCAGACCGGGGCGACGATTGGACATGATGGCGCTGGGTCAGGCGATGATCCGGGAAGACGGGGTTGAGGGCGATCGGAGTCGCCCGGGGAAACGTGCGGTGACCCTGATTCAGCACGAGCATCTTGCCGCGATCGGCAGCTATTTGGGACAAGGTCCAGTCACACCGGACGTGCTGCGGCGCAATCTGGTGGTTTCCCGCATCAATCTGGGCGCTCTCAAAGGGCGCGAGGTTCAGGTCGGCACCGCCATTTTGCGGATCACGGTTATCTGCGCGCCTTGCAGCAGGATGGAAGAGGCGTTGGGCAACGGGGGGTACTCCGCAGTGCGCGGGCATGGCGGCTGGTGTGCCGAAGTGGTGCGATCGGGGGCGGTCGGTTTGGGCGATGCTGTGCAACCTGTTGATTGACAAGGCCGGTGAGTTCTGGACTACAGCAGGGGATGTTGCGAAGCGCGATACCATATGCGCGGCCCGGTCAGGTCGTGGGACTGTTCGGGGGATCGTTCGATCCGCCGCATCAGGGGCATGTGCACGTTACACTGGAGGCGATGAAGGCTTTTGGTTTGGATCGGGTCTGGTGGTTGGTGTCGCCGGGGAACCCGCTGAAGTCTCGCGGCCCGGCTCCGATCGATCAGCGAGTTGAGGCCGCACGGTCCATCATGCAGCATCCCAAGGTTGAGGTGACTGACATTGAGGATCTGACCGGCACCCGCGCCACGGCTGACACACTTGCTGCACTGCGGCGGCTCTATCCGCAGGTTCGGTTCGTTTGGCTGATGGGGGCTGACAACCTGGCCCAGTTTCACAAATGGAAGGACTGGCGGTTGATCATGGACACCGTTCCTGTAGGCGTGGTGGCGCGCCCCGGAGATCGGATTTCGGCGCGCATGTCACCGGCGGCGCGTGTCTATGGCAAATACCGGATTGACGGAACGGCGCGGCATCTTTTGGGGCGGGCCGATGCGCCGGCCTGGTGTTTCGTGAACGTGCCGATGGTCGATGTCAGCTCGACTCAGATACGTTCCAAAGGCGGCTGGACCTGACAGGTGTTGCCTGAACAGCCCCGATGGGCACATAATTCAGGTGCATGGTTGTTTGCCTGTGATCTCTGGGATTTTATTTGACCCATGACTGATCGTATTTCGAGACGTTTCTTTCTGGCCGGCGCCGGTTCGCTTCTGATCCCCACCGCGGGTCTTGCCGGGGCGCCAACTGTCTCATTGCGGCCTGTTGCCCGTGGCGCCGAGTTGAGCGGTGCCGAACGCATCATTCAGGCGGCGCGATTGAACGGCGAAGTGGTCTTCGCTGTGGCCGACGTAAAAACCGGCGCGCAACTGGAGGAATTCGGCGGGGCCCGCGGCTTGCCGCCGGCCAGCGTCGCCAAAGCCCTGACCGCGCTTTACGCGCTGGACGTTCTGGGGCCGGACCATCGGTTCGAAACAAAGCTGATCGCAGATGGTCCGATTGAAAACGGGATCCTCAAGGGTGATCTGATACTGGTCGGAGGCGCCGATCCGGTATTGGATACCGATGCTCTGGCCATGATGGCCGCCAACCTGCGCAAGGCCGGACTGACCGAGGTTCGGGGGGCGTTCAAAGTGTACAGCGGCGCATTGCCCTATGTATTCAGCATAGACCCCGGTCAGCCTGATCATGTGGGCTATAGCCCTGCGATCAGTGGAATTTCCCTGAACTTCAACCGCGTGCATTTCGAGTGGAAACGCCAAGGGTCCAGCTATGACGTGACCATGGACGCACGCAGTGCCAGTTATACGCCGTCGGTGGACATGGCCGCGATGCGGATCGAAAATCGCAACCTTCCGGTCTACAGCTATCAACCCAGCGCGCGGCAGGACCGCTGGACAGTTGCCAAGGGCGCGCTGGGCAGCGGCGGCGCCAGGTGGTTGCCCGTGCGCAAACCGGGTTTGTATGCCGGGGATGTGTTCCGCACTCTGGCCCGGGTGAACGGCATCGTCCTGGGGCGGGTTCAAGTCACACGCGAGGCCCCCAGCGGCACCGTTCTGGTCACGCATCAGAGCGATGAACTGACCAGCATAGTGAAAGGGATGCTGAAATATTCGACCAACCTCACGGCCGAGATGGTGGGGCTGGCTGCGACCGTCGCGCGGGGTAGGCGGCCGCAAACACTGGCAGAGTCCGCGGATGAGATGAATCGCTGGTCGGCTCAGACCTATGGCGCGTCCGGTATTGCTATGGTGGATCATTCCGGATTGGGCGATGCTTCGCGAATGGTGCCGTCTGGCCTGGTCAAAGTTCTGGTGGCCGCTCAGCAACATGAAACGCTGCGACATCTGTTGAAGCCGTTTACCCTGACCGACGCCAAAGGCCAGCGGATCCAAGGGCACCCGATCAAGGTCGACGCCAAGACCGGAACCCTGAACTTTGTATCTGGCTTGGGCGGGTATCTGACCACCGCCGAAGGATCCGAGTTGGCCTTTGCGATATTCACTGCCGATCTTCCGCATCGGGCGACCATCGCGCGTGAAAGCCGCGAACGCCCTGAAGGCGCGCGCAGCTGGAATCGCAGGTCTCGCAAACTGCAGCAGGCCCTCATCGAGCGCTGGGGCGCGCTTTATGGCAGCTGAAACCGATCAGACGGTGTGACGCGCCCGTGCGCCGCGCTCGATCGCTGCGGCGTGCAGCCGATCGATCTCCAACTCATACCGGATCTCTTCCAGCAGCCGCAGTTCGGTTTCGGCCAGCGAGCCGTCGGCGGCGGCGACATCGCAGGCCAGAGCATAGGCCGTTTCGTTCAACCGCTCAGGCAGGTTGTCCCGGATCAGACCAAACAGTGCGTCCAGACCATCTTCCTGCTCGAACAGATCAAACACGATCTGCGAAACCCGGCGCATACGGTCGATATCGTAGTCGGCAAACACAGGCAGCATATTCACGGCTGTCTCGATCTTGACCAGTTCGACGGTGCGGATGTTCTCGTCCGAGGCTGAGACGGCCACCATGATCGCCACAAGGCAATCCTGCGGCGACATCGGGTGGGAAACGGGTTGGGTCATGGGAACGTCCTGCGATTGGTATCGTGCCGCACGTTATTGAGGTGTGGCAAAGGGTTCAATATCTTGTTTTCCAATACATACCGATGTCTGCTTGTGCCCTGATCAGATTTTGCCGTGTTCCTGGTCACGAGCAACCGTCTGAAATCGTAGCAGGGGCGGCGTTTCTCGCCTGCGGTCATTGACTCACGCTGCATCTGCACAATAGGAGATGCCGGTCGGTCGCATTGAGCGACCGTCGCTGATTTCCCGATGGAGAACGAACGAAATGTCTGAACTGCGTGAAACCGCCATGACGTCAAAGGCCTGGCCTTTCGAAGAGGCGCGCCGGTTGCTCAAACGCTATCAGAAGTCTCCACCGGAGAAGGGCTTCGTTCTGTTCGAAACGGGATATGGCCCGTCGGGCCTGCCGCATATCGGCACTTTCGGTGAGGTGGCACGGACCACGATGGTCAAGCGCGCCTTCGAGGCCCTGTCGGACATTCCCACCAAGCTGATCTGCTTTTCGGATGATCTGGACGGGATGCGCAAGGTTCCCAGCAACGTGCCGAACCCTGAGGCCCTTGAAGCCTATCTGCAGCAGCCGCTGACTTCGGTTCCTGACCCGTTCGGCGAGTATCCCAGCTTTGGTGAACACAACAACGCCATGCTGCGTCGTTTTCTGGATACGTTCGGGTTCGAATACGAGTTCTATTCGGCGCGCGACTTTTATCGTTCGGGTCAGTTCGACGAAATCCTGAAGCGTGCAGTCGAACGATATGACGACATCATGGCCATCATGCTGAAAAGCCTGCGCGAGGAGCGTCAGCAGACCTATTCGATCTTCCTGCCGATCCATCCGGAAACGGGTCGGGTCCTTTATGTGCCGATGAAAAAGGTGTGCGCCGAGACCTACACCGTCACCTTCGATGATGAAGATGGCAAGGAGTGGACGCTGCCCGTGATCGGCGGCAATGTGAAGTTGCAGTGGAAGCCGGATTTCGGGGCGCGCTGGGCGGCGTTGGGCGTCGACTTCGAGATGTATGGCAAGGAACATGCGACCAACGAAAAGATCTATGACGCGATCTGCCGGGCGCTGGGCGGCCGTGCCCCCGAGCATTTCTCGTATGAGCTGTTCCTCGATGAAAACGGGCAGAAAATCTCGAAGTCGTCCGGAAACGGAGTGTCGATCGACGAGTGGCTGACCTATGCGCCGACCGAGAGTCTGGCCTATTTCATGTATCAAAAGCCGAAGACGGCAAAGCGGATGCATTTTGACGTCATCCCTAAGGCGTATGATGAATACCATCAGCAGTTGCGTGCCTACCCCGGGCAGGATCTGAAGGCTCAATTGAACAACCCGGTCTGGCACATTCACGGCGGTGACGTGCCGGAATCGACGTTGATCGTTCCCTTTGCAATGCTGTTGAACTTGGCGTCGGTTTCAGGTGCCGAGGACAAGGAGACTCTGTGGGGCTTCATCCGCCGCTATGCGCCCGAAGCCACGGCCGAAAGCCACCCGGACCTCGACAAAGCCGCCGGTTTTGCAGTGCGCTACTTCAACGACTTCGTGAAACCGACCCGCAAGCATCGGGCGCCGACGGAGCAAGAACGCGAGGCGCTTGAGGCCCTGAAGTCGGCGCTTGAAGCCTATGACGGTCCGGTCGAGGACGAAGCTTTGCAATCGGTGGTCTATTCCATCGGCCGCGAGCGCTTTGACCCGATGCGCGGCTGGTTCACAGCCCTTTACGAGGTGTTGTTGGGCGCCAGCCAAGGCCCTCGGTTCGGCGGGTTCATCGCCCTTTATGGCGTCCCCGAAACGATTGCACTGATCGACAATGCCCTGGCCGGAGACTTGGCCTGATTTGACCACATACCGCATGGGGCTACCTTTCCGGCAGGAGGTGGCCCCATGCGTCGACTTTTGCTTGCAGTTTCCCTGAGCGCCGGTCTGGCAACAGCCGCAGTTGCCCAAAGTGGCGACATCGAAGCCAATATCGCGGCACAGATTGAAGCCTTCAAGGCCGATGACTTCGCCACGGCCTTCACCTTCGCCAGCCCCAATATCCAGACAATGTTCCGTACGCCCGAGAATTTTGGCGCAATGGTGCGCAACGGCTATCCAATGGTCTGGCGCCCGGCTGAGATCCGATTTCTGGAATTGCGGCAGATCTCAGGGTTCTGGTGGCAGAAAGTGATGGTGGTGGATGCGAACGGCCGGGTCCACATCCTGGACTATCAGATGGTCCAGCTGGAAAACGGCTGGAAGATCAACGGGGTGCAACTGCTTGGCAACTCCGACCCATCCGCCTGACGCAACACCCACCGTCACGATGATATCAGCGACGGTTAATCCCTTTTCGATACTCAGACCAGCGTGTCCGGGCGGCTTCCGGATCCGGAATTTGGCATGCGCCATAGCCTGAAGAGTGGGCGCGTTTGGGAAAGGGTATTCAATGAACAAGGCAATCACCGACGGCATCGTTTTCACGCCGCCGCAATTCGCGAATGGTCTGGATGTGTGGTCCAGCGGCGACGGCACTCCGGGCTCACCGACCTATGACGGATCGGGAACGGGAGTGTTCGTGCCTGCAGATGCGGAGTTTGGCGGTTGTCTTGAGATACTGAAGGTCAATGCCACGCAGCAACTGCGGTACATGGGGCAGACGCCGCTTCTGCCGGGCTGCTATTTGCAGATCAAGGCGCGGGTCAAAGCGATCAGCGGGCCATTGCCGCAGGTCCGGATCGCTGGATGGGCCGGAGGGGCCGGCGACGTGCACCTTTCCGGACTGACCGAACAGGGCCCGACCATCCAGCTGTCGGGCTATGGCGTGGTGCACGAGGTCACCGCCATCGTAGGGATTGGACAGCGGCCGGGCGTGGACATGCCTTGGGGCATTTCGGCGCTATACGGGCATTTCGGCCTCGATATCGAGGGGGCAAACGGCGCGCTGGTTCGGATCGATGATATCGAAATTACCGATGTCACCGGGGTCTTCTTGCGCGACATGATCAGCCTTGTGGACGTGCGGGACTATGGCGCGTTGGGAGATGGTGTGACCGACGACTCGGCCGCGTTCGAGGCGGCAGACCAAGCCGCCGGAGGTCGCCGCATCTATGTGCCGCAGGGAACCTACCACCTGGCACAGGATGTTGGGCTGGACGCGGAGGTCGACTTTGAGGGCACGGTCACGATGCCTGATGACAAGATGCTTCTTCTGACCAAGAATTTCGATCTGCCGACCTACATCTCCGCCTTCGGCGATGAAGCCCTGGCCTTCAAAAAGGCGTTTCAGGCGCTGCTGAACAACTCGGATCATGACTCGCTGGACCTGGGCGGCCGCAAGATCTCGGTGTCCGAGCCGATCGACATGCAGGCCGCCGTACCCAATCGCAGCAGCTACTCCACTCGCCGCGTGATCCGCAACGGGCAGTTCGACGTCAAGAGCAGCGCCGCATGGGACACCGAGACCTTTACCTCTGTCGCAACATACGATCCGGCGGATCCTTACAAGTTGTCTGGTGTGGCCAACGTGGCCAATATCCCGGTCGGGTCGTTGGTTCAGGGCAGCGGCGCTGGACGTGAGATCTATGTTCGGTCCAAGGATGAAGGTGCCGGTGAGATCACCTTGAACGCACCCATCTATGATGCGGCTGGCACGCAGAGCTTCACGTTCGTTGATTTCAAGTACCTGTTGGATTTCTCGGGCTTCAGTGCGCTCCAGAAATTCGCGATGGAAGATATCGAGTTTCAATGCAACGGGCGCTGCAGCGCGATCCGCCTGTCGCCGGGCGGGAACACGTTCGTTTTGAAGAACTGCTTTGTCAGCCGTCCGTTGGATCGCGGCATCACTTCAATCGGGGTGGGGTGCCAGGGCATGTTGATCGACGGTTGCCAGTTCCTGTCCAGTGAGGAGTCTCTGGACGTGCCCGACCGCAGTTCGATTGCCATCAATGCCAATGCCAACGACGTCAAGCTGCGCCACAACCGCGCCGTTCGTTTCCACCACTTCGCGGTTCTGGGCGGAGACAACAACCTGGTTCTGGGCAACCATTTCTTTCAGGGTGACAGTGTGTCGAACGGTGTACGCAATGCGGGTTTGGTGATGATCGGGGCCTACAACAGCTCTTCGATCGCCGACAATTATGTCGACAATTGTTTCATCGAGTGGAGCAATGAGCGCGATGCCGAACCCGACTACACCTCGGGCTATTCCTTCAGCGCCATGAGCATCACCGACAACATCTTCTATTCAAGTGACGTTGCCCCGTGGTTCGCCTATATCGTCGTGCGCCCGCATGGCGTCGGGCATTTCCTGAACGGAATGACGGTTACGGGCAACAAGTTCCGAACGGCGAACGGGTCAATCGACCGCGTGGACAAGGTTGATACAACTTTTGCCGATCTGAATCCTGATCGGCATGTGAATGTCACATTCGCAGACAACACTTATCACAACGTGACACTCAAGACCGCGAACCCGCTGCGGGTCCGACACGAACAGAATACGGCGGCCTCTGCCTGGACGGTGGACTCGGATGGTGCATTCCCCTTTGGTGGGCAGGCCCGCAGCTGTGACAGCGTCGTCGTGCTGGACGGGCTGAGAACCGCCTTTGGAACTCTGCGCTATTCGGCCCATTATGTTCAGTTGCAGCAGGGGACGAACCAGGACCAGATCAAGTTGCGTTGGTCCGAGGCCTTGAGCGGTGAAGTTTCGGTGATCATGCGGATCGAGGTCTGATCTGTGTCGGCCGGTCGCTTTTGGGGCGGCCGGCGCGCAGCATTCAGAACTCGCGCCACAGCGCGAATCTCAGGCCTGGCCTGTCCCGGGCGGCGTTGCGCTCGACCCCGATTATCCAGGTGTTGGGGCCGCTTTCGGATCGAAACATCGCCGAGGGTCGCGCGCTCCAATAGAGCGGGCGGCCAGGTACATAGGACGTTTCGATCTGGAGCAGGGGATTGACCCGACGGTGCGACGACAAACCCATTGTCAGGTCCAGTTTGCGGATCAAAGCGTCATGGCTTCGGTATTCCAGCGCGGCATCAGCCGCCATCCAGCCACTGCCATATCGGGCCTGAAATCCTTTACCCCAAGACAGGGTTGCTTTGTACATCGCCCATGCGCGGGTTTCACGGTGATGCGCGCCGACACCCAACTCGGCCGCCAGACGCCCACCGTTGGAAAATTCGGCAACCGGTAGGCGCGCAAAAACCACGGCGTGACCGTAGAGGTCCTGATGCTCTTCCGCGTCCAAACCCAGCGTCAGATTTGGGCGCATTCCCCATTCTCCATAGAGCGAGGACTTGAAGCGGATGCCCTTCCCGGGCTCGGAAAACGCCGTCAGGGCCAACGATGTGAACGAGGCGCCTTCTTCACGTAGCCATGCCCCGGCCAAGGCCGGAGTTGAAAACACAAGGCTTGCACACAGGAAGGCGATCAGGCGGGGCATTGGCGCAGGATCATCAACCTTGGTTAACGGAGGGTTAGCGCTCGGTTCATTTTTCGGAAACTTTTTCGCGCCAGCTCAACGAAAGGCAGGACGTTTGAAAAACCTGTGCTAGGCTTGGGTCAGACAAGGGAGATGACCGATGCCGAAGATATCAAAAGACGCCAGTGTTCAGACCGTTATCACCACTTTCGAAATGACCCCCGGAACCTGCCAGGACCTGCTGGAAGCGTTGACCGACGCCTATGCGAACTTCATTTCCAAGCAGCCCGGTTTTGTCGCGGCCGGACTGCATGTCAACGATGCCCAGACCCGCATCGCGAACTATTCGCAGTGGGAGCGGCGGGAAGACTTTCTGGCCATGCTGCGAACGCCTGAAATGCGCGAGCGGAACCGCAAGATCAACGAATTGTGCAAAAGCTTCGAGCCGGTGATGTACGACGTGGCCGAAACATTTGACTGATCCTGACCTGAATCAAGGTCAGAAGACTTTGGCTACTGCTAACTGAACGCGAAACTCAAGGAGGCGCCAGCCATGTATCACAATATTCTTGTCCCGATTTCCTTCGATGCCGAGCGTGACACGTCGGGGCCGCTGAAGCTGGCCAAGCTGTTGGCGACGCCAGATGCCAAAGTGACCCTGTTGCATGTTGTCGAGCATATTCCGGACTACGCAATCTCTTACATGCCGGCCGAATACCTGACCGAGGCGCGGCGCGCGATCCAGGATGAATTGAACATTCTGGCTGCCAAGCTGCCGAACGCCAAAGGCGTTGTGGTCGAGGGCCATTCGGGGCGCACAATCCTGGATTGGGCGGAAACCAACAAACCTGACCTGATCATCATGGCTTCGCACCGACCGGGGATGCAGGATCTGTTGCTCGGCTCGACCGCGACACATGTGGTGCGTCACGCCAGTTGCGCAGTTCACGTCGTTCGCTGATCTGATGGCGGGCAAAGGTCTTCGCGTGTCATCTTCCACGCTTTGCCGAACCCGCCATTGAGAAGCCCATCGACAATCTCAAAACGCACAAAACGGAAATCCGCGAAGTCGACATATAGTCCGGCCTTCGGACGCTGTGACAAGTAGCGTGCCCGAAGCGCGGTATGCTCCTCGGTCGCCCGTGGGATCGGGCGCGCCGTGCAGTGCAGGGTCAATCTGGGATGGGTCAGTGGATCACCTTTGTCAGCGGGTTCGCCGATCAACAACGCGCAGGCCGGATTTGCCTCCACCGCGCGTGAGTGCTCCGCCAGATCCGAGATCAGGGTCAGCGGCCATCCAGCACTGTCGGTGGCCAGTGCGATGCGGCTGATCGACGGCAGTCCGTTGTCTGGATGTACCACGGCCAGGGCGGCAAAGCGGGCCTGTGCGATAAGATCAAGGGCCAGTTCCCGCGCAGCCTCGTCGACCGGTTGAAATGGGTTTCGTGTGTTCACGTGGCGCCCTCGCTGGATTGCGTCATTCCGATGCCTCGGCTTTGCCACATAGTTGGTGTATCGCCAAGCTTATGAAGCTGAAGACAACCGTTTACAACGAACCCGCGCAAGATCCGCGCTTGGCACGTCGACAGAGCAAGGCTGATGCCCTGCGCCGACATGCGCTGTCCCCGCTGCGCATTCTGCTGATGGTGCTGGCCCTGCCGCTGACGACGGGGATGATCGCGCTGGGCGTATATCTCCGGACCTCGGATCTGGAGCGGACCGAAGCCGTGATGCACCTTGTGGCGCTGGCTGGTTGCGATGCGGCTCGCTCCGTTGGTCTTGGACCGATGCGCGAGGGACAGCTTGGGTACCACAAACGCAACGACCCTGACGGCGACGGGATCGCATGCGAGTCCAGTGTCCGGGCCGCGACGCGGTCGGCTGTGCCGGTCCAGGCACCTGCGTCCACGCAAAGCGCGGCGCCCAAACCCCGGGCTGTCGGAAACGCCAAATTTGTCCGCCCCTGACGGTCCTTGAAGACGCCTATCTTCATGGTTGAACCTTTTCTCGCAGATGACCGCGTTGCCTGTGTCCCTGCGTGATTTGGGCAGGACGTGGTAGGATCATACCGTCCGCTGGCAGTTTGCCGCGGTTCGGGGTCTGGACCCCATGCGAGGGAGGACAACCATGTTTGCACGCGTTACCCAGTTCAAGATGAAGCCCGGCACCCGTGAGGCCGCCACGGCCCGAATGAACGATCTTAAGGATCAGATCATGGGCATGCCCGGTATGCACTGCTTTACGAATGTGATGAACGAGGATGGCAGCGGCTATGTGATCTCGGTCGTCGAAAGCGAGGCGACATCAAACGCAAACGCCCCCAAGGTTGCCGAGTTGTGGGGCCAGTTTGCCGAGTATCTTGAAGGAGCTCCGACGCCGATGGGCTATGATGTCATCGCCCATTGGGACAAGGGGTGATATTGGCCGCCACTCGGGGATGGCCTGATGCCTTACAAGATCACGCCGCGTATTGCAGCCGAGCTTATCGCGCACGAAGCGATCGTGCGCGAGGCCTATCTGGATTCCGTTGATGTCTGGACCTGGAGCGTGGGGATCACGTCGGCCTCGGGCCACACGGTCTGGCCGCGCTATCTGGACAACCCCCAGACCTTGCGGCGCTGCTTTGAAGTGTATGAGTGGGCTATCCGCACCAACTATCTGCCTGCGGTGGAAACGGCCTTTTCCGGGCACGCCCTGACCGAGGCGCAGTTGGGCGCGGCCTTGTCCTTTCACTACAACACCGGGGCCATAGACCGGGCCGTTTGGGTGCGCAGATGGAAGGCCGGGGATGTGGCCGGCGCTCGACGCGCGATCATGTATTGGCGGCGGCCGCCTGAAATACGCCCCCGGCGGCGCAAGGAGCGCGCTCTGTTCTTCGATGGCGTATGGTCGGGCACCGGCACCGGAACCGAGTATCAGGTGCGAAAACCGTCCTATCGGCCAGACTGGTCCAGCGCGGCGACGGTTCAGATCGGCGACGTTCTGCAAGACCTGTTCGGTTAGGCCCGACAGGTCATGCTTGCTTGCGAAATCCTTGCCGGCCGGTCAGGATCGGCGTCATGACCCGAGACGAATTCAACGCCTTTTGCGCATCTCTCAAGGCCACAAGCCACGTCGTGCAGTGGGGCAATGCGGATGTATGGAAAGTGGGCGGCAAGGTGTTCGCGATCTGCGGCTGGAACGACGGCAAGGACGCCTTTACCTTCAAGGCCACCGACCTGGCCTATGAGGTGCTGCAGGATCAGCCCGGCATCCGGCCCGCGCCCTATCTGGCCTCGCGCGGCATGAAATGGCTGCAGGTTTATGACGAACGCGGGATGAGCGACGCGTCCCTGCGCGACCACATCGTGACGTCCTACGAGATGGTCGTGGCCAAGCTGACGAAAAAGATGCGGGCCGAGCTGGGGCTTTAGCCCTTCATCGCCTGCAGCAGTTCGATCAGCCGCTTGCGGTCATCGTCATCGGCATAGTCGCCCGCGGCCAACCGTTCGGCGATGCGCAGGCGTAGACGCTCGTGCTGGGTGCGCACCTCTTCGCCTGCGGTTTCGGCCAGCGTCTTCATGATCACCGCCACCGCCTGCTGGCGCTTGGTGGTGGGGTTGGCGATGTAATCGACCAGGCTCTGCTGCCCGGAATCGAGGATGTTTTCGGCCAGCGCCCGCAACTGCTCGCCATTGGGCAGCAGCGGGGCGGGAGTGCCTTCTGGCGGCAGGATCTCGGGCGCGCTGCGCGGGGTTTCAGCCAGGGCGTTGGCGCCGTCGACGAAGGCCTCGGTGATCATCCGGGTAATCTTGATCGCGCGCGGGTCCTTGAACAGGGTCGAGGCGATGGCCACGCCGTAATCGGTATAGACCCACGGGTTGACCCGCCGCCCGCCGCGGCCTTTGGGCTTTGAAATCACATTCCGTGATATCAAATCGGCCACTTCGTCGTCGGTCAGCTGAAAGCGGTAGCCCTCGAACAGGTCCTTGTTGCGCGAGACGGCCTGATTGAAGGCGCTGACGGATTTTCCGTAGAACCGGGCCAGATCCTCGGCCAGCACCACGCGGGTGCCACGCACCCGGTGAATGGCGCTTCGGACCTCATGCGTGGAGGGCAGGTTCTTGGCGTTCGTCATGGCACCCGTTTGGAATCACAATTTGTGATTTCAAACGTGGAGGAGGGGGAGGCGGGGTGCAAGGCTGGAATGAGGGGTGGTGGCAGGCTTAGTTCGATTGCCAACTTATCCGTTGATACATACTTGGCGACTTACGAATGGCTCATTAGGTTCACTATTGAATAGCCAAACATTCTTTTTTCAGAGTTATCTCATTGAGTTGCTTTATTTACATCGATGAAAGCGGTGAGTCCGGAATAGCCAAAATCCGTGATGGGAAGCAGGGCGGATCTTCCCCATACTTTGTGCTTGCTGCTGCTGTCATGCCCAGAGCGGTTGCAATTGACGCAAGACGTGTACTGGCCTCGGTAAATTCTGATCTGGGAAAGAAATGGCGACACGCAACTGATCTCTCGCATAGCCAAACGGTTTATTGGTCGCGCAAAAGCGTCGAAGTCAACTTACGGTATTTTGCGGTAGTTTCTAACAAAGCAACGCTGGGTGGGTATTCTAACCGAATTCAAAAAGACCCGCAAAAGTTCTACAATAAGTGTGCCGTCTACTTATTGGAGCGAGTCGGGAAATACCTTCTCAATCGCGGTTTTGGAAACGAGCCGCCAACAGTGGTTTTCGAGACTCGAAACCACGACTACGACGCAATGAGACGCTACATTGGCAAGATAAAAGACAATCCAATGCACTCGGATGCCAAGTATCTTCGAGTGTTTAATCCCTTTGCGATAACAACGAGATCAAAAGAGGAAGAACCTCTCCTGAAGTATGCTGACTTGGCCGCCTACGCGGTTTACCAATGTGCAAACAAGACACCTAAGAACTTTAGCATCCCAGAACCAAGATACTTTGTTGAACTCAGCAAGAGGTTTGGTGCTGATGAAGCGGGGACGATTCTGGGGAACGGCTTAAAGACAATACATACGCTTGAGCAATTAAACCTCGACTCAGACATAGAGGGTCTTTTTCGTTCGATCAAAGCAGCGCCAATGCGCAAGTAGAACTCACCGCCGCTTACGCTTCACATTCCCACCTCGCTGCCCCGGCCGTCCGGCCGTTGACCGCCCCTGCGACCGGACCGCGTCTTCCGAGGCTTTCTCGACCGCCCATTGGCGTGCCATGGGGTCGTCGGCGACGGCCAGGTCGACCGCTTCCAGGCGCTTGATCTCATCCCGGATGCGGGCAGCCTCTTCGAATTCCAGGTTCTCGGCCGCCTTGCGCATCTGGTCGCGCAACCCGTCCAAATGGGCCTCGAGGTTGGCGCCGTGCATCGGTTTGTCGATGGTGGCGGTGACGCGGTTCATGTCCACGTCGCCGGCATAGAGACCGGCCAGAACGTCCTCGACGTTCTTCTTCACCGTCTCGGGCGTGATGCCGTGTTCCTCGTTATAGGCGACCTGCTTGGCGCGGCGGCGGTTGGTTTCCTCCAGCGCGCGCTCCATGCTGCCGGTGATGCGGTCGGCATACATGATCACGCGGCCTTCGGCGTTGCGGGCGGCGCGGCCGATGGTCTGGATCAGCGAGGTTTCCGAGCGCAGGAAGCCCTCTTTGTCCGCGTCCAGAATGGCGACCAGCCCGCATTCGGGAATGTCGAGCCCCTCGCGCAGCAGGTTGATGCCCACCAGTACGTCGAAGGCCCCCAGCCGCAGGTCGCGCAGGATCTCGATCCGCTCGATCGTGTCGATGTCGGAATGCATGTAACGGACCTTGATGCCCTGTTCGTGCATGTATTCTGTCAGGTCCTCGGCCATGCGTTTGGTCAGCGTGGTGACCAGCGTGCGGAACCCCTTGGCCGAGACTTTGCGCACCTCGTCCAACAGGTCGTCCACCTGCATCTCGACGGGGCGGATTTCGACCTCGGGGTCCAGCAGACCCGTGGGGCGGATCACCTGTTCGGTGAAGACTCCGCCGGTCTGCTCCAGTTCCCACTTGGCCGGCGTGGCGCTGACGAAGACCGACTGCGGGCGCATGGCGTCCCATTCCTCGAATTTGAGGGGGCGGTTGTCCATGCAGGAGGGCAGGCGGAACCCGTGTTCGGCCAGTGTGAACTTGCGCCGGTAGTCGCCGCGGTACATGCCGCCGATTTGCGGCACGGACACGTGGCTTTCATCGGCAAAGACGATAGCGTTGTCGGGGATGAATTCGAACAGGGTCGGGGGCGGCTCACCCGGTGCGCGGCCGGTCAGATAGCGCGAGTAGTTCTCGATCCCGTTGCAGACGCCGGTGGCCTCGAGCATCTCCAGATCGAAATTGGTGCGCTGTTCCAGCCGCTGCGCTTCCAGCAGTTTGCCCTCGCCCACCAGCTGGTCGAGGCGCTGGCGCAGCTCCTTTTTGATGCCGAGAATCGCCTGCTGCATCGTCGGTTTCGGCGTGACGTAGTGCGAGTTCGCGTAGACGCGGATCTGCTCCATCGTGTCGGTGCGCTCGCCGGTCAGGGGGTCGAATTCGGTGATGGCCTCAAGTTCTTCGCCGAAGAACGAGAGTTTCCACGCGCGGTCTTCCAGGTGGGCAGGCCAGATTTCCAGGGAATCGCCCCGCACCCGGAAGCTGCCGCGCTGGAAGGCCTGATCGTTGCGGCGGTATTGCTGAGCCACCAGATCGGCCATCACCTGTCGCTGGTCGTATTCTTCCCCGACCTTCAGATCCTGCGTCATGGCGCCATAGGTTTCCACCGAGCCGATGCCGTAGATGCACGACACCGAGGCCACGATGATCACGTCGTCACGTTCCAGCAGCGCGCGGGTGGCTGAGTGGCGCATCCGGTCGATCTGTTCGTTGATCTGCGATTCCTTCTCGATATAGGTGTCGCTGCGCGGCACATAGGCTTCGGGCTGGTAGTAGTCGTAGTACGAGACGAAATACTCGACCGCGTTGTCCGGGAAGAAGCCTTTGAACTCGCCGTAAAGCTGGGCCGCCAGCGTCTTGTTGGGGGCCAGGATGATGGCGGGGCGCTGGGTTTCCTCGATCACCTTGGCCATGGTGAAGGTCTTGCCGGTGCCCGTGGCACCCAGCAGCACCTGATCGCGCTCGCCGTCCAGGACACCGGCGGCGAGTTCCTTGATGGCCGTTGGCTGATCCCCGGCCGGCGCAAACTCCGTATGCATGACGAACCGCTTGCCGCCCTCAAGCTTCAGGCGGGCTCGGACATCGTCGACGGTCAGCTGGGTTTTGTCAGAATGTGCATAGGGCATCGGCAGGCTCCGCTTGGGCTTCTTACATTTGTTCTTATTTTGTCCGCATGCAACCCCTGCAGCGCCGGTCATTTGCATGGCCCTGCGGCATTTGCAATCTTGTCCCCGCCCGCACTCTGACGCATAAACGGTCGCGACCAACCGAGTATGGAGAGGCGACATGCGCGCACGGATTTACCAGCCTGCAAGAAATGCGATGACGTCGGGTATGGCCAAGACCCGCAAATGGGTTTTGGAATTCGCGCCTGCGTCGGCGCGCGAGGTTGATCCGCTGATGGGCTGGACATCGTCTTCTGACACGCAATCCCAGGTTCGCCTGAAGTTCGACACCAAGGAAGAAGCGTTGGACTATGCCAAGGATCATGGCATCGAAGTTCTGGTCAGCGAACCGCACAAGCGCAAACCCAACCTGCGCCAGCGCGGGTATGGCGAGAATTTTGCAACAGACCGCCGCGGTCCCTGGACCCACTGAATGATTGACATCCGCGAAGCGGATCCGACTTCGGCTGCCCTGCGGCCGGTGGTCGAGGCGCATTTCGCGCACAGCGAAACCGCGGGACCCGCCGAAAGCAATCACACGATGGATGCCGAGGCGCTCTCTGGGCCGGGTATTCGGTTCTGGGCCCTGTTTGACGACGACGAGCCTGTGGGGTGCGGCGCATTGAAGGCTTTGCCGGACGGGACGGCCGAGGTGAAGTCGGTCCATATCCTGGCCAAAGCACGTGGGTGCGGGTTGGCCCGGACGATGATGAACCACCTGGCCGAATGCGCACGCGCCGACGGACTCTCTGCTCTGGTTCTGGAAACCGGCGCTGCCCATCTGGCCGAGTACGCCGCCGCACGCAAACTCTATGAAGCTTTGGGATACAGCTATTGCGGTCCGATCCTTGGGTATCACGACGATCCCAACAGCGCGTTCATGCGCTTGGCTCTTGAACCCCGGCTCTAAACCGATCAAGAAGGGCCCAGCGGTCCCGTAGCTCAACTGGATAGAGCAGCTGACTTCTAATCAGCAGGTTGAGGGTTCGAGTCCTTCCGGGATCGCCAGTTCCTGATCCAAGTGACGTTCGAGATCCAAAGTCGGTTTTTGCGACAAAAAAGCGGTTTTTGGAATTGCGCTCGAACCTGCTTTGCCTTTAGCGCTGATCTTTCAACGGCTTATTCGCGATGCGGCGGTTCATTCAATCTGACCGGGTCCGATAGCACAGCCGCAAGCCGTTGCCTGATCATCTGGACCGGTATGCCGAAGTTTTGTCCCCAGGCGGGGACTGCACCCGCTGCGGCGGCAAAGCAAGCCGAAACCCTGATCGTGCAATGGCGTCTCCACTACACTACCGTCAGGCCATCCAGCGCATTGGCTAACGTCCGCCAGCATCAGAAAGCATCGCCCGATGGACCGAAGGCCCGCGGCGAACTGAAAATCGAAGCGGGCCACCCTGTAGGGGCGCCTCAATTAGACCAACCACAACACCAGACAACATGCGACCGATCCCAAGGACAGGCTCCCAACAACCAATTGCAAGTGGAAGCGAGATGCCGGTTGGGCGCTGTGCGCTTCCAATCGGGAATACACGCGGCGGGCGTTCATCCAGGCTCCCCAATAGATCAGCAGCGAGATCAACACAAAAAGAGTGGCTGCTGCTTTCGCCAGCCACTCGGGCTCGACGGCGGAAAATACGGCCTTGAGGCCGAGGGCGATGGCCACGCATGCCATCCCGGTTCTCATCCAACCCGCAAACGTGCGCTCATTTGCCAAAATGGTGCGGTCTTCGGCCCAGTCGGTCCGCTCCTCGGCCAAGTTTTGGCTTTTCGTGTTTTTGTCAGACATTGCCGCCCTTTGGACTGGTCACCAGATCAGAATGTGCAGGCTTGCCGGTTTTTCGGCAAGCCTGCACAAGACCTTAAACGCGCAAAGTTGGGTCGCAAAACGACACACGCGCCCGGTCACCCCGTCAGCTTGATTTCGAGATCGCCCGCAGCATCCAAGCTGCCTGCTCATGAAATGCCGAACGTTCGGTCGCCAGATCTTCGGTCACGACGTCTTTGCGGCTTCCTGCAAGCTCGGTCAGGGCGTGCAGGCGGTGCGCCACCCGCTCGTGATCGGCGGCCAGATCTTCGATCATTTCGGCGGCGGACAGGTCGCCTTCGCGATCCTTGATCGCCGAGAAATCGAGGATGTCGGACATGCGCGAGGGTGCCAGATGACCCAGCGCGCGGATGCGTTCCGCGATCTCATCAGCGGCGGCGAACATGTTTTCGTACTGTTCTTCGGTCAGCTTGTGAATCGAATAGAACAGCGGGCCTTCCACGTTCCAGTGATACGCATGTGTCTTGAAGGTCAGCCGGTAGGTATCGGCCAGAACATCAGCCAGACCCTTGGCCAAGGGCGCGGTGTCGCGCACGCCAGTGGAAACGGGGTTTTCGTTCGAGACAACGTTCAATGCGTCGGTCATGACAACTCCTTTTTTCTACTGGGGAAGAAACGCCCAAAAACGGATTTGGTTCCACTTTCGGCGAAAAAATCAGGTGACGGTGGGCATCCCGCCATCAGCCGAATAGTCGACCGATACCCGCAGCAAGGTTGGAACGGCGACGTCAGCCGCCGCCTGCAGCGCAGGAGCAAGTTTGCTGTGACTTTCGATATCGTGGTAGACCCAGCCAAAAGATCGGGCCAGTGACTCCAAATCGGGGTTGCCGAAGGAAAACTCGCGCGCATCAGGTTGTTTTTCGTCGATCAGACCATAGCCGTTGTCTTCCCAGACCAGAACGGTTACGGGCACGCACAACCGGGCCGCCGTCTCCATCTCCTGGACGTTCATCAGGAAATCCCCATCACCGCAAACGGCGATCACCCGACCCTCGTCCAACAGACGGGCCGCCTCGATCGCTCCGGGCAGCGCAAGGCCCATACCGGCCAGGCCGTTCGGAATGATGATTTGCCCCGCCCGGCGCGCTTGAACCTTGCTGGCGACCCAAAGTTTGTGCAGGCCAACCCCAGACAACAGAACGTCGCTTTCGCAAAGCGTTTCGGAAATCGCCTGACAAATGTCCGACGGCGCGACACAAGCGGCATCGGGAGGTGTTGGTCCACCTTCCAGCGAGGCGTCAATCCTCCGCTGGAGATCTTTGAACCAGCTTTGCGTGGGACGTTCGGCCGTGGCCTTCGCCAGAACGTCGATGCAGTGCGGAAGGTCGCCTGTCAGAGCGGCCTTTACCGGCCAGTCCACATCAACAGTCGAGGCCACGTCCGAGATCTCGAGAACCGGCTTCTTACCGCCCATCGAGATGTTCGAGGGTGGATATTCAACCGGGTCAAACCCGATGGCAATGATCAGGTCGCACAGGTCGAAGGCTTCTGATGCCAATTCCTTGCCCGGTTGACCGATCGAATGCAGCGAGAGCGGGTGCCCCGGTGGCAAAACGCCTTTGGCCATGAATGTCGTGACGAGCGGTGCGGAAAGGCTTTCCGCAAGTGCCCGAACGTCGCTTGCGGTGCCGGATCGGATCACCCCATGTCCTGCAAGGATCAAGGGCTTTTTCGCCTCGGCCAGCAGGCGCGCGGAACGTATGACCGCATCGGCCGCCGGTCGCACCTCGGCTGGCGGCGGGGCCACGAAAGGTTCGGCCAGTGTCGGGACCTCGGCCAGATCTTCGGGCAGGGAAAGATGGACGGCTCCGGGTTTGTCGATCTTGCTCAATCGCACGGCCTCGGCCACGACTTGGGGAATTTCATCCGCGACCATCAGCGTTCGGCTCGACTTGGTGACTGGCGCGAAGAGCGCTTCGAGATCGATGATCTGATGGCTTTCGCGGCCCAGCCTGGACCGGGCGCCTTGCCCTGTGAGGGCGATCAGCGGCACATGGTCAAGCGTGGCGTCAGCCACACCGGTGACAAGGTTGGTCGCCCCAGGCCCAAGTGTCGAGAGGCATACCGCCGGGTTCCCCGTCAATCGACCGTGAACCGATGCCATGAACGCCGCCGACTGCTCGTGCCGGCACAGGACGAAGTCGATGCTCGATTTGTCGAATGCGGCGATCAGATCGGTTGTTTCCTCACCCGGAACACCGAATGCACAGGTCACGCCGTTGGCTTCCAGGCAGGCAATCAGCAATTCGGCGGCTGTTTGGGTATGGACGGCATCTTTCATCGGGCTTTGAACCTCGGGGTACTGTTTCAGGGAGTGCGGATGCGCGGGGGCTTACCCACGGATCAGCCGCAAGATCAGCGAACCGATGAACAGGACCAGAAAGATCACGAAAAGGATCTGCGCGATACCGGCCGAGGCCGACGCGATGCCGCCAAACCCGAAGATGCCAGCAACGATAGCAAGTGCGAAAAAGATCAGCGCCCAAGACAACATGGGATTTCCTTTCATTTTTGTAACTACTGACGGGTCAACGCTTGGAACCCCAGATTGGTTCCGGATCATTTTAGTGGAACCTTTGGCGACCGCCCGCGTTCGGTCGATGAAAGGAGATCTGACATGACACAGAAAACGGCGAAGAAGGCCCCTCAGGACACTCCCCATGTCGAGATGGCGGCGCGGATTGACGAAGTGGCCAAGGAGGCCAAATCAGCGTTGGAAGATGGCGTAACCGCAACGCGTGACACGTTGAAGACGGCGCGCGATGAGGCGCAAAAGCAGCTGACACTGACATCCGAGAAAAGTGCCGCATTCGTGCGTGAGAACCCAGGCTTGGCAATGGTCGGAGCGTTGGGCGTGGGTGTCCTACTGGGCCTCGCGTTGCGCAAGGCCAACCGCGGCTAGGACACGCGGTACACTGCGACCGATATGGGCATCGAATACGTATTTCCGGCCATGCTCGGCTTGGGTTTGGCCGGTCTACTGATCTGGTTTTTCATCAGGAATCGCTGACAGCGCTATTCGTCACTGCCACGCCAACCAGCCCGCCATCCCAAAGACCCAAAGCGCCTCAGCCGCGCTTTGGGTCTTCTTCTATTTCGGGTTTGATCTGGGCGTAGGCCAGCATCGTGAAGACAGCGGTTCCTCCGATGATGTTGCCGGCGAGAACGGGCAGGAAAAAGCTGAAAACGGCTGCGCCTACTGGCAACTGCCCCTGAAGCATCAGAACCGCCATTTCCACCGAACCGGCAACGACGTGGGTAAAGTCACCGGCCGCAATCATCCAAGTGAAGATTACGATGACCAGCACCTCGTTGTTCTGTGCCGAAGGCAGCATCCAAACGATTGCCGCAATCAGGATCCCCGCCGGTATTCCGCGCAGAAAGCCAACCCAAGCGCCCATGCCGGTGGCGTGGTGGCTCAGGTCGTTGATGACCGAGACGAGTTCGGGTGACAACACCGGCGTATGGATCAGGAAGGCAGATATCGCAAACGCCCCAAGCACATTGGCACCCAGTACGATTGCCCACAGCCTGGCGGTTTTGGTGAAGCAGGCAACGGACGGGTTTATCATGGCTGGAACCACAGTCGTAATCGTGTTTTCGGTGAACAGCTGCATCCGCCCCAAAATGACTAGGACAAAGCCGAGGGAATAGCCCAGGTTCTCGATCAGAAAGCGCCCGCTGGTTTCGGGCAGATGTGCTCGCAAGATCGCTTCGCCGAGCACCGAAAAGCTGATCAGCACGCCTGCGGCAATCCCGGACCAGAACAACGCTTTGGTCGGGCGGTCCAGTTCCTCCTCGCCGTTTTGGCGGATGGTCTCGAATATCAGGCGCGGAGACAGGCCGGACGCTTCTTCGACCGCTTCGCGCTCACTTTCTTTCTCGACAAGATCTTTTCGCGGCGCTTTGATTTTATCGGACATTTTGACCCCATGTATCGACCTTCAAACCCAACGTTCTGCCGGTCGTTTTGGTTCCGTCAGGTACAAAGTTCCTCAAACCTTCTGAAAGAACTGGGATCACGCCCAGATCTTTGTCGGGAACTTTCGGCTACCTATCGCGTTGTTTCCTTGTAGGAACAACGACACGTAATTCGAAAGGAACTTCGGTATGGTGGAAGTATATGGCATTGGCGGACTGATCGTCCTGGTTTTGTCGATCTGGGCCATAATCTCGATCATCGGTTCGTCTGCGACGACCGGTGCGAAAATCCTGTGGGTCCTTTTCGTTCTGTTGCTTCCGGTCATCGGATTCATCTGCTGGCTGATCTTTGGCCCGAAGGCCGCGCGCAGCGCGATCTGATCAGTTCGAAAATTGTTAGTACAAAATCAAAGCGCGGCATCGGCCGCGCTTTTTTCGTTCAAGGATATTGGGGGCACAATGCGCCCTGCGCCGGCTCACCCAGGATCTGAACCGACCTTCAAGCCGTTCCCACTGAAATCGATGGATGCGATCTTGCGTGCAAGATCTGCGGCCGTGAAAGGCCGTATCAGAGCCGCGCATTCAAATTGCGCTTGCACCTCGGGGGACGGGTCCAGCAGCAACAGTGCACTGCCGCGTTCAACCAACAGCCGCGCGACGGCGTCAAATGACGTCTCACTTCTGCGATAACTCAGAACGCTCAGGGCCGGGGCGAATTCGGGGTCCTGCCAGAAATGCCCGCCCGCGTGCAGCTCGCGGATATGGACAATGCGATCGGGCGAAACTCCGGGGATGGCGTCACTGATGTCCGCTGCTTCGATAAAGTTTTCCGTAACAATTAAAACATCTGCTACGCTGCGGGAAGAGGCTTCCATAAATACCATCCTGAAATCTGTTCGATGCCACCGTAGGGCAATCCCGCAGCGCCGCAATAAACTATGACACAGCAACGAAAAATTTCTCTGATCGCATGTGCGGACTGTCCGCTGAGGCAGATGGATGTCTTCCTGCCGTTCTCGGGAGACGACCTGCGGTTCATGCAGGGGTTCAAAACCGGCGAGATGCAGGCCGAACCCGGAACACAGCTGTTCATCGAGGGTGCGAAATCCGCACATCTGTTCACGGTTCTGAGCGGGATGGGCGTTCGTTACAAAACGCTGGAAAACGGTCGTAGGCAGGTCATCGGCTTTGTGCTTCCCGGCGATTTGGTCGGGTTGCAGGCTGGGGTCATGGGCGAGATGCGGCACTCCGTCGAGGCGACAACCGCGATGAGGCTATGCGTGTTCAATCGCTCGCGGCTGTTCGAATTATATCAGAACCAGCCTGATCGGGCCTTTGACCTGACATTCCTGGCAGCCGTCGAAGAGCATTTCCTGGGCGACGCCCTGACAACCGTTGGCCAGCGCGGCGCGATCGAGAAGATCGCGTGGAGCCTGCACCGCTTCTACACACGGTCCCAGGCCGTCGGATTGGCCAAAGGCTTGCGGTGTCCGCTGCCATACCGGCAGCAGGATCTTGCGGATGCGTTGGGCTTGTCGCTGGTTCACACGAACAAGACCCTGCGCCGGCTGAAGGTTCTCGGCCTGGCCGAGTGGTCCAACAATGTGCTGCAGATTAACGATCTTGAGGGTCTGGCCGAGCTTGGCTTGGTCGAAATCACCGAAGCCGTTCCGCGCCCGCTGATCTAAACGTGGCGGATGGACAGGAATTGAAAGACCGCCGACCGAAAAATCGGCCGGCGGCTTGATCACATGCTTTGCGACTGAATAGAGGGTTTACGACCCTTCGTAGGCCGGCATGTCCTTCAGAATCTCCTTGTCCGCGTGAACAAATGCATAGGTGTTGTCACCATCGACTTCACGCATCAGCGACACGCGCGAGAAATCGATCAGAACATCCTTTTCCCCCAAGCCGAGGAACCCGCCGACGCCGATCACGGCCCCATCGACCGATCCATCCATGTCGACGACAACCTCTTCGATTTCACCGATCCACTCTTGCGAGACGTCATAGACGCGCATGCCGGTCAGATCTTCGGCCGGGATGGTGCCTTGGGCAACGGGGACATAACCCTCGATGTCGATGGTGGTGGGATCAACTGCATCGGCCATCTGTCCAGCTTTTTCGCTGATGTACTCACCGGTAGCTTCGGCTGCCTGGTCGACGTCTTCCGCCGTGTTCTGCGCAGCGTTCTTGATGTCCTGCGCGGTATTCGACAGCGCATCACCGGCTGCCTCGGCTGCCTCTTCCAGGTTCTTGCCGACTTCTTCGACATTCGAGCTTTCTGCATAGGCCGATGCCGACATCACCAGAACGATCGAAGTTGTGGTCAGAAAACGTTTCATAGCTCACTCCTTTGGTCTGTTCTGACCGCATTTCCCGCGGTCTTGTTGAACAAACGAATGACGCCGCTACTTGTTCCCAGAAAAATGCAAAAATTTGTTTTAAAAAGAAAAAACCGCGCAACTGCGCGGTTTGACAAGCTGTGTCCAGATACTCAGACCGGGTGCAGCGGGTCGGAAGACCTGGATAGAACCATGTAGTGTTCGTCGTCGGGAATATTGCGTAACTCGGCGAATGGAAAACTCAGGATATCTGGTCGCCCGTCGATCAGAAGAAACCGCAGTGCCTTGGTGTCAGGGTCGAACTCAATATCCTTGAATCTGCCCAACTCACCAGTCGAGTCAAACACGGGGTTGCTCTGCAACTTCGTAAACCATCGGAAGTTGCTACCGGGTGGCGTGGGTTGGGGGCGTTGGCGGAGGGCGTCATTCAGGACCGCCCCCATCACAACCGGTGCAATCGCGTTGCCGAACGGCCCTATGACCAGGGGCGGCAAGCCTTCGATGTCCACTGCAAGGGGATCTTCGTCTTCTTTGCGCTGACGAAGGTGATCCAATTGTTGTTGGGAGAACGCGCACTCTATCTCGCTTGCGCCAAGATCGAGCGTATCGGCCGTGAACGCCACCGGGTCACTCCCTCCGGTCACGCTCAGATTGACCAAGACGTACTCCAACTCGCTCTGCCCAGCGCGGATGGCGATATCGGAAACGCGACCAATTGCGTGGCCGGTTCCAGCTGGGACTACGGGCGTGTTGATGAGGTCAGACAGTTTCATAGTCTCGATGATTGCCTTTGGTGTCTATCTTGGGAGTGTGTGGCGCCATTGCCATGATGCCGCCCCACGCGATGTGCGTATCCACCTTTGGGCTACATGTCCTTCATCAGGCGATCCACGATTTCCCGAACGTCCTCTTTCGAGTCTCCGTATTTCTTCTGGATGATGCCTTCCAGTTGCTCGCGATCGCCGCGGGCTTGTTCGATCTCATCATCAGTCAAATCGCCGAAACGCTCGATCAGCTTGCCTTTGAATTCGGTCCAGCGTCCAAGAATTTGGTCCCAGTTCATCGTAATTTCCTTTCGATTGCTTCGTCGCTGTCAGTGAAACGCATCAAACTCGAACTGGTTCCGGGCGCCAGCGATTTTTCTGCACCTGCCAAGATGCAAGGGCGATCGGACGGCTACCGAACTGTGTCCTCAGTGGCGTCCGAAGTGGTCTTGGGAACAATCTCGCTAGCCATGCGTTGGGTGACCGAGACCTCAACACAGGAGATCGAACCATGCCACGTCGAACCGAGACCACGGAGAAGGCAAAAGCCCATGCCCAAGATCTGGCCGACAAGGTCAAGGACACCGTGACCGCCGAGGCCTCGGCCCGGGCCGAAGCCTTGAAAGACAGCGCAGCGCAGGAGGCGGAGAGCGCCGCCCATGCCGCCGACGCAGCTGCCGATGCATTTCCCGACCAATCTGTGCAACATCAGGTCCTGTCGAGGATTGCCGACAACATGGAGGCAGTGGCTGGGCAAGTGCGCTCTGCCGATTTGGCCAGTATGAGCCGAAAGGTATCTGCTTTCGCCCGGGAAAACCCGCTGTTGTTCGTCGGATCGGCTGCCCTGGCCGGGTTTGCCGCAGCCCGTTTTCTGAGCGCGCGCAATACGGGCGCGGCTCAATCCGCATCTTTTGGGGCAGATCCTTGGGATATTGATCCCTCGCCGCTGCATGGGACCTCGGTCGATACGTCGGGCCACACCAGCGCGCTGGCGCGGATGAATGGTGGCCGCGATGCATAACCCCAACGATCTGCGATCGGCACCGGGGCTTTTGGCAAACGCGCTCAAACATCTGTCGGGTTTGCTTCAGGCTGAGGCGAAGCTTGCCAGGGAGGAGTTGTCCCGAAACCTGACACGAGCGGGCGTAGGGCTGGCCTGCCTTGGCATTGCTCTGATCCTGTTGATGATCGCGCTGAACCTCATGGCCACAGCCCTGGTTGCGTATTTCGCCGTTAATGGATTGTCTGTGGGTATGGCCTCGTTGCTCGTTGGCGCGGGCTTGGCGTTGGCTGCTGCGTGCCTGGCGCTTTTGGGTCGGTCCCGTATGTCCGCCACCGCGTTGGTCCCCGAGCAAGCCATGAAAAACCTGCAGCGCGACATCGAAGCGATGAAGGAGTCGACCCATGTCTGACCTGACACCCCTCGAGGCGCAGATCGCATATGAACGAAGCGCCCTAGTGCGCTCGCTGAATGCTCTGTCGGATACGCTGGCGCCACAGCGCCTGGCAGACGAGGCGAAATCGACACTCGAAGCCTATGGCGGGCAGATCGGTGCGCAGCTCTGGTCCGCGGCTCGAAAAAACCCGGCCGCCTTTGCTCTGTTCGGTGCAGGAACAGCCCTTTTGGTTGCGGGTCCCGGGTCCGGCGCAAAAAGCACCCAATCCCCGCCCCAGGCCGTACCCCCGCAGCAGGCCTTCGACGGGTTTGACCAGCGTGTCGCCCACGCTGACAGCCGCATGAAAAAGGAGATGACCGGAATGACTGAGCACAGCCAATCTGCCAGCGTGCTGTCCGCTGCCTTGGATCGTGGTCTGGACAAGCTCTCGCCCCAAGCCCGTGCCCGTGTGATCGAGGCGCGCAAGGCCGCAATCGGTGCGCAGCAAGCGGTCGAGAAACGTGCGCGGAAGGCGGCGAAGGCCTCGCAAACCTTCGTTCATGATCAGCCGCTGGCGGCCGGAGCATTGGCGCTGGGCGTAGGTATTCTGGCTGGCGCCCTGCTGCCCAACACCCGCAAAGAGGACGAGTTGCTGGGCCACCGGCGCGATCAGCTGATGCGACAGGCCCAACGGGTTTTGAACGAAGAACTGGACAAACTGCATGCCGCGGCCAACGCACGGCTGGATGAGGCGGCTGATCGGGCCTCTCACGCTTTGCGCAGTCAGTGAAGCGCGCCCATGCCCACTGCTTTCAGCTCTCCATCGGCCTTGCGTGCGATGCTGGCGATCCTGACCGGGATCGCCATCATCACCGCTTTGTACCTGGCGCGGTCGATCGTCGCGCCGATCACCTTCGCGTTGGTTCTGGGGGTCGTGGTCGCCCCACTTGCCGACAAGCTTGAGGGGGTTGGTTGCCCGCGTGTGATATCCGCCTCGGCACTGTTGTTCGTGACCAGCACCGTCATCGTCGCGGCGTTCCTTCTGCTTGAACCATTGCTGTCCACGTTGGTCGAACAGTTGCCCGCCATCAAACGCGAATTGCGCTCTTGGGTCGCGGCGATGTCCGAATTCATTCGGGGTATCGAAACGCTTGGCCGCGAGATCGAGGAAACCGTCGGCGCCGATGGGGCAACGGAAACGGAGTCCGCCCTTCCGTCAGTGATGGATGCCTTGTGGCTGGCGCCCAATTTCGGATCAAAGATCCTGATTTTCATCGGCACGCTGTTCTTTTTCGTTTTGACCCGACCCGAACTCTATGCCGCGGCCGGCCCGTTGACAGAGCGGCTGTATCTGGCCGACCGCGCGGTCTATCGCTATTTTGCTGCCGTGACGTTGGTCAATATCGGCCTAGGGACGGTAACGGCCGTGGCCTTGGGACTGATCGGCATCAATGACGCCGTGATCTGGGGGGTGGCCGCCGGCCTTCTGAATTTTGTGCTGTATCTCGGCCCGCTGATGATCCTGACCGGCCTTCTGATCGCCGGCTTAACCCAGTTCGGCGGAGCCGCGGCCCTGTTGCCCCCCCTGATTTTCCTGGCCATCAATCTGTCCGAGGCACAATTCGTAACACCCGCCTTCGTCGGCCAACGTCTGCAGGTGAACCCGCTGGTCGTATTCATCGCCATCATCTTTGGGCTTTGGCTGTGGGGACCGGTCGGCGCCATCGTCGCACTTCCGATCCTGCTTTGGTTCGGCGTATTGATGAACCCCAAGGTCATGAGCCCGGTCTCGACCACCTAGACGATGTTTTCAGTTACCCCCGGAAGAGGTTGCCGCATGTCGCGCGCAACGTCGACGTCATGCGGGACCAGAAAGCCGCTGCGCGCTTCGGGACGCCGCACGCCGTTGGCGCGAACCTCTCGCTTCCACCACGCGAACATGGCATCGGGCTCGATCTGTTTGCGCAGATCGTCCGAGAACCACCAATGGTCCACCAAGGCCTGCCGCAGAATCGCGACCCGCTGCCGATCGGTGATCCGAAGGGCGACCTCTGTGTCCCACCGCAAAGACCGTCCGTTCAGGTTGGCGGACCCGACCAAGGCATGGCTGTCATCCACCACCAGAACTTTGTTGTGAACGTGAATGATCGGAGACCCGCTCAGAACTTCAGCGCTGGCATCAGCCCCACTGGCCGAAATCGGTTGGACCGGGGTCGACACCGAAACCCGGTCTTGGAACCCCTGCTGGATGATCTCCAGACATTTGGCCTGCAGGTCCAACCCGTACTGCGCGTCCAATCCGTCATGGCCGCTAAAGGCCACTTCCTCGGGCAAGGCTGGCAGAACAAGCACCAGTTTCAGATCCTGCTTGGAATGGCCCGCCTCAGCCAAGGCCTCGGCCAGTCGGGTTGATCTGAAATACTGGGTCTCGATGTGCAGAAGTTGCCGCGCGGCTTGAAAGGCGGCGATGTGCTCATCCTCGATCTCATGCGCAATGGTCTTTGGCGACAGCCGCCAGAACGCAAACCGGCGCGGGCTGGACAGGGTGCGGCGCAAGTGTGTCGCCTGCGGGTCCGGTTTTCCGGTTGCGATTTCATGTTCGAACCGGTCGATATGGCGCGCGGCCTCGGCGGCCTCGGGTCCGCGGACCAGCAATTGAACGTCTGACCATGTGTTTTTGGCCAGACGGTCGTGATCCGGTGTGTCAAAGCGCCTTTCGTTCAAGTCCAATCCGCCGAGGTAGCAGACCTCATTGTCGATCACGGCGACTTTCTGATGGTGCGACACGGTGTGAAGCCGGGGCAGCGTGTCCGACCCCAGCCGTACCGCCTGCCGTTCGCGTCGTTCGCGGGACACCTCCTGCATCCGCTGCGCCTTTTTTCGCAAAACCGCGGGTAACAGCGTGGCCCAAGGCAATGCGCCGGCCTGCGCGGGGTGCATGGACACGCGAACGCTCAAGCGCGCGGCCAGTTCAGGTCCAAGGATTTCCGCTAGCGCAACCGCCTGCCGTTTGGTGCGCCAGCTCAGTTCGTGCAACTCGGTCGCAAAGATCGGATCGAAATCGCTGATGACCAAATGAAACGAGACACCCTTGCGGATGACATGCTCGATCAGATCAAACCAGGTATCGCCGATCCGGCGCGCCTCATCGCTGCGAAGCCGTGTCATGAAATCGAATATCCGAAAACTTGCCTTGATCTGGTGCCGGGCCTTCAGAACCGCTTTTTCCAAGGCGGGCCAGGCTTGCTCGGCCGTGATCAGGACTTCCAAGTCATTCTGCTGCGGCACGGGCATCACCGCCTCTCTCATCCGCAATGGTCTGTGGTTCGCTATCGCCTTCTACTTCGGCGATATCGAACGTCACCTCATACACATAATGCGATGACGTCTCGGTTATGGTTTCGGAACCGTCCAATTGGCGGAGGAAGGCCTGCATCAGCCGTTGACCGATCCCGCCGCTGTGGAACAGATCCGCACCGTCGTCCGTCTGCCCGCGCGTGTTGGAGATTTTCAGATGCAGGGTGCTCTCCTCGGGGCGGGTCAATTCCACCGAAATTTTAGGCGGTCCGTCCTGCGGCACGCCTACGTATTTGACCGCGTTCGTCAGCGCCTCGGCCACCAGCATCGACAGCGTGACGGCCTGATCCTGCCCCAGTTCGACCGGCGCGATCCGGCAGTCGACCTCGACCACCTGACCCAGAATTGGCGGTCGATGCGCCAGTTCGGCCACCAAATGCGTGATCAGAGCCTCGGTGTTGATCGTCGTCATCTGCGAGTTCTGGTTCAGGGTCTGGTGCACCATGGCCAAGCCGCGAACCCGACGCTGCAACTGTTCCAGCAAGCGCCGGGCCTCGGGGGTTTCGGCCTTGCGCAAGTGCATGTTCATGATCGAAGCGATCAGTTGCAGGTTGTTTTTGACGCGATGGTGAACCTCGCGCAACAACAGCGTTTTTTCGACAAGATCCCGTTCGTGCTGCGCCTCAGCCTCGCGGATCAAAAAGACCATGCGGTTGAATGCAGTCTGGATTTGCTGGAACTCCTGCGGCGCGCCTGCAAGGCTTTCAATCGGGTCGCGCTCGCCCAACGCAAAGCGACGCACGGCGGAACGCAAGCTGTCGAGATGCCGGATCACCAATCGATGCAGGCCCCACAGGGCAACTCCCAGTCCGGTCACCCACATCAGGATGGGAAAAGCAATGGTCAGGGCCGTACTGCCTGCACCAACAGAGGCCAGCGCCGCCTCGCGCGGCCAACTGCCGATCACGGCAACTTCGCCCGGAATGATGGTGGCAACTGCAAAAACCCGATCCTCGCCGCCAACCGTCTTGGCGGAAAAGGTCTTGCCGGAACTGGATAGAACCAACAGATTTTCCTGCGCGGGCGGCAGGAATTTCTGGACCTCATCCAAGCCCACATTTGACGACAGCACTTCTCCGGTCGCGTCGAACAGGGCGATGACAACGTCGCTCCCGATGTTGCCAACATGCAAGGGCGTCCGTGCCAGCGCATGAGGTATCGAGATGGAAACGAACCCCACAAGCTCGGTCCTGTTCAGGACCGGCTGGGTCACGATGATCACTGATTGCCCGGTCGCCTCGCCGGCACGATTGACAGAAAACGTAAGTTGCGGATTTTCAGAGATCTGCCCGAAACCGGGCGCGTCCGACAAATCGATGGCTCGCTCGACGGTCGAGCAGGCCATGACCCCGTTTGGCTGAATAAACCCGGCAAATACGAACTCGGGCTGGCGTTCGACGAACCGGCGCATGAGGTCCGAACAAGCAGCATTGTCCAAGCCTCCCTCGGCAAGCGCGGCTGTGAGTCCCGAACTTGCACCAACAGCTTTTTGCAAAAGCTCCCGTTCCCGGCTGGCCGCCTCAATCGTGCGCGCCAGAACCGAGGCCCGCGATCTTTCGTCGGCCTCGGTAATAACAGCGCGTGTCTGCAATACCGCAATCAGCCCTAGCGGCAGAAGCGCCAGGGTGACCAGCGCGGCAAGATAAACGGTCAGGCTGCGCGGCTTCGCATCCATCGATCGTCAGGCCGCCGGTTGCGTCTGAACGATTGCCGCTGTTACCGCATCGGTCAATTCGATGGGTTCGTCATCTTCCAAATCCATCAGTTCGGCCAGTTGCGCGCGGGCCCGGTTCACCCGGCTTTTGATCGTTCCAAGGGCGACGCCGCACATCTCGGCCGCTTCCTCATAGGAAAACCCTTGTGCACCGACCAGCACCAACGCTTCGCGCTGCTCATCCGTCAACTGATCAAAAGCAACCGCAAAATCCTTCAAGGCCAAACGTCCGTCATGGTCGGGCTTTTGCGACAGGCTCTCGGCCATGACGCCATTGACATCCTCGACCTCGCGCTTGCGTTTGCGGTGCAGGGAAAAATAGGTGTTCCGGACGATGGTGAACAGCCAGGCCCGCATGTTGGTGCCTTCTTGGAACGAGTCGATATTGCTCCATGCCTTGATCAATGCGTCCTGCACGATGTCATCGGCCGTGGCGCCGTTTCGGCACAAACTGATCGCAAAGGCACGCATCGCGCCGATATGTTCGACAAGCTCTTCTCGCGGATCAACCATCCGAGCCTCCCGTGTCACCGCTTTTGGGAACACTGGTCTGATTGCGCAGTTTTTCAAGAAGATCGACGAACCGGTCTGGAACCGGTTCGCTTGCAACCTCATCGAAAGCCCGCTTGAGGTTTTCGTCGATCCGCTTTTCTATTTCTGGCCGATGTTCTCGGCTGGGCTGTGGTTTTGTCATGGCATCATCAAAAATTTTTACTTTTGCTGGAACCATAACGCCACAGTAAGCGTTTGGTTCCCGAGTTTAGAGAAAAAAATGAGGAAAACATAGATGACCGAGCTGACCGGAGTTTCCGTCGCAGATCAAATTGGCCCGCTCTTGCCGTTTCTGCGCCGTTATGCCCGTGCCCTCACCGGCTCACAGGACAGTGGCGACGCCTACGCCGCTGCATCGCTTGAGGCGATCCTTGCAGATCCCGCCCAGTTCGATGCCGATCTCGCGCCGCGGGTCGCGCTGTTTCGTGTGTTTCACAGCATCTGGTCAACATCGGGAATGCCTGTTGACGCAGATGTCCACAGCTCTGACATCCAAACGCGCGCTCACGCCCAGTTGGCACGCCTGACGCCGAACACGCGCGAGGCCTTGCTGCTGCGCACGGTCGAAGAGTTCTCGGTCAGCGATATCGCCGCAATCATGCAGATAGAACCCGCCGAGGCTCAGAAGCTGATCGCAATCGCCTACGAGGAAATGGCCCGCCACACTTCTGGCCGCATTTTGATCATCGAAGACGAAGCAATCATCGCGATGGATCTTGAAACGATGGTGACCGATTTGGGCCACCGGGTCACCGGTGTCGCACGCACCGAGACGGCCGCCATTGACCTGGCGGAGCGCGAGCCGTTCGACCTGATCCTGTCGGACATCCAACTGGCGGACAAATCCAGCGGAATCGATGCGGTGAACCGCATCATTGCCCAGCACGGCGATTGCCCCGTCATTTTCATTACCGCATTCCCCGAGCGCCTTCTGACGGGCAAAGGGCCCGAACCAGCATTTTTGATTTCCAAACCCTACACTGAAGAACAGGTCAAATCGGCCGTCAGCCAGGCCATGTTCTTTGCCTCTAGCGCCGTGATCGAGGTCTGACGCGGCAGGGCCGCGCTGCAAGACACGAAAACTCAGGCGATGAAACACGAGGAACACCATGGAAAACGAGATTGCACAGACCGCAGAGACCGTGACGAACACCGTTTGGGCCGAACTGTCGCAAGTTCTGAATACCGAGCTGTATGACGGGAAATCGCTGAGCGACCTGTTGACGCTCGAGGCCCTTCTTGGCCTCGTCGCGAACACGATCGCCGCGCTGATCCTGTTGGTGCTTGGGCTTGTGATTTCAAGATATGTCAGCCGGAAGATCCGGGGCGTCGGTGAAAAATCGGAACGTCTTGACGACACGCTTTTCAACTTTCTTGGCAATCTGGCGCGCTATACGATCCTGGCGTTTACGGGGCTGTTCATTCTGAACACGTTCGGGGTGCAGACGACGTCGATCATCGCGCTGATCGGTGCCGCGGGTTTGGCCATTGGTCTTGCCCTGCAAGGCACATTGTCCAACGTCGCAGCCGGCGTGATGATCATCCTGTTCCGGCCGCTCAAGATCGGCGATTTCGTTGACGTGAACGGCGTGCTCGGAACCGTAAAAGATATCACCCTGAACTACACTGAAATTGCGGATATGGGGAACGTCAAGGTTATCGTTCCCAACGCCGAGGTGTGGGGAAACACCATCAAGAATTATTCCGTCTATGAGACCCGTCGTGCCGAATGGACGTTTGGCGTTGGATACGGCGTCAACCTGGCGGAGGCCGAGCGTGTCATTCGCGATACGATCATGTCGGACGCCCGTTCGCAGGCAGATCCCGAACCGTTCATCCAGGTGAACAACCTTGGCAGCAGCAGCGTCGATTTTCTTGTCCGCGTTTGGTGCAAGTCTTCGGACTACTTCCAGTACCAGGCAGACATGAAGCGCAAAGTCAAAGAAGCGCTGGACGAAGCCGATATCAATATCCCGTTTCCGACCCGCACGCTGCTGATCGAAGACGTCGAGAGACGGCAAGAGAAGGCGATCGCGGCAGAGTAACCTTGACTGTTGATCTTAGGGGGTCTGAAGCCGGAACTCCAAAAAAGCGAACGTCATCGGGGTGCCGAAAGACAGTATTTATGCGTCGCAGGACGGGCTTTGCATGTCGAGCGTCACCTAGTGGGTGGCAAATGCCCTAGAATCGGTAGGTTGCGCCAATGACCGGACCCGATTGGTGGAAGCTGAAGTCATTGCCATTGATGTCGTGATCAAAGGAAATGTATCGGTACCCGCCGCGTAGCAGCCAGCGGTCGTTGATCGCATAGTCCGCAGTCAGCAGGACCTGCCAGGTTTCGCTGTCGCTGCGGAACCCGCCATAGTCCAGGAACCCGGTTCCCGACCATTTGTCCGAAAACGCGACCCGGGCACGGACGCCGATCACCGGATCGGTCCAGCTGCTGTCGACCGACGTCTGATTGCCGGGCGCTGTTCCGGGCAACAGGTTGAACTTTGTTTCAGTGCTGAACCATCTGAACCCGCCAGCCAGATCGACGCTGGCTGTTGGCGTTTCGAGGACGCGGTAGCCGACATAGCCGCTCAGGAACTGGGTTTTGAACGATGTGTCCAGACCTGAACTTGCCGGGCCGGGAGTCTCGTTCGAGAAGGACAGGTTCGTATAGTTGTAGTCCGCAAGGAACGACCAACGGCCGTTCGACGCGGTAAACGTGCCCATGAAAGCAAGGTCTAGGTTTTCCAGCGCGTCAGAGAAGCTGAGCGTGCCATCCAAGGTTCCTGCCGGTGTGTCCAGGTACACTTCGGTTTCAGGGGTGAACAGGTAGATCGTGGCCGAATAGGACCAGTCGGACTGCTGAGACAGCGCCGAGGTCGCTGCTGAAATCGCCAGCGACAGGCCAAGCATCAGGGGTTTCGCGATCCGTACCGTCTTCATGATGTCCCTCCGGTGAGCCCATTTTGGCTTTGACCCACAGTAAAGGAGGCTGCTGACAAACCAAAATAGTATTTTGATTTGTGCATGGGTCGGGGCGACGCACCAGGAGTTGGCAGGTCACGTCCGCGCAAATACTGAAGACGGAGAAGAGGTTGGGATGGTGGGTGATGAGAGACTCGAACTCTCATGACTTCACCGAAAAGTCCTTTTTTTAAAGCGCTTTCCAGGCGCCGCCTTGATGATGATGTACTACTCAAATGTACCGACGGTCAACATTCGTCGGCTGGCCAGCATCAACAATCGAAAGCGCGTAACCTAACCAGATAAGACGCTTAGGGGCTTTGTGAGGAACGTAGTTCAGTCCCGAACCCACTGAAAAATGGCTTAACTGAGGGTGTTCCCCAGTATCTTTGCAACTCGAGATTTGCTGCTAAGTATCCATTGCGACAAGTTGCTGCTTGGCTCTGCTTATCAACAATTGTTAGTCTCACTTCGAAACCGTTTGAGAGTTATTGCGATATTGCTTACTTTCAGGTTTCAAAAAGCAAAAAGCAAAACTTGGGATAGTGGAAAATGTTCAAGCGACTAGTTTTCGCCGGGGTACTTCTAGTGCTTTCGGGCTGCGCTGAGTCAATAATGCAATCATATGTCGGGCGAGACATTACAGACGTAATACTCGACTACGGTCGGCCAGATAACGTGGTAAAGCTCCCAGATGGACGTTTTGCGTTTCAGTGGAGCAACACGACGTCTTACACGGCACCAACGACAACAAATGTATACGGCTACGGAAACAGCGCCACTGCCTACACGTACGGCGGCGGAACGACTTATTCGGAGTGTCTTTACACTTTGTTCGCGAAACCAAATCCACAAGATAGCTTTACAGTGATCGGCTATCAAAAACCGACGTTGATGTGCGCTTAGTGCGGGCTGTATCGCTAGAGCGGAACTGCTAAAGTACAGGTGGTCCCATTTAGCTTTTTGGCACTCGCAAAAAAGTGTCAAACATGGTGGGTCGCCTGTGTGGCTGACGCGGGAGGCGCGTTGGAGGAAGGCAAGCCTGTGCTGCGCCAATCACGTATCCGAAGTATCGGCGTGGAGGGCAGTTTCTAGTGTAAGCCTCGGCTACACTGTGAAACCACAGTGTGAAAATTGGTGTCGTCAATACGTCTTAGCAGGCTCAAAGAAATCATCGGTTAAACTCACATAGCAGAGTAACTTGTGGCTTGGAGATCGACGAAGGAGTACTAGCACGTTGGAATACCCTAAGTTAGCGATACTATTGTTTTTTTGGACACTTTTGGCTTCTGCTGCCGGAGCGCAAACTGGCAAGGTGCCGAAATCTAATAATCACATCGCGGGTGGTCTCTCGATAGTTGAGTGGAACGGCGTCAAGGCGCTGAAACTATCTGGCCGAATAGAACATGGAACAACTAAGAAATTCAATGAGCTGTCCGAATTTGCGGAACCCGCGGCGCATGGTCTACCCATACTCTTATTAGACAGTCCCGGTGGAAGTGTGATGGAAGCGCTAATTTTGTCGGCCGCTCTGAGAAATCGCCCATTTCATACTATTATTCCAAATGGTGCGAGTTGCGCATCGGCTTGTGCGTCAGTTGTATTCATTGCCGGCCAATATCGAACGATGGAACCTTTTGGTATGTTTGGTCAGCACTCATGCGCGGTGGACGATTTGCCAGATCAAGAGTGCAACGAATTACTTGCTCAACATGCATTTCAACACGGCGTTTCACATGGTGCGGTGGCTGCATTTGTGACTGCAACTCGACCAGAAGACATGCTTTGGTTTTCAAGGGAAGATATCGATGGATGGGGTATTTCGAGATACCCTGGAACAGAAAATACTGACTTCGAAAAAAGCGAACCAAGAGCGATACAAGCGTTTCTCGGGAAGAAACCTGAACCACAAAAATTCTGGCGACTGGACAATTGGTTCCGAGGGTGGAGAGCTTTCTATCGTCCCGTTGCCGATGACGAGCGAGAAATGCAGATCAATCAGTTCTGCATTGAGGAAGTTCCTGGGACGCTGTTTCTCTCTATGGAGATTCACGGTCCTTTAGAAGCAGTAAAGCAGGCTGTGAATACTGTAGAGTTGAAGTCCAGTGCTTTCGCCCTTCAGTACGATAGGCCCTATGTCTTTGAGATGGACAAGCGTGTAAGCGCAGTCAGTATTGCGATCCCAACTGAGTACGTTAAGAAATGGCTGTTGGAGGTTTCAGATTTTGAGTTTCGTATTAACACTAACGAGCCTTATGATCCGATCGTAGCCTGGGGAAATCTTGAAGGTAGCAGGGAAAATCTCATTTTTGCCGCCAACCATTGTGATTACAAAGAGTAATCAGGACTAGGTGCGCTTGGTATTAGATTTGTTCAAGCTGGCGAAAGACTTTGAATAGTTCCGTAAGAGTAGCTTTGGAGCGTTCCCTTGGGCGGTTATTCTACGGTGATGCGTTACGAGTTCAGGCACGGCGGTCATCGACAGCCATCTTGATTTTCATGGCATAGGCTACCTCAGGCAAGGATCGCTCCTCCTTGCTGGCGCTAACCGTCGCAACTAGCGTTCTGAGCGCCTCCTTTCCCGCCGTCAACGAAGCAGCCCCTAATCCGCCTGACAGATAAGCTGCTCCAATGGTGGGTACTCCTTCCTTCCAGAACGAGTAACCAGCCTTTCGGAGCTGCCGAGTGGTGTGTGAAGATACTGCCTCCTCAATGAGCCGGGCCTTGGGAGCCAATTTAAAAGCAACCTCGCTTTCCGCCCACCTCAGTGCGTCTTCATAATCACCCTCTTTCAACCTATCGTATGCCTGTTGCGCTAGAGCTGACGCTACCTCAAGATACTGTAGTCGTTCGTCACGAAATTCTTCTTTCATCCTTTTGATTTCCTCATCTGCGAGTAAGTCAAAGGACACATTCGGCAGCATGACATCTAACCCGACCGAGGCTAGACAAAGAATAGCAGTTTGCGCGTTAAGCCCGTTGTCCGCTAAGTGCGCTTTATGGATTAACGGTGATGGGGAGAGGACAAACTCTCGATTAGGCACAACCAAGCCTGACATTGCACCCGTCTCAGGGTCTACGGGTTTTTCCCATGCCCCTTCCTCCAAGTAGACTAAAGCGGGTTGCTGGGGGGCATTTGATTTCTCTGGGTAGAGGTTACGCTTTTTCAACAATTCGATCTGCGCCGGCAAAAGATCATCGACGCTAATCCCTGCGTCTTCCAAATTCCGGTGCTTTAACCATTCTTCGTTGAGGTAGAAAACAGCAGGAGTGCAACTGTCGGCGACAAACCGTACACAACTGTAAAATCTGGGGTCTGGCTTTTTGTGTCTATCGCTTATGTCCAACGCCGCTCTGTGGAACATGTAGACTTCCTCATTTCATCTTTCGTTCCAGTTGTCGCAGCTCCCGCACAGACGCTCAACTCCTGACAGTGTAAATAGACGGGACACAAAAAGGCCCCGCTGTCCTCAGTGGAGCTTATCTGCCCACTTTGCCAGCCCAGCCTCGGCTGCCGCAGGGTCTTTCCTTATTCGAAGGACAGTTTGGCGTGTCAATCCGGTGACCTTACTGATCTCTGATGCACCGGCCCCTTGGCCCAGCATTTCCATGACAACTTCAAACATCACCCTGTCATAGCTCGGCTTCTTGCCCCGGTATTTGGTGCCGTCCTGCGTTGCAGCGGCTATGCCAGCCTTCTGGGCCTCCTTGGTTGCTTCCGCTTGCGCCTGTGCGGTCGCGGCCATGAAGGCAATAAGCGCGTCTCTCACAGCTGCTTGCATGGGGTCCTGCGTGGTGCCATCGAAGGTCAGGCCGTTGATCACGGTCTGCACTACGACACCCTGCCTGATGAAATGGCGGATCGTGTCTGTGACGTCTTGGTAGTTGCGACCTAGACGGTCAACCCAGCGCACCACTAGCGTATCCCCATGGCGCAGCTTGTCGTACAATCGCTTGCCCTCTGGTCTTTCCTGCAGCGTCGTACTGACACCTGACACCCCATGGTCGGACACCACCTCGTCAATCTTAAACCCAGCAGCCTCAGCTTGTGCCCGCTGATGGTCAAGTGTCTGGTCAGTAGTCGAAACTCGTGCATAAAGGATGGTCTTGCTCATGTCGCCTTGGTGTCCGTTTAGGTGCTGTACGTTGATAATTGTGTACGTTGAAGTAAGTCAACCCTTACGGACAGTCTTTTTTCAAGACGCGCTGGTGTACGTGGAGGTATACCCGTAAGGACACATGCTGACCGTCGTACTGCTATTAGGAGGATAAGAAGATAGCCTGGTTGTGGTAGCTTATGCTTGCGTCAGATATGCAATGACCGACTGCGTTTTTCAGAAGTGACTTCGAAAGAGTGATACACCCAAAGTCGAGCATGGCATGATGGTTTGGGCAGACCACAACTATGTTGTCGGGAGTGTCCGGCCCATTGTGTGGAGCGCCTAAGGGAATGATGTGATGAGCCTCGACGTACTTCTGGCCATTCGGAAGCTCGATGAAGCCCCCGCACATCTGGCACTCGTTGTTGTGAAGCGCCTTCACCTTCTTCGTCATGTCCGTATCACGGATGATGCGGTTCGTCGTGACTTCGAGCCGTACGGCTTCTCCGGTCGTTTCCGGTAGCTCAATGTCGTGAGCAAGCGGAGTTTCCGATATGAGCGCTCTAAGACCCCAAACGCCCATACCTATCCCGTGAACGCTGTAGAATAGGTCTCTATCGCCTTGCCAATTCGAAGAGTCCGAAGAGTTGTATTCAAGTTCTTTGCGGACGACTGCTTCAAGGGATTTGGGGGTGGTGTCATTGTTGCTCACGCGAATTGCGCGGACTTCTTCATACAAACGATCAAGGCTGGTGCTGCCGCCTAAGTTCTGTAACGCAAGTTCGACTGAATCCCGCCATTTCATTTCAATGTCCTTGTGAAAAAAACAAGTTACCGCAATGTCCTACGCAGATCACAGTGAACGCTGCAGTGTCAACGATGAGTAGGAAGTAGCTGCGCCAGAGCGCCTCAGAGCCTCGGTAACGTGCAGATGTGCATTTGCCGGTTCCTTCAACGTCGCTGTGTGGGGCGATCACCCTCTGTCAAAGGCATAGTTGGTAAACGTGTCGCAACCCATTTCGCTCTACCATACGACCGAAGACCCGGTATGGGGGAACTATCGACGACCACGTTATATGGGTAAGGCTCTCAGATTTTTGCAGCGGTTTTGCTTGGCTGACCGATGCCAGCTCTATCGCTTCTGACACTAGCGTCAATGTCGTCGTGGTGGTCAAACTTCAAGTTGTCTGCAGCAGGCATAGCTTGAGCTTTGAGGATGTGGTTAATGGGTCTTTCCTCCACGACGAGGACGACCCAAGCTTCAGCAATAGCTTAAGCTATCAAAGCTACCTAGCTTCAGATGCATCCCCAGATGCCCCCCTTACCCCCCAAAGCTATCGGCTAAGTGATCGGCAAGGGAGGTCTGGCGACTAGCATCGAAGCTTCAGCTTCAGATTGCAGTTGCCCCAGAGAGGCCCCCGCAGCACGTATTTGTCTGCAATGGTGGCACCCAACTCCAAACCGACTGTAGAGGCTCTGAGCGACTCTGTGAGGCTCGATTGCGGCTCTCAGCACCCTACCCAGCTGAAGCACCTGAAAGGCCACTCAGTGACTCTCTCAGCGGCTCTATTGGGGCAGGAATGAAGGCAGCTTACGCATCTCTGCCGCCAATCCGGGTAGCATAGCGTCGCTCTTGCCATACCCTTCAGCTGACCGCCCAGTCGATCGTCCTGTGATGTATGTCTTCGCGCTATCCGAGATACCCGCCCTCAATGCCAAGTCTTCGAACAGATGCCTCCACCCATGGTTGGGTGCTAGGTCTTTTCTTTTAAGCTCAAGCTTGCCTCGTACCCACCCAGCTACGTTCCCTTTTGATCGCCGGGGGAACAATCTTTGAGTGGGGTTGCCGCTGTGCGTCTGCACGAACTGGATCAATCCCTCAGTTATGAGGTCAGGGTGTACGGGAACAGTCCTCTTGCTGTGTTGGTTCTTCAGTGTTTTCCCGCCCTTCGTCGTGATCCGGTAGAACCAGTCGTCAGCGGACTGGAAGAAGTCATCAGGCGTTAGCTGCGCAACCTCTTCAATCCTAGCGCCCGAGTAGGCGCACATCCACGGCAACCATCTAAGCTCCGGCTTCGTCTCACACCTCGCCGCTTCCAGGACCAACTTCGCCTCACTCAACCGATATGTCCGATCAGCGCTGTTGACCCCTTGTCGCTGCGGTAGCTCAACCAGTTCCAAGGGGTTGCCGTCGGGGAAAAGACTACCGAGGGCATGACGACGCGCCCACTCCACAACCGTCCTTACGTTCTGCAAACGCTGGGCTATCGTCGAGTTAGATAGCTTTCCCTCGTCCAGCATGGTCCACTTCCAATCATCAGCCTGTCGTGCTGTCAAAGTGTCTATTCGTTTGCTCTTTCGGTGTTTCGCAAACTCGTCAACGGCTCTTCGAAACTTACGTTCTGCACTGGAGGACATGGGTTTGGCATCTCTGCCTGTGGATCGGCGACGTACTTCCTGGTCGATCACGTCGTCGAACGTAACTCCTCCGTGCTCATCGCGAACGCCCGGGTGTTGTTTGGGTTTCGGCACGTATTTTGGGTACTTCTTGAGAGTATCTATTTCCGAGTAGTCGCCCAATGCCCTTGCTAAATTGACCCGGCTGACATCTTCCATGGACACAGCTATGCGTTGAATGAGGCGGTCGCGAGACTTTTCATCCACTATCAGACCTCGCCTTGCCAATTGAGCATCCGCTAACCCGCCAAATCGATACTCAATGTCTTTAGCCTTGGTCTGAGGTGTCGGGATTGCCAAGGGATTGCTCATGCCTTTTTTGGCGTGGGCATCTAGGTTTGCCACCCGTTCCCAAATCTCAGGTGATCCGGGTTCTTCTTCCAGTACTTGTAGGAACGTAGCTACGACTTCACCTGCCAACGCAACGGTTTCCTTATGGCTCAAGCTAACTGGCCCGTTTCTCAGGGAATCCCAGTATGTCTCTAAGGCGGCAAGAGCTGCGGCGAAGCGTTTCTTGGCCTCTGGCCAGTCTTTCGTCCGCAGCGAGACTTTGGCGTGAGTCGTTAGCTTTATCTGACAGGCACTATCGCCAATAGGCAAAACAACTGCGGAGCCTGAAGCAAGTTTCACAACGTCCCGTGGGACATGAACTCGTAGATAATATGTCGATCCGATCAGTACAGGCTTAGGCATCGCGTGTCTCATCGTGTACCACCTCTATGTACCAGTTGAGGCGGCGCAAGACCCTGCACAGAAATAACTATTGCAAGATCAATGAGTTGGGATGGTGGGTGATGAGAGACTCGAACTCCCGACATCTTCGGTGTAAACGAAGCGCTCTACCAACTGAGCTAATCACCCGTGAGGAGGGATTTAGCCAAGCTGGTGGGCCGGCGCAAGAGGGTCTTTCAGAATTTCTGCGCCGGTGGCCGTGTGTCTCAGGGATTCATGTCCTTCAATGCCGTCAACAAATGCGCAACCTCGTGCTCGGTGTTGTAGTGGCACAGCGAAATCCGGATGCAATCGGACAAGCCCAACGGGTTCAGCACGTTCCCGCTGTAATGGTCGGCCTTGCGGGTGTGGGTTCGGATGCCTTGCGCGTTCAGGCGCGAGACCACGTCGGTCGAGGGCATGTCGCGGACCACGATCGACACCAGTCCTTCGCGGGCGGGGTTGTCTTCTCCGGCCAGAATCGCGACGTGATCCATATCGCGCAGGCCGGGCAGGTTGCCCACGCCGTTGATCATCGCGTTGGTCAGATGGGTCTCATAGGCATGAATCGCCTGGCCGGCGGCCTCGATTCTGGTGCGTTGGTCAGGGGCATCCGACACCTGGCCGCCCAGCCAGTCGAAATAGGCAACCACGTCGGACATCGTGGCGTAGGCGCCGGTATCGCGCGTGCCGAATTCCCAACCATCAGCTGGCGCGTCAATCAGTTGGTCATGGGGCAGGGCGGTCAGCCGGTCGGAGATCCAGGCAATGCCGTAGCCATGCCGGGAAAACACTTTGTAGGGTGAAATCGCATATCCATCGACTTCATAGCTGTCGATATCCAACTGTCCGTGTGCTGCGTGCTGGATGCCATCGACAATGATGAAACAATCCGGCGACACCGCCCGGATCGCGCGCGAGATTTCAGCCACGTCCATTCCCATTCCCGTCACCGGCGAAGCGTGCAGGATCGTGGCGACCGCGACGTCCGGTGTCATGTGGGCCGAATAATCTGCGGCAGTAACCAAACCTGTCGCGTCGTTATGCGGCACGTTCACATAGTCCAATCCGGCAAGGCCCGCCCAGCGGCGCGCGGCGCTGCGGCTGGCGGGATGTTCGATCGAGCTGCCGATCACCTTTGCCCCTTTTGGCGCATTCACGCAGGCCGTGCGGATCATGCGGAACAGCAGCTCTGTTCCGCTTTCACCCACGAAGAACTGCCCCGAAGGCGCATTCATAAACACGGCAAGATCTGCCTTGGCACGGCTGATGATGTCGACCAACGCGTGACTGGCGGGGTTGTCCCGCCCCTGATTGTCCGGGATGGCCGCAAAACGGGCCGAGGTTTCGACCACCGAGTTCAAGGTCAGTGCGCCGCCGGCATTTTCGAAAAAGATGCGGGGACCCTGAAAGGGGCAGCTGTCCACATGGGCAAACCGCGCGCGAACGGTGTCGATCAATCTCGGGGTTTGGTGCAGCATGGTGTACGTCCTGTTTAGTTCATGCCCAGACTCGTCTTGCGAGTTCGCGACATCAATTTCGTTTGCGACAGATTGCGGGTTTGGGATGCCGCCTTTTTCTCCGGGCTTACTCTTTCGACGCCGGAAAGACCAATTGATTCCGGACTCTGCATGGCACGCCGGCGGGAATACACCTTGCCTGCGGCCCGCTGCCTCCGATATGCCAAAAGCAGTGCGACCGTCCGAACAGGAGAGCCGGGGATGCAGTTCGACACATGCCGCCGTCTTGTTGCGGTTGCCGCCGTTTGCGGCGCGTTGGTTGCCCCGGTTCGGGTTGCGGCGGCTGAGGTCCTGGTGTTCGCGGCGGCCAGCCTCAAGACCGCGCTGGACCAGATCGCTCCGGAATTCGAGGCCGCGACAGGTCAACAGGTTACGGTTTCCTTCGCAGCATCTTCCGTTTTGGCCCGGCAGATTCAGCTGGGCGCGCCGGCCGATCTGTATATCTCGGCCAATACCGCCTGGATGGATGTTCTTGAGCGGAACGGAGACATCGACCCGGCGTCGCGCGTCGATCTTGTGGGCAACGGGCTGGTGCTGATTGCGCGCGCAGGGCAGCCCAGCGAACAGACGCTTACGCCGGACTTCGATCTGAGCGGTCAATTGAAAGGCGGCTATCTGGCGATGGCCCTCGTTGATGCGGTTCCCGCCGGAATCTACGGCAAGGCCGCGCTGACTGCCCTGGACCTGTGGAACGATGTTCAGGATCAGGTGGCTCAGGCCGACAACGTGCGCGCGGCGTTGGCGCTTGTCGCAAGTGGCGCGGCACCAATGGGTGTTGTCTACCGATCCGATGCGCAGGCCGAGGCTCGGGTGGATGTGGTCGGAGTTTTCCCTGAAGGCACGCACCCGGTGATCGTCTATCCCGCAGCCCTGACCGCGACCGCACGGCCTGAGGCGCAGGTTTTCCTCGACTACCTGCAGAGCGAACCGGCGACCGGCATATTCAAGGCGCAGGGTTTCACCCTGCCGCACGGATAGCGCCATGGGTTGGCTGGGTCCCGCCGAGATCGAAGCGTTGCGATTGTCGCTGCGCGTCTCTTTCTGGGCGACGATCGTTTCGCTGCCACTCGGGATATTCGTGGCCTACGCACTGGCCCGCTGGAGGTTTCCCGGCCGACAAGTGCTGAACGGTCTGGTGCATCTGCCGCTTATCCTGCCACCGGTCGTGACCGGTTATCTGTTGTTGCTGACCTTCAACGTACAAGCCCCGGTTGGTCGGGTGTTGGCTGATCTGGGCGTCGTTGTGGCTTTCCGCTGGACCGGAGCCGCGCTGGCCGCCGGGATCATGGCATTTCCGCTGATGGTTCGGGCAATCCGCCTGTCGATCGAGGCGGTTGATCCAAAACTGGAGCAGGCCGGAGCGACGCTTGGGGCATCGCAACCTTTTGTCTTTGTCACCGTGACTTTGCCTATGATCTTGCCGGGGATCATCGCTGGGGCAATCCTTGCCTTCGCAAAGGCGATGGGCGAGTTCGGAGCCACGATCACCTTCGTGTCGAACATTCCCGGCCAGACGCAGACCCTGCCGTCGGCCGTTTATGCCTTCCTTCAGGTGCCGGGCGGTGAGAGTGCCGCGATGCGACTGGTCATCATCTCGATCGTCATCGCCATGGGGGCGCTGCTTCTGTCGGAATATGTGGGGCGTCGCGCAGCGGCCCGGGTGGCCGGAACATGAGCCTGTCCGTGCAGATAAGACACCGCCTGCCGGGCATTGACCTGGACATCCTGTTCCAGGCGCCGCGGGGTGTGACGGTGCTGTTCGGACGATCGGGGTCGGGCAAGACCACCATTGTGGATGCCGTGGCCGGGTTGCTGCGCCCTCAAGCCGGGCGGGTCGCGGTGGATGATTGGGTGCTGTTCGATACCGAGCAAGGCCAATGGCTGCCCCCGCATCGCCGCCGGCTGGGGTATATCTTTCAGGAAGGCCGCTTGTTCCCGCACCTGACCGTGCGCCAGAACCTGTCGTACGGCCGGTGGTTCGCTCCCCGGGACGCGCGTCGTGAAAACCCCGATCACGTGATAGAGATGCTGGGCATCGGCCACCTGCTGGACCGTCGCCCCGCCCACCTGTCGGGCGGTGAAAAACAGCGTGTCGCCATTGGCCGTGCTCTGCTGGCAAGCCCGCGGTTGATCCTGGCCGATGAACCTCTCGCTGCGCTGGACGAAGCCCGAAAGGCCGAGATCCTGCCCTATTTCGAGCGATTGAGAGACGAGGTCTCGGTGCCGATCCTCTATGTCACGCATTCTGCGGCCGAAGTGGCCCGCCTTGCCACCTCGGTCGTGGCGTTGCAGGACGGCAAGGTGCTGCGGCAGGGACCGGCCTCCGAAGTGCTGGCGGATCCCTCGGTTGCGCCGACAGGTGTGCGGGCTGTGGGTGCGGTGCTTGAGGTCAGTGTGGCCGCGCATCACGAAGATGGCCTGACGGAACTGACGGCAAACGGTGTCCGACTGTTCCTGCCGCGCATCCCGCATTCGGTTGGCGACGCGCTTCGGATCCGCATCCCCGCCCAGGAAGTCATACTGTCGGACCGAAAGCCCGAGGGTCTGTCGGCGCTGAACGTCCTGCAGGGCACCGTCGAGACCGTGCGCGCGGGCGAAGGTCCGGGGGCGATCGTTTCGGTCCGAACACCGGCGGGCACCTTGCTGGCCCGTGTGACGCGCCGGTCGGTCGATGCCCTGGCGTTGCAGCCCGGCAAACCGTGCCACGCGGTCGTCAAGACCGTAGCGCTGGCACCGCAGGATGTCGGCGGGCGGGTCGCCAAGTCTTAGGTGGCAGGGTCAATCACCCTGTTCTTTCAGAAGCTGCGAGAACTCTTTTTTCCGGTACAGCTTCATGTGGACCTTGCCGGCCTCATCCCGGGTCCATTCGACGATGCGGTTTCGGGTCATGTCGCTGTCCATGCGGTTCGTGCGCACCCTCGGGTGCGGAATCTCGCGTTTCAGAATCTCGACCATCTGGTTGGTCTGCCCGAAAGGCGCGACCAAGTCGACGATCCAGAAAGATGAACCGCTGGTGAAATCAGTATCCATCAACGGCTTTTCCTGCACCGCATATCGGTATTCCGCTTCAGGGATGAGCCCGGCAAAGGTCACGAACCCGCGCGGGAATCCGTTTTGGCGAAAGATGTGATACTGCCCCAGCCGCAAAGGCGTTTCGAACGCGTACAGAACCTGGGCGAGGCTGCGCTGCTGGTGGGTTTTGGTCAGTCCGGCAAGGTAGAAGAGCGCGCCGAAGTCGGCGTATTTCTCGGGAGAGAAATCAAACCAGTCCTTTGGAAATTTTCTGCTCAAACCTGACCTCAACCCCTTGGGACATCGGCAGTATATCGGGCAAAAGTCTTGAAATGGTATTCGTTTTCTGTCGCCTCCGCAGCGGAGCGGGCTTGTGAGCGCGGCCTGTTTCCAAAGGTAACCCGGTTTGGCTTTACTCAATGGGCAGGCGGCCTATGATTGGAGCAACCCGGTTTTTTGGCGGATAGTTTTGATGAAGCATTCGATTTCAGCCCTGGTTCTGTCTGCAACACTGTTGGCTCCAATTGCCGCACAAGCTGTCGGGTTCGGCATCGGCGTCCGCCCGACCTACCGCACCGAGATAAGATCCGTCGGAGACGGTGTGTACGAGGTCAAGGCAATCGGGTCGTCAGCCCCTGTCAACTACTGGTGCGGGATCGGCGATTTCGCCATTCGGCAGTTGGGTGTCCCCGGTTCGCAACGGATCTACATCTGGAGGGCTTACGAGCCGGGTGTCCGAACCGTGCAATTCTCGTTGAAGCCGCCGCCGGGCGTGGATACCACCCCCGGCTATTCAATCACCGTCAAGCGGGTGGGCGAGAACATGTCGGCGTCCTCAGCGCAGAACTACTGCTACGACAACTTCATGGATTTCGGGTTCTGACGTCTCAGACCCACTTGGCCAGCGGCGGCAGGCTCATCAGCACGGCGTCGGGGTCATGCCCGGTTTCCAGGCCGAATTTCGTGCCCCGGTCATAGACCAGATTGTATTCGGCATAGAGCCCGCGGTGCACCAGCTGGGTGTCTTTGTCGGCTTCGGTAAAGGGCTGCACGCGCCGCTTTTCGACCAGCGGCAGAAAGGCCGGCAGGAAAGCGCGGCCAATGTCCTGGGTCAGCGCGAAATCGGCCTGCCAGTCGCCGGTGCAGTAATCATCCATGAAGATCCCGCCGACGCCCCGCGCGCGCTTGCGGTGCGGGATGTAGAAATACTCGTCGGCCCACTCCTTGAGGCGCGGATAGTGCCCTGGTCCGTGCGGGTCCAGATGCGCCTTCTGCGTGGCGTGGAAATGCGCCGTGTCCTCGGGGTACTCGATGCAGGGGTTCAGGTCGGATCCGCCGCCGAACCACCAGGCATGGGGCGTCCAGAACATGCGGGTGTTCATGTGAACGGCCGGGACATGCGGGTTTTGCATATGCGCCACAAGGCTGATGCCCGAGGCCCAAAACCGCGGGTCGTCGGTCATCCCGGGGATGCCCTTGCGCGCGGCCATCGCCTGTTGTGCCCGCTCGCCCAGCGTGCCGTATACCGTCGAGACATTGACGCCGACCTTCTCGAACACGCGGCCGCCGCGCATGACAGACATCAGCCCGCCGCCCGCGTCGGATCCATCTTCGGACTGGCGTCGGGTTTCCTTGACCTCGAACCGCCCGGCGGCGGCATCGGAAAACGGCACCACGTGGTGGCTGTCTTCCAAAGCCTCGAAGGCCGCGACGATTTCGTCGCGCAACTGGCGAAACCAGGCCGAGGCGGTGGATTTTTCCGTTTCAAACATCGTCAGGCTCAATGCGCGGGAGCGGCAACCGGGTCCAGAAGGGTCCGTCCACCGTCAATTGTCAGGACTTGCCCGGTAATGAACGCAGCCGCGTCCGAGGCAAGGTATTGCGCCGTTTCGGCCAGCTCGGCCGGGGCGGCAATGCGGGCCAGTGGGGTATGATCCTCAATGTCCCGCCGATAGTCCCGATTGTCTTTCAGGGTGGCCTGCAGTGATGCGCTCATGACCGACCCCAACGCAATCGAGTTCACGCGGATCCGATGAGGCGCAAGCGCCACTGCTAGGGACCGGGTCAACTGGTCCTGCGCGGCGCTGGAAACCGAATAGGCCAAAAGGCCTGGATGCGCGCGCTGACCGGCGATCGAAGACAGGTTGATGATCGAACCATTCGGCCCGTCTTCCTGATCCTCGGATTGTTTGATCATCCGCTTGGCCACAAGCTGGCTCAGCCGCAGAGCGGGCATCAGGTTCTGGTTCAGAAGAGTGCGAACCGAGTCGTCTTCCAGGTCCAGCGGATCCGTCGGGATGACCTGTCTGGCCCCGTTGACCAGAATATCGACCTGATCGAATGCATCCAGAGTGGCCGAAAGGAGGTTGGCGATCGTCAGCTTTTCGCGCAGATCACCGGCGAAGTAGCGGACGTTGCTGTCGTCGGCCTGTTCGCCCAGTTCTTCTGCCAGACGTTTCTCGTCCATGTCGGCGAACATCACGTTGGCGCCCGCATCGGCAAAGTGACGGCCGATGGCAAGGCCGATGCCGTTGGCGCCTCCGGTAACGATGGCGGTCTTGCCGGCTATGGAAAAGGACATGTGTTTCCTCCTGAGTCGCGGCGCAGGTTAATCGGCTTCACCGCCGAGGGCGAGAGGCGTGGAATACCTTGAACCGGTTGTCGCCTGCAATTTCCTCGACCCGCGCAAACGCGTCAGTCAAAGTCGTTTCATAGGGGAGATGGCGGTTGGCGACCATCCACAAGTGGCCCGAGCGGGACAGGTTGCGCGCGGCGGCGGTGATGAACCCACGCCCCAGGTCGGGATCGGCGCTGCGCGACGTGTGAAACGGCGGGTTCATGACAACGGTGTCCACGGGTTCTGGCGCAGACCACGTCACCGCATCTGCCCAGTGGAACTGTGCCCTTGGGTCGGGCACGTTGGTCCGGGCGCATGTCAGGGCAGTATGGTCGGCTTCGACGAGATGCAGCGTGCGCACAGTGTCATCCTGCAGCAGCCCGGAGGACAAATAGCCCCACCCGGCACCCAGATCGGCGACCCGAGGTCCAAGCTTTGGTGGAAGGGTCTGGCGCAACAGTGCCGAAGCAGGATCGACCCCGTCGGCCGAAAACACCCCGGGCGCGGTTTGGAAGCCATCCGCCATCTGTCCTGTGGACGCGGCCCAGTCTGCAAATGCGTCGGGGTTGGCCTTGAACCAGAAGATCTTGCCATGCGCCTTGGCGATGGGGCCCTCGATCTCGACCCGCTTGCGAACGTCCTTCAGCAAGCTGTCCACGCCATCTGTCTTGGCACCATCAACGGCAACCGTTCCCGAGGCCCGGCTGCACGCATGATGGATCATGGCGCGTGCCTGCGCTTTGGCGCGGGGCAGAAACAGAACCACGTCTTCGCAGGTGCTGTCGGTTTCGGGCACAGCTGCAAAGCCGTGGCCCCGGAAATGGTCGTGGAATGGTTTGAAAGGTTGAACAACCTCGACACCGTTCGGTAGCGCCGACAGGTCATGATCCGGCGTCGGTCCAACGACCGATATCGGTTCCGACAGGGTCAGGCCCGAGTCGAGGGCGAGAGACAATCGTGAGGACATCAGAGCGGGTTGAAGGGGGCAGAGGCGCGCGTCGCGACCCTACTCCTCTCTCTCCATGGTGCATTGAAGCGGGTGTTGGTGCCGACGAGCGAAATCCATCACCTGCCCAACCTTGGTCTCGGCAATCTCGTGGCTGAATACGCCGACCACGGCTACACCTTTCTTGTGCACGGTCAACATGATCTCGAAGGCCTGCGCATGGGACATCCCGAAGAACCGCTCGAGCACATGCACCACGAATTCCATGGGCGTGTAGTCGTCGTTCAACAGCAGCACCTTGTACAAGGGCGGTCGTTTGGTCTTGGGCTTGGTCTGAACAAGGATTGACGTGTCGCCATCGTCTTCCGATTTGCCAGCCATCATCCAACGGGCTTCAATCATGTCGCGAGATTTTCCGATTCACACTTCGGGTCGTTTCAGGGCTTATATAACGTCGACCCACCCAGAGGAAAGAGCAACCGGGCGGATTCGAAATGGATGAAAACCTGACCATTGTCGCTTTCGACGCTGACGACACCTTGTGGCACAACGAGCGTTTCTTTCAGCTGACCCAAGCGCATTTTGCTGCGCTGCTGGCGGATCATGCGGACCGTGACCATCTGATGGAGCGGTTGTTGGCGGCCGAGAAGCGCAACATCCGCCACTATGGGTACGGCATCAAGGGTTTTGTCCTGTCGATGATCGAAACAGCAATCGAGGTAACGGAAGACAGGGTACCGGCCAGGGTCATCCGCGAATTGATCGAAGCCGGGCAGGAGATGCTGTCCCACCCGATCGAGCTGTTGCCTCACGCGCGGGAAACGGTCGAGACAATCGCAGGCACCCATCGTATTGTTCTGATCACCAAGGGTGATCTCATTGATCAAGAGCGCAAACTGGCCCAATCGGGATTGGGTGAACTGTTCGACGCGGTCGAAATCGTGTCGGAAAAGACCCCCGACACCTATCGCGAAGTCTTTCGGCGGATGGGGCAGTCACCTGCCGGTGCCATGATGGTCGGCAATTCGATGCGGTCGGATGTGGTCGCGCCGATCCAGGCGGGGTGCTGGGGCGTACACGTACCGCACGGTCTGGTGTGGGAGATCGAGCAGGCCGAGATCCCGACAAGCCATCCCCGTTTCCGGGAGATACGCGATTTGGGAGATCTTCCTGATCTGGTCCGGCAGATTTCCTGACCTGTGACAGATTGGCCCCAGTTTCAAATTTTCACGACGAAGCCGCGCCAACTTTCTGACATCTTCGCCGTTTTGGTGGCGGCCATCCGTTGGGCCGCAACATCTAGACGCCACCGAGCAGAGCCGCTGCCGCGGATTTTTCAGCTTTCGGTTTATTTCAGCAGTGCTGTGTGTTAGCCTTGACCAAATAATCAAAAAGGCTGACCGGGAAAACTCGGCGGCGCGAGGCAGACAGAGGCAAAGATCGTGCAGATTCGGCGGATAGTTCCGGCGCGGGCGGGCTTGCTCGTAGTCACTGTGATATGGATGGCGCTTGTCCTGGCGACTCAGGCGCTTGCGGCTCCTTATGCGGCAATGGTCATCGACGCCAGAACCGGAGAGGTTCTGCATTCCCGCAACGCCGATACCAGGCTGCACCCTGCTTCTCTCACCAAGATGATGACCCTCTATATCGCCTTCGAAGCGGTGCGGAACGGTGAGATCACGCTGGACACCCAGGTGCGGATAACCAAGGCCGCGGCCGCCGAGCCGCCCTCCAAGCTGGGCCTGCGTGCGGGCCAGACCATTGCATTCCGCTATCTCATCCGCGCGGCAGCTGTGAAATCGGCCAATGACGCCGCGACCGCGATCGGCATCGCTCTAAGCGGATCCGAGGCCGCCTTTGCGCGCCGTATGACCCGGACCGCCAAGGCCATGGGCATGAGCCGCACAACCTTCAAGAACGCACACGGGCTGACCGAAGCGGGCCATCTTTCGACTGCGCGTGACATGACCACGCTGGGTCGGCACTTGCTTTATGACTATCCTGAGTATTACAACCTGTTTTCACGCCAATCGACACATGCGGGCATCAAGACTGTTCCGAACACCAACCGGCGGCTGCTGGCAGCCTACCGGGGCGCCGACGGCATCAAAACCGGGTACACGCGCGCTGCGGGCTTCAACCTTGTTGCTTCGGCCAAGCGTGGTGACAAACGGATCATCGCAACCGTGTTCGGCGGCAAATCCAGCACTTCGCGCAACGCCAAGGTGGCCGAGTTGCTGGACATGGGATTCCGGCGCGCCCCGTCTCGGGCTCCGATCCGCAAACCTGCCCGTCCGGCATATGCCGGGAATACTGGGCTGGGTGGCGCCACCCAATTGGCCAGTGCGGTCCGCGCACCACAGCGCAGCCTTCGACCTGTGATGCGACCTGGGGCAGGGGTTGCCATTCAGGTTGCCGGCGCCGTGGCTGAAACCGCCGCCAAGAACGGTGCACGTATTCAAGACGGCATTGCCGCAGCGATCGCCGCAGCGGATATCGCGCCGACGGCGCCTCCGGTCGAGAACGCCGACACGCGCCCGGCCCTGCGCCCCGAGAACCTTGTGCTTGCATCGACCGAGCCCGCAGAAGTCGTGGCCGAGCCCGAGCAGGAGGTCGTTACCCGTTTGTCCACGTCGGGCGGGCATCTTTGGGGCGTCAATGTCGGACGTTACACCACCCGCTACGAAGCCGAGAAGGTTTTGCTGAAGACGGCTCTGTCGGAAATGACGACACTGGAAGGCACTTTGCGCAAAGTGAACCAGAGTTCACGCGGGTTCGACGCGACCTTCCAAGGCATGACCCGCGAGCAGGCGGATCTGGCCTGTCGCCGCCTGAAGGCGCGCAATGTCACCTGTTTCATGATCGGGCCATCATAAGGTCCGACACTCTCTCCTGGATCGTTGCTGGCCGCGAATGGATTTCGCGGCCTTTTTTTACGCCTTGAATGCGGCGGTCCAGCGGTCCGGTCGGAAGCCAATTGCCCAGTGGATGCCAAAAGCAGCAGAGTGGCGCAAAACGCTGTGTTCGGCGCTTCAGCGCTTGTGCGTTCCGAGCCGCAATTCGGGTGCAGAGTGAGTCGACTCACGGGGCGCGAGTCGAGTGTTCTTGTGGTGGTGTCAGGGCGCTTTCGCTATATATAGTGGTCTCGTGGCGTGGGGCTTTGAAATCAGCGGGTCGGGCTTGATCTCCGGGGGTGAAATTCCCAAGGACGGAGCTAGGCGGCTGTTATCTAAGTAACTGACAAATATTGATAAAAATAAAATCAGCAAAAAAGTTCGGCAGTTTGTCATTTTCTGCTTGCGGTGATTTGTAGTTATCCTTAGAACGCCCTTCACCGGCGCTGCTGAGGCGGTGTTGGTTGGTCGGAAGGACGGC